>NZ_JBIWFS010000010.1:218925-397525 GCF_044763135.1 Streptomyces sp. NPDC096205 | reverse complement strand
CACAACGATGATCTGGGGTTCTTCCAGACGTGTGTGGATGCGTTTGCCGGGTTGCCGTGGGATGTGGTGATGGCGGTGGGGGACCGGGTGGATCCGGCGCGGTTGGCGGGGGTGCCTGGGCATGTGGAGGTGCGGGCGCATGTGCCGCAGCTTCGGGTGTTGCGTGAGGCGGATCTGTTCGTGACGCATGCGGGGATGGGCAGTGTGATGGAGTCGCTGTCGTTCGGTGTGCCGATGGTGGCGATTCCGCAGATGAGTGAGCAGCGGGCGAACGCGGACCGGGTGGTGGAGCTGGGTCTGGGGGTGATGCTGCACCGGAGCGAGGTGACGGCCGACGGTCTGCGGCGGGCGGCGCTGGGGGTGTTGTCCGACTCCTCGTTCGGTGCCCGGGTGCAGGAGATGCGCGGGCACATTCAGCGGGCGGGCGGAGCCCCCGCAGCGGCCGACACCATCGAATCCGTGTTGGTGCGGGCCGAGGTGGGACGATGAGTGGTCTCCGCCAGGCCGGTGGACCACGCCCGGCGCACATCGCGTTCTTCGCTCTGCCCGGACACGGCCATGTGAACCCGGCGCTCGGTGTCGCCGAGGAGCTGACGCGGCGCGGGCACCGGGTGAGCTTCGCGACGACCGACCGGTTCGCCGCCGCCGTGGCCGCGACCGGGGCGACGCCGCTGCTCTACGAGTCCACCATGGACGGGCTGCCGGCCGACGACAGCGCCGCGGACCGTCCGGACCGGTTCGGCAGCGCCGACCTGGCGAAGGTGCTCCGCGACCTGCTGCGCGAGACCGTGGCCGTACTCGGGCCGCTGGACCGCGCGTTCGCGGCGGACCGGCCCGATCTGGTGGTGTACGACGACCCGTCCGGGTGGGCGGCCCGGCTCGCCGCGGCACGACGGGGCATCACGGCGCTGCCGTACCGGACCACCTTCGCGGCGAGCGCCGACTGGTCGCTGGCCAGTGACCGGACCGAGGTCGATCCGCTGCACCCGGAGGTCATGCGCGTCTTCCACGGCGTCGCCAAGCTGCTGGAGCGGGTGCAAGTCCCCTTCGGGCCCAAGGAGTTGATGACCGGGAGCGAGTCGGGTCCGGCGCTGGTGTTCATCCCGCGTGAGTTCCAGTTCCGGGGCGAGACGTTCGGGGAGGACTTCCACTTCGTGGGGCCTTGCTGGTCGGATCGCCGGTTCGACGGGGTGTGGAGTCGTCGGTCGGGTGGTGAGCGGCCGTTGGTGCTGGTGTCGTTGGGGACGATCCACAACGATGATCTGGGGTTCTTCCAGACGTGTGTGGATGCGTTTGCCGGGTTGCCGTGGGATGTGGTGATGGCGGTGGGGGACCGGGTGGATCCGGCGCGGTTGGCGGGGGTGCCTGGGCATGTGGAGGTGCGGGCGCATGTGCCGCAGCTTCGGGTGTTGGGTGAGGCGGATCTGTTCGTGACGCATGCGGGGATGGGCAGTGTGATGGAGTCGCTGTCGTTCGGGGTGCCGATGGTGGCGATTCCGCAGATGAGTGAGCAGCGGGCGAACGCGGACCGGGTGGTGGAGCTGGGTCTGGGGGTGATGCTGCACCGGAGCGAGGTGACGGCCGACGGTCTGCGACAGGCGGCGCTGGGGGTGTTGTCCGACTCCTCGTTCGGTGCCCGGGTGCAGGAGATGCGCGGGCACATCCAGCGGGCCGGCGGAGCCCCCGCAGCGGCCGACACCATCGAATCCCTGCTGGACTCCCGGTGACCTCGCCGACCGAGATCGACACGCCCGCCTTCTTCACCGATCAGCACGCCTACTACTCCCGGCTGCGCGAGAGCCCCGGCCCCCGGCTCGTGCGCAACCCGCAGGGCCTCGAGTACTGGCTGATCACCCGGCACGCCGACGCCAGAGCCGTGCTGCTCGACGCCCGGTTCTCCAAGGACCCCAGGCTCGCCGAAGAGACGCTGAGTTCCGCCGGGTACGGCGTCTCCGGCGCCGACAGCTTCTTCCTGCCCCTGGTCAACAGCGACCCCCCGGACCACACCCGGCTACGGCGGCTGATCTCGGGTGCGTTCACCCCGCGCCGGGTGGAGGAGCTACGGCCACGGGTCGAACGGCTCACCCGGGAACTCCTCGACGCGGTCCCGGACGAGGACGGCGTCGACCTGATGACGGCGCTGGCCTTCCCGCTGCCGGTCCTGGTGATCAGCGAGCTGCTCGGGGTGCCGCACCGCAGCCGGGGCGCGCTGCTGACCTGGGCCACCCGGATGCTCACCGTCTCCGGCAACGGAGCGGGGCCCGCGGAGCGCACCCGTAGACTGCACCGCTGGTTCGCCTCCCTCGTGGCCGCGAAGCGCCCCCACGTCCGCACCGATCTGCCCCAGGAGGAGCAGCCCGACCTGCTCGCCGCCCTCGTGGTGGCGCACGACCGGGGGCAGCGTCTCGACGACGAGGAACTCGTCGGCCTGCTGGTCCTGTTGCTCGTGGCGGGCCACGAGACGACGACGGGGATGATCGGCAACGCGGTCGACGCCCTGCTGCGTCATCCCGACCAGCTCGCGCTGTTGCGCGCCCGTCCCGAGCTGCTGCCCTCCGCGGTGGACGAACTCCTCCGCTACGAGGCGTCGTTGGCGCGGACCACGCTGCGGGTGGCACGGGAGGACGTACGGGTCGCCGGTACGGTCATCCCGGCGGGCAGCGTCGTCAGCGTGGCGCTCTCGGCGGCCAACCGGGACCCGGACGTCTTCCCCGAGCCCGACCGGCTGGACCTCACCCGAGCGCGCGGCCCCCATCTCTCCTTCGGCCACGGCATCCACTTCTGCCTGGGCGCGCCGCTCGCCCGGCTCCAGACGGAGACCGTCCTGGCCGTACTGCTCGACCGCTGGCCGGAGCTGGCCGCGGCCGATCCGAGCGCGCCCCCGCAGTGGCGTCCCGTCGGGGACATGCGCGGGCTGCTGACGCTGCCGGTGCGGCTGCGCCCCGCCGCCCGGACCCGACCGTAAGTCTTCGTCCCGAGGAGAACCCGTGCCCCCTCCCCCGCCCGACACCCCCGCGATCGAGGTGCGCGCCCTGTACAAGGCGTTCGGGGCGACGCCCGCCCTGGGCGGAGTCGACCTCACCGTCGCACCCGGCACTGTCTGCGGACTGCTCGGGCCCAACGGCGCGGGGAAGACCACGCTGGTCCGTATCCTGGCGACCCTGTCCCTCCCGGACGGCGGAACCGCCCGCGTGGCCGGGCACGATGTCGTCCGGCATCCCGCCCGGGTGCGCGCAAGCGTCGCGCTGACCGGGCAGTACGCCTCGGTGGACGAGGTGATCAGCGGGCGTGACAACCTGGAGATGTTCGCCCGGCTGTACCGGATGCGCGGAGCCGCCGCACGGCGACGGGCCGAGGAGCTGCTGGAGCGGTTCGGACTGCTGGAGGCGGCCCAGCGGCCGGTGCGCACCTACTCGGGCGGGATGCGCCGGCGGCTCGACCTCGCGGTCGGGCTGGTCGTCCCGCCCGCGGTGATGTTCCTCGACGAGCCCACGACCGGCCTCGATCCACAGAGCCGGAGCGGTCTGTGGGAGAGCGTGCGGGAGCTGGTCCGGGCCGGGACGACCGTGCTGCTGACCACGCAGTACCTGGACGAGGCCGACCATCTCGCCGACCGGATCGCCGTGCTGCACGACCCGGACGGCACCGGCGGCCGGGTCGTCGCCGAGGGCACCCCTTTCGAGCTGAAGTCCGCGCTCGGCGGCGAGTCCATCGACCTCACCGTCCGCGACGCCGGACAGCGCGGCCGGGCCGCCGAGATCCTGGCCCGGGCCGGCGGCCGGGATCCCGGCACCGGCGACGACCCCCGCCGGGTCACCCTGGCCCTCGGCGCGGACGCGGCGCCCGGCACGGCCGTGCTCGCCACCGCACTGCGCGAACTGGAGGCCGCCGGCATCGCCGTAGCGGATCTCGCCCTGCGCCGGCCCACGTTGGACGAGGTGTTCCTGAACCTCATGCGCCGGCCGGACCGGGACCGGGAGTCCGTGTGAACACGCCTTTGCCGCCCACCACTTGGCACACCGCCGAAGAACCCTTGCTGTCCCGGCTGCGCTGGTGCGCCGGGGATGCGGCGACGGTCGCCCGGCGCTATCTCCTGCACCTGCGCAGCGCCCCGGAGCGGGCCGTGATGGCCTTGGCGATCCCGCTGCTCTTCACCCTGCTGTTCGTCTACGTGCTCGGCAGCAACATGCGGCCGCCCGGCGGTGGTTCGTACGTCGACTTCCTGGTGCCCGGCATGCTCGCCCAGATGGCGGTGTTCGGCATCGCCGCCAGCGCGGCCGTGGTGGCCGAGGACAAGGAGCGGGGGATCACCGACCGCTTCCACTCGCTGCCCATGAGCCGCACGGGTGTACCCGTCGGGCAGTCGCTCGCCGAGTGCCTCGGCGGGGTCATCACCCTGGTGATGATGGCCGGTTGCGGGCTGCTGGTCGGCTGGCGCCCGACCGGGGTGGTGGCGGGGCTCGCCCTGCTCCTCCTCGCCCGCTACGCCTTCAGCTGGCTGGGGATGTGGATCGGCCAGGTCATGCCCTCCCGGTCGGCGACCGACCTGGTCGGCATGCTGATGTTCCCGCTCACCATGATCTCCAACATCTTCGTGCCCACCGAAGGGCTGCCCACGGGGCTGCGGCTGCTCGCCGACTGGAACCCGGTGAGCGCGGTCGTGTCGGCCGTACGGGAGCTGTTCGGCAACCCCATGGCCGCACCCGCCGACGCCGCCTGGCCGATCGCGCACCCGATCGCCGCCACGCTCGGCTGGTCCCTGCTGCTGCTCGTGGTCTTCGGCCCGCTCACGGTCGCCGCGTTCCGCGCACCCAGGCACTGAGCACCCTGACGCACCGAGCATCGAAAGGACCCTCGTGAAAGCCCTCGTGCTGGCGGGCGGCGCGGGCACGCGACTGCGCCCGATCACCCATACCTCCGCCAAACAACTCGTCCCCATCGCCAACAAGCCCGTCCTCTTCTACGGCCTCGAAGCCATTGCCGACGCCGGGATCAAGGACGTCGGGGTGATCGTCGGTGACACCGCCGCCGAGGTCCGGCGGGCCGTCGGCGACGGTTCCGACTTCGGGCTGCGGGTGACCTGTCTTCCGCAGCCCCGGCCGCTCGGCCTCGCCCACGCCGTACTGATCGCCCGGGACTTCCTCGGTGACGACGACTTCCTGATGTACCTCGGCGACAACTTCATCGTCGGCGGCATCGGCGCGCTGCTCGACGAGTTCCGCGCGCACCGCCCGGACGCCCAGCTCCTGCTGACCCGGGTCCCCGACCCCAGCGCCTACGGCGTCGCCACGCTCTCCGCCGACGGACGCGTCACGGACCTGCGGGAGAAGCCGGAGCGGCCCGCGAGCGATCTGGCCATCGTCGGCGTCTACCTGTTCACCCCCGCCATCCACGAGGCCGTCCGCGCCATCGCCCCTTCCGAGCGGGGCGAGCTGGAGATCACGGACGCGCTGCGGCTGATGCTCGCGCAGGGCCGGGACATCCGCCCGACCGTCATCACCGGGTACTGGAAGGACACCGGCACCGTCGCCGACATCCTGGAGGCCAACCGCAGAGTCCTGGAGGTGCTCGAACCCGCCGTCGAGGGCAGCGTCAGCGCCGACAGCGAACTCGTCGGCCGGGTCAGGGTGTGCGCGGGAGCGGTCGTGCGGGGCTCCCGGATCGTGGGCCCGGCGTTGATCGGCGCCGGATCGGCCATCGTCAACTCCTATGTGGGGCCGTCCACTTCGATCGCCGAGAACTGCCGGATCGAGGACAGCGAGATCGAGTTCTCCATCGTGCTGAGCGAAGCGACCATCACCGGAGTGCGCCGGATCGACGCCTCCCTCATCGGCTGCCACGCCCAGGTCGCACCCGCGCCCCGCGTGCCCACCTCGCACCGGCTGGTGCTCGGCGACCACAGCACCGTGCGAATCGCCTCATGACGCACTGCCTCGTCACCGGAGCGGCCGCGCGCTCCCGCGACCTCCTCCGCCGGGCCCGAGCGCACACCCGTGTGCTCCACACCCGGACGCCACCCGCCCGAAGTCCTCTTCGAACCGCTTCCTGCCGAGACCGTCGACCACTGCCGCCGGCTCATCGAGCACCCGGCGAGAGAGAAGTGACCCGTGCGTGTCCTGTTCGCCGCCTTTCCCGTCGCGGCCCGTGCCTTCCCGGTGCCCCCGCTTGCCTGGGCGCTCCAGAACGCCGGCCACGAGGTGCGCGTCGCCACCCACCCGGATCTGGTGCGCCGGGTGACCGGGGCGGGGCTCGCGGCCGTCCCGGTGGGACAGGGTGAGGACCTCGCCGCGCTGACCGACCTCAGTCGCAACCCCGCCCTGGCCGGCCACCCCGGAGGGGGACTGCACATCGGCCCGGGGGACTGCCCCGACTGGGGCGCCCAGTGGTACCGGACCACCCGTGCCTTCGCGGCCCTGCGCCCCCTGCTGGAGGAGCTCACCGGTACCGTCGTCCGCTGGCGGCCCGACCTGGTGCTGTGGGACCCCTTCTGCCTCCCGGCCGCCGTCGCCGCCCGCGTCGGCGGAGCCGCCCACGCCCGCCTGCTGTGGGGCCGCGACAACATCGCCTGGCTGCGCGGGCGTTCGGCGCGCTACCACGACCAGGCCCCCGGCGACGGCTTCCCGGAGCCGCTGGAGGAGACCATGCAGCAGCTCCTCGAACCCTACGGTCTGCCCTACGCCGAGGAACTGGTCCTCGGCCAGTGGACCGTCGACCCCATGCCGCCCGGGATGCGGCTGTCCGCGCCGGGCGTCCGGTACGAGAACGTGCGCTGGGTGCCGTACGGCGGGGGCGGCAGCATCCCGGAGCGGCTGCGCGGCCGACCGCTGGGACCACGGGTCTGGGTGGCGGGGGAGGAGTTCGCCGACGCCCTGCGGGAGCTGGACCTCGAGCTGGTCGGCCCGCTGGACGCCCCCTGGGCGCGGCTTCTCCCGAGCTGCTCGGCGGTCGTCCACCACGGCGGTGCCGAGGTCTTCGCGTCGGCCGCCGCAGCGGGCGTGCCCCAGCTGATCGTTCCGGAGCCGGCCTGGGACGAGGAGGCGGCGACCGTACAACTCGTACGCAAAGGCGCCGGAGTCGCCCTGCGGCGAGGGGAGTCGAACCCCGAGTCGTTGCGGGCGGCTCTGCGGTCGGTTCTCCAGGACTGCCGGGACGGCGCTGGTCTCTGGCGCGAGGAGCTGGCGCGTCTTCCGGGACCCGCCGAACTCGTCCCGGTGCTGGAGGAGCTGACCCGCCAACACCAGCGGATCTGAGTCCCCGGCCCCCACGCCAGTGGGAGACCGGGCCCGCCCGCCCCTTCTCGGCGGAGGCAGGAATGCAGACTGCCGACGGACGACCGGGGCGGGGGCCCGCTGACACGATCGACCTCACGACTCGCCCGGGGCGCGCAGCCCGACCAGCAGAATGCGGAGTCCTCCACCATGCAGAGCACGATCGCGGCCATGCGCCCGCGGATGAGAACCGGCGTCTTCTTCACCCCCACCCCCGAAGGGGACGGTGTGCTGCTGAGCCAGGGCAGCGACATCGTCACCTTCCAGGGCGCCTCGACCTACGCGTGGCTGGAGAAGCTGTCCCCGCACCTCGACGGCAGACACAGCGTCGGCGACCTCACCGCGAGCATGCGGCCCGCGACCCGGCAGATGGTCGAGCGGCTCGTCGGCGCGCTACACGAGGCCGGACTGGTCCGCGACGTCGGCGAGGACGAGGAACACACCCTGTCGGAGGCCGAGTTGGAGGCGTATGCCACCGAGATCGCCTTCGTCGAGTCCTTCCGCAACTCGCCCGCGCTGCGCTTCCAGCGGTACCGCCGTACCCGCCTCCTGGTCCTCGGCGCGGGCGCGGTGCTCTGCGCCACCGTGGAGGGCGCCCTGCTCACGGGTGTTGCCCGGGTCTCGGCCCTGACCACCGGCGGGGAGGAGCCGGGGGTGAGCGCGCGGCTGGAGGAACTCGCCGACGACGCCCGGGACCGTGCGGTGGAACAGCACCTGGACCACGGATCGCTGGACGTCACCGACACGGCGGCGCTGCGGCACGCGGTCGAGGCCGCCGACCTCGTCCTGTACGCGGCCGACCGCACCCGTCCCGTGCACCTCACGGCCGTCGACCTCGCCTGCGCACAACTCGGCCGGACCCTGATCGCCGTGACCCTCCTCGGCGAGGAGGCCTGGATCGGGCCGGTGTGCCCGGCGGACCGTCCCGCGATGCGCTGGGAGAGGCTGTGGCGGAGACTGGGCAGCCCGGTGGCGGAGACACGGAGCGACCTGCTCACCGGGCCCGTCCCGGGCATCGTCGCCAACCACCTGGTGTTCCGCGCCTTCGAGCACGTCACCGGGGTCGCGGAGGAGGACACCCCGGCGGCCGGTGCCGTTCGTGTCGACCTGGAGACGCTTCAGACCTCCGTCCACCGGCTCGCCGAAGCGCCGGACGCCTCTGTCGGCGGCGAACTCGCCGAACGTGTGCGTGCGTTGACCGATGAGCGGCTCGGGGTGCTGGGGCCGGTGACCGAGGGGCACTACGAGCAGTTCCCGCTGCGGGTCGTCCGCGTCGCCGTCGCCGACCCCGGGCGCCCCGGGGCATCCTTCCCGGTGTGGGGCGCGGGGGCCGACTTCGCACAGGCCCAGGACGCCGCGCTGCGGCACGGACTCGCCGCGTACGCCGTCCGCGCCGGCGCGCTGTCGGCGGACGCCGCGGTGACCGGGTTCGCGGCGGCGGACGGCACGGCCAGGGACGTGCCGGTGGACGAGGTGTTCGGGCATCTCCCCGTCGGTACGGGCGCCGGTGCGACATGGGACGACGCCGTGGAGCGGGCGTTGCTGGACCATCTCGTGCGACGGGTGCCGACTCAGTGGCAGGAGCAGGAGCAGGAGCAGGAGCAGGAGCCGGTGGCGCTCGCCGACCTTCACCTCGACGACTCCGCGATCCGTATCCGCGATCTGCTGCTCACCACGGGCGAGGAACTGTCGGCGTATGCGCTCCGGGCTCCCGCCGGGGTCACCGCCTACGCCTTCCGCCTCGGTGATGCGGAGACCGGACTGACCGAGCACGGGGCCGGCTTCACCCCCGGCGAGGCCGCCGCGTCCGCCCTGGGGCGCCTGCTGCTGGCCCACCAGGCCCACGCGCACGACCAGACCGAGTACGCGCCCTCGCCCGAAGTCTCCCTGTGGGCCCCCTCCGACGGCGCCGACGGGGAACGGCACCGCCCGCTCGTCGAGGCCCTGCGCGCCGACGGACTCGAACCGGTCGTCGTACCGCTGGACCAGGACCCGGCCGTGCACGCCGTACTGCCGCATCTCGTCCGGGTGGTGCTGCTCGATGCGTGAGCACCCCACCGGCCCGGTCGCCCTGCTCGGTGACGGCGGACTCCTCGACCGGGCCACCGCCGCCGTCCTGGCCCGCTCCTTCGCGCTGGTACGGCCGGACCACGGCGCGCTCGCCGACGCGCTCGGCTCCTGCGCCGCTGTCCTGGTGGCCTCGGACACCGCCGACACGACCGGCCACGCCGAGATCCGCAAGGCCGCGGAGGCGGCCGGGGTCCCCTGGATCCCGCTGAGCACCGGGGCGGACGCGATCCATGTCGGACCCGTCGTCGGGGACGCCTGCCCGACCTGCGCCGACTGGCGCCGCCGCCTCGCCCGCGACAAGGCCCAGCACCACGAGACCCTGCGCGCCCGCCACAGCACCGCTCTGTCCGCCCGGCTCTCGCCGCTGCGCAACCGCACGGCGGCGGCCGTCGCGGCCGAACTCGCCGTCGGCCTCCTCCGGTCGACCTTGACCGGCGAACCCCTGCGGCAGGACGCCGCCGACCGCGCGGGCACCGCCGAGGGCCGCCGGCCGGGCGACCGGTTCCTCCGCGTCGAGCTCGCCTCGCTCGCCGTCAGCTCCCACCGCTACCTGCCGTACACGCTCTGCACGGACTGCGGCGGTCTGCCGCCCGACGGTCCCGAGGCGGCACGGATCGCCCCGGTCGCCCGCCCCAAACCCGCGCCCGACGTCTTCCGGGTGCAGAACGTCGTGGCGCGCGAACAGGAGTTGTACGACCTCTACGTGGACCGTGCCGCCGGTGTCGTGCCGTACGTGGACGACGAGCGGGGCGGGCCGTTGCCGCGCGCGGTGGCCCCGCTCAGCTCCCTGCGCGGCAACAGCTCGCAGCACGGGTGGGGCCGTACGACCGACTACCGCACCTCCCGGATCACCGCCCTGCTGGAGGCCCTGGAGCGGTTCGGCGGGGAGCAGCCGCGGGGGCGGCGCACCACGGTCACGGCGAGCAGGCGGGAGCTGGGGGAACGCGCCATGGACCCGCGCACCTTCGGGCTCTACCCCGACGACCGCCACGACCTGCCCGGCTTCCCCTACATCCGGTACCACGAGGACCTGGTGATGCCCTGGGTGTGGGGCTGGTCCTTCGCCCGCGCCGAGCCGGTGCTGGTCCCCGAGCGGTACGCCTACTACGCGGCGCACAGCCACGACGACCCGCGTTTCGTCTACGAGATCTCCAACGGCTGCGCCATGGGCGGCTGCCTGGAGGAGGCCGTCCTGTGCGGGCTGCTGGAGGTGGCCGAACGGGACGCCTTCCTGATGACCTGGTACGGACGGATGCCGATCCCGCGCGTCGACCCGGACTCCGCGCGGGACCGCTCGATCCCCATGATGATCGAGCATCTGCGCCAACGGACGGGGTACGAGGTACGCCTGTACTCGGCCACCCTGGAACAGGGCGTCCCGTGCTTCTGGGCGGTCGGGCTCGACACGCTCGGCGACCCGGGCAGACCGCGTGTGCTGTGCGCGGGCGGCTCCGCGCTGCTGGCCGAGAAAGCCGTCGTCAACGTCCTGCACGAGACGGCACATCTGCTGGAGCATGCCAAGATCTACGACGCGGCGGAGCGGGAACGCGCCGCACGGATGGTGCGCGACCCGTCCCTGGTGAAGGTGATGGGCGACCACTCCGTGCTCTACAGCCACGAGGACGCCTTCGACCGGTTCGACTTCCTGCTGGGGGAGCGCGAGGCACGGCCGTTCGCGAGCTTCGAGGAGCAGTGGCGGTGGCCCGCGCACACCGATCTGCGGGCGGACCTGGAGGAGATGCTCCGCCGCTATCTGGACCGGGGCCTGGACGTGCTGGTCGTGGACCAGACGACCCCGGAACACCGGGCGGGCGGCTTCGCCTGCGTCAAGGTGATGGTGCCGGGCACCCTGCCGATGACGTTCGGGCACCAGAACCGGCGCGTCGACGGAATCCCGAGGCTGCTGACCGTGCCGTACGAACTCGGCTACCGCGACCGTGCGCTGACGCCTGAGGACATCAACCCCCACCCCCACCCGTTCCCGTGAGGACCCCGCGGATGACTGATGTCGAAGGGGCAGACCGGGCCCCCGAGCCGCCCGGCGCACGGTACTGGCACCGGTCCCTGCACGACTACGCCGACCTGATCCGGCGGGGGCCGGGCGGCCGGGAGGGCGCCCCGGAGGAACCGGAGCGGTTCACCCGCCACGGCTCGCTGCCCCGGTATCCGCTGCCGTCGCCGCCCCGCAGGCTCGGCACGCTGAGCCGGGCCCTCGGCGACGGCACCGCAAGCCCGCCCGCGCCGAGCGCCGGCCTCCACTCCGCGCTGCTGCACTACACCTGCGGTGTCCTGCGCACCGAGTTCGGCCCCACCGCCCGCTGGCCCTACCACCGGGCTGCACCCTCCGCCCGCTGCTTCGCGCCGGTGGAGACGTACCTGTGGACGCCGGGCCACGACGGACTGCCCGCGGGCGTGTACGCCTACGACCCCGCGCACCACGCCCTCGTCCTGCTGCGGGCCGGCGAGTTCCGCTCCGTGCTCGGCGCGGCGCTCGGCACGGACCTGGAGGGTGCGGTGGGCGTGCTGCTGCTGTCCACGGTCTTCTGGCGTACGGCGTTCCGGTACGGGGCGTACGCGTACCGGCTGTGTGCTCAGGAGACGGGTCTGGTGGCCGGCAACGCGCTCATGGTCGCGGGCGCGCTCGGTGTGCGGGGACAGGTGCGGCACCAGTTCCTCGACGGGCCGCTGGAGCGGCTGATCGGGGTCTCGCGTCCGGAGGAGAGCCTGGCCGCGGTGGTGCCGTTGTACGCGGAGCGCGGGGGCCCCGACCCGGCGTCCGTCGAGACGGAGGTGGCATCGGCGCCACTGCCTGCTCGTCCCGCCACCGGTGTCGGCGCGCTCGCCGACCTCATCGAGCTGGACACCGCCGCCCGGCTCACCGACACGGCGTCCTTCGCCCGGCTGCCCCACCAGGAGCACGCGCCCGCCGCGCCCGCCCCGGCCGGGGAACTCGCCGAGTGTCTGCGCGCACGCACCTCGGGCGCACCGGTGTTCCACCCGAAGCCGCGGCCGGTGCCGGTGGCGGCCGTGCTCGACGCGGTCCTGCCCGCCTTCACGCCGTACGGGTCCGACGCCGTGCCGGAAGGTTCCGCGCCGCCCGTGCGGGCGCACCTGTGGGCGGTCGATGTGACCGGGGCCGAGGACGGAGTGCACGAGGTGACCGCACACGGCCTACGGCACCTCGGTCCCGCCCGGGCCGCCGGTCTCGGTCTGGAGGCGGCCAATATCGACTACCGCACGGTGAACGCCGTCGTCTTCCTGTCGGTGCCGGCCCGCCGCGGCCAACTGGCCTTCGGCGACCGGGGGTTCCGGGTGCTGCACCACGAGGCGGGCATCGTCGCGCAGCGGCTGTGCGTGCTGAGCGCTCGGTCCGGGCTCGCCGCGCGGATCCACAACGGCTACGCCGCCGGACCGCTCGCCCACGCGCTGCGTCTGCCGCCGGGCCACGAGCCGGTGTTCCAGATCGCTCTCGGCACCCCGGGCGTCGACGAGCGCTATCTGATGCCCGTCTCGCACTGGAGGGTCGCATGACGTCCTCGACATCCTCGGCCGCACTGGAGTACCTCGACTCCGGCCACCAGCCGCCGGACGCGCTGCCCGCGGCCGATCCGCTCCGGCTTCCGCCGGTCTACAAGCGTTACCCGTCGGCGCCCCGTCGGCCGTTGCCGGACCGACCGGACCCCCGGGACGCGGACCCGCTCCGGCGTCTGTCCTGGCTGCTGCACCGGGCGGGCGGACTGACCCGGATGCGCTGGATGAGCGGCATCATGCCGCTCGGCCTCGGCGGTTCAGCCGCCCGCCGCAGGCTCCTGTCACCCGGCCGTACCGCAGCCGCCTCCGGCTCCCGCTACCCCGTGGAGTTCTACCTCGCGCACCCCGCCCTGGACGGTCTCCCCGCCGGACTCTCCCACTACGACCCGGTCCACCACGCCCTGGAGCACCTGCGTGCGGACGACGGACGTCACCTGGTCATGCCCCTGCTCGCCGAACCGCCGGCCCGGGAACCGGAGTTTGTCCTGCTGTTGGGCAGCGTGCTGTGGCGCAACATGGCCAAGTACGGAGTCTTCGGCTACCGCCTCCAAAGCCTCGACGTCGGGGTGGCGGCCGCGCAGGCGGTGGCCGCGGCCGAGGCGGCGGGCCTGACGGCGAGTGTCCATCTGCGCTACGAGGACGCCGCGTTGGACGAACTGCTCGGCCTCTCCTCCTTCGCGGAGAGCGTGTTCGCGGTGATCACCCTGCACCGGCCGGACGCGTCGGCAGCGGAGCCTGCCACCGGCCACTACGCCGAGCTGCCCGTCGTAGGGCCCGGCCTGGTCCCCGACTCCGAGGTGCCCGTTGCAGAGCCGGACCCGGTCCTTGTCACCGAGGTGCCCGCCGCAGGGCCCGATCCGGTCCTTGTCACCGAGGTGCCCGTCGCAGGGCCCGATTCGGTCCTTGTCACCGAGGTGCCCGTCGCGGAGCCGGACCCGGTCCGTGTCAGCGGGCTGTCCGTCGTAGGGCCCGGCCTGGTCCCCGTCTCCGAGGTGCCCGTTGCAGAGCCGGACCCGGTCCGTGTCACCGGGCCATCCGTCGCAGAAGCCGGCCCGGTCCCTGTCACCGAGCTGCCCGTCGCCGTGCCCGCCGCGGTTCCCATCACCGAGGTCCCCGCCCTGGCCGA
The DNA here is from genome assembly GCF_044763135.1 of Streptomyces sp. NPDC096205. Lineage (NCBI taxonomy): Bacteria > Bacillati > Actinomycetota > Actinomycetes > Kitasatosporales > Streptomycetaceae > Streptomyces > Streptomyces sp. NPDC096205. The sequence goes on along the minus strand of NZ_JBIWFS010000010.1, from coordinate 383,530 downwards.
GGCCGCCGCCCTGCACGCCGCGATCCGACGCGCCGCACCGGGGGACTTCGGCGACCGCCCGGCCCCCTGGCCGCTCCCCGACGGCCCCCGGCACGCCCTTCCCGCCGCTGCCCTCGACCTCGTCGACGGCTTCCCGGGCCGCCGGACGGCGTACGGTTTCCGGCCGGCCCCGGTGGCCGAGCGGACGCTCGCCGCCCTCCTCGCCGCCGCGGGGACCCCGATGACCGGGGCGGAGGTCCCGGTCCGACTCGCCGGACTGCTCCAGCGGGTCCCGGAGGTGGAGACGGGCGCGTACGTGTACGACGCCGAGGCCCACGCGCTGATCGGCACCCGGCGGGCCGACGCCGCGTCGGACGTGCTCGCCGCGGCCAAGAGCCCCATGCTGGCCGACGAATGCCGTACCGCCACCGCGGTCCTCGCGGTCTGCGGCGATCCGCGCAACGGAGTCGAGCGCTGCGGGGACCGCTGGTACCGGGCGCAGAACATTGCCGCCGGTGCCACGGCCCAGCGGATCGCGCTGGCCGCCGCGGCCGCCGGCCTGGAGAGCCATGTGCACTGCGACTTCGACCCCGAGGGTGTGCGGTCGGCCCTCGGTCTGACCACGGGTCCGCTCCAGCCGCTGGTGCTGGTGACCGTGGGCCCCCGCGCACCGGACCGCACGGACCCGCACCTGCCCCTGCGAGCCGGTTTCTGAACAGAAGGAGCACCCGACTCATGGAGTCCTACGACGTGGTGGTGGCCGGCGCGCGCAGCGCCGGTGCCTCGACCGCGCTGCTGTTCGCGCGGGCCGGGTACCGGGTCCTGCTGCTGGACCGGGCGGCCTTCCCCAGCGACACCCTCTCCACCCAGCACATCCACCGGCCCGGACTGCGGCTGCTCCGGCGCTGGGGGCTGCTGGACCGGCTCGCCGCGACCGGCTGCCCGCCGGTGCGCCGGATCTCCTACACGCTCCAGGACGTCCGGCTCGCCGGCCCGGTCCCTGTGGAGGAGGGCATCGACGCGGTGTACGCGCCGCGCCGGTACGTCCTGGACAGCATGCTGATCGACGCGGCCGTCGAGGCCGGGGCCGAGTTCCGGCAGGGGCACACCGTCACCGGGGTGCTCGCCGAGGGGGGCCGGGTGACCGGGGTGCGCTGCCGGACCGGCCGGGCCGAGAGCGCGGTGCGGGCCCGGCTGGTGGTGGGCGCCGACGGGATGCGCTCGACGCTGGCAGGCCTGTGCGGTGCGGCGGTCGAGCGGGAGGACACCCCTCGCACCTGCGTCTACTACGGCTACTGGGAGGGGCTGCCCGCACAGTTCGAGGTGTACGAGCGGACCGGACGGCTCATCGGCGTGGTCGGCACCCATGACGAACTCACCCTGGTGGCCGCCTACTTCCCTCAGGCGGAGTTCCAGGACATACGGCGGGATGCGGACCGCGCCTACCAGGAGGCCATCCGGACCACCGCCCCCGACCTGGCCGAACGCGCCCTGGCGGCACGGCGCGTGGAGCGGCTGCGCGGCACCGGCAGCCAGCTCAACCACATCCGAGAGGTCAGGGGGCCGGGCTGGGTCCTGGTCGGGGACGCCGGATGCCACAAGGACTCCATCACCGGGACCGGCATCAGCGACGCCTTCGAACAGGCCGCACTGCTCGCCGGGTCGGTCGGCGCGGGGCTGCACGACGACCGGGAGCTGGAGACCGCCCTGGACCGCTATGCCGACGGCCACCGACGGCTGATGGAGCCGCGCTACCGGACCGCGCTCGACACCGCACGGCTCGAAGTGACCGAGGAGAGGCTGGAGTTCACCCGCTGGGTCGCGAGCGATCCGGCGTCCGCGAACGCCTTCCTGTCGGTGGCGGTGAGCCATGTCGACGCGGCCGAACTGCTCCCCGCGGCGGGCTGAGGACGGTGCCGGTGTCGGTCGCTGCCACCGACACCGCCCCCGGCCGCCGGATCAGGCCGCGCAGGGGCGGACCAGACCCGTCTCGTACGCGAGGATCACGGCCTGGGTGCGATCGCGCAGGCCGAGCTTCTGGCACAGGTGATAGAGGTGGGACTTGACCGTCGCCTCGCTCAGCGACAGCATCTTCGCGATCACCAGGTTGGAGTGGCCGTTCGCGACCAGTGACAGCACATCGCGCTCCCGGGTGGTGAGCAGCTCGAGCTTCCCGGAGCCCGCGAACGCGGCCACCTCGGGTGAGCGGTTGAGCAGTCTGCCGATCAGCTGCACGGCGTTCGGTGACTTCAGCACCATCGCGCCGCCGGCGATGTCACGGATGGCGGCGGGCAGGATCCGCGGGGCGCAGTTGCCGGGGAGTAAACCGCGCACCCCGCCCTTCAGCGCCGACAGCAGCTCCGCGTGCTCGGTCCTCGAGCTGAGCATGAGGACGCCCGGCGCGTTGTCCGGGTCGATTCTCCGCAGACTGCGCGCCATGGCGATGCCGTCCACGGCGTCGGCGTCGTGGTTGATGAGTGCGACATGCGGGTGCAGGCTCTGCACCGCGGCGAGCATCTCCCGGCCGTCGAGGGCTTCGCCCACCACGCTGATGTCCGGTTCTCTCTCCAGGACGCTGACCATCCCCGCTCGCATCAGATGGCGTGGGTCGCAGATCACGACCCGTATACAGTCAGCCCCAGTTGTGTTCGTCATGCTGTGAAATAACCCCCATGAGTGCATGAATCCCGAAGACGGACATAACGGGAAACGGCCACGACCGCTGGTCTGGACCACTCGTCTCGTCCTGCAGAGTACTGATAGGTCGCCGGAAAGATCTAGCGGCATTCGATCCCGGCTTCACGGCCCCAGTCGGCGGCCGGTGGAGACGGCGTCGGAAGCTCAACCTCCAGTCTGAGAAGCAAATCCGGTCCAGGGGCGGACGACAGCTTCCGGCCACGGTGCGAAGGTGATCCGGTCGGTCGACTCAGGGGGAACAGGTGCAGACCAAGCCGGATCTCGAACCGCTGCTCGATTTCAGTCCGTACCGGCTGCTCACCGAACCGGACGCGGTCCACCAGCGGATGCGCACGCAGCCACCGGTCCGCCTGGTACGGGAGGAGAGCGGCTTCACGTACTGGCTGATCTCCGGGTACGCCGAGGCCCGCCAGGCCCTGCGTGCCCCCGGACTCTCCAACGACCCGCGCCGTCTCGGCCATCCGGTCGACACCGCGAACGCCTACTCCCCGATGGCCAACAACGATCCGCCGGACCACACCCGGCTGCGCGGACTCGTCTCCCACGGTTTCACCCGCCGTCGGATCGACGCGCTGGCGCCGAGGGCCGAGGCCGTCACCGCCGAACTCCTCGACGTCCTCGCGCCCACCGGGCGTGCGGACGTCATCGCCGACCTCGCCTTCCCGCTGCCCGTGCTGGTCATCTGTGAGCTGCTCGGCGTGCCCACCCGGGACCGGGACGTCTTCCGCACCTGGGCCGCACGCACCCTGTCCACCGCCGCCGGACCGCGTACCCGCGAGGAGCGCTCCCGCCGGCTGCGCGCCTACTTCACCCGGCTCGTCGCGGCCAAGCGCGCCGCCGTACGACCGGACCTGGCGCCGGACGAGCAGCCCGATCTGCTCAGCGCCCTCATCGTGGCCCAGGAACAGAGCAGCAGTCTCGACGAGGACGAACTCATCGGCCTGGCCGTGCTGTTGCTCGTCGCCGGACACGAGACGACCACCAACCTCATCGGCAACGGACTGCTCACCCTGCTGCTCCACCCGGACCAGCTGGCCCTGGTCCGAGACGACCCGGCGCTGCTGCCGTCGGCGGTGGAGGAACTGCTGCGCTACGAGGGATCGGCGGGCCAGTCCGCACTCCGGGTCGCCGTCGACGACGTGGTCATCGGCGGGACCGTGATCCCCCGCGGCTCGGTCGTCAACATCGGCCTGTCCCTGGCCAACCGGGACCCCGGTGCCTTCCTGGACGCGGACACCCTGGACGTGCGGCGGACGGCCAACCCCCATCTGGCCTTCGGCCACGGCATCCACTACTGCCTCGGCGCCCCGCTGGCCCGGATGCTCGCGACCACGGCACTCGGAGCGCTGCTCGGCCGGTTCGACGGACTGCAACTGGCTGTCCCCGCCGACGCGTTGCGCTGGCGTCAGATCAGCATCCTGTGCGGGCTGACCGCACTGCCCATCTCCTTCGCTCCCGTTCGTCCAGTTCATCGAGTACGTCCAGAAACGAGTGGCACGTGAACGCGATCGACCCGATGGCGGCAGCCCACCTCTACCGCCTCGCCTTCGGTTTCATTCCCGCCCAGATGATCCACTCCGCCGCCCGGCTGCGCCTCCCCGACCTGCTGGCCGAACAGCCCCTGAAAACCGATGAGTTGGCTGAACGCACCGGGACCCGGGCCCCGGCGCTGCGCCGGCTGCTGCGGGGCCTGGCGACCCTAGGCGTGGTGGAGCAGGAGGGCGAGGACGGCTTCCGGCTGGCCCCGGCAGGGCACCTGCTCCGCGCGGACGTGCCCGGGTCCGTCCGCCCGATGCTGATGCCCTACTTCAGCGACGCCGTCTGGGCCTCCTGGGGACGGTTCACCGAATGTCTGCGCACCGGACGGCCGTCCGTGGAGTCGGTCACCGCAGGCTCGGTCTTCGACCTGTTCGCGGCCGATCCGGAGCTGGGCGCGGAGTTCCATGCCGCGATGGCGGTCAGTGGCGGCGCTGAGGCCCAGGCGCTGGCCCGGTCGTACGACTTCGACGGCGTCAAGACCGTCGTGGACGTCGGCGGCGGCAACGGCGCCCTGCTCGCCGGGGTGCTCGGGCACCACTCCCACCTGCGCGGGATTCTGGTCGACACCCCGGTGGGGGTGGCCGCGGCCCCGGAGGTCCTCGCCGCCGCGGGCGTCGCGGACCGGTGCGAAGTGGCCGCCGAGGACTTCCTCACCGCCGTGCCCGAGGGCGGCGACCGCTATGTGATCAAGAGCGTGCTGCACGACTGGGACGACGACACCTGCGTGACGATCCTCCGGAACTGCCGCCGGGCCATGGCGGACACGGCCCGCGTGCTGATCGTCGAGGTCGTCGCACCGCCTGTCGCGGACACCACGACCGACCCCTTCCTCACCGTCAGCGACCTCAACCTGATGGTCCTGACCCACGGCCGAGAGCGTACCGAGCGGGAGTTCACCGAGCTCCTCGACGCCGCCGGCCTCGAGCTGACAGAGATAGGCGCGCCGCTCGGCTTCAGCGGATACCGGGTCATCGAGGCCCGCCCTACCGCCGGACCGGCCGAATGACGCGGCAAGACAACGGAGGAACGCAAGAGTTGGGAACCATCGAGGAAGCCACCGGCCAGGTCGGCCCCGGCACGCTCCGCCGGCTCGCGGCGGCCTGGCCCCGTCGGGCCACCGTCCGCACCGACATGGAGAAGGTCACCGGAGCCGAGGAGTACGACCCCGAACTCCTCGACTACCCCGTCGCGCTGATGCCGTTCGGCGAGCACCCCGACTTCCGGGACGCCCCGGAGGACAAGCGGCGCACCGTGAACACCCTGGGCTGGATCGCGTACAACGAACGCGTCGTGGCCGCCGAGGAGTTCGTCGTCAACCCCACCTTCGAGAAGCTCGGCCACGCCGTGTTCCCCGGGGTGGACCGCTTCGAGGTCAAGGAGATCGTGCGGCAGTCCCACATCGACGAGGTGTGGCACACGTACATGCACATGCTCGGCATGCAGCGCACCCGCGAGGCCCGGGGCATCACCGCCGAACCCGACTGCGGGCACCCCGTCACCAACCGGCTGCTGTACGAGGCGCAGGACGCCGCCACCGAGCGCTGGGAGTCGGATCTGCTCCTCCTGCTGTGGACCACGGTCGGCGAGGTCAGCGTCAACGCCTTCCTCGACCTGATGGCCCGCGACACCACCGTGCAGCCGCTGCACTCCACGATCGCCCGGCTGCACGCCCGCGACGAGTCGGCGCACGGCCCGGTCATGGTCGAGGTGATGAAGGACGTCTTCGTCAACCTCACCAAGCCGCAGCAGGACTTCTTCGTGGCGTCCCTGCCCGCCGGCATCAACGCCTTCTGCGCCGAGGACTTCGACTGGTGGCTGAAGGTCCTGGAGTTCGCGGGCATCCCCAAGGCCCGCGACATCGTCGAGGACTCCCGCAGCGGCGGACACGCGGACCTGCTCGTCACCGACTTCTCCGGCATCCTGCGCATGCTGCGGGAGCTGGACGTGGCGGACCGGGTGGACTTCGACTTCGAGGGCGTCGCGGGTGCCACGGGTGGAGCGGGGAGGGCCGCGTGATCCTCACCGGTCCCGAGATCACCGAGGCCGCGAACGACGGCCGGATCGTCATCTCGCCGTTCAACCCGGCCCAGGTGAACCCCAACAGCTACAACGTCTGCCTCGGCGACCGGCTGCTGACCTACACCGACGAGGTCATCGACCCCTACCGGCCCAACGCCACCCGGGAGATCGTCATCGGGGAGGACGGCTATGTCCTCAGACCCGACCAGCTCTATCTCGGGCACACCGTGGAACAGGTCGGCTCCGACCAGTACGTGCCGCTGCTCTTCGGGCGGTCCTCGGTCGGGCGGCTCGGCCTGTTCGTGGAGATCACGGCGCCCATCGGCGACATCGGCTTCCACGGCCAGTGGACGCTGATGCTCTCCCCGGTCCGGCCGCTGCGGGTGTACCCGGGGATGAAGATCGGCCAGATCATGTTCTTCGTGTCGCTCGGCGAGGTCGACCTCTACCGCGGCAAGTACCAGTCCTCGGCGGGCCCCCAGGAGTCCCGCTACTGGAAGGACGCGGCGGTACCGACGACATGATCCTCACCCGCGAAGCCATCGCCACCGCCGTGGAGCGCGGCGACATCGTGATCGAGCCGTACAACGCCGAGCGGATCTCGCCGAACGCCTACGACTGGCACCTCGGGGACCGCATCCGGGTCTGCGAGGGCGACGAGCTGGACGCCGCCGCCGCGACCCGGGTCACCGAGCACGTCATCCCGCCCGAGGGCATGGTGCTGCGGCCGGGCCAGCTCTACCTCGGCGTCACCCACGAGCGCACCCACTCCGAGCGCTACGCCCAGATGATCAACGGTGACCGCAGCCTCGGCGCGCTCGGCATCTGGGTCCATGTCTCCGCCCCGCTCGGACACGTGGGCCACGCCATCCGCTGGACCCTGGAGATACGGGTGGCGCGGCCGGTGCGGGTCTATCCGCTGATGCCCTTCGGGAAGATCGTCTTCCTGGTCGCCAAGGGCGCGATGTCCAGCTACCAGAGACTGGGCCGCAAATACACCCGGACCAGCGGGATCGACATCTCGCGGCTGTACGAGGAGCTGCGGTGAGCGCGCCCCGGATCCTGACGGGACTCGACCTGCCCTGGGGGAGTCCGGGCGGCAGCGTCGAACTGCTCAAGGACCTGTACCTCGACCCGGACGGGCCGCTGGCGGCCAGCGCGTTCATGCTGACCCCCGGGGTCGCGGACGCCACCGCGCCGCCCGACGCAAGCCCCCTCGCCCTGCTGGACGTCCCCGGCAAACAGCTCAGCGGCGAAGGCTTCTGGGCCTACGTCGACCGGCTGACGGACGCGGTCACCGCCCGCTTCCCGCACACCGAGCAGGACGTCGTCCACCTCCAGCACCTCGCCTTCGGCGCCACCCCGGCACTGCTGCGCGGCTACCCCAAGCAGCCCGCCATCGGCCTGGTGCACGGCACGGACCTGCTGTTCGCCGCCGAGTACGAGACCCAGGGCGCGGTGCTGCGGGAGGCGGTCGAGGCGGCCCGCTCCCTGGTGGTGCCGACGGCCGGGATGGCCGACCAACTGCGCCGGCTGGCCCCGCGGACGGACAGCGGCCGTATCGTCCACATCCCCTGGGGCGTCCCGGACGCCCTGCTGGCCCAGCCGCCGGTCCGCGTCCCCCGGGAGGACGGGCCGCTCCGCGTGCTGTACGCCGGCCGGCTCACCGCCGAGAAGGGCGCCGCCGAACTGGCCGCCCTGCTGACCGGCGTACCCGGGGTGCGGCTCAGCATGGCCGCGCCGGCCGCCGAGTTCCGGCGGCTGGCCGGGGAACGGGACCTGTCGGCCGTACGGCACCTCGGGTGGCTGAGCCGCCAGGAGCTGTGGGCGGCGTTCGCCGAGCACGATCTGCTGGTGGTGCCGTCCGCGAAGCTGGAGGCGTTCGGTCTGGTGGCCGTGGAGGCGCAGGCGTGCGGGCTGCCGGTGGCGTACCAGCCCGTGCCGGGGCTGCGGGACGCGCTGGCCGACTCGGCGCTGCCCCTCGATCTCCTCGCCGATCCGCGGCGGGCGCTGGCCGAGCTGACCGGGCTGCGGGACGACCCGGGCGCGCTGGACGGCCTGCGCCGGTCCGGGTTCGCCAACGCGGCGCGCTTTCCGCTCTCCAGGACCGCCCGTGACCTGGCCGCCCTCTCCGCCCAGGTGCGGTGAGCCACCGATCGACCGAAGGAACCGACATGTACACCGCCGCGCTGTTCGACCTCGACGGCACCCTGATCGACACCGAGCCCCGCAGCCATGAGGCGTGGTCGCGGCTCTTCCGCAACCACGGCGTCCCCCACGACGACGCCGTCATCCGGGGCTTCGCCGGGCGGCCCCCTCGGGAGGCACTGCTCGACCACCTGCCCAGCTTTCCCGGACGCACCGTGGAGGAACTCTTCGCCGAGGCCCTCGCCTACACGACCCTCCCCGACATGCCCCCGGTCGGCGCGATCCCCGGCGCCCTCGACCTCCTCGCCCGGCTGAGGAGGTCGGGGGTCCCCCTCGGCCTGGTGACCTCGGGCACCCGGGACTACGCCCGGCACGAACTCGGCGCGGTGGGGGCGCTGGACCTGTTCGACGTGCTGGTCACGTCCGACGACGTGAGCCGCGGCAAGCCCGATCCGGAAGGCTGCCTCATGTGCTGTGCGGCGCTGGGTGTCTCGCCCGCCGACGTCGTGGTCTTCGAGGACGCCCCGGCCGGGGTCGCGGCGGCGAAGAGCGCCGGCGCCGACTGCGTGGCGATCACTTCCACCCAGTCCGCCGAGGCGCTGGCCGCGGCCGATCTGATCGTTCCCGATCTCACCGGGATGACCTGGCCGCCGCCGACGCCCGCCATGACCGCCGCGACCCGGACGGAGGTCTGAGCCATGGGCGAGGCGATCCTGGAGGTCGTCGTCACCTCCGCCGAGGAGGCGCGCGCCGCTGCAGCGGGCGGCGCTCACCGGCTGGAGCTGGCGGCCGACATGGAAGCCGACGGCATGACCCCCGCGCTCGCGGAGTTCGTGCGCACCCGGGACGCCGTCACCGTGCCCGTGCGGGTCATGCTGCGCGACAAGGGCGGCTTCCAGGCCGCCGACCTCGACGCCCTGCGCACCGCCGCCGGGGCACTGCGGGCGGCAGGCGCCGAAGAGTTCGTCCTCGGCTTCCTCACCGCGGACGGCGCGCCGGACCTGCCCGCGGTCCGCGCCCTGCTCGACGCGGTGCCGGGCTGCCGCTGGACGTTCCACCGGGCCGTGGACCACGCGGCCGACCGGACGGCGCTACGGCTCGCCGTCGAGGGGCTGCCCGGTCTGGACACCCTGCTGTCCGCGGGCAGCGTCGCCGGCGTCGCGGAAGGACTGCCCACGCTGCTGGCCGAGGCGGACCGCCAGGGCGAGCCCGGTCACACCCTGGCCGTCATGGCGGGCGGGGGACTGGGCGCCGAGCACGTCCCCGCGCTGCGTGCCCGGGGCGTCGACGCCTTCCACGTCGGCACCTCGGTGCGTCACCGGGGCTGGGACAGCCCGGTCGACCCGGCCGCCGTCCGCCGCTGGCGCGAGCTGATCGACGCCGCCGCCCGCAAGGACGGGGGCTGACATGGCGTCCGAGTGCGTCTTCTGCGACATCGTGGCGGGCCGGCTGCACGCGGAGATCCTCTTTGAGGACGAGCGGACCGTGGCCTTCCTCGACAACACCGCCGTGATGGAGGGTCACACTCTCGTCATCCCCCGCGCGCACGCGGCGGACATCTGGGAGATCACCGAGGACGACGCGGCAGCGGTGATGCGGACCGTCCACCGCATGGCCGGGGTCCTCGACGGGGTGCTGAAGCCCGACGGCCTGACCCTGTTCCAGGCGAACCGCCCCGCGGGGTGGCAGGACGTCTTCCACCTCCATGTCCACCTGGTGCCGCGGGAGAACTCCGACCGGCTCAACCGCCCCTGGTACGTGGACCGCGCCGACCCGGAATCCCTGGCGAGGACCCGCCGCCGCATCCTGGGGGTCGGGAGCGCGCATGCCGTGTGCTAGGGCCTGTCGTTTGGATCATGCCGGCGTCGCGGGGTCTGGCACGCACATCTGCGGCGTTGTCGTCGGTTGCCGACGCTCCGCGTCGACGCCCTCCTCCGCCTTGCAGCTGCACGCACCAGACCCCGCTCGACCCGGCCAAGAAGCGCAGTCCCTTTCAGCCGACCTGATCCAAACGACAGGCCCTAGGGCCCGTGGTGCACATCGGGCCGGCGTCGCCGGGCCTGGCAACGAGGCCGACTCCTTGTCAGCCGACCTGATCCGGAAGACAGGCCCTAGCCCGCCGCCCGCAGCAGCGGCGTCACGAACCGGTAGCGGGCGCCGCGGTACACCGAGCGGACCCAGTCCACCGGTTCGCCCTGCGCGGTCCGCGAGTGCCGGGTCACCAGCAGCATCGGCTGGCCCACGTCGGTGCGCAGCAGAGCGGCCTCGTACGGGGTCGCCAGCGTGGTCTCGACGGTCACCTCGCCCTCCGCCGCCCGCCGGGCCCCCGCGTGCCGGTGCGTCGTCTCGATCGCCAGCGGGTGGCCATCGGCCAGCAGCAAACGCTCGACGCGCAGCACGGGTTCGTCGACGCCGACGCCGAGCAGGGCCGAGAGCTTCTCGTCGGCGGCGACCGGGCCGGCGTCCAGAGTCCGTGTCGCCGGTTCGACCCCCTGGGCCCGCAGGTCCTCGGCGAAGCAGCCGAGGCGCAGGGTCCCGTACATCTTCGGACGTGCCACGAACGTGCCCTTGCCGTGCACCCGGTCGAGGCGGCCCTCGCCCGCGAGTTCCCGCAGGGCCCGCCTGACGGTGGTGCGCGAGGTGCGCAGCGCGACCGCGAGCGACCGTTCCGCCGGGATCGGCGCGTCGGGCCCCAAGGTCCGCGTCAACTCCAGCAACTGCTCCTTGACGCGGTAGTACTTGGGCGCTCGCACACCGGCATCGGTGGTCATGGTCCTGCCTTCCGGCCGCTCGGCGGACTCCGTTATAGCCCCCCATACCCCCCCTTGGTCTAGTCCAATACTCGGCCATTCGGCCGCAGCACGAACGAGCCTGGAGCACCAGCCATGCCCGCCTCTCACCAGCACCTGTACCGGGCGGCGTCGAACCGCCCCTACTTCAGCGCCGACGGCGAGACCTACCTCACCCCCACCCCCCTGCGCGGCATCCAGAAGTCCCTGCCCTTGCGCGTGCTCTCCGAGGAGGACTTCGCCTCCTGGCAGACGTACGGCTATGTCGTCGTCCGCGAGGCGATCTCCCCCGAAGCCGCGCGCGCCCTGCTGGACTTCGCCTGGGACTTCCAGAACCTGGACCCCGAGCGCCCCGAAACCTGGTACGAGGAGCGGGAGTTCCGCTCCGACCTGGACCGCGACCTGTTCGTCTACGGCTTCGTCGAGGCGTACCACCACCAGCTCATCTGGGACAGCCGCCAGAACCGGAGGGTGTACGACGCCTTCGTCGACATCTGGGACTGCGAGGAGCTGTGGACCACCCTGGACCGGCTGAACCTCAACCCGCCCAACATCAAGAACCGTTGCCGCTCCCTGATCGAACCCACCGAGCAGGGCTTCGACATCGAGCTGCACTGGGACGTCGACACCACCCTCGAGGTGCTGCCCCAGCGCGTCCAGGGCATCATCGCGCTCAACGACACCCAGCCCGAACTGGGCGGGTTCCAGTGCTGCCCGGAGCTGTTCCGGCGGTTCGACCGGTGGCGGGTCGAGCAGCCCGAGGGCCGCGACCCCGTCCGGCCCGCCGTCGACCGCCGGGAGTTCCCCCTGGTGCGGCCGGAGCTGCACGCCGGTGACCTGCTGATCTTCAACGGGCTGCTGGCACACGGTGTGGCCCCCAACTCCGGCAGCGGCGCCCGCGCGGTCCAGTACCTGTCGATGATGCCCGCACTGGAGGAACACCAGGAGCTCAGGCGCTCGCGGATCGACTCCTGGCGCACCCTGAGCACCCCCGACTGGAACGGCACCCTGCTCGGCGACGCCGACAAGCACGAGTCCCTGCGCTACGGCGCCGCCGACCTGACCGGCCTCGGCCGCAAGGTGCTGGGCCTGGACCCCTGGGACGCCCGGTGAACCGGCGCCGCGTCTGCATGGTCCTGCCCACCGACCGCGCCTGCTCCCCGATGATCTCGGCTATCGGTGCGGAAGCGGCCTACGCGGCCCGGCACTTCAGCGTCGAGGTGCACCTGCTGATCCTGGACTCCTGCGACGAGCGGACCCACGCCGAGCACGCGCGGACCGTCGCCGCTCTCGCCCCGGCCCCGCACGTCACGGTCCACCACCTCGACGAGGCCCGCCAGCGGGACTTCCTGCGCACCGTCATCGACCGCGCCCGCGTCCCGAAGCCGGACCTGATGCTCGACCTGATGCTGCCCTCGGAGGTCTCCTACGGCGCCTGCACCAACCGCGCCTTCCTGATCGCCGCCGCTCTCGGCTGCCGCTCGGTGCACCGCCGCGACTCGGACTCCCGCTACCAGACCAAGGACGGCGTCCCGGTCTTCCCGGTCCACCCCGAACTGACCGCACTGGGCAGGAGCGCCGCCGAGGTCTCGGCCGAGGTGTCCGAAAAGGATTTGGACCCGGCGTACGACGGCCGGCCGGTGTCGATGGCGGGCGGCTCCTTCATCGGCGAGCTCTCCGTGGACATCGCCGAGATACGCGCGCTCGACCCGGACGTCTATGACAACGTCGTCAGCCTGTGGGCGCCCGGCCACTGGACCGCGGAGCGGAAGCGACAGCTGGTCGCGCAGTCCTTCACCGGCGCCGGGACCGCCCCGTACACCGAGGACCGCACCCAGCTGGCCCTGGTCGACCCGATGCGGGTGGACATGTGCAACATCGGCTTCGAGCACCGGGTGTACGAGCGGATGCCGCTGCCGCCCGCCCGGAACACCATCGGCAGCGACTACTTCCACATCCACCTGGTGCACGACGCCACCCTCCCCGGAGTCCTGCACAACCGGCACATCGAGAACTTCCACACCCCGGAACGGCGCACGCACACCGGCTTCACCGCCTACCAGACACGCTTCGTGAAGTTCCTGCTGTCGATGCTCTACTTCAACTTCGTCTACGACCGCATGGCCGCGACCGGAGCCGCCCTCCTCGACGACCGGCAGGAGATCCGCGCCGACGCTGTCGTCGCCCTCCTGCGCGAGAGCACCGGCCTGGACCGGACCGAGAACGAGTGGCGCCTGGACCAGATCGACCGGGCCTATCGCCGACTGGGCGGCAGATACGCGGAGTTCGCCGGGGAACTCCGCCCACGCCGGGCCCGGCTGCTCGACGAGGTCCGGCAGGACATGGAGGACTTCGCGCTGCTGACCGAGTCCTGGGCGCCCCTCGTCCAGGCCGGCCGCGGGCTTCTCGGAGCGACCCCGTGACCGGCCGGCTCAGCCCCCGCCTGCGCGCGGCACTCGCCGCCGCCACCGACGACCGGGTGGTGTACGACCTCGTGGGCATCGAGACCCAGTACGACGGACTGCTGCGGGAACTGCCCGGCCTCGCCGTCCGCTTCGCCGTCAAGGCCTGCCCGGTCCACGAGGTGCTGACCTGCCTCGCCGACCGGGGCGCGGGCTTCGACGCCGCGAGCCCCGGCGAGATCGCGCTGGCCCTGCGCACGGGGGTGCCCGTGGACCGGATCCACTACGGCAACACCGTCAAGTCCGACACCGACATCGCCGAGGCCCACCGGCTCGGCATCCGGGACTTCGCCACCGACAGCCTGGCGGACGTCACGGCGATCGCCGTCCACGCCCCCGGCTCCCGCGTGTTCTGCCGGCTGGCCATGGGCGGACAGGGCGCCTTGTGGGGGCTGAGCCGGAAGTTCGGCTGCTCGGCGCAGGACGCCGTACAGGTACTGGAGGCCGCGCGGGCGACGGGCCTGACCCCGGCCGGGCTCTCCCTCCACGTCGGCTCGCAGCAGATGACCACCGCGGCCTGGCGGACGGCCTTCGACTCGCTCGCCGAGGCGCTGACGGCGCTGCACCGGCGCGGCATCGTGCCCGACCACGTCAACCTCGGCGGCGGACTGCCCGCCCTCGGCTACGTCGACCGGCGGGGCATCGCGCTCGAACCCCCGCTGGACAAGATGTTCGTGGTGATCCGCGAGGGCGTCGAACGGCTCAGGCACCTGTCCCCGGCCCCCTTGTCCGTGGTCATGGAGCCGGGCCGGCACCTGGTCGCCGACCACGGCGCGATCAGGGCGCACGTGTCCCGGCTGACCGAGCGGGGCCGGCCCGACGGCGAGCGGGTGCGCTGGCTCTACCTGAGCTGCGGGAAGTTCAACGGCCTGTACGAGATGGATCAGTTGGGCTACCGGCTCGTCTTCCCCACCCACAGCGCCGAGTACGTGCCCGCCGTCGTCGCCGGCCCCACCTGCGACAGCGACGACGCCTACCCGAGCGAGCACCCCCGGGTGCGGGTGCCCCGAGCGGCGGCCTCGGGCGACCCGGTCTGGGTGCTGTCCGCCGGGGCGTACGCCGTCAGCTATCTGACCCAGGGGTTCAACGGCTTCCGCCCGCTGCCGCACAGCACCACCCGCCAAGGAGCCTGAGCCATGCCCCACCATGTGCGCATCCGGGCGGTCGGCGCCGCCGACTGGCCCGGTGTGGCGGCCCTCGAAGCCTCCGCCTACCGGGACAGCTCCCTGCTGGAGGGCAGGGCCGCCCTGGAATCGCGCGGCCGCGCCTCGCCCAGCACCTGCCTCGTCCTGCATCTCGACGGCCGCCTCGCGGGCTATGTGCTCGCGTTGCCCTACCCGGCCTTCCGCTACCCCGACCTGAGCCGCCCGGAGCGGACCGTCTTCCGCTCGCCCAACCTCCATCTGCACGACCTCGTCGTCGCCGAACCGCTGCGCGGACGGGGGCTTGGCAGCCGTCTGCTGCACCGGCTCACCGCCACCGCCTCGGCCCAGCGCTACCGGCGGATCTCGCTGATCGCGGTCGGCGGGATGGAGACCTTCTGGGCGGCCCACGGCTATCTGACCCACCGCGAGGTCGAACTCCCCACGAGCTACGGCGAAAACGCGGTCTACATGTCGACGGCACTCCACGACGCGCACGCGGGGGCCGAAACAACCATGCACAGAAAGCAGGCTGATGACCGTGTTCCGCGTCCCTGGTGACCTGTTGCGGGCCCCTGGCGAGTTCCGCCGCGCCCAGTCGGCCATAGCGGCACTCTTCTGTCTCCTCGGCTTCCAGTACGCCACCTGGGCCGCCCGGCTCCCGGCGCTGAAGACCCGGCTGGACATGACCGAGGAGGAACTCGGCCTGCTGCTCATGGCCTGCGGCGCGGGCGCCGCCGCCTCCTTCCCGCTGGTCGCGGTGCTGATGCGACGGCTCGGCTCCCGGCGGCTCGCCTGCGTCTCCGCCCTGTGCCTCGGCGCCCTGCTGCCGGC
Organism: Streptomyces sp. NPDC096205; assembly: GCF_044763135.1. Lineage (NCBI taxonomy): Bacteria > Bacillati > Actinomycetota > Actinomycetes > Kitasatosporales > Streptomycetaceae > Streptomyces > Streptomyces sp. NPDC096205. The sequence goes on along the minus strand of NZ_JBIWFS010000010.1, from coordinate 367,921 downwards.
CCTGGCCGCAGCCCCCGACTACCCGGTCGCGCTGCTGGTCATCTGCCTCGACGGAGTCGCCGTCGGCTGCCTCAACGTCGCCATGAACGCCCAGGGCGCCGCCCTGGAGGCCCGCTTTTGCCGCACCGCCATGTCCCAACTGCACGCCACCTTCAGCGCCGGCTCCCTCGCCGCCGCGCTCCTCGCCTCCGGCATGAACCTCGTGACCTCCGCCGTCACCGCCCACTTCATGGTCGCCACCGTCCTGCTGCTGCTCCTCCTCGCCTACGCCCAGCCCCGCCTGCTGACCGACGAACAGCCCGCGAAGCCACGGGAGGCGAAGAAGAAGGACCGCCGCAGCCGACTGCTCCTGCCGTCGGCGCTGACGCTGTGGATGGGCTGCGCCATGGCCTTCGGCACCGTCACCGAAGGCGCCATGAACGACTGGTCCGCGCTCTACCTGAAGGACGTCGTCAAGGCGCCCGAACATCTGGTGCCCATGGGCATCGCCGTGGTCTCGGTCGTGATGGTGCTGGCGCGGCTCATGGCCGACAGCTGGCGCGAACGCTGGGGCGACGCCCTGATCGTCCGCCTCGGCAGTGCCCTCGCGGGCACCGGACTCGCCCTCGCCCTCCTGGCCGGCGGCGTGCTGCCCACCCTGCTCGGCTTCGCCTGCGTCGGCCTCGGCGTCGCCGCCGTCACCCCGTGCGTCTACGTCGCGGCCGCCGCGCGCGGCCCCGAGGCCCTGGCACTGGTCGCGGCGATGGGCACCACAGGGCTGCTCGCGGGACCGGCCCTGATCGGCTTCGTCGCCGGGGCCACCAGCCTGGTATGGGGCATGGCCGTCGTCGCGGCCTGCGCCCTGACCGTGTCCCTGTGCGCGACCCGGATCCACTGGACCAGGCCCACCGCCGAACCTGTGACGGCGACGACCTAGTACTGCAACGGTGCTTGCCGTGGACTGCCGGCCGGCTCCGGCCACTCGTGGGATCACTCTGCCGGGCCGGGCGGCGCAAGGTCGACGAAGTGGCGGGGGTGAGGGTGGACGAGCCGGGAGAGGAACAGGCCCACGCCCGCCGAACCGGTCGCGTAGTCATGGGAGATGCGGGTGAGCCATCGGCCCGGGAACGCCGTGCCGTCCTCCCCTTCGATCTTGAACCACAGGAGGGTCTCGGCGATGTCGAACGCATTGCAGCGGTAACGCTCCTCGCCGGTGAAGACGTACATGTCCAGCATGAACTCGCCGATCCCCGAGAGACCTTCGAACAGACCCGGGACGAAGGCGTACTTGACGTACGTGTCGTCCGCGACGCGCCGGGCGAGTTCGCCGTAGCGTTCGATGCCGAGCAGGTGATGGAAGCGTGCCAGCGTGCTGCCGATGCCGGCGCTTCCGTGGATCCAGTACGGATACACGACCGTCTCGCCCTGGAACCGCGGCCACTGCATCCCCAACTCGCTGTGGCTCACGTGAGCGAGGTCGAACTCCAGGGCGCGGACGGCGCCGGTGCGGAAGCGGTCGTCACCGGTCGCCCGGTACAGATGGAGGAGGAACAGCGCGATGCCGCTCGCGCCGTAACCGTAGCCGTAGTGCACCAACTCGTCCTGACGGCACGGCCAGTACAGGGTCCCGTCCTCGTTCTGTGCGGTGGTGAGGAGATGCTCACCCGCCTGTACGGCGTGGTCGAGGTGGACCTGAGCCCCGGTCGCGGTGTGGAACTGAAGGGAGGCCATGCCCCATCCGGCAGTCCCCAGGAATACACCCGGCTCCTCGTACAGCAGCGGCGAGGTGTACAGCAGCTTCATCACCGACTCGGCCCTGTCCTCCAGGCCCAGACCATGGAAGGCCCAGGCGATGCCGGCCAGACCGAGATACAGACCGGGCGGACAGGTGTCCGTGTCGACGGGCTGGCGCAGCATCCAGGAGGTCACCTCGTCCGGCAGTGTCTCGTGCGTGGTGGCACGGAGCAGGAGCGCCGGGCCGCATGCGCCGTGGGCGACGCTGAGGGGGTTCGTCGCGAAGACCACGGGGTCGGACGGCCACAGGCGGTCGGAGCGCCCGTCGTCGATGGTCCGCTGCAAGCCGTCCGCCAGGCCGGCCAGGGTGTGCTGCACCTCCGTGACGAGGCGCTCCGGAACACCGTTCGATGCCAGGGCTGTTCGCGTCGGACGTCGTGTGTTCCCGCCCCTCTCCCATGCGGCGAGGGTGGCCTTCGCCTCATCCACCGCTCCGGCCATCAGCTGGGTGATGACGGACTTCGCGCAGGCGGGAAGGCCCAGTTCGACGAACTCGTCGAGGAAGACGTCCCTGGCCGCCGGATTCAGGCTGAACAGTGCCGTCACGGGGACTACGCAGCCGTGCAGGAGCATGGCGACGGCGTACCAGTCGTCGCAGGGCAGCAGCCTGTTGCGAGAGAAGCGCTCCGGGTTGAGGAAGCCGGGCGTCCCCAGTTGCCCGCCGTACTCGCGCAGCGCGGCCTCGTCGTCCTCGCGGACGGCGCACTCGAAGTCGATGAGCCGCATCCGCTGGGTCACGGGGTCGATCAGGATGTTGTTCGGCGAGAGGTCACCGAGCAGCACTCCTCGTGCATGGACCTGTTCCACCATCGCGATCAGCTGTTCGGCGACGTTGCGGAAGCGGGGAACGAACCGCTCCAGCCGCCCCTCCCGGCGGATGTAGGGCGCGAGGATGAGGTCGTCCCGGGCCCAGAAATCATGCAGGGCGATGCCTTCGATCCGCTCCTCGACCAGGAAGGTGTGCTCCCAGTCGCGGAAGAGGTCGATGGGCCGGGGAACGAAGTCCAGGCCCTCCAGGTGCCGCAGCATGTCGTACTCATGGCGCAGCACATCGACCGCGTCCCACACGCGGTCCTCGCTCGTCCAGCAGTTGGTGAGCCGACGGGCCTCCTTGACCACGACCGGCTCCAGAGTGATCTTGTCCGTGCCGTGGTACACGCCGCCCGCGTTGGAGAAGACGAGCGCCCCCTCGATGAGGTAACGGTCGTTCAGAAGGATGCCGCTGGAGTTCTCCTCGGTCTCCTCCTCGGGGGCGTCGGCCTGCACGGCGAACGGGTCGCGGACCCAGTGGGGCAGATGAAAGTGCGGCAGGCGTTCATCGGCGACGTAGGAGCCGGAGGGCGAGACGAGGTACGTACTCGTCGTGCCGTCGATGTTGAGCCGTCGTGGGGGGCGGAAGCCGCCATAGCGGTAGAAGAGCACCCTGCTGTCACGGTAGCGCCGGTCGGAGAGGATGTACGGGCCCTCGACCGGCTCGTCGGCCGTACGCCGGTGCAGTGCCTCGATCAGCTCTGTGAACACCCCCTCGTCCGGCGGATAGAGGGTCATGAACTTGCCCGAGTGACCTCGTTCCTGGAGCTTGGAGTTGAGCACACTCAGCAGCACTGGGTCGCCGGCGGTCTTGAACTCGACGCCGTACTCCACACACACGGGCACCACGAGCTCGAGCAGCCGCAGCGCGTGGCTTGGAGTCGAGGAGACATGGATCTTGAAGCCCTGTGAGGGCGCTTCCGCCATGGGCGGTGACGCCCCCGCAGGACCCCGCGCATGCAGCCATACGTCGCCGCGCTGCAGGACCCAGGCGGCCGGCAGCAGCCGGCGGAGGGCGTCGCGGTACTCGGGGGTGATGGGGCGGCGCGAAAGCGGCTCGTAGTATCGGGGATCGACGAGACCGAAGTGATGGTGGGCGGCCACGGCCGCGAGGCGGTTCACGGCGGCTCACCCGCCGAGGCCGCGGCGCGGGCCCCGGCGGAGTGGTTGTCGCATGGGAGTCCCTACCGCGCAATGGTCGGGGTACCGCACGCCACGCTGTACGTGCTGCAGCCGATCGACGTGGCGCTGATCGTCCTGAAGCCCACCGGGGGCCCATCGGTGTCGTCACCGGTGCGCAGTCCCTGGAGGCCGAGGACGCGGTTGATGTCGGAGACGGCTCTTTCGAGCGTCTCCCTCACCGATTCGAGGGGAGTGTTCCCCTCGGGTTCACCGGCCATGAGACGAAGCTCCTTCCCCTTCTTCCGGGCGAGGTGATTCTGGCGGTTCACCCTTTGGGGCCGTGGTGAAAGCCCCGGTGGACCGACGGACCTCTTCTCACCTGAGAGTGGTGCCGCCGCAGCCGTAGCTGTACGTGCTGCAGGTGACCGAGATGGTGCTGCCCCCGGCCATGGGCACCGCGGCGTCGTTGCCGGCGGGCAGTCCCTGGAGGCCGAGAATGCGGTTGACGTCGGAGATGGCCCTGTCGAGCGTCTCCCTCACCGAATCGACGGGGGCGTTCCCTTGAGATTCGTTGGCCATGAGATGCGCACTCCTTCCGAGCGGCCGTCCGCTGCCCTCGGGTCGGCCCGACGCATGTGCCTGGGGCACCCGACGACAGCACTGCAACCAGGCAAACGCGCCACTGGACACCCCGCGACCGTAACGACGCTCCTCCTTGCCAGGGGCCCCCTGCCCCCCTTATCCGACCTGCGGAAACGACACCACGCCAGCAGACCGAGGATTACGCCGAACGGGTGAACAATCCGAGCGGCTGATCTTCTCGCTGCATGCCCGGCCTGGCCTCCTCCCGGCCCCGTCACGGCTGCGACTGCCGGATTGAGCCGGTCGCCCCGCAGAGGGCGACCGACTCGTGACCGACCGGCTCGCCTCCCTCCAGTTCTGACGCCGACGCGAGTCAGCGCGCTCCGGTCCAGTTGTGGGCCACGTCCACGATCACGTGGCCGTCCACCAGCAGGACCCGGAACGGCAGCCGGGCCCGGACGCCGAGTCCGAGTTGGGTGTCGCCTTCGAAACTGCCGGCGAAGCGGGTGTCCCGGAAGGTGCGGTATCCGGTGAGGTCGACGCCCGGCAGGGAGCGGCCGGGCTTCGCGGGATAGGTGGGCGCCCCGGTGTCGGGGTCGTAGCTGGGCGCTGTCACCCGCACTTCCAGGACGGCTCCGCCGCCGACGGGTATGAGGCGACCCGATCCGTCCTGGTAGAGGTGGCTGACGTACCTGACGGAGTAGCCGAGGTGGCTCCTGCTTGCGCCGGGGATGTCGATGACCATCCGGTCGTAGCAGGCGTGGCGGCCGGTCCTGACGTTCGTCACCGGCGTCGTCGTACCGGCGGTGCGTGTCTTGGCGAGGCTTCCCCAGCCGGTGGGGCAGGCGGTGCTCTGCACGGCTGCGACCGGCGCGGCGTCCGCCGGGAGGGTGGTCACTCCCAGTGCGGTGACAGCGACCAGGAGTGCGGCCCATGATCTGCTTTTACGTCCCATGATGTCCCCTGAAGCAGGTTTTGGTGCTGATATTGGATGAGACATAAGGAATGAGTGAATGGTTCCGGCTTTTGGCTGGTCATCTCCGACGACGGTCGGCCCGGCAACGCAGGCCACATGATCAGCGACGTCGCGGTCGGCCGCCCGACGCGGGGGAGGGCAAGCTGATCCGCGAGTGGCTCGAACGGCGCTCTTTCCCGACCGTGCCGCCGACCATCACGGCGTGACCTCTCCGACAGGCGAGGTTCGGTCCCGGCCCCTCGAGTGGATCAGGAGGAGACGGCCGCTCCGAGCGCGACAACGAGCGCGTCCGCTGCGGGTACCGACGCCGGGTTCGTCGACCAGGCATGGCCGTCGTCGTTGCGTCGCCCACGGCCCGCGTGAACTCACGCTTCGTGCCCTGGGGTTCACGATCAGGGTGCTCAACGACCGTTATCCGGACGCCCGGTTCTCGTAGGAACCCACGAACTACCGTTCTCAGGCTGCTCCCGTTTCATGTCTTTGACGCCTGGCTGGAACACGCCCATCGACGATGTACTCCTCGGGCAAGCCGAACCAACGAACGGGATAAGCCTTGTCTGAGAAGCTGCTCGGCCGTCAGATCGAGATCTCCTGGCCCGACCTCGGCATCACGGTCACCGCCGACCTTGACGACCGCAACCCGGCACTCGCCGACGCCCTGTGGGAGTCTCTGCCCTACCAGAGCCTTCAGGGGCACGCACTCGTCGCGGGAGAGCACCTCTACCACGTAGCGCCGATACCCACCCTGCTGCACACCCCGCACACCACCCGCATCCCCGACCGGCGCGAGGCCCCCGACGGCACCGTGTTCTGCTCCGGCTTGCAGCACCTGGGCATCAAGTACGGCACGCTGACCGAGCCGATGCCGGCCACACCCGTCGGCCAGATCCGTGCGGCGGACATGCCCGCCCTGCTGGAGGCCGGCGCGGCGATCTGGGACGCCGTCTACTCCACGAAGAAGCAGATCCTCGCCGAAGTACGCCGCGCCGGGGAGCCCGGGGGCCACCGCATCCCGATGCTCCACGCCACCAACACGGTCGCCGGCCGGCTGATCTCCGACATCCGCGCCGAGACCGAGAAGATCTGGCTCGCACCCCCGGCCGAGCTGGACGACCTCCACCAGGGCATCATCCCCTCCCAGGCGGGCAACTTCGGCACCGTCCTTCCCACCCTGCTGTTCGTCAACGGCGAGACCAGGCCGCTGGGTTACGCCGCCTACGGCGGGCTCGTCCGCGCTGCCGTCCAGGGCATGCCCATGGAAGCCCTCGTCCACATGACCCGCCTCCTGGTCGGCGTCCCCGCCGAGTTCCTGGGCTACTGCGGCCTGGAGAAGCTGTGGGCGTTCACCCAGCGCTTCCTGGACGTCCTCGACGGCCTGGACCGTGACGACTTCTACGCCGTCACCAGCCAGATGGCCCTCTACATCAACTGCCTCGGCGGCTGGAACCTCCAGCTGTACCCGTGGGACACCGGGGACCACCTCCGCCAGCAGGGCGCCAAGGCGGGCGTGTAGTCATGCCGAGCGCCCTGCCCGCCCGCGCCGAGGCTGTCGTCATCGGCGGGGGAGTGATCGGCACGTCCGCCGCCTACCACCTCGCCGAAGCCGGCGTGGACACCGTGCTGCTGGAACGCGGAGGCCTCGGCGGCGGGGCATCCGCGCACACCGCAGGCATGGTCCGCACCTATTTCCCCGGGGACCCCCGCACCGGGCAGATGGCCGTGCGCAGCCTGAACGCCTACCACGAGTTCGCCCGCCACACCGCGGCCCCTCTCGCCCTGAAGCGGCTCGGTTTCATGGCGCTGTTCACCGAGGAACAGCAGATCGCCGAGTTCGAGGCCACCCAGCAGGCCCAGAAGGCCGCCGGAGTCCAGGTCGAACTGATCAGTGCGCGCGACGCGGCCGGACTCAACCCCTTGATCAACGAGCGCGCTGTCCTGGCCGCTGCCTGGTCTCCTGAGGCGTATCACGTCGACGGGCTCGACATCGTCCGCGGCTACGCTGCCGCCGCCCGCAATCACGGTGCCGGCCTCTTCACCCACACACCCGTCACGGGCATCGACGACGACAACACCGTCCACACGCCGCGCGGCAGCATCAAGGCGGACAGCGTCGTGTGCACGGCCGGTCCCTGGTCCGGCGAGGTGGCGTCCATGGCATCGGTCGACCTGCCGATGACACCCCGCACGATGGAGATGCTGTTCACCGACGTCCCGCCCTCGCCGCACCCCGAGTTGCCCATGACGATGCACGCCGCCTCGGGCCTGCGGATCCGCTCGTGGAAGGACCGCATCCTCCTCGCCATGGGCGCACCCAAGGCGGGCGAGACACGCGAAGCCTGGCTCGGCCGCATCGGCGGACATCTCGGCAGCCTGTTCCCCGCCTTGGACGGCATCGGCCTGCATCGTGCGTGGACCGGGGACTTCGACGCCAGCCCCAACAACACTGCCTTCATCGGCGAACACCCCACCCGCCGCTTTCTGTACGCGGCCGGATTCACCGGCGCGGGCCTGTGCCAGGCACCCGCGGCGGGGGAGAAGCTCCGCGACCTGCTGATCGTCAAGCAGCCCAAGTAGCCGAAGCAGCCCCATAACAGGAAAGAATGCCGTGATAGTTCTCGGATGTAATGGTTTCAGCCGGGTGTCGGAGTTCTTCTCCGAACGCCTCGGTGCGACCGGCATCAACAAGCACTACCTCTTGGGCCACGACGCCGCCGCCGCACTCCTCGTGGACGGCCGCCTGGTCGCCGCGGTGGAGGAAGAACGCCTCAACCGGGAGAAGAAGACCACCGACTTCCCCACGAACGCGATCGACTGGTGCCTGAACGAAGCCGGGATCACGTTCGACGAGGTCGACCTGTTCGCCTTCCCCTGGAACTGGACCCCCCAGGTGCTGGAGGAGATCCAGGACGGCATCCGCAACTCGCCGATGCGCGAGGACGCCAAGACCCGCCTCATGGGCGACATGGCCGACTTGTTCGACCAGGTCGTCAGCCACGAGGCGATCCTCGCGGACTTCGCAGCCCGCACCGGACACCGCCCCGACCCGGCCAAGGTCCGCTTCGTCCCTCACCACTTGGCCCACGCCACGACCGGCTACTACCTCGCCGGCATGAAGGACTCCGCGTTCCTCGTCAGCGACGGCCGCGCCGAACGCTTCTCGACCTTGACGGGCGAGATCCGCGACGGCAAGATCACCGTCTTCGAGGACAGTGTCATCGGTGCCCAGTACTCCATGGGCACCCTGTTCTCCTCCATCACCCGCTTCCTCGGCTTCGTCCCCAACAACGACGAGTACAAGGTGATGGGCCTGGCCGGCTACACCACCCCGCCGACTCCCAACCCGTTCGTCGAGCACCTTCTGACGCTGCACGCCGACGGCCGCTACTCCTTCACCAAGCCCCTGCAGACCGACAACCTCCACAGTCACGACGCCCTGTTCGAGGAGTACTTCGGTCCCTTCGAGGACACCCTCGCCTACAAGGCCCGCGTCGCCGCCGCCGCGCAGCAGATGCTGAACGTCGCCACCGCCCACCAGGTCAGCCACCTGGAGAAGAGGACGGATCTCGACCGGCTGTTGTTCGAAGGCGGCGTCGCCCTGAACTGCCTGAACAACACCCCGTTGTTCGAAGGCTCCCGCTTCGAGGACATGCAGGTCAGCTTCGGCGCCTCCGACACCGGCATCACCATCGGAGCCGCGGCCCACGCCTGGCTCAACCATCCCGGCACCGGCCCCGCGGACATCCTCGCCGCCGCCGCACCCGTCACGCCCTACGTGGGGCCGGCCTACGACGACGCCGCGATCGAGGAGGCCCTTGAAGGCTTCGCCGGCCGTGTCATGGTTTCGCGCCTGGACGACGACGAGGTCGTCGAGCAGGTGGCGCGGCTGCTGACGGAGAAGGTCGTCATCGGCTGGTTCGAAGGCCGCATCGAGCACGGGCCGCGCGCCCTGGGACACCGCAGCATCCTCGCCAACCCCGGCTTCGACGACATCAAGGACATCATCAACACCCGGGTCAAGCACCGCGAGCCCTTCCGCCCGTTCGCCCCGCTCGTCCTGGAGGAGCAGGCGCCGAAGATCTTCGACATGGGGCGCAAGACCAGCTCCCCGTACATGACGTTCGTCTTCCCCGTCCGCGACGACTACAGGGACCGCATCCCCGGTGCCGTACACGTGGACGGCACCTCCCGTATCCAGACCCTGACGGACGAGGGCACCCCGCGGCTCACGGCGCTGCTGCGGAGGTTCACCGAACTCACCGACGTGCCCTGCCTGATCAACACTTCGTTCAACGTCGCCGGCGAACCCATCGTCTGCACGCCCACCGACGCCCTGAACTGCTTCATGGGCACCGAGATCGACTATCTGGTCCTCGGAAACCACCTCATCGCCAAGAGCTAGGAGCAACCCGTGCCGAAGATCCAGCGCAAGCACACCATGTACCACTCCACCGTCCTCGACGCCGACCCGGACACCGTGTGGGCGACGATCCGTGACGCCATGCAGATCCTGGAGATCGTGTCCCCCGGTGACCTGGACGTCCACCGGGACGTGAGTTGGGTGGAGGGCGGCTCGGTCGAAACGGTCCCGGCCCGCTACGACTTCAAGCTCACGCTCAGCGGCAACGTCGTCCAGCAGGAGATCGCCGCCCGCGACGAGATCAACAAGACCCAGTCCTACCGGGCGGTCGCCCCCACCAGCGGAGTCGCCAGCTACGAGGCGACCATCCGGGTGTTCCCCATCACCAACGACCCGGCCCGCAGCTTCTTCGACTGGTCGCGGATCCTGGAGATCGCCGAGGACGCCGACCTGAACGTGGTCGAGGGCATCATCGACATCATGGAGAAGCAGACCGACGCCGTACGGGACCACTTCGCGAAGACGACGAAGTGAGTGACGTGACGACGCTCGTCCTGCTGCGGCACGGCGAAACCCTGCTCACCCCTGAGCGGCGGCTCTCCGGCAGCGGAGGATCCGATCCGGGACTCTCGCCCGTCGGCCGCCGCCAGGCCCAGGCGGTGGCCGACGCCCTCGGCCGCCGCGGCGACATCGAGGCGGTCGTCACTTCACCGATGCGGCGCTGCCAGGAGACCGCTCAGGCCGTGGCCACGCGCCTCGGCCTGAGCGTCCAGGCCGACCGTGACCTGCGGGAAGCGGACTTCGGTGCCTGGGAGGGTCTGACGTTCGCGGAAGTCCGCGAACGCCACCCGGGCGACCTGAGTGCATGGCTCGCCTCGCCCGAGGCTCCCCCCTCGGGGGCGGGCGAGCCCATGCAACAGGTCGCCCACCGGTCCGCCGCCGTACGCGACGCCCTGCTCGCCCGGTACGCCGGCGCCACGGTCCTGGTCGTCTCCCATGTCGGCCCCATCAGAACCCTGATCCGCCTCGCCCTCCAGGCCCCACCCCACAGCCTGTTCCGCATGGAAGTCGCAGCGGCCTCCCTCTCGACAGTGACGTACGACGAGGACGGCACCGCGACGGTACGGGCGCTGAACGACACACACCACTTGAACTGAACAGCACACCGACGGGCCCGGGAGTGACTACTCCGTGCCGTCCGCGGGCAGACGGTCCGGCAGCCCGAGCCGCGGGAACCGGTCGTCGTGGAACGTGATGATCTCGGTGATCGCCCCGCCGGTGATGCGCAGGACGTCGATGGTCAGCGGCAGGTACGCGTCCTCCTGCTTCTGCCAGAGGTAGAAGGCGACGGCGGGCTGCCGGTTCACGGACGTGAGGACGGCGCGCAGGCCCTTCATGCCCTCGAAGCCGCTCTCGACCCAGTCGTTCACCACTGCGTCGCGGCCGACGTACAGGCCCGGCGTGGGCGGCATCGAGCAGCGGGCGTCGTCCCGCAGCATTGCGGCGAGCAGGGCGATGTCCGTGGCCACGCTGGCGTCGGTGTAGCGGCGCACCAGCTCGCGCGTCCCGGCGTCCTGTTCGCCGCCGGTCCAGTCCTGCCTCTCGGCGGGCAGGTGCTCCCGCATGCCGGCGCGGGCCCGCTGCAGCGCGCTGTTGACAGAGTTGACGGAGTCCCCGAGGAGCCCCGCGACGTCCTTCGCCGGCCAGCCGAGCACGTCCCGCAGGATCAGCACGGCCCGCGGGCGCGGCGCGAGGTGCTGGACTGCGACCAGGTACGCCAGCTCGATCGTCTCCCGAGCGACGGCGACGGTCTCCGGCTCGTCCGCATCGCCCGCGGGCAGCTCATCGAGCAGCCGGTCCGGGTAGGGCTGGAGCCACAGCACCTCGCCGCCGGTCGCAGGCTCCGGCCGGCACCTGGCGAGCAGGTCCAGGCAGGCGTTGGTGGCGATCCCGTACAGCCAGGCCCGGAACGTCGACCGCCCCTCGAAGGTCTCCCGCCGTCGCCAGGCACGGAGGAACGTCTCCTGCACGGTGTCCTCGGCGTCCTCGAACGACCCGAGCATCCGGTAGCAGTGCACGTGCAGCTCCCGCCGGTGCCGCTCCGCCAGCCCCGAGAACGCCGACTCGTCGATGTCGCCCAGCCCGCTCACACCCAGTTCCTCCAGCCGCGCTTCCGCACCCATCACGTCATCCTTCCGTCTCGTCGTGTCCCGTCGTAGGTGTGACGGGTGCGGGCGCGAAAACTCATCACCAGGGCAGGTCGTCATGGCTGACGTCCGGTCGGTGTGGATCGGTTGGTGCTCCGGAGCCGTGCTCAGGGGCGTCGCCAGGCGTCGTCCGGCAGATGGGAGCCGGCCTGCGGGCCCATCCGCAGCATCCCTCCGTCCACCACCCACGAGGCACCGGTGACGTAGGACGCGTCGGGACCGGCGAGGAACGCGATCACGGCCGCGACCTCGCGGGCGTCGCCCGGACGGCCCAGCGGTACGCCCGGCCTGTGCTCGTCGGTGACGTCGGTGTCCGTCTGGCCCGTCATCGGCGTGGCGATCTCACCCGGGGCGACGGCATTGACGGTGATCCCGTGCTCGGCCAGTTCCAGCGCCATGACCTGGGTGAGAAGCCCGAGTCCGCCCTTGGCCGCACAGTACGGCGCCGCGCCGACCCGCGGCTGGTGCTCGTGGACGCTGGTGACGTTGATGATCCGGCCACCGCCGCCCTGGCCGATCATGCGGTGGGCGGCGCGCTGCCCGCACAGGAAGGGACCCACCAGGTCGACGTCGATGACCTGCCGCACCGTGTCGAGGTCCAGCTCCAGGAAGGGAGTCATGGTGCCGGTCCCGGCGTTGTTCACCAGCACGTCGATCCGGCCCAGTTCGTCGGCCAGCCGGTCGACGACCCCGGCGGCCTCGGGGAGCCGGGTGAGATCCAGTTCCGCGACCGCGGCCCGGCGCCCCGTCGCCCGTACCTCCTCCGCCGTCCGCTGCGCCCCTTCACGGTCGCGATGCCAGGTGATGCCGATGTCCATGCCGGCCTGCGCGAGACGCACGGCGGTCGCACGGCCGATACCGGAGTCGGACCCGGTGATCACAGCCACCGGGGTCGTGCGAGGGCCGGGGGTGTCCTGCTGCGATCGCATCGAAGCTCCAGATGTCGCGTCCTGCGCCAGGCGGAGCCCTGACGGCTCCGGGGGCATCCCGCGTACCCCACGCCGATCCGGCCACACGGGAAGTACCTGCGAGCCACCCGCCGGACGCATGATTCGACCCCGGTGTGTCTGTCAGGGGTGACTGGCTGTTTTACAGTGAACGCACCAGTTCAGGCGACCGTGACCCAGTGAGGTACTCGCGAACCATGCCGACCGAAACGTTTGAGTTCCAGGTCGAGGCCCGTCAGCTGCTCCAGCTGATGATCCACTCGGTGTACTCGAACAAGGACGTCTTCCTGCGGGAGCTCGTCTCCAACGCCTCCGACGCCCTCGACAAACTGCGTCTCGCCTCCCTGCGCGACGACGGCCTCGACGCCGACGTGTCCGACCTGCACATCGAGATCGAGGCCGACAAGGAGGCCCGGACCCTCATCGTCCGGGACAACGGCATCGGAATGTCGTACGACGAGGTCACCCGCCTCATCGGCACGATCGCCAACTCCGGCACGGCAACGTTCCTCCAGGAGTGGCGTGAGGCCAAGGACGCGGCGGACGACGACGGGCTCATCGGCCAGTTCGGCGTCGGCTTCTACTCCGGCTTCATGGTCGCCGACGAGGTGACCCTGGTGACCCGCCGCGCCGGCGAGAAGCAGGGCACCCGCTGGACGTCCCGCGGCGAGGGCACCTACACCCTTGAGACCGTCGACGAGGCACCGCAGGGCACCGCCGTCACCCTGCACCTCAAGCCCGCCGACCCAGAGAACCAACTGCACGACTACACCTCCCCCTGGAAGATCAGGGAGATCGTCAAACGGTACTCGGACTTCATCACCTGGCCCGTCCGGCTCGTCCCCGAGCAGGGCGACGACGGCGAGCAGGCCGGGCCCGAGACGCTGAACTCGATGAAGGCGCTCTGGGCCCGCCCCCGCGACGAGGTCTCCGACGACGAGTACCACGAGCTGTACAAGCACCTGAGTCACGACTGGCGCGACCCGCTGGAGACGATCCGCCTCCAGGCCGAGGGCACCTTCGAGTACCAGGCGCTGCTGTTCGTCCCGTCCCACGCCCCGCACGACCTGTTCACGCAGGGCCACCAGCGGGGCCTGCAGCTCTACGTCAAGCGCGTCTTCATCATGGACGACTGCGAGGAACTCCTCCCGCCCTACCTCCGCTTCGTCAAGGGCGTCGTCGACGCACAGGACCTCTCCCTCAACGTCTCGCGCGAGATCCTGCAGCAGGACCGCCACATCCGCATGATGCAGCGCCGCCTGACGAAGAGGGTGCTCTCCACGGTCAAGGACCTGATGGCCTCCCATCAGGACAAGTACCGCACGTTCTGGCGGGAGTTCGGCGCCGTCCTGAAGGAGGGCCTGGTCACCGACACCGACAACCGCGACGCCATCCTCGCCGTGTCGTCCTTCGCCAGCACCCATGACGCGGAGGAGCCGACCACGCTCGCGGCGTACGTGGAGCGGATGAAGGACGGCCACAACGACATCTACTACCTGACCGGCGACTCCGTGCAGAGCATCGAGAACTCTCCCCACATGGAGGCCTTCCGCGCCAAGGGCATCGAGGTCCTGCTGCTCACGGATCCCGTCGACGAGGTGTGGGTGGACGCCGTCGGCGAGTTCGAGGGCAAGAAGCTCCGCTCGGTGGCCAAGGGCGAGGTCGACCTCGACACCGGGGAGAGCGCGGACGGCAACGCCGGGAAGGAAAAGAGCAGCGAGGAGTACGCCGGACTGCTCGGCTGGATGACCGGGCAACTAGGCGACGACATCAAGGAGGTCCGCCTGTCCTCCCGCCTCACGGTGTCGCCGGCCTGCATCGTCTCCGACGCCGACGACCTCACTCCGGCGCTGGAGAACATGTACCGCGCGATGGGCCATGAGGTGCCGGCCACCAAGCGGATCCTCGAACTCAACCCGGAACACCAGCTGGTGAAGGCCCTCAACCAGGCCTACACGGAACGCGAGGACCGCGGCGAACTCGCCGAGACCGCCGAACTGCTGTACGCACTCGCCGTACTCGCCGAGGGCGGCCGCCCGAAGGAACCGGCCCGGTTCGTGAAGCTGATCACCGACCGGCTGGAGCGCACCCTGTAACCCAGGGAAGTCCACCTCCTGGGCGGGCCCGAGGACTGCGCGGCCCGCCCAGGAGGGGTCACCGCGTCGGCACCCGCACCGTCGAAGCCCCCGACGCGTCGATCTGCGCCCGCGACCGCAGGACGTCCACCAGTGACTGCTCGGGTGAACGGCCCGCCGCGACCAGGGCGAAGAACGCCTTGACGTCCTCGAAGAAAGGCGACGGCGTGCCTACGGCCGTGCCCTCTCCACTGGCGGCGATCGTGACGGGACCGATCGGCTGGTCGGTGATCTCCTTGCCCCACATCGCACGGTTGGCGTTGCGTTGCAGCGCGGACGCCAGATTGTGGTCGGCCTCGGTGAATCCCGGTACGCCCTGCTCGATGGCCAGGGCGTCGCCGTGGTTGGGGTTGCCCGAGCGGGAGGTCTGCCCGGCGGGGGAGTTGGCGGCCGACTGGTGGATGTGGTGGCCGCCGATGTCCTTGTACGGGGCGATGTTCGGGCCCGCCGTAGAACCCCCGGACGTCGAGCCGTTGGCGCCGTTGCCGCCGGTGGCGGCCCCCGCGGCGTCGGAGGTTGCGGCGGGACTCGGCTCGGGCTGCACACCCGGACCTGACCCGGTGGCCGACGAACTGTTCGGTTCCGGTGGCGGCTTGACGGACTGGTTCGGCTCCTGGGACTGCCCGCCGGACTCCCCGGACCCGCCCGAACCGCCGGACGCCCCGCCACCCCCGCCCCCGCCCGTGATCGCACTGACCACGGGAACCGCGGTGGCCATGAGCGCCGGCGCGATGGCCTCGGTGTTGGCGACGACGTTCGGCAGGCTGAATCCGAAGTCGAAGCTCGGCCGGGCCAGCGCCGCGGTCCCGTTGGCGCTGACCGACACATCGGCGGCGATGCTCGGCGCCGCGCCTCCGCCACCGCCTCCGAAGGTGATGCCCCGCATGCCGAAGATGGTCGCCACCGCCTCCACCGGCAGCGCACCGAGCTTGCGTGAGCGTTCCTGGTCGCTGAGCACCCTGCCGGTGATCGTCCGGCCCGTCGCCACCTCGTTGGCCGTGTTCACGGTCCCCGCGACACCGAAGGCGGTGCCGGTCACCACCACCCCGGTGACGACGGTGGCCTCGCTCACCCCGAGCGTCGTGGCCGTCGCCGCGAGCAGCGGAGCCGCCGCCGTACCCGCGCTCGCCACGACCACCGCCACCACGGCGACCGTTCCGACGGCGACCGCCGCCCCGATGGCGACGTCCTTCCAGCTGATGTCCCAGGCGCCGTTGTCGTCCAGCCGGTTCACCGGATCACAGGCGGCGTACGCGTACCGGCTCGTCGGACCGCGCTGGCCCGCCGGGTCGCACGACAGCCAACGCCCCAGCCAGGGAACGTAGTACCGGGCACCGACGGCGTAGAAGCCCGTCTCGTCGTCGCGCTGCTTGCCGAGGAACCCTCTACGGGCCGGGGCGTCGGTCTGCCCGCGGGTGGCCCGCCAGACGGTGGCGCCGTACGGCGAATACCCCTCGGCCGACAGCAGCCTGCCCTCGTCGTCGAACTCCAGCACCACCGACCGCAGATGGTCGGTGAGCTGATGCCGCACCCGGCGCCGCGGCGAGCCGTCCTCCACGTCGTTGCGGGTTTCGACCCGCGCGAACACACCGACCCCGTCGCCCACATCGAGGCCGGTACGGACCAGGCCCGCATGGCGCCCGGTGTGCGCCCGGACGAACTCCACTCCGGACAGGAACAGTTCGTCGCGCACCAGCCCACCGCTGGAACGCCGCGTCGCCTTGCGCGCGCGGACCCCGGTCGCGTCATGGACGTAGTACGTGCGATCGACGACGACCGAACCCGCCTCGCCGTCCTCGCCGTCCCCGTCGACCACCTGCCGCCACGTCGACCTCAGCCGGTCCCGGTGGTCCCACTCCATCCGGGCCAGGTGCGGCATCGCCACCGTGTTCCCGTGCGCGTCGTAGGCGTACGTCTCCCGTGGGCCGTCGGTGCTGGACGTGGCCATGAGCCGGTTCCCGGAGTCCGGGGCGTAGTGGAACTCCCTTGTCCAGCCGGGGTGTTGCGGATCGCTCCCGCGGTGGGTGATCCGCAGCAGGTTGCCGACGGCGTCGTACGCGTACCGCTCCACGTACCGCCCGACGGCGATCCCGTCCTCCACATGCGCGACCGACCGGTGTGCCCCGGGCCGGGGGCCGCTCGCGTCGACCAGCCCGAGCTGCTCGCGCCCCGTCGCCTCGACCAGGCGGTACAGCGCGTCGTAGCGGTAGGCGGACTCGCCCGTGACGCGCTGATTGCGGAAGAAGACAGGTGGTACGGCGTCGTCCCGCACCAGCAGCAGGTTGCCCGCGGCGTCGTACGTGTAGTGCTGGTCCTGCACACACCTGTCCCCGAGGCAGGTGCGCACGCGGACCAGCCGGAACGTCAGCGGGTCGTACGTGAAGTCGGTGACGAGCCCGTTCCCCCGCTCGATGCGGGTGCGCTGACCGCGGGCGTTGCAGCGGATGGCGGTGACGACGTCCGTCCACACCGGTTGCCCGTCGGCGTCCAGCTCGCCCTCGATCTGCACCTGGAGAGCGCGCAGTTGGGTGGAACGGCCGTACCGGTAGCGGGTGATGGTGGCCGACGAGTCGAGGGCGGGCGAGTTCAGCACGATCGGGCGGTTCATCGCGTCCAGGCGCGTGGAGGCGTCCAGACGCGCGGGCTCGAACGCGCTGTCGTCCGGGGGCTCCGGAACGTCCTCGTTCGCAGGTGCCGGGCCGTCTTCGCCCGTGGGCGCCGGGCCGTCTTCGCCCGTGGGCGTCAGGCCGTCGTCGTCCGTGGGCTGTCCGGACCAGTCCAGTACCCGGTCGTAGGCCACCGCCACGCGCCGCGTGGACGAACTCGGGCTGCCCTTGAAGTCGTAGCCGTCGCACACCGCCAATCCGGCCTGGTCGTACCGCCTATGGATACGCCCGCGCAGATTGCGTTCCTCGGCGTCCTGCAGCGTCTCCCCGTAGACGACCCGCTCCACGGTCACCTCGGCCTCGGGCCGCTCGGCGTCGGCGCCCTTCACCAGGACGGCGACGGGGCGACGGCCGGCGTCGTAGCGGGTGCGGGAGACATGGCCGCGGGAGTCCCAGGTGCGCAGCTCCTGGTCGAGGACGTCGGCGAGCCGCAGGCGGGTCCCCGAGTCGAGCGCCCAGTGCCGTACGACCCGGCCGAGCAGGTCGTGGTCGGCACGGCTGACCGCACGCCCGCGCGGATCCTCGTCCGGCACGGCGTCGTGGACGGCGAGCACCTCGCCGGTGATCGCCAGCACCACCCGGCTGTCCACCGCGTGCCGACCGTCCGTGCGCCGGACCAGCACGGCCCGGCCCAACGCGTCGAACCACTCCCTGTCCGGGGTGTTCGCGTGGGCCGCGCTGGCCCGGGCTGCCGCCTGCTCGGCGTCGCCGAGCCCGCCGTCGATCCGCTGCTCGTACCACGGCCGCCACTGTGCGGGCAGGAGCCCGGACAGGCCGCGGGTGGCCACGGCGATGTCGGGATCGCGGCGTGGATCGTCCAGGACGGTGTCCGCCCGGTCCCAGGTGCTCGACCACCAGGCGCCGAACACCCGCTTGGTGTACGTCCCGTCGGGGAACACGGTCGCGACCAGCCGCTGCGTGGCGTCGTAGCAGCGGACGGTCGACACGCCCTCGCGCCGGCCGGGTTCGTAGCGGTGCGTGGAGGTGAAGTACGGCTCGTGGAACAGGACGACGTTCGCCTTGTTGTTGTAGACCTTCCAGCCGCTGGAGATCCAGCCGCCCGGCTCGTCGCTCTGGGTCTTGGCCTGGATCTCCCGCCCGGACCCGTCGACGTAGACGAACTTCTGCTGGAGCGGCGAGGATTCGGCCGGTGCCAGGTCGCTCAGGTGCCGTTCGCGCAGGATGGTCCGTACCGACAGCGGCTGCACCACCGGCTCGGACGCCGTACGGCGGACCGCCTCCAGGTCGTAGCAGACGCGCCGGGTCGCACCGAGCAACAGCCGTTCGGCGTCCTCGACGCCGTCCCCGCCCGGCGCGTCGACGAACGCGTCGTCGAACCCCTCCAGCGAGTCCCCGAGCCCCTCGCCCCGCTTGCCCATGGCCGCCGTCGCCACGACGAGCCCGAGGGTGTCGAGCGCCACGGCGGAGCGGTTGCCGTTGGAGTCCGTCACCAGGACCGGTCTCATCAACCGGTAGTCCAGGCCGGAGTCCTCGCGCACCCCGTCAGGACCGCGCTCGCCGACCGTGCTGCGATTGCCGAGGCTGTCCACGGTGTCGACCGGCAGCAGGTCGTACCGGTCGTAGCACACCTCGCGGTCGGGACTGGTGACGCCGTCCTGGAAGGGATCGCGGTAACGGCGCGCCCGGAAGAAGTGCGCCCGGGCGTAGGCGAGTTCGTCCTGCGCCGCCTCGCCGGGGAAGGCGCCGGCCGGCCCGAGGAAGGTCCGCCCCGACGGCACCCACCACTCGCCGGGGGCGTCACCTGGCACATAGCCGCCCTCGCGCAGGACCGCGTCGAGGTCGTCGGGCGTGAGCAGCGGCCGCCCGTCCCGGGTCAGGGCGCGGGCCAGGACGTCCTGGGTGAACGCCAGGGTCAGACCGAGACCGGGAATCGCCCGCCGCCCCGCGCGGCCGGGCGGCAGCAGGGCGAGCGGGTCGGCGCCGCCGAGGTCGTCGGGACGGTACAGGGTGCGGGTGCGCCGCAGCAGCCGGTGCGGCCGGGCGAACGGCGCCCCCGACCCCGTCCAGTCCTCGAAACGCAGCCAGCCGCCCTCGGGCACGACGACGTCCCGCACCTTGATCGTGCTCTGCTGCGCGGGCACCGGCAGCCGGTAGTGGCCGGGATCGTCCAGCAGCGGCTCACTGTGCTCGTACCGGACGGCGGTGACCAGGGTCCGCGCCTGCTCCTCCCGGTCGACCGGCGTCGTCAGCTGCGGGTCGGTGGCCAACCGCCCGTAGGAGATGGCCACTTCCTCCAGCGCCTGGCCGAACTCGTTGACGCGCAGGGTGATCGCATGCGTGACCCGCGGATCGTCGCGGTCGCGTTCGTAACGGGACGTCAACTGCTCCCGGGGGTGCGCGAGGAACACCGCGTGCCGGCCTCGGCCGGCCGGCTGCAGCAGCCGTACGGTGAAGTTGCGCTCCAGCACGCTGTACGGCACGGACTCGTGCTCCGAGCCGTCGAGCCCGTACACCTCCTGCCGCAGCAGCATGCCCTTGAGCGCACGGCAGGCCTCGAGCTCCTCCTGCGGGGTCAGCCCCTCGGGCAGGACGCTGTCGGGCACGCCGTCGCGGGCACACCCCTCGTCGTACTCGTGCGCCGACGCGCCTCCCGGCCCCAGCGCGCCGGTGTGGAACCAGCTGCGGGTGTGGACGGGCGCGACCGGGTGGGAGTTCTCCCACGCGACCGGATGCGAGTTCTCCCACCCCGCGTCTCCCGCGTCCTCGGCAGCGTCGAAGTCCTCGGCAGCCTCGAAGTCCTCGGTGTCCCACTGGTCGACGACCGCGAACCCGCGCAACTCCCGCTCCACAGGGTCGAAATACTGGTCGTGATAGGCATAGCGCGTGGTCAGCCGGTGCCGGGCCACCACATCGATCGACTCGACCCGCTCCACCACCTGCACCGGGAACGGCGCCCGCGTACGCCAGGGCCGCCCCGCGGCCTCGTCCTCGAGGTAGAAGGCCGTCGAGGAGCGGTAGTGGATCCGGGTCTCGGCGCCGAGGTTGTTGGTCGTCCGGGTCAGCAGATGCGGCTTGGCGCCCATCAGATCGACGTAGCGCACCGCCCGCCCCGCGTTCCCGGGCAGGGGAGAGGTCCAGACGAGGCACGCCGTGCCGTTGCCGAACAGGTCGACGACGTCGCAGTCGTCCACGTCGGTGACCGGGGGCAGCCCGTGCAGCCGGACCTCGCGGCTCAGGCCGTTGCCGGACTGGTTGAAGTACAGGCGCGGCCCGTCCGGATGGAGGTAGACGAGGTCGCTGGTGCCGGTCCCGTCGATGTCGGCCAGGCGCACCCGGCCAGGGGAGAACCGGTCGTCGGTGTCGAACCGCGGGCAGTTCTCCAGCAGTTGACGCGGACCGAAGCGGCCGTAACCGAGATTCGGCCAGTAGCAGACCTGCGCGCAGCCGATCCAAACGAGGTCCCGCAGCCCGTCACCGGTCATGTCCGCCAGCAGCAGCGCACCCGAGTTGTCGGTGAACACCACGCGGGTGCCCCGCCACTGCGCCGGATCGACCGGCACCCTCTGCTCGCGGCCGAAGCCCGATGTGCCGAGCCCCTCGTGCCAGCCCAGCTCGTCGGGCGCCAGGCGCAGCACGTCGACGAGCCCGTCCCCGGTGACGTCGACCAGGCGCAGGTCCGCCCCGGGGTCGCTGACCAGCGGCCCGGCGAAGGGGCGGAACGGTCGCCAGCCCCCGTGCTCGTCCTGCTCGTACACCCCGGCCTGCGGCCCGGTCAGGTCGACGACGTCCAGGCGGCCGTCCCCGCTGAGGTCGAGCAGTTCCGCACCCGCGGCGAGGCTCCGGTTCGGCACCCGGGGTACGGGCGCCGGCCGGCCGAAGTGCGGCGCGTCCGTGAGCGCGCTGAGGTTGCGCAGGTAGTACCAGGCGCCCGGATGCTCGGTCAGCACGCCGGGAATGCCCTCGCCGTGCAGGTCCACCCAGCGCAGCCGGCCGGGGCCGTGCGGGAGCCGGGCCAGCTCCCGCGCCTCCACCATCTGCACCTCGTGCCGGACGGCGACCTGGCTGTAGGCCATCTCCACCGGCGGGAACGCCTTGCGCCGGTACCCGCCCTCGGGCCGGCGCCGGAAGCGGGCGTGGGTGACGGCGGTCAGCTCCGCGTAGACCGGTCGGGTCGCCTCGTCCGGCGCCGGGGTCGGCGCGTATGTCAGCTCGGTCGCGGCCACGAGACAGTCGTCGCCGACGTCGGGTTCCTCGGGGAACGAGTGGAACATGAGCAGCCGACGGCACAGCCGCTCGGTGCGCAGCTCGAAACCGCTGCGGCGTGAGGAGAACGGATCCGGGCGGGGCGACCAGCGCCGGTCCGGCTGCGGGGCAGGCCGCTCCTCGTCGTGGCCGCCGTAGTCGAGGACGAGCGTGAAGTACCACCGCATCGCGCGCAGTTCGGCCGTGGTCACGGAGAGCGGGCGCTCCCCGATGTCGTCCAGCAGGGGGACGGCGTTGCCGTACCGGACACACCGCAGATAGCGCTGTGCCCGGTCCCGTACGCCGTCGCCGCGATCGTACTCGTAGGCGATCGCGTTGCCGCGGTCGTCCCGGGTCTGGCTGATCAGCCAGGAGAACACGCGCTCCGGCTCCTCGGGGTCGCTGATCCGGGCGTCGGCGTCGATGCCGTAGACCGTCAGGACGTTGTCCGGGGACCAGGAACGCCAGTGCACATCGGCGGGGTCGTCGAGGCTCGTCCAGCGCTCGATCCGGGCGAAGCTCGCCTCCACCCGCGGACGGTAGCCGCGCACCACATGGCCGCCCACCCGCCGGTCCCGCCCGGTGGGGACGAGATCCTCGGCGCTGGACAGGACGAACACGTCGGACTCGTGTGCGTCGTCGTAGCGGGGCAGCCCCTTGTCGGTGCGGCGTGTGATGGACGGCAGCCGCAGCGAACAGCCGAACCCGAACGGCCCGTTGCCCTGTCCGGTGTCGTAGGCGAGCGACATCTGCGGGCCGAAGCCGTCCCGGCCGGCGGTGAGGAGAACGGGAATTGCGAACGACCCCGTGCCCGTCACCGCGTCCGTGCCGAACTTCTCCCCGATCCCGCGCACCGCCCCGCCGGCCGAGGGCAGTTCCGGCCCGGGCAGCGGATCCTGCCGGGGCCGGACAGGGCTGGTCCCGGCGTCTTCCTGCGCCCCGCCCGGGAAGGCGGGCGCGCCCTGGTCCAGGTCGGTCATCGCCCGCTCCGGTCACACTCGTCGACCTCGTAGCTGCACAGCAGCCACAGCCGCGACACCTCCCCGAACTGCGGCGGCACCGTCACACTGCCCAGGTCGGCCTCCCGTGCGCCGGGCACCAGCGTGGGAACGCCCTGCGCGTCAAGGTCGGGCAGCACACCGTGGAACAGCTCCGGCCAGTCGCGCGAGGCCACGCACTCCACGACCTCGTACTCCTCGGCCCCCCGGCGCCCGGGTGGCCTGAACCGCACCGGGTGGTGCACCGACGGGCAGGCGCCCCCGGCCTCGAGGAAGAACTCCACCCGGCGGATGCGCAGGCCCCGGTTGCCGGGCAGGAACGGGAACATCGCGCGGGACAGCCGCAGCGGCAACCGCCGTTCCTCGTCCTCGGCGGCGCGCGAGAAGGCGGACCACATCTGCGGCAGGTCCTGCTCGACGTCGAAGACGCGCAGTCCGTCGCCGGGCAGCCGCCTGCGTGCCTCCCGCCGTGCCGCCGCCGCCAGGGCCGTGCCGCCCTCCCGTGCCGTGTAGTTCAGGTGCAGGACGACATCGGTCACGCTTGACAGGTCGAACTGGTTGTCGTCCTGGGGGAGTTCGAGGAGCCAGCGGCTGACCGCGCCCTGGTACTCGAAGTGCAGATAGCGCTCGTCCTGGAAGCGGACCTCGAACATGCCGCTGTCGTTCTGGCCGCTGGAGGTGGCCACCGCCTCCTGGGCGGCGTACCGGCGCACCGCACGCGGATCCTCGGGGAGCAGGGCGTAACCGCCCTGGCCGCAGCCCGTGTCGGAGTCCTCGCACCCGCCCCCACAGCCACACCCGTCGGCCCGCGTGGAACAGCACGGTGCCGCCTCGGGCGTCAGCACCGGACTCACCCGCGTCGTACTCGCCAGCAGCGTCAGCCGCGCGTGAACCCCGGTGTACGGCCCGGCGACACACGGCACCGTCATCGCCACGCTCTTGATCCGGCGCAGATAGTGCCCCGGGTGGTCCCGGTCGAACAGCCACTCCGGCAGCTCGATCTCGCACCGCCCGGTGGCCTGCAGCCGCAGGAACTCCACCGGCGCGTGCAGACGCAGCGAGATGTGCTTGGTCAGCTCGTACTCGCGCTCGTTGAGATCGAGGTACGCCTGCTCCATCCGGCGCAGCCCGAGCGTGAGCCGCTCACCGGCGAGCAGCCCCTCGTGCAGCCGGTCCCAGCGCGCGTCGGCGAGGAAGTTCCCCGCGGGCAGGGCGCGTTCGAGCTCGAAGGCCCGCCGTGCCTGCACCGCCGCACGGGCTGCCAGCTCGTACGTCTGCCGGTAGAGCGCGGCCGTCTCCTGCTGCAGCCACAGGAACAGGGCATGGCCCGTGAGCTTGTCGCGGACGACCTCCTCGGTGATCCTGGCCTGCTCCCAGCGCAGTTGCTGCTCGTCCAGCTCGTGCAGCGCGGCGTCCCGGCGGCGCTCGGCCGCGAGGATCTGCCGCTCGATCTGCTCGATCTCGATGTCGTGGATCTCCACCTGGTGCCGCCACTCGGCCGTACGCCGGTCCCAGCCGGCCTCGGTCAGCCGCTCCGAGGCGGTGATCCCGGCGATCGTCCCGAAGATCCCCGCGATGCGCGAGGCCGCCGAGAACACCCCGGCGAGCTTGGTGCCGAGCGGCAGCTGGTTGGCGTTGAGCGGGCCCATGCCGGCCACGCCCAGCCAGATGTCGGGGATGAAGCCGAGTGCCTGTCCCGTCGCCTCCAGCGGGATCGCCGTACCGTGGCTGCCCACGGACTGCTCGGTCAGCGACAGGTAGTCGTTCTCGCCCTGGATCAGCCCCGCCTCCACGAGGTCGGCGTAGTAACGGCGATGGGTGAGGGCGATCTGCTTGGTCTTCTGCAACGCCTGCACCTGCCAGTCCGCGTCCCGCCACTGCAACCGCCGGGTCTGCACCGACAGCGCGTGCAACTGCCGCTCCTGGTCCGCACGCAGGGCCGCGAGGAACTCGGCGTCCCCGCGCTCGAACGCGCTCTGCAGCGCCACACCGAGGCCGTGCACCTCCGTGGCGAGATCGCGGGCCCGGCCGACCAGGAAGGCGAAACGGTAAGGACTGTCCGGCACGCAGACGTCGTCGCAGCCGGGCCGCTCGGTGTTCCCGAGGAACGGGCCGCCCGGCGGCCACAGGGCGGGCAGCCGCTGCGCGTCCAGGCATGCGCGGATCAGACACAGCCGGTCCTCGACACTGTCGTAGAGCCCGATCAGCCGAGGGTTCGGCGGCGCCGGATGCGGGACGAGCGCGGCGACCGTCGGCGCCTCGCTGGGCGGCGTCGTATCGGCGTCGAGCACCAGACGCGGCCGCCGGCCCAGGATCGCCTTCAGCCCGTCGAAGACCACCCGCGCCTGGCTGAGATCCTCCGGGCTGCCCCCGGCCCGCAGCAACGCGTCGCCCCACTCCAGCAGGGTCTCGGCGTGGTGCAGCACGATGCTGCGCCGCCGCACGTCCTGCTCGGAGGCCCGCGTGCTGTCCGTACAGCATCCACGATGCCTCCTGTGCTCCTCTCGCCTAGCGCAGCGCAGCCAGGAGGCGTCACCGTGGGCGACGTCCGCGGTGAGCCGGTACCAGCCGAGCGCCGCACCGGGCCGGCAGTGCGCGCGCAGCGCGGCTGCCACGGCCGTCGCCGGGGCGTGCGGCGAAGCCGGCACCAGCGGTGCCCCGGGGCTGTGGAACACGAAGTAGGGATACGCGGGCAACTGTCCCGGGTGCACCGGACCGGCCGGCGGCTGCGGCGCCGGTGGGGCGGCCACGGCCTGCGGCAGTACGACGACGTCGTCGTCGGCGATGTCGTAGCGGAACCCGGGCGGCTGAGCCGCGTGGCCGGGCGGCGCGATGCCGCCGGTGACGACGAGGTGGACGGAGTCGTCGGTGCGTCCGGCGAAGCCGAGGGTCGCACCGGCCGTGCAGCGCAGGGCCTCACTGCTGTGGCAGACAGGGCCGAACTCCCCGTGCCGCACCCGGCACCACGCCAGCCGCACAGCCCGCGTCTCCGGCCACACCAACAAGCCGGGTACCTGGTCGGGCTCGTGCCAGAGCCAGCCCGGGTCCTGCTCGACGGGGTCGTGGAGGCGGGCGTCGGCGAGCCAGAAGTAGTACTCGTCGACGTACGGGCCGTGCTCGCAGCCGCACGTGGCACAGCACGACGACGCGGCGGGGCCGGGCAGCAGCCCGATCGTCCCGGGCCCTGCCGTGACCGCCGGGTCGCCGGCGGCGGCGACCCGCAGGAAACGGGTACCGAGCCGCACGGGCGCCTCGACCCACCAGGGCAGCTCCACCGCCGCCGAGGGCGACGGGCTGTCGTCGTCGCCGGGCCGACCGCGCTCGTCGCGCCGCGGGGCCGCCCCCAGCCCGACCGGGCCGTCGCGCGGCGGCTCATGATCGTCCCCGCCATGCCCTGGTGGCTGCCGGTCGTCGCCATGGCCCGGGGGCCGTTGGTCGTCGCCATGGCCCGGGGGCCGTTGGTCGTGTCCGCCATGGGCCGGTGGCTGCTGGCCGTCCCCATCGTGCCCAGGCGGCTGCTCGCCGTCGCCGCCATGGCCTGGCGGTTGCTCGCCGTCCCCGCCGTGCCCCGGCGGCTGCTGGCCGTCGCCGTCTCCGCCGTCAGGCGGTACGTCGCCGCGGTCGCCGGACGGTGCGTGCACCGCCGCCAGCCACGACGGCCGGGCATGCCGCTGAGGCGTCCCCAGCAGGTCGAACCCGTGCCAGGCGGGGTCGACCTCGCGCAGCGTGGCGGGGTCGCGCACCTGGAGCAGCGCCAGCCCCGGGTGCTCCGGTGCGGGCGGCTGCGCCCATACGTCGAGCCCGCCCGGCTCCGGCCGGGTCAGCGTGACCCGCCGCAATTGCGCCTCGAAGAACGCGAACGCCTCACTGCGCCGGGCCAGCGCCAGCTCGTCGACGTCGACCCAGTTCTCGCGGTAGAACCGCCGCCGCGCGCACGCCTCCCACACCTGATAGCGCGCGAACTGTGCGTCCCACAGCGCGAGGAAGCCGGGAGCCGGAACCCAGTCGGGCTCGTGACCGAGCCGCGCCCGGCTGACCAGCGTCTGTACGGCGCTGATGGCGTCGTCGATGCGGCCCACCCGTTCGCACAGGCCCGCCTCCACGTCCTGCAGCAACAGGTCGCTCAGCTGCCGGGCCTCGCGCACCGGGGCGCCGCCGACGCCGGTGACCCGGTCGAAACGGGTGAGGTGGGCGAGCAGGGCGGCGCGACCGCGTGTGCGCAGACCGTCGTTCAGGGCGCGCAGATCGCCGTACCGGCGGGGCGGCCCCGCGGACAGATAGCCGTCGGCGACGAAGGCGGTGAGGTTGGCGTTGCCGCCGGCCGCCGGGTCGTCCGCGGCCCACAGATCCGGCCGCGCGGTGCGCACGTCCGCGACCAGGAAGCGGCGCAGCACCCTGCGCAACAGCAGGTCGGCGTGCCAGACGCGGATGGGCCAGCGCTCGTCCACGAGGTCGTCGCTGACCAGCGCGGGTCCGCCGTCGAACAGCGTGACGAGCGAGGTGCGCAGCAGATCGACGCCTACGTACCGCAGCAGATCCGCGGGCAGGTCGGGGTGGCCCTCCGCGGACTCGTGGAACAGCAGCCACAGGGGCCGCTCCGGCGAACCCGTCGTCCCGGCCCGTGTGACCGTGTGGTCGAACAGGCGCTCCCAGATGTCGGTCAGTGCCTGCTGCCGGGCGACCGACGGCGCGACCCGCTGGTCCACGGCCGGATCCGGGGACAGGTAAGGGTCGGCCACCGGCAGCAGGTCGGGGTCGAAACCCGCCAGGTGCACCGTGTAGGCGGCGCCCTCCTTGCGGTAGGCCGCTCCGGAGAACCGGTCCGGGTGCGTGAGCAGGTAGCCGATCTCGGACTGTCCGTCGTCCGCCACGGGTGCGGCGGACAGTCCGAGCCGGTGGGCCAGCAGCAGCGCCTTGAACGCCCGCTGATAGGTACGGCGTACGTCACGCAGCGAGCCGGTGTACCGCTCGCGCAGCGCACGCCGCTCGACGTCGGTGAGGTCCTGAAGGCCGCCGTCCAGCGGGCCGGGGTCCTGGGTGCGCCGGTAGAGCCGGTGCCGGGGGAGGGCGACGGGGCGGCCCTCGGAGTCCGGGCCACGGTAGGCGAGTTCGAATCCGGTCGTGGCCGGTCGTACGTCGTCGGCCTCGGCGAACTCCGGTGCCGGCTGTACGAACTCGATCTCCACGTCGTAGGCACCGCGGCGCAGTTCCAGCTCGGAGGCGCACTCGGGTGCGCCCGTCTCGCCCGGCCAGTGCCGGGCCAGCACCACCCAGACGCGCTGCCCCCGGCGCAGCACCACACGCCAGCGCCGGGCCCGCGCGGCCTCGGGGTCGGGGATCTCGCCGTCCTGCCCGGGCGCACCGGCGTAGAAGGTGTACGCGCCGCCGGTCTCGACCAGCAGGCTGCCGGTCCAGCGGACGGCGAAGCCCTCCGCGGCGCCGAGCGGTTCGCCGGTGGGGTCGCTCAGCGCGAACCCGTTGCGGACGCCGGCGAACCGGCCCTGCCCCGCCGTCAGCGTGGCGTCGAGCCCCGGCACCAGGCCGGGCACGGCGACGGCGGCCTCGTCGCGGCCGGGACCGAACAGCCGCAGGCCGGAGGTGGGCTGCCGCCACACGAGCGGGCCCTCTCCGGACGTGGTGACCCGGCGGTACTCGCCCAGCAGGCCCGTGCCGGTGACCGAGAGCAGGGCCGCCAGTGCGGCCCCGTTCACACCGTCCCAGGTCACGGCGGGCGTGGTCCCGGCGTCGTTCTCCCACGGGGCGAGGCCCGCGTTCTCGTCGCCGTGCAGCGCCAGCAGCAGGGCCTTGGCGAGCGCGGCCGTCCCCTCCCGGCGCTGTCCCGTCGCCGCCTCGACGTGCCCCGCGAGATGGTCCGCGACGACCCGCGCACGCGCCACCGCCCGGCGCACCGAGCGGCCGAAGAAGGCGAACCGCTCCCGTTCGTCCCCCTCGTGCACGAGGAGACGCAGCGCGGCCTCGGCGTCCTCGAAGAGGAACGCGAACGGCGTCAGGTCCGCTCGCGGCCCCGCGAGCAACTCCCGTACGGCGTGCTGCTCTTCGGGGCGCAGCTGACGGATACGGGCCAGCTTCGCGGCCACCGCATCGTCCCGCAGCGGGAGCCCGGCGGTGAGCCGGCCGGCGGCATGACGGAACGGGCCGTCGGGCGGGGTGTTCCACATCGCGGGCGGCGAACCGGCCAGCGGCGCGCTCCAGCGCCGGTCCTCGACCGGTACGACGATGCCGTCGTCCTCCAGCAGCGAGGGGAAGAAGTGTGCCCCGAGCCGGTACAGCGGGTCCGCGCCGGGAGCGCTGGTGTAGCCGAACTCGGTGCGCAGGGCGGCGTCGATCTGGGTCCACGACCAGTCGGCGGCATCGTCCGCGGCATCTTCCGTGTCATCGACGTTGAGCAGTCGCTCGCGCAGCCCCCACAGCGAGTTGGCCGTGTCGTCGTCCGGCAGCGTCAGCGGATCGTCCCGCGTCTCGTTGGGTGAGGGCAGGCTGAACGGGTCGTCGCCCTGGGCGTGGTCCCGTACGGTGAACAGGAACAGCAGCTCGCCCACGCCGAGTTCGCTGGCGTACAGCTTGGCCAGCACCTCGGCGTAGCGCAGGGTACTGGTGGGGCGTGCGTGCCATTGCGCTTGCGGGTCGGCGGGGTCGAACCCGGCCAGGACCGACAGCGGGTCGAGGTTCTCGGCGAGGATCTCCAGGAACCTCGCGGGACGGGGTCGGCAGCCGAAGCGCCGCACGGCGTGTTCGCCGGTGTGTTTCAGCAGCGCGCCGACGGCCCAGTCCCAGTGCGGGTCGTCCGGCCCGGCCCACAGGGCGAGCAGCGGGCTGCGCCCGGTTCCCGGCGGGGTCTCGGCCGAGGGTTCGTGACCGTGCGGCGCCAAGGGGAGTCCGAAGTGGCGGCGCAGGAGCTGGAGCGCGGCCAACTGCCGGACGAAGTCGGGGACGGGGGAGCCGTCCGCGGCGAACAGGGGCAGTACGGCGGCCACATCGGCCAGTCGGTCGAAGCCGAAGGCGGGTTTGCAGGCGCGGTTGAGGATCCGCCACAGCCGTACGACGACCGCGAGGCGGCGCAGGTCCGCCAGGGAGAGGTCGAGCACGTAGTCGTCGAGCCGACAGGGCTCGCAGTCCGGGAACGCCGGCTCCTCGGCTTCGTTCGCTGTACGGTCCTGACCCTCCTCGCTCCGACGTCCGAACGGGACGATCCCGCTGCGCCACAGGTCGAGGAACTCGCACCAGTCCAGGCCGGTCGCCTCGAGGAACCGCGGCAGCCGGACGACGAGGTCCGTCCAGGAGCGGTCGTTCTCGGTCTTGCGGGCGAACCCGTAGTACTCCCAGACGGGGGTGCCCTTCCTCGGGCTGGTGGTCGGGCCGGGGGAGAACAGCAGGGCGTGTTCCTGCGGGCTCATCCCGAGGAACTCCAGGGCGATGGGCAGCCGCAGCGGGTAGCGCCACAGGGTGCGGCGGAACTCGGCGGGTTCGGCGGCCGGGTCGATCACGAACTCGGTGATGTCGCGGCGGAAGGCCCGCATGACCTCGTACCGGGACGTGCCCAGGACGTCGAGGTGGCTGCGCGCGATGTCCAGCGGCTGGTGGTACGGCAGGAGCGGGTGGCTGACGTCGGTGGCGAGGGGCGTGTACGTGGCGCCGGCCGGCAGAGGCACCGCGGGGGTGGAGTGCTCGGGCCGGGCCGCGAGATCCTCGTCGGTGAGAGCGGCGGAGGTGTCGTGGACGGCCCCCTTGCCCGTCCCCGGGCTGCCGGCCAGGGCCTCCAGGGACTCGTCGACCAGGTCGACGACGGGGATCGCGGTGCCGAGGTTCGCTGCGGTGGCGCGCAACTGGTCGACGGGACCGCGGCGGGCCACGACGAGGTCGCCGAGGGTGGGCGGTACCCCGTCGCCGTGCGGTGTGCCGTCCGGCTGGTGGCAGTCCGCGGTGAGCGGGAGGGCGAGCAGGGCCTTGAGGTAGGCGACGGGGCCGAGCGCGGACAGGTGGTCGGGCGGTCGGCAGTCGACCAGGCATCCGTCGGGGTTGACCGGCACCGCCTGGCCGTCGCCGCCCGGCTCCGGATCGGGGGCCGGGCCACCGGCCGCGGAGCCGAGGGCATCGGCGTAGTCGATGGCGACGGTGCCGATCAGGGCGTCCCGCAGGCCCTGTCGGGTACGGGCGGCGACCTGCGCGGCGCTGGTGAAGCCGCGGGCGTAGAGGGCCTCGGCGATCGAGAAGCGCAGCGACGCGGGGACGACGGCGACGAGCCGCATGAGGTCGTCGACCGTCGAGATCGCGGCAGCGAGCCACTCCCGCCCACGCGCGTCGGTCGGGAACAGGGTGTTCGCGACGTCGTTGAGCGCGTCCTGGACGTGTCCTGGGTCGTTGGTGCCGCCGAACACGAAGTCGGCGCCCGCGCGGGCGTGGTAGGCGGCCGTGAAGCGGTTGACCGGATCGCCGTCGGGCACGCGCAGCAGCGGCGGCGCGTCCGGGGCGTTGTCGGGGGCGGCCTGCACCGCCGAGGCGAGGACGAAGAACTTGCGTACCTCCTGGATGAACGCCTGCAGCCGTTCGTCCAGGGAACCGGGCCGGGTGAAGTCGGGCAGAGTGCCGGGCCAGGACGCGTCGTTCCGGAAGAACGCCTCCCACGCGGCCGCTGTGATCCGGGAGAGGGCGGGCGCGTCGGCGGGCGCGAGCGTGGCGCGGATCTTCGTCCGCAGCGGGGTGTTGCCGGGCTGGACGACGTACCCGCGGGTCAGCGCGGTGAGCACGAGGTCGAGGTGACCGCTCGCGTGGGTCGTGACGACGGTGTCCCAGAAGCCGGTGTCGATGTCGGCCTGGGTCACCGCGAGCCAGCCGGTGACCAGCGCCAGGACATCGCCGGTCGCGGCGATCCGCGGCGGCTTGCCCGAGGTGTCCCCGAGGGCGCGCAGCCGGCGTACGGCCTGGGCGATGGTGACGGCGGGGGCGTCCCCGACCGGCGGCTGTCCGGCGGGGAGCGGTGGCGGGGAGGCCGGGGGCTGCTCCTTGATCACCCCGCTGTCCTTGGCGGCCTTGAGCATGACGCGCAGCCGCTCGGTGTCCGCGAGGAGGGCGGACCGGTAGCGCTGCTCGGCGTCGAAGGTGACGGGCAGGCCCGCGCCGAGCGCGTAGAAGTAGCGAGCGGGCACGGTGAACCGGGCGTTCGCCGGGAGGTTGGTCACCAGGGCCCGCGCGGTGGTGTACCGCTCGCCGGTGCCGGTCTGCCCCGGCAGCACGGGGAAGGTGAGGGCCGCCTGGGTGGCCTTCGTCGTCCGGTCCTCCGCGTCGACCGCCGTGGTGAGGGCGTAGACATAGCCCGTCAGCCGCTCGGCGTCCGCGTCGCCCTGGGCGTAGTACGAGGTCAACTTCGCCTCGAACTTGCCGCGTTCGGCGTCGTCGGCAGTACTGACCGGCGTGGTGTACAGCTTGCCGAGGTCGGTCGTGCCGGGCACCGGCATCGGCCGGAACTTCTGGTTCCAGACGATCTCACGGGCGACGTGCCTGGCCTGCGGCACACTGAGCCCGGTCAGGGAGACCGGCCCCCCGGGGTCGTGTCCCAGCACCCGGGCGACGGCGTTCAGCAGCCCGTCGTATGCCGGCGGGCTGCCGTCGGCGGGCAGTTCGACGTACGCGTCGGCCGGGTCGATCTGGGTGCCGGCCGGAGGTACGCCGAGGTACAGCGAGGTCGGGCCGATGCCGGGAAACACCCCGCGGTCGACCGGGATCGAACCGGAAGCCTCCGGAACGTTCATGAAGATCCGGCGGACGAGGATGACACCGCCGCCCCGTGACACCTCCACGCGCAGATCCCGCGTGCCGTGCTCGGGGCGGCCCGCGGGCGGGTTCGGCGGCGCGATCTCGAAGAGCGCGGTCGCCGAGGCCAGCCGCTCGAACATGCCCGACAGCGGGCTGGTGAGCCGGAAGTGCTGGACGATTCCCGTGTTGGGATGCGGCAGTTCCGGATGCAGCGGATCCGGCGGAGCCACGTAACTCGCCGGATTGCCGATCTGTGCCTCGCTCCCCGACGTGGACAGATCGAACACACGGATCGTCAGCCCGTTCAGCGCCGACGAGAAATCCGAACCCGAGACCGGGTCCCCCTGGGGGTGCAACCGAACCACGACCAGCGCCATGTGCACCTCCAACGTCCCGGCGTCACCGGGTAGATGTGGGGTTTACGCATGTCGGACTGTATCGGCGCAAGCCAGGCGCTGAGTAGCGTTTTCTGAAAGGTCGTCATTTTTAGCGCTGTTGATCAGTGTTGCCCGACTTCAAAGGCGCGCCGAATCGGTTCGCTTTCACTTGATCAACCGGCTGTCGGTCCGGCAAGGCCGGTGGGTCCAGCAGGCGTCGACGAGCTCCCGGATCGCTTTCAGCTCGGCTCCCGCCGAGTCCTGCTCGGCGTACTCCTGGCCTCGCCCCACGAGGGAACAGGCACAGTCGTGATGCCCGGTCCGCCGTCCCGCGGTCCTCGGCGTCGCACCGCGCTGCATCCAGAAGCCGAATTGGCGGCTCTGCCAGTGTTGCTTCTGCTCAGCCCAGTCGCTTTCGGTGGGGGGAATACCTCCCGGCTCACTGCCGTCCTCACCTTTGCCGGGGTACTGGTGACCGCATCCGTGCCCCTGATCGGACTGGTACTGAACCGCTGCATCCCCGCTCCGGGTCATGCTCCGTCCTGGCGCGAGGGCCTGAGCCCTCGCATGGCGAGTTCGACGACGTCATCGACGTATGCCTCGTCGTGCGGGCCGTTCACGACGAGCAGCCGGTAATACAGCTGGGCGTAGATCAGCTCGATGGCGCGGTACGGGTCGATGTCGGGGGCGACCTGTCCGTCCGCCTGGGCGCGGCGGATGCGCTCGGCGACCAGCGCGCTGGCGGGGTCGATGAGGCGTTTGCGGAACTCCGCGGCCAGGCGGGGATCGTGCTGGGACTCGGCGACGATCGACGCAAGCACACTACGCGTGTCGCCGATCGTGTCGATCCAGGCGTCCTTGACCATCAGCTTCAGGTCGGCCTCGAAGTCGCCGGTCTGCGCGGTTTCGAGGCGCCGGTTCAGGCGCTCTTCGAGCTGTTGCGCCCACGCGTCGAGGACGACCGCGCCTTTGGAGGGCCACCAGCGGTAGACGGTTCGCTTGCCGACGCCCGCGCGGGCCGCGATCCCCTCGATGCTCGCGCGTGCCAAGCCGATCTCGCGGGTCATGTCGAGCGCGGCCTTGAGGATCGCGGCGGTCGCTTGCGGGTTGCGCCGGGCGGGGTCGGGCGTACGCGTCGTGCTCATGTCGCCTCCATGGTGCTGATGAGCTCACGTTATCGCACGGGGGAGACGAACCGGTTCGTGTTGACACGGACGCGATACCGCGACACGATCCGTATCGGTTCGCGACACGACACGGATCGTCTCTCGCTGAACGCTGCTCCCCTGCTGCCCTACGAACGGTTCTCTCGAAGGGAATCCCATGCACAACGACCTGTACGACTACAGCCCCATCACGGAACGCACGCCGATCCACTGGCCCGACGGCGCCCGGGTGGCGTTCTACGTCGGCCTCAACGTGGAGCACTTCGTCCTGGGCAAGCCGTCCACCAGCATCAACCAGGGCACTGCGGCGCTCGTGCCCGATCCGCTGAACCACGGCTGGCGCGACTACGGCCCCCGGGTGGCGATCTGGCGGATGATCGAGTCGTTCGACCGGCATGGCGTGCGCCCGAGTGTGCTGCTCAACTCCGATGTCGCCGAGCACTACCCGCAGATCATCGAAGCCGGACGGGCACGCGGCTGGGCCTGGCTCGCGCACGGCAAGAACAACTCCACCCTGCAGGCCGAGGTCGAGGCGGACGAGCGCGCCTACCTGACCGAGGTCGTCGAGACCATCGAGAAGGCGACCGGGCAGCGTCCCCGCGGCTGGATGGGACCAGCCCTCAGCGAGACGTTCCAGACCCCTGCGCTCGTCGCCGAACTCGGCCTGCAGTACGTGCTGGACTGGACCGCCGACGACCAGCCGTTCCCGCTGAACGTGCCGGGGCTCCTGAGCGTCCCCTACACCCTCGAACTCAACGACCTGGGGCTGTTCACCGCCCACTCCATCAGCGGCCCCGACTTCGTCCGGATCGTCAAGGACCAGCTCGACCAGCTGTACGAGGACTCCACGCACAGCGGCCGCGTGATGTCACTGGCCCTGCACCCCTTCGTGACCGGCCAGGCATTCCGGATGAAGTACCTGGACCAAGCGCTCGAATATGTCGTCAACCACCCCGGCGTGTGGACCACGACCAGCGACGACATCGCCGAACACTATGCCCGCACCACCGCGGGCCCCGGTGGCGCCGCCTGACCGGTCGACAGTCTGCTCCACGGTTCCTGGACGGTGAGGCAAAGACACAGACCTGAGGCAGCCGCAGGCCGGAGTGACGGGCGCGTGTGCGGTACATCAGCCCGTAGATGATCAGTGCGTACAGCGCCAGAGCGCCAAGGGGCCAGAGCCAGATGGACGGGTCGGCACGGCTCCGCGTTCCAGGGGCACGAGGCAGGCCGGTCATACCCACTGAGCTTCACCGGTGAGCGGCGGTCAACTACCGTCACGCGGATCGCCCGCGCCCGGGTCGGCGGGACGGAAGCACGCTGTCACTGTCTTACCGTGCCGCTGACACCTTGAGGCGCACTCGTCGGCGAGCTGGTGCACGATGGCCACTCCTCGGCCTGAGGGCGCGCCCGGCTCCGGATCGCGTCGGCGGGGCAGCGAGGGGTCGTCGTCATGGACGCTCACCTGCAGGCAGTCGCCGTCCCATGTGAGAACCAGCTGCGCGTCGCTGTGCGCGTGGATATGCGCATTGGTGATCAGCTCGGACACCGCCAGCACGATGGCATCCACCTTGTCGGGTTCGGCGGCGCTCCACGGCAGGGTCTCAAGACGACTGCGTGTCCACTCACGGCCGGCGCGCACTCCTTGGTTCATGGGGAAGGAGTGTGCCCACCCCATCGCTTTCACTGTCACTGCCTGACTTCCCCTCCTGCGTCCACACCAGCACGTACAGGCACCGTGTACCCGACCTCCCTCTCGACAGGCATGCGTGGACTTGCCGGGCTTGCACGACTTGTCCAAGTCCGGTGCGGTGTCCTCAAGATGTGCCGCAGGTCGGTGTCGAAGTCGCCCCACGCGAACCTCGAGTCGAAGGAGCCGAGGCGATTGCCCGGCGCTGCGGGGCGATTGAGCGTTCGGCCGGCTCATGCGCCCCGCCCCGCCATGCCCGCGACTGGGAAACCCGTCCTCGGTGCATGCTCAATCGATCGGCACCTGCCGTCGGTCGACGCCCTGGGGCGCCGGTTCCCACGGCTGGACCCACGGGTCGGTCCACGCCTCGGCTGCGGCGAGCAGCGGATCAAACGTTGCGCCGTCGATGCTCTCGCGGATGATGTCAGCGTGACCGCCGTGCCGTGCCGTCTCCTCGATCAAGTGCAACAGGACCCAGCGGATCGACCATGCCTTGACCTCCGTGGGAATCCAAGGAGCCCCCTGCGGCACCGGGACCGCCTGCCCGAGGTCTGGGACACCGGCGATCGCCGCGTCGGTCCGCTTGGACGCCTCTGCGTAGGTGACCAGCACCTCGGCCAGGGTCTCGTCCGGTCCGAGCCGGAATTCCTCCCCGTTCAACTCGTCCGTTTTCGGCTGCGCCTCGCACCGCTGCTGGAGGATGAGGTCGGTCCAGAAGCCCTCACACCGTGCCGCGTGCTTGATGAGGCCGCCGATGCTCAGCTCGCCCGCAGATGCCGCCATACGGGCCTGCTCGTCGGTCAGGCCGTAGGCGGTGGCTCGCAGAGCGCGCCGCTGGTGCGCCAGGTAGGCGGTCAGCGCTGTGCGCTCGTCGGACACGGGCGGGACAACTCTCGGCATTGCCTGACCCTCTCGGAGTGCAATCTCTTGCAGCAAGTTTCGAGCGGACTCTACTGTCGTTCTACGTCGACGTACACCGGCCTCCGCCGAAACGGTCTGAATTCCCCGGGTGCCGACTCTGTCGGCCATGGCATCAGGGGACGCGACGGGCGAATCAAAATCCGGCAACGCGCCTGTTCGTGGGGATGGTTGACGACGTGCGAACAGGAAGCCCAGAAGGCCCGGCCGCCACAGCTCTCGCCTTGCGCAAGAGGCTGACAATTTTTTCACAGAAGGCTTGACCAGCCTCTCAGTGAGGAGAGAGGGTCAGCCCCATGCCCGCACATGTACCGCCGATCGCCGACGAGCGCGAAGGCCTGCTCGCCTATCTCACCCAGCAGCGCCAGTCTCTGCGCGCGACCGCCCATGGACTGACGGATGATCAGGCGAGGATGACGCCCACCGTCAGTGAACTGAGCATCGGGGGTCTCATCAAACACGCCGCACGGTGCGAGGCCGGCTGGACCGACCTGATCCTTCAGCGGCAGCGCGGCCCACAACGGACAGCAGACGAAAGCGACTCCGCCGAATTCGTGCTCACCGCGGAGGAGACGCTCGCAGAGGTGCTGGACCAGTACGAGGCCGCTGCGCAGGAGACAGACGCAGTGATCGCCGGAATCGCCGATCTCGGTCAGGCCGTGCCCGTCCCACAGGGACTGCCATGGTTCCCCGCTGACGTGAAGAACTGGTCCGTTCGCTGGGTGCTGCTGCACCTCATCGAGGAGACCTCCCGACACGGCGGTCACGCCGACATCATCCGCGAAACCATCGACGGCGCCACCCTGTTCCCCCTGCTGGCCGCCGCCGAACAGTGGCCCGACCCGTGGTTCCAGCCCTGGCAGGCCCCGACCGGCACCGGGAACCGATCACGCTGAGTCCGTACGAGCGCTGCGGCGGCTGCGCAGGATCGCCGCGGTGGACCGTCACGGCCGCGTCACCAGCTTCTGGAGCGTCCCGAACAGCGCGTCGAGAGCCGGCCGGTAGGCGTGTTCGGGTGGGGCCGCGAAGCCGATGAGGAGGCCCGGCGGACGTCCGTGGGGATCGCTGTGGAGTTCGGACAGGCCGCGCAGGGCGATTCCCTGCCGGGCGCAGAGCGAGAGGATCTCGTCCTCCGGTGGCCAGTCGGAGGGGAGGGCCAGGAGGGTGTGCAGACCGGCGGGGACACCCAGGGCGGCCAGTCCCGGAACGCCGGACGCACGGTCCAGGAGCAGTTCCCGCCGTCGGCGGTAGCGCAGGCGGGCGGCGCGCACATGTCGGTCGTAGGCGTGAGTGGTGAGGAGATCCGCGAGGGCGAGCTGGGAGAGGTTCTCGGTGTAGAGATCGGCTTGTTGCTTGGCTTCCACCATGGGCTTCACCAACTGGCGGGGCAGCGCCATCCAGGCCAGGCGCAGAGCCGGTCCAAGAGTCTTGGAGGCGGTGCCGCAGTAGACGGTCCGGTCGGGGGCGATGCCCTGCAGGGCGCCGACGGGCTGGCGGTCGTAGCGGTACTCGCCGTCGTAGTCGTCCTCGATGACCAGCCCGCCCGTGGTGCGCGTCCAGGTGCTGACGGCCTGACGCCGGCCGGGGTGAAGGGGGACACCGGTCGGGTACTGGTGCGAGGGCGTGAGCAGCACGGCGTCCACCGAGGAGGTGAGGGTGTCCACGCAGGCGCCGTGGGCGTCCACGGGCAGGGGCGGGGTGGCGAGCCCGGAGCGCTGGACGACGGCGCGGAAGACGTTGTGACTCGGGTCCTCGACGGCCACCGTCCTGGCGCCGCTGCGGGCGAGCACACCGCTGAGCAGGCTCAGCCCCTGGTAGTAGCCGGAGGTGATGAGGATGCGGTCGGGGGTCGTGACCACACCGCGGGTGCGGCCGAGGTAGTCGGCCACGGCGGTACGCAGTTCGATCCGGCCTTGCGGGTCTCCGGCACCGAGCACGACCGAGCGGGAGTCCGCGAGCACCCGGCGTGTTGCCGCGAGCCAGGAGCGGGCGGGGAAGGCTCCGACATCGGGCAGCCCCGGGCGCAGGTCGTGCCGGTGGCCGGTCGGTGCCGGTGCGGCTGACGGGGACGTCACGGTCCTTGGCGGTATGTCGGCCACCGTGGTGCCCGAGCCGGGCCGGGTCGTCAGGTAGCCCTCCTCGACCAGTTGGTCGTAGGCGGCGGTCACTGTTCCACGGGACAGGCCCAGTTCGCAGGCCAGCCCCCTGGTGGAGGGCAGAAGCGTCCCCGTGGCCAGGCGCCCCTCGCGGATCGCGTCGCGCAGCGCCGACTCCAGAGCCGAGCGGCGGCCTTGGGTGGCATCGAGTCGAAGGTGCAGGTCGACGCGTGAACCGGACCAGGATTTCTGCACGTTACTGGACCTTACACCTGGTCCAGTGCCCGCCTAGCCTCGGCCGGGAGTGATCAACAACCGACCGGCGACAGGACGTAGTGCGATGATCGTGATTGCCCATCTCAGCGACACCCACATCGACAGTGAGCCGCGCAGCATCGAGCGCACCCGCGCTGTCGTGCGCTACCTGGAGGACCTGCCGTACGACCTGGACGCCGTCCTGGTCACGGGAGACATCACCGATCACGGTCTGCCCACCGAGTACGAGCAGGCCCGCCGGCTCTTCTCCTCGCGGCACCCGGTGATGCTCTGCCCGGGCAACCACGACAGGCGTGACACGTTCCGGACTCACCTCCTGGAGCAGGCGGCTTCGACGACTCCGGTCAACCAGGTGCATCGCGGCGACGGCGTGGTCATCGCGATGTGCGACTCATCGGTGCCGGGCAAGGACGAGGGGTTCGTCTCGGACGAGACACTGACCTGGCTTGAGGACGTGCTGGCCGAGACCCCTGAGTCGACGCCCGTGCTGGTCGGCTTCCACCACCCGCCGGCGCGACTGCACGTCCCGTTCATCGACGGCATCCGGCAGTTCGGCGCAGGGCGGCTCCATGCCCTCGCCGACCGCCACGCCAACCTCGCGGCCTTTCTCTGCGGACACGCCCACACCGCCGCGGTGACCGCCTTCGCCGGCCGCCCGGTCCTGGTGGCCCCCGGAGTCGTCTCCACCCTCCGTCTTCCCTGGGAACACCGCGCCCACGCCCAGGACCACGTCCATCTGGACCACCCACCCGCCCTCGCCTTTCACATCATCGACGAGACGGGGCAGTTGACCACACACTTCCGTCACGTCCGTGTCTGAGCACGCCGGGATGGGCGACCGCATGGACGACGGCCGACGGGCACCAACCCGCGGCAGCCGACTCGACCAGACGGTACGGACCTTCGGTACACCCAGGCGGGCCCTTCTGAGGTCTCAGTCGATCCCGGACCGTTCCACGCCTGCCACGATCCACCGCTGAAAGCACAGGAACACGACCAGCAACGGCAGGATCGACACGGCGGCCGCGACGAACAGCTCATGGAGCCTGACGACCTGGGACGTGGTGAAGGACGACAGCGCCACCTGCACCGTCCAGGCGTTGCGGTCCTGTCCGATCACCAGCGGCCACAGGAAGGAGTTCCAGGCGCCGATGAGTACGATCGCTCCGACAGCGGCGAAGACGGGCCGTGAGTTCGGTACGACGATCCGCCAGTACGTCCTCCAGTAGCCCAGGCCGTCGACCTGCGCCGCATCCTCCAACTCCCGGGGGAAGCCCAGGAAGTACTGCCGGAAGACGAAGCAGGCGAAGGCCGAGAACAGCGTCGGGACGATCAGTCCCCGATAGGTCGAGATCCAGCCCAGCGACGACACGAGCACGAAGCTCGGGACGAAGGTGACGGCGGCCGGAACCATCAGGGTGCCGAGGACCGCGTAGAAGACCTTGTCGGCGTGCCGGTAGGGGATGCGGGCGAGACCGTACCCGGCGAGCGAGGCGAGCAGCACGGTGCCGAGTGTCGTCGCGACCGCGATGAGCGCGGAGTTGAGCAGGGAGCGGGCGAAGGGGACGGAGGTGTCGTCGAAGAGCTCCTGCACGTTTTCCCATCTCACCTCAGTGGGAAAGAAGCTCCATTCGGGGGCGGTGATGTCCTCCTCGCTCGACAGGCCGTTGCGGACGAGCAGATAGAAGGGGACGAGGAAGAGCAGAGCGAGAGTGATCAGCAGGACGAGCCGCAGCGCGCGTCCGACGCGTACCATCGCGTCCTCCATGGTCATTCCTCCTTCCCGCCCAGACCGAACCAGCGCGCCTGCCCCACCGTCACGACCACGATGATCAGGGAGAGGATCACCGCGCCCGCGCTGCCGAGCCCGAGGTTCTGGCCCTGGCCGAGGGCGACGTAGTAGAGGTAGACGAGCGGCGGACGTGCGTAGGGCGGGTATCCACGGGCGTCCGAGAGGAGGTTGTAGAACTCGTCGAAGGCCTGAAAGGCGTTGATGACGAGGAGCAGGACGACCGCGACGGACGTGGCGCGCAGCTGGGGCAGCGTGATGTGCCGCAGCACCTGCCAGCCGGGCCGGGCGCCGTCGACGGCTGCGGCCTCGTACAGCCCGGGGTCGATCCGCTGCAGCCCGGCCAGGAAAAGGATCATGTAGAAGCCTGCCTGGAGCCACAGTCGTACGGTCACGATGACCAGCCAGTACCAGGGCGGGTCGGTGGTCGACAGCCAGGCGACCGGATCGCCGCCGAACCAGCCGAGCACGGTGTTGGCGAGACCGAACCGCACCCCGTTGAACAGTGACATCTTCCAGATGAGGGCGGCGACGACGTAGCTGCATGCGGCCGGGAGGAAGAACACCGACCGGAAGAACGCCTGTGCCCGGTGCACCCGGTTGACCATCAGGGCGAGGGCCAGCGAGAACCCGTACGTCGTGGGCACGATGAACGCCGTGAAGATCAGGAAGGTGTACAGGCTGTCGACGAAGGCGTCGTCCGACAGCATGGCCGTGTAGTTGTCGAGGCCGACGAAGTCGGTGGGGGTGACGGTGTTGTGGGCGTCGAAGAAGCTGAGAGCGACGCTCCACAGCAGCGGGATGTAGGTGAACAGGCCGAGCCCGAGAGCGAACGGACCGACGAAGACCCAGAACCAGAGAGTGCGGGCACGTGCTCTGCGGCGGGCCGTCACCGCGTGTGCCGTCACGACTTCTTCTTCACCCGGTCGAGCTCGGCCGACACCTTCCGGACGACCGTCCGCAGTTCGCTCTCCGGGTTCGCCCCGCTCTTGATGATCCGGCTCAGCGCGTCCTGATAGGCGGTCTGGGCCGCCGGGGTCCACAACAGAGGCTGGGCGTATCCGTGTTCTCCGGTGAAGCGGACCGCCTCGGCGGCCGCGCCCGTCTTCAGCTTGTCGGCCTTCTTCGCCAAAGAGATGCGGGCGGGGATGTGGAAGCCGTAGGAGAGTGCGAAGTCCTCCTGGTAGTCGGTGCGTTCGACCCACAGCCACCGCACGAAGTCCTTGGCCGTGTCCTGGTGCCTGCTGCGGGCGCTGACGGCGGCTCCGTACGCGCCGACGGGGACGGCGGGAGCGCCCGATCCGTCCTTCGGGAACGGCAGCACGCCGAAGTCGTCACCGAGTTCCTTCTGTGCCTGCGGCAGCGCCCACAGGCCGGACCACTGCATGGCGGTCAGGCCCTGAAGGAAGGCGGACGGGTCCGACCAGTCGGCGGGGGCGCCGAGCAGCAAGGATTTGTCGGTGTACAGCTGGTGCAGCTTGGCGAGGGTGCGGGCGGCGGCGGGGTCGTCGAAGCCGACCTTGCCGTCGTCGGTGACCAACTGAAGTCCCGCCGCGTACAACGGAGTTCCGCCGAGGACACCGGCACCGCCGTCATTGCCCAGGAAGAGCCCCTTGACCTTCTTCGTGGTCAGTTTCGCGGCCGCGTCGATCAGCGCGTCAAGGGTGGTCGGCGGCTCCACGCCGGCGTCGCTCAGCAGGCTCTTGCGGTAGTAGAGCAGCTGCATGTCGATGACCTGCGGGATACCCCAGACTTTTCCGTCGTACGTCTTCGGGGCGAGTACGGCGGGGTTGAAGTCGTCCCTGACGTCTTCGAGCAGGTCGCTGAGATCGATGACCTGACCGCCCTGGATCTGGTCCAGGGTGGGACTGCCCTCGAAGACGTCGGGACCGGAGTCGGTGAGCAGTGCGGCGGCGGTCTGCTGGTCGTAGTTGCCGGGCCGCCACTGGACGTCGACCTTCGCGTTCTTGTACGCGTCGGCATACCGTTCCACGGCCTGCTCGGTGCCCGCCTCGCCGTACTGGTGGTACCACTGCGACAGTTCCGGCCCGGCACCGGCGTCGTCCTCACGCCCGGTGTTGGATCCGCAGGCGGTGAGCAGTCCGGCGCTCGCCCCTGCGGCGAGCAGTGTCCTGCGGCTGATGGTCATGGTGCGTGCCCCCTGACGGTTGTCCTTGCACGGCCCAACGATCAATCATGCGGCGGGATTACGACGGGAGTGTTGCGGCAGTCTGTCCATGTCGTGGTGCGCCGGCCGGCGAGCAGGAGGCGCCGAGGTGTTGCCGAGATGCTCAGCGACCTTCGGCCGGCGCGGGCTCGGTGTTCAGGGCGGAAGTCGACACCCCGTTCCGTGGCGGGGAGGGAGCGTGGCGCGGGAGCCGAGTATGCGGCGGACGCGCTGACCGCGCAAGTGGACGGAGCAGCCGTGCTGTCGGCTCGCAGGGCATGCCCGTGCACGGGTCCTGGCGAGCGCCCACCCGGCCGTTGCCCGGAGCGCTACACCAGGTTGGGGGAGCGGAGTACGAGCAGGGTGATCTCGCTGGGTGCGAAGACGCGGAACGGCGGGCCCCAGAAGCCGGTGCCGCGGCTGGTGTAGAGAAGGGTGCGGGGGCCGTGGTGGCTGAGGCCGGCGACGGCAGGCTGGTCGATGCGGACCAGGTGGTGGAAGGGCCAGATCTGGCCGCCGTGGGTGTGGCCGGAGAGCTGGAGGTCGATCCCGGCGGCGGCCGCCCGGTCGACGAACTTGGGCTGGTGTGCCAGGAGAAGGACGGGCAGGTCGGGGTCGGCGCCGTGCAGGGCTCCGGCGAGGTGGGCGCGGTGGCCTGCCAGGCCTGAGGACTCGGCGGTGACGTCGTCGACGCCGGCGACCACGAGGGTGTCGCCTCCGCGTTCGAGCAGGACATGCCGGTTGCGCAGCGGCTCCCAGCCCAGTTCGTCCATGAGGTCGACCCAGCCCTGGGCCTCGCTGTAGTACTCGTGGTTGCCGGTGACGTAGACGCGGGCCTGGGTGGCCTGCACGGTACCGAGCGGGGCGGCCTGGGCGCGGCGGCGTTCGGCCGTGCCGTCCGCGATGTCGCCGGTGTGGCAGACCAGGTCGGCTTCCAGGGTGTTCACCGTCTCGCACACCCGCGCCGACCAGCGAGTGCGATCAAGGGGACCGTAGTGGGTGTCGGTGATGAGGACGACGCGGAGGCCGTCCAATCCGGCGCCCAGGCGGGGGAGTTGCACGTCGAGTCGGCGCACGCGTGGCACACGGCGGGCTTCGGCGTACCCCCAGGCGAGCAGTACTGCGGTCGCGCCGAGGACGGCCCACGTGACGATGCGGGCCCGGTCCTGGCTCTCGCCGACGCCGGCCACGGTCAGGACGAGCCGCAGGAGGATGCCGAGCAGAAGGGACCAGGTGAACAGCACCCAGCTGGCGCCCAGCAGGGTGTCACCGACGATCGCCGCGCGGTCCTGCTGGCGCCGGCCGTGGCCGCGCGCCATCGCGAGCGGCATGCCGATGAGGCCGAGGGCGAAGACGGCGGTGCCGGCGAGCGTGAAGGGCAGTGGCCAGTGCTGTCCGCTGTGCAGGAGCGTCCAGCAGGGCACGGCCCACAGCAGGACAGGGGCGATCAGGGGGATGTAGCGCATCAGGCGGTGCAGCCGGCTCGGCCGCGGGGCCTGTGCCGCGCCGTCGGCGGGTCGGGTGTTGCTGGTGTCGGTCACGCTTCCCTCCCTGACCGGGCTGCCGTCTCGCGCACTGTATCCGGGCGCCCGTAGCCCTCGACAGGGCGCTCTGCCCCCAACTGTTTCAGCGGAGTGATCTCGGCCCTGGGCGGGGCCCCTCGGGCTGACCGGCGAGACGGCCGGTCA
Organism: Streptomyces sp. NPDC096205; assembly: GCF_044763135.1. NCBI lineage: Bacteria > Bacillati > Actinomycetota > Actinomycetes > Kitasatosporales > Streptomycetaceae > Streptomyces > Streptomyces sp. NPDC096205. The sequence goes on along the minus strand of NZ_JBIWFS010000010.1, from coordinate 323,207 downwards.
GCCCGAAGGTTCCGTCGAAGGGCGCGGGTGCCTTCAGGCCGCCAGCGGGTCGGCGGCGAGGAATCCGTCCACGAACTCCAGGGTCCGACGGTCGAAGTCGGCGTACTGGGCCTCGCGTTCGGCACCGGCGACCGCGGCGCCGACGAGCAGATTGCCCTCGGCGTCGAGGCGCTGCGGTCGCTCTTCCGCATCGAGGAGCAGGCCCACGGTGGAGTGCGAGAAGCCGCAGTAGAAGGCGATGCCCTCACTCAGCTGGGCCTCGAGGACGGACTGCATCCCCTTCGCGACGGGATCGTCGGCGGTGGCGCCGGCCAGGCCCAGCCACAGCATGCGCTTGCCGGCCAGGCGGGGCTTGCTGCGGCCGTAGGCGAATCCGTAGTTCCACACGCGGTCGATCCATCCCTTGAGGACGGCGGGCACGCTCTGCCAGTACACGGGGAAGACGGCGACGACCACATCGGCGTCGAGGATGCGCCGCATATGGGCGTGCGTCTCTTGCGAGTACGTCTTCTCCCGGTTGCCCCAGTCCGGCTGGTCCTCCACGGTCATCCGAGGGTCGAATCCCTCGGCGTGCAGGTCGAGCAGGTCGATGCGGTATCCGGCGGCCTCGAGTCGGGCGGCCGCACGGCGGGCGGTGTGGGCGGTGAGGGAATCGCTGCGGTGGTGAGCGATGACCACGAGGGCTGTTCTGACGTCACTGCTGTGCTGCGGCACAGTGTCTCCCGACTGGCTCGGTGTGTTCTGTGTGTCCAGTACAAACGCGGCCGCGTAGATGATCCATGGGAGGAAGTCTCCAAGACATAGGAGATCGTCTACGATTCCCCCATGGATCCCCTGAGTTCGCTGCTGAGCGGCATCCGTGCCGAGGGCTCGGTCGTCAGCCATGCCGTCCTGAGGGCGCCCTGGACCATCCGCTTCACCGACGGCGCACCGCTCAGCATGGTCACCGTGCTGCGCGGGGGTGGCACCCTGCTGCTGCCCGACGGCACCGAGCGGGTGATCGCCGCAGGCGACACGGCCGTCGTGCGCGGCCCCGCACCGTTCCATCTCGCCGACGAGCCCGCTTCCCTCCACCGCCCCCACGCGGCGTACGAGATCAACTGCTTCACCACCGAAGCCCCGTGCTCGGGCGAGGAACTCGGCGGCATCCACTGGGGCAGCGACCCTGACGGAGCCACGGCACTCGTCGTGGGCGCCTACCGCGCCTCCGGCCATCGCCAGGAACGGCTCCTGCGCGCGCTGCCACCCGTCCTGGTCGTCACCGAGGACGCCGAAGTCTGCGCCTGGCTGGAGAGCTCCGCAGCCGACGCCGCCCGACTCACCCCCGGTTCGCAGGCGCTGATGGACCGGCTCCTCGACTGGGCCCTGGTCTGCACGTTGCGCATGTGGTTCGACAAGGCGGGCGCCGACGCTCCGAACTGGTACCGCGGCCTCGCCGACCCGGTCCTGGCACCCGCCCTGCACGCCTTCCACGACCGGCCCGCCGATCCATGGACGGTGGCATCGCTGGCCGCACAAGCCGGCGTCTCCCGGGCGCTGTTCGCCAGACGCTTCACCGAGCTGATGGGCCGCCCGCCCCTCGCCTACCTCACCGAATGCCGCATGGACGACGCCGAGGCACTCCTTGCCGACACCGACCTCAGCATCGCCCAGATCGCGAAGACCGTCGGCTACGCCGACGCTTTCGGTTTCAGCGCCGCTTTCAAGCGCCACAAGGGGCTGAGCCCCAGTACGTTCCGCGCTGCGGCGGCGTGAGGCACAGGGCGCGGCGGCAAGGAGGCGGGCACCGCGATCCGCGCCGTTCGTGACGACATGGCGCGCGGGCGGTGCGCTTCACGACGCTTGCCGCCTTCGCGAAGTGGTCCAGCGCCAGCTGGGGACCCGTTGCGCTGGGAGGCCGAGACGCCCGCGGACAAGGCCGCGGGGGCGGAGCCGCCCCGAGGGCGCGGAAGTGGCCGACCTGGCTCGGAGAAGCAGTGTTCCACCGCAGTCACCGCTCGGTACTCCTCCGCAAGGACCGGGCCACCCACGGCGACGCCTTCCCGGCACACCGAACGACCTCTCCTACGTATGGCCGGAGTCCGACCAGGAGCAGAAGGAGGGACCACCCGCCCGACGAGGACAGAGGGAGCTTGAGTCGGGCCGGCGCCGGGTGGCTGGTCCAGGTCGAAACCGTGCTCGCCCTTGATCGCGTCTCTCCCCTCGACCGGAAGGGAGACGGATGAGCAGCACGCGCACCCGGCGGCACGCGAGAATCCGGCTGGCACGGCAGCGGCCGGGGCCGGACTCGGTACACACGCGGAGACGGCGCACCGAGCCGACCACGTCCACGTCGGCGTGGCGGCGGGTCGACTGGGCTCGGGGCGCCACGGTGGTGGGAGTGGTGGCCGGTATCGGTACCTTGCTGTTCACCGGAATCGCCACCTACTACGGTGCCATGGTGTCGCGCGACCAGTTGGCCCAGTCCCGCGAGGACGCCGAGAAGAGGGACCGCGCCCAGGCCGCCCGCATCACGACCTGGGTCGACTACGGCGAGGACGGCGGCATCCGACTGCATCTGATGAACAGGTCGCCGGACCCGGTGTCGTACGTAGACATGTACTTCGACGCGAAGGTGGGCGACTGGAACCACACGAAGCTCGCCGTGTCCTACTCCCTCTCCCTGCCCAGCGTGCCGCCCTGCTCGGATCTGGCGCTGGATCCCGACGACTGGATGTACCGGATTCCCGAGGGGCGGGCGACGTTCCCCGACAGCCATAGAGTTCCGCTCCGCCGCGAGGACGGCTGGAGGCCTCAGCCGACGCCGGACAGCATCGAGGTCTATTACCTCACTTTCGCGGACCGTGAGGGGACCACCTGGCAGCGCGATCACGGCGATCTGGAGCCCTGGGAACCCCGCGACGAGCTGCCCGTCGAGGAGGCGGACCTGTCCGGTATCGGCGGCATGAAGCGGGCCCCGCGGGCCGTGCCCGTGTCGACCTGCGGCGACGACAAGGCCGGGTGACGCACGACCGACGGGCAGGATCCAAAGCTCCAGTGGGGTACGTTCACAAAGATTGCGACCCCTTGCACGATCCTCTCGCCGATCGGTCGTCCTCACTCGATGCGTGGTCAGATCGGGATCACGCCCGTTCGGGCGATTTCATCGAGAGCAAGGGAAGGGAATCGGAAATGAGCGACCCGAGGAGTCGACGTCCGCTGCCGCATGATTTTCACCCGCCGGTGCCCGAGCTGTCGGTCACCAGCACAGATCTGACGGACGGTGGGGCCCTGCCGGACGCGCACGTGTACGCGAAGGGGAACTCCTCACCACATCTGAGCTGGTCGGCAGGGCCGTCGGGCACCCGTGGCTACGCGGTCACCTGCTACGACCCGGACGCGCCGACCGGCAGCGGCTTCTGGCACTGGACGGTCTTCGACATTCCGGCGGACGTCACCGAGCTGCCGGCCGGTGCCGGAACCGGGGGCTTCAAGGGGCTGCCGACAGGAGCCGTGCAGGCTCGGAACGACTACGGCAGCAAGGACTTCGGCGGTGCCGCGCCGCCGCCGGGGGACGGTCCGCACCGCTATGTCTTCACGGTGTACGCCGTGGACCAGGAGAAGCTGGGACCGGATGCGGACGCGTCGCCGGCACTCGTCGGTTTCCACCTCCGATTCCACGCCATCGCCCGAGGCCAACTGATCGCCGAGTACGAGGACACCGGAGAGTAGGTGCCCGCGGCGCGAGAGCGGCCTGACCAGGACGTCCCCTGCGCGTCGCGGACGCCCGCACGTTCTTCGCGTCTCCTTGCACGATCCTCTCGCCATGCGGGAGGAGCGTGTCAGTCCGTGATGAGATGGAAGCATGTCCCTCGACGAGCTTCGCGATCTGCTGGAGCGGCATGCGCGGCCTGACCCGACCACGGCCATCGACGGCGTCCGGATCTGCCGGGCCGACCCGGGCGCCGAGCCGGAGTACTCGATGTCCGGCGTGATGCTGGCTGTCATCGCGCAGGGTGGCAAGCGGCTCGCGCTCGGCGAGCGGGTGTACGAGTACGGGGTTGGCCAGTATCTGGTCGCCTCGGCCGATCTGCCGGTGACTGGACGCGTCGCACCGGGCGGGCCGCAACTCGGCTTCGGGATGACGCTGGAACCCGCCGTCATCGCGGAGTTGATGCTGCAGGCCGGGCCGGGTGACCTGCCTCGGTCATCTGGACCGCCCCGGCCGGGGATCATGGTCAGCGACGCCTCGGCGGAGCTGATCGACGCGATCGTCCGCCTGCTCCGTCAGTTGGACCGGCCGCGCGACCGCCGGGTGCTGGTCCCCTTGATCAAGCGTGAGATTCTGTGGCGGCTGATGACAGGGGAGCAGGGCGAGGCGGTCCGCCAACTGGGCCTAGCGGACAGCAGCTTGAACCACATAGCCCGAGCGGTCAGCTGGATTCGGGACAACTACACCGAGGCCTTCCGGGTCGAGGACCTGGCGCGGTCTTCCGGGATGAGCGTCTCCGCGTTCCACCGGAACTTCCAGTCGGTGACGGCTATGAGCCCGATCCAGTACCAGAAGCAGATCCGATTGCAGGCGGCACGGCTCCTGCTGGCCAACCGTCCGCACGACGTGACCGGCGTCGGCCACCGGGTGGGGTATGACAGCCCCTCGCAGTTCAGCCGGGAGTACAAGCGCCAGTTCGGCGTGCCGCCAAGCATCGACGCGGCCCGCACACGCGCGACGGCGTCGATCACGTAGCCGCCGCCGACCGTAGACCTGCGCGGGCGAGATGGGCACTACGTCGTAGCGCCACTTCGTTACGCAGGTGTGGGAGTCGTACGCCATCAGGCCGCGAATGCAGTCGCCCGCTTTGGTGTCGAGGGTGGCGGACAGCGCGGCGTACCCGTTTCTCGTCCGCTTCTCACCGCACTACAGGTATTCAAGGATGCCGCCGGCGGTTGGTTCAGGAGTATCGGTCGGGGAGATGGACAAGGAGCACGCTGATGGCTTCATTGATGTCAGGAAGCCTGGCGGCTACTTCGTGGACGACGGGACTGGAAACGCTGACCCACCACAACTCAACCCTGCGCCGAGTGAAGCCGGAAGAGTGGGCGGACACATTTAGAAATCCGACAGGGAGGCCGCGGTCGTCCGGGGCGCTCTTGATGCCGTCATCCCAATACACGTCGAAGTACCCCCTCCTGTCTGCCCGCTCGTGGAGGGAGAGTTTGCGGAGCTCCAACGCTTTTCTGAGGCGTGGTTCCATGCCGTCCAAGTAGCCCATCCCGGCTCCCGTCGATGGCGACAGCACGGGCGCAGCAGATCCGCGCCCGACGACCGCGTCGCCAAGCCTATGTCCCACCCCCTTGTCGGCGGGCACCTTCACAGGATCCGCCCGGTCGTCCCCACGACGGGGTCGACGCTGAGACGTGGCACGAGTGCCTCCTAGCGGAAGGACTATGTGGACACGCACGGCGCCTCGGTGGTCGGCTTCGCGTACACCGAGTTGCTGAACTTCCGCCTGCTGCCCACGCTGAAAAACCTCGGCAGCATGCGCCTGTATCGGCCCCACGACGACCCGCCCGGCTGGCCGGCCCTCGGCGGCTCCTTGACCCAGGTCATCAAGTGGGACCTGATCGCCCAACAGTACGACCAGATGGTCAAATGTCCGGCCAGGATCCAGGTGCACGTGCTTCTGTCGAGCCTCGTGTGCTGCTCCACCACGTCCTCGCCGAACCGGCCTGGGCCAAGCAGCTGTCCGATGAGGACCGGCGTGGCCTGACCGCACTGTTGTGGTCGAACATCAACCCGTACGCATCCTGAGTGAGTGCTCCGTTCGGCCGGTCCTGCGTCGCGGGGTGCCCAAAGGCACCACACGCTGCTGCTAACGGCACCTAGACGACGCGGGCGGGCCCGGCCGAGGGCTCCTGTGTCAGACCGATGCGTCGCAGCCCAGGCAGGAGATCGCATGGACACCACCCTAGAGAGACACGAGCGACCGCGTGGCGGGCAGGCGTGTCGGGAACCGGAACGGTCACGTCGGCGACGTCGCATGGCAGGCATCCGCGAAGGGGTGATGTTTCTCCTGTCCGCCGGCCTGATCACGGGCGCCCTCGGTTCCGGCACTGCGACGGCCGCCGACATCAGAGCGTCGGCCAAGCCCTGCGACGCGGCGCCGACCGGCATCCGTCTTCAGGATCACTACCTCAATTTCACGGTGCCCCCCGGGCTGATGCCGGACCCGCGGTTCGACGGTCGTCCGGCCAGGATCCAGGTGCACCGGGTCCGGCCTGTGTACGCTCACGGCAAATGCTCAAGCGTGCCCAACAGGGCTGCGGTGCTGGTCCACGGTGCCACCTGGCCCGGCACGCCTGGGTTCGACCTGCGACACCGGGCCCCCGGTGGCGGAACGCTGAGCGCTCAGAGGGCCCTCGCCCGGGCGGGTATCGACACCTTCGCCCCGAGTCTGCTCGGCTTCGGCCGCTCGACGCGGTTCGACGACGGTCTCAACGATCCCGGCAACGCGAGCCTCAGACCATATCTGCCGGACGGCAGCTGCCCCTACGCCGAGGGGTGCGACCGCAGCCATATCCCAGCTATCTTCCCCCTTGATCAGCAAGGGACGCTGCTCTTGAACAACCCGCTCGACGGGGAGAGGCGCGCGCACTCCAGCAATCACCGCTTCGGACGTACCGATGTGTGGGTACGCGACATCCGCCAGGTCATCGACGATGCCATCGCGCGTGCGAAGCCGGTGGACGGCAAAGTCACGCTGCTCGGCTGGTCGTTCGGTGGCCAGCTCGTCGCCCGGACGCTGTACGCGGCCAACCCGGTCCTCCCCGAAAGCGCCGACGTCATCGCGAAGGTCAACCGTGCCGTATTTCTGTCGTCGTTCTTCGGCACCCCGACCGAGGAGGTGACACCGCCGGCGGGCTTCACATCCTTCCCGCTGAAACTCACCGCCCGCGTCGACAGTGGTGGCGCCTGGGCGATGCCGCCCGGACGGGACGCCGCCTGCACCGGCCATGTCGTCCCCAACAGTCAAAGCCAGTTCTGGAGGCAGGCCATGGAGGAGGACCGCCTGGGCAGCACATGGGGAGGGGATGACCCCGACCACCCGACCGGTCTCAACCGTTCGCCGACGTTCTCCAGCTACGGCTGGAACACCGCCGTCGCGCAGCAACTGACCACGCCCTCACTGGTCATCCACGGTCTTGACGACACGACCGCGCCGCCGAGCAACTCGTCCGCCATCTACAACAACCTCCCGATGGCGAACAAGGTGTTGGTCCAAGTGCAGTGCGCGAGCCACGCCCTGCATCTCGAAGGCTGCTCCGGCCCGCGATGCACGCCAGAATCGGGAACGCCTTACGGTGGGCGCCCCGGCCGCCCCTGGTCTGGTCCGCATGCCACGTTCCAGGCAGCACTGATCGAGTGGATCAAGAACGGCACCTTCAACGGTGCTCCGAACGGGCACTTCATCGTCAACGAGAGCGGCGTGGCGAGCACCACCCCATGAGCCACCCTGGGCTCTCACCCGGTACGCGGGCCAGTTCCGAAGTGTCCCGCGCACCTCGGCCGCCGCCGGCCTGGCGGCGGCCGACCGGCATCCGAGCGCGTACGCACAGCGCTGTGCCCCCTCCCACGAGGAACCCCGGCTCCCTGGCCAGGTGATGTCGGGCACCCCGCGCAACATCCGGTTATGGCCACATGGAGGTGGCGGAGTACAAGGGGCGCCGCCGGGTACCTTCCGCTGCCGGGGCACCTTGCGTGCCGTGCTGTCAGGAAGTACGGCGTGAAGGCCCTGATGCGGGTGGCGGCGTCAGCGCGCGCCGTGAACCGGCGACACCTTCGCCTCACGGCTTGCCGACGTCTGATGCAGTGGAGCCGTCCAAGTCCACGTGTCGGGGTCACCCGCTTGTGCCACACGCCACGACCGCATCAGTCAAGGAGCCACACCGCACCTTTCCTCAAACGCCTGTTAATGAACCAGTTGTACGAGGTCATGACGTTGGTGATGCCAGTCCGTGGACGGGGCGGCGAGAGTCAGGGCGAGTGGGTCCGGCCGCGATGACGGTCAACACCCGCCAGGCGAGAGGCGTACGCGCCGACGCATCGACTCCAGCGGGGCACCTGCAGTCATCCGGGCAGCAGCCGCGGTCGAGGACTTCGGCGGAGGTCGAGATTCGCCGCTGCGGTGCTGACATCACGCACGCCGTCCGGCGCTGAGCCGCCGTGGCTAGCCCGGTACGTCCTCATCCCGTTCGGCCACGCCGAGCAGGGCGAGGCAGATGTGCAGCACAATGTCCTCCAGGCCGGGGACCTCGTCGATGCTGCCCCGGCGCAGACAGCGGCAGACGGCTTCGTGTGTGGCGTCGGCGGCGGCGATGTAATGCGCATCGGGGACGCCGGGGTGACCCGGAAGCCTGGCGCGCCAGGCGCGCATCGACTCGGCGAACCAGGAACGGCACGCGTCCTGGTGCTCCTGTGCCCGGCCGCCGGCCGTCGCGGTCTCCAGGAGGAAGGCCTTGGCGAATTCCGGCTCTTCGGCGATCAGCCCGAGGTAGGCGCGGATCGAGGCGCGGAGCGTGGCGACAGGGGAGAGCGATTGCGCCGACGAATGTGCGAACGACGTTCGAAGCCACCTGATCATGAGCTCACGGCTTGCGTCGGCCGCGGCGATGAAGCACTCTTCCTTGTCCGCGAACAGATCGTAGAAGGTCTTGCGGGACACGCCCGCCCGTGAGGTGACGTCGGCCACGGTCGTCGCGATGTAGCCCTTTTCGGCCACAACGACCGTCACCGCGTAGAGGAGTCGACGGCGCTGAGAGCCCGTCACGAACTCCTGTGTCAGCCCGTGTGGGCCCCTTGGAAGCTCCGCCTGATGTGGCTTCAGGAGGGGCCGGATCGAATCTGCCATAGCTGAGATGCATTCTGATACATGTCATGTACGCAAATGTTTCTCACTGCCTCGCACGACGAGACCGATGCGAGACAGGACAGCCGCAGGAGGCACCCTCCATGAACAGAGCGACAAACCTTTCGTCACTGACCGCCTTACTGGCGGCCGTCGCGGGAACCCTGGCCGCGGCACCGGCCCCCGCCCAGGCCGACGCCCAGCCCGCGACCATCACCGTCGACTCCACCGCGGACGCCATCGACGCCGACGCGTCGGACGGCCTCTGCCGCACCAGCGCGGGAACCTGCACGCTGCGCGCCGCGGTCATGACCGCGAACGGCCGGCCCGGCAGCACGATCGAGTTGCCCGCCGGCCGCTACCGGCTGAGCATCCCTCCCGATCCCCGCTACCTGAACACCCGCACCGCCGACCCCACGACAGGTGATCTCAACGTCACCGCGCCGACCACGTTCCGCGGGGCAGGTGCGCGCGAGACCGTCATCGACGCCGACCACGTCGACCGGGTCTTCCGTATGGGGGCCGACACCACACTGTCCGACCTCACCGTCACCGGAGGCGAGGCCAAGCAACGGGAAGTACGCTTCACCGACCCCGGTGGAGGCGGCATCGCCAACGGCAAGAACATGACGCTGCGCCGGGTCGCGGTGACGGGTAACACCGCCGGCTACGGAGGGGGCATCTTCAACATCCCGGACTCCCATCTGACGTTGATCGAGAGCACCGTCAGCGACAACACGGCCGGCGAGGCCGGAGGGATCCGGTTCGACGACTCCGCTACCGTGCTCAACTCGACGATCGCGGACAACCATGTGACCGACGACTGGGACCGGCCGGGCAGCCTGTCCGGGTACGGAGGCGGCATCGACATACGCGGTACCGGCCTGGTGGACATCCGCAACTCCACGATCACCGGGAACACTTCCACCGACGGCGGCGGCGGGATCAACATCGCCCCCGCCTATCTGGACAGCCTGCCTTCATCGGTCACCGATGTCGTCGACGCGCCGCTCGGCCACCTCGTCCTGCAGAACACCATCATCGCCGCGAACACCGTCGGCCGAGCCTCCGGCGACTGCAAGAAGGCCTTCGCCGCCATCGAGTCCCTGGGCGGCAACCTCGACAGCGGCGACAGCTGCGGCTTGACGGCCGCAGGCGACCTGCCCCGCCGTGCCCCCCGCCTCGGCCCGCTCGCCGACCACGGCGGTCCCACGGACACCGTGGCCCTGCTGCCCGACAGCCCTGCCCGCGATGCCGCATCCGACTGCCCGTCGACCGATCAGCGTGGAGTCACCCGGCCACAGGGGCCGGGCTGCGACATCGGAGCCTTCGAATACCAGCCCTGAATCACCGGTCGAGGGCACCGATGCCGACAGGTGCCGCCTCGCTGATGGGACAGCGTTCGAAACGCTCGCTCGTCGTGCCGGAGTGATGCGCGAGCGCCGATGTGAGAGCAACCCGGCGACAGGCCCGCAGGAGGCGCCCCGCTCCAGCCGGACTGACCGTACTGACGCCTGGGGCCTTCATCCGGAGCGATTTCCTGAGCGGGAGGTCCAGGTGCAATCGGACACGCCCGCGGCCGGGCCGGGCCGGGCCGGTCAGGTCAGGGGAGTGCGGTGCAGGTTGACCAGCAGACGCCACACTCGCTGCGCGATCTCGCTCGGGGTGGCCTCGATGAGGCCATGGAGCCAGTCGGCGACGACTCCGGCGAAGGTCGCCGCCACCGCTGAGGCGACAAGGTCGGGCTCCGGCGCGCCGGCCAAGGCACGCTCGTCTCGGCTGCGATCACGCAGTTCCTGGTGGAGCACATGGCCGAGCGGACCGCTGCCGCCGGGGCTCAGCAGTTCGCGGTAGAGCCCGGCGTGTGGTGCGAGACGGCCGAAGAAGTCGAGCAGGGCAGGCGGCGGAACCTTGGGATCGGGCTGCCCGCGCCATGCGTGCAGGGCGTCGACGGCCTCGCGGACGATATCGGCGCACGCGTCGACGGCGAGCGCCTCCAGGTCGGCGTAGTGCAGATAGAACGTTGCGCGGCCGACCTGCGCCCGGCGGACCAGTGCGGCGACGCTGACCTCGGCCAGCGGGCGGTCGGCGCACTCGTCCAGCAGCGCACGGCGAAGTCTGGCCCGGGTCCGAGCCGTGCGAGGGTCCCCCTGCTCCGCTCTCACCGGGCCAAGAGTACGGCGGCGAGTGCCACTGCCCCCGGCAGGGCCTGGGCGGCGAAGATGCGCCGGTTGGCGGTGAACCCGCCGTACAGCCCGGCGACGAGCACGCAGACAAGGAAGAAGATCTGGACCCGGAACCCGGTCGGGTCCGCCGCGATCAGCCCCCACGCCAGCCCGGCGGCCAGGAACCCGTTGTAGAGCCCCTGATTCGCGGCCAGTGGCGCGGTGGCACGCGCCATCTCCGCGTCGAAGCCGGAGAGTGCGCGCCCTGGCTTCCGTTCCCAGAGGAACATCTCCAGAACCAGGATGTACGCGTGCAGCGCCGCCACCAGTCCGACCAGCACGTTCGCTGTTGTCGCCATGATTGTCCCGCCTCAAGTTTCCTAGACAGGTGTCCAGAATACATGGACAGTAGTCCATCAAGGTTCGGCATGGAGTGAAGAAGCCGCGCCGACATCAACTCATCACGCGGTGACGACTTAGCCGTGGAGGTCTCCAGAGGGAGGCCGGTGGCCACCGCATGGCTGGACTCGGCCTTCAACCGCTCCGGCTTCCACACCAACCGGCCCATCGCGATCGCCTGCGGCGAGACCGAGACCGAGACCGAGACCGAGACCAAGACCGAGACCGAGACCAAGACGGAGTCGCGGCGCGAGCGCGCGCCCGGCCGACGGCGCGCAGCACACCGGCCGTCGAGGGCTTGACGGCAGCGACTCGCAACGGCGACGCCACGGGCCAGGAGAGCCCGGAGTGTCGGCTGGACCTGCGCCGATGGTATGAAAGGACCGGCCCGCAGGGCCAGTTGAGGTCCGGTGGACGGAGGGGGACGACGGTGCTCGTAGAGGCGCTCAGCATGTTGGCCGCGGCGGCGGGCGGCTCGCTCGTACAGGCGATGGCCACGGATGCCTGGGAGGCATGCCGCGAGCGGGCGGCCAGCCTGCTGGGACGTGGTGATCCGGAGGAGTCGACTCGCCAGGAGGCTCGGCTGGAGCGGGCCCGTGAGGAACTGGCCGAGGTGGCCGCGGACCGGCCGGAGGAGGGTGAGCGGGCCGCGGCGCGGCAGGCGGCGGCCTGGCAGACCCGGTTCGAGGACCTGCTGGAGGACTCCCCGGAGCAGGAGCACGGGCTGCGCGAGCTGGTGGACTTCCTCCAGCAGCAGCCTGCGGTGAACGCGGCCGCGGCGCAGGTGACCGTACACGCCACCGCTTCCGGGCAGGCGCAGCAGGCGGTCCAGGGGCAGGGGACGCAGCACAACACCTTCCAGGCACCGCGATGACCGTCGAAGGGAGCGGGACGGCGGGCCCGTTGAACGCGACCGCGTCCGGGCAGGCGCAGCAGGCGGTCATCGGGCAGGGCGTCCAGAACAACTACTTCTACGGGGCTTCCGGCCAGGCGCGGCCCGGTGTCGTCCTGAACACCCTGCTGCCGCCCCCTTCCATCCTGGTCGGCCACGCCACCCGGCTGCCGGAGCTGGCCGCCGCCTGCGAGGCCGCCGTGAGCGGCGTGGGCGGCCGGCGCGGGCCGGCGGTCGCGCTGCTGCACGGGCCCGGCGGATCCGGCAAGTCGGCGCTGGCCCGCGCCCTGGCGGAGCGGCTGGCGGACGGGTTCACCGACGCCCGCCTAGAGGTCGACCTGTTCGGTTTCACCCCGGGCAGCACGCCGCGCGAGCCCGGCGATGTCCTGGCCGAACTGCTGTGGCTCGCCGGGTTCAGCGGGTCCGACATCCCCGCCGACACCCCGGCCAAGGCCCAGCTGTGGCGGGCTTGGCTGGCCGACAAGAACGTCCTGCTGCTCCTCGACAACGCCCGCGACGGCAAGCAGGTCGAGCCGCTGCTGCCCGGTCCGTCCAGCGGCGGCCGCTCGCTGGTCCTGGTCACCGGCCGGTACCGCCTCGATGGACTGGAGACGGCCGTACGGACCGGACTCGACCAGTTGGAGCCGGCGGCCTCGGTGGAGCTCCTGCTGCGCGTGGCGGGCCGCCCGGCGGCGGAACCGGCCGGGCAGGAGGCCGCCGAGCTGGCCGAGCTGGCCCGCCTGTGCGGCCATCTTCCGCTCGCCCTGCGGCCGGTGGGCGCGCTGCTCGCCGAGATGGAGCCGCGCGCGCTGCTCAGGGTGATGCGCTCTGCCGCGCACCCCCTGGAGCAACTGGACGACGCCGACCAGGACGCGGCGGCCGCGTTCCGGGTCTCGTACGACGCTCTGAGCGCCGATCTGCAGCGGGTGCTACGCATGTGCGTGTGGCACCCCGGCCCGGACTTCGACGCCGCCTCGATAGCGGCGCTGGCCGGCATGCCGGCGGAACTCGCCACCGTGAAGCTGGTCCGGCTGCTCCAGCGCAGCATGCTGACCTCGCTCCCACAACACCGGTACGTCTTCCACGACCTGTTCCTCGCGTACGCGCGCCGGCTGGTCGGCGGCCAGGACCCGGACGAGGTCGTGGAGCGCGGCCGGCACAGCCTCTACCGGCACCTCGACGACGTCATCGGCATCGCGCACGGCCTGGTGTACGCGGCGGCCGCCCCCACCGGCGGGACCGGGCCGTTCGACAACCCCGACCACGCGCGGATGTGGACGAACGCCGCCTCCGAGGAGCTCGCCGGGGCGGCCGCCGCGGCGCTGGGCGAGGGCTGGGAACTGGGCAGCCGTCTGGCCGTACGGACCGCTCGGCTGCTGTACGTCGAGGGGCGCGACGAGCGGGCGGAGGCGCTCTACGCGGACATCCTGGCGGCGGCCGAACGCGCCGGGGACGAGGCGGGACAGGGCCGGGCGCGGACCGGACTGGGGGACATCGCAAGGGACCGGCTCCGTTACGAGGAGGCGGTCGCCCAATTCGAGCAGGCGGCCCGGCTGCTGGCGGCGGCCGGAGATCCGGCTGGGGAGAGCGACGCGCTGCGCGGGCTCGGTGAGGTCGCCCGGGCGCGCGGCGAGCACGAGGAGGCGACCAGGCACTTCGAGGCCGCCCTGCGGTTGGCCCGCGCCGCGGACGACCTGGCGGGCCAGGGGTACGCGCTGACCGGCCTGGGGCACGTGGCCCGGGCGCGCGGGGACCTCGGCCGGGCCGGGGCCCTGTTCGGGGAGGCGGTGGAGCTCCAGCGGCGGGCGGACGACGGCATCGGCCTGGCCTACGCCCTGCGCGGGCTCGGCCACGTCGCCCGGGCAGACGGGGATCTGGACTCGGCGGTGACGCGCTTCCAGGAGGCCATCCTGCTCCACCAGCGGGCCGGCAACCGCTTCGGCCAGGCCTTCGCGCTGACCGCGCTGGGCGGCATCGCGCGTGAGCAGCGGCGACACGAGGAGGCCGCCACCTACCTGGAGGACGCCCTGACTCTCCATCGGGCCGTCAACAACCCGACGGGCGAGGCCCAAACCCACGACGCGCTGGCCGCCCTGGCCACCGCCCGAGGCGACGATGCGTCGGCCGAGGCCCACACCACGACGGCCGCCGCCATCCGCCGCACCCTCATCCCGCCCGACGTAGCCGGTGGAAACCCCTAAGGCCGTGCTTTAGAACTGGGCTTCTTACGCAAGAGCGGGATCCGCAGCACCATCCCGGAACCGGCTGACCAGGCCGGCCACCGCAAACGCCGCGCAGCAGCGACGGACGTCTTCACCATCTGGATGGCCGCCCGAGACTTCCCCGGACGGCCAGACAAGCAGGTCAGCAGTTTCTCAAACATGGCTAGGGCGGCGGCTCACCGGGCCCTGTCCTGGGGGAAGTTGGCCCCACCTTGAGCCTGGCCACCACCAGGGCTGTCGTCGGCCGCCGGACGGGTGCGCGGGGGCAGGCCCGGGTCGCGGTGGAAAAGGCCGCGGCCGAGCAGGGGCCGGCCCGGAGCCGGTACGGCCCCGGGGCGGCGGTAGACGTACGGCGGTGTCTCGGACCCGCTGTCGTCGGCCGGCTCGCGGACCAGGTGGTGGTCGGGGGAGAGCGCGCACGCCGGATCGGTGCGGGCGGCGTCGCCGGTGAGGGCGAACGCCTGGCAGCGGCAGCCGCCGAAGTCCTCCTCCTGGCGGGGACAGCCCCGGCAGGGGCCCGTCATCCAGTCGGTGCCGCGGAAGCGGTTGAAGGCGGGGGAGTGCTTCCAGATCCAGGCGAGCTCGCGGTCGCGGACGTTGGGCGGGTGAAGGTCCGGCACGGAGGCGGCTGCCGGGCAGGGCAGCACCGTCCCGTCCGGCGCGACGGTGAGCGAGACCGCTCCCCAGCCGCCCATGCAGGGCTTGGCCACGCCGTCGAAGTAGTCGGGGACGACCCACACCAGCTCGATCTGCCCGGCGAGTTGCTCCCGGCGGCGCTCCACGGTCTCCCGGGCGCCGGCCAGTTGCTCGCGGGTGGGCAGCAGCGCGGCCCGGTTGAGCAGGCCCCAGCCGTAGAACTGCGCGTTGGCCAGCTCGATGCGGTCCGCCCCCCAGGTCAGGCCCAGCTCGATGAGGGCGTCGACGGAGTCGAGGTTGTCGCGGTGCAGCACGACGTTCAGGCCGAGCGGAATCCCGGCCCGGCGGACGAGCGTCGCGGCCCGCTCCTTGGCGGAAAAGGAGGCCGGGCGTCCGGCGATGCGGTCGTTGGCCAGGGGGCCGGCGTGCTGGACGGACAGCTGGACACTGCGCAGCCCGGCCGCGGTGAGAGCGGCGAGCCGGGCTTCGTCCAGGCCGGTGCCGCTGGTGACCAGTTGCGTGTAGATGCCGGCGGCCTCGGCGGCGGCCACGATCCGCTCCAGGTCCGGGCGCAGCAGCGGCTCGCCACCGGAAAGATGCGTGTGTACGACGCCCAGTTCGCCGGCCTGACGCAGTACGTCGGCCCACTCGTCGGTGCTCAGCTCGGTGGAGCGACGGGCCAGTTCCAGCGGGTTCGAGCAGTACGGGCAGTGCAGCGGGCAGGCGTGGGTGAGTTCGGCGAGCAGGGCCCAAGGGGGTGCGGGCTGCTCGGCGGACGCGGGGTTCACGGCGGCGGTCACGTCAGCCAGCCCTCCTGCCGCAGGCTGTCGAGGAAGGCGGGGACGGTGTCGGCCACCGGTGCGCCGGGGAAGCGCTCGGTGAGCTCGCCGACGATCCCGGCCACCGTGCGCGTGCCGTCGCACAGGCCGACGACCGTGCCGCCATGCCCTTGGAGGACGACCACGCGTTCCGGCAGGACCAGCAGGTCTGTGCCGCGTACGGCGTCGTGCCGCAGCATCAGCGCGGGGGCGAGCGCCGGGCGCCACGGGTCCGCGCTCCGCGGCATCACACGCGCTCCCGTACGTCGTCCCGACCCTGTGCCAGCTCTTCCTGCCCGGGCCTTCCCGCGTACTGCTGGACGGCGTCGAGCAGGGACCACAGCACATCGCACTTGAAGGAGAGCGCGGCCACTGCCCGCTCCTGGTCCTCGCGGGTCCGGGCCCACTCCATGACGAGGTCCAGCGCCTCGGCACTGTCACGCCGGCCCTGGTCGACGCGGGCGCGGAAGTAGGCGAGCCCGTCCGGCGCGATCCAGGGATAGTGGCGCTCGAACGCCTCGATCCGCAGCTGCATGAGATCGGGAGCGGTCAGCTCGGTGAGCGAGGCGGCGACGGCCTCCAGGGGGGAGCGGAGGCGGCAGAAGTTGACGTAGCCCTCCACGGCCAGCCGGACACCCGGCAGCACGGTCTCGCCCGACAACAGCGTCTCGCGCTCCAGGCCGGCCGCCTCGCCGAGCCGCAGCCAGCGCTCGATGCCGCCCTCGCCGTCGGCACGACCGTCATGGTCCTCGATCCGCCGCAGCCACATGCGGCGCAGCCGCGAGGAGTCCAGCTTCGCGAGGATCAGCGCGTCCTTGACCGGGATGTGGCGCTGGTAGTGGAAGCGGTTGGCGATCCAGCAGCGCACTTCCTCCGGGCCGAGGCCGCCCTGGTGCATGCGGATGTTGAAGGGATGGCGGTCGTGGTACCGGTCCTGGCCCACCGTGCGCAGGCGGTCCTCGAACTCCGCGCGGCTCCAGGGCTTCGCCGGCGGGGCGAGTGTCGTGGTCACAGCTCGATCACCATTCCGTCGTCGGCCACCTCGAGGCCCAGCCGGGCGAGCCGTTTGTGCTGCGGCGCGGCGGGGTCGACGAGGGGGTTGGTGTTGTTGAGGTGGGTGTAGAGGCAGCGGGCGGGCAGCGAGGCGAGGACGGCGGCGGTGCCGTCCGGTCCGTCGATGGGCAGATGCCCCATGCCGGTGGCGGTGCGGGAGGAGATGCCGGTGCGGCGGGGTTCCTCCTCGTCCCAGAACGTGCCGTCGACGATGACGCAGTCGGCCTCGGCGGCGGCCTGGTGCAGCGCGTCGGACCAAGTGGCCACGGCAGGGGCGTACAGGGCGGTCCGGCCGGTGACCGGGTCGTACAGGCGCAGCGCGACGACCCAGGCGTCGTCCTCGGGGGCGTCGGCGGCGTAGCGCGGGCGCTTGCCGGAGACGGGCACGGCGCTGATCCGTACGCCGGATCCGTCAGGGCCGCTCGCGTCGGTGTGCAGCGGCTGAGTCCCCCGGGTCCGCAGCTCCCGCCAGCTCAGGGTGGTGTACGGGCCGAGGACCGTGCCGAGACCGAGTCGGGCCTCCACCGCCTCGCGGACCGGGGGAGTGGCGAGGATCTCCAGGCCGTCCGCCTCGCGCAGCCGTCCGATTCCCAGCGTGTGGTCGAGTTCGGCATCGGTGAGGACGACTCCGGCGACCGGTGTCTGCCGGGGCCCGGGACCGGGGTGGAGTTCCGGGTGGGCCTCGATCTGGTCGGCGATGTCGGGGGTGGCGTTGACGAGGTACCAGCGGCCCTCGCCGGCACGGACGGCCAGCGAGGCGTGTCGGCGGCGCCTCCCGGGGTGGGCGCGTGCCCCGGAGCACCCGGGGCACGCGCAGTTCCACTGGGGGATGCCGCCGCCGGCCGCGGTACCGAGCACCTGCAGCAGCATGACGGCGGCTAGCGGACGCTGAGGGAGTAGGCGGTGACTTCCAGCGCGGTGTCGACGACCGCGTACCCGGGACTCTGCCAGGCGGTGCGGTCGGTCTCCTCGGAGGTTGCCCGGCTGGGCTGCTCGGCCTGTTCGACGGCTTCGTTCATGGTGCGTACCTTCCTTTCGGCGAGGGGTGTTCGCCTCCCGGGTGCGGGAGGAGCCTTTCGGTCGACGGTTATTCTTCGACGGTCACTTTGAGGATGAGGTCGTCCTCCTCGCCGCGGTCGCTCGTGCCCAGCCACAGCTGGTCGGCGCCGGGAACCTTGGCCAGTGCGCGCAACCGGCCGTAGGCGCCGTTGTAGTGGGCTGTCGCGGGCCCGACGTCCTCGCCGGTCGCGTCGATCGGAATGCGCCACAGCCGGCGGCCGCTCAGCGTAGAGGCGTAGACCACGTCGTCGACCACCGCGATCTGGGCGGGCACGCCTCCCTCGTCGGGGTCCCAGACCATCTTCGGGTTCGTCATACCCGCGACGGAACAGGAGCCCTCACAGGTCGGCCAGCCGTAGTTCCCGCCCGGCTCGACGAGGTTGAGTTCGTCCCAGGCCTCCGCGCCGATCTCGGTCGACCACAGCTGTCCGGCGCTGTCCCAGGCCAGTCCCTGGGGGTTGCGGTGACCGTAGCTGTAGACGCGTGTGCCGAACGGGTTTCCCGGAGCCGCCGCACCGTTCTTGGTGATGCGCAGGATCTTTCCGTTCAGCGACGTCTTGTCCTGCGCCAGCTTCTTCTGCGAGGCGTCACCAGTGGTGACGTACAGATACCCGTCGGGCCCGAAGGCGATCTTTCCGCCGTTGTGCTGGTTGTCCCGGGTGATTCCGGTCAGGACGGGGGTGTAACCGCTCAGCCGGGTGCCGTCGAACTTCATCTTGACCACCCGGTTGTCCTCGAGTGTGGTCTCCATGAAGAACACGTCCTGGTCGGTCGTGCCGTTCCAGGTCGGTGACACCGCGACACCGAGAAGGCCGCCCTTGTCCTGCGTCTCCTCGCTCCACACCGCGTTCGGCACCGTGCCGACGTTCTGCTTGGCGCCGTCGAGGGTGATCTTCCAGACCACGGCGGTGTCGCGTTCCGTCACCAGCGCCGCCTTGTGGCCCCGGAGGAACGAAATCCCCCAGGGAGTCGTCAGACCGTCCGCGAGCGTGCTGATCCCTGACGGTGCGCCCTTCGCCCGGGGAACGGAGGGCGGTTCCGCGGCCGTCGCGGGCGGCCCCGACAGACCGAGGGCCATGACGGCGGCGACGGCGGAGAGCGCGGCCATGCCCGGACGAACCCGAGGCAGCGCCGAATGCGCCAAGCGTGACATCCTGATGCCTTTCCTGTGGTGGCGCGGCCGCGTGATTCCGGGGAAACGGCGCGGCCGACTGCGGTACGAGGGGGTGCTCATCGCTGCGCCGCACCGTGGTGAGCCCGGTGAAAGGGCCTGGGCCGGAGCGTGGCAATGCCTCTTTTCTGGAGTATCAGGCGCCCCCTGAAGCAATGGCCACCGGGATCGGTCCATCTTGCTGACGGGCTGTTTCCGGCGTCGGGACTGCGGATGCCAGTGAGCTTGTGCGCCGAATCGTCCGTCGTAGGTCCACCGGCGCCGAGAAGTCCCTCCCACGGGTGACCCGCTGCCGCGCCGGTGGGCGCGGACGGAGTACGCCGGGGCAGGAAGGCGTGCGCTGCCGGCAGGAGCGGCCCACCTGACCGGCGTCGGTGTGTTCGGGTGGCCGAAGTTGTCACGTGGCCGGCGTAGGGGTCAGGCTCGGAGGCGGGGCGGAGGGAGAGGTCGTAGGCGAGGCGGAGGGGAGCGTCGGCGCGGGCGAGTCGTCCGTGACGGCGGCGTCGATGCAGTTGACGAACTGGACGAAGGGGACCCGGCCCGTGCCGTCGTCGACCGCGAAGTCACCTGCCGTATGGCTGCGGAGCAGACACATGTCGTAGCGGGCGCGGACCGGGAGGGGGTCCGTCGCGGTGACCGACCGGTATTCGTGCCGGCCCACCAACTGGCAGGAGTCGTAGCGGATCAGCGGCCCGCGCGGGCCCACGGCGTAGCGGTGCGAGCGGACATCGTTGGAGAAGTCCTGGTAGGCGAGCCCGGTGTCGTCGCAGTCGCTGAAGTGGACGATGCCGCCGTTCCATCTGCAGTCGATGACGACCACGTCTGGGTTGCGCACCTCGAAGCGGATGTCCTGGGCGTGGAACCGTTGCACGGAGTCGTGGTGCTCGGCGACGGGGAAGCGGAAGAACGTGCTGGTGGTGCCGTACTCCGGGGTGCTCTTGGGACGTCTGTCCGTGATGATGTAGGAGCCGCCCCGGCACGTGATGGAACCGCCGTAGGGGAACTCCAGGAAATTGCCCCACTCGTATTCGACCTTCATGTCGGTGAACCAGTAGTTGAGGAACTGGTCCTGGTCGTTCGGGTCCTGCTGTCCGTCCCGCGTCAGCCCGGAGTACAGGAACGCCCGGCGATAGCGGCCGCCGACCCGGCAGGCCTCCCACCGCATCTCCGAGTTGGTGTCCGTGCCGCTCAGGGCGAGCCCGTACTCCCATTCCCCCATCCACTCGCACTCGGAGAACCGGTAGTCCTGCGCCTGCCCGGTCGAGTACGAGTTGAAGAAGGAGGCGCCCGGTGTGGCCGAGTTGAACTGCATGCGTTCGAAGGAGATGTTCGACCACACGTCCTCGTTCCGGCAGAGATAGGAGCCCGGGCCGGTCTTGGGGCGGAAGACGAGACTGGTCATACGGCGGCCCGCGCCGGAGAACCGCAGGCCGCTCGCGGGCTGCGAGGGAGCGACACCGTTCAGCAGCGCGTGCGGGCGGGTGATGAGGAACTCGCCGGCGGGGATCTCGATCACCACACGGCCGGCTCCCTCGGAGACCCGTGCGGCGGCGAACGAGTAGGCGATCTCGAAGGCTGCGCTGTCGTCGGTCCGCCCGTCGCCCACCGCGCCCAGATCGGCCACGTTGACCACGGTGTCCGGCTTGGCCGACGTGCGCGGGAGGGCGCGCGCGCTGCGGGTGGACAAGGCCGTCGCGGTCAGCAACGAGGCGCCGCCACGCAGAAGATGCCGACGGGTGACACGCGACATCGAACCTCCCCACTCTGTCATAATCTCCTTCTTTCCACCTGTTTCATCCCTTCCAACCCTTTAAGCACTTTTGTTCGCTGTTCAGCGCTTTCATCGTCAAGGAGGGACATGACCGGGTTCGTTGAGGTGCTCCGGCATATGTCGGCCGCGCAGAAGCCCGCGAAGGGTGTGTCGGTCTACACCCTGTTCGTCAACCGTCCGGCCGGCCGCGTCCTGGCGGCGCTGGCCTACCGTGCCGGGGCGACTCCCAATCAACTGACAGTGCTCGGTGCCCTGTTCACCTTTCCCGCCCTGGCCGCCGTGGCCTTGGTGCGACCCGGTCCGGGGCTGTCGGTCTGCGTCTGTGCGGCCCTGGCCGTCGGGTTCGCCCTCGACGCGGCGGACGGACAGCTCGCCCGCACGCAGCGCTCGGGCAGTCCGTCCGGTGAGTGGCTGGACCATGTGCTGGACTGCGTCAAACTGGTCACGGTGCACCTGGTCGTGCTGGTGTCGTTCTACCGCTTCTTCTCCCTGCCCAGCCAGGTCTTCCTGTTGGCCCCGATGCTGTTCGAGCTGGCGGCCGTGGTCATCTTCTTCGCCGGGATCCTCACGGAGCAGCTCAAGCGGCGAACGGCGCCCCCGTGGCCGGCGGCCCCGATGCCCGCGGAGCCCGTACCGGCCCTGCGGTCCGTGTTGCTGCTGCCGGTCGACTACGGCGTGACCTGCGTCAGCTTCCTATTCCTTGGCAGCCAGCACGTCTTCCTTTCCGTCTACTGCACATTGCTGCTGGCCCACCTCCTGTTCATGGCGGCCTTCCTGGTCAAGTGGTTCCGCGAGCTGCGCTGAGGGGAACTCCGTGCGCGGGTGCCGGGAGAGCAGCTCCAGGGAGTCGCGCAGCAGCGTGCTGGAGGTGTGCATGGTGTAGGGGAAGTAGACGACCTCGACACCGACCCGTGCGAAACGCCGTTCCAGCTCCACCCACTTGGGCGTTCCCCGCCAGTCGTCGCCCTTGAAGATGACGTGGAAACCGATCCGCTTCCACGTCTCCAGCTTGTCCTCCTCCGACTCGGCGACGGCCACGTCGACGCAACGCAGGTTGCTGACGATCTCCAGGCGCTCGGCGAACGGGACGACCGGGGGTCTGCCCTTGAGGTGCTGTACGAGGTCGTCCGTGGTGACCCCGACGATGAGGCGGTCACAGTGCCGGCGCGCCTGGCGCAGGATGTTGAGGTGGCCGACGTGGAACAGGTCGTAGACGCCGGGCGCGAATCCGATGCGGGTCATGTCCATGGGGCACTCGCAACGGTCGTCGCCTTCGCGGGCACGGTCACCTGCAACGGCTCGGACTTCATGGAGGTGTTGGTCCCGTCCGTCACCGCGATCCGGTACTTCTGACGGCTGCCGGCGGCCACGGAGTCGGTGAAGCTCATCCACGGGCGGTCCCAGTAGGTGGACGACCGCTGCTGCGTGGAGATCAGCCGGTCGTTCCGGTAGAGCCGGTAGGTGAGTGAGGCGTCGTCCCGGTCCCACGAGGCCTTCCAGCGCAGGGTGACCTGTCCGGACTGCTGCGCGGAGAGCGAGAGGGCGGGAACCGCCGGTGCCCCGGTGTCGGGACCGGAGCCGAAGCGGGTGAGGCCCTGCTGCGGTGCGCCGTTGACCCGGGTGAACTCTCCGCCCACCCAGATGACTCCACGGCCGACCGCCAGCGCGCGCGGTCCCACCTGTTCCCCGATCCCTTCGTTGGTGTCGGGGAACCAGTGCAGGATGCTGCTGTCCTGGGGCGACTGGGCCAGCAGGTGCTGACGGTCCTGCCGGTCGGGGAACCCGCCCGGCGTCTGGCTGCAGTCGTGAGCGTGCGAGGCACTGTAGAGGACGCCGCGGTACGGCAGAACGGCCTGCGTGGCGCCGAGGCAGGAGTCCTTCCACACCATGCTGTCGTCGTCCAGGCGGCCCGCGATACGGCCGTCGAAGATGCCCCAGCCGTGGCCTTCGGCACCCACGTAGAAGCGGGTGCCGTCCTGCGCGATCGACTTCACCACCGACCGGGGCGGCAACCAGCCCGGGTAGGAGCGCACGAGGGCCCCGCTGGTGCTGTTCAGGGCGGCCAGCGAGCGGGCCCGGTGGCCGTCGACCCGCTCGAAGTCCCCGCCGACGTAGAGCTTTTCGCGCGAGGGCACCACCGACAGGGCGCGCACCGAGGCGTCGACGTCGGCCCGGAACGTCCGCAGGGCGCCCTTGGGGGTGAAGGCGGCGATGTGCTGCCTGATCTGGCCGTCGACCCGGCGGAAGTCACCGCCGAGATAGACCGTGCGATCCGTGGCGTCGATCGCCCGGACGGTCGCGGACACCGCCGGCCGGAAGTCCTTGCGCAGGGAGCAGTCGGCCGTGTTCAGGGCGACGGCACTCGCCACGCCGGTCGATCCGACACGGCTGAAGGAGCCGCCCACGTACAGCACACGCCCGTCCGGTGAGGCCTTGAGGGCGCGGACGGTTCCCGCTCCTCCGGTGAACGACTGCGCGCAGGGCAGCAGGGCTCCGGTCGCCGCGTCGAACGCGGCGAAGTTGCGGCGCGGGACCTCCTGGACGCCGGGCTCCGCGCCCGGCGGCCGCACCGAGTCGAAGGTTCCCCCGACATAGACGACACCATGGGCATACGCCAGCGACCAGACGATGCCGTTCGTCTGCCACGTGGTCAGCGGATCGGCGGTGAACGCCGCCCCGGCCTCGCCGGCGGCCAGGGCGGGAGTGGGACGGAACAGGGCGGCGGAGCACAGGAGGGCGGCGGCGACCGCAGTGGTGGCCGCCCTCGGCGGGAGCTTTCTCAGGCGCAATGGACATCCCGGATGGCAGTGGTGTGGGCGACACGCGGGGAATGACACACACCTGCTGAGCCCGGACGGTACGTCCCTGTCTGGGCTCACGCAGCGCGACGGCGCAGAACTCCGACCAGCTCGCTCACTCCCAGCGGCCTGCGATACCACCACAAACTAGTAGCAAATACGCACATTCCCAAGGTCATCCCGGCGGCGAGTCCTGACGTGGTGTCACCGGTCAGTGAGCGCACGGCCGCCAGCACCACCGACACGGCGAGTCCGGCGCAAAGAGCGACGGTGTAGCCGCGGTCCACGGTCGTGAACCCGAGCCGGAAACGGATGAGGAGGGCGGCCGAGAGGTTCTCCACGACGATGGCCGCCCCCCAGGACAGGGCGGCACCCAGAACCCCCCACCTCGGCACGGTGAGCAGCCCGATCGTCAGTTGCACCGCGAACGCCGCCCCGGTGACGGCCAGATGCCAGGAACTCCTGCCGGACATCAGCAGCACGGTCTGGGCGTTGCCCACCGCGACGTTGACCATCGAGGCGCCGCACAGCACGACGAGGGCGGGCGCGCCCTGGACGAACTCCGGACCGAACACCGACAGCACCGTCCCCGGGAAGCCGGCGACGACGGCGAACAGCGGCCAGGAGAAGAGCACGACCCAGCACGTCGACACCCGGTGCAGATGGCGCGCCTCGGCGATCTGCTCGACGGCGAGCAGCCGGCTGATCTGTGGCGCCACGGCGAGCCGGACGGCCAGCTGCAGCAGGGTGCCCGCCGTGACGACGCGGCCGATGGCGGTGTAGACGCCCGCGTCGGCGCTGGTGGCCAGCGCGGAGAGCAGGATGACGCCGACCCACACCGCACTGAAGTCGAACACGGACGACACCGCGCGGGGTGCCGCGAAGCTCCAGAAGGCACGCCAGGGAACGGCTCCGCGGACGGCCGGATACGTGGTGCCGCGGGCGGCGCGGCAGTGGCGCAGGGCCAGCCACGCGGCCACGGTGCCGGCCAGGGCGGGCAGCAGCCAGGCGGCGGCCATGGGCAGCATGCCCGGCGCGTACACGGCCACGGGGACGGCGATCAGCAGCCGCAGCACGGGTTTGCCGATCTGCTCGACGCCGACGAACGGCACCACGGTGCCGTGGCCCTGATTGGCGCCGAGCAGGACCAGTCCCACGGTGGCGAGGGGCAGGAACAGCCCGAAGAGCCGTACCAGAGTGATCGCGTCGGCCGGCCGCAGATGCGGCAGGAGCGTGGTGGCCACCGCGGGGCACAGCAGCAGGGGGAGGGCGGCCGCCGTACTGGCTACGACCGCGGGCACGAGGGCCGCGCGCAGCAGACCGCCCACCGAGCGCCCACCACCCACCGCGATGTCGCGCGAGACGAAGCGGACGAGCCCGGTGTCGGCGCCGAGCTTGCAGGTGTGGCTGAGGATGGTGAACAGGGCCACGCCCGTGAAGACCGCTCCTGCTCCCTGCGCTCCGAGCGCACGGGTGATCAGGCCGACGAAGACGAAGGCGAGGACGGCATTGGTCGCCGAACCGGCCGCCCCCCACCACCCGCCTCGCGCGGCGGCGGCCACGCTGTTCGGGGCGGGGGCGGTCGCTTCCGGGGCGGTCACCCGCGAGAGGCCGAGAGGGTGTCGTCCTGCGCGGGAAGCTCCACGACCGGCGTGGTGGCCTCCGCCTCCTCGGCGCTCCCCGGCCGGCGCCGCAGGAGGCCACGCAGACGTCCGGGCCGGTGACCGGCGTCCAGCACGGCGCCGAGCAGGGTGCCGCCGGAACAGTCGATCAGCTCGCGCACCCGCTGGAGATCGTCCCGCCGGGTGGTGTCGAGGGCGACGACCAGCAGGACGGCGTCGACGCGCTGGGCGATGGCCAGAGCGTCCGCGTGGTCCAGGAGCGGCCGGCTGACGACGACCGCGGTACGGGCGTCGAAGCCGGTCGGCAGCCGGTCGACGGTGGCGGACACGCCGGCCGGGGCGGGCGAACCGCTGCCGCCGGTGGAGCAGCAGGCGAACCGCCCGGCGGTGCCGGCGTCGACGAGGACGCTCCCTTGGGGCAGGTCGTCCTCCGCGGGTGTGCGGGCGTCGTCCGGGAGCAGCGGCAGCCGGGTAGTGAGCGAGGGAGTGTCGGGGTCGGTGTCCACCAGCAGCACCTCCTCGCCGCACTCCGCGAAGGCCGCGGCCAGGTTCACGGCTACGCCCTCGGTGGCGGCGTCGCGGCGGGGGGCCACGACGAGGATCCGGCCGGTGTCGGCGGGCGTGCCGGAGCGGCGCAGGCGGTAGGCCAGGGCGCGCAGGGTCTCGGCCCGGTCACCGCCGCGGTGGCCGACCGTCAGCAGGGCGTCGTCCTCGTGCTCGTCGCGCCTGCGGGGCAGCAGACCGAGCACGGGGCCGCCCAGCGCGGCCCGGGCATCCGCCGCCGACCGGACCCGGGTGTCGAGGGCCGAGTGCAGCCAGGCCAGCAGGATGCCGAGGGCCAGTCCGGCCGCCAGTCCCAGCGTGAGCAGGGTCGGCCAGCCGGGCCCCGAGGGCCGGGCCGGCGCCTCGCCGCGGCGGACGATGTCACCTCCGTCGGTGTCCCGGGAGTTGATCTCGACGATGCGCTCCTGCAGCGTGTCCAGCTGGCTCTGCACCGCTTTGGTGACCTCGTCCTCCTTGTTCTGCTTCTTCGCCGCCTCCACCGTCTTGATCTGCTGCTCCACACTGCGGGTGGCCCGCCGTGCGGCGGCTTCGTTACGGGCCTTGCGGTCGGCGAGGTAGGCCTCGGCGAAGGCGTTGGCGCCGCGCGCCGCGCGAGTCGGGGTGCCGGCTGTGAACTCGAAGCGCAGGACCTGGGACTTCGTCTGATTGGTGATCCGCACATCGTCCTCGAGTGCGGCCGCACTGTCGGCCTGCCCCAGGATGCGGGCCGCCCGGACGGCGACCGCGGCGCTGGCGGCGATCTGCCGCTCGGTGCCCATGCTGACCTGGTTGTCGGCGGAGACGCTGACCATGCCGTAGGGGTCGGCGGTGGAGCGTACGAGGACTTCGCTGGTCGAGGTGTAGGTGTGTGCGCCGGACAGGGCCAGGACGGCGCCGCCCAGGAGTCCCAGGGCGACGCCCAGGGCGATGACGGCGCGGTGGCGCAGGAGTCGGCGCAGTTGGTCGCGTAGCTGGTCCGGCTCGTCGTACCGGTCGTAGGAGTGGATGGGGGCGGTCACGTGGGCCCTCCTGTCGCGGGGAGCTGTGCGGGTCGGGTGGGTGCGGTCGGCGGCGCCGACGGGACAAGCCGGGGTGCGCGGGCGGCGGGGGTGGTGATGAGCAGGGGAACGGTCACCAGCAGCGCCAGCGGGCCCACGATCCCGAGCAGACTGCCGCGCAGAAAGATCATCTGGTAGAAGGCCAGAGCCGGGACCAGAAGCGTCGCGAGGGTGCCCGCCCGGTCGCGGAGCCGGTGGTGTACGTCGTCCAGACGCCGTCCGATCGCGCCGAGCAGGAAGAACACGGCGGCCACGGCGGGCGGGCCGGCCCACAGGTAGCTCTCGATCCACAGGGGGGCGGAGAGGTTGACGAAGTCGTAGCCGGCGTACTGGGCCAGGGCGATGCCGGTGTCCCCCGGCTTGTCCGGCCACACCGAGCGCGGGACCGCGAACAGCACGGGACCCAGCACGTCCTGCGGTGAGAACCCTTGGCCCCGCGCGAAGTCGATGCCGGTCTGCACCTGCTGGAAGGCGTCGTAGTCGCCGTTGGTGGTGAACTGTGCGGAGAGGGAGACGACGGTGAACTGCTCCCGGTCGCTGTAGCGGAAGTAGTCGCTGTACGGGAAGACCAGCAGCACGGTCGTCATGAGCGTGGCCGCGATGACGCGGAAGGCGCGGGGCCGGCACAGCCGGGGCATGGCGAACAACAGGGTCAGCACGATGGTGCCGAACCAGAACCGCGGTTTGCTGACGGGGTTGTTGACGACGACGTTCAGGGCGAAGAGCAGCGGCAGCAGCAGGTGGCGGGCGGTGCGCAGCAGACGGTCTCCGCCGGGCGCGCGCGGTACGTGCAGCAGGCCCAGCAGGGCCCAGAGCGCGGGCACGGAAAGGCACCAGCTGCGTAGGACCGACAGGAAGGCGTCGCCCGAACCGTCGGCGGAGCCCGCTTCCCGCAGCGCCTGACGGCTCGTGAAGTACGCGGCGAGGCCCCCTGGCTGGCCGGGGACGAGCAGGACCGCCAGGACGAGGGCGAGCCCGCACAGCGACAGCAGGCGCCAGGGCGCGAGGCGACGGGACAGCAGCCGTTCCACCGGCCCCGGCGAGCAGGCGGCGGACCTGGCCGCGCGGGTGCGCTCCCGGCGGGCGGCGACGGCGGTCCCCGCACTGTGCGCGAGAAGCCCCACTTCGATGACGGCCACGGCAATGAGGGCGGTCCCCTCGCCGGCCCGGTAGGACCATGGGAAGGCGTCGGTGGCGAGCTGCGCCAGGGGTGCGAGGCCGAGCCAGATGTAGGCGAAGACCCAGAAGCCGAGGGCGACGAGCTGCACCGTCGTCGCGGTGAGCACGCGGACGAGGGCCACACCGGTGTGCACCAGCACCACGCCCTGCACGGCGAGTGCGACCGACAGGTGCGCGCCGTCCGACTGGAGGATCAGCCCCGGTAGCAGGACCAGGAGGACCACGGCCCAGAGGGAGACCGCGGCCACACTGCGAACGGGAACCTCTCCCTGCCGACAGTCTTCGCCAGTCGGGTTTTTCGCCTGAAAGTTCATCAACAGGGTTATAACGCCTGAATCCTGCCAATCCGTACAGGCGCGCGCGAATCCGGGAGGCTCCACGCGGCCGTCCGCACAGCACCGTCATCGGGTGATGCGGGGACGTCGGACGGCGTGCCATTTACAGATAAACAGGACAAATGTGCATTCCTTGGTCACACCGGACCATCCGATCTTCGGACAAAGGAGTTGCGCATGGGCAAGCAGGTCGACGTCGTCGTCGCCGGTGGTGGGGGATTCATCGGGGGGCATCTCGTGGGCTCGCTCCTGGCCCAGGGGCTGACCGTCCGCTCCATCGACATCAAGCCCCGGGACGAGTGGTACCAGGTCCACGACGCCGCGGAGAACGTGATCGCCGACCTGTCGCTCCTGGAGAACGCGCGGGCGGGCGTGCGGGGCGCCCGGCAGGTGTACATGCTGGCCGCCGACATGGGCGGCATGGGCTTCATCGAGAACAACAAGGCCGCCTGCATGATGTCGGTCCTGACCAGCACGCACATGCTGCAGGCCGCGCAAGAGGCCGGGGTGGAGCGCTACTTCTACTCCTCCTCCGCCTGCGTCTACGCCGCCGCCAGGCAGACCGACCCGGACGTCACCGCCCTGCGCGAGGAGGACGCCTACCCGGCGCAGCCCGAGGACGGCTACGGCTGGGAGAAGCTCTTCTCCGAGCGCATGTGCCGCCACTACACCGAGGACTACGGGTTCCTCACCCGCGTCGCCCGCTACCACAACGTCTACGGCCCCCACGGCACGTGGGACGGCGGCCGGGAGAAGGCTCCCGCCGCGGTGTGCCGGAAGGTGGCCGAGGCGGTGCTCTCCGGCGACCACCGCATCGAGATCTGGGGCGACGGCCTGCAGACCCGTTCCTTCATGTACATCGACGACTGCCTGCACGGCACCCAGATGATCATGAACGGGGACAGCGGCGAACCGGTCAACCTCGGCTCCTCGGAGCTGGTGACCATCAACCGACTCGTCGACATCGTCGAGCAGATCGCCGGCATCCGCTGCGAGCGCAGCTACCGGCTGGACGCCCCCCAGGGCGTGCGCGGCCGCAACTCCGACAACACCCTGATCCGCGAGATCTACGGCTGGGAACCCTCCGTCTCTCTGACCGACGGACTGGAACAGACCTACGCATGGGTCTACGACCAGGTCAAGCGCTCCCACCAGTGACGCCCGAAACGTTGCGAGGAAGCGGCGGGACGATGAGGATCCTCGTCCACGACTACAGCGGCCACCCGTTCCAGGCCCAGCTGAGCCGAGAGCTGGCGCGCCGCGGTCACGAGGTCGTCCACTCGACGTGCACGGCCTACGTCTCCGGCAAGGGCGACCTCGCCGGACCCACGCCGGGCCTGCGCTTCGCCACCATCGGGGACGGCGTCAGGCTGCGCAAGGAAGCCTACTTCCGCCGGCTCGGGCAGGAGACCCTGCTGGGTCTCGAACTCGCCCGGCAGGTCCGCCGCGAGAAACCCGACGTGGCACTGCTGTCCAACCTGCCGATCCCGGTCCTGGTCGCGACCGCGGCCGTCCTGAACAGGCTGCGCATCCCCTGGGTGCTGTGGCATCAGGACGTGACCGCGGTCGCGCTGAAGAGCTTCGCCGCCGCCGACGTCGCCAAGTCGATGGGCCTGGCGGCCAAGGTGTTCGGCGCCGCCGAGAAGTGGTCGGCGCGGCAGGCCGCGGCCGTCGTGGTGATCGCCGACTCGTTCGTGCGGGTCCACCAGCAGTGGGGCACCGCCGACAAGGTCACCGTCATCCCCAACTGGGCGCCGCTGGACGAGATCGTCCCGGTGGCACGGGCCAACGCCTGGTCGACGGAGCACGGACTCAACGACGTACGAACGGTGCTGTACTCGGGCACGCTCGGGCTGAAGCACAACCCGGCGCTGCTGGTGCGGCTGGCGGAGCGGCTGCGTGAGCAGGGAAGCCCGGTCCGCCTCGTCGTCGTCAACGACGGCCCTGCCGTACCCGTCCTCAGGGACGCGGCCGCGGCGCGGGGCGTCGAACTGACCCTGCTGCCCTTCCAGCCCTATGAGCGGCTGCCCGAGGTGCTCGGCACGGGCGACGTCCTCGTCGTCCTGCTGGGTCCGGAGGCGGGGCAGTTCTCGGTTCCGTCCAAGACGCTGTCCTATCTGTGCGCCGGGCGGCCGGTGCTCGGCCTGATGCCCGCCGACAACCTCGCCGCGGGGCTGCTCCGGCAGGCGGGGTCGGCGGTCTTCCCGCCGGAGGAGTCGGCCCTGGACGGTGCGGCCGCCTGGGTCCGGGGGGTCCTGTCCGACCCGGCCCGGGCCGAGCGGCTGGGCAAGGAGAGCCGCGCCCTGGCCGAGCGGGAGTTCGCCCTGGAGGGCTGCGCCTCACGTTTCGAGGACATCCTGCACAGGGTGACCGCCGGCGCGAGACGCCGCCGGCCCTGACGGGCGTCTCACGTGGCCGGCCCCGCACCGCCGGCCACGGCTGAACGGGCGGCCTCCCCGCTCGGGGAGTGCCGCCGGACGCGCCGGCGGACCGGCGCCGCGGCGTCGTAGGGACGGGGAGGGTCGGATGGCCAGGTGCGTGGCCGAGCCAGGAGGTGGGTCGGGTGGGACGGACGTGCCGTGGCCGGGCTCGGAGGATCAGCCGGCCGGGCCCGTCGGGGCCGGTTCCTGCCGGGGGTGGGCGCCCGCCGGACGTGCGCCGGGTTCCGCACCGCCTCGGCCGAAGGGTTCCTCCCGCCGACTGCCCCGGTAGATCTCCTCCAGCCGGTCCACCACCGCGCCGATGGAGTAGACGTCCTCGACCACGCGGCGGCCCGCCTCCGCCGTCCGGGCCCACAGCTCGGGGTCGCCGAGCAGCCGGCAGACCGCTGCCGCCATGGCCTCGGGACTGCCGTCGGTGACGAGGGCGGCGCCACGGCGGGCCAGTTCGTCGGCGATGCCGCAGGTGTCGGTGCAGACCACGGGCGTGCCGGCGGCCAGCGACTCGATGACGGTCATGCCAAAGGGTTCGTTGACGCTCGCCAGCACATGGACGGCCGCCCTCCGATAGGCCTCGCGCGTCTCGGCGGGATCCAGCGCCCCGCCGTAGCGGACCACGTCCGCGGGCCCCTCGTCGATGAGCCGGCGTACGGCGGGCAGCGCTCCGTCGTCCGGACCGTAGAGCGTGAAGCGGGCCTCGGGGAGCCGCTGGTGCACCAGTGCGGCCATCTGCACGAAGGCCTCGGGACGCTTACGAGGATGCAGCCGGGCCAGAAACAGCACATGGGGCTCGCGCGGCTGCCGGGGCGCCGGTTCGGGCGGGCCCGGCTGGATGCCGTTGGGAAGGATCCGCAGCGGCGGGCTGGCCGCCCCCAGCGCCCGCGCCACCAGCCGGCGTTCCTGCTCGGTCAGGACGCAGCAGGCGCGCGCCCGGCGCAGCAGCGGCAGGTAGAGCAGGTCGAACAGCCGGACGGGGAGCGCGGTGCGCGGCTCGACCATGCCGTGCGTCTGCGCCACGCACGGCACGCGGCGCAGGGCGGCGACGGCGAGGGCGGAGAGGGAGACCAGGTCGCGCCCCGCGTGGACGTGCACGACATCGGCGCCGCCGATGGCCCGCCACAGATCGCGCAGGAGGAGGGGGTGCAGCAGGCCGATGAAGCCGCGCCCCGGTAGCAGCGAACGGGCCGGACGCGAGCGCAGCCGTACGGTGCCGATGCGTTCCGGGGCCCGGCGGCTGCCCCGCCACAGCGACATCAGCGTGACGTCGTGACCGCGTGCGGCCAGTTCCTGCGACTGGGCGACCGCCACGCTCGGCGGACCGCCGAAGGCACCGTCGTCACTGATGAGCGTGACCACGTGGAGGAGTCTCATGCCGTACGTCCCTTCGACGTCAGGACCGTGCCGGGCGCGAGGTCCCGGTGGGCGACGGCGCCGGCGCCCACGACGCCGCCCCGGCCGACCGTGACACCGCGCAGGACGACGGCACGGGCCGCGACCCAGCTGCCCGGCTCCAGCCGGATGGGGCCGTTGTCGAACTCGAACGTGGCGCAGCGGGGGCGATGGCTGCCCGTGCACAGCAGCGCGCTCTGGGAGACGCAGCAGTCGTGGCCGATCGTGACGGGCTCGAGGTTGAGGATCCAGGCACCCTCGCCGATCCACACGTCGTCGCCGATCTCCAGCTTCCACGGCCAGTGCACCCGCACTCCGTGCCGGATCAGCACCCGCTGTCCGACGCGGGCGCCGAAGGCGCGCAGCAGCACCGGGCGCCAGCGGTGCGGGCACCACCATTTGACGAAGACCAGGTGGAGGACGGCGAACCAGGCGGCCTGTACGAGCAGAGGACGTCCCTTGTCGTATCCGGCGCCGGTGAAGCCGCGCAGGGACCGCTCCACGACGGGTCGGTGCGGGGTGGCCGGACCGGAGTCACCGGGCTGTGCGGCGACTGCGCTCTGCGCCATGACAGTGTCCTTTCCGAGGCAGAGGCGTTCAGCTCCGTGATCCTTCACGTCCCGCCGGGCGGATCACCCGCGATCCAGGCGTGTTGGCGGCAGGCTTGCCCGGATGGACCAGCTTCAGTAGGCGCCTTGCCCGTTCAGCACCGCGCGTACGGTGCGGGCCATGACGTTGACGTCCATGGACGGGGACCAGTTGTCGACATAGCGCAGATCGAGGGAGACCGTCTCCTGCCAGGACAGGTCGGACCGCCCGCTCACCTGCCACAGCCCGGTCAGGCCCGGCTTGACGTGCAGTCGGCGCATCTCGACCGCGTTGTACCTGACGACCTCCTCCGGCACCGGAGGGCGCGGGCCGACCAGGGACATGTGGCCGAGGAGGACGTTGAACAGCTGAGGCAGCTCGTCCAGCGAGTAGCGGCGCAGGAGGCGTCCCAGGGGGGTGACCCGGGGGTCGCGGCGCATCTTGAACATGTGGCCGTCGTTCTCGTTCGCCGCCTCCAGCTCGCTCTTGAGGCGGTCCGCGTCGACGACCATCGTGCGGAACTTCCACATCGGGAACGGCGTGTTGTTCTGGCCGACCCGCGTCTGGCGATAGAAGGCGGGACCGGGTGAGCCGAGCCGCACGGCCAGGGCCAGCAGGAGCAGCAGCGGTGAGAGCAAAAGGATCAGCAGCAGCGCGCCCACCCGGTCCACGGCTTCCTTCAGCAGGGCCGGCACGCCATGGCGCAACGGCGGCGCGATGTGCAGCAGGGTGAGCCCGGACGCCGAGGTGAGCCGGACCCGCCGGCGGGCGACCTCGACGATGCCGGGCAGGACGACGATCGGGCACCCCCGGTCGTGCACCGCCCAGGACAGCCGGCGCAGCCGCTCGCCCGACAGGTGCCGGCCCGGTGCGACGAAGACCAGGTCGGCGCAGAGTTCGTCGGCCGCCCCGAGCACCGTCGCGGCGTCCTGCTCGGGAGTCTCGGGCTCCTCGCGGGGCAGCCGCGCGTAGACCGGGACACCGGAGAGCACATCGTCCTCCCCGATCGGGCAGGATCCCACGATCACGTATTCGTGATCGGTGCGCTGGGCCAGCTGTGCGACCACCGCGTCGATGGTGGGGCCCTCTCCGACGACAAGGACGTGGCGCAGCGCGCGGCCGTCGCGGCGGGCGGCCAGGAGATGACGGTGAATCATCTGGTGGCAGACCGCGGTGAGGACCAGTGCGGGGCTCAGCGCCGTGAAGGCCTCGGCCGGCACGCTCTGCAGTCCGCACAGCACACGCAGCGTTGCCAGCGCACCGACCAGCACCAGCCAGTCGCTCACCACGGCTCTCAGGCCGCCGCCGTCACCCCAGGCGGAGGGCGTGTAACGCTTGCCGACCACTCTGATCAGCGGCCAGAGCAGGGCGGCGACGGCTGCCAGGCGCAGGGGGTGGGGTTCGTGCACTTCCACGATCGCCGCCGCGACCGGCAGTGCCGCGCCGGCCAGATCCACACCGACAGATACAGGGCCGTACCAATGTGCCCGGGTGCCTTCTGGATGGGCTGGCCGACGTGTGACGGAACCCGGCGTCTGCCGGGTCACCGCGGTACTGAAGGGCCGCATGCCTCTCCTCGGAAGCTCCAATCTCAGACAACCGACGCGGCCGCACCGCCCGCTCAAGGGCCCGTCGCATCTTCACGCAAGATGTATATCAACTAATAGGCACTTATGTCCGCTGTGTCACCCATTCTCCGGTCATCCCGAACGAGGAGCGGGTCACCCCGGCCAGACGCCGATGTGTGGCCTCGCCACCGGCTGCTCGGTACGGACACGGCCACGGCGGTCCTGGGGGCTCCGGGTCGGACGGTTCGACGCGCCGGCACGGGCGACGTGGCTGTGCCCCCCGCGCGACTGGCAGCTCCGTCGCTGGTGAACCGGAGGGGGCCGAACGGCGCAGCAGCGCCCACGTCCCGGCCACGTGCCGGCCGCGCGGGAGCGGCGAACCCATCGTCTGCATGCCCACCGGCGCCGTGAACTGCTTCCTGGGCACCGAGATCGTCCTCGAGCCCCTCAACAAGACCATCGAGAAATCGGCCGGCACCCTCGACGCCGCCCGCTTCGTGAAGCTCTACGACTCCTCCAACGTCGTCCATGAAGCCTTCCTCGGCCTCGCCGCCTGCAGATCGGTCCGGGCCTTGACCGTGCACGGCATGATGAGGCTGGCGAACAGTGTGTGCTCGCGGGGCGTGTCCGCGCGGCGTAGGGGGCTGCGGGTCAGGCCCGGCAACGAAGCCGCCGACGCCTGAACGCCGGGGCGGGCGCGGCGTGTTGGGGCATGCTGGGGGTGCGCTCACGCGCTCGACTTCGATGGCAGGGGGCCGGTCGGTGTTACGCATTCACTTCACGGCCGAAGACCTCGCCCGGACCCGGGTGGCCGCAACGGTCGGCGTTGCAGCAGAGGTCTACTACAGCCTGGAGCTGCTCAGGGAGAACCGGGAGCTTCCACACCTCCGCTCGTGGCGGTCAGCGGTCGCGGGCCGGATGGGAGCGGACACACGCCCCCTGACGTCCCTGGTCCCGGTGCGCGGTCCCGGGCTTGATCTGCTGGCCCTGATGGGTGATGCGCCCTCTGTGGACCACGCCGTCGACAACCTGCTGCATGCCCCGGTGTCCCGGCTGCGCCGCGAGCTCGAGGGCCTCGACTTCCGTTCCGGACACCTGTCATGGGCCAAACGGGTGTCGGAGGGCGACCGAGACGCGCTGCAGCAACTCGCCGAGGCCGTGCGGGCCTGCCATCGGGTGACGGTGGAGCCCTTCTGGCATCGAGGGCGGTCCGAGCTGGTCGCGCTGACCACCCGCTGCGCGAACTTGATGTTGGAGGGAGGCATCGATCTGCTGCTGCGTTCGATCTGCGCACCACTGGTCCGGTGGCGTCCACCGGTGCTCGAAGCTCCCTACCCGCGCCGAGTTGACGTGCGTCTCCAGGGAAGGGGACTGATCATCACGCCCACGGTCTTCTCGAAGCACCCGGTGAGCTTTCTGTGGGACCCGCTCGATCCCGCCCAGCCTCCCCGACTGACTGTGCCGGCTCTCCGCCGGTCGCTGACCGGTACCGAACCGCCAGAAGCCGACGGCTCCGTCGTGCGGAACCTGGAGTCTCTGCTCGGCCGCACACGAGCCGCCGCCCTGCACGTGGCAGCGGAAGGCTGCTCGACGAGCGAACTTGCCCGCCGCCTCGACGTCACGGCCGCAGCGGCCAGTCAGCACGCGACAGTGCTGCGGAACACGGGCCTCATCACCACCAGTCGTCGAGGAGGGTCTGTACTGCACTTCATCACTCCCCTCGGGCTGGCCCTGCTGCAGACCGGTGCCCTGACGGAACCCTGAGACCCGAGGACTCCGCGCCTGTCGTCCCGGGCCCCCCTTAAGCCCTGACTTAAGAGGTGGGCCACAGGGGCCGACCTGCCCAGGATGTGAAGCCGCAACCGGCTCACCCAACCTGGAGATCGCATGAAGGCTCATCTCGCCGCCGCCCTCGGTTCCGCCGTGCTCACCGCGGGCACCTTGCTGGGCGCTCCCGCCGCCGGCGCGCAGACCGTCGCCTACCCGATCACCACTTTCGACATCCCCGTCGGGAACACGTGGACGAAGGGCACGGTCACCTGGTACAACCGATCGATCGAGGTGGTGGGCACGCACAAGTCGGTGAGCGCGGCCGGTTCGGCGTACTGCCGGCGCACCTGGGCGTACACCTACGACGCCGCCGGCAGGATGCTGGGCTCGGCCGGCTCCGCGCCTTCCGACACGGCGTGCGGCAATACCAAGGACTACCGTTTCGTGGTTCCCGCAGATGTCGTCGGGGGAGCCGCACTCGTGCGCGTCTGCCTCGACGACGGCAATCTCAAGGACCTGCTGTGCGATCCTGCCCGGCGGCCCTGACTCTTCCGAACTTGCCGGAAGTGACGTTGCTGCACCCGCCCCAGAGCGGAACAATGCGCAACGCCCCGGAAGTTCATCCCCGCCCCACGAGGCAGCGAGCGGCTGTGGCTGAGCACGACAGTTGGCCTGTTCGGCCACTGTCGTGCTCAGCCAGGTGAGAGATCCGCAGGCTGTCAGGTCTGGATGTGGGCGAGGCCCGGATGAGTTCCGTCCAATCCCGGACCGTCTCCTGGTGCGAGCCGCTCGCTGTGCTCGCTGCCACTGCTTCCGCGTCAACGACGGAACACGGCGTTCCTGCTCGGGTGAGCACGACGTGCTCGACCCTGGCAGCCGTGAACGGGCAAGAACCGACGGCACGTCACTGACCCGGAAGTCACCCCGATCCAGCTCGGCGGGTGCATCCGGCTCCCGGCGCTCCACTTCCGGCCCAGGACCGAAACCCTCCGGCTCACTGCCGCGGGCTGAGGATCCGCCTGACGCCACGATGCGGCAATCCCGTGCCGTCAAGGCGCGCGTGTACCGTCACTCGCGCGGCTGACAGTGGGGGAGTGGGCGGCATCAGTTCGGGCACACGGGCGGACATGGCCGGAATCCACGCACGCCCCTCAGGCGCTTTCCTCCGCACCGAACCCCACACCGACATTGGTGCTTCCCGCAGCACCCTCACCGATATCGCGCCCGACACTGGAACCGCCCCTCGCCGGTCCCGGCGCCGCCGACTCCACAAATTCGGCAGCCGGCTGCGGCGAAGGATCCTGGCGTACCGAGACATCGAGTTCCTCTCCACTCACCTCCCCGGCGATGAAGGGCTTGAAGAGAACTGCCTGCTCCTCGTCCACGTACGCAAGGTCGTCGGCCAGGTGCACTACCGGATCTGTGCGGTCTGCGGTGAAGGAGTGATCACAGGCGTCGACATCGACGCACACCTCCACGCCACCGGAATCGGCACCCGAGCCGTGTCCCATCTCCGTTCCCGTCACCCCGGCATCACCTGGCGCAGCACCCTGACGATGCGCACCACCCGCGACCTGATGCGCCGCATGCGCATCCCCCACGCGCCCCACGGCCTCCTCTGTGCCCACATGCACGGGAGCAACGCGGTGAAGCTTCGCTGAGGTGTTGTGGCCCCGCACCGGTTCGCGTGGCGCTTCGAAGCGCCGGACGGCGGCCATCAGAATTCCCGGGTGCACCGGCGTCACCTCCCCGAAGCGCACGTATGACGCCCCAACTGGTCCAGGGTCGGCTCGTGTCACATGACGACGACCAGGACGGGATACCGGGGTTCATCTACCGATGGGACCGCGACCAGGCCCTCACCCAGGACCGCTGTTTCCTGTGCGGGGCAGACCTTGCCGACGGCCGGACCGACGAGCATGTCTTCCCACAGTGGCTGCTGCGGCGATGTGACCTGTGGAACGAGAAGATCACGCTGCTCAACGGCACTCTGATGCCGTACAAGCAGATGAGGATTCCCTGCTGCAGCACCTGCAACAACGAGCATCTGTCACGCATTGAACAAGCGGTGGGCGATGCCTTCGCCGAGGGCCCCGAAGCGGTCGCGGCCCTGGACACCACCACCCTGTTCCTGTGGATGGGCAAGGTCTACTACGGCCTCATGTTCCGGGAACTGTCGCTTCTTGCCGACCGGCGCGACCCACAGGGCGGCTCCATTGTCTCGCCAAAGTTCCTGGCGACCTTCCGGATGCACCACCTGCTGATGCAGGCTGCCCGCGGCGCCGTCCGGTGGCACAACGATCAGCACCCGGCTTCCGTGTTCGTCTTCGAGGCACAGCAGCCCACGGACCCGCGCGACCGCTTCGACTACGTGGACGTCAGCTGCCCCTTCAGGGCATGTCCACCAAGTTCGTCTTCGACCCCTTCGACATGGGCCGCTACGCACAGGTCCTGTCCCACGTCACGGGTCAGCCGCTCGAGGAGCTCTACGACGGCCACAACGTGGTCACACTCCTGCGAGACAGGGAAGGCCGGCCATGGGCCGTTCCGTGGCCCGCCGATGAACGCCAGTATCCCGATATCCGGCTCATGCAGCGCTGACTGATCCCATCACCAGGCGACGGGCGGCACGAGCCAAGCGGCGACACCACCTGTACGGCCCAGTGGGCCTGGACAGAACAGGGCACTGAACTGGCACCTGACGACTCCTCAGCCCCGTGCTCAAGCCCTCGAAACAGTTCGGGCGGCCTCCTTGGCAGTGGGCCGTCATGGGGTTAACGTGCCTCAATCCCATCCTGCTGAGCGCGTTCTTCCGACTGTCGATCGATCCATCGACCTGCAGTGAGAGGACCCACATGCCCGCACGTCGTAGCGCGGCGGCGACCGCCACCCTGGCCGCCGCCGCGCTCGTTTCCCCCCTGCTCCTCGCCGGGCCCGCCACCGCGGAAGCCCACCGCACGAGCTGGGCCGACCGAGGCGACGCACTGGCCGGAAAGCTCGTCAAGGAGGCCACGGCCAAGGACGCCTTCCGCCACCTCAGGGTCTTCCAGGCCATGGCCGACCGCAACGGCGGCACCAGAGCGGCCGGTTCGAAGGGCCACCAGCAGTCGGCCGCCTACATCGAGGCGGTGCTCACGGCAGCCGGCTACAAACTCTCCCGCCACGAGTTCGACTTCGTCTACACAGACGAGATCGCGGAGACCCTCGCTGTCGTCTCGCCCCAGCCGCGCGACATCCCCATCCAGCTGATGACGTACACCGCCAGCGGACCCGAGGGCGGGGTGACCGCGGACGTGGCAGTCGCTCCTGTGGACGCCGACGGCACCCATGGCTGCGAGGCCGCCGACTTCGCCGGCAACACCTTCACGGGCCGGATCGCCCTGATCAAGCGTGGTGGCTGCACCTTCGCCGTCAAGCAGGCCAACGCCCATACCGCGGGCGCGGTCGGCGCCATCGTCTACAACAACACCGAAGGCGCGCTCAACGGCACGATAGGAGATGTCACCGCCGGCAAGATCCCCACCGGCGGCATCACTCAGGCGGACGGTGAGACCCTGGCCGCACAGGCCGCCCAGGGCCCGGTGAAGGTCACCCTCGACATCCGTGAACTGCACGAGAACCGCAAGACCTTCAACGTCGTGGCGGAGACCCGCGGCGGCAACGCGGCCGACACCGTCTTCCTCGGCGCGCACCTGGACTCCGTGTCCGAGGGCCCGGGCATCAACGACAACGGCTCCGGCTCGGCCGGCATCCTCCAGGTCGCTCTGGAGCTGGCCAAGTCGCAGTACAAGGTCAAGAACAAGGTGAAGTTCGCCTGGTGGTCGGCGGAGGAATTCGGACTGCTGGGCTCAGAGGCGTACGTCGCGTCGCTGACGGACGAGCAGCGCAAGCAGATCAAGCTCTATCTGAACTTCGACATGATCGCCTCTCCGAACGCCGCCTACTTCGTCTTCGACGGCGACGACTCGGACGCGACCGGCGCCGGCCCGGGCCCCGAGGGTTCGGCCCAGCTGGAGAAGGGCATCACAGACTTCCTCGACTCCAAGAGGATCCCGCACGAGGGCACCGACTTCACCGGCCGTTCCGACTACGGTCCGTTCATCGAGGTCGGCATCCCCGCCGGTGGCACCTTCACCGGCGCGGAGGGCGTCAAGACCGAAGCTCAGGCCGCGAAGTACGGCGGCCAGGCCGGTGTGGCGTACGACGTGAACTACCACGCCCCCGGTGACGACATCCACAACATCAACATGCGGGCGCTCGACGTCAACGTGGATGTCATCGCCGACGCGGTCGGCCACTACGCATACGACCTCGCCCCGCTCACCCGGCCGGTGGACTCCGCCCCCACGGGGGGTGACTCCGGCAGCGGCGGCGGCCTGCACGAAGGCCACGAGCAGATGACGCAGTAACGGCCCGGTCCGCGCGGTGCGACCCCTGTCCGGGGGCCGCACCGCGCGGCGTCGCCACGAGCGTTACCGGCGAAAGTCGAACGAGCCGGCGGCGACCCGACTCTGGTCCGCGGGCCCTACTCGCCGGTATACAGGCGGTGTTGGGCCTGTGGGACAGGAGTGTGTCCGGTTGCCGCGGTGTCGCGATGCTTCGTGCGCCGTACCGACCCGTCCCGTGCCGCGGGCTGTCCGGGCTTCAGGGGAGGAGCTTCATGAACCATCACACGCGTCCTGGCGGCGACAGCCCGCGACGTCGCCGCACCGCGATGCTGGGCGTCGCACTGAGCAGTTGCGCTCTCGTCGCCGGTGTCGGCGCCCCGGCTCCCGCCCTGGCCGGGGAGGGACACTCCCACCGCCCCGTCGACTATGTGGCACTCGGCGACTCGTACACGTCAGGGCCGCTGATTCCGCGCCAGGTCGACCCCAACTGTGCCCGCTCGGACCACAATTACCCCTCGCTGGTGGCAGCTCGATACGAGGTCGCCTCGTTCACGGACGTCAGCTGCGGCGGGGCCAAGACCGACGAGATGTGGAAAGCGCAAGGGACCAACGGGCCCCAGCTGGACGCCCTGCAACGTGGCACCGAACTGGTGACGCTGCAGATCGGCGGCAACGACATGGGGTTCGGCTCCATCATCGGCACCTGCGCCGCGCTCAGTTCCACGGACCTCGCCGGCGACCCGTGCCGCCGCCACTACACGTCCTCCGGGGTCGACCGGCTCGCGCTGAACATCCTCGAGACGGCGCCGAAGGTCGCCCGTGTGCTGCGTGCGGTGCACGAGCGGTCGCCGCACGCGCGTGTGGTGGTCGTCGGATATCCCGCCCTCCTGCCCGACGACGGCAGCGGCTGCTACCCGTCCGTACCGTTCGCCGCGAAGGACTTCCCCTACCTCCGGGACACGGGCAAGCGCCTGAACCAGATGCTGCGCTTGGTGGCGTGGCTGAACCGGGCCGAGTTCGTCGACACCTACGGCCCGTCCGTCGGGCACGACATGTGCAAGGCGCCCGCCGACCGCTGGGTCGAGCCGCTGCGGCCCGCCGTACCCGCCGCCCCCGCTCACCCCAACGCCAGGGGCATGGAGGCCATGGCGAGCGTGGTCCTGGAACGCCTTGGCGAGAGGGCGGGACACCGCTGACCTGCCGGTTCCCCTCCTGCCAGGACCCTCGCCCGGGCAGCCGGGGAACACAGGTCACGGCCGGTACGTTCTCCTGGAACTGGATCGGACGGTCCCAGGAGGAGATCGAGCAGGCGCGGCGGGACTGGATGGAAGAGAGGCGGTTCGGCGACGTGAAGGGGTACGACGGGGGTCCGCTGCCTGCCCCCGAGCTGCCGGTGACGCCTCTGAAGCCACGCGGCAGAGTGCGCTGACCTGCGAAACTGAGGGTCTCGTCGGTGGCGAGTGATCAGCTTTCCGTCGTGTGTTCTCATCCGCCCTTCCGCCCTTCCGCCATGTGCGTGAGGGTGGATGGTGGACTCTCGGCGCGCTGCGCATTGCTGGGTCATTCCGCGCTGTGTCCAGCTGTGGGTAGCTGTGGCAGGACTCTTGCTAACCCTTTGCTAACGTCGCTGACGCTTCGTCAGGAGGCTTCGGGGCTTTTCTTGCGATGCTTCATGGCATGGAAACTGGACAACGAGCAGTGCGGTGATCCGCTCGCGGTCGTGACAGGAGCATTGCCCATCAGCGCTACTCTCGCCAGAGGCGTCGTCGGCGTGCGGCCTATCTGGGCCTGGTGGTGCTGCGACGGGTCATCTGGAGCGGCCGGTTGTCAGTGCCGGGTGCCAAGCTTGATCCGTGACACGTGTTGTTTACGGGCGGCCGTTGTGCCCGTCTGTGATCGCAAGGGCTAGCGGAGCCAGGCTGGGTGATCCTCCAGCCCACCGGTCCTCCTGGGGCATGGTGCGGACCAAGGGGGCTTGATGGGTGCGAATCCATACTCCACCGGCGGCGGGAGAGTGTGGCCGGCGCACCGGCAGCGGCACTACGCCGCGCTGCGCGAGCTGGTGGCCGACGAAGAGAGCCAGGCCGACGTCCTTTCCGGGTTCACGGTCCACGGCATGGACATCGGAAGTGGCTGGGCTGCCCGGCAGCGCCAGCCCGAGGTCTGGCAGGCCCTTCACGACGGGCAGCGCGAGCGCCTGGAGCAGCTCGGCATCCCGCCGCTCGGCCCCGCCCCGGAGCCGACCACGGCGTCTATGAGCGCCTTCGAGAGGGGCGTGGCGGCCCTGGGCGGCGTACAAGGCCCGCGAGGGCTCTGTGAAGGTCCGCCAGGGCCCACGTAGAGCAGCTTCCGGACGGGTCGGAGGTCAAGCTCGGGGTGTTCCTGAGAAACAGCAAGAGCAGGCGCGCGAAGCTCACCGAGGACAAGCTCCAGGCGCTGGCCGACCTCGGGCTGAATTGGGCAGCGGCGTAGGCCGCGCGAGGGGTCGTGCCGGAGTCGGCGTGGCCCCTCGCGCTGCGTCAGACGCCGGTCTTCCCGGCGGGTGGTCAGACGTGTCCGAAGAAAATGCTGCCCGGTGCGTCCGGGTCGTTGGAGAGGAAATGCTCACGCACCGCGCGGATGAATTCGTAGCGGCTGATCAAACTGTCTCCGTCGGTGTCCACCTGGGTGAACAGCTTCATCGCCCGGGGGGAGTCGTCCTTCCACACGTCGCGCAGGAAGCGG
Organism: Streptomyces sp. NPDC096205; assembly: GCF_044763135.1. Lineage (NCBI taxonomy): Bacteria > Bacillati > Actinomycetota > Actinomycetes > Kitasatosporales > Streptomycetaceae > Streptomyces > Streptomyces sp. NPDC096205. The sequence goes on along the minus strand of NZ_JBIWFS010000010.1, from coordinate 279,736 downwards.
GCGATCTCCTCGGTCGAGATCTGGTTGTCGCCGTCGGCGTCGATGACGTCGAAGATCGCATGACCGCCGCCCTCGGTCACATTGAGGCGGCGGCACCCGCGGGCTCGTGAAAATCCGAGGGACGACCGACGGTCATCCGTTGCGGAGCTCCTTCATTGCGCTGGGCGACGGCACGCAGAAGCTGCCCGTCAAGGCCGACGTGCGCGAGCTGCTCGGACAGGGCCCCGGTGACAAAAGGTCAGCATCCACCTCGAGTGGTGCGGGTCGTGACTGTTGTTGTCAGGGTGCTGGCAGTGTCCGCAGTTGGCGACCCGCCTGTTACATGAGTGCGAGACGGTGGCGGACGGCTTTGGGGGCGGTCTCCTGTAGTCGGTTACTTGTTGGCAAGCCGGGCCTTTTTGACCCTGTTGCCGCAGGTGTTCATTGAGCACCAGCGGCGGTTTGCGCCGCGACTGGTGTCGAGGAAGAGGCCGGCGCAGCCGGGGCCTTCGCATGCTTTGATCCGGCCGCGGTCGGGGCCTCCGAGTACGTGGATGGCGTTGGCTGCAAGCACTCCGAGCGCGTCCGGTAGCGGTGCTTCCTTGCTGAGGTGCCAGACTGCGAGCCCGTTCTCGAGACTGGGCCTTGGCTGTCCAGCGCCCGCGGCCCCGTTCAGGATTGCCGCGTCAGCCGGATCGGGGCGCTGGGTGGCGGCGACGGCCAGCCCTGCACGGTAGATCGCTTCTCTCAGTGTCAGCGCATCCTGGAGCTCGGCGGGCGAGACGTCAGGCACGCTGAGCCCTGAGGCATGCAACCAGAGTTCTAGCCGGCCGGGGTCGGAGAGCCGCTCCTGGGGTTCCGCGCCGGCCCGGTCGCTCATCGTGGCGGTGAAGCGGAACGCCAGTACCTCGTTGTCCAGCCGGAACAGTCGACGGGCCTCCATGGGCACCCCTTTTCCGTACGTACCGCCATGGACCTGCCTGAACCATCTTAGCCAGTTCGACACAGGCGCCGACTCGCGACATAGTGTGAACCGTCTAAGAGGGTTCACGCTGTGGAGGTTGCGCGATGGGTGAGGTTGCAGTCATCGGCCTGGGCGGGATGGGGCGGGCGATCGCGCGCAATCTGGTGCGGGCAGGCCATGAGACTGTGGTGTGGAACCGTTCGGCGGGGCCTGCGGAAGAGCTCGCGGAGGCCGGCGCCCTCCGCGTCGCATCCGTCACGGAGGCCCTCCAGTGCCCCGTGGTCTTCTCGGTCCTGTCCGACGACACGGCCTTCGCGGAGGCGTTCCTCGACTCCGGGGTCCTCGGACAGGCCCGGCCTGGGGCGGTCCACGTCAACGTGGCCACGGTGAGCGTCGGGCTGGCCCGCCGGGCCCAAGAGGCGCACGCTGCGCACGGGATCGGCTATGTCGCCGCCCCGGTGTTCGGCCGGGTCGGCGTTGCGGAGGCCGGCGCGCTGAACATCCTCGCCGCAGGAGAGCCCGAACTCATCGACCGGGTCCAGCCGTTCTTCGACGTGATCGGATCGCGCACCTGGCGCCTGGGCGAGCTGCCTGAGCAGGCCAACACCGCCAAGGTCCTGGGCAACTACCTGATCGCCTGCGCGATCCAGTCGCTCGGCGAGGCGGTCAGCGTCGCCGACGCGGCCGGCGCCGACCCGGGTCAGTTCGTCGAACTGCTGACCTCGACGCTCTTTCCCGGACCCGTCTACTCCGGATATGGGTCGATGATCGCGCAGCGGAGATACCAGCCCGCCGGGTTCACCACGGCACTCGGACGCAAGGACCTCCACCTCGCCCTCGATGCAGCAGCCGGCCAAGCGGTCTCCCTTCCGTTCGGCGAACTGCTCACAGGCGTGTTCGACCAGGCGATCGCCGACGGCCGCGCCGCGGACGACTGGGCTGTGATTGCCGAACAGCAGCCGCGATGAACACCCCTGCTCGTACGGTTGATGGCGCGCGGTGCTCAGCGCCGGGCAGGGCAGTCCGCATGCTGCCCGTGCCGCACCGCAACGCCCCGCTGACCGCCGAAGGACGCCACCGCCTCATCGAACGCTGCAAGACCCGCCCTCAACGGGCACCGGCGGCACGGGGAACTGGGCCTGCTCGACCGCTCCACCGCACCGCACCGCCAACCCACAGCGCCCCCTTGCAGGGTCGTGGCGAGGATCGGGACGCTGCGGCGGGAGCACAAGTGGTCCGCGGCCCGGATCGCGTTCGAACTCGCCGCTGACGGCGTGCCAAGCTCCCGCCGGACGGTCACCCGCCACCTCGCCGCCCTGGGGCTGAGCCGGCGGAAGTTCATCGACCCCATCGGCGAGACGAACCGCGAACGGCGGAAGATCCACGCCAGCAGGCCCGGGCACGTGGTCTACCTAGACGTGAAGAAGGTCGGCCGCATCCCCGACGGCGGCGGCTGGCGCGCCCACGGTCGCGGCAGCAATCAGACGAAGGCCGCGGACCGGGCCAAGGCCAGGGGCGCCAAAGGCCAGGGGCGCCAAAGCCGGGTACGTGTAACTGCACTCGGCCGTGGACGGGCACACCCGCCTCGCCTACACCGAGGCCCTCCCCGACGAGAAGGCCAAGAGAGCCTCGGTGCTGCTGGTACCTGAGCTGGCGGGGGCGTTCCGGAATGATGTGCGGGATTCCAAGTCGTCGCAGGTAGTAACGGTCCTCGCGTGACGTGTAGGCCTTGTCCGCCAGGACACGGTCGGGCCGGGCTCGAGCCGTCCCCGGTGCGCGGGACTCCCTCTCCCGGGAACGGCCCGACACTGTGGGGCATGTGCCGCAAGCCTCAGGCCCGCGCCGGACGCGGCGCCGCGCGTCCTACGCGAGCGCGCCGAGCATCCGCAGCGCGGACAGCGAGCGGGCCCGCACCGCTGCCCGAGGGTGACGAGTCAGGGGCCGCAGCAGGGCGGCGTCCTCGGGGCACCGCTGCTCGGCCAGTCCGACGAGTGCCGCCGGCTCGACGGTCGCCGGGTCGGTGCACATTGCCCGGTAGTGGGCGTGGGGATCGTTGCCCGCCGCGCGGAGTTCCCGGCATGCCAGCGCGCGGACGGCGGGAGAGCGGTCCGAGAGGTGCCGTACCAGCTCGTCGGCGCGGCCGGCGCCCCTCAGCCGCGCGACGGCGTCATGGCGTACGGCCGTGTCCCGCGCGCAGAGCAGGAGGTCGAGGACGCCGTCCCCGTCCGGACCGGCGAGGGCGAGTGCGCAGCTGCGCCGCCGGATGGGCCGGTCCCGGTGGCCGAGGGCGAGATTGGCCAGGTCCCGCGCACGGAAGAAGTCGGCCTCGACAGCGGCGGCGAACGTGTCGCGGCGCACGTCGTACGAGGGCTCGGCATCCAGGCGCGCGAGGATCCGGGCCCGCGCGTCGTCGAGGACGTCCTGCCGTCCGGACGCGAGCGCCAGCCGCATCACCGTGCGCAGCGCACGCCCGCGCACACCGTCGTCGGCGTCCCCCTCGGCGATCGCCCAGGCCTGCTCCCTGTCCAGCCGCCCATACGCGGCCCCGGCGAGCAGGGCCGCGATCCGGGCCTCCCGGTCACCGCCGGACATCAGTTGTTCCAGCGCCTCGTCGGGCAGCCCGCCGAGCCGCCCGAGCACTGCCTGACACACCCAGGTGCCGTGCCGCCGCCGGGTGCCCACCAGCGCTGCGAGCGGCGCCAGTTGCCGCAGTGCGGCCTCGTCCGCGTCGGCGAGCGTGCGGTCGAAGGTCGCGCGGGCGAGCTCCCGTACCCGCTCGTCGGTGTCCGCACACCGGATGAGCACGAGCGGCAGCACCGACGCGGGCAGCGCCCCGGACTCCGCGAGGCCGAGTGCCACTGCACGGACCCGGGCGTCTCTGTGGCATAGGAACAGGGCGATCTCGGACTCGGTGCCCGGCGGACGTCCCAAGGGGCAGCCATCTAGGCCTGACTCCTGCTGATACGGCGCCCAGTCCGCGATCGCCCGCTGGTCGTACCAGCGGAAACCGATCCGGGTCCGGACACGTCCCCGCCACCCTGTGCCCAGCTCGGTGCTGCGGTCGAGCGCAACCCAGTCCTCGGCCCGCCCGGCGCCGACCGCCGACGCCACACCCTTGCCGCGCAGAAGCCTCTCCCCCCGCGTATAGAACTGGGCGGGACCAAGCTGGTATGTCGTCACGGAGCGGACTCTAACCTCGGTCTCTACCCTTCCCACCAGTCATTTCCCCGGGAGGTGGAGTGGACCGTACGGCGTCCAGCAACAAGCCCGCCCCCCGGGACGGTCCCGCGGCGGACACACCACGACATCCACCTCGCCGACGGGGTTCGTGCCGCGAGCGGGACGGACGGCGCACCCACCGCGGCCTGGGAGACGCGGGCGGCTTCGTCCGTGACGTGGTCGAACAGGTGACCCGAGCGTGCCGGCAGCGCGCGCCGCCGGACGCGAGACGGCCGAGGAGATCCTGGCCGGGCACATCGAACACACCGTGGACCTGCTGCTCGAACGCTCCCGCATCCTGGCCGAGTGGGTCGCCGCCGACCGCCTCGCTGTGGTGGGGCTGTCCTACCGACTGGCCGACGGCAGCGCGCAGGCCGTCGCCACCCGCGGCCTGGACGCGGCGGTTTCCGCCCAGTCCTGACCGCTCCGGCCGTGGACGCTCACGCAGAGGACCGGGGCCCCGCAGCCCGACGAAGACGGTTGCCGATGGCGAGCCCCAGCCCCTCCTCCACCGGCAAGGACGCGACGATGAGGTCGCACCCCCGCTCGTCGAGCTCACGCAGAAGCCCGTACAACGCGTGCGCGTAGGCAGCCATCGAACCTGGGAGGGCCACGACGGCGTGGGCCTTCACCGCGGCGCCGGCGAAGGAGGGCGGAAGTAGAACGCCCACCTGATGCCCCAGCTCCTGCGCGCGCTCGGCTTCGGCGACGACCTTCTCCGGCTCGGCGAGCACGACCCGCGCCCGTGGCGCGTAGTGCGACGGATGCTGACCCGGCACCCGGACACCGCTCGTCGACGGGACCGTGACCGGGCGCCCCAGCACCCCTTCCACGTCCTCGCGGGTCACCCCGCCCGGCCGCAGGATGGTCGGCATCTCGCCCGTGACGTCGACGATGGTCGACTCGACGCCGACCTCGCACGGGCCGCCGTCCAGGACGAAGTCGACGGCGTCACCAAGCTCCGCACGGACGTGGTCTGCGGTGGTGGGGCTGACCGAGCCGAAGCGGTTGGCGGACGGTGCCGTGACACCGCCGCCGAAAGCCGACAGCAGCGCGAGGGCGACGGGGTGGCCTGGCACGCGGACGGCCACCGTCTCCAGCCCGCCGGTCGCTTCGAGCGGCACCCGCCGGCCGCGCCGCAGGACAAGCGTCAGCGGCCCCGGCCAGAAGCGTTCGGCCAGCAGGCGCGCCGTCGCAGGCACCTCCTCGACCCAGTCATCCAGGTCCTCCGCGCTGCCGATGTGGACGATCAGCGGATGGGAGGGCGGGCGCCCCTTGACCTGGAAGATCCGCGCAACTGCGGCAGGGTCTTCGGCGTTGGCGCCCAGACCGTAGACGGTCTCGGTCGGGAGGGCCACCAGGCCCCCGGCGCGCAGCACACCGGCCGCCTTCTCGATGTCAGTGGCTGTTGCCGTCACCCTCGTGTTCCTCTCGCTCTTCCGCCCCCACGTCCGTGATCTCGCCGACGCATGACGACGAGACCACGCCCTACGGCCCTCATCATGCCGACCCAGGACAACGCGAACGACGCGAACCTGGCCACTGCGCAACCACTGGAGCGCTGATTCGAACACCAGCGCCGGACAACGTGGAGACGGGAAGCAGGACGAAGAGCAGTGCCAGCACCCGCCCACACCCATGGCCCTCGGGATCGCGCCCCTGGGTTCTGCCGCAGCCGCGGCAGGTTCCTACAACCGCAGGTGGATTTCCGCGGTAAACCTCTGCGGTACCCCGGTTCGCGCGGGGTGGGACATAAGCTCCCGCTCTGGCGCAACCGTCGCGATCCGACGGACCGCAGAGCCGAAATGTGCATGTTCGGCGCTCAGTTGGCCTTTGACGGACGATGCATCATGGCCTCCATGATGAGTGACGGGGGACACCACCAGGAGCAGACCAGTTACCGGCTTCCGCCACCGGGGGAGGGGCCGGCGGTGGGGAGCGCGGCAGTGGCGGCAGGGGGAGAGGAACACATCGGGGCCGGAGATGACCGGATGGGTGCGGGGCGCCTGGTCGGGTCACGGTACAGGCTGCTGGAGCGGCTCGGCGCCGGCGGTATGGGGACGGTGTGGCGGGCCCGGGACGAGGTCGTCGACCGGGATGTCGCGATCAAGGAGCCCCGGGTCCCGGAGCACTTCACGCCGGCGGAGCAGCGAACCGCCTACGCCAGGATGCAGCGTGAGGCGCGTGCCGCGGCCCGGATCGACCACCCGTCGGTGGTGGCCATCTTCGACGTGGTCACCGAGGGCGAGCGGCCCTGGATCGTGATGGAGCTGCTGCACGGTCGCTCGCTCGCCGAGGTGCTGGACGAAGGCACGCTCGCGCCGCCCGAAGCCGCCCGCATCGCTCTCGCCGTGCTCGGCGCACTGACCGCCGCACACGAGGCCGGCGTCCTGCATCGCGACGTCAAGCCCGGCAACGTCATGATCGGCCGCCACGAGCGGGTCGTCCTCACCGATTTCGGTATCGCACAGGTGGAGGGAGAGCAGAAACTCACCGAGACCGGCGCTTTCATCGGCTCCCCCGAGTACATCGCCCCCGAACGTGTCCTCGGCCGCCGCCCAGGCCCGGAGTCCGACCTGTGGTCGTTGGGAGTGATGCTGTATCAGGCCCTGGAGGGCGTGTCACCGTTCCGGCGTCAGACCACCCCTTCCACTCTTCAGGCCATCCTCCTGAGCGAGCTTGTCACTCCGCAGCACAGCGGCGGACTGACCTCGGTGATCACCGGTCTGCTGCGCAAGGACCCCGAGGAGCGGCTGACGGCCACAGACGCGAAGCAGTTGCTGTACAACGTCGCCCATCCTCCGGCCTCACCGCCGCCCACCCGTGCAGCCACCGTGCTCGCAGGTGCGCCGACAGCGACGGCCGAGGGCCGCAGACGTCTCTGGCTGGCCGGCGCTGCGGCTGCGGTCGTTCTGGCCGTCGTGATCGCGGTGACGCTCGCTCTCACCGGCGACGACCTTCCTGACGGCTGGAAGCGGTACGAGGAGTACCGCATGCAGCTCACCGTGGCAGCCCCGGCCGACTGGACGATCACCACAGAAGACAACCTGGGGGACTCGACCGGCGCCATCACCGGCACCCGTTACACCTCACTCAAGGGCGACATGTCCCTCCTGGTCAACCGCAAACAGCACGTCACCGAGACGGCACTCGGCATCGGCCAGCGCTGGGAACAGGAGAACGAAGCCGGGACACCCCCCACGGGCGGCTCTCCCGCCGTGGCCTCCGTCACACCCACCACGCACCAAGGCCGGGACGCGGCCCTGTTCACCATGACCTACAGCCAGGCAGGAGAAGGCACGCCCAGGCGCCTGGACAAGACGCTGATCGTCACCACATCCAAGGGTGAACGTGTCACCGTCGCCGTCGATGTGCCGGCGGGCAAGTCAGGTGAAAAGATCGCTGATGACCTGCTGAGCAAGGCACGTTCCGAGCTGAGGATCGACAACTTGTGACAAGCCGGACGGGCGTAGCGCTCGGAAGGGGAGCGGGTGGGTGGCGTCACCGCAGGAGCAGGCGTCGCCGCCGTTGTTCCCGGCCGCCACAGCCCACGTCACACCTGAGCCGATGGAGTTGGCCACGGCGTCGTTGAGGGACTGGTTCTTGTCCCCGCCGATGCTCATGTTGGCGACCGCGGGCTTCACCGCGCTCCGCGTCACCCAGCCGATACCGCTGATCACGGTCGACGATGGGGCGGTTCCGCCGCAGTTCAGGACCCGCACGGCTACGAGCCTGGCCCCCCTTGGCCACACCGTAGGCGCTGCCGACTGTTCCCGTTACGTGCGTGCCGTGTCCGTGGCAGTCAGCGGCGTCGGAGTCGTTGTCGACGAAGTCGTAGCCGCTGGCCGCCCGGCCGCCGAAGTCCTGGTGACTGGTGCGGATCCCGGTGTCGACCACGTACGCGGTGACGTTCGCGGCCGGGCTCGGGTAGGTGTAGTACCTATCCAGCGGCAAGTCCCGCTGGTCGACGCGGTCCAGGCCCCAGGTCGGATTGGGCTGCATGCCGGTGACCTGCGCGATGCCGTCCGTTTCCACCCTCGCCACCGCCGGGTCCGCCGCCAGCTGCCTGGCCTTGGTGTACGTGTGGCCCAGAGGGCCGCTGTGCCGGCCGGCCAGCTCACGAGCGACGCGCGGCACATCGGCGCGTGCCACGGACTTGTTGAGCGTGACGATGTACGACCCTGTGATCGCGTCGGTGCGGTCCGAGCCGACGATCGTTGCCTCAGCAGCCGAAGCGGGAGCCGCGTTCACGGCTGCTCCAGCCCCGACCAGCAGGGCGACGCCGGCGCACCCGGCGGCAAAGCTCCGTAACGCCGCAGCTTGGGACACCATGCAGATTCCTTCGTCGAAGGGTTCCGCCTACCGCCCGCCGCGCGAGCGCCGGCCCTCACGCCATCGCAATGACGACCTTGCCGGCCTTGGCGCGGCCCTTCTCGGCATACTCCATGGCTTCGCGGGTCTGCTCGAAGGGGAAGACACGGTCGACGACGGGGCGGACCTCTCCGGCGTCGACGAGCCGGGTGAGTTCACGCAGCTGGTCGCCGTCGGCCTTCATGAACAGGAAGGAGTAGGTCACGCCCCGGCGCTTGGCGTGGCGTCGGGTCCTGAAGCTCAGCGCCTTCATCGCCTGCCGCAGGACCGGGTTCGCGCCGAGCTCGCGGGCGAAGTCCGCGTCGGGCGGCCCGGCGATGCTGATGACCTTCCCGCCTGGCTTGAGTACCCGCAGCGACTTCTCCAGGGTCTTGCCGCCGAGGGTGTCCAGGACGACGTCGTAGCCGTCCAGGAGCTCCTCGAAGTCCTGGGCGCGGTAGTCGATGACGACGTCTGCGCCGAGTTCCTTGACCAGAGCGGCGTTGGCCGCGCTCGCGGTGGTAGTCACGTGTGCGCCCAAGTGCCTGGCCAGTTGGAGGGCGATGGTGCCCACTCCGCCGGAGCCCGAGTGGATGAGGACCTTCTGGCCCGGCTGGACCTGGGCCCTCTCGACCAGCGCCTGCCATGAGGTGAGGGCCACCAAGGGAAGGGAGGCGGCCTCCGCCATGGTGAGGGTGGCCGGCTTGTGGGCCAGGTCGTTCTGGTGGACGGCGATGAGTTCGGCGAAGGAACCGATGCGGTCCTTGTCGGGCCGGGCATAGACCTCGTCACCCACCGCGAACCGAGTGACGGCCGAGCCGACCCCGACGACCACTCCGGCGAGGTCGTTGCCCAGCACGAGAGGCAGGCGGTACGGCAGGATCAGCTTGAAGTCGCCGTCGCGGATCTTGAAGTCCAGCGGGTTGACGCTCGCGGCATGGACCTTGACCAGCACGTCGTCGGCGCCCGGCTCCGGATCGGGCATCTCGGCGGCACGCACCGCGGACTGGTCACCGTATTTCTCGATCAAGAAGGTCTTCATCGCCGTCTCTCTCGTCCGCACAGGGACGGGATCTCGCTCGCTTCGGGCTGCCCCGGTACGAGATACTTTCTGGTAATCACTGCTGGTCATGACGCCCACGCCGATGCGGCGGGCGCGCCTCACGCTGCGTCCGGCGATGCGGCCAGGCTCCGCTTCACGTGCCGGGTGGTCTCGTCGGCGAGGATCTCGGGCAGTCCCCGCTCGATGCCGGACAGGGCCTGGGCAGCGACCTCGGCGGGGTCGGTCTTCTGGTCGGCGGGAACGCCGACGGCCATGTCGGTGTCCATGTATCCGACGTGCAGTGCCGTGACGGTGATGCCGCGGGGCGCCAGTTCCTCTCGGCTCGCGCCGGTCAGTGCCCATGCCGCGGCTTTCGCCGCGGCGTAGGCGCCGAGGCCGGCCGGGTGCAGCCAGGACAGGACCGACAGCACATTGAGCACAGCGCCGCCGCCGTTGGACTCGATGACGGGGGCGAAAGCCCGCGTCACGGCGAGCGGGCCGAAGAAGTTCACCTCCATCTCCAAGCGCACCTCGTCCGGGCTGCCCGTCATCAGGGGCGTTCCGGTGGAGATGCCCGCGTTGTTGACCAGCAGCGTCGCTTCGGAGGCGGTGCGAGCCGCCGCCCGGATCGACTCCGCGTCCGTCACGTCGAGCCGCAGCGGGATGGCACCCGGCAGGTCTACCTCTTCCGGGCGACGGGCCGCCGCGTACACCTTGGCCCCGCGTTCCACGAGCTGGGCCGCCAGATGCCGCCCGAGCCCCCGGTTGGCGCCGGTGACCACTGCCACCGCGTCCTTCAGTTCCATGCCCACTCCCAGCGCCACGGCCGCGGTCAAGCGACCCGACAATTAGATTACGACTACAATCTAAGCACTGGCCTAAGATAGATGCCAGTCGACATCCAATCGGGAGGTGGCCGATGGGCCGCGTATCGCAGGCGCAGGCGGAGGAGAACCGCCGACGGGTCGTTGAAACCGCGTCCCGCCTGCTCCGGGAACAGGGGACCCACGTCAGCGTCGCCGACATCATGAAGGCGGCAGGTATGACCCACGGCGGCTTCTACAAGCAGTTCGCCTCCAAGGAGGCACTCATCGACGAAGCCACCGCCCGCGCGTTCGGCGAACTCGCCCAGCACCACAAGGACGGGCTCGATCAGTACGCCGGGCAGCGCGACGCCGCCCAGCGGGCGCTGATCGACACCTACCTCTCCGCCGAGCACCGCGACAGCGCGGCAGAGGGGTGCCCCGTTGCCGCACTCGCCACCGACATGGCCCGCGACGGCGGAGAAAGCGAGGCCCGCCGCGTCTACACCCAGGGAGTGGGCGACTTCGCCGACTGGCTCGACACCAAGGACCAGGACGGCCTCACCCGGCTGTGCACCATGCTCGGCGCACTCGTCCTGTCCCGGGCCACCAAAGGCTCGCCGCTCTCCGAGGAGATCCTCACCACCGCACGCGAGGCACTGACGGCCACCGACTGACTGGAACCACAGTGCAGGGCGGCACGCCGCAGGAGGGTGCGCCTCTTCGCACCCTGTCGGCAGGCGGCGGTACTTGTCGAAGTCGTAGCCCCGGTCGGCGTGTGCTTGGAGTCGGGACGGTCCCGGTCGACGGGCGAGGGGCCGACATGACGAAGGGGCTGTGCCCCCTTGGTGGGTGGGCGCAGCCCCTTCAGGGGTGCGGCTGTGCCGTGTCTGCGGTCACTGCTTGCGCATGTCGAAGCGGGCGTTCAGGTCGAGGAAGTCCATCTCGGTATTCGTGTACGAGGTGAGGTAGAGGCGGAAGTCGCCCTTCGGGATTTCCCTGGGCAGTTTGAAGATCCAGCTCTGCTTCCACTCACCCGCCGGCGGCTTGGGGTCCCCTGACAGCTCCGCACCCCAGGCGGCCAGCAGGTCGGGAAGGGTGTACGTCGCCCGGAGCGGCGTGATCAGGCCCAGCTTGACCTGGAAGTGGCATTCGACCTGGGTGAGGTCGACCTGTTCCGCCAGCTCGGCGGTCAGGTCCAGGCGCAGCTCCTTGCCCGGCTCCGGGAAGGCGGGCGTGAGGGTGATGTCCTTGATGCGGCAGACGTAGGAGTCGTCGCCAGTGTCTGTGATCCACTCAGTAGTCATGGACGCACTGTATCCCCGCTGTCACTGAGCGTACTCAACCCGAGTGCTCGATTGTTGACCGGTGCACCGTCACGGGGCAGTCTCTGCCCACGCCGGTCCGTGCCTCCAGTGGCCGCCCCGGCCCAAGCCTTCAGTCCGGTGCACGAGACGGTTTCGGCTTCGAGTGGAGTCACTCGAACGAATGGCGTTTTTAACCAACGTGTCCTGTCGTGGTGCATCGGGCGGTGGTTTGCTGACCTGCTTCGGTGCCATGTCGATTGAGAACGCCGGCCGTGGGTGTTCTCAATCGACATGGCTTGCACGGAATCGTGCTGAAGGGCAGGGCCGCTGGCTCAGCCGTCTTACTCCTCAGCGAAGCTGCCCATGGTCTCCGCAGACGGTGACCTTGCTGAGTCCGGACGCTTCGCGTAGTCGGTGCCGAAGATCCCGGGGCGGCGAGCAAGGAAAGGGGGCTTTAGGAGACGTACCCGCAGTTGAAGTTGCCGCGTGCTGACGTGTAGTCGCAGACGGCGAAGCGGACGTCCTTGACCGAGAACATCTCGTCGTAGTCGTAGCCGCCTCCGGCGCTCGATGCGATGGTCTTCCAGCCTGAGTCGTACCAGGACCAACCGTCCCACTCGCTGTATCGCACGCGGAGATGGGCGGTGACGGAGCTTCCGCACGACTGTCGCCAAACCGACAGGCTGTATTCGGCGTTGTACTGGGTGGGGTTGGTGCCCGGTACGACGCTGTAGGTGTACTCACCGTCTGAGGCGGAGCATCCGGAGTCACTCACTCCAGACACGTACCAATCGGCTGCCGCAGATTCTCCGGCGCTCGCCGGCACCTGCGAGATGCCGCATGCGAGGGCGCCTGCGGCTAACGCGACGGCTATACGGCTTCCTGATCGTCTTGACATGCAGTCTCCTGAGTCGATGAAACATGCGTATGGCTTTCGGCAAAGCGGTTGCCGCGGCGTCACCTCGGCCCCGGCTTCGCGCCGTCATGCTGTCCAGCGAGAACGTAGCGCTGAGCCTCTGACGTACCAGGGCGCTTTAATTTCCGCGGCCGCTGCAGCGCGACGCTTTGCTCCTTGCGGGCGGCTTGGCGTTTTTTAGGAATGAGGGTTTCGTGCCCACTTGGGTCGCTGACGCTGCAGCGTCTCACCGGACCAATCAGGAGGTTCGACTGGCCGGACACCGAAGAAGATGTCAGCCGTCGCCGGCTTCTTTCAAGGTCACAGCGGTCCCGGACAACCCAGGGACTGTCCGGACTGGTCACGGCCGTGTCCGGACAGAATCCCGGACGCGACAACGCCGTACGAAGGGCGCAGCAGGCGGCGGGCAAGCGCAAGTTGATGGTCTTAACAAGCTCTAACAGAATGACCGGCGGTATGGTGCAGAGCGCCCGGTCAACGAATGGGGCCTAGGACAACTGTGTAGTTCTCTCCGCCATAGAGGGACTCGTAGCGGATCATGAGCGTGAGCCGCCGGTTGACCAGGTCCTCGATTTCAGCGTGGTTCTGCGGGTCGTAGCTGGCCACGCTCAACATGTACTGCTCGTAATCGGTGGCGATGACCTCTCCTTGGTTGAGGTCACAGCGGATGGGCGTACCGACAGGCGGTCTCGGACGCGGTCGACACTGCGTGCGTTCCAGCCGCCGAGCACTTCGTCATCGACGGTGAGCGTGCTGTCGACGATGACCGCCGGCCCGAGTCCGGAATTGATGAGCCGGATCCCCGCCGTGCCTCCCGGCGGCCAACCGCGGTGCAGTTGGAGTATCGGGCGCACCGAGTGGCGGTTGTGTTGCCGCATGGCGTGCGTCTGGTAGACCGAAACGACCAGCGACGCGACGGCGATCACGACCGCGCATACCGCGGTGACGGTTTCTGCGTTCATCCCATCCCCCTGGTGAGTCTGATCGCTCGGACGGTATCGCGACCGATCATCGTGTCCCAGCCCGACCTTGATCGGTTGGTCAGGTCACGAGGGTGTCTCCGTGGGTCGTGAACTGTGGGAGCGGATCGAACCGCTGCTACCGAGGATGGAGCCCAGTCCCGGGAAGGCATCGATGGCCACGGCGCCCTTGGCCTTGTGGCCGTCCTGCTGGTTGGAAGAGGTACGCGGTGCGCCCCGCTCTTGCGCAATGCCACGGTCCTGGCGCGCGCCGCGCGACTGAACCGAACCACCAGCCCCACGAACCGGTCCCCCGCGACCGGCGGGCAGGTGCCGGCCCCGCCCGGCCGAGCAGCGCGGGCGACTTCTCTTCAGTCCCCGGCGAAGGCGCTCCGGCCCCCCTACGACGCTCGCGCCGCACCCCGCAGCGCCCCGCCGCCGACGTCCGGGCAAGGACGCTGACCGTGCAGGAGGCGGGCTCCGAAAAACCAGATGCCGCCCCGCCCGAACTATGCCGACAGGTCCCTGCTGCTGGCCCTCAGCGCCGTCCGTGGCGGTGGCCCGGCCTCTCTCCCGCTCGGCCCGATGCCCGGGGAGAGGAGCACCCCCATCCTGGCAGCCCTCACGGCGGGTAGAGCCCACTTTCGGCGGGAGCCGAATGTCATGGACCGGTCCCCGGGCCGGCCCGGAGTCTGGCTCGCGGACACCGCTGCGGCCCGCTCACGGCCCGAGGAATCGGCGGCTGTCGTTCACCGGAGTTCCTGGATGAAGGAGTATGGACATGATCAGACGCGCAGCCCTGGCCACGGGTGCCGTCACCGCACTGGTCGGCGGCCTTCTCGCCGCAGCGCCCGCAGCGCAGGCGGAGGGCGCGGCGGACAGCAGGGCGGCCGCCGTGGACTGCAGCTGGTCTTGGTCCGACAAGGACAAGACCGGCGAGGGCCGGGTGACCGGCACCTATCCGCTCAACAAGGGGCCCTACGGCGCCTGCGACACCGTCGACACGCTGTACTCGGGGACGTACCTCTACTACCACTGCTACGTAGTCAACGAGTACGGCAACACCTGGACCCACGTGAGGGTGGCCGGCACCTCGGTGAGCGGCTGGGTGTGGGACGACGGCCTCGACGACGGTGGAAGCCTGGAGCCCTGCTGACCTGGTGACAGGCGGTTGAAATCAGGCTGAGGCCGGACGTCCTTCCCGGTCCTCATGGCGGGAGCGCAGGAGAGCGACGGTCCTACGCCAAGTGTGCCTGGACCAGAGCGGCGCCCGCCGGGGCCAGACTGTGGCGCACCGTGTTGCGGTGACGGTGCGCCACGGTCAGACCGGCGTCCCGCAGCACACCCGCATGCTCGCTCGCGCTGGACGGCGCGATGTTCACCTGCCGGGCGATCTCGCCGGTGGTGGACCCCGGCTCATGGGCGATGACCCACAGCACGGCGGCGCGGGTGGCCCCCAGCAGAAGGGCGAGGGCCCTGGGGGTGCGGGGAGCGGTCGGTTCTGCGGCCGGCCGGAGCGCTGGGCCGGGTCCTGCCACCGGGACGGTGAGCCACAGCCGTTCGTCCGTGGGGGAGAGGGCGGGCCGGGTGCCGCCGAGCACCCGCGGGACGATGGTCAGCCCCCGCCCGTCGAGATGGACGTCCTCTGCGTGGCCGGAGCCCACCCTGACCTCCAGCACGGGCGGACGCCAGCATATGAGCCCCGGATTCAGCCGCGGCAACACCGCTTCCAGACCCTCCTCCGCGAGCCGGCGCGTGTGGGTGGCCTGCGCCGTCCGGGTGAGCGTCTCCAGTCCATGCCAGCGGGGAGCGAGAAACGCCTCGAAGGTGTGCCGCACGAGCGCGGACAGCTCCTCGGCCAGACCGGGGTCGTCGCCCAGCCGCCGGATCCAACCGGGCAGCGGCCGGGGACGGCGGCGCTCCATGAGCTCTGTCTCCCGCAGCAGCCGGTCTCCGGTCACGGCTCGCAGTTCCCATACGGCGCCGTGGGCGGGTGAGCGCCGCACGGGCAGGGCCTCGATCAGCTCGGGTGTCCACCCTCGCTGCGGAATCAGGTCGAAGAGCATCTGCATCCGGCGAGCTGATCGGGGGCCCTCCTGTTCCGCCGGTCCGTCGGCACGACCGGCCGCCGCCCGCCTGTGCAACTCCCTTACGACACTGTTGAGTTCGAGTACGGGACTGAGCTCCTGCCGGATGCGGGTGCGGGCGAAGTCCTCGCCGGAGAAGTGCACGCGTATGGCCATGCCAAGATCCTGCGGGAGCCGTACGCCACCCGGTGAGCCCCTTTTGCGTCGCTCACCGGCGTACGGTGCCCTGAGGGCCATCCCGCAGGTGCGGGGAGCACGCACACAACGACCGGAGTTCCCCTGCGGACGCGGGGAGCACTGCCGCCGGACGACTCGCCAGCACCAGGGCGGCCCAAGGGCAGGATGTCACCGCGAGCTGGTCACTTCTGGCGCACCGCCGTGACCGGCCCCTTCTCGCAGGTCTGAGTGTGCAGTCAGACGGCTCGCCTGCTTCTACAGGTCGGCCACGAGAAGCCGGTAGCCGGCGTCGAGGGCTTCGAGGCCGAGCAGGTCGGCATGGCGTTCGTGCCACCGGCCGGAGGACAGGTCGTCCTCCAGCCGGGCCAGGCCCGGCTGGAGGACTTCGTCGCCGGTCTGGGCGAACAGCGAGATACCGGCCCGCACTTCGGGGTTGAGGTATGCCTCGGGGCGGCGCCAGAAGGCGGCGAGGAATCCGTCGGTGCAGTCGTGCGGGATGGGGACGGTTTCGATGCGGGCGCCTCCCAGCAGCCTGGCCAAGCGGTCGACCGCGACGGCTCGTGTGCTGTCGAACGCGGCTGCTTCGGGCAGGTACTCCTCCAGAAGCCAGAACCTGTGGTTGATGTCGGGGTCGAAGGTGAGGACGATGATCCGCTGCCGGGCGATGCGCAGGAGTTCGCCGATGCCGGCTTCCAGGTCGCTCCAGTGGTGCACGGTCAGGAGGGCCATCGCCGCATCGGCCGAGTCGTCGGCGAGAGGGATCGACTCCGCGGATGCTTCCAGGGCCGGTGCGGATCCGGCTGGGCGCTGGGCGATCATCACTGAGCTGGGTTCAACAGCCAGCACCGTGTGTGACGGTTCGTAGGAGCCGGTGCCGGCTCCTACATTGATCACACTGGTGGCACCATCGAGGGCTCGATGGATCCTGGCGGCGATTCGGGGGTCCGGTCGCCGGGTGTCAGCGTAGGTCGCACCGATGCTGTCGTAAGTCGCCACACCGCACAGTATGCGCTTCCCGCTGACACCGGGAAGAGCTCGCAGTGTTGTCAGTTCTCATCGGCATTTTCGAGCTGTCTGGTCGCCAACTGCTACCCGAAACCGTCGACAAACGTTGCCCGCTTCCAGGTTCTGGCTCAACTTCCGTGACGTGGCCACTCTCTGTTGCAGGTTCCGCATCTCGCTGTCGAAATCCGCGTTGCCGTGTCGACTGGATGCTGGATCTGATGTGACCTGGCAGGTCAGGAACGTCACCCGTTCGGCCAGACCCCTTCTTCTCGACCTTCGGGCGCGATCTGCCGCAGCTTCGCGCCGTGGAACGTCCAGACACGGAAGTAGACCTGCTCCTGGTCCATCACGAACAGCTGGACGAACTCGGGGTGCGTCCAGACGATGCGCTCGACATGCGCCACGAAGCCGGCCAGGTCGGCGTGGTTGAGCGCTCCGGCATAGACGTCGCATTCCGGGTACTTGCCGCCACCCCAACGCGTGTCACTGCCGGTGATCTCGTTGAGCGAGCCGACCCAGCCGACAGCGCCGGGACCGAAGCCTCGCCGCAGGGCAGACGTCTGCAACCACTGGCTCAGTTCTTCGGCAGCCGGTCGATCATCCGGCCCGACGGAGATCATGACGTTGGCGACGTGACTCATGCCAGGATTCAACACAACATCGCACGGTCCGTCGCCCTGACGGTTCCCTCATCGAGACGGTCCTGCGCGTTTTCCCGGTGCAGCAGGACGAGGGAAGGCCCGCCTGGGTCGTGATGGCGGTGGCCGGCGACCGCTATCGGCAGTGGATGACCGACCAGTCGATGCTGGCCGGGCTCTTCACACAGGCTCCCGTGGGTCTGAGCGTCTACGGCCCTGACACCCGCCTCGTATGGGCCAACGATCTCGTGCGAGACAGCATGGGCTGGCACGACGGTGAATGGCTGGGACAGCCCGACAGCTCGCTCTACCCGCACGGCACCATCCTCTCCCCTCCGGGCTTTCATGACATGCAGGAGGTGCTGGAGCGGGTTTTGCACACCGGCGAAGCTGTACTCGACGTCCATTGGCGCGGGCCCACTCCCGCCACCTCCGAGCACCACCAGGTGTACTCGTGCTCGTACTTCCGTCTGCAGGACGACACGGGCCGCCCCCTGGGCGTCTGTGAGGCGGCCATCGATGTCACCGACCGCTACGAAGCGCAGACTCGCCTGGCCCTCCTCGGACGGGCCAGCGGGATCGGCACCACGCTCGACGTCAGGCGAACGGCGGGCGAACTCGCGGGGCTCGTGGTTCCGGAGTTCGCCGACTCCGTACGGATCGAGGTCGCCGAGTCGGTCCTGGCCGGAGAAGAGGCCTCGCCGCCGGCTTCCGCCGCATCGGCGCGGCTGCGACTCGTGGCGGAGCGCACCGCGAGTGACCCGTCCGTCGTGCCGGGCGACCAGCTGCTGGGTGTCATCGGCGGTCGGCCGATGACCGCGGACCAACGCCTGCTGTCGCTGCCGCTGCTCCGCGGCGGCACGACGCTCGGTACGGTCACCCTCGTGCGGCAGTCGCCGCGGATGCCCTTCACCGAGGAGGACCGCGCCCTCGCGGAGGAACTGGCGTCGCGCACAGCGGTATGCGTGGACAACGCCCGCCGCTACGTCCGTGAGCACACCGCGGCGCTGAAACTGCAGCGCGACCTCCTCCCGCGAGCGCTCCCGCAACCGAGCGGAATCGAGCTCGCGCACCGCTATGTCCCCGCCACGGGCCCTCTCGGAGCAGGGGGCGACTGGTACGACGTGATTCCGCTGTCGGGCGCCCGCGTCGGGCTCGTGGTCGGCGACGTGGTGGGACACGGAGTGGACGCCGCGGCCACCATGGGACGGTTGCGCACGAGCGTGCGGGCACTGGCCGCCCTGGACCTGCCGCCGGACGAACTCCTGACCCGGCTCGACGACTTGGTGGCCCAGGCGCGGATCGGAACGCACCCCATGCCCGGTGACGAGGCGACGGACAGGGCGCTGGGGACGACGTGTCTGTACGCCGTGTACGACCCCACCTCCTGTACGTGCGTCATGGCCAGTGCGGGGCACCTGCCGCCGGTCGCCGTCGGCGGTGGGGCAGAGCTCCGGGCGGCTGAAGTGCTCGATCTGCCGACAGGCCTTCCGTTGGGCATCGGTGGGCTGCCGTACGAGAGCGTGGAGTTCGAATTCGCCGAGGACACTGTGCTCGCCCTGTTCACCGACGGAATCGTCAAGGCACGCAGCCGGGACGTCGACGAGGGGCTGGCGGCCCTGTGCCGTGCATTGGACGCCTCGGCCGGGTTGCTGCAGAAAGCGTGCGACGAGGTCGTCTCTCTGCGTACCCAGGAATCGACCGACGACGACGCCGCACTCCTGTTGGTGCGCCTCCACGCCTTCCCCGAGGAAAGCATGGCGCTCTGGCATGTCGCCTCCGACCCGGCCGAGGTGGCCGGATGCCGTGCACTCGTACGAGGCAAGCTGGAGGAGTGGGGGCTGGACGACGCGGCGTTCGTCACGGAACTGGCCATGAGCGAGCTCGTCACCAACGCGATCCGATACGGCCGCCCCCCGGTCTCCCTGCGCCTGCTGCGTGCCGTCGACCGGACGCTGATCTGCGAGGTGTCGGACGCAGGCCACACCTCTCCGCATCTGCGCCGAGCCGGCAGCGAGGACGAAGGAGGACGGGGGCTTTTCCTCGTGGCCCAGTTGACCAGCATGTGGGGCACGCGCTACACCCCCCAGGGCAAGACGATCTGGGCCGAGATCGGGGTGGGGCAGGAAGTGCCACTGACGCTCTTCGAGGAGCTGTGAGCGCGTCACGCTGGTGTACCTCGTCGCCGTGACTCCTCCGCCAGGCGAGCGTGTGCGTGCGGGACTCGTCGAGTCCGAGCACAGCGCAGATGTAATTGCGCGGCTGACAGAGAGCCGATCGCTGGCCGTTACCGACATGGGCAGCTATCGGGCCGCCGTCGGACTCCATGGCCGTTCGGGCAAGAGGTTGCCGGAGCGGTCGCGAAAGCAGGTGCCGGCACGGCTCGAAGTCGTCGCGGACGGGGAGAGATGACGCACCCAGACGACGTCCGCGAAGGTGCAATCCGCTTCGGATCGGACAGTGGCTTGGTCGATCGGGGCTTTGGGCGAGCGGCTCCCGGGAGCGCTGCAGGAACGCCTCCCCGTGCAGCCGGCCTGGTGCACGAAGGCACTCCCCGGTGCGACATACTCTCCCCATGGGACGACGTACTTCCCCGGTCAGCCAGCCGATCACGATACGGAGGGCCGTTGCGCGGGATGCCAAACGGCTCACGCGGCTCGTGCGTGGCTCGGGCGCCTACGAGGGGAAGTACGCAGCCGCAGTCGCGGGCTACCGGGTCGGTCCTGACTACATCGAGGCCCACCGCGTTTTCGTGGCCGTCGGCGCCGACGAGCATGGAGACCGGGTCCTCGGGTTCTACTCGCTCGTCCTCGCCCCACCGGAGCTCGACCTGCTGTTCGTCGCCGACGAAGCGCAAGGGCGGGGTATTGGACGACTGCTCGTCGCGCACATGCTGTCCGAGGCCCGTGCCGCCGGGCTCGACCGTGTGAGGGTGGTGTCGCATCTGCCTGCCGAGGACTTCTACCACCGCGTCGGCGCAGTGCGGACAGGGACCGTGCTCGCGAACCCGCCCGCCGTGCCGTGGGACCGTCCCGAATTCGAGTTTCGCATTCCCTCGGAATGACGCGGTGCGCCGGTTCGCGGGGCACCGGTTTCGCCTGCATTGTGGCCGGCATGCAGGAGTCGCTGGACCCCGTGCGTCGGTGTGTGCCGTGGTCTTACAGCTTGTGGCGGGTGCGCACCGAGCCACCGGCAGCCCGGTCGGGTTCGCGCAGCGGTGGCAGTGACCGTTCACCACCACGCTGGGTAGGAGTGGCGAAGCGTCCAGAGCTCGTACTGCCTGGCGGCCGGCCCCGCACCGCCTCGCCCGGGTCGCCCGCGAGCCGGGTGGATGAGGTGCTCAGCCTCGGCCCCCGCGGCCGGTTCCAGCAGTACCGAGAGGTCCCCGCTGCCGTGGGCACGGTGCAGGCGCGCCCATACGGCTGCCAGGAGCTCATCGTGTTCAGCCGCTTCCCCCGAACTCGTGCATGTTCTGGAGGAGTTGAGGCTAGAGGCTGCTTCGCCGCATCCGGGACGGTTCTGAAGAAGGCGTCCTCAAGCGTTCCCCGCCGCAGCCCGGCGGCGGGCTCCACAGGGGCTCTCCTCGGCTGCGCTGTCCTCCCCGGCTGCTGAAGGCACCCCCACCGGTGGCAACCACCATGGGCGCCAGGCCTCATACTCGGTGATCGTTGCCATTGACGGGCACACGCTCATACGCACAGGTACGCACCAAAGGGAAAGGGCTGATGGGGGACATGCCAGACAGCGACGGGATGGCTGTGCCGGAGGAGGCACCGAGTCCGGCTCTGCGGGCACAGCCGACCGGCAAGGTGGCACGGTGGATGCTGCGTCACCGGGTACAGCCGGTCGGCCCCGCGGCCGGCGAGGGACACACCGAGCCCCAGGCTTGGTGGAAGGTGATGTGCCTGACCGGCGTCGACTACTTCTCCAGCCTGGCCTATGTACCGGCGATCGCGGCACTCGCGGCAGGTGCGGTCTCGCCGCTGGCCACGCTCCTGATCGTGGCGCTGACGCTGCTCGGGATGCTGCCGATGTACCGGCGCGTCGCGCGGGAGAGCCCGCACGGGGCGGGGTCGGTGGCGATGCTGGAGGACCTGCTGCCGTTCTGGTGGGGAAAGCTCTTCGTCCTGGTCCTGCTCGGTTTCGTGGTCACGTCGTGGATCGTGACGATCACCCTGTCCACGGCGGACGCCTCTGTGCACGTGGTGGAGAACCCGTTCTTTCCCACCGCCCTGCATGGCCACGAGGTCGCCCTCACCGTGGCGTTGCTGCTGGTGCTGGGCGGGGTGTTCCTGCTCGGGTTCAGCGAAGCGGTCGGTATCGCCATTCCTCTGGTCGCGGTCTTCCTCGTCCTCAACGCGGTCATCATCGGCGTCGGCCTCGCCCATGTGTTCACCACCCCGGGCGCGTGGTCGTCCTGGACCGACGCGCTGGTCGACGGAGGCACCGGAGCAGGGGATCTGCTGGGACCCGCGCTCCTGGCCTTCCCGTTGCTGGTGCTGGGCCTGTCGGGCTTCGAGACCGGGGTCAGCATGATGCCGCTCGTGGCCGCCCAGGGCGACGACGACGAACAGCGCCTTCGCTCGCGCATCCGCAACACCCGCAGGCTGCTGACCACGGCGGCGCTCATCATGAGCGTCTACCTGCTCGCCGCCAGCTTCGTCACCACCGTCCTGATCCCGGAGCGCGAGTTCGAGCCCGGGGGAGCGGCCAACGGCCGTGCGCTGGCCTGGCTGGCGCACGAACACGTCGGTGAAGCCTTCGGCACGGTCTACGACATCAGCACCATCCTCATCCTCTGGTTCGCCGGCGCCTCCGCCATGGCCGGCCTGATCAACATCGTGCCGCGCTACCTGCCCGACTACGGCATGGCCCCGGAATGGGGGCGCGCCGTCCGGCCCGTGGTGATCGTCTACACCGCAGTCTCGGTCCTGATCACCTTCGTCTTCGACGCCGACGTCGAGGCACAGGCGGGGGCCTACGCCACCGGCATCCTGGCCATGATGGTGTCCGGCGCCTTCGCCGTCACCCTCTCCGTCGCCCGCACCGGCCGTCGTACGAGCGCGGTCGGGTTCGGACTGCTCACCGCCGTCCTGTTCTACGCCCTGGCCTACAACATCGTCGACAAGCCCGACGGCATCGCCATCTCCGGCGCGTTCATCCTCGGCATCGTCATCGTGTCGTTGATCTCCCGGGTGTCCCGCACCACCGAACTGCGTGCCGACCGCATCGTCTTCGACTCCGAGGCCCGCCGGTTCATCACCGACACCCTCGCGCACGACAACGCCATCAACATCATCGCCAACCGCCGCCAGACGGGCGACCGAGCGGAGTACAGCGGCAAGGAGCGGGAGCAACGCGGGTCCAACCCGGTGCCTGCCCCCGCGGACGTGCTCTTCCTGGAGATCGACGTCGTCGACCCCTCCGACTTCAGCGAGACCCTCACCGTGCGAGGTGTCGAGGTCGACGGTTACCGCATCCTGCGCGCCGAGGCGCCGGCCGCCCCCAACGCCATCGCGGCGATCCTGCTGGTC
This sequence comes from Streptomyces sp. NPDC096205, assembly GCF_044763135.1. NCBI lineage: Bacteria > Bacillati > Actinomycetota > Actinomycetes > Kitasatosporales > Streptomycetaceae > Streptomyces > Streptomyces sp. NPDC096205. The sequence continues at coordinate 256,756 of NZ_JBIWFS010000010.1, read as the reverse complement.
CTGCGCGACACCACGGGCCTACGGCCGCACTGCTACTTCGCCTGGGCCGAAGGCAGCCCCCTGAAGCACATGCTCCGCTACTTCCTGCTCGGCCGCGGTGACACCGCACCCGTCACCCGGGAGATCATCCGCCGTCACGAGCCCGACCCCGACCGACGCCCCGGCATCCACGTCGGCGACTGACCACCACCGGCGATGACACCCGCAGGGGCGGTGGACAAGACCGCGGGACAGGACGGGCGGCTCGGGCCCGGTCAGCGCCGTGCGTCCACGTCGTCGGCCGGGACGGTGGTGGAGATCAAGTGGTCGACGACGTCGGTGAGCCGTCCACGGCGACGGTGGGCGGCGCGCTGACGGTCGGCGCCGCTGCCTTCGGCACCCAGGCGTGCCCAGCCCGCGCGCACGAGGTCGGCGTCGCCATGGCGTCGAAGCGCAGGGTGCAGCCGGTGCAGCAGTCGCTCGACCTCTTGGGCGGCGGGCCGCAGCCGGCCGTCGGCCAGGTCGACGGCGTCGCCGGCCAGGCCGTCCCGCGCCGCTCGCCAGCAGGCGGCGCGCAGCATCTCAGGCTGTGGCCGGAACGGGGCTTCCCCCGCGTGAACTGCCTGCAAGGCGGTGGCGACCATGGCCCTCGCGACGGCGGCGAGCAGAACGGTGTCGCCGACGGTGGGGCAGGCGTCGGCGGCCCGGAACTCCAGCGTGGGCACGTGGTGGGAGGGCCGGATGTCCCAGTAGAGGCCGCCGCGGTCCATGATGCTGTCGGTGGCGGCCAGTCGGCCGACCAGGTCCTCGAAGTGGGACTCCGACTCGAAGTAGGGAGGGGGCCCGGCGACCGGCCACCGCCCCCACACCGTGGTGCGCCAACTGGCGTGGCCGGTGTCCCGGCCCGCCCAGAACGGCGAGTTGGCCGCGAGGGCGATGAGTGCCGGGACCCAGGGGCGCAGATGGTTGCTGATCCGCAGTGCCGTGGCGCGGTCGGGCACGCCCACGTGGATGTGGCAGGCGCAGACGACCTGTTCGTCGTCCAGGGCGCCGAACAGAGCGGCGCTCCTGGTGTAGCGGGGGTCGGGCGTGAACGCCGTCGGGACGGGGTGGCCGAGAACGGGCGTTCCGCTGGAGACGATACGCAGGCCCTGTCCGGCGGCGGCCCGGGCGACGGCGACCCGCGTGGAGCGGATCTGCTCGGCGAGCCCGGCCATGCCGATGTGCGGGTCGGTGCGGGTCTCCACCTGGTGACGCGTCATCTCCCGGGTGACCAGGACCCCCAGTTCGGACGCTGCGTCGAGCACGACCTTGCCCGCCTCCGCGCTCACCTGCCGGGACACCGGATCGACCAGCAGGAATTCCTCCTCCACTCCCACGGTGAGCGGTGGTGCGCCGGCAGGAGTGTGCCGTCTGCTTCCCATGGTGACGATGCTGTCACGGGAGGTGAGCATCGGTCAGGGCGCAAAGACGACATCCTTCGGCGAACTGTTGCTCCAGGTAGGGCTTGTGGGGGTCCGGCCTGCTGGGCCGGGGGCGTCAGCTGTGGGCCATTCCGAAACAGCCGGCCGCCTTGGCCTTCCACCCGCTCGCCCCCACACGGCACCGCCCTGGGGGACTGCGCGCGACGATGACGCTCGACGGGCCGACTAGGGGGCAGCCGGACGCCTCAGTCGTATGCCAGGAGTTGCTGGGCTTTCCCCTGCGAGTGCCCTTTCGATCCCACCTGCTCCAACCCCGAGCCGACGGCGCGGTCTGCCAGGTTCCGCTGCGCGTGGCCGGCCGCCCATCGACGAGTCGGCTGCGCCTGTGCGTTCGGCCCGGCGGACCCCTGGCCTACCTCGCCGGCCGCAGGCCTGCCGCGGCCGTGTCGTTGCGCGACTTCCGCTTCGTAATCGGCTCTGGCTGACCGAGGAGTTCAGCCGCTGCGGCCGAGTGCTGGGCAGACGTCGACACCGTCGCCGGAGGCCTTCCCCGCGAACCCCCAGCCAGGCCAGGTCAGGCCGACCGGGCCGTCCGCGGTCCCTTTCCCGACACACCCCGACGCGCCCCGCCCCCCGGGGGTCAGCCGTTCAGGTTCCGCATCATCTCGGGGGCGTAGCGGTCGCCGGAGACGACGCCACGCGGGGCGACGGTTTCGATGGCGGTCAGGTCTTCATCGGTGATCGTCACGGCGGTGGCGGCGACGTTCTCCTCCAGGTAGCGGCGGCGCTTGGTGCCGGGGATGGCGACCGCGCCCTGGTGCAGCACCCAGGCGAGCGCCAGCTGGGAAGGTGTGACCTCCTTGGCGGCGGCGATACGGCGGACCTCGTCCACCACGGCCAGATTGCGGGCGAAGTTCTCGCCCTGGAAGCGCGGGTCGGTGCGGCGGAAGTCGTCGGCGGCGAAGTCGTCCGGGCTGGTGATCGCGCCGGACAGGAAGCCGCGTCCGAGTGGCGAGTAGGCGACCAGGCCGATCCCTAGCTCGTTGAGCGTCGCCAGGACCCCGTCGTCCTCGATGCCCCGCTCGAAGAGCGAGTACTCGGTCTGGACGGCCGTGATCGGATGGACGGAGTGGGCGCGGCGAATGGTGTGCGGGGCGACCTCGGACAGGCCGATGTAGCGGACCTTGCCGGCGGCCACCAGTTCGGCCATGGCGCCGACGGTCTCCTCGATGGGCACCTGCGGGTCGACCCGGTGCAGGTAGTAGAGGTCGACGTGGTCGGTGCCCAGGTGGCGCAGGGAGCGGTCCAGGGAACGACGGATGTACTCGGGGCGCCCGTTGTGGCCGACGAGGGTGCCGTCGTCGGTGAACTCGATGCCGGTCTTGGTGGCGACGACGGCCTGCTCGCGGCGGCCGGTGAGGGCCTTGCCGAGGAGCTGCTCGTTGAGGAACGGGCCGTAGCTCTCGGCGGTGTCCAGCAGCGTCACGCCCAGTTCGAGGGCGCGGTCGATGGTGGCGAGGGACTCGGCCTCGTCGGTGCTGCCGTAGAAGGCGCTCATGCCCATGCAGCCGAGTCCTTCGGCGGAGACGGTCAGGCCCTGGCTGCCGAGGGTGCGGAGTTCCATGGTGATCTTCCTTGCTGGTGCGAGGTGTACTGCGAGGTGTCACGGGCCGATCGGGAGTGGGGGCGCTGCTGGGCCCTGCGGAACGCGGGGCGGTCAGCGCACCCAGGTGTCGGTGAGGGTCCGGACGGCGGAGCCGTCGAGGTCGGCGAGCGTGGTGGCGACGAAGTCGCGGGCCCACTGCGAGGTCTGGACACGGAACGGCGGGCGGGCGGCGGTCAGGGCGTCGACGATCGGCGCGGCTGCCTCGTCGGGAGTCTGGGCGTTGCCGAACGACTGCTGGGTGCGGGTGATGTAGGCCTCGAGCGCCGGGGCGTAGGGTCCGGCGGCGGCGAGCAGGGCCGGGACGTCCAGGCCGAGGTTGGCGACGAACTCGCTGGCCACCGCGCCCGGCTCGACCACCGTGACGTCGACGCCGACGGTGGCGGCGACCGGCGTGAGGGACTGCATGAAGCCCTCCACGGCGAACTTGGCCGCGCAGTACGCCTCGTTGAAGGGCTGTCCGACGGCACCGCCGACGCTGGTGACGGTGATCACCCGGCCCTTCGACGCACGCAGGTGCGGCAGAGCGGCCCGGGTCACCGCCACCACTCCGAAGAAGTTGACCTCCATGGCCGCGCGGACGTCGTCGACGCTGCTCTGCTCGATGGTGCCGACCTGGGCGGCGCCCGCGTTGTTGACCAGTGCATCCAGGCGACCGTGCTCGGTGACGACTTCGTCCAGACAGGCGGTGACGCCCGCGGGGTCCGTCACATCCAGGCGCTTGACCTGGATCCGGTCCGCGACACCTGCCTCGGCGGCCACCCTGTGCAGGGCCTCGGCCTTGCCGGTGTCGCGCATGGTGGCGATGGTCGCCCAGCCCGCCCGGGCGGCGCCGACGGCGGCGGCCAGACCGATGCCGGAGGACGTACCGGTGATCAGAACTGTCTTGGGGGAGGTCATGGGGGTCTTCCTTGCCTGGGGTGCAACGGGCCGACACCCGTAACCGGGGAGTCCCCCGGTTGTCGACGACGGTAAACGGGGGACTCCCCGGTTGTCCAGTTAGACTGGTGCCACGATGAAGGGAGCAGCTTTGACCACCAAGCCGAGCGTGCTGCGGGCCGATGCCCGTCGCAACCGGGAACGCATCCTCGAAGCAGCCGTGCGTGCCTTCTCCGAGAAGGGCGCGGACGTGCCGATCGACACGATCGCGAAGGCCGCGGGCGTCGGCTCGGCCACGCTCTACCGCCATTTCCCCACCCGCGAGGCGCTGGTCGAGGCGGCCTACCGCAATGAGCTGGCCCGTGTCTGCGACAGCGCCGCCAAGCTGCTCGCCGACAACGCGCCCGACCGGGCGCTCCGCCTGTGGATGGACGACTTCATCGACTACCTGGCTGCCAAGCAGGGCATGGCGGACGCGCTGCGCGCCGCCGTCGCAACCGGGGCGGACCCCTTCGCCGAAACCCTCGACAGGCTCGGCTCGACGCTCACCACCCTGCTGCGGGCAGGCGCAGGGGCCGGTCTCCTGCGCCCGGACATCGACCCCTTCGACGTCGGCTTCAGCCTGGCCGGCGTCGCACTGATCACCAGCGCCCCCGACCAGCGCGAACGGGCCGGCCGCCTTCTCGACCTGCTCCTCGACGGCCTCCGGTACGGAGCGGACCGGCCGGCGTCCACCGCGTGACCCGGGTCCCGAGCGGACGGTTCCCGCCCGCATGACGAGGGCGGCTCCAGGCGCCGCCTTGTGAACCGGCTGCTTCCCTCCCGACCGGCCGCACACCTCTGCGGCATACATCCACGGCTGGACGCAGGGACCGTCGGTAGGACCGTTCGAGCGTGGAAGTTCGCGCAGGCCGAGCGATCGGTCGCGCACCTGGCTACCCGCTGCCTCGTCCGGGCAGCCCTGGTCCGGCACGGGCCGGGGGAGTGAGCGGGCAGCCGGGCCCGCGCACTGCGTCGCCGCTGTGCGGTCGGCGGCTACATGACCGTCCTGGGTGACCTCGCTCAGGTGACGGGACCCCACATTCCCGGAGTGGGATCAGCTCGGAACGCTGCTGTCCGACCACGGCGACTGGTGGGTGACCTGCTCGGCACCAGCTGCCGAGTGCCCGCCGAGATCATGGACTTCGTCGGCCCGCTCGCCCGCTCGGTCGCGCCGACGCTGCCGTAGCCGCAGGCCGACCCGATCGTGAGTGATCCGGCCTCTTACCGAAGGAAAAAGGACATGCCTTCCCTGGCACCGCCACAAGGGACAGCGCAGCCAGCTGATCGCCTCGATGGGCGAACGCCTGGTGGCGGAGGGGTGCGGAAAGTACCGGTCGGGTCCGGGACCCGAGTGGACGGAAGCGGACCGAGGGTCGTACGCGGCCGGGCAGCGCAACATCGGCTCGACCGGGAACTCCACCGGCCCTCATCTCCACTTCGAGAAACGCCCGGCCGGCGGCGGCTTCGGGTCCGACGTGACCCCCACCTGGTAGCTGTCGAGGAAACCCCTGGTTCTGACGTTGCCGAGGTGACCGGCATCGGATGCTTCCCGGCCTTGGCGCTCCGGTGCCCCGGTCCTCGGGCATCGCACGCCCGCTCCCGCCCGTGGACCGCAGCGGGTGAGTGGTGCGCGCCGCGCTGAAGGCGGGACGCTATGAGAGCGAAGCCCTGCCCAGCGCCGTGCGCTGCTGCTTCGGCCGGCACGCGGTGGAGGGCGCCGCCGTCCGCGCCGCCCGGCGCAACCTGGGGGTCCGGCTCGAAGTGCGGCTGTGCCGCCGCGGCCAGGCGGCTCACGCACTGACCCTCGCGCTGACGTTCGAGGGCGGCACGTCATGCTGGTAGTCCAGGCCCGACCAGACGCACAGGCTCAGCACTTCCCGCTCGGGCTGCCGCGACCGGTCCCGAGCGCCCTGCACGACTGCCGGGCGGCGGGCGTCGGCGATGCACCCGGCGACCGCGGGGACGAAGTCCTCGACGACGGGCGGCAGCCGTTGCCGTGCCGGGAACGCCAGGCGGCGGCGCAGGCGTCTCCGGACATTCTCCGCGTGGTGGTGGCGATGCGCAGCAGCCACGGGCGCGGAGCCCCCTCGTCGTCATGCAGCCGTGCCCGCTCCTGCCATGCGGTCGGGAACGTCTCCGACGCCCACGACGGACGGGACCACGCCTGGACGATGCGCAACCACCCACCTGCGACGGCGGGTGCTTGAACGGCCGTCCCGCCCCAAGGATGCTGGCCGCAAGATCCGCCGCACCGTACGAGGAGTGGAGAGCCGTGACCGTAGACAAAGGCCTGATGGCCGAGGCCATCGTTGGCCCGGCCCGCACGCTCGGCACGCAGGCGGCCGGCCCGGTCGCGCCGGGCGTGCGCCGCATCACGGTCCCGGCAGGGACCGTCACCCTGTCAGGGCTCCAGAGCGAGCCGTCGCACAGCCCGCCGCGCGCCCTCGTCGTCGCCCTGCACGGTGGCGGCATGAGCGCGGGCTACTTCGACGGCCAGGCCCACCCGGACCTGTCCCTGCTGACGCTCGGCGCGCACCTCGGCTACCGGGTCGTCGCTCTTGACCGCCCCGGCTACGGCGAGTCCGCCGCCCAGCTGCCCCACGGCCGTCCGCTCGCCGAACAGGCGGCCGATGTCGCTGCCGCCGTACGGCAGTTGGCCTGCGAGGGCGCCGTGGGCGGGGGCGTGCTGCTGCTCGGTCACTCCTTCGGCGGCAAGCTCGCCTTCCTGCTCGCGGCCGAGCAGGCACCGGAGGGGCTGCTGGGACTGGACGTCTCCGGGTGCGGCACCCGGCTCGCTGTGCCGCGGGAGCAGGTGCGGCAGGGCGCAGGCCTACGACGGCTCAACTGGGGACCACTGGGCCTGTATCCCTCCGGCACCTTCCAGGCCGGCGCGGAGGTCGTGGCGCCGATGCCGCAACGCGAGGCCGACTCGGTCGGCGGCTGGGAGAGGCTGTCCACCCAGGTGCTGCCGAGGGTCCGGGTGCCCGTCCGGCTGACCTTCGCAGAGCACGAGGCGTGGTGGCGCCACGGGGACGAGGACGTCGCCGAAGTCGTCGGCAGGCTGGCCGGTGCGCCGCGCGTGGTCGTGGACCGCCTGCCCGGCGCCGGCCACAACATCAGCCTCGGCTGGGCCGCGCGCACGTACCACCTCAGGGCGCTCGCGTTCGTCGAGGAGTGCCTGCGGGTGTCGGACCGTACGGCAGTCCTCCGCAGTCCCGTCCCTGACGCCGGGACGTGAACGGACGCCTCCCTCCATCCGGTGCGAGAGTGACGGCGCCGCCGGCCCCGCGAGCCCGTCCTGAGCCGCGCCCGCGGGGTCGCTCACTGATACTGAGGAAATGGGCAACTCTCGGCAATATGCCCCAGCGGACAGTCGGGGCGAGCGAGTGCCGCCGGAAGCCGGCCCGCAGAGCCCTACCCGTTCGGCCGGACGGCGAGTGCCGTCGTTGCTGAAGCCGCGCAGCGTCGCCGGACAGGTCTTCCTGTTGCAGCTGGTGGTCCTCCTGCTGCTCATCGCCACGGCCGTGGTGGTGCTCGTGATCCAGGACCGCAACCGCGCGATCCAGGAGGCGGGGGACCGGTCGCTGGTGGCGGCCGAATCCTTCGCGAACGCCCCGGGCACGGCGGAAGCGATGCAGAGCGACAACCCGACGGCGGCACTCCAGCCGCATGCCGAGGCGGTGCGCAGGAAGACCGGTGTCGACTACGTCGTGGCCCTCAGCCCCTACGGCTTCCGGTGGACCCACCCGGACCCGGACCAGATCGGGAAGCACGTCTCCCCCTCCTACGACAAGGCGCTCGAGGGCGAGCCCCACCAGACCACGTTCGACAGCAGTCTGGGCAAGGCGGTCGACTCGACGGTGGCCGTCTTCGACGACAAGGGGACCGCGGTCGGCCTCGTCACCGTGGGAGTCACAGTGGACAAGGTGACCAGCGTCGTCCAGCACCAGCTGCCGGTGATCTTCGCCTCCGGCGGTGCCGCGCTCCTGCTGGCCGCGGGGGGATCGGCACTGGTCAGCGGGCGCCTGCGGCGCCAGACCCGGGGCCTGGGCCCGGTGGAGATGACCCGCATGTACGAGCATCACGACGCGGTGCTGCATGCGGTGCGTGAAGGCGTGATCATCCTGGACGGCGTCGGAAGCCTGCTCCTGGTCAACGACGAGGCGCGTCGGCTGCTCGCCCTGCCGCCGGACGCCGAGGGCAAGCCGGTCACCGCACTCGGACTGAGCCCGGCCCTGGCAGGACTGCTGGGGTCGGGCCGGGCCGCGACGGACAAGGTCTTCCTGGCCGGGGACACCCTGCTCGCGGTCAACGTACGGCCGGTGGGCCCGAAGGAGGGCAGCGTCGCCACTTTGCGGGACACCACGGAGCTGCGCGCCCTCGCGGGCCGGGCAGACGTGGCGCGAGGGCGCCTGCAACTGCTCTACGAGGCCGGCACGCGGATCGGCACGACGCTCGACATGAAACGCACCGCCGAGGAGTTGACCGAGGTGGCGGTGGAGCGCTTCGCCGACTTCGCCACCGTCGAGTTGGTGGAGCCCGTGCTGCTCGGTGAGGAGCCGACGGAGGTGAGCAGGGAGATGCGCCGCATCGCGGCCGCCGGCATCCGCGACGATGCTCCCCTTCACTCCGTCGGAACGCTGATGCGTTACGTACCCGACAATCCCGTGACCATCGCTCTGACCACCGGCCGGCCCGTCCTGGTGCCGCAGCTCGCCCTGGCCGACGGATGGCGAGGGCAGGACCCGGAGCGGACCCGGAAGGTCGTCGACTACGGCATCCACTCCATGATCTCCGTGGCGCTCCAGGCCCGAGGGCAGGTACTCGGGGTCGTGGAGTTCTGGCGTTCGCAGCAGGACCCCTTCGAGTCGGACGACCTCTCCCCCGCGGAGGAGCTCGCCACTCGCGCGGCCGTGTGCATCGACAACGCGCGCCGCTACACCCGGGAGCACACCACGGCCGTCACCCTCCAGCGCAGTCTGCTGCCCGGCTCACTCCCCGAGCTGTCCGCCCTGGAGGTCGGGCACCGGTACCTTCCCGCCCAGGCGGGGGTCGGCGGCGACTGGTACGACGTCATTCCGCTGCCGGGGGCCCGCGTGGCCCTCGTGGTCGGCGACGTCGTCGGACACGGCCTGCACGCAGCCGCGACGATGGGCCGCCTGCGGACCGCGGTGCACAACTTCGCCGCCCTCGACCTGCCTCCGGACGATCTTCTGCTGCACCTGGACGACCTGATCACCCGGATCGACCAGGACGCGGCAGCCCAGGGCAACACCGAGGCCGTCACCGGTGCCACCTGTCTGTACGCGGTCTACGATCCGGTCTCCGGGCGGTGCGTTCTCGCCCGGGCGGGTCATCCCGGGCCGGCCCTGGTGTCGCCCGACGGCTCCGTGACCTTCCCCGACATCCCCGTCGCCCCGCCGCTGGGCGTCGGAGGAGGTCTGCCGGTCGAGACGGCCGAGCTCCTGCTGCCCGCCGGCAGCCGGCTCGTCCTCTACACCGACGGCCTCGTCGAGGCCCGGGGCCGTGACATCGACGTCGGTCTCGGCATGCTGAAGGAGGCGCTCGCGCGCACGGACGGCGCCACCCTGGACGACACCTGCGGTGCGGTGCTCGACGCGATGCTGGCCGCCGGATCGCACGACGACGTCGCGCTGCTCGTCGCGCGCACCCGGCTGCTCGACCCGGAGCAGGTCGCGGAGTGGGAGGTGCCCGACGACCCCGCGGCCGTCCCCCGCATCCGCGCCGAGGCCACCCGCCGACTGGAAGCCTGGGGGCTCGGCGAGGCCGTCTTCACCACTGAGCTGATCGTCAGCGAACTGGTGACCAACGCCATCCGGTACGGAGCGAGCCCCATCGCTCTGCGACTGCTGCGCGACCACGACAGCCTGATCTGCGAAGTCGGTGACGGCACCAGCACCTCCCCGCACCTGCGTCGTGCGACGCTCACCGACGAGGGGGGCCGTGGCCTGTTCCTCGTCGCGCAGCTGTCCCGTCGCTGGGGGACCCGGTACACCGACCGCGGCAAGATCATCTGGGCTGAGCAGGCGCTCGACGCCGGAGCCGCCGGGAGCCTCAGCGGGTTCCCGATGGCCGACCTGTGAGGCGGCAGCGCGATCCTTCCGCCGCCCGCGCGAGGACGGCCGCACGGGCAACGGTCAGGAGGCGTCCTCGACCGTGAAGTACGGGATCGTCGCCGGGTCCTGGCCGAAGGCGGACCCGAGATAGACGGCCGACAGTTTCGCCAGCGTCCCGTCGTCGATCAGCTGCCTGATGATCCGGTCCAGCACGTCCTTGTCGGGCGACCCTTCGGGGTACAGGGCGCCGTAGCCCTGGTCGGTCCTGTACTGGCCCACGACGCGCACGCTGCCCGTCCGTTTCTGGGGAGACGCCAGCAGAATGGTCGTGTCATGCACGACCGCGTCGATTCGCCCCTGCTCCAGCGCGGAGATCATCTCGGGATCGTTGGCGTAGGCGGTGACAGGCTTGGTGGGCTTCAGCCGGTCGTCGACGAACTCCTCGCCCGTAGTGCCTTCGGCCACTCCGATACGGACGTCACGGATGTCGTCCTGGCCGATCTTCTCACCAGCCCTGATCAACACTCCCAGGGTCGAGAAGAGGTAGGGCGGGGAGAACTCGGCGACCTTGCTCCGTTCCGGGGTGATCGTGATCTGCGCCAGGGCCAGGTCGAAGTTCGTCGCCCGGCCGGACACGACGTCCGGGAAGGGAGCGTTCTCCACCTTCACCCGGTCGAGTCCGGACCGGTAGGCGATGTTGGCGGCCATGCAGTACTCGTAACCGCTCTTCACCGACGCCGGGGTGTCGCCGTTCCACCAGCCGGGCGCCGGCAGGGTCGTCCTCACCGTGAGGGCGCCCGCCGTCACGGGGGAGAGGTGGAACTCCCCGTGATGTCCAGAGACCTGACAGTCGCCGTAGCGGGCGTCCGACGACTCCGACCCGCCCTTGTCGCAGGCAGTGACCAGGAGCGCCCCGCCGACGGCCAGAGAGACGATCGCTGCCGCGGCGCGCATCATTGCACCTCCGGTAGGGGCAAACTCCGTGATCTACCCTAAATTACCCCGGGGTGACCGTCGGGTCCCCGTCCACCGGCGGTGTCGCAGCAGCCGACCCCGAAGGTGCAGTCGGGCCTCGTTCGTGGGCCCGGTCGGCGCTGCCGGCGTCGCGGCCGTAGCGCTGCCGGGCTCTCCTTGTCACCGAACGTAGCCGTCATCGGCATGCGTGGTCACTGTGCGATCCGTCGGCGTAGGCGAAACAGAGCCGGGTGTTATTGAATGAGCTGTGCGGTCAGGGATCTCGGGGCCCTGTCGTCCGGGTTCTGGTACGACTCCGGTGCTGTGCCGGGGTTGGCGAGCGAGCTGAGAGAGTCGCATGGACTCCGACCCCACTCCGTCCCCGTCGCCTGCGTCGCCGTTCAACATGGTCAGCAGCGCTTTGGGGCGGTACATCCCGCGCGGCCCTGCGGCAGAGGCCGCCGGTTCTGCCGACCAGCAGGGGGATGCCGCAGCCCGCCCACGCGAACAAGCCGATCCGACCCCCGGCCGTCAGGAGCAGATCCTCGGCGCGGTCAACCTGGACCGGGATCTGCGCATCACCCGCTGCAATCTGGACCCTCCCGTTTTCGCGGGGGTGGAGGCGGTGACCGGCAGCCCTTTCGTCGAGCTTCTGCCGCCCTGGGACGTACCGACGGTCACCCGCCGGTTGCGGCAGGTCCTGGAGACCGGTGAGCCGCACGTCGCCCGAGTCCAGCGACTGCGGCGCAGCGACGGGTCGGAACTGGTGGTTTCCATGAGCATCCTGGCCGCGGCACATGGTGAGGGCCTGACCGTCTCGCTGATCGCGATGGCCAAGAGGCTGCACCTGTACGCCGCGGAGACCGCCATCGGCACCTCGTTGGACATAGGCGAGACCGCACAGTCGCTTGCGGATTCTCTGCTGGCCTGGGGAGACGTGGCTGCGATCGACCTCGACTTCGCCGTGTGGACGGGCGAGGCGGTCACCGGGCAGCAGCAAGGGCGCATCCGGCTGCGGCGGGCAGCCCTGGTGCCGGACCGGGCGTGGCCCGACGGCTACGTGACCCCGGGCGATGATCTTCCCAGCGACGCGAGCCGCCTGCTGGCGCAGGCGATACAGCGCCACGATGCCGCGCAGCCCATCGTCATACCCGACCGGGCGGCGATCGAGCGGGCCCTGGGCAGTGCGCGGCTGGTACGGGCCCTGGTGCCCGGTGACCAGGCAGCCGGCGTGGCCTGCATACCGCTGGTTCTGGACGGCGCGCCGCCCGTCGTCCTGGGCGTGGCGGAGGTCTGGCGGCGGGAGGGCCGCCCCTTCGACGACAGCGAGCTGCTCGACCTGCAGGAACTGGTGGGCAGGACCGCTCATCACGTGGACCTGGCCCGCCAGCACCAGCGCGAGCACACCCAGGTGCTGGCACTCCAGCGCCGCCTCCTGCCACGCTCCGGCGGCGACACCATCGAAACCGCCAGCATCTACCAGCCCGCCGCCCCTGACAGCGCGGGCGTCGGCGGTGACTGGGTGAACAGCTTTCCGCTGCCCGACGGCCGTACTGCGCTGGTGATCGGTGACGTCGTCGGGCACGGCCTCGGAGCCGCGGCGACCATGGGACAGCTGAGCATGGAGGCCCGTGCCCTGGTATCCGCGGGGCTGGCGCCCGACGAGGTGCTGGAGCACCTGGACGAGACCGTGTCACTGCTGGACGACGCGGATTCCGGGCTGGCGGCCGGCTACAGCGCCCTTGGGTCGACCTGCTGCATCGCTGTCTACGACCCGGTCAGTCACCAGGTGACGCTGTCCAGCGCCGGCCATCTTCCCCCGCTCCTGGTGCCCCCCGGCAGGCCCGGTGGCCCCGTGGCAGTACGGCCCCACCCGGGGCTGGGCGCCGAATTCGCGCTGCGGGAGCCGTTCGACGTGCACGCGTTCGACGCACCCCCCGGATCGCTGCTCGCCCTCTACACGGACGGCCTGGTGGAGGATCCCGCCCTGGCGATCGACGAGGGCATCGGCAGGCTGGCGGACGCCGTGTCCACGATTCACCCCTGGGACGCCCTGCCGCACGCCGCGCGGCGCGTGGTGTCCACACTGGCGCCCGTGCCGCAGCGCGACGACGTGACCCTGCTGCTCGCGCGCATGATCGGCTACCGCAAGGAGGACACCGCGACCTGGCGCCTGCCCGCCCGCAGTGACGCGGCAGCCCGGGCCCGGACGCTGGTGTCCGCGCTGCTGAGGCAATGGGACGCCAGGGATGCCACCCGGGACAGCGTCCTGCTCGTGGTGAGCGAACTGGTCGCCAACGCGGTCCGCTTCGCCGAGGGGCCCCTCACGGTACGGCTGATCAGGTCCGGCCAGGGGCTGTTGTGCGAGGTGGGCGACACCGGCAACGGCAGGCCGCGGCTGGGCCGCAAGGGGCTCCTCGCAGACGGTGGTCGTGGCTTGCACGTCGTGCATGGACTCACCACCCGGTGGGGGGTGCGGTGGACCGACACCGGCAAGGTGGTCTGGGCGTCGGTCGCGACGTGACGCGGCCATGTCCGGGGCGCGCGGCAGATGCTAGTCCGGTGGCGCAACCGGCGGCACGGGCGACCCCTCTGGCACGAAGGGCGCCCTACACCCATTCGCCTTCCAACGCGGTGGCCGTGAGGCCCGGGGCCGCCGCGTACAGGACGGCACGACTGCCCGGCTTCTGCCCGGCGTCGTGCGCCCTGCGCAGGATGTCGAACACGGCGGCGCCTCCTCGGTTGCCACTGGTGTAACTGTCCCGGCTGTAGTCCAGCAGTCCCGACGGCCAGGCCTCGGGCATCGTCTGCTCCATGTACTCCAGCACGCGCGTCCCGCCGGGGTGCGCGAGCAGAACGTCGGGGTGCCAGGAGTTGGGGTCGTGCTGGTAACGGGCGTGCAGCCACCCCCACATGGCGGTGACCGTCTCCTGCACCGCGCGCGGCCCGCGCCGGTCCATGACGAAGTGGGTGCCGTCCGCCCGTGTCTCCAGGCGGTGCAGGTCCTGGGTACCGGGCAGTGTGTGGTTCCAGGCGGCGTCCAGGCGCAGCACCGACTCGGGCCGCGGGCGGCCCGTGACCACGGCTGCGACCGCGGTGTCCGCGAACAGCAGTCGGACGATCAAGGACTCCAGAGTGTCGTCCGCGGGCTGGTAGGTCGTGCTCAGCGCCTCTGCGATCACGACCAGGACCACCCGGTCGGGGTCCGCGGCCACGAGGTCTGCCGCCAGGGCCAGGGAGCGGGTCCCGGCGATGCAGGCCCACTGCGTGGCCGGCAGCAGCATCACGTCGTTGCGGAGCGAAAGCCTGTTGGCCAGGGCGACATCCAGCCCCGGCAGCGCCGGCGTGGTGGAGTGGCTGGTGATCAAGCAGTCCACATCCGCCGCGTCGAGCCCGGCGATCTGCAGGGCCCCACGCGCCGCACGCTCCCCGTAGGCCTGTACGGCCGCCCAGGCCGGAGCGGTGCGTTCCTGGACGGTCTGAGGCGCGGGTATCGCCTCCAGGGCGGCGATCACACGATCTATGTCGTGCTCGGTGAACCCGTCGCCGGCCAGCGCCTCGCGGGCCGGCCCGATACCGGCGGCCGGCAGGCCGTTCCCGTGTCCGGGCGCGACGGCACTCTCGAGCGGCAGCATCCACCCGCGGTTCTCGATGCCCGTACTGGCTGCTATGCCGTCAATCCGCGGCGCCCACACGGCATGCGGGTGCCGACCGCGAACGTCCGCCACGATCTGGTTGGTTTTCACGGTGTGTTCGCCGTGTATCACGGCAGGCGGGCACAGGTAAGCGGCCATGCTGAGCACCTTTCTACGGGCGAGCGAGGTGGAACATCACGGACGCTGGGACATGGAGCACTTCGGCATGGTGTGCCGAAATCGAAGGAGATATGCCCCACTTAGCGCACCTGCGTCCGCTTCGAGCATGGGTGCCAAACGGGCATTTCGCTGTGATCTGGGCAACTTTGACAGCCCTGCACTGCGTGACACGGCACACACTGCGGCCCACGGGGGCGACGTCGACGCGGGGTCACGTCCACGTGTCGCGCCGCCGGTTCACACATCGCCAGGCGCGCTGGAGGCTGCTGAGCGCGGTGTCGAGGTCGCCATGGATTCGGGCGGAGGCGAGCCGGGAACCACGGGCGACAAGCGGCTCGCTTTACCGATGCTGCTGACCCCTCCGTGCAAGGTCCTGTGGGCCCCGGTCTCCGCGCCCGCGCCGAGCGAGCGCTCCCCGCCCGGCGAGTCAGCCGGCGGACCTCATCGTGCCCAGCTGTGTGCCGTACGCCTCCAGCGGCTCCCGCGCTGTGGCATCGGTATCCGCGGCCGACACCCCTGCAGCGGAGCTGACCTCAGACCCCACCTCGACCGTCTTGATCGGCCCGGTGCCGCCGCCCGCGACAGAGTGCTGTCGAACTCGTGCTGCGTGCTCAGGGGCTTTGTATGCCGGCCTCACGTGGTCACACGTGCGTCACGAGCACGTTGAAGACCATGTGACGACCGCGCTGCTGAGCAGGAGGGCGAGCCCGGTCAGGTGAGTGCTGCTGGCTGACTCAGATGTCTGTGGTGATACGGGGGTTGACGGCGATACGGGTGATCCGCCCCCACAGCGGGTCCAGTACGTCGACCAGCGCGGGCAGTTCGTGGCTCAGGTCACGGGAGCGGGGGCCACCAGGCGCCGTCCAGCTCGACCTGCCCCGGGGAGGGGCCCACGGATTTGAGGGCGAGGCGTGCGGTCGGGGCTCTGAAGGGCACGGCGCGCGGCGAGGGATGGTCGGTGATCGCGGACATCGTGCGAACCCGTCTCCGAACCCCTGCGCGTGAGCAGTTGCCCGGTGCCGTTGCTCAC
Organism: Streptomyces sp. NPDC096205; assembly: GCF_044763135.1. Classification (NCBI taxonomy): domain Bacteria; kingdom Bacillati; phylum Actinomycetota; class Actinomycetes; order Kitasatosporales; family Streptomycetaceae; genus Streptomyces; species Streptomyces sp. NPDC096205. Next base: position 240,893 of record NZ_JBIWFS010000010.1, on the reverse strand, counting down.
CAGGAACGACACCGGTATCGGAGCCGGTGCGCGAAGTGCTCCCGATGGGTTCACGCTACTCCCCGAAGAGGCCGAACGGACCGCTCCCGGAGATCTCCTCACATCCGGCGGTCGTCCTTGCCCGAGGAGCGGCTGGTTTCCAGCCAGGACCGCGCCGGTTCTGCCGCGCTGGTGGTGTCTACAGTGAGCTCGAGGCGGGTCCCTCCCTCGGCGTTCGCGGGATAGCTGCGCTGTTCCGTGGTGGCGAAGCAGTGACGGAGAATTTCCGCTACCCGGCGGGCGACCTCGGGAGAGGCGGCGACGATGCGCACGTCGGCGTGTCCGTCGGGGGGAGTTTCCTGGGGCTGCATGACGACCTCGTTGTTCCCGCATGGGCATGGATCCGTGGACTGGATCTTTCACCCTACTCCGGCCCGTGTGACCAGCGAGCTTTCCGACCGCTGCGGGCCGCGGAGTACCGTGAAACGAGTAAGTCACTCCGTATCTCTCGCGGACAGGTGAGTGTCATGTCCGACTCCGGTTCCCCGCGTGTGACCAGGCTCCTGCCGGACGCCGTCCACCAGGCGGTGAAGCCGGGGACGGCTGTCGTACGGCTACAGACCACGCATGACCGGCGGGGCGTTCTCGACGGGGCGTGGTGGCCGTGCTCCCGTGACATCGCAGCCGAGCTTCCCGCCCTGATCTCCGCGCTGACCGAGTACCTCGGGCCGCTCACGCGCGTCGGCCTGGACGCCGGAGCCTGGGACGCGCTGCCGACGCGACTGCTCGTCGACGACCGCGTCGTCCATATCGACTCCTTCCCGGTCGGCGACGACACCGTCCTCGTCACCAGGGGCGATCAGGACTACTTCTCCCTCCTCGTCATCCCGCCGCACGCGACGCCCGAGGCGGCACGCACCGCGATGGCCGAAGCCGTCCGCGCCGACAATCTCACGCAAGCCGAACAGATCCTCATCAACACCGGTACCGACCGGGCAGCGCCGAAGACTTGACGCCGGTCAGCCGAGGCGGCCGTCGTGCCAGTCCGGTACCGGCACCGGGATGACCGTGCTGTCGAAGCCGCCGGAGATGATCTGTGCCGCGAGCTCGGACAGGCGCAGGTGAGCCAAGGCAATGACCACGGCGGTCGCATCCCACGATGCTCTACTGAATTCCGACGGTCTTGGACGTCCTTCCGGTTGGCGTGATCTTGCGGCAGTCCCCGGAGCCGGTGCCCCGGCCGGTCCGGATCCGGACCGGCTCCCAGGGGACCCGTCCGGCACCCACCAGTCTGCGCTGACAATGAGCATCTGCTCCCCGAGTGCGGCCCCGCGGGATTCGCGTCCGTGACGTGCTTGTGGGACCGGGTGCCACCCGGTCCCACGATTGAAGGAGGCGATTCACAGTTCAGCCAACTCCGTACAGCATCAGCCTCTCTGTCCGCTGGGCAGCGCAGTCCGCGCCGGACCGTTCGCCGCACGCGTGTGACCCCCGCCCGGACCCACGAGATCAACATCGAGGTTCTTCACAGCTTCTCGCGCCTGACCCTCCGCCCCGGCCGCCATGAGCGGTTCCGCGGCCTCGTCGGTCGTATTCGGTGGCACGACCATCAGGTCCCAGCGCCCCTGGCCGGGCGCGAGAAGGACGATGGTGTGCGCGGCGGATGCCTTGAGGGTCCTGTGCAGCTTTACGACCTGGTTGGAGACGAGTATCCGGCCGGGCACCGCGGGCCAGGTCGCCCCGTTGACCGTGACGCTGGTGATATGGCCCCACGCGCGCGGCAACCCGGCGAGCAGCCGGGGCAGTTCGGCGAGCAGGTCGTACGAACGAGGCCACCACGCTCCATCGATGGGGCGTGGCATGCCGCCGCGCGGTGCCAGGCGCAGGCGCAGGAGGGGATGGGAGGGATGCGGGGGTTGTCGTGCGGTGGTCATGAGATCTCCTGCCAACTGCCTTCCATGGGTGAGCGGTTGACGTCAGGCGCGGCGGCCGGCGACGCGGGCCGGGCTCGGCCGACGCGCTCTCGCCGAACGGGAGCAGGGCGAGCCCGTGTCGCAACCGCGTCTGTTCGCAAGCGGCATTGCGTCGACACAGGCCGGCACCGGACGTTGACCGGCTGCACGACTCAGGGCGATACCGCTCCGCGAATCCGGCACGACGGACAGGAAGCGGCACTGGATGATGAACGACCAGACCCGTCCCAACAGCCGGCGGACCAGCCCTTCGGTGCCACAGGAAGCGCGCCCCGGATCCGGCATCCCTATTTCCGTCGGACGAGCGGGACAAGATCGCCCAGTGTCTCGGAGCTCTACGGACGGGCCGGATTCGAACTCCTCCGCAGGGCGCCCGCCGTGCGGCGGCTCGGGACAACGGTCGCAGGACGGCTGAACACCGGACGCCCCGACGCTACGGCCGCGCCGCCGCCTGGGTCTCCTTGTGGGCGTGCGGGTACTTTGCGGTGCGGTGCTGGAAGGCGAGCACCTTGGGGTTTTGGACGACGCCACGGCGGATCTCGATGGCGTGACGGATCGTGTCGTCGGTGTCCCAGCCGTCGGGGCCCTGGAGCACGACGTCCAGATAGGGCAGGAGGGCCTCGCTGTTCTCCCAGGTTGCGGAGTTCCACAGGTATGAGGGGCTGTGGTCCACCGCGTAGTACCGGACGTGGTCGCCGACGGTGAACATCGGGTCGGTGAAGGTGGTGGGCCGGGCCCAGCCGAAGCCCATGCCCTCGTCGCAGGAGACGTCGATGACCAGGGTGCCGGGGGCCAGCTTGGGCAGGTCCTCGTCTATCAGGAACATCAGCGGCGCGTCGGTGTCCTGCAGCACGCAGTTGACGATGATGTCGTGCCCGGCGAGGAACTCGGCCAGCGGCAGCGGGCCGTCCTCGGTGATGGCGACACTGCGTCGCGGGTCGAGGGTGTCGTCGGCCTTGTCGTGGTCGAAGTGGACGATCCGCGCGGAGTGGATGGGGGAGCTGACAGCGGTGACGCCACGCGCGGTGAGCACGTCGACGTCGTGCACGCCCAGGGCGCTGAGCGCGGTCACTGCGCCGCGGGCGGTCGCGCCGAAGCCGATGACGACGGCACGCTGCCGCCGCCCGTAGTCGCCTGTCACGCCGGTCAGCTGCATGGCGTGCAGGACCGAGGAGTATCCGGCCAGCTCGTTGTTCTTGTGGAAGACGTGCAGGTTGAAGGCGCCGCTGCGGGTCCAGTGGTTCATCGCTTCGAAGGCGATCAGGGTCAGCTGCCGGTCGATGGCGGTCTGGGTGAGCCTCTCGTCCTGGACGCAGTGCGGCCAGCCCCACAGGACCTGACCCTCGCGCAGTTCCGCCAGGTCATCGGGGAGTGGTTTGGCCAGCAGGATGACATCGCAGTCGGCGATGAGTTCCTCGCGTGTGCGGAAGCCCGCGACGAGCGGGGCGAGCCGGCTGTCCGGGACGCCGAAATGCTCTCCGTAGTTTTCCTGGAGGTAGATGCGCTCGCGGAGACCGGCGTCGATGCGGTCGAAATGAGCGGGGTGAACGGGCAGACGATGCTCGTTCTCCTTGCGGGTCTGCGACATGATTCCGAGCGTGAGCTGCTGCAAAATGCCCCTTTGGTTGTTTCCTGTCTAGCACACCGGGGCAAGCCGGCAGCCGGTCGCGACGGGCGGGGCCAGGGCAGGTGCACGGGCGGGAGCCGGGTCCGGGCGACATACGCGTGGCCTGTTCGCTTCCGGGCGGCGGCATCCGTCTCTGCGGCGATCGGGTCGCCCGGTGCTGGTCAGCTCCGTCGGGTGCGGCCTCGATCGACGCTCGCGCGGGCCTGAAGGCGCTACGGCCCGACGACAAACAGCAATTCCCGTGAGAACGCGTGCCGGAGGAGGTCCGGCACCATGCAGATGAGAGGGCCGATCGGGCTGTCCCGCTGTTCTCCCGTCCTGCCAAGTCCGCCGACGAATACGACGTCACCGACATGCGCAACGTCGACCCCCGCCGGCAGCCCGACAACTTCGAGAAGCACGTCGAGGCTGTGGGCAAGCTCGGCGACCTGGCCGCGGCCAAGGGGCGTCACCGTCTCCTAGCTGGCCCTGGCCTGGCTGCTCAGCCGGGGTGAGCACGTCGCGCCGATCCCCGGCGCCCGCAGCGTCCAGCGCATCGAGGAGAACGCCGGCGCCGTCGACGTCCCTCCGACCGGGACCGACCTCGCCACGATCGACGAGATCTTGCCGCACGGCGGCTTCGGCGCCCGCTCCTCCGAGGACCACGTGCCCGTCTGGATCTGAGTCCGCACCTGGACCCAAGCCGCCCTTCCTGACGGACACCGCCGGGCCCCTGAGCCCGAGGGCACCGACAGCCGGCTCGCGATGGACAACGGACAACAGCAGCGGCCCGCACACCAGCCGCCGTGCCCGGGACCGTTCGGGCAGCCGGATGTCGAATGGCAGTCGGGCCTCGTCTTTGAATTCGCGCAGGTCGTAGTTGTACTCCGCGGGTCCTGCGTGTCGTCCCGTTGTGGCGCAGTCTCACGGGCGGCGGAAACAGAGATCCCAGTCTGGCTCGGCGCCGACGACCAGCAGGGCGGCTTGAGCAGCCATGATTTCGCTCAATCCGTCGGTGTCCCGGTGACATGCGGCCAGCACGGCCGCGCGCATACGCGGCCGCTGGGCCGCAGCAATCCGCCGAAGATAGGTGCCCTGGTCGGGGTGGGGGCCGACCTGGAGCAGGATGTCCGCCCCCGCGGTGAGGGCCGCCTGAACAGCGTGGGAAAACTTCACAGGGTGCCGGATGTTGCCCCACCAGTACGCGGCGGTGAGAGCGCGGCCGTCCTGGCATGCACCGGTGAACGAGGAGTAGAACGGAATCCGTGTCCGCCTCGGTGCCAGATCGTCGCCCACCGCGTCCATGAAGCGTCCGCGCAGTGGTTCCATGGCAGAGCTGTGAAATGCCGAATTCAGGGCGAGTTCGCGATGTGCGACGCCACGGCGTGCCAGACTCCTGCCCAATTCGTCCAAAGCAGCCGCGTCTCCAGCGACGGTGACGTGCTGGGGGCTGTTGACCGCAGCCAGTTCAAGTCTTCCGGAGTACGCCTGGAGTACTTGCTCGGCATCCGTTTCCCCCAGCCCTACCGCCATCATCTTTCCGCTGCCTGCGGTTTGTGCCAGGAGGCGACTGGCAGCCGTCACGAGCAGTGCGGACTGAGCAGTGGTCAGCGCGCCCGCGGTGTGCGCGGCGGCCGCTTCGCCGAGGCTGCGCCCGAGCACTAGTGCCGGGTGGAAGCCCCGGTCTCGTAACACCGCTACCAGGGCCACCTGGAAGGCGAAGGTCAGGGGCTGAGTGATCAGCGCGGTGTCGAGTTGCCACTCTTCCGGCGGCAAGGTGAGGTAGTCGCAGACCGACCAGCCCTGCCTGGGGGCCAGTTCGGCGTCCACCTCTTCGACAGCGGCCCGGAAGACCTCCTCCCTGCGGAACAGGTCAGCGCCCATGCCGGCCCACTGGTTGCCGTCACCGTTGAAGATCAGGGCGATGTTCCCGTTGGGGACCGCCGAGCCCCGGACTGCGCAAGAGGTGCCGTAAACACAGCCAACGCCTAGGGGTGCGGCAGTGGTGCGCCGCACCCCCGCATGCGCATCGTCGGTGATGAGCTTGGTGAGCTGCTGCACCGCATCGTCGGCCGAGCGAGCGATCGCCACGGCCCGGTGCGGGTGAGGCGTGCGTACACAAGAGGCATAAGCGAGTTCGCGGAAGTCGTCCGGTGGGGTGGTGCTCAACTGGGCGACCGTGCGACGGATTTCCTCCGTCAGATCCCCGGCGGACCTTCCCGTGACCATCAGCGGTACGGAAGCTACGGCAGTACCGGACTCCTGCCGCCTGGAACTCCCCGTTTCACTTTTCCGTTCTCGCAGGGACGCCGTCTCGCTCATGCAGCTGCTCTCTGTTCTTCGTGCAGGGGAACACCATGCGCGGGCTGCCGCAGGCCGGTTTCCGCCGACTTGCCCATCTCAAACACCGGGCGGCAGGTCCAGCTTCTCCAGGTAGACGGGAATCTTGGTGACGATCCTGGACGGGACTGCTGTGCTCTGGACCGTGCCTCGCCTGTGATCGTGAATAATGAGCCGGCACACCCCTTCGTCGAGAACCAGCTCCGCGGAGTAGAGTCTCTGCGCTGCCGGCCCGGCTTCTTCCGGGATGCTTCGCTCGCTCGTGCTCTCCGGCGAGGCACTTTCCTCTTGCGTAAGGCGCCCGATGTGCTGAACGCGGCGCGCAGTAAACACACATCCACCTCTCTGCCGACGGGTTCGCAGCTGTGAGCGCTCAGGGATTTCCCAGGGCGCAAAGGCGCGAATTCGCCCGTGACGTGGGACTCAGCCCTTGGTTGCGTGGGGTACACCGTTCGATACGGTTGAAGGCTTGGTTTTCTGCTTTTTGATCTCGGTCGCCAACATCTCTGCGGATGCTTCAGCCGCCAGGTCCTGCAGCTCCTCACCGGCCTGGTGTGCGGCATGCCGCACCTCTGCGGCAATTCCGATCGAAGTCTTCACGATTCCTCGCATTACTGGCTTCGCCAGCTTCTTCATCACCGAAGCGGCCAGGAGGCCGGCGAGGAAAGGGGGGATGATAGGCGGCATAACTACCCTCTCTGCGACACTCAATTCCACACGTGCGACCGGCGCAAATACTTCGCGCCTGCAATCGTCGCCGGTAGAGATCATAACGGCTCCCCGCAGATCCTCTCGCGAGAGGCGCGCGAGTTTCACTCGTCCGTGCATCTGCCGGCCGGTGAGCATTTTTCAGGAACTTTGCCGGTGATATGAACACTCGATAGAGTGAATCAATTGGTCCGGGTGGCCCGCCACCACTGCATCGGAACTCGCATGTCTTCATGAAATCCCGGATGATGGCTGCACGTGGTGCCACCGGAAACAAAGCCCTCGGTTCCGGATGGCAGTCCAAAACAATAAGGAGACACCACATGCTCCCAATTCTGCTGCCCTTCATGCTGGGCGTAACGACGGCGCCGTACACGAAGCGTGCGATGGCGTCAGTGGCGCGAGGCACCATCAAAGGCTCCGTGAGGCTGGCCAAAGGTGTCCAGGACATCTCTCGTCAGTCATGGAACGAGGTGCGCAGCACTGCCGCCGAGGCACATGCCGGCAATGGTGCTGTAGGGAGCTAGTGTTCCACCGAGTTCCTTGGCGCACTCGGCGTCACTACACACCACGGAACCTGTTCGCGTGGTGTGTAGTGACGCGTTGCCCGGGAATCAGCAAGGCTCGCGGCAGGAGTCATCGTCACTCTCTCGACTGCCTGCCTGGAGATTCCACAGGGTCGCGTACGTGCCGCCAACGCTCACCAGCTCTTCGTGTCTGCCCTGTTCGACCACCGCTCCTCCAGGGCCCAGGACATAGATCCGGTCGGCGTCCCGCACGGTGGAAAGGCGATGCGCGATGACCACCATGGTGCGGTTCACACTGAATGTCCGGAGCGCGCGCTGAATGGCAGCCTCGGTCTCGTTGTCGACCGCTGAGGTGGCCTCGTCGAGGATCACGACGGGGGGATCGCGCAGAATCGTGCGGGCCAGGGCGATGCGCTGCCGCTGGCCACCGGAGAGTGCCGTCCCGCGTTCGCCCACCATGCTGTGGTAACCGTCCGGGAGTGCGGCAATGAAGGCGTCGGCGCCCGCGGCGCGTGCGGCGGCCACGAGTTGTTCCTCACTGGCATCGAAGGTCCCGTAACGGATGTTGTCCGCGATCGTGGCGTCGAACAGGAACGGCTCCTGGGATACATAGCCGATGGCGCTGCGCAGATCCGCCAGCGGAAGGTCGCTCACGTCGATGTCGTCGAGGAGCACGCGACCGCTGTCGGGCAGACGGAATCGCAGCAACAGTTTGGCGATGGTGGTCTTTCCCGCTCCGGTTGTGCCGACGATAGCGGTGACCTTGCGAGGGGCGATGAGCAGTGAACTCTTCCGGAGTGTCGCCGGCCGGCCGGGGTAGGCAAAGGTCACCTGCTGCAGGTCCATCTTCCCTTCGACCCGGTCGGTCTCCAGCCTCCTGGTCGGAGTGTCAGGTTCAGTGGGCAGACCCTGCAGGTACTGGACCCGCCCGACAGCCATCAGGGTCCGCTGATACTGGTCGATGATGACACTGAGCTGAGTAAGCTTCCACAACGCGTGCGCCGGCATCTCGGCCAGCGGCCCGAACACACTCATCGGCAGTTGCTCATTGAGTACGGCTCGACCACCCAGATACACGGTGGCGACCATACCCGCCATGCCGCCCATCCGTACGATCTGCGCCTGGGCCGCCGTGGCCCGTCCCGCTTCAAGGCTTGCCGTCATGTAATCCCGGCTGAGCGCCGCTACGCGCTCACTTTCGTATTCCTCGGTACGCGAGGATTTCACCGTGGTGTACGCATGCAGGTTGTCGCTCATCCGGCTGTTCAGCAGCTCCCGCTGCTTCCCGGAGACGGCGCGTCGCGCCATCGCGCGTTCGTGGATGCGGAAGCACAGCCAGGTGACGATCGGGATCGGCGTGAAGGCAACCCATGCAAGCTGCGGGGCCAGCAGAAGGTACAGCGGAACGAGGACGGCGAAACTGGTGGCCAGCTGCACGGCCTCGTGCAGGGACGAACTGACGAAGACGCTCAGCTGGTTGATGTCCTCGGTCAGCATCGAGGTGACGCGGCTGATGCGCTCACTCTCCAGATCCGCCGGCGCCAGGCGCTGCACATGGCAGTAGGTACGAGTCCGCCAGTCGTCCTCGACCGTCTGCCCGAGGCGGTGCCACGAGGTGACCGCGGCGTACTCCATCACCAGTCTGAAGGCGCAGACCAGCACTGCGGCGCCGACGAGCGTGGACAGTTGGCCGACGGCGGCGGCAGCGAAGCCCGAACTCACACCTCGGGCCACCACGACCACGGCCATCGAGCCCAGTGCGAGTGCCGCGGTCTCCCCCAACTGGGACAGGACCGACAGCGTGGTCGCCGTGGCGAACTTCTTCTTGTGTCCGGACATGACGCGTCGCAGCGGGTGCCGGTCCGGCGCGGCACCGGCCGTGCGTTTGTCACGGTCGGACTTGCGCCACGCCTGCCGCACCACAACCGTTGTCGCGCCCGCGGCAAGTCCCAGACTGACCAGTGGACGGGCCAGGAGACCCATGAGGAACGGTCCGCCGCCCAGAGCAGTGGTGGCGAGAAGTCCCCCGGCGGCGAGCACCATCAGTACCTGGCGGCCAGGGTTGCCCTCGTCTTCAACGACGGGCTGTACCGACGGTGTTCCTGGGACCGTGCGGAGCCGGTCGGCCCCGGGCACATGCACCCCGGGCAGCCTCGGGTCCTGGGGGTCGGCTGGGGGAAGGGCCAGGGACGTACGCAGGTGCGTGAGGGCTTTGCTGACAGCGGTGCCCAGCAGCCGTGCGGCCTGTCGCGGGCTCTTGGCCCGGTCGTGCCGGAACAGCACCCGTCCCGTGACGGGGTTGGCCCGAACGTGCTCAATGCCCGGAGTCCGCCCGAGCTCGGTCTCGACGAGCCGGGCGAGAGCGGGCCTTCCGCGCACGGCGCCCACTGCCCAGCGCTGCCGGCCGGGGACCACGGAGAGCGGACGCAGGAAGTCAGGGTGCCGCTGAGTAATTCCGACGGCTCCCGGCTCCTTCAGCAACGGCATTTCCTACAACCACCAGTCGAGGTCGGGACTTTTGTCAGAAGCAGCGGGGGAGGGCTCCCACAGAAGAGAGGAAGTCGCCTCCCCCCCGTCCGGTGAAGATCTGAAGGGACGGGAGGGGGAGAGGCAGCGCTCTCCTCATTTCCCCAGCTGGTAAAGGTGTCTGTCGGAGAGCCTTTCGTTCACTCGCGACGAGTGCCAGCCGACACGCCGCTCCACGCTGCGGACACATGAGCGTCGAGGGACTTCAAATGTGATGGTCGGCGAGTGCCAAGGACCGTCACACACCTGGAAATTTGCTCTTCATTTTATCGAAGAAACCGCTCACCTTCGCGAGATTCACCTCTGACGGGGCGTGACATCGCACGTCCCTTTATGTTTCATTGCATGGCATATGCCGCTGTGACCCGTGAAAGGGGTTTCTCTGGTGTGCTCTGCCCGGGATGTGACTGCCGCTGGAGGCACCCCGTCAAGGGTGAACCCGGCGGGCGGCCCGTCTGCGGTTCTCACCGGCCTCGGTACGTGCCTGCCCGACAGCGTGGTCACCAACCACGAACTCGCCTTGGCCCTGGACACCTCCGACACCTGGATCCGCAGCCGCACGGGCATCCACCGCAGACATTTCGTGGATCCGGGGACAGCCACCAGCGACCTCGCCGTCGAGGCCGGCGCGCGCGCACTGAAGTCCAGTGGCCGATCAAGCGTGGACTGCGTCGTGCTGGCCACCACCACACCGGACCACCCGTGCCCGGCCACCGCGCCCCAGGTCGCCGCCCGCCTCGGCCTGTCCGGCGTCGCCGCCTTTGACGTGTCCGCGGTGTGCACCGGTTTCCTGTACGGCCTGGCTGCGGCCCAAGGGCTCATCGCGGCGGGCACAGCCGGCCGGGTGCTGCTGATTGCCTCCGAGACGTTCTCCCGCCTCATCGACCCCACCGACCGCACCACCGCTCCCATCTTCGGTGACGGCGCGGGCGCGGTGGTCCTGCGTGCAGGGACTCCTGACGAAGCCGGTGCGGTCGGCACGACCGTCCTGGGCAGCGACGGTGACCGAGCAGACCTGATCATCGTCGACGCAGGAGGATCGCGCCAGCGCACCTCCCGCCGCAGAGCCGACCACTTCCTGCGCATGGATGGACCACAGCTGTTCCGTCACGCCGTCGAACGGATGGCGCAGGCGACGTCCGAGGCGCTGCACCTGGCGAACTGGCAGATCTGCGACCTCGACCGCCTGCTCACCCATCAGGCCAACGCCCGCATCACGGCAGCTGTCGCCGAGCGATTGCACCTCCACGCGGACCGCTGCCCCTCGAACATCGCCCAGATCGGCAATACGGCCGGCGCCTCCCTGCCTCTCCTGCTGGCCCATGCCGTACGCACAGGACAGCTGCGCCCCGGCCACCGCGTCGCCCTCGCAGCCTTCGGCGCCGGTCTCACCTGGGGAGCCACCACTCTGTGCTGGCCCGAACTGACCGTCCTTGAAGACACGCGGCCCCAGCCCTGACGCCGCATGCACCACGCCGGCGTCCGAGCCGGACCAACCACTCACGGCAATCACCTCTCGAAAGGACCAACCCCCCATGGATGACGTGCTGTTCGGCCGAGTGCGCGAGATTCTTTCCCAGAAGCTCAACATTCCTGCTGAGGAGATCGCGCCAACCTCTTCCTTCGACGAGATGGAACTCGACTCGCTGGCCATCGTCGAGTTTTCGCTCGCTCTGGAGGCCGAGTTCGGTGTACCGGTGAGTGACAGCGAACTGTTGGCGGATCCCACCATGCCGGGTGTGGTCGAGCTCCTGCAGCACCGGGGCGCCACCGTCTGATGCCCAGCCGCGACGTAGCCGTCACCGGGCTGGGCCTGGTCACCCCCGCAGGGATCGGTGTGGAGAGCACCTGGTCGACGGTCCTTGCCGGGCGGTCGACCGCGGCCTTTGACCCTGTCCTGGCGGGCAATCCCGTACACATCTCCTGCCGGGTCCCGGGCTTCGACCCGGCCGCCCATCTCGGCGCCCGCCGGGCGCACCGGCTCGATGCCTTCGTCCAGTACGCGATCGTGGCAACACGCGAAGCCCTGACGGATGCCCGGCTGTCCCCTGGCGCATGGGACTCCGCCCGGGTCGGCGTCGTCCTCGGCTGCGCCCTGGGCGGCACGGCCACCTACGAGAAGGAGCACCGCAACCACCTGGACCACGGGCCCGAGCGGGTCTCCCCACTCGTGCTGCCGATGCACCTGTCGAACATGCTCTCCGGACAGATCGGCATCGAGTTCGGCGCCCGGGGTCCCAACTTCGTGGTCTCCACCGCCTGCGCGTCGTCAAGCACCGCCATCGGGATGGCACGAGACCTCCTCCTGCTCGACCGGTGCGACATCGTCATCACCGGCGGCAGCGAGGCATGCCTGACCCCGCTGGTCATGGCGGGCTTCGCACAGATGGGAGCCCTGTCCCGGCGCAACCACGACCCGGCCTGCGCCTCCCGGCCCTTCGACGAGGACCGCGACGGATTCGTAGGCGCAGAAGGCGCGGGAATCCTGGTCCTGGAAAGGCCCCGCGACGCAGCAGCCCGTCGCGTTCCCGTCCGCGCGCGCGTCGTCGGTTACGGCGCCAGCGCCGACGCCCACCACATGACCGCCTCACAGCCCGAGGGCCGCGGCATCCGCGCCGCGCTCGGCTCGGCACTGGCAGACGCGGACGCGGCAGCGCGCGAGATCGACCACGTCAACGCGCACGGCACCTCCACCCCGATGAACGACGCCATCGAAGCGGCAGCCCTCAGCAGCATGCTGCCGCACCGCCCCTGGGTCACCTCCACGAAAGGAGTCACCGGCCATCTGCTCGGCGCGGCCGGCGCCGTCGAAGCCGCACTCACCATCCTGACCATGGAGCACGGGGAAGTGCCCCCGACCGCGAACCTCGCTAGCCTCGACCCCGCAGTCGACCTGGCAATCCCCCAGAAAACCACGCCAGCACAGGTCCGACTGGCCGTCAGTACGTCGGTCGGCTTCGGCGGGCAGAACGCAGCCCTGGTCCTGGCGTCCGGCTGAACAGCCCGACAGACCCCGCCCGCACCGAAAGCGAGAATCACACCCCAGCAGCCGGCACCATGAGGCGCGGTCCGCTCTCCGAAGCAGCGACGAACGCTCTCGGCCAGCCGGGACGCACTGATACTCGAGCGTCCCGTGCGGCTACAGACGCGGCGCACAGCCCCTCCGGGCCCCAAGAGGCGGGATTGCAACCAACGAACGCTCTCCAAGCGCCCACCGGCCGGGTGACGGGGCGGCTTCCCTGCAACACACAAGGCTTCGACCTCCGTAGAGAGAGATCTTCGACGCCTCAACTCAGCAGCGAGTGGGCCCTTGTTGGCTCCCCGACCTGGCTCACGCCCTGGTCGAGTGGACAACGCTGCTCATCGACACCCGGGAGGGTGACCGCCATGGCAAGCTCCATCCGCACCGGCGTGCTCGCATCACCCTGAACCACCTTCGCCGGCCCGGTCCGCTCATGGAGACCGCCGCCGGCTCCGGCGCATCCGTAGGCACCGCCCGCCCCTTATCATCGCCGCCGGCCATCTGCCCCCGCGGGCACCCGGCCTGGCGCCGGGTTGTGCGGGAAACCGGCCCAGCTCACGTCCTGCTCGACGGGAAGGCTTACCGCATGCGACCAGGTGGGCGGCAGTCGGGCCGACTTCTCCCACAAGCACCGTCGTCACGGCGTGAAGGAGCAGGCCGTAGCCGATACCGCCGCAGGCTGCTGCGGAACTCGCCCGTACTGCTCGACCGCACCCCATAACCTGGCGCGGCCCGCACCCACCGCACCAACCACCGCATCGACAGGACCTGCGAACACCGGAGCATCCCCACCTCACCGCCCTCACCCATACCGGGCTCGGCTCCTGGGTGACCACGCCGATGCAGACTCCTCCCGCGCCAGGAGCCCACCGCGACCCGGCGGACGATCAACCGGGTCCTGCCGGCGGCACGAGCACCGGTCGGACGAAGTGCCGCGACACCGAAGACACCGAAGTCCTGGGGCACTTCCGACGAGCCCGCTGCAGCCCCAACCTCATGACCGTCATCGCCGCCGCCGTCCTCATCCTGAAAAGGGGCTACACCGCCGACGCCCGCCTCAGGAAACCGGCGGCGATGAGAGCGCAGTTCAGCACGTCGTGCGCGCCTGCCCGGCGCCCATAACACCCAGGCCGCCCGCCCCGGTCACCTCGCGCTGTCCTCCGGCCGCAGGGCCTGCGCCCAGCTCAGGAAGTTGGGGTCAGCGCCCGGGTGGAACCGGAGCACGGCCTCGAACGGACGCACGGTCATGCGACACGCATGGTAACTAAATTGACGCGATCAATTACTCTCAGTGATACTTCAAGCGTCGCAGGTCCCCTGTCGGCACTAGCGCGCCACCGGTTCTCCACGTCCGCCGGTCTCGCGCAGCCTCCCCGTCCCCGCTCGTGATCGAGGTCCCGTGAAGAAACACCTGAGGGCCGTCCTGGTCCCAGCCGCCCTGCTCGCCCTGACCGCCTCCACCCCCGCAACAGCCGCTCAGCCAACCCACGACGCTCCCACCAACCCCGTCCTGTTCGTGCACGGTTGGGGCGGCACCGGCGCCAGGTGGGACACCATGGTCGACTGGTTCAAGGCCGACGGCTGGCCCGATGACTACCTGCACACGTGGACGTACGACTTCCACCAGACCAACCTGAACACGGCGAAGGAAATCGCCGCCGAGGTGGACAAACTCCTCGCGGCGACCGGAGCGAGCCAGGTCGACATCGTCAGCCACTCCATGGGCGGAGTGTCCTCGCGGTGGTACCTCAAGTACCTCGGCGGCTCCCCCAAGGTCGAATCCTGGGTATCCCTGGGCGGCCCCAACCATGGCACGCAGAACGCCGACAAGTGCTCCGACGTCTCCTGCTCCGAGATCCGCGTCGACTCGGACTTCCTGACCGCGCTCAACTCCGGCGACGAGACCCCCGCAACCCCCCGCTACGCCACCTGGTGGTCGGCCTGCGACACCGTCGTCAACCCACGCACCAGCGTCCTCGTCGCAGGCGCCCACAACACCCAGGCCGGCTGTCTCGACCACCTCGGGCTGCTCTCCGACCGGACGGTCTACGAACAGACCAGGGACTGGATCGAGCCCTGGAACCAACCTGCTGCTGCGGACGTCAACTGAGCCGCATGAACGCCCCCCGCAGCCAGACCCGCGCCAGGTCCACGTGGTGGTGGCCCCTGCAGCAATCGGGAAGGGAGCCGACCAGACTTGGGCTCGGACGGCACCCCGCAGGCGCGCCCAGAGCGCGCCGGTTCGCCTGTGCCGCGAACCGGGCCGCCTGCACACCGCTGCCCGTGGGCTAGGGACTCGGTCGGCGGTGGTACAGGGCGCGTACGGCGGACAGCTCGGCCGTACGCGCCCCGACGGTCAGCCACCGGCCCAACCGGGCCGAACCGCAGGACGGGGCACGCGGCCTGGGGTCAACCCCGCGATGGGCAGACCAGCGGTTGCGTCCTCGAACTCTGTACAGACCCACCGCGACCTTGGTCGTGCAGATGTGCCGGGACGTATGCAGCGCACGTCGTCGCGTATGGCGTCGGCATCCCACCTGGCCCGACCGGGCCAGGTGGGATGCCGACCGGACTGGTCTCCCCGGCCCACTTTGCGATCGTCCAGAGTTCCTGTGCGGCGAGTTCGACCAGCAGCCCCGCAATCAAGTCTCGTACGCGACACCGGGGTTGGACCTACGCGAACCGGCTTCAACGAGCGGCCCAGGGCCCGGCACACACACCGTCTTCAGCGCGGGCTGGGGCGCCGACGCTGATTGTGGCGGGGGATCAGCTGATGTCCCGGCGTTGGAAGAGGAGGGCGGCGATGCCGACGATGAGGGCGGCCCAGGCCGCCAGGACGATGCCGGCGGTGGTGACCGTGCGCCCGGGCACGTCGCCGCCGGCCTCGGGGATGCCCTTGATGAACACCAGGGCGTTCAACAGCATCAGCCACTCTCGTGTTCCATCTCATGATGGCGTTCGTCGCCCACCGCAAGCGGTCGATGTGGCTGGTGCTGCGTGTCGCCGTTCCGAGGTTCACCGCGGCGGCGCTCTTCGACTTCACCGGCGCCACCTGGATCGGCTACCTCTCCGGAAGCCGCGGCATGTTTCTTGCAGTTGCCGCGCTGTACACGGCGTTCGCCCTCATGCTGGAGGACAGGAGGGGCGAGGAGGTCCTGCCCGTAGGACGTCGCGGTCCCGCCCACGAAGCGGTGGAGGGCAGCCTGGCGGTGCAGCTCCGCAACCTGGAGCGACAGGCAGGTGTGCGGCGGACCTTGGGTGGCGGTGAGCGTCGTAATGGTCCGCCGGCCGTGCAAGGATCTTCGGCATGCCGGAAGAGAAGAGCGACGCGCTGTCACGGATGACGGCCGAGCACATGGCCAGGCCCTTTCCGCCCGGCTTCCGCGGCCTGGACATCGAGGGCCAGGACATGGTGCTGCTCGATGCGGACGCCTACGGCTATGCCATGGGCGTCCTCGACGGTCCTCTCAGCGAACAGCATCGCGCTGGTCTGATGCGGATGGCGGCCGTGTTGGAGAAGGTCCTCTCGGCGATCGAGGACGATTACGCGACCATGTACTACACACACGTCCGCGACTTGGTCGCGCTTGCCGCCGAAGTCGAGATGTCGCGCGCAAAGTAGTCACCCGCGGGGAGGCTCGCCAAACCGATTGTCCTGGTCAACGCCTCCACGCCGTGGTCACAGGCGGAGCCACTCCTTGCGGGCCCAGTCCCACACGGACTCCCAGTAGTCCTCCGTGAAGCCGCCCGGCTTGATGCACGACCAGAAGACGACGGCACCGTCGGGGCGAACGAGGTAGAAGTCGCCCTCGTCCTCGCACAGGACGATCAGGTCGCGCGGGACGCCCTGGCCCCATGCGATGGTCATGAGGTCCGGCAGGTACGTGTACCCGTCCTCGTCCGTGACGGTGACCGGCTCCAGGCGGGCGCGCTCGACGTCACCTATGCGGAGCAGGAACTCCCGGAACTGCTCGGGCAGTCGGATGCCGTGATCCTTTTCGAACTGTGCGAGGAACTGCTTGTCGGGAAGCGTCACCGGAGCCTCGTCCGGCCAGTGGGTCTCCCGGATGTACTGCATGACTTCTTCCACAACTCTCCTCACGCCGCTGCCGCGGACCCGCGCACTCGGGCCTCGTTGATCATTCTGGGGTCAGGAGCCACCCGCAACTGCATCAGGGGCGCGGGCAGCGCCAGAGCCACCGGGAACCGACTGCGTGGTCTGCCCCACGGGCAGGCCCGCGTAGTTCTCGGCCGGCTCGGCCGCCGCGAGGCCGGGCACGGCGAAGGGCCCGTCGGCCGACGGCTGCGTTGCGTGACCTGCGCAGCGCCCCATCTCGCCAATACCGCACGGCGATTGTGCGCCCAGCGCCCTGTCGCAAGTTCCCTCAGCCAGATCAGCGGCCTGCGCGGGCGAGAAGGTCAGCGCGTCGAGCGTGTCGGACGCCAGCGCCTCGGGGCACCAGTCACGGTCCCCGTCGTCAGGGCCCAACTGGTCGATCATCCACATCCGGAGCATGAAGTCCTGATGGGCCAACCGCACCGAGCAACCCTCGGTGCCGTCTCCTGGGCCGTAGCCGTGGGGCCGCCCCTCGGGGGCCCCTGCCGAGCGGGGCGAGCTTGTTCCTCGGCGCCTTGCAAGGGGCTGCTCGCCGAGCGGCCCCCTGCAAGGGTGGGTCCGGCTTGCTCATCGCCCTGCGATCCAGGTCGCGCCGCTGATGGCACCGCCGACGGTGGTCAAGAAGGCGATCACTCCGTACGGCAGACGCTGGACGGTCACGTGGAGTCCTCCGATACGCAGCTCGAGGAACGGCGTGGGGGAGGGAGACGTCGCCGGGCTCGAAGGGGTGGGGCGGGTGTGGGCGTTCGCCTGCCGGTGCTGGGCCTTGTTGGCCATCCTGGTCTCCTAGGACGAGGGTCGGTCGCGCTCCGGACGTCGCTCCGAGAGCGTTTAACCCACCGTCAGAGGGCGTAATTTCTTGCACAAGAGCTAAGAAACCGCTGGCCGGGACGAAACAAAGGAGTTTCGCAGCCGTTGCGGAAACAACTCCGTCGAGTCCGGGTGGGGGAGGGGGCTGGGTGTCCGATGAGGTGCGGGGCGACCAGTCGGACAGCTCGGGACGTGCGGCCCGCGGCCGGCCGAGGAATGAGCTGTCCTCCGAGCTCGACCCGGAGCGGCGGGCCTTCGCGAACCTGATGCGAACGGAGTTCTTCGACCGGATGAAGGCGTCGGGCTGGGACTACGCTCGTATCGGCCGGCGCCTCGGCTCGGGCTTCAGCGGTACGACGCTGAGCCGGATGGCGAACGGCCGGACGGTTCCCAACCGTGTGAAGCTGACCGCGATTCTGAGCCTGGTCGAGGAGATCGCCGAGCAACCGTTGACCGAGGACGTGCGCTGCCACGTATATGAGGTGTACATGCGGGCACTGGCGGCGGCCAAGCCCGAGTTGCACCACGTGTACGTGGTCGAGGACGAGACACGGCGGCTGCTCCTCGAAGTGGAGAGGCAGAGCCGTCTCGGTCAAGCGGGGAGCGCGGCGGAATCGGATGCTCCTGAGGATCACCCTGCTCTGGAGCCCTCGGTGGTGCGTCTGCGGGACGAGGTCCTACAGCACGTACAGCAGGTCGCCCAGACGCAGATCCCACTGATCACTCAGCCCCCGCAGCGGCTTGAGTCCCCGTCAGATTCAGCCCCTAGCTCTGCCACGCTGCTTGAGATCCGACAAGTCCTGGGTCTGGTGGGGGAGTCGGTGATCCGGCACATCGCCGTGCTGGAGGAGGCTGAGGAGGAGGGCACGCCGGAGACGACTCCCCTGGAGGCTGTACCGGGAGCTGAAACGGCTCCTCCCATGTCGACCTCAGGGCTGGGGCAGAAGCCACCGCGGAGCACCGCTCGCCCCGCGGCGATCACCGCGGTCACGGCTGTCCTGGTGGTTGTCGTGCTGCTGCTTGGCGTGCTCCTGGACCATGCCCTGCGCCCGGACACCGTATCGGCTGGTCCTTCAGCCGGTGCGACCGAACCGGCTTCGCCCGGCACGACCAAGGCACGCCCAAGGGAGACGTCCGGCAGTCCGAGGGACGCCGGTGTCGAGGAGGGCGCTGTACCCCGGCCATCCCAGCGCACTACCGCTCCCAGCAGTGGCGACGCTCCTTCCACCGGAGCCCGCGACGGCGAAGAGAGCCAGGGCAGCGGAGAAACGCCCGATCGCGCAATAGGCCAGGACGGAGGAAGCTCCGAGCGCGAAGCCGACCCCGAGAACCAGGCTCCGGTGAGCCCTGCCACGACAGCCGGCACAGAGACCAGCCCGCGCGACAACTGGACCTTGACCATCCGGATCTATGCCGACTCCGACGGCGAGGTGCAGGTCGCGCACAACGACGGGCAGCAAGCGGCCTGCGGCAAGACCATCAACGAGCCTGCCAAAGAGTGCAGGTACATCATCCGCCACAACAACTTCGTGACCCTCGATCCCGTGGACTTCGTCCAGAGCTGGGGTTCGGGCATATGCCAAGGCGCCGACCGCTACGGTGGCTGCGGCTTCTTGATGACCTCCGACACGGAGCTCGACCTTCATGTCCTGCGTGGACAGGACTGAGTTCGCACACGCTTTCCGCATGCCGGGCCATTCGGTGAGGCGTTGAAGCCGAAGCTCGCCAAGGCGACCTGCTGCCCGGAGTTCCCCGCGTGCACATCTCGGCACGCCTATGACGAGCGCCCGTCGAAGTGGCCCGCCGATGGTGACCCACCACCGGCGGACCGGGACGCCTACTCCGGCGTCCGCGTCACCTTGAGGTCGTAGGCGAACCCCGATTCGCAGGACAGCGGGGTGGTCTCGCCGAACACCGTGAGGCTCACCGAGGAGCTGAGCTGCTGCCTGGTTCCGCGCGCCACGACGACCCAGGAGGGCTCCCTGACGACGTCGTGGACCCGCTCCGGCTCTCCCGAGGCAGCGTAGGTGCCCTGGATGACCGCCGTGCCCGCCGTGCCACCGCCCTCACCGGGCGACTCCATGAGCACTTCGGCGGAGACCGAGCCGTCGTCGAAGAGGCGCGACGGGCTGGAGCCGCCGCCGTACTCCCCGTCCGGCCCTTCTACGACGACGCTGACGACCGAGCCGTACAGAGAGTTCTCGTACAGGTCGACGACGATGGACCTGTCGCCCGACCGGCCCGTGCAGAACAGGTAGTGGCCCTTCTCCTCCGAGGTCACCGCCCCGTCGGCCGCCGTTCCTGACGTCGCCTGTGCCCTGCCGGAAAGGCCGGCGGCCATGACGACGGCGCCGGCCAGGGCGGCCGCACGCATCAAACGCTTCCTCACGTGTCCCTCCCCTGTGGAGTTGGGTTGTCGAACCGTTTCGACATGCCCCGAGCCCCCGGTCGCACATAGGTGATCGATACTTCAGGCGATCCACATGCGCCGTCAACGGCCGTGCGGGAAAACGGAGTAGCGGCTACGCGTCGGGATGGTCACCGCCGAACAAGGCGCCGATCCAGCCGGGGCGACCAACCCATGCTTCGGCCGGGCGCAGTTCCGCCTCGCCCACCGTGGTCGAAGGCGACGGTCAGGATCATCAGTCGGCGATGTCCCGGGCGAGTTCTGCGGGGGTGCGGGGGCCGGTCGCACCGGGGAACCGGCAGCGGATGCCCCGGGCGTGCAGCAGCGGTGCGTGCTTGCGCAGCACCCGGCGCACCAGATGCATCAGGTATTCGATCTCGGCGTCGGGGCGGGGCCGGCTCTCGGTGGAGAAGGCGAACAGGCTCAGCCAGCTCACGCCGGCCCCGCGTGCTGCTCCGATGACCGTCGTCTCCGCCGCACGGTGACCGGCCGTGCGGGGAAGCGACCGCTGCGCAGCCCACCGGCCGTTCCCGTCCATCACGCCACGTGCCGTGGCACCTCACGCCCGCCTGGGCGGTACCGTGCCCTCGGCAGCCGCGAGCGGGAGGAGAGTCCATCGCTCATGGAGCGCTGTGCGGTCCGCGGTGGAAGGCGGCCCGCAGCCACCCGCGCGCGATATAGGCCGGAATCTGTCCTAGTGGAGCCCTAGGGTCGTCGCATCACAGGACCACACGAGGGGACAGCACGATGAAGCACACTGCACCCGAGGGCTACACCAGCGTTGCGCCGTGGGTCGTCACCGACGACACCGGTGCGCTGCTCGACTTCGTCACCGCCGCGTTCGACGGCGAGGAACTCGCCCGGGTGCCGGTCGAGGACGGCTCCATCGGGCACGGCGAGATCCGTGTCGGCGACACGGTGGTGCTGGCCTTCGACCGACGGCCCGACTGGCCGTCCATGCCCTCGCTGCTGCGGGTCTACGTCCCGGACGCGGACGCTGCCATGGCCGCTGCTGTTGCCCACGGGGCGCAGGTGATCACCGAGGTCGCCGACAGCGCTTGGGGAGACCGCGGTGGCCGGGTGCGGGATCCGTTCGGCAACATCTGGTGGGTGGTGAGCCGGGTCGAGGACGTCGCACCGGACCGGGCCTGGGAACGTATGGCCGAGCCGAAGTTCGCCGAGGCGATGCGCATGGCCCAGGAGACGCTGGATGCCGCGCTGAGCGGCCGGGCGTCAGGGGTGGCCAGTGCCCCGCGGCGCCCGGCCCACTGAGCCTGTCCGGGCTCGTGGGTCGACTCACCTGACCCGGGAGTTGAGTGGACTTCAGCACCGGCCTGAGGAGTCGGTGCGAGGTGTGGACCGTGTGGAGGTCATCAGTCGCGCGTGCCCGGTCTCCGGGCCGCCACCGGTTCGACTCGGACCCGCTGCCCACATTGCCTTGGCAAGGGGCGGTTACAGCACACAGGATCGTCGGCGAAATGGAGGCCTTCCCCGTCAGCGGCCACCGCATGGTCCGGACGCGGCTTTTCACGTGATCCTCACAAGCGTCGACTGACTGAACGGCAGGCGAGGGCACTCGGTGCGGAACGCCTGTCGATGAAGGGACGCGTCGTGGTGATCACGATATCGGTCGCAGTGCTGCCCACGCTGTGCTTGATGCTGTGGGCCATGGACCGTGTGGAGAACTGGCTGTCCGCGTCGGCCTCGGTGCCTCGCCACGCTCGTGGGCGGCGTCATCTGCGGCTCATCCCCGGTGGGGCACCGGAGGCGGGTTCCCGGCCGATGGCTGCGCCGATCGAACGCCGAACGGATGCCGCCTGACCTGTGGGGGGGCGGGGGCCCCCGCGCCCGCCCCCCCCCCCCCCCCCCCGGGCCGGCCGGGGGGATTAAATAAAAAATCTCGCCCAACGCGCGGTCGGGGCTGGGGCGCCCGACCGCGGCCCGGGCGGCAAT
>NZ_JBIWFS010000010.1:0-218915 GCF_044763135.1 Streptomyces sp. NPDC096205 | reverse complement strand
GGCCCCCCCCGGGGGGGGCCGGGGGGGGGGGGCCCGGGCGGGGGGGGGGCCCGCCCCCCCCCCCCCCGGGGGCCCCCCCCCGGGGGGGGGGCCGGCCCCCCCGGCCCCCCCCCCCCCACAGGTCAGGCGCGGTCAGTCGCTGGAGATGACTTCCAGCAGGTCGCCGACGGCGCGATCGGGCAGAGCGCGCGCGACGTCGGCCAGGGCGACGATGCCGACCAGGCGGTGGCCGTCGATGACGGGCAGACGGCGCACCTTGTGGGAGGCCATGGTGCGCAGGATCTCGTCGGCGTCGTCGTCCGCACCGATGGTGACGGCTTCTCCCTGAGCGAGGTCTCCGGCCTTGACCTGCGCCGGGTCCTTGCCGGCACCGAGGACCTTTACGATGATGTCCCGGTCGGTGAGCACGCCCTTGAGGCGGTCGTCGGTGCCACAGATGGGCAGCGCGCCGACGCCGAGGTCGGCCATCTTGCGGGCCGCGTCCAGGACGGTGTCCTCCGCCCCCACGCACTCCGCGCCCTCGGTCATGATCTCCCGGGCTATGGTCATGAATCCTCCTGAAAAGCGGTATTTGTCGCTGATGCCGTCGGATAACCCGTGATCGCGACCGTGAAACCCGCCGGAGGAGATCTTGCTTGTTCCGGTTTCCCTGACGCGCTTGCTCTTCGAGCTGTGTGATTCACCCGGTTGGCCGGGCTTGCTGGTGGCCGGCCGGGGAAGACGCAGGCCGAGCCCCGCTGTGTGCGTTCCGCTTGGCGGGGCAACGCAGGACCCGGTGCCGTGGCCACCCCCGAGTCAGGCCGCGGCACCGGACCGGCGGGCCCTGGTCCTCCGATGCTGTGCGTAAGAGGACCTGCGATCGGGGTGGTCGGCGTTCCGGGATGCCTGTGCGGGGGCTCGGGCGACTGGCTGTCGTGGTGAGGGGCGCCGGATTCGGGACGGTCTTCATCGTGAACTGGTCGCGACGAGGGGTCGCATAGGCGGCCGATGGCGCGAACGCCATCTCGTGTGCCGGTGGGGCATCCGCCACATCAACGGCGAATCGACGATGTTGTCTAGACCTCTGTGTGTCCGTCCGGCCTGATCGGCTGCATGGAGAGAGCACACCTGCCCACCACCGAATCTGCTGTCGTCGCGATTCGTGGTCTCGCCGTGGAGTTCGGGGTGAGCATGACCGTCACTGACGACATCGGTGCAGACCAGACCTCTCGCCGCACCTCTGCCGAGCTGTTCACCGTCTTCGACCCGGACGGCTCGCTGCCGCACGAGGCGTTCGTGGAGCTGGCCGGGTCGCCCTCCGTCAGCATCCGGCTCTTCCCCGAGGACGACGCGCGGATCACCGTCGACGGGTTGGAGTTCAACGATGTGCCGCGGGACTCCGTCCCCGGCTCCTGCGCTCCGTCTACGGCGGGCTCGCCCGGACCAAGGGCCGGCTGTTCCCGCCGGGCCAGTGGCTCATCGTGCCGATCCCGGGGGACGAGACCTACAAGGAACTCATCGTGGAGCCCAACCTCACCCCCTGGCTGGCGCGTAGCGCGCGGTGAGGCCATACAGGAGGGTGGAACCGAAGCCGAAGTGCTCGGCGTCGGTGACGTACTGCCATCCCGGCGCAGGCCTTCGGGTGCCGGGCCGGCGGCTGGGCCCGGCCTGACCGACCGTGAGGTGCGTGGAGGAGCCATGCCCGGTGGGCCAGTCGCACATGCACATGCCGCGAGAGGACATACGGCGCAACGCTTGATCCCTGCCGATCGCGCCCGTAGGGGCGCTCGTACGTGAGAACGACCTGAGTATGCGACGCGTCCGGCTCAGAGCCCTGCTCGGTGCCTGAACTCTGGCCCTGCTCAGCCTCGTCGGCGCCGCGCCCGGTGCCACGGCGACCCCTGCCAACACCGCCACCACTCTGCCGGTCGAGTACCCCCGCTGACATGGCCGTCGACGCCGTGCACCAGCGGCTGTACATCGCCGACATCGTGACCGGCTCCGTCGTGGTCACCGACTTCGACGGCCGACTCACCCGGATCCTCACCGGTCTGCCCGGCCCCGCCGACCTGGTGCTGAGCCCCGACGCCCGCACCCTGTACGTGGCCCTCAGTCGTGGCGACGCCATCGCCGCGGTGAACACCGCCACCTACCGGACGACGGCGCGCTACGCCACCGGCGCCGACGCACCCTCCCAGGTCGTTGACCTGGACCCGGGCACCGGCCTGGGCCTGCGTCCGCATGGGTTGGCCTGGTTCCCGGACGGGAGTGGGCTGTTCGCCTTGGGGGGTACGGCGTCGCGTTCATGCTGCTCGTGATCCGCGTCTGACGGGACCGGGACCGGGACCGGCTCCGTCGAGGCGGGCGGCGGACGCCCTGCTCGCCTCGACGGCGGCGCCCCGCTGCCGCTTCGTCAGATGAGTGGGGGACCGCGGGGTACCCGGCGAGGCGACGACACTGTCCCGACTCCCCTTCGAGGAGGTCTGCGCTGTGCTCTCGCTCAAGCGCTTACTCGACCGCAGTCTGACCGCGCAGGCGGCCCTGGTCTTCGTGCTGGGACTGGGCATCACTGCCCTGTTCCGCAGGGACGAGCACCCGGCCGTATGGCTGCTCCACAGCGCTCTTTACACCGGGGTCGCCATCACGGCCCTGGCCGTCCAGCGCCGCCGGGCCACCCGAGCCGTGGGCACGGACGCGGGCGGACTCGCCGATCTGAACCGGAAGATACGGCACCATGAGGTGCCGCAGGCCCCCGAGGAACAGGCGGCCATGCGACGGCTGGTCGCCGGACAGCTCGGCCAGATGGAGCGGGCCGGCAAGTGGCTGCCGTACTGGCTCGGCGCCATGGGCCTCGTCGCGGTCGGCATGTTCGTCCTGGGGGCCGTCAGCGGCTCCTTCCTCTTTCCCCTTGTCTTCGCGGTCGGCGTGCTTGCGCTGTGCTTCGGGGTCCTGTGGATGCGCCGCCGTTCCCTGGACCGACTTCGCTGGATGCGTCAGGCCCTGCGACACGAGTGAGCGGCCAAGGAGGCGGCGGGGTGGCCCTGTCGGACTGGGCCGATACGTCGCGCAGTTGCTCTTCTGCCACGACCCTCTGTTCCTGAGCGCGAGCGATCCCGTGCCGAGGCCGCGCCCATCTGCCCTGTATTTCGCGGAAGTAACCTACGATTTGTAGGCTTGTAAGGCTGAAGCAAGGGCATTCGTCGGCCAGGAGGTTGATAACGATGGTTCCCCTGCTTCTGGTTCTGCTGCTGGCTCTGATCCTCTTCGGCGCGGGCTTCGCACTGAAGGCTCTGTGGTGGATCGCAGTGATCGTGCTGGTCGTGTGGCTGCTGGGCTTTGTCGTCCGTTCCGCGGACGGCACGGGCCGCAGGGGCCGCTGGTATCGCTGGTAAAGGAAGGCGACCGGCGCGAGCAATGCGCCACGCCCGAGATGACGGGGGGCCCGGCCGTACGAGGCCGGGCCCCCCGTCGGCGTAAGGAGCCGTTCCGTTGCCCCAGTTGGGAGAGATCGGGCGTATCGGACGCGCTGCGGGGTACGTGAGCCATGCACCGGCCCCGCAGACCCAGCAGTGGAACCGTGCTCCTCCTGTCTGCGGGGCCGCTGCGCGCGAGACACCCGTCGTCGCGCGGGCATGTCCGGGCTCCTGAAGGCAGGCGCACCCACAGCGCCCTCCGTTCCAGCCCGTACTCGGCGAGTTCGCCTCCGGCGCCGCCAACTGCGCCGAGGAGGCCGACTTCGAGCCGCTGGACCGTGAGGTCGAACGCCTCCGCCGGGAGACGAGCAGCAGCGACCCGCTGCCCTTCCTCAAAGGAGGCGCATGCGCCGGGTGAACTCCTGCCCGTCGGGCCCCGCGATGACGGGCATGACGTCCTTCGCCGTCCTCCCGCTGGTGCTGCTGCCCCAGATCCCGCGAGGCTGGCGGGCGTTGTGCTGGTGCGTTGCCGTGGTGTCGGTGTTGGGTGTGGGTTTCACCCGAGTCGCCCTCGGCGCGCGCTGGTTCAGCGACGTGCTGGGCGGCTGGCTCCTGGGTCTGGCCGTCGTCTCGGTCACCACCTGGGTCTTCGAGACCTGGGGGCACCGAGTCCGGCCGGGGTTCCGTCCCGGTGGGCGAGAGCCTGGAACCCGAGCCCGTCGTTCAGGCCGCTCCGGAGCGGTGAATGGCGGATGCGCCGCTCTGCGCCCCGTTTGGGGGAGGCGCCGGCGCACCTCACTCTGATGACCGACCCATTCCATAACGCGTGCCCGCTCAAGCCCAGTTCACGCCGTTTTCGAACATGGAGTCGTGTCTGAGGTGCTGTCAGACGGGTAGGCGCGAGGACTCAGTCGGCATCGAGGAAGGGAAAGGCCATGTCTGTGGATCCCGTACCCGCCGAGGTGAGTTCAGCGGCCGAGCAGGTCGCCGTGTCGATGATCGAGTTGTGGCGGCGGGCGCGTGCGGATGCCGCGCCCACGGTGTCCGAGGAGCAGATGCGCGGTCTGCTCGCCCTGGACGGCGCGCCGTCGGGTCCGGGCGGGGTCGCCGGCAGCCTCGGCGTCAGCCCCTCGTCGGCCACGCGGCTGCTCGACCGGTTGGAGCAGCGCACCTTGGTGCGCCATCTGCCCTCGGGCGAGTTCTGCCTGACCGGCGCCGGGAAGTGCGTGCTGGAGGCGACGCGTGAACGTCGTCGGCAGCTTCTGGAGCAGACAGTGGTCACGGCCGCGCCGCCGGACCGCCGCGTGCTGCGGGACGCGTTCGACCAGTTGTACGGGGTGGTGAGTCCCGTGGCCCGGGTGCCGCGCAGCCGCCGGCCGAGCTGACCGGCGCGCGGCTGCTGCCGCCTGGCAGGCCCCGGCCCTGCCGGGCGGGCCGTGCCCGGGGGCACGGGGCCGTACCGCCGGAGCGCGGTGAGCGCTGCAACCCGAGCAAGCTGCTGCTCGCCCCGTACGCCAAGGCGATCGAGGGCGAAGAGGAGTAGAAGGGGGCGTCGTTCCCCCACCACTTCGACGCCCCGGAGCGCCGGAACGACCTGGACTCGGCCCCGTACACGCCGAAGTCTGTGGTGGTGAACTCCCCACTTCGGCTGGGGCAGCGACCATCCGCCGCGATCCCCTTATGACGGGACGGTCGTCTACGAGGCCATGCGAAGGGCCTGACGCAGACGCACCCGGGCGATACCGGAGGCGATGCGGGGCGCGTACGCGGCGCTGGCCCACCCGGCGATGATCGACTACTTCGTGACCGCGGTGGAGCTGATGCCGGTCCACCAGTTCGTCCATGACCACGCGCTGGTGCAGAAGGGGTCCATCCAGTGAACCTGCCCGAAGTCACCACCGGCAGTGACCTCCTGCGCCAACTCCGGGCATTCCATGCGTACAAGCCCGTACCGCGGGCAATCGGATAGCTCAGAGACCGGCGGACAGACCGTCGGCCAGGGCGAAGACGTACCGACGAGACCCGCGGAGGGGGTCGGCGATGGAGTGGTGGACGTGGGTGGTCCTTCTCGTCGCGGTGGCGGTGGTGCTCGCCGCGGGCGCGCTGGTGGTTCAGGCCAGACGCCGAAGCGGCACGGTGATCGCGGTGCGTCCGGCGAGGCGGTCCGGCCGGGAGGGTCCGCGGTGAACACCCTCATGCTCGCCTCGGAACTGACCAAGCGGGTGGTCGTGACGCTTGCCGGTGAGGCGGTCGCCCAGATCCGGGACACCGTCTTCGACGCTCCAGCGGGCCGGATCACCGGCTTCACCCTGAGCGGGCGCGGTCTGCTGGCCGGGCCGCTCAAGGAGAGCCTGCCTTTCTCCGGAGTGCACGCGATCGGGCCGTCCGCCGTGATGATCCCCGGTGAGGCGGTCCTGAACAGGCGCGGCACCGTCTTGGGGACCGGCAAAGCCGACCGCGGGCAAGTCCTCGGTGTACCCGTCCTGACCGACCAGGGAACGGAAGTCGGCACCGTACTCGACGTCGTGATCGAGGCCGGTGACAGCGGGCAGGTGGTCGGCTTCGAGATCAGCGCCAACGAGAACCTCGACCCGCACAAGCGGAAGGTGTTCGTGCCGCGCGGTGAGACACTCGCAGTCTCCGGGCGCGCCCTGGTCGTCCCCGCCCGCGCCCGTCACTTCGTCGCCGAGGACCTGCCCAGCTTCAGCGCCCAGGTCGCGGCCTTCCGCGCGCACACCGCGCAGCCGAACACGGGTTCCCTCGCGGCCGAGGAAGGAGGCCCCGCATGATGCTGATCACCCAGACCCTGGGTCTTCCGGTGATCACCGCCGACGAGGCCGAACCACTGGGGCGTGTCGAGGCTCTGACCATCGACGCGCGCAGCAGGAGCATCGCTTGGCTGCGTCTGTCCGCGGCACCGAAGCACGCCACGACCGTCGCCTGGAGCGCGATCGAGGCGGTGGGGCGGGACGCCGTCATCGTCCGCTCCCGCACGGCGGCCGGTCCCGGGCAGAGCGACGCCCCCGCCCACCGCGAGGCACTCGGGCACCGCATCCTGACCGAACACGGCATCGCGCACGGCACGGTCAAGGACATCGCCTTCGACGGTACGACCGGACAGATCAGGACGTTGTACACAGCGCTCGGCGACATCTCCGGAGACCGACTCCTCGGCCTCGGTTCCTACGCCGTGGTGGTGAGCGCCGGGCCCGGCGGGACAGGACGGCTCGCCGAGTGACGTTTCTGCGGTGAAGCACCGGGGCTGCGGTTGGAGCAGTTCGAGCGGCTGCTGAAAGCGGTCCGTGATCGCGGTGGCGAACGGGACTCTGCGGGGCCGGCCGTGGGGTCTTCCGCTGGCCGAACGGGTCTTGGTAGTGGCCGTGTACTACCGCACGAAGCTGACCATGCGGCAGCTCGGGCCGCTGTTCGGGATCTCGTCCTCGACGGTGTGCCGGGTGATCCAGCGGCTCGGTCCGCTGCTCGCACTGGAGCCCGGTCTCCCGACCAGGCGATGCGGCCGACCGGTTCGGATTGCACTCGTACCAGTGCCATCGGCCGTCCAGGCCGAGGCCGAAGTCGAACGCGCCGAAGACCAAGCCGAACTCGGCGAGGTAGGCGCACACACCCCTGGCGACATCGGGCGGTATGTCGATGCGGGTGTAGGCCAGCCGGTCGTAGTGGCGCCGCCAGTCCACTCCGGGGGAGCCGTCGATCCGCACGGCGATGAGCTGCTCGCCGACGATGGTCAGGCGGATGTCTGCTTCATTGGCCACCCTCTGCTGGAAGAGGTGCGCGGTGTGACGTACCCGGTCGTCGCTCTGGGCAGGGGTGACGTCCTCGATCCACACGGTGAGCGCCTGGCCGACGTTGTCGGTGAACCCCGTCTCCCGAAGCGGCTTGTACAGAACCGGACCATGAGCCTCTGCGAAGAGGCGGGCCTGACCAGGGTCGTTGGTGATCAGGGTTGGCGGCACGGTCAGCCCGCAGTGGGCGGCTGTGGCCAACTGCGCAGGCTTGTACTCGGCATCTCGGTTGCGCCAGGGGTGGTTGACGTAGCGGGCACCTGGCAGGGAAGCCAGGACTCCACCGAGACCGTAGCGGGCCTCTTCCACCGCCCAGCGGGCCGTCTGCTCGCTCATGGCGAGGTCGGCGGTGTAGAGGGTGGGCCGCCGCCAGTACACCGACCGCATCCCGTCCAGGGCCACGATGCGAGTCTCGGTGGCCAGGGCGCCGGTGACGCTGACGCTGTCGAACGCGACGCTCAGGGTGAGGCCTGCGGGGAAGTCCCGGGGTCCAGGCGGACTATGGGTATGCGGCGCCGGTTCAGTTCGGTGATCACCTCGTCGGCGGTCGCGTCATCCAGACGCGTGACGACGAGGACGGGCGGCCCACCCGCGGGCATCAGTCGCTGTCTCCGGACTGGTCGCTGCCCTGGTCCGGGGTGCCGTCGAGACTGGTCTTGGTCGACGTCTCCGAAGGCGTCTCGGACCGCTTGTGCTTGTCCATCAGCGGCTCGGAGGAACCATCCGGCTGCACCCACTGCGCGGTCTGCGTCTCAGCGTCCAGCACGGCGCGGGCGGCAGGAAGCACCGCAGCGCGGGGGAACGGCTTCATACGGTCGATGCCCCACGGGGCGAGTCGGCTCGTCTCAGCAGCAACGCTCATGGCACGTACTCCTCTCTCGGTGACCAACTCCGCACCGCCGTTGTGGTGGCGGCGCAGTGACCTTTCGGAGGTGCAGGGGGCCCCGTGCCAGGTTCGGGCCGGATGGCAGCCGAAGTGGCCGTTCTGAGCGCAGTGGCCGGCGAATGTGGTGCGGGCGCCGTCCAGGGCCTGGGCGAGGGCCTCGTCGTCGAGAGCGGTGACGTCGTCGGGGATTTCGAAGTCCATGCGGGATTTCCAGCGAAGTGCGCGTGACGATCCGGCCCTGAACCGGTGATCAAACGGAACAGCAACTTCTGATCAGTGTGCCTGTCTTGGGACGGCACGGCCGAGCCGTCATTCGGCCCTCAAGCGCCCAGGGCATCCTCAAAACTGAGTTGCTGATGGTCGCTACGGCATGAGGGACATGTGCAGGGAAGCTCGGCGAACCGCAGCCTCTGCCAGGAAGTGCGGACATGCCGCCCGCTGGAGATGATCAGGATTACGCGGTACTTCATGCGTCGTGGGAGTTCGTCCCAGTGCCCAAGGCAGTGGGGCAGGACCAGGTGCACCAACTCTTCGTCGAAGCCCGCGAGCTCGAAGGGGAACGCGGTGAACTTGGGCTCCCCATCCACCGGCTCCAGTCCGATCGGGCTCGGAAACCGCAGGCGGTCGCTCACGCTGGTAGTGCCGCGCATCGCCCACCTCGGCACTCCCCAGCGAGACGCGGTACGCGCACTGAAGTATGCCCAGTCGACCTTCACCGCAGCTTCGCCCTGGTTGGCGAGGAGTAGATGGAAAGAGGGCCGAGACCGGAATGTCCGGCCTGGTCCGTCAGTGGTGAAGAAGGCTGTCTCGCTGGCCTTGACGGTGAGGCGCGCTCTCTTACGCCTGTAGGTCGCCCAGGCCACCAACATGTTGGCTGCGGTGGCGAGCGCGCTGTCGGCAGCGATCAAACGGGCGACGTTGTCCGGGTCCGACATGCTGAGCCCCTCCCACATGGCGCCCGGTTGAGGCGCGGTGTGTGAACGATTCCCCGCCGTGCTCCCGTATGTGCCCGTTCTGAAGTGGTGCCGGTCTCCCGCTCTCGGACGATCGAGCCTTCCACCTCTCGGCGTGGGCGACGGCTTGGGCCTGGTCGAAGTGGGCGAACACGACCGCGCCCTTGCCGCCGTCCTTGGCGACCTCGTACGTCTCGGTGTGGTGCACGAGTTCGTCGGTGCCCTTTATGCGGACGGCGCTCCCGGCGTAGTGCTGGGCCACGGTGGTGGCGGTGGGCTTGCTGCGGCTGGTGAAGGCGACGCGGTCACGGCCGGCGTCCATGGCCACCTCGGGCTGCGTTGGGCGTCAGCCTGGCAGGGACGAGCGCGATCATGGCGCCGGTGTGCTCGCCGCGGCTGCCCCGGCGGCCCCGACACCCGGTACCCCGCCTGGGTGGGACAGCGAGAGTGCGCAGCCGCCCTCCCGTGGGTGAGCTGCGGTTTTGTGACGGCCCCTGCTCCAGGAGGACGTCTCCACCAATCCGTGGATACGCTGAGAGGAGAGAGCGAGGACAACGGAACACCACGCAAAGAGGTGAGCCGGTCATGGACGCTGACAGGTATTCGGTGTTCTTCGTCAACGGCCAGCTCCTTCATCGCGTGGATTTCGGGCCACACGGGGAACGCCGGTATCCGACGGTTTCGTGGCCGGAGGTGTATCCGGAGCTGGCGTTCGGGCACAGCGGTGACTCGAACCTGGCTCACCGACGCGTCTTTCAGGTGGACAGGGACATCATCGCCGTGGGCGGGCCGGGCCTGCTCTTCGATCTGAGACGTGGACGTCGGATTCCGAGCCTGGGTCCTGGACATACGAGTCGGATGCATCACGAGTGGCGCACGAAAGGCGTTACGGTGGCGGCCGGACCGACCGTCCTCACCTTCGTGGAAGAATTCCTCGACAGTCACTTCTTCACGGTGCACGTTCCCACCAGAACCGTGGCGCCGGCCCCGTGGTCGAGGCTGCCGGCGCAGAGCGACGAGCCCTTGGTGGTCCTCCCCGACCCGGTGGAACCGGAGTCCGACCGGCGGACGCTGTACGTCTTTCCCACGGAGCGGGACCCGGAGGATCTGGGCCTGGTCAGGGTCTACCGGCAGCCGCCCTTCGCGTCCTTCGACTTCACCAAAGAACCAGCCGTCGACCATTTCCCAGGGCTGGCCGACCTCAACGGCGTGGTCGACTGCGTATGGCTCGTCTACGGCCGTTTCGACGTGCCCCCGCGTGCGCGCTTCACCACGGAACTGCCCGACGAGTTCTTCCTGTTCATGGTGGATATCGCCCGCGATCTGGGACTGAGGCCGTGGGATCTGGCCGCGATCGGCGAAGTGGAGAGCGGCCTGCGGCTCGACGCCTATCACCCCGCCGGCCGCTACGGATTCCTCGGGATCAGCGCCGACGACCTCGACACCGGTGAGGACCCGCCCCACGCGCTGTTCGCCCTGTCGGCTCACAACCAACTGGACGTGGTGCGTGGCCACCTCAACCGGCGCGGTGTGCGCGACACCGCGTCCGAGGCGCACACCTGGGCGGGGCTGCTCGTGTCCGACTTCGACGTCCAGGGAGCCTCCCCGGAGACGGTCGTGTCCGGTGCCGAGGACGCCCCGGACCTCCGGGGCCACCTCGCGCCCTTCGACCGTTCCGGGAGTGGTGTCGTGACGTTGGGGGATCTCGCCGCGGCGCTGGAGGGGGTCATGGTGGGTGAGCGATGGGCCGAGATCGACCGGAGGCTGCGCGGCGCGCCGATGCCGTAGCGGCGTACAGGCTGCGGTCTGCCGACGGCGCGGTCTGCCGACGGCGCGGCACAGCGTCGATTGAGCAGCCCTCCTGTCCTGATCCGGCCGAGTCAGTCGCCCTCCTGATCCGGCTCGGCGAGCACGTCGTGGCGCAGCCCGCTCGACGCCTCGCCCACGCCCGCCGACACGCTGCGGCCGACCCAGGTGCGGGTGCCGCCGTCGTGGGAGCGGGCCAGCTGAGCGGCCCGGGTCACCTGCACGCCGGTGCGCGGCACGTCCTCCTCGTACAGCCAGAGCCGTTCGTCCGGGTGGGCCGGCGCGACCGGGTGGTCGGCGAGCAGCCGCCCCAGGGGAGCCGAGGTCTGCACGGCACCGTCCATCAATCGGGCCACCGCTGTGAGGCGCAGCCTGATCGACTCCCCGTCGGAGAGCCGCTCGGCGACGAGGGGGAACCAGTGCGTCGGCACCTCGGTCGAGACCAGGTAGCGGGGCGCGGTCTGCGGGGTCTCAGGACCGCCGGGAGGTCCGGACGGCGCCGCCGATGCCGTGCGGTCGAACCACTCCTGGAGCCGGTCGACGGCACGTGACTCCCCGTCGGGGACCAGATCCTCCACCGCCCAGGCGACGTTGGCCATCTCGTCCCTCAGATAGGTCACGTGCTCGATGACGGGCCCCTGCAGAGAGCCCGGCAGCGCCGGTGCGAGGAAGAAGCAGCGGTCCGCCTCTTCGGTGTCCCCGCCCTGGGAGAACAGGCGCCAGCTGCGGTCGACGGCCCCACAGGGCCCCAGCGCCTGCAGGCCGCCGAAGACGTCGGCGACGAGGAAGTCGGTCACCTCCGTGACAGAGGCAACGGGCAGCCGTACGGGGGCGACACACCAGTCGTTGCCGTACACCGTCGCGAACTGCACCAGCATCAGACGGCCGAGGTCGAGGACGGAGGCATCGGCCCTGCCGAAGTCGACGACGGCGTCCTCCATCTCCCAGAAGCGGTTGGCGGGCATCCCGGCGAAGGAGGCCGGCATGGGGATCGCGAGCGTCTGGACGGGTGAGGACGCGCCGGGGCCGGGGTCGTCCGTGATCTCCTCGGCCGTGTCGTCGAACTCCGACCAGTCCACCCGGCCGCTGCGGTAGGACCCGGCCCGCAGCAGCGGGGACGGTGCCGTGGGCGCGGCGAGGTCGAAGCCGTGGTCGAGGTGGTGCACGTTCCAGGGGGCGGGCTGGTGCACACCGGCGATGTCCGGGTCCTCGGCTGCTCGCACTCCCGCGGCGTCGGCGCGGGGGGCCCACCATTCGAGCCAGGGCGTGGCGAGCTCCACCACCGCCGCCCGGTCCGCGGCGGGCACGCCCGCGGCTTCGAGGCTGGTCTCCAGATCCGGCTGGGACAGCAGCTCGGCGAGTGCGAGCGGGTCGGGCAGAAGGCGGCGCAGGGCGGCCGTCACACCTCGTGGTGCGGGCAACCCCGCGTCGTCCCAGGGGCAGGCGGCCGCCACCGCGTCCGCAGCCTCGGTCCGCCCTGCAGCGGCGAGCGGCGCGCGGAACCGGCGCCCGCCTTCCAGCCGCAGTGCCGCGAGCCGGACGTCGTCGACCGGTTCGGCCTCGACGAGCGCCTCCAGGTGGCTCGTGGCGGGGTCGTAGGGGCGCCAGGGGCCGGGCTCGTCGCCGGTGTGGGCGCGCCACGCGGTCGCATGGTGCGCCGTTCCCTCGACGCTGCAGAGGTAGGGGGAGCCCGTGTCGTCCCCGCGGAACTCACCGAACTGCCACTGCCGGGCGAGGAACCACAGGGCGTCGAATGCACGGGCGGTGAGGCCCTCCTCGATGTCGTGGCTGCGCGGCAGCGACTCGATGCGGGTTCCGAA
Source organism: Streptomyces sp. NPDC096205 (assembly GCF_044763135.1). Lineage (NCBI taxonomy): Bacteria > Bacillati > Actinomycetota > Actinomycetes > Kitasatosporales > Streptomycetaceae > Streptomyces > Streptomyces sp. NPDC096205. Next base: position 206,255 of record NZ_JBIWFS010000010.1, on the reverse strand, counting down.
TCCCATGGTGGCGGCCCTTTCGTCGGCGTGCGGTCCGGGCCTTCACCACGGCACCGCGCGGCCCAGTTCGGGCAGGTCGAGGCGGTCCAGGGTGCGGACCCGGGCGAGGGCGAAGGTCTCCTCGACGATGGCGTGCAGGTCCTCCAGCACCCAGGGGCGGCCGGTGTCGGGTGGTACGGCGAGCAGCACGGCCTGCGGAGCGCGGGCGTCGGGGCGGTCCACGTGGAACGCGGCCGCGGCGATCTCCTCGGGCCGGCCGGAGGCGCCCGGCGCGTGCGGGAGCGTCTCCGTCCACTCGTCGAGAACCAGTCCGGCGCATTGTTCCTCGCCGCCCGCGGCCGCCGCGTTCGCGTCGCCCGAGACGTCCCGGACGACGACGGTCGAGACCCGGCGCTCGGTGGTCGGGGCATGGCCGACCCACGCGGCCTCGGGCTGGAACGGCGCCTGGCCCACCACGGTGCGTGCGGGAGTGGCGCCCGTGAGGACCTCGGCGGCCGTCAGAAGGTCGTCGGCGGCGGCGAGTCGGGGGCGGACGCCGTGGCGTCTGGTCACCCAGTCCCGTACGGCGTCCTCGGTGGCGTCGGCGGGCCGCCGGCCGTCGGAGAGGACGTCCCCCGCGTGCCGGGCCGCCCAGGTGAACGGCAGCACGAACCAGTCACCGACGACGGCGCGTACGGCGGCGAGGACCTCCGCGTACCAGGAGGCACGGGCGTCCGGCTCGTCCGGGGGCGGTTTCGGCGCGGGCAGGAGCTGTTCGGTGGCTTTGGCGAGGGCGAGCGCCGCGTCGGCGGCGGTGCGTGCCTTGTGCGCGTCGGTCCCGGCCGCGGGGTCGAGCGGGGCGGACGCGGTCGCCGCCGCCACCCCGAGGCCGGACAGGGTGGATACCGCCGCACCCACCTCCGTCGCTTGGGTGTCCGACGGGGTGGCCGCCAGTGCCGTGGCTGCGGACTTCAGCCGGGCCAGGCCCTGGTCGACACGGTTCGCCCAGGCGGTCACGCGCGCGTGAAGGTCTGTCAGGTCGGCGGTGTCCCATCCGGCGGCGGGCGCGTCGGTGAGGGTGCCCGGCAGGAGCGGAGCGCTTGCCGCCAGGACGACGCGCGCCTGGTCGGAAAGACAGACGAGGTCCGGCAGGAACGGCTCCGCGCCCATGGCGAGCGCGTCCGGGGACGCGCCGGTCTCCGAGGCGACCTGGTGCAGGGCACGCCGGGCCAGCCGCGACGCCTCGATCGGCTCCGTGGCCTGGGCGATGACGTCGAGAGCGGCAGGAGCGAGGGTGTCGAGGCCGACGAGCGCGGTCTGCGTCGGTTCTCCGGGCGCCCCCGGTACGCGTACGGCGAACCGCCAGTCGTGCGCCGGACCGAGCAGGGCGCGGGCCCATGCCTCCGCCTGGGGGGCCAGAACCCCGAGTCCGTCTCCCGACGCCCAGCCGTTCTCCTCGGCGGGTGGCGCGGACGCGGGCAGGCGGACGGCGAGACGGTTGTGCACGCCGGTGCCCCGTCGGGGTGTGTGCAGGACCTCGGGGTCGGTCGGCGGAGGCTCGCCCCGGCCCATGGCGTCGATCGACTCGGCCGCGCGTTCGGAGTGGCCGCCCACCAGTTGGTGGACGCCTTCGGCCATCAGCAGGTCGGCGACGGCGTCGACGGTGTCCTCCAGGTCGTCACAGAACCCCAGGACCGTGGCACGGTCCGTGTCGGAAAGTCCCGTGAAGAGCTCCTCCGGGGGGTTCTCGGCGAGCAGGGTGCGGTTCCGGCGCAGCACGTCGCCGTCCACCACGCCCCCGACGCCCAGTGCTACCTGTTCGCGATGTCCCTCGGGGGTCATGGCGTCGGGGACGTTCGCCAGCGGGAACCGCTTGCGGAACCGGCGCACGAGGTGATCGAGGTGTCGGTCGTGCAGGGCGCGCTCGAACTGGTAGCCGAGGACGGCTTCGAGGGGCTGCCCGGCCGCCACAGCCTCCAGGACGGCGCGTGCCCGCCGGATGCGCGCCGAGGAGAGGTCGACGGCGAAGGCCTCACGACTGCGGTGCGACAGCCACCCCGAGCGCAGGACGGCCGCCGTGACGGCGTGCTGGAGAGAGGGGGCCAGCACCCAGCCGTCGGCCGCGGCGCGGTGCCCCGGTGCCTGCGGGGCGAGGCTCTCCAGCCATCCGTACGCTCCGACACGGACACCGGTCGGGGTCTCGCTGCGCAGCGACTCCAGGCGCACGGTGGCGAACGAGGTCGCCCAGGCGTCGAGGCGATGGGTGATCAGATCCACGGCTTCGGCGACGACGCCGTCGATGCGGAAGAGGTCCTCGGCGGTCTCCGCCCGCAGCTGCTGGATCTGGGCGAAGAAGTCGTCCATCGTGGCGAGCATCTCCGTCCAGAGGCCGACCGCTTCCTCGTCACCCGCGGCTCTGGCTTCGTTGATCTTCGCGATGACGCCGCCCTGGACGAAGAAGGCCCAGAAGAACCCGATGACGTAGATGAGGTGGATGAACGCGCTGGGAGCGACCTGGCCGTCTTCCGGTGCCGTACCGAAGCGCGCGGAGAAGTCCTCGAACGCCTGTGAAAGATCGGGCTGTTCCCCTGGGGGCGCCTCGAAGAAGGCCCGTATCCTGCCTATGAGTTCCGGCACGGCGGAGAACACGTCGCCCGCCAGCAGGGCCGCGAGCTCGTTGCTCGGCTCGGTGGCCGTGGGGACGCCCCGGCCGGTCGAGGCGTCCGGGACGACCCCTCGGGCGGCCAGTTGCGCGTCGATCCAGCCGAACACGGTGGGCTGGGTGGATGCGGCCTTGATGGAGAACCCGGTGATGCTCACGGTGGGAGAGCGGGGCACCCGGCTGAGCACGTCCAAGAAAGCCGCGTCCTGGTCGGGCCCGGCGCCGATCCGCGCGCCGACGGGCTCGCGGGCGGCGAGGTCGAGGAGCGAGCGCACGGCCGCGTAGGCCAGGACCGGAATGTCGTCGCCCTGCCACAGTTCGGTCGAGGTGACGGGCAGCACGCCGTACGGCTGGTTCCCGAACCGCACATTGGGCAGGGGGCCGCGGCTGGTGACGCGGGCGAGGGCGTAGTCCACGAGCGGCTGCGCCTCGCGGAGCGCGAGCGGCCAGGCCAAAGGCTCCTGCTCCGAGTCGGCCTCGGTGGCGACACTCTGCCCCCAGCCGTTGATGGCCGCCCCGAGCGTCACGAAGCGTTGTGCCGCCCGCCGTTCGGGTTCCTCGTGCGACGCGTCGCCGTCGGCGAGAGCCAGCACCTGTCGGCCGTCGATGCCGAGGGCACGGGCGAGTCGGGCGGCGTCCGACGGCCCGTCGGGATCGTAGGCCTCGCGCCGGTCGGCCATCTCCTCCGGCCGGCGCAGGACCGGCCGGCTCGACCAGGCGGAACGGCTCCGCGGGGTGTTGTTGGTGGGCGCCCCCGGCGGGACGAACGCGAGGCCCCGCGTGTACTGATGGGAGCGCAGGGCATCGGCCACCCTCGTCGCCTCGTCCTCGGCACCCGCCGACGTTCGGACTCCCACGACGGTCACGAGGTCGTGCGCCAGGTCGCCGCCCGGGAGGGGCACCCGAGCGGCCATCCCGACGCGCAGCGCCTCGTCGAAGTCGATCAGCCAGAGGCTGGGACCTGTCCAGGGCACTTTGTCCCCGGCCGGGTCGGGGGCATCGGCTCCGACGGCGGCGAGGTCGAAGCCGAGAAGGAGGTCCGGTGGGATCGGTTCGCCCTCGACGCGCCAGCGCAGCTCGTCCTGACGGTATCCGGAGAACACGAGCCGGTCCGGCAGCAGCAAGGAACCCGGGGCGCGGGTGGAGTTCTCCGGCCGGGTGGGTACCTCCGGGAACTCCAGCGGTCCGGTGCCCGGCGCAATGGCGGGCCGCATGCTCTCCACGGCCCACGCGGCACGTGCCGGACCGAGGGTCTTCAGCACGCCGTCCCATGCGGCGGCCGCCTCGGGACCGGCCGGGTCGAGCTCCCACACGGTGCGCCAGTATGTGGTGGCGGCATCGACCTCGCGCGGGGTGAGCTCGGGCTGGAAGGCGTCCACGTGAACGTCGTCGGGATAGGCCCGGACCCACAGCTCGACGCCCGCCTCGACGGGCGCGTAACGAGCTTCGAGCCGCAGCGGGAACAGGGCCACGGGCACCAGCGGGTCCTCGGCCGGCCAGATAGGTTCCGAGGCGGTCAGGAGTTCCGTGAGCTGGAGCGCGGTGACGTCGTTGAGCGCCTCGGCATCGGACATCGCCTGCCTTGCCGCAATCATGTCGTCCTGCTCCAACTGTGCGATCAAAGCGGCCAGTTGCTCACGTTGCGAGGCGAGATGCTCGTCGTTCCCCATGCCCCGCAACTGCTCGGACGCCGAGGTGTGCCATGCCACCAGGTCCGAGTGCCGTCGCTGCGCCGCCTCGCTCACCCGGTACTGGGCCCGCGCCGCGAACCTGGCCCGCGTGACCTCCTCGCCGCCCATCACGCCACCAGCTCGGAGGCGTGGCGTGCGACCCGTACCGGCCGCTGGAGTGCGATGGCGGCCGTCTGCGCTGCGTCCACGCCCCATGCCAGGTCGGTGCCTGCCGGAGCGGGCACGGGGCGGTGCACGGAGGCGAATCCGCGCTCGTCGATCACCCGGGGCCAGGACAGGTCGTTCCAGGACTCCAGCGCGACGTCGTCCGGTTCGTCGTCCTCACCGACCGGCAGGTCGAAGCCGAACCGCATCTGGTAGGCGTGTTCCTGGAACACGAAGAACGCGCCCGGGGGTCCCACGACCTCCTGCGGTGACCCCCGGAAGGCGAAGGCGGTCGTGGAGGCGTCCACGGGAAGAGCGAACACGGGCGGACTCCACAGGGTGGAATCGGGTTCAAGTCCCGCCGGGCTGCCGTCTTCCGCCGCGCGGGCGGGCACCATGAACAGCAGGGTCCTCGGATACCGGCGCAGCAGCTCCGCCCTGACCAGCAGGATGACCAGCTCGCTGGTGTCGGCGGAGAGATGGCTGCCCAGCGGGCCGCCCTCGAAGAATGCGATGGGCGGCAGATCCGGGCTGCCGTCGGCGTGCGGCCAGAACATCCGGAAGGTCGTTCCGCGACGGTGGCTGGGGTACTCGCGCCACAGCAGCTCGCGGTTCATCTCGTGGTTGAGCCCGATCAGGTAGGACTCGATGAACGGCGCGTTCGCGGCGACCAGCCGGACCCGGTCCGTCGGGAAGGCCGACAGACCCGGGAGGAACCAGTCGGGGGCGTCGGCGAGGAGGGCCATGGCCATGGGTGCGGGGAAGTCCGGCGCTCGCAGGACGTCTTCCGTGCCCTGCGGTTCCCCCATGTCGGACGGCACCGTCACGCGGTCCGCCAGACGCATGCCGACGAGGCCGTCGGGGTTCATCCCGTCCACGACGCGCTGGCGGAATCCTTCGGCGTCGACGCGCACCCCCGCCGCTCCCACGTCGGGTCCGCGGCCCTGGTGGAGCAGCATGGTTCCCCCCTCGCCGATGGCGGACCGCTCGACCAGCGAGGTGAGGGTGTTCTGCAAGGACCCGGCCGCCATGGTCGCCATCCCCGTGTCGGCGAGTGTGGACATGGTCTCGCCCGTACTCGCCGCCATGAGGGTCGGGCGGAAGGGAAGGCCGCCCAGCCCTTCGTCGATCGTGGTGGCGGGGGCGACGAAGCCGTTGGCCTCGGCGACCATGCGGACGACCTCCAGCGAGGCGAGCGAGCGCGTGGCCCGCAGCCGCTCCTCGGCGGCGGACGCCGCGTGGACCTGCAGCGAGACGATGCCCGCGACCGGCTGGGCGGGCGGCGGCGCAACCTCCTCCAGCACATCTTCCGTCACCGGCACGGAGAGGGCGCCGGCCAGACCGCGGATGGCGGAACCGTTGGCCAGCGACCGTCCCAGGGCCACGTTCCGGGGGACGTTGCGCGGCATGTTCCCGTCGGACCCGGGGAAGGCCCCGGCCGGTGCGACGGCACGCCGGGCGACGGGTCCCGAGGGCCGGGTCAGCCGCGCGAAGGCGGTGCCGGCGAAGCCGTCGGTGAGTCGGCTCACGTGCAGTTCCGCGCCGGCCGTCACACCCTGGCCCGCCTGCCTGACCGACCGCACGCGGTTCTTGGCCGGCGCGCTCACCGCCACCAGCTCGGCCGGGGTGAGCGTGGCGATGTGGCGTCGGTGCACGGAGGCGGCGACCCGCTCGGACAGGCGGCCCTGGGCCCGGGTGCGGTTGGCCTCGCGGACGGCGCCGGCGAACTCCCAGGCGTGCGCCATCAGCTCCTCCTGATTGCGGCGTACGAACTCCGCGCCGAGGCCGGCGGCGATGCGATGCCGTACGTCCAGGTTCAGCGCGGACAGCCAGTCCTCTGCCTCGGCGCCGGGGGTCCGGTCGACGGTGTCGCGTCCGGCGTGCGGGCCGCCGTAGAGGGGCGGGGCGAGCGCGCCGGGCCGTGCGGGCCCCTGCCCGTTCTCGGGCTTGGTCTGCGCGCCGGCGTCGACGGCGTCGGCCAGGTCCTCGCGCAGCGCGGTGATCTCGGGCGGCGCCGGTGCCTCGCCCGACGCGGAGATGTCCCGCAGCGCGCCCTCGACCCGTATCTGCGCACCGGCCACTCCGGGGTCGGGCTCCTCGTCCGGCCAGGGCCGGGACACGTCGACCGGCCTGCTGCCGAAGCCCTCGGCGGCCTCCCCCTCCAGCGGTGTGATCCGGGAGACCAGCTGCTCGAAGTCGCCCTCCGGCCCCGTCGAGAACGGCCACATCAGGTACACGGGCAGCTTGACGGGGTCGTCCGGGCCGTCCCCGGGGGCCGACACGGTCCAGGCGGGGCCCGACGCGGTCGCCGGGTCGAGGCCGGCGCCCGTTCCCACGTCCAGGCCGGCTCTGAACGCGGGGACCACCGCGGCGATGTAGGACCTGCCGGCTTCCAGTCGGCGCGGGCAGACCAGACGGGCGACATCGGACCTGGGCACCACATCGGCGTCCGGGGTGTCACCGACGGCGGACTGCACATGGGACCAGGCCCAGGACTCCGCCAGGTCGGGCAGCTCCCGGCGGTGGGTCAGCAGGACCGGCAGGGGCGCGCCCGGCTGGAGCAGGCTCGTGGCCGCGTCCACCACGACGAGCACCATCCACGGTCGCAGCCGGCGTCCCTCCTCGGCGGCTCCGGGCGTGAAGCGCCACGGCAGGTCCACCGCCAGCACGTCGACGGACACCAGGTCGTTGGTGACGGCGTCGGTCACGCCGGGCGCAGGCGTACGGCGCCCGAAGAGTCCCGGGTCCACGCCGATCACGGACTCGGGGCCTACGACGGACAGCGCCGGCCCGGTCACCACGGCGGAGTCGTCCGGTGTGGCCGTCAGGGTGAGTCCGGAGGTGAGTTCGTGGCGGACCGCGCCCGGCTGTGGAGTGCCGAGCCCGGTGTTGACGGCGGGCTGGGCGTACGAGGTGAATCGCAGCGATGTCATGACGTGAACTCCCAGGCCTCCACGACGGACACCGATGCCAGGCCGCCGAAGGAGGCGGTGACGTCCAGGTCGGCCGCGAGCGCCCTGGCCTGCGCCTCGGAGGGGAACGACGGCATGTCCGCCACCGGTGCGGTCGGCGCCACCTCGGACACGAAGGCCGCGGTGAGCGGTTGTGGCCCCGTCTCCACCCGTTCGTCCGGCGGCCGCAGCCAGTCGCCGAGACGGAACCGTTCGCCCAGCGGCATCTGTTGGACACCGCTCAGCCCGTCCCATGTCCTGAGCCCTGCCAGCGCCTCCTCGCCCTCGTCCGTGGCGGGCTTGACCTCCCACTCGAGGGTGACGGTCCGAGGGCCGTCGGCGTGCTGGAGGCCGCTCGCCCCGAACTTCACTCCGCAGTCCATGTCCTGGAAGGCAGGTCGGCTCAACTGCTCCTCGGCGGACAGGTTCTGGAACTGTCCGAGGGCGAACCGGTCGGACACGGCGCGCATGCCGAACGGGTCGGTCACCAGTGAGCCCGTGGTGTTGCTGACCAGATGCGTCTGGGACACGGACCAGGTCTGCGCGGGCACCCCGGCTCCGGAGAACCGGCTGATCGGCACGTTCAGCGGCATAAGGCGCTGGCGTGCCTGAAGGGTTCCCAGCGGATGGACGAACGTGCCCGCGGCGATGCCTTCGGCAGCCTCGTCCGTGAGCCGCACCCCTGCCAGTGCCTCCGGGGCGGTCTCGGCCTGCCAGGACTCGGGCTTGGTGAACTCGGCGGCCAGCAGCTCCTTCAGGTCGGGCGGCGGCTGCCCCACCGGCGGCAGGCCGCCCCAGGACTCGTCGATCGAGAAGGGCACGTCGAACAGGAACGTCTCGATCCGCCCCGTGCCCTTCAGCCGCCAGGGGGACGGGCCCTCCAGCAGAAGGTTCAGCGACACCCCCATGAGGGTCTCGCCCATCACCTCGACCGCGACGGCGGCGGAGACCTGGACGGAGAAGTGGAACGGGTCCCACTCGAAGAGCGCGTCGAATCCGAAGTGGCCGGACAGCCCGCACTCGGCGAGCTCGGCGGACAGCTCCACGCGGGCGCCGAACTGCACGCTGTTGGACGTGACCGCGACGTACGCCTGGCAGCGCAGCTCCACGAGCGGCAACCCCAGCCGCATGCCGATGCGGCGCAGGGCGGGCACGCCGGCCGGGGCCCGGTACGCGGGATGCAGCCCTCCCGCGCTGAAGACGAACGCCGGGTCCGCGCCGCCCCGGATGAGGAGGTACAGGTCACCGTTCAGCGGCAGCCCGGCGAGCTGCGACCCGGTCAGGCTGGCGAAGGCGGTGAAAGCCGGCGTCGCGGTGTCGATGTCGGCCATGAGGGTGGCCTGGACGGTGATGAGCGGCGCGACCTCGTCGGGCACCATCAGGGTGAGCTTGCCGAGGATCGTGAACCGGGGCGGGGCCGTGCCACCGCGGTCGCCCGTCGGCACGGACAGCTCGGCGACGACGCCCAGCGCGAGACGCAGCAGCCGGCCGCCCCAGGACAGCTCGAACATCGGCCCTACGACGAACCTGCCCGGGCACGCCGGGAACAGCGCCGAGACGGTGTCCCCGAGCGTCGCGAGGGCGGCGGTGGGGTCGGGCGGGAACAACAGCTGGGCGGCGCGGCCGTCGGCCACGGCGGCCAGCAGGGCGTCCCGGTCGATACGGCGATTGGCGCCCAGGATGCCGCCGACGCCGGACACGGCGAAGCCGAAGCCCACCTGCACCCCAGGCAGCGGGAACCGCACGCCCAGGACGACGAGGAAGGACAGCGGGCTTCCGACGGCCGCGTCGGGCAGGCCGAGGACCCCGAAGGCGCTCACCGACAGCGGCGGGATCCGCACAGCGAGTGCGCCCGTGTACTCGCCGGGCTTTCCCAGGTCGAGGAGGCCGGCCGCCGCGATCGGCCCGGCCGATACGGCGATCGAGATGCCGTCGGGCAGCTCGCCGGCGATGCCCGGCAGATCGGGTCCCAGCGCGTCGGCACCGAACCGGACCGGCACGGTCGTCTTGAGCCCGTCCAAAGTGGCCTGGGCGGGCACAGCGGCCACGCCGGTCCGCACGTCCGCCTCGAACCCGAGGCGCAGGGTCAGCGCGCCCGCCGCCTCCTCGGCCCCCAGAACGGCAGCAAGTCCCGTGGGCACAAGGGGCCCGACGGGCCCCGGCGTGGGCAGCGACACCTTGAGCCCGGCGTCGTTGTTGAGCACGGCACCGTCCTCGGTGAGTCCGAGGGACAGCCCGACCGGCAACTCCAGGCGCCCGAGCAGCATCTGCGCCAGGCCCGTGTCGAACACGAGGGCGGCTGCAGGCAGTTGGACGCCCATCTTGGCATGCGGCGTTCCCTCGGCGCCGACGGCCACATCGCACTGCAGGGCGGCGTCCCCGAGGCGCAGACCCGCGCCGCCCGCGGCCAGCATGTCGGCCGGCCGCCCGGACAGCGTGAGGGAGATGTTGTCGCCCGGGCTCGCCTCCACCACGGTGAGCGGGCCGTCGGCGGTGCATGTCAGCAGCAGCCGTCCGCCGAGGGTTCCGCCCGCCGAGCACGTGACGTTCCCGTCCGCCCCCAGCAGGGCTCCGTCCGCCGCCCCCGAGCCCGATGCCACCAGCCACAGGAGCGGCCCGCCGGCGCTGTCGGTGACGGCGACGGCCGCGGCCAGTGACCCCGCCGCGTCGCCCGGCGTCCCGACCCGCACGGCGAGCGCCAGGCCACGCCCCTGGCCGGGGCCGCCGGCCGCGTCCCAGCCGTGCAGTCCGACCTCGACCGGTCCGTCGGGCGTTTGAGGTGTGGCGAGGCGGGTGAGCCCACGCAGCAGTGCGGCGACGCCGGGCTGCCCGGCGTCGACGTCGGACAGGCGCTGCAGCAGATGCGGGGTGAGCGCGGTGCCGCTCCATTCGGGCCCCGCGGCCCCGAGGCTCTGCAGGCTGCCTGCCGACTCCAGCGCGCGTCGTGCCGCGTCCAGCAGGGTCACGCACTGCGTGCGCACCGCCGCAAGGAGTTCCTCACCTGGTGAACCGGCCACGATTTCGTCCCAACGAGCCTGTGACGTGCGTTCGTTCGGCCTCTCACTCGAAGCTAACAGCGGCGGCCCAGCGCGGCGACCGCAGCAGCAGGGAGGCCAGCGGGTCGGAAGCCGCCGCGGCGCAGCGCACCGGTGTGGCGAGGGCCATGGTGCGGTGGGAACATGGATGTGGCGCTGCGGGTGCGATCCCGTGGCCGCGTCCGCTGGGCTCGGAGCGCTGGGCAGGGTCTTCGGGTCTTCCGTCTGCGTTTGACAGCGCCACCACCCTGTTCAGGCGCAGCGGGGAGTGGTGCTCAACGGTGCCGACTATGGAATCCGTTTCACTCCGAGAAACCCTGAGGGCAGCAGGGTCCCACATACGCTCCGGTCGGCGGTCACGTCTCGGACGTGTACCAAAGATGGTGAAAGGCGACGCACGAACCGCCGCCTCCTCGGGAAGATGTGGTCAAGCGGGACGAATGTCTCCGGTGAAATGGGCTTCCGTTTCCCTACGTCGTGGACTGCCCCCGGCTAGAGGGGTATGTCGTATTAAGGCGAGTCTGTGAGCGAGCCCGGAGCCCGACAGGAGTTGCGGAGGAGCTGCCGTGCGTAAAAAAACCCAACGCTTCAGTGACTCTTCGACTCCTTGAGACTGGCACTCAAGACGGAGGTGCTGCATGAGTATCCCCCCCGAGGTCCTGGCGGCCAAGGAAGCGCTTATGAGGCCGCTCCTGGCGTCCCGACTGATCACCGGAGTGGATTTCGGCGTACGCGACGAGGAGAATCCGGATCCTGAGGATATCGCTCTACGCGTATTCGTCGCTACTGGGGATGACATTCCGTTCGAGGTGCAGGCCGTGACGGCTAATTTTCCGTTCCCGGTGATGTTTGTGCAGAGGACCTTCACGCTGACGCAGGTGTCATTGCCTGACCAAAGCCGGAAACGTCCAGTCCTCGGTGGAGTCTCCGTCTTTTCCTCACGCCTGGCGGCCCAAGCACAGCCAACAGCGGGGACACTGGGAGCAATAGTTGTGGACAGCCTTGATCCCACTACCTTCTACGGTCTGAGCAACCACCACGTACTCTGCGCGGACCTGGGCCGGGGCCAGGGTGACGAGATCATCCAGCCCGAACCTCCGTTCGGCAGCATTCCGGGTGACCGAGTGGGGGTCTTGCACGACTGGGCTTTCCCCGAGGGCGAGCCGGAAGGCTCCATCGACGCGGCGATCTTCCGGCTCGAAACCGATTCGATACCAGAGGTTGAGGAAGTTGGCCCGGTTTTCGGTTCGGTCGAGCCCAAACTCGGCATGCTGGTCTCCAAGCGAGGACGGACCACCGGCCTCACCTTCGGTGTCATTGTCTCCACGGGTGGCGATTACTCTCTCGCCTACCCACGCCTACCGGCCGTTGGCGCACCACCGAGCGTCTGGCGCACTCTGACGAACCAGATTCAGGTGCGTGCTGACTTTCCCCAGTCAATCGTGTTCGGCGAGAGCGGCGACTCCGGTGCAGTAGTGCTCGACAGTCAAAGCCGGGTGGTGGGGCTGTACTGGGGAGGAGGCTTCACGAGCCCCGGCGACCCGCTCCGGTTCGGTCTGGTCACTCCAGCAGCGTCCGTGGAGTTCGCGCTGCCGATCACCTTCTGAGGCTTGTCCCGTAAAGATCTTCAAATCAGTCGGCCCGCTGTCGAGACCCTGCCCGGCGACGGTCGATGTTCGACCAGGTCATGGCCCGGTTCGCGGGACGGTTCGGCCGGGTTGAGCCGAAGGCGAGTGCTCGTGCCTATCTGCTCGGATTGCTGCCGGAGGCGGAGCGGAAGAATTGCTGGCAGCTGGCAGCTGGCAGCTGGCCGAACAGGCCGGGCCAGGCCCGGCCGGGGTCAATGCAGCGGCTGCTGCGCTATGCCCGCTGGGACGCCGACGCCACGATCCACCCCGCAGGGGTGATCAGGCACCGAACAGGGTCAGCTGCCGCAGCTGCAACCCGCAGCGGCCTTGGCCTCGGCCGGGGTCTGGCCCGGGTCAAGGACGACAGCCTCGTCGAAAATGCTGCTGGTGAGTGAACGACGCCAACCACGTGCACCGTTACGGTCTCTCGACCGGCGCCACCTGGTCCATGTGCGGACCGGCGGGTCCGCGACCGACGTGACGTGGCTGAGCTGCCGCACCAGCACGTCCGAGATCGGGATCGGCATGGCGGCCCGTACGGTCGCCGCCGGGCAGGCGCCCACGTCGTCGGAGCTTCGTCCGTCTCACTGTCGTGCCGTGCACCGGCAGGTGATACCGGTCGCGCCGGGCCGGCCCGCCGTCGTGGACAAGACCGTGGCCCTGCACACCTCCCGTGACCCGGCGAGCAGTGACCCGCTCGGCGCGGCGCTGGAGCGGGTGGCCACGGCCGTGGGCTTCCCGGCGCTCATGGACTCCCATGCCGCGCCTGGTCGCGCCTATGGCGGGGCGCGGACGTCCACGTGCCCGGGGGCTGGCCGTGTCCTGCGGCTGCCTCTGTTCCATGTGCTGCAGAGTTGTCGCCGCACACCGCGGACCTCGACGTGGGCGTGCCGGCCCGTGGACTGCACGGCGAGGCGTACCGGGGCCATGTCTTCTGGGACGAGCTGTTCGTGCTCCCGGAGGTCATGCGGGCCCTGCTCAACTACCGACGCATGCGCCTGCCGTTGGCATGCCGCGCGGCTCGTGCCGTGGGCCGGGCCGGTGCGATGTCACCCGTGGCAGTCCGGTAGCGACGGCCGTGAGGAGACCCAGGAACTGCACCTCAATCCCCGTTCGGGCCGCTGGCTGCCGGACAACTCCCGGCTGCAGCACCACGTCGGCTCGGCGATCGCCTACAACGTGTGGCAGTACGCGGAGTTCGCCCCCGGCCTCGGCCGGTACCGTATCCGGGGCGTGGTCGGCCCCGACGAGTACCACGACAGCTACCCCGACGCCGCCCGGCCGGGCCTGGACGACAACGCATATACGAACGTCACGGCCGCCTGGGTTCTCACCTTCGGCGACGGCGATCTGGACGAGGCGTCCCACGCCGTCGCGGTCGATGGTCTCGAACGGGGAGACCGTGAAGATGCCCTTGCCGAGGTAGGCGGAGAAGAACGCCGCCTCGACGTCGTCGCGGGAGAAGCCCCAGGTGGTCTGCGTGAGGTCGTTGGTACCGAAGGAGAAGAATTGCGCCTCCTCGGCGATGCGGCCCGCGGTGAGGGCCGCCCAAGCTCGACAAGGAAGTGCCGGCCGGGCTCGATGTCCACCTCATCCTGGACAACTACGTCACTCACAAGACCCCCGCCATCAGGAAGTGGCTGCTGGCACACCCGCGTTTCCACCTGCACTTCACACCGACGAGTTCGTCCTGGCTCAACCCGGTCGAGCGGTGGTTCGCCGAGCTGACCCAGAAGAAGCTCAAGCGCGGCGTGCACCGCTCCGTCCAAGCTCTCGAACGCGACATCCGAGACTGACTCGTCGACTGGAACGAGCACCCCAAGCCCTTCGCAAGGACCAAGACCGCCGACGAGATCCTCGACAAAGTGGCCGCCTACTGCCGACGAATCTCTGACTCAGGTCACTAGGGGCAGGTGGCGCCGACGGGCCGGCTGGAGGTGGGGTGCCGTCGCGAGCCCCCTCAGCACTGCGTGGCGTGGGGGCAGTGGCGCCGACGTTCGTCGATGATGTCGAGCCCAGTGCCGGGCCATGCCCTGCGGACGCCACATGTCATTCTGCCACCGACGAAAATGCGTCAAGTTTCCGGCCATGGAGCAGGCGGAGTGCTACGCCGTACGCTCCGAGCGGTCTCCGCATGCAGGGCATATACCTCTGCGGCCTTCAGGAGTCTATGCCGGTCGGTTCCCTTGCGAAGCCTCACCTTTGCGTGCGGCTAGCCCCCGTGCCCAGGCGAGGGATGGCAACTCAACTCCACTCCATCGTAATAAAGTTGAACCGTCGAACGTTTTTGCGTTTCGTGTGGGCATCCTGCCAGCCTTCCGTCGATCCAGCTGCAACCGCAGCAGAAGAGCAGCAACGACGGAGGCCGAACGCATGTCCCTGCGCATGTCCAGAATCCGAAGAGGCCGGGTGTGGCTGACAGTCACCACCGCAGTCACGCTGGCACTGGCCGGCTCTGGGGCTCCGGCTCACGCCGAGGAGAGCCTTCCGCCGCTGTCCGAATCGTGGCGCCAGGATCCGGTGGCGAAGGAGGCCGATGCGGCGGCTGCGGGCACCAGGGCGTGGACCAGCCCGGGTGGCAAAGCGGTGCCCTCGGACTTCACCCTGCAGGCCGGCACGATGAACGGCACGACCGCCGACCGTGTCGCCCGCCTTGACCGCGTACTGGCCAAGTCGGGTGTGTCGAAGCTCCTCGCCAACGCCAACCGCACTGTTAAAACCGCCGGGTGCACCCGCGACCCCTTCGGTACGGCTCCTCCTCCAGCCCTCAAGTGGTGCCTGGAGGCCGACGATTCGACTTCGCGCGAGTGGATTCCGCAGGCTGTGACCGGTGTCTCGGACGCCGCCGACAGCGAGCAGTATGGTGCCGGTGACGACAAGGACATCCAGCTCTACGCGTCCTACGACAACTGGGATCCGGGGCGCGACAGCAACAACGACGGGGTCGGCGACTGCACTCCCGCGGAGCTGGAGGCGCACGACGCCTGCAACCAGAAGGGGGTGCGGGTCTCCTTCGTGCAGCGCCGCCCCGACGGCACGGTGAAGTACCGGCACGTGCTGCTGGGCTGGGCGTACACCAACGCGTCAGACCACATATCGTTCGACGCAGTGCACTCCTCCGAGGGCTCGACGATCTCGGACGAGGACATGCAGAACGGCCTGCATGCAGGGGGCATGGTCTGGTACGGCCACTATCTCTATGTGGCCGACACCCGCAACGGCATCCGGGTCTTCGACATGGAGAAGATCATGGACATGGATCCCGACGGGGACGGCAAGGCCGGCGACGAGATGGGCGCGGACACCGACGGTGTGCAGACCACGTCCGACGTCGAGGACAAGACCAAAGTGGGCCGCCACAACAACGTCTGGTACAGCTTCGGCTACCGCTACGTGATGCCGCAGGTGGCGGCCTGGAAGTTCAAAGCTGCGCAGTCCAATCCCTCACGTGCGTACAAGTGCGTCAGCACGGGAGCGCCGAAGGCGTCCTACCTGTCGCTCGACCGCAGCATGAACCCTGACCGGCTGATCATGGGGGAGTACTGCCGCCCGGCAAGCGGTTACCCCTCGCCCGGCCGGATCGCCTCGTTCCCCGTCAAGGAACTGGAGAAACGGTCCGGCGAGGTTACGGCCGAAGGCTGGGCCAACTATCTGCCGATGACGAACGGCGGCGCCCAGGGCGCTCTGGCGATGGGTGAGAATCTGTATGTCAACCAGAGCGCCGGCCACAATGCCCCGGGCAACCTCTGGCGCTACAAGTGGAGCAACGGCGTCCTGGTCTCCAACGGCAGTCCCATCAAGACCGCCACGGGAGCCGAAGACCTCTATTACGAACGCGGCGCGCAGCGTCTGTGGTCCGTCTCCGAACACTACGGACCGGCGGTGAACGCCGAAGCCCTCGAAGCCGGCACAGAAGCGAAGTGTCTGGGCCTGGTCTGCGAACGCGTTCTCTACGCCCACAGCAAGGCGCAGCTGGACGCCCCGTGACTGGTACTGATGAGCAGGGCTCGACCACATGACCATCGGCTTGATCACTCCTTGATGCGGTCGAGGGCGAAGCGTCAGTCGCGGCCGTAGATCGTCCGATCCAACTGCGTTCCGATATCTAGACGTTGGTGCCCTCGCCGCCTCCGAAGCAGATGGAGGGACGGCCGACGGGGGCCGGACCGGCGAGGCCGCCCGCGCGAGCGGCGCCAACCACGTCGTGCACAGCCTCCCGTCCGGCCTGGACACCTCACTCGCCCGAACCTGGCCCCCCGCACTGCTCCAGGGCAACGGCGTCAAGTGGCGTGCAATACCATCCGACTTCCCGTCGAGGGACCGGCGATGCACATGCAGCGGAAGTGTCCGGGGCAGCGCGCGGGAACCGCTGACAAACCGTTGCACCCCCGAGTCACATGATCAACCGGACAGAACGACTACACGCAAAGATCCTGGGTTCCACGGCGGCGGATTCCTCGCCGCATCCTTGCGAATTTCCGTCTCCGTTAAGAAGGGAGCTGGGGAGGGCGTTCAACGGCTCGTGCTCACCGGGGACTTCACGAGAACATTGCGGGCGCTGAAGTTCACATTTTGATCGAGTCGGCGGTCACCATCTTCCGGGCGAGGCGGACCCACACATCACGTCCGGCTCGCGTGTCGGCCGGGCCGCCGCACCTGGCTCCGTGGGGCTGGGGACGCGGAGGGATGCCAGCGCGAACGGGGGCACTCCTGCGGGGAACAGCGTGGCGGATCGGCAAGCAAAGGTGTGCGGATGAACGTTATCGAGCGGTGCGCCGCGCGCTTCGGGAGTTGTAGCACTGCACACGTATTCTCAACCTTCGAAATGTTTCGGCGGACTCTGCGCTCTGGCCCAAACCAGCAGCCGGCCATAGTTCATCGGCCCGGTTGCAGTAATTCCCTTGCGTGGGAAAGCGGGAGGCGTATTCAATGACGCCGCCCGGCCCGGCGCCCGCTCCTCGGCTGTCCGGTCACCGGCTCCATCGGAACGGGAAGGACGGGACAGTGCCGGACGCTGGAAGCAAACCCCCGATACGCACCTCGGCCGCCGTGGTCGTCGTGGTTGCCCTGGCACTGTCGCTGTTCTCGCTCAGTACGGTCGAGACGCTGCCCGTCGGTCTGCTCCCGTTGCTCGCGGAGGATCTAGGGGTCTCCGAGACCGCGGCCGGCCGGCTGGTGACCGGGTACGGCATAGTGGTGGCGGTCGCCTCGGTGCCCCTGACCCATCTGGTCCGCCGGGTGCCGCGACGGGCCGTGCTCGCCTGGCTGCTGATCCTGTTCGTGGTGGCGAACCTCGTCTCTGCCGCCACCCCCGGCTACTGGGTCCTGCTCGGGGCGCGGATCACCGTCGCGCTCACCCACTCGGTGTTCTGGTCGATCGTCGCGGCGACCGCCGCCGGTCTCTTCTCTCCCGAGGTACGCGGGCGGGTGGTCGCCGGGCTGTTCTCCGGTCTCTCGCTGGCCGCCGTCGTGGGCGTCCCGGCCGGCACCTGGCTGGGCCAGCAGACCAGCTGGCGGGTGCCCTTCCTGGTGATGAGCGGCTTCGGCTTCCTCGCCCTGCTCGCGGTCGTCACGCTGCTGCCGTCCACGGCTGGGCAGGAGGGCCACGCCACCACCGGCACCGAACCCAGCCGCCGCCGGTTCCTGGTGCTGATGGCGGCGACCGCCCTGGTGATCTGTGGCGTCTTCGCCGGGTACACCTACATCACTGTCTTCCTCACCGAGGTGACCGGTTTCTCCCGGGCGGCAGTGGCCCCACTCCTGCTGGCCTCGGGCATCGCGGGCATCGCCGGCACCGTCCTGGCCGGCGCCGTGGTGGACCACCGGCCTCGCGGCACGCTGGTGCTGGCCGTGGCCCTGCTGACGGCGACGATGTTCGGCCTGTACGTGTTCGGCGGCACGACCGTCCTGGCCGTCTGCCTGATCGCCCTGCTGGGATTCGCTATGTCCTCGATGATCACGGCGCTGCAGAACAGGATCCTCCATGTGGCGCCCGGCAGCACCGAGATAGCCTCGGCCGCCGGCTCCGCGGTCTTCAACGCCGGTATCGCGGGTGGCTCCTTCCTCGGCAGTCTCCTGCTGACCACCGGCCCCGGGGTACGGGGCACGATGCTCGTCGGCGGCCTGCTCGGAGCCTGCGCGGTGGCGGTCCTGCTCGCCGAACCCCGGGCCGTCCGGCACGAGACACCCCCCGCCGCCACCCTGGAACCGGCACGGGAAGCGGCGGTCTAGACAGTCCTGCGGGGTCGGCGCGTCTTCATGCCCCGCCGCTGCCACCGCACGCCGTTTCTCGGCCGCGATCCAACCGGTCGACGACCTTGACGAGAGCGACGTAGCCCCGGTGCTCCATCTTTGACCCGCAGGATGTTGCCCAAGCCGATCTGCGGGTGGCGTGCAGGGCGTCGATGGCGTTCTTGGTGGAGGTCAGGGTGAGTTCTGGCGTCGCCGAAGCCAGTCTGGGTCCCGCACTGGCGCGGCAACGGGTGCGGGCGCGGTCGAGTCTACATCCGACACGCTCATCATCCTGACGAACAGTCAGATCAAACGAGAGAACCGCACGGTTGCGAAGACCACGGCGGATTCGATGATGAACCGTGCCGAAAGGGGGTCCTTGTTCCGATCCAGGGGGAGAGCAGTCAGTAGAAGGAGGCAGACCAGCGCGGTGCGCTGCAGCAGACTCCGTCGGCTTCGCCTGAGGCCGGTCTGGTGGAGTTGGCGAACAGCGCGCAGACGTTCGTCCCAGGGGTGTTCGAGGCCCGCGCCGAGGCACTCACCGGCCTCACCACCCCCGACGGCGCCTGCGTGCAGGCGACCAACCTCCCCGGCTGCGAAACCGGCCCCTGTCAGCTCGCCACCTGGGGCCGCGCCCTCGGCCGACGAGGCTGACGCCTTCGGCTTCAGCTGGAACCGCTCCGGCCAGTCCAGCAAGACGATTACCTTCGACTGGTCCGGCCCCAACTGAGCACCCTTGGGCGGGCCCCGCCCGGCGGCGAGCCCGCCCGGCCACCTGCCTCGGCCCGGTGGGGTGATCGGCAGCGACCTGCACCCGTACGGGCGCGATCCAGATATGGACCAAAGGGGCAAGTCATATGATCTTGAACACCTGCGGGTTGTCAGGGCTCAGTCGCTGCTGTCGGAGCCCACGGCGAGAAGGCTGTAGACGGTAGCTCGTCCTGGCTCTTACCCGGTTGACGCGAATCGGCGAACGCGGGGTGTGCATCCCGTCGGTTGCGTCAACCGCACCACACGCCTGCGGCAACGTCGCCCCTCAGCGACCACAGGCAGTTCCTGATGGCCGACCTCACGCGAAGCCGCGAATTGACCAACCGCGTCGGCGGCCTTGCTCGAGAAGCCGCCCGGGGGCCCGACTCTGACTTGAGGAGGGGTCAGAGTTTGGCCTCTTCCGCAATCCTGGGCGGTCCGGTCGGGGTCGTCGTCGGTACCCGGCGTCCGGGCATCCACCAGTTGGCCTTGCCGCAGAGTTCCATCACCGCGGGGACGAAGATCATCCGGACGATGGTGGCGTCGATGAGCACGGCGACGGCCATGCCCAGAGCGCCCTGCTTGACGGCGACGTCGGGGCCCAGCAAGGAGGTGGTGAAGACGGCGATCATGATGGCGGCCGCGGCCGTGATCACCTTGGCGGTCCGCGCCAGCCCCGTCGCTACGGCCGTGCGGGTGTCGCCGGTCCGCTCGTACTCCTCACGGACCCGCGAGATCAGGAAGACCTGGTAGTCCATCGACAGGCCGAACAGAATCGGGAACATCACCATCGGCGTCCACGTCGTGACCGGCATGGCGGCGGGGAACCCGAGGGCCGTGCCGAGCCATCCCCACTTCCGGCGGCATCGTCCTGGCGCGAGGTCACCGAGTGCCTCGCCGACCGCCTCCATCCTGTGGCGCTGAGCCTGGCCGGCAGTCGTTTTGCGGCGTCAGAGCTCGTCGAGGTGTACGAGTCAGCGCCCTAGCTGAGGCAGAGGCTGTCGGTGCAGTTACATCGTCTCTGCAGCCGGACAGTCTGCTCCGACGCCGCCTTGCCTTTACCGGTGGCCCTCGCGGATGAGTCGGTAGAGGGCGCGGTTGATCTGCCTAATCGCTCGCGTCCTGGGTGGCGGGGCTGGTCCCGTTGGCCCATGCGCGGGCAGCGGTGAGGTTGTCGGCGGTGCCAGCGGGGCTGTAAGCGAACCCGTCCCATTCCTCCAGGGCCCTGGGCTCGTCGGGCCGGAGGTGACCGGCGCCGCCGTGCAGCGGACGGTGCTGGCGCCAGACATCCATGGGCGGTCGGCGCCGCTTGTTGTACGCCGCGAGCGGGTCGTCGGCGTCGGCGCGTGGGATCGCGCGGTACGGCTGGTTCGGCGGTCCGGGTCGGGAGTGCTTGCCCATGGGTTCGTTGACTCCTCCCCCTCATTCATGAGGGGGAGGAGTCAACGTGTCGTTCTCTCTGAGAGAGGAGCGCTGCGGGGGACATCCCGTCAATGCTTCTCGCAGAATTCGTTGATGTCGTCGAAATATTTCGGTAAAACCGAGTGCCTCAAGGTCGTCGGGGTGCATGTCTGACGGATCATCGGAGATGGTCGACCTGGTGTTGAGGGGGAGCTGACTGGCCATGGGGTGTTGACATGTCTAGGACTCCCACTAGCATCCGTTGGGAGATTTCGATCCGAAAGTCGACCGAAATTTCGAACCGCCGGTTAAGTGTCGTGTACGCGCCATGGCTCAGCCCTCTGCATTAGTCATCCGCTGTCTGTCAGCCTGTCGACGATCGCGTCATGCGCCGAGCCGCTCGCGGGGCGCCGCCGGTGGGCAGGTCCGCGGCGCCCTCCCCGAAAGGAGCCCACGGTGCCCCGACCCTCAGGCAGACGACTGCTCCGTGTCTTCGCGGCCACCGCGCTGGCGGTCGCCGCGTCCCTCACGGCCTCCGTCCACTCCACCGCTTCGGCCGCGCCGGGCAGCCCGGCCCTCACTCCACCCCTGGGCTGGAACAGCTTCGGGTGCGGGATCACCGAGACGCAGGTGCGCCAGGCCGCGGACGCGATGGTGTCCTCCGGTATGCGGGACGCCGGCTACCGCTACGTCGTCGTCGACGACTGCTGGTTCGATCCGCAGCGTGACGCGGCCGGCAACCTGCGGGCCAATCCGACCAAGTTCCCGAGCGGGATGAAGGCGCTCGGGGACTACATCCACGGCAAGGGCCTGAAGTTCGGCATCTACCAGGTGCCGGGCGAGCGCACCTGCGCACAGACCGTGGGGACTTACCTCGGGTCCACGGGCAGCAGAGGCCACGAGGCCCAGGACGCCGCCACGTTCGCCTCGTGGGGTGTCGATTACCTCAAGTACGACTGGTGCTCCGGCAGCGGCACCCTCAGCGAGCAGGTCGCGCGGTTCACGCTGATGCGAGACGCCCTGCGCGCCACCGGTCGGCCGATCGTCTACAGCATCAACCCCAACAGCTTCCACGCCCCCACCGGAGCCTCGTACAACTGGGGCGAGATCGCCGACCTGTGGCGAACCACCGAGGACCTGCTCGACATCTGGCAGAACGGCAACACCAACAGCTACCCGATGGGCGTCGGCAACGTCCTGGACATCACCGCGCCGCTGGCCGCCCAGTCGGGCCCGGGGCACTGGAACGACCCCGACATGCTGGTGGTCGGCCGCCCCGGCTTGTCGCTGACCGAGTCCCGCTCCCACTTCGCCCTGTGGGCGCTGCTGGGCGCCCCGCTCATGGCCGGCAACGACATCCGCACCATGTCCGCCGACGTCAGCGCCATCCTGCGCAACCCCCGTCTGCTCGCGGTGAACCAGGACACGCTCGGCGCGGGCGGACGCCGGGTCCGAGACGATGGCGCCACCGAGGTGTTCGCCAAGCCCCTGTCTGACGGCTCGGTCGCCGTGGGCCTGCTCAACCGGGGGAGCAGCACCGCTACCGTCACCGCCACCGCCGCCCAAGTCGGCCTCACCGGAGGGCCGTTCACCCTCACCGACCTGTGGACCGGTGGCACGTCCAGCACCTCTGGGCAGATCTCGGCGAGTGTCCCCGCGCACGGCGTCGTCGTGTTCCGGGTGACCGGCGGCAGCCCGCTGACCGCCACCACCGCACGCCTGCGCGGTACCGGATCCGGCCGCTGCCTCGACGTGGATCGCGCCTCCACTGCGGCCGGGGCCACGACGCTGATCTGGGACTGCCACACGGCCGCCAGCCAGCTGTGGACCACCTGGGCGGGCGGCGAGATCCGCGTCTTCGGCGACAAGTGCCTGGACGCCTACAACCAGGGCACCACCAACGGCACTCGGGTCATCATCTGGCCCTGCAACGGCCAGAACAACCAGAAGTGGACCGTCGGCTCCGACGGGTCGATCCGCAACGTCCACGCCGGGCTGTGCCTCGACGTCAACGGGTCCGGCACCGCGAACGGAACCCCGCTGGTGATGTGGACCTGCAACGGTCAGGCCGGACAGAAGTGGAGCCGCACGTGAGGGGCGTCGCGCACCGGCCAACAGCTCAGCCGCCAGCCCGCGTTCACCGGAGGTCATGATGAGCACGGCTCGACCGTCACTCACCACCGGCACGAGGCTCAACCGGGCAGCCGCCTGGGTGCTGGGCCTCCTGCTGGCGTTCACCGTCGTTCCCGCCGCGGTACAGCCCCCCGCGGCCCGAGCCGACAACCCCATCGTGCAGCACGTCTACACCGCCGACCCGGCCCCGTTGGTCCACAACGGACGGGTGTACCTCTACACCGGGCACGACGAGGACGGCTCCACCTACTTCACCATGAAGGACTGGCGGGTGTGGTCCTCCGCCGACATGGTCAACTGGACCGACCACGGCTCCCCGCTCAGCCTGGCCACCTTCAGTTGGGCGTCCGCCGACGCATGGGCGGGACAGGCAGTGCAGCGCAACGGTCGGTTCTACTGGTACGTACCCGTGAAGAACCGGGCGACCGGCCGGATGGCCATCGGCGTGGCCGTGTCGGACAGCCCCACCGGCCCGTTCCGGGATGCCCTCGGCCGTCCGCTGGTGGAGAACGGCGAGATTGACCCGACCGTCTTCATCGACGACGACGGCCAGGCCTATCTGTACTGGGGCAATCCGAATCTGTGGTTCGTCAGGCTGAATGCCGACATGACCTCCTACTCGGGCAGTGTCACCAGGATCCCGCTCACCACCGCGGGGTTCGGCACCCGCACCGGTGACCCGAACCGTCCGACGCTGTACGAGGAGGGGCCCTGGGTCTACAAGCGGAACGGCCTGTACTACATGGTGTTCGCGGCCAAGTGCTGCTCGGAATTCATCGCTTACTCCACGGCGCCCGGCCCGACCGGGCCCTGGACGTACCGCGGGACGGTCATGCCCACACAGGGCAGCAGCTTCACCAACCACCCCGGAATCGTGGACTTCAAGGGTAATTCTTACTTCTTCTACCACAACGGCGCGCTTCCGGGTGGCGGTGGCTTCACCCGCTCGGTCGCCGTGGAGAGGTTCTCCTACAACGCCGACGGCACGATTCCGACCATCACCATGACGAACACCGGCGCACCCCAGGTCGGCACGCTCAACCCGTACGTACGCCAGGAGGCCGAGACGCTCGCCTGGGGATCCGGGATCGAGACCGAACCGGCCGGCGAAGGCGGAATGAACGTCGGCTGGATCGAAAACGGCGACTACCTCAAGGTCAAGGGCGTGGCCTTCGGGCAGGGCGCGTCCTCCTTCACCGCACGTGTGGCCTCGGGCAGCGGCGGCGGCACCGTCGAACTGCGCCTGGGTTCGCCGAGCGGGACGGTCGTGGGCCGGTGCGGTGTGCCGAACACTGGGGGCTGGCAGGCCTGGACGACGGTGGCTTGCCCGGTCGGCGGCGCGGCCGGAACGCAGGAGCTCTACCTGCGGTTCACCGGCGGCAGCGGCTACCTGCTCAACATGAACTGGTGGCAGTTCACCCCCGGCGCCACCCTGACCGCGCCGCGCTGACCTACGGCGACGCACGCCCCCCACGGCGGTGCGGCACCGCCTGCGCTGCCGCGGGAAGTTGACCCACGTGGATCAGGCGGGTCCGTCACACCTGGAGGCGAGATCGGCTGGCGTAGCTGCCGTTGAACAGGCCGCTGAGCGTGGAGGGAGCGAGAGAGACGCCCTCGGCGGCGAACAGTTCCTGGGCGCGTTTCTCGATCGTGCGCAGGGACGGGTTGCCCGCCCGGATCTTGAGGCCCGCCAGCTGGTCGGCCTGCTGGCGGAGAAGTTCTTCGTAGCTGCCGGTGATGTCCGGTAATACAATTGCTCGGTTTCCCGTCGTCGGGCTGCGGCAGGCCAGACTAGGCCGGAGCCGCCGCACAGCGCTGAACTTTCCGGAACATCCCTGAACACTTTTGGACGCGTGGGCGTGTTCTGTCGAACGCAGCCAGTGTTCACTGCTGGGGGCCTTGGTGATCGGGCTTCTGCGGGGTTGCTCGATCTGTGCAGGTCAGGGCCTTGAGCGGTGCACATTCGATGG
Source organism: Streptomyces sp. NPDC096205 (assembly GCF_044763135.1). Taxonomy (NCBI): domain Bacteria; kingdom Bacillati; phylum Actinomycetota; class Actinomycetes; order Kitasatosporales; family Streptomycetaceae; genus Streptomyces; species Streptomyces sp. NPDC096205. The sequence goes on along the minus strand of NZ_JBIWFS010000010.1, from coordinate 181,680 downwards.
CATGCAGACCTCTCAGAACCCGCAGCCGTTCCTGTCCCTTCACACCGCCGTCGTCCTGCTGATCGCTTTCGTGATCGGCGCCGTCATGGGCGTCCTGGCCGCTCTCGCTGGTGCCCCGGTGCCCGCGGCCGTTGCCGCGGGCATCACCAGTGCCGGCGCCACCGTCGTCCCTCTGCGCAGCCTCGTCCGCTGACCGTGCCTGCCGGGTGCTTCGTGAGCGCGTCCACAGGGTCGTGCTCCGCCGTGGGGTCGACTGCCCGGATGCGGGGGACGTAGACGAGCAGGAGGTCGGGGGTAGGTGACGGTGCCGTCGTCGGTGGTGAGTTGGAAGAGGCCGTTGGTGGTGTCGGTGGCGCGCCAGGTGCCAATGCTGGTGCGCATGTGGGCCCCGGTGGGGCGGCCGATGCGTTCCAGGTCACCGATGACGCGGACGGTGACCAGGGGGCGTTGGGCGCGGGGGAGGCTGTGGCCGGGCAGCCAGGAGGCCGGCCGAGGCATGCCAGGCGGCGGGTCTTGGCCCAGGGCTTCGTCGGTGAGGCCCGCCCAGATGTACTCGGCGGCGTCGCCGTCGACGTAAAGCACCGCGGGGGCGCCGAACCGCATCAACGATCACTGCAATAGGCGGGTTCTGGGTGTGTTGTGCGTTCAGCCCAACGAGCGATGCACGCGTCCGGCGGTGCTGAGCATTGGGGGCTGTCCGACGGGCCCTCCGCTTGAGTCAGTGGCGGGTTTCGTCATGGCTGCCTGCCTGCCTGGCGGCTTGAGACCTCCAGCAGCCGGGCGAGACGATGTCGTGCTGCCGCAGCGTCGCGGGATTCTGAGGCTCGCGGAAAGCAGCGGAATCGTCAGGTCGTGATCACGCTCTCGCTGAGCCCGGGCCGCGATTGGAACGGTAGCCGACAACTCGCAAGTCCGCGCCCGTCGCGAGACAATGAAGTTGCGGCGTACGGCGGAAGCTTGACGAGTGAGCTCACTTCGCGGTTTGCATAAAGCAGGACGTCGACGGTGCAAGCCTCTCAAGGCGCAGCAGTAGGGATGCCGTACTCGCGCGAGAACTGGAGGATTGCCGCACCATGATTTGCATGCACTCAACGGGCCATCGTTCCCGCGTTGCAACGGTTGGTGCCCTGCTCGCCATCGCTGGAGGTCTGGGCTTGGTGACGCCGTCCGTAGCCGGAGCGGCGGACACAACGGTAGTTGCTGGACCCATGACCAAGGGAGAATCGGAGGCAACCTGCCCCGATGGCGCTCACCTCATTGGCGGTGGATACAATTTCGGTATTACCGATTTCGTTTCGGTGCCGCCAAGTACAAGGGACCTCCTAAAGTTCGTCGTACTCGCCAACGGGCCGTCAGCAAGTAAGCCCGATACGTGGGTCGCCCAGGCCTTTGACTCGCAAATCCAGGCGGTCGCAATCTGCGAAGCTGATTCCTGACCTGGTCAGCACTCGGATGATCGCCGAGGTCGCCGCCACCAACGAGGTGGCCTACCTTCCGCTCCACGAACGCCAGATCGAGGAACTGCGCCAAGCGGACCCGCCGCCGATTTCATACCGGGAGGTGACGCCCGCAGCGGTCGTCGGCGTCCTCGTCCAGCACGCAGTGCTGCGCCGCAGCCTCGACACGATCTCGCGGCGGCGAGGTCTCGTGCTCACGACCGACCACATCCACCAGAACAGCCGCGGCGCCACCCTTATCGCTGAGGTCATCGACGCCGGTCTGCTGACCCAGAGGGCGTAGCTGGTTCCGGCGCCCGGCCAGTCGGATGCCATGTACCGCGCGGAGGGGGCATGGCTTCGAGCAACGGCTCGGTGCCGATCGGTAAGACGCCCGTGTGCTGCTCGTCCGAGGCGCGGGACAAAAGCGCTGGCTACGAGCGCAGGTTGCGGCCCGGTCCCGCCGTTGCCGAAGCATGGCCCGGTGGCCGTACGCCTCCGGCCGTCCCCCCCCCGGCCCCGCGGCCATCCCGTCACCGGCAGCAGCGGCCGGGCCACGGCCCACTCCGCATCCGTCATGTCCGAGGGATACCGCCGAACACGTTCCGGGTGCACGGCCGCATTCCCGAACCAGTGACCGAAGCAATCACACCTCGGTGCGGCCGAGTTGAACTTCACCGGCGCGGGCGCGTAGAACTGCGGCAATAGGGTCTCCCGTATCTCGGTCGGCTTCGCACCCCCGAGCTACCAAGAGGCCCTGCTGCCGTGCCCGCGGCCAGCCGCGGGCACCCGATCGAGACTCCCGTTCGACAGCCACCCCTCAAGATCGGAACGACAACAGCCACTGACCCAGCACACCGTGGTTTTCAGCCACGACCTGGCGGTCAACGCTGCCTTCCTCCACCAACTGCTCAGCGAGTAGCCCACAGGTCTCCCCGAGCGCTGACCTGCCCGCGACCGGCGGCCCGTTCGGGATCCTTGCCGAGGCCGCCCTTGCGTCGGAGGCTGGCCTTGTGCTGCCCGATCGGCACAGGCCCGTCGCCGGTTGGATCGTCCCAGACCGGGTCCTGGCGGTGCGCGAGGTGCCCTGTGACACGGCGGTAGGACCGCAGGGCGGCGAGTTTCGGGGCGGGATGCTCCGCTCCGGCCCGTCCAAGGTGTGTCGCACTGAGAGCAGTTTGCGACCAGGGCGGCCTGGACCGGCTCGGTCCTCTGCCTCGGGCGCCGAGGCTGGCGCTCACTGACGCGAGCGGCACGCCGACGGACGGAACGCCAGGCGTCGGCTTCGGCGTCGGCTTCAGCGGGCCGCCGCACTGACGGCACAGCCGCGGGTCCGGATCGCCGTCCGTGATCATGATCGGCCTCAGGCTGGGCACTGTATGCCTGCCCACGGGACCCCCGAATCGGCCGGTCAGCAGTCGCCACACCGACGCCCTCGACCACGACACCCCCGCTACTTGATGCGGCCGACCTAGCGGCCTGCTCGATCTTCGCGCAGTAGGCTGCGCGGGCTTCCTCGTCGATCTGCTGCTCGTTTTCGGCGCGCACCCCGGTCCGGCCGTCGAGGCCTTCGCGCAGGATGTCGGCGTGCCCGGCGTGCCGGATGGACTCGCCGAGGACATGGACCGTCACGGCGAACAGGTTCGTGTCGGGATACGGCTCCGCCACCACGGCACGTCCAGAGCAGCGCCTTGCGGTCCCGCCGCACAGGCATTCGGTCCGCGGAGCAACCGACGGGTGCTCGGCATCTGCGATGGTTCCGACCGGGCTGCTCAAAGGCCCGGTGGAGGTTACGGAGTACGTGGCCGGTCTGCTCGGGATCGCCGACGCTGAAGCATTACTTGCCTGCACTGGCGGCCGCCACTGCAGTCCGGTAGTGGCGGTGCAGTCGCTGATGGGCAAATGGCTTACTGGATCAGCTCGATGTGCGGATGGCGCGGGGATACCGGGCAGACGTGCAGCTGTAGATCGTAGCCTCGGGCGAGGTCGAGCATGGTCGGGTTCGACGGATCGGGTTCGGTGGTGGACGACCAGGAGCGCGCTTGGTCCTGGCCGGGAATCCAGTCGGGAATGTGCGCGTTCCATTCGGCCGAGGCGATGGTCAGCAGCGGATCCATCTGGGTGCCGCATGAGGAACAGAGCCGGGGCTCGGGATCGGTGAGGCCCCAGCGGGTCCATCCACCGACCTTCCAGCCGGGAGCGGTGGACAGCCTGTCCGTGTACAACTCGGCGTAATAGGCCTTCGAGCAGGGCGTGTCAGCTCTGTCCAGCGGGGTGCCGGTCGCCTGCCACCTGCGCCAGTCTTCCAGCTGCCGCTGGAGTTCCTTGCTCAGCTCCATGAAGTGGGGGTATTCGGTGATCTGCTCCGGCGCGAGCAGGCACGGCTCCGGTAGGTAGCCGGGGAACTGGACCGAGGGCGGTTCGGGAGGTGTGTCGAGGATGTCGGTGACCGCGGCGGCAGACCGCCAGAACAGGGCGGTCTCGGGCTGCGCGGGGTGGTCGAAGGGGCACCACAGCACCTGGAGAAGGTCTGCTTCGGCCTGCCCGGGCGGGCGCAGCAGGGGGACGTCGCGTACGTACAACTGGGCCACGGGCAGCATGGCGATCGGCCCCTCGGGCCACGGGCGGCCGGCGTTGATCCGTTCCTCGATCGCCAGTTCCTCGGATGTGTACCGGGTCACCGGGGGATCGCCGCCGGGCCGGTTCGCCACTGCTGCCCGGATGCGTCGCCGCTGCCGCACGTCGTCCGGCGAGAGGATCTCGTTCACCCGGTCCCACTCGTGCGGTTTCTCGCAGTACGGCCACGGCTCGTCGGCGGGCCACAGCAGCGGCCCGCCGACGGAGCTGTCGTGCGGCGTGGGCGAACCAGGGCGGGGATGCAGCCGGGTCGCCGTGCGTGCGAGCGAGGCCAGTTGGGGGACGACCGCGGTGATGTCGACCAGCCGCGGTGGGGTGGTACGGATGCGGAGCGCGGCGTCGATGCTTCCTACCCGCTCGCCACACACCGACCGGATCTCCTCCAGCAGCTCGGGGTAGTGCTGGCCGTACGTGTGCAGCGCATGTGACACCGCGTCCAGTGCCGCTGTGAGCGGGGCGGGCCCGGCGGCGGCGAGCACGGCGGGAAGAGCGAAGTGCGGCTGCGAGATCCGTCCAGGGGTGCGCGGCGTGACGGCAGGATGCATCACCACGACCTCGCTTCTTGTGCCCGCGGACGTGGGTGGGACGTACGGAGGCCGCTCGGGAGGTATCGCTTCGAGTACTGACGTGTCCGGCACGCGAGGGTCGGAGCGCAGGGTCTCCCGCAGCCGCTCCGTGTCGTCGAACGGCGACGGGAGGGGGCGTCCTTCTGCCAACGCGGAGAGCGCCTGGGCGACCCACGGCAGCCCGGTCAGGCCCGCCGCCTCGCACGCCCGCCTCGCGGCCACCGACGCCACCGCACGCTGGACCTCGGGGCCCACAGCGTCGAGGGCGTGCACCAGGTCGCTGTCGAAGCGGAGGAGATCGAGGACGTTGCTCTCGCGGGCACCGCGCAGTCTCTCGCTCGGCAGCCGTCCGCCCCACTCCCACATCTCGTAGTGCAGCCGACGTTCCTCGGCGGCCCGTTCAGCCCGTTCCTCGGCGGCTCGTTGGAACACCTCGCGAGTCAGCCGTTCGGCCTCGGCACGCTGCTCGGGTGTACGCGGCGTCGCGCGCGCGTAGCCGTGCAGTTGCCCGGCCAGCCGCGAGGTGTGGCGGATCACGCCGTCCGGGCTCGGCGGGGCAGGCCAGAACTGCAGGAGGTAGCTGTCCACCTGGGGCTCCTCGGCCGCTCTGGTGGAAAGTTCCGTTCCCTCGTCCATCCCCCGGGCGCAGTACCGGACCCGGTAGTCGGCCCGGGGGAGAGCCAGGTCCCACGCTGCCTCGCCGTCCCCCTGCATCACACGTGTGTGTTCCGACTCGGGGCGGAAGGACACCTCCATCACGTCCTCCCAGACCGGATCCAGCACAGGGGCTTCGTCGTGGACTTCCACGGCGAAGCCGACGCCGCCCGTGTACAGCCCGGTGAGCAGGAGGATCACACCCGGAACCGCAGCCCCGCACAACCCCCCGTTCTGGCCTGCGAAAGCCTTGGAGAGGTCCGGTCTGGCACGTTCCACATCGCTCTCGACGTATATCTGACCGCTGTCAACATGCACCTCGCCTGCGACCGACCTACACACAGCGCGCCCTCCTCAGGGACGGCCTTGGGGTGCCCTTGCCGGGCCGGCCGTCACGTGATCCGATCATGCCGCAGGCCACTGACAACGGAGCCACACGATGCCGTCGGACCGGCGGTGGTATCGGTGATGGGCCACGTGCGCAGATGGGTGTCGACTCACGATGTGCGCCGAAGGTCTCCGACCCGGATGGTGGACGGGGCGCGTCTGTCGGGTCGAGGTTCTCCCGCTTCAGCTTGCTCGAAACGACGCCGTATTCGGCCTGCGGAAGGGGAAGGCCGTGAGCTGCGACGCAGCGTCTGCGCACCCGTTACCAACCTGCGCCTTGGCTGCGATGCCGGCCTCCGCGTGACCGCCCGCCTGCGCCCTGGTTCGGCCCGCGCCGGGCGCGCACGGGCGGACCATGAGCGGCCGACGAAAGTGGTCGTGATCACTGGGCGCCGGTGAAGCGCCACGCCTCGATGTCGCGGTAGCGGATCGGCCCTGGGCCGCGACTGTAGTTGCTGCCGACCAGGTGCAGGCGCTCGGCATGCCAGCGCCGGCCGGTGAAGGCGGCGAGTTCGGTGGCGACCTGCGGCACGCTGAAGGGATCGTCGCGGCGAGCGCGGGCAAGTGTCAGGTGAGGCCGCAGAGGGCGTTCCTCCCACGCCACCCCGGACTCCTTGACCAGGTCGCGGATCTCGGTGGCCAGCGTGTGCAGCCCGGCCAGGTCTCCGTCGATCCCGGTCCACAGCACCCGTTCGTCGAAATGGCCGCTGCCGCGCAGCGCCAGTGCCACGGGGGCGCGCCGCGCCGCGAGGTCCGCGAGCGGCTGACGCAGCAGCGGCACGACCCTCACCTGGAGTTCGCCGAGAAACGCCAGGGTGATGTGCCAGTCCTCGACGCGGTTCCATCGCATCTGAGGGTACGTCTGGTAGGCGGGCCGCAGCTCCCGCTCCAGCTCCTCCTTGGCGTCGTCAGGCGGCGCGAGCGCTATGAACACGCGGACGGTGGAGGCATCGGACTGTTCGTTCACACAGGACTTCGTACACCACCGCCCAGGCCCGAACCGAATTCGAGGCCGGCGCTCACACTCCCGACTACGCGCCGCCGATGGCTTGTCGGCGCGGAGCGGGTTAGTCGGTGAGGCAGAGCCATCCGATGGCCGCGGCCAGGCGGGCCTCGAGGGCCTCTGTCCGGTCGTGCCACCGCTCGCGGAGCCACGCGATGGTCGGCGGGTGGGCGTGGGCCCGGGTGATCTCGGCGACGGCGAGGAGCAGGGCGGCGCGGACCATGGCGTCACGCTCCGCGGCGAGCCTGGTGGCCAGAGCGGATCGGACGCTGTGGTCGGGGTCGGCGGCCGTCGCCAGAACATAGGCGGCGTCGATGCGGATGGTGCGGTCGGTGTCATCCAGGAGCGCCAGGAGTGCGGGGGTGTCGGCGGTGATCGCGGCCCGGGCGGCGGCCACCGACCAGCCGGCCGGGTAGCCGCTCGCTTCGAAACCGTAGTCGTCGTAGTCGTCGGGGGCGTGGCGTCGAGGATCGGTGCGGTGGAGAAGGAGTTCCTCGCGGGAGGCGACGCCGAAGTACCTGGCGCGGGCCGGGCCGGAGAGCACGCCGAGCGCCGTGGCACGGTGCGGGTGGTGGGCATCGGTGGCGATGGGGATCAGGAACGGTACGGCGAGGGCGGCGGCGGCCCGATTGTCGTTGGCACACCAGCCCCGCAGCACGTCCGTCGCACGGGCAGCGGGACCACCGTCGGTGCGCAGCAGGTGAACGGCCAGCCGGGCGCGGTCCCCGTGGGGGAGGTTCCCCCACGGGACAGCGTCGAGGGGCAGCGCGCGCCGGCTGCCGGGCAGGATGCCGGCCACCACCGCGCGCACGTCGAACTCGCCCCCCCGCGAACAAGGCCAGGTCTGCTCCGTCCGCCAGTTGCCGGCACATCGCGAGCGTCGGATCAGTCCGCCAGTCCGCCCAGCGCGCCGACGAACCCGTCGGCTGCGGCGCCGGCGTTCGCGAACTTGTTGCCCTTGTCGCCGCTGTTGCGTCCGCCGCGGCTGTTTCGGGTCGGAGTTGCCATGAGAAATCCGTCACCGTGCACATCTCCGAGATGTTCCGCCTTGTGCGCGGCACCCGGCACATCTTCGACGTGCTCGACGTCCTCCACCGCGATCGTCTCGCTCTGCGCATCCACGACGGCGCGTTCTCCGTGATGGACCTCACCGCCCGTCACCCGCGCACCGGAGAGTTGCTGTCCACTGTGAAGTTCATGGTTCAGACCCTCGCCGCCGCTGGTGAACTCCAGCGCGACCTCCAGCGTGAGCTGACGTACGACGGGCTGCGGGTCGCCGAGGCCGAGGGCAGCAAGGATGGCCGCCGCCCTGCCATCGCGACCGAGAAGGCCGAGGCCGTGCGCACGGCGTACCTGGGCGGCCGGTCCATCGCCGCCTTGGCCCGCGAGCGCGGCGTCAGCCGGGGCGCCATCCGCACGGCCGTTGCCGACCTCATGCCCGAATACACCACCGTCGGCCATGCGGACACCTCGGCCCCGGAGCCGCCGGTCACCCTCGACATGCCTGGCAAGGTTGCCGACTTCCTCCGCGCCGCAGAGCTGGAGCCCGCTGAGAGAGCCGCTCTTGACCACGGCGTGACCGTACGGCGCGGCCAGGGCTACGCGCTGCGCGTCAGCACCACCCCGGCGGTCCACCGCCAGCTCCTCGCCCACTGCCGGCCCCTCGACGGCGCCCAGGGCGTCCCGGCCCAGCGCAAGGCCCGCCGGGAGTACGAGAACCGGGTCAGTACCCTCGCTACAGCCAGAGCGTGATCAATCCGGGGGCTGTCGCAGAACTCTCACAGATGAACATTCATGAGAACGACCGCGCGCGACGTCCGCCGCGCGAAGCCGCCCGGTGCGACTGAGCTCACGCCGCGGCGGCGGCGCGGTGCAGTGTGAACCAGAACGTCGGGACCGGGTTCGTGCCGGGCGTCACGTCGGCCAGCTGCCACCCAGCGAACCTGGCCCTGAGTTCGTCCGCAGTGACGCCGGACCACGAGTCGTCAAACGCCCCGGGCCCGTACCCGAACATCAGCAATCGTGCGCCAGGGGCGGCGCGCTTGGTGAGGCCGGCGGCGTAGGCGTCGCGGCGGTGCGGTGGAATCCCGCAGTAGCAGCTCAGGTCGAAGAAGAGGTCGTACGGGCCGGGCACGCCCACCTCGTCGAGTCGGGTGGCGTCCCCGCACAGCACCGCGACGTCCGCTCCGGCCGCAGCGGCCTTCTCCCTCGCCTGCCGGACCGCGCGGTCGACCAGGTCGACGGCCGCCACCCGCCAGCCGTGCCGGGCCAGGTACACCGCATTGGTCCCGGTGCCGCAGCCGAGTTCGAGGACCTGGCCTGGCATCAGCGCACCGGGCCCCTCTACCAGGGCCACGAGTTCGGGCGGCGTGATGCCGCTGTCCCACGGCGGCTTGCCGTCCCGGTAGAAGTCCTCCAACGCGCGGCGCACAGCCGCCTCTTGGTCGAGCTCCGCAGCCGTCCGAGTCTCGCTCATCGCCACCCCTCCAAGAAGTTAGAGCTTAACTCTAGTGAGTGACTCTAGAGATAGACTCCAGGCATGGATGCGGTCAAGGGATCCGACGGACAGAACGTCAAGCGCCCCGACAAGCGGGCCGAGCGTTCGCGGCGCACCCGCGAGAAGATCGTCGCGGCGGCGCGGGACCTGTTCGTCGCGCAGGGGTATGGAGCGACAAGCCTTCAGGAGGTTGCGGATCGCGCCGGCGTTGCTGTTCAGACCGTGTACTTCACATTCCGTAACAAGCGTGCGTTGTTCAAGGACGTCGTCGACATGTCCATCGCGGGCGACGCTGAACCGGTCGCCACGATGGACCGCGACTGGTTCCGCGCCGCGTGCGCCGAGCCCACCGCGGCCGGGCAGCTGCGCGCTCACGTGCGGGGCGTGCGCGACATCCTCGGCCGTGTCGCCCCGATCATGCCGCTGATCGCAGCTGCGGCGGCCACGGACCCGGAGATCGCCGCGCAGTGGCCCGCCGGCCCCGACCCGCGCTACACCGTCCAGCACGCCGCGGCGAAGGCGCTGACCTCCAAGCCCGACGCCCGCCCCGACGTCGATACCGCCCGCGCCGCCGACCTGCTGTACGGGCTGCTCAGCCCAGAGCTGTACCTGATCTTTGTCCGCGACCGGGGCTGGTCCCCCGAGATCTGGCAAGAGTGGGCCTGCGCCGCCCTCACTGCCCACCTCTGCACTGATCACGAGTAGGCCACTGATCCTTCGGTGACAGCCGCCGGCGAGAGACCACGCGCCATTTACTGCTGAAGATTCGACGCTATGAAGCTCTGAAGGTCACAGCCGACGGGCCGGACCTCCTCGTCGCCGAGCCGGTCGTCCGCACCGAAATCAAGATCGGATACGCCCGAGTCTCGGCCGGCGGACAGAAGCTCGAACGGCAGCTCGACGCGCTCACCGCCGCCGGATGCCGGAAGTTCTTCGCGGACAAGAAGTCCGGCAAGAGCGCGCTCCGCCCGGAGCTGAAGGCATGCCACGCCTTCCTCGACCCGGGCGACACCCTCGTGGTCCCCTCGCTCGACCGCTACGGCCGCAGCCTCCAGGACCTCATCAACAACACCCGGTTCACCAGGCACAGCACAGAAACTGATGGTCTGCACGAGAGTGTCAGTGATCGTTTGTCAACCTGGTGTCGGTGGGGTGTGATCGCTGAGGTGTGATGACGTGCTGACATCCGGGGCAGAGCGCTGGTGACATCGTTGACGAACGCCCATGTCAGTTCCGTGCAGACCAGCACCCACCACAAGGTCGGCACGGAACCCCGACGAACTACATAAAAGACAAGCTGAACGACTGCATCGAACGGGCAGACTGGCAGCCGACCGAGGAGCCGAGCGGAAGCCGTTGGGAGAGCTGGAATGAAGTACGCGATGCTGGTGGGACCGGACGCCGCGCCGGACGGCGCGGCCCGGCTCGAGGTGCCGGACGGCGCCACCCTGGACGACACCGCCGACGCGCTCGACCTGCTGCTCGCGACCCGGGCGACGCCGGACCGCGTGGTCCTCGTCGTGGGCGGCACGGTCGTCGGGGTCACCACTCGGGCCCACCTGAGCACCGTGCGCGCGCTCGGGGTCGTGCGGGGCGCGGGCGAGGAGGACCGTGGCCGCCAGCCGGTCGAATCCACCCAGTACATGCTGCTGACCTTCCGCTGCCCGTCCTGCGAGCGGACGGCCTGGACCGCCTTCTACGACGAGCGGTACCGGCCGACGTGTGAGACGGACGGCCACGGGCCGATGGAACTGCGGTGAGCCGCCGATGAGCCAGGCCGGCCTCGCCACCGTCGCCACGGCGCCCGCGGGCCTCGCCTCGGGCAGCTCGGGACGGTTCTTCCTCGTCTCCTACCTCCCCACCTACGCAGGAGCGTTGAGCATCCTGTGGCTGGTCTGGGCGGGCGCACCAGGCGGCACCCTCTCCATGCGCCGCGCATGGCGCACCGCTGCCGGACTCGGAGTCGGCGAGATCGTGCTCATCGCCGCCGGCATCACCGTCTTCGCCGTCGTCTTCCAGCCCCTGCAACTGGCCATGGTGCGGCTGCTCCAGGGTGGCTGGCCCGACGCCCTCGGCGCGGGGCTGTGCCGGGCCTGGCAGCGCCGCCGCAAGGCCCGGCTCGAACGCCGTACGGTCCTGCCCCCGGCCACGGGCGACGCGACGCCGGCGGAGGTGACGGCAGCCGCCGTGCAGCGGGCCGGTGCGGCCGCCGCGCGACTGCGCCGCCGGTACCCGCTGCCCGACCACCTCCTCCGGCCCACCGCCCTGGGCAACGTCCTGACCGCCACCTTCGACACCGCCGGCCGCGACCACGGCTGGGACGCGGCGGTGGCCTGGTCCCGGCTCTACCTGGTCCTCGGCGACCGGTCACGCGCCCTCGTCGACGACTCCCGCGACTCCCTCGACGGTGCCGTGCGGCTCGCCGTCACCGGGGGAGCCACCGCGCTCATCGCCGCCGTACTGCTGTGCTCCAGCGGGTGGTGGCTCGCCCTCGCCCTGATCCCGCTGGCCGTCGCCCGCCTCGCCTACCACGGAGCCGTCGAAGCGGCCGTCGCCTACGGAGACGCCGTACACACCGCGTTCGACCTGCACCGCTTCGACCTGCTGCGGGCTTTGCACCTTCCGTTGCCGGCCGGCCTCGACGAGGAGCGCACCCGGGCCTCGGCCCTCTGCGCGTCCTGGCGACAGGGGCTGCCGCCCCCGGACACGTACGAGCACCCCGAAATACCGCCCGCCGTCTGACCCGTTGAGGCACCGGCCCGCGCCGAAGCGCCCTACCGTGGCCCCATGTCAGCGATGGGGGAGCGCCGCCGCAACGACCGCGTCCAGGCTCTGCACGAGCGCGGACTGCGGGAACTCGACGACTACCTCCGCTCCCGGGACCCCGCCGCTCTCGAACGGGCCCGGCTCGTGTTCCACACGACCGTGGCTTCCCTCGGCCCGCACACCCCCGACCGGCACGTCCATTTCCGCAACCTCGCCTACACCGAGGAACTGACGTACGAGGAGAGCGGCGCCCCCGGCCCGCTGCAGGACGCCGTCACCTTCTACCGCCAGGCCCTCGCCGAGGCTCCCGTCGACCACCCCTACCGGCCCGCCTACGCCTACGGGCTCGGACGCGCCCTGCGCCGGCTGTACGGAGCGACCGGCGACCCCGCTCACCTCGACGAGTCCGTCGAGTGGCAGCGGCGGGCACTGTCCGGCGGACCGGGGGCCCGGCTGGAGGCCGCCGCCCAGCTGGCCGGTCTCGCCGAGACGCTCTTCGACCGCAACCTCCTGACCGGCGACCGGGGGGACCTGGAGGAGTGCGTGGCGCTGTACCGCCAGGCCGTACGGCTCACGCCCGAGGTCGAACAGGAGGACCTCGCGATCCGGCTGGTCAACTTCGGCTCCGCGCTCGGGGCGCTCCACCAGGCGACCCGGGACCCCGGCCACCGCGACGAGTCCATCGACGCCCACTCCCGGGCCCTCGCCCTGCTGCCCGCCGACCGACCGCAGCAGCGGCAGGCCCTTCTCGACGCCCTCGCGCAGGCAGTACAGGGCCGCTACGACACCACCGGCCGGCTGGAGGACCTCGACACGGTGATCGCCCTGCGCCTGCGCGCCGTCGCGAACACCGACCCCGGCACCACCGACCACGGCGAGGCCGCCCTGCATGCCGCCGACGCGCTCCTGGACCGGGCCGAAAGGACCGGCCGGCCCCACTTCGCCGACCAGGCGATCGCCGTACTCCGGCGCGCCGTCGCCGGCCGACCCGCCGACAGCGCCGAACGCGCCGTGTTGACCGGCGTACTCGGATCGGCGTACGGCACCCGGTACGACCTGACCGGGGAGGCCGCCTCCCTGGACCAGGCCGTCGCCCTGCTCCGAGCGTCGGTGGACACGCCCGGTATCGGGCACCACAACGCCTGCGGCCTGCGCACCAAACTCTCCGCCGTCCTGCGGACCCGGCACTTGGCGCGCGGAGACCTCGCCGACCTCGAAGAGGCGATTGCCGTGCACCGCGACGCACTGGCCACCGGGGCCGACCTGGACGCGGCAGACCGGGCCCTCCACCAGGCGAGCCTCGCCGCGGGCCTGAACCAGCGCTTCGGCGTCCACGGCGACATCGCGGATCTCGACCGGTGCGCCGAACTGTGCCGCCAGGCCCTGCTGGTACTGGCCGAGGGGGACACGAACCGTCCGGTCGTCCTCATGCTGCTCGGCGACACCCACCTCGCCCGGTTCTTCCACACCGCCCGTCCGGAGTCGCTGGGCCCGGCGTTCGGCGCCTTCCGGCAGGTCCTCGACGCCGCCGAGCCCAGGCTGCGGGCGGCCGCGATGGGCAACCTCGCCCGCGCCCTCCTCGCCCGCTTCGACCACGCCGGCGGCACACCGGCCGACCTGGACGAGGCGATCGGCCTGCAACGCCACGCCATGAGCCTGCTCCCCACCCAGCGGGACGTGAGCGGATACAACCTCGCCCAGTCCCTGCGCAGCCGCTACGAGATCAGTCACGACCTCGCCGACCTCGAGGAGGCCGTCGCCCTCCTCCGTACCGTCGTACGGGACCGCCCCCGCGACGATCCCGGCCGGAGCGCGCCCGGCACGGCCCTCGCCGAGGGCCTGTACAGCCTGCATCTGCGGACCGGGGACCGCGACCTGCTCACCGAGGCCCTCACCGTTGCCCGCGACATCACCACGGTCACCTCCGCCCCGGTGCGCGAACGGCTCGCCGCCCACGTCACCTGGGGCCAGGTGTCCGGCGTACTGGAGGACTGGGAGACTGCGTGGCACGCCCTGCGCACGGCCACGTCGCTGCTGCCCGAGCTGGCGACGCGCAGCCTCACCCGCAGCGACCAGCAGTACGCTCTGGCCCGCCTGCCGGACATCGCGGCAGAGGCCGCCGCCTACGCCCTCCAGGCCGGACGGCCCCAGGAAGCTCTGGAAGTCCTCGAACACGGCAGGGGAGTGCTCCTCGGCCGGCTGCTGCGCACCCGCGACCTCGACCTCGACCGGCTGCGCCGACAAGCACCCGCCCTGGCCGATGAGTTCCTGCGGCTGCGCGAGGAGGAGACCGGCGGGCCGGCCGGCCCCTCCGTACCGATGGCCACCACCGAACAGGCCGTCGAACGGCGTCGTAGCCACGCCGCCGCATGGCAGCGCCTGCTGGGCCGGATCCGGGCACTGCCGGGGTTCGACGGCTTCCTGCGCCCGCCTCCGGCCGAGGAGATCCTCCGCCAGGCGGGCGACGGACCCGTCGTGCTCCTCAACATCAGCATCCGCTGCGACGCCGTCATCGTGGCCGATGGCACGATCGACGTCCTGCCGCTGAAGGTGCGCTCCGGCACGGTGGCCGAGCAGGTAGCCGTCTTCCTCGACGCCACCCGCGCCGCCTCCCGGCCCGGAGCCTCCCTGGAGGAAATCTGGTCGGCGCAGGAGACCCTCTCCGGCGTACTGGAATGGCTGTGGGACACCGTCACCGGACCTGTGCTCCAGCGTCTCGGCCGCACCGAACCGCCCGCCCCCGGGGAGTCGCCCCGGCGGGTCTGGTGGTGTCCGCAGGGCACGCTGGGCTTCCTGCCGCTGCACGCCGCCGGCTACCACGGCGCCCGGGCCGATCGGGACCGGCCGCGCTGCGCACTCGACCTCGCCGTCTCCTCCTACACCCCGACCATCGGCGCCCTGCACCACGCGCGCCGACGTCCCGAACCCGCCCCGTCAGGGGCGCGGCCGCCCCTGGTCGTGGCCATCCGCGACACGCCGGGGGCAGCGCCCTTGCCGAACGCCCCGCACGAAGCGGAAGTGGTGCGGACGCTGCTGCCCGGAACCACCCGGGCACCCCTGCTGGCCGACGCCGAGGCCACCCGCGACCGGGTCCGGGCGGCCCTGCGCTGCAGCCCGTACGTCCATCTCGTCTGCCACACCGTTACCGACCTGCACGACCCCTCCGCCTCGCGCATCCTCACCCACGACCACCTCGAAAGGGCGCTGACCGTCGCCGACATCTCCGCCCTGCGGCCGTCGGGAGCCGACCTGGCGTACCTCTCCAGCTGCTCCACCTCCGGGACCCGCCCCGAGCTCGCGGACGAGGCGATCCACATCACCAGCGCCTTCCAACTCGCCGGATACCGCCATGTCGTGGGCACGCTGTGGCCCGTGACGGACGAGATCGCCCCGCGCATCGCCCAATCCTTCTACGGCCGGCTCCCGCACGGCGCCGCGCACGCGCTGCACGCGGCCGTCCGGGAGGCGCACACGGAGCATCCGCTGCTCCCGTCGCTGTGGGGAGCGCACATCCACATCGGTCCGTGACGCCCGCCCGCGCCGGCCTCGTCTCCTAGCCGCGAGCGGCACGGACCATGCGCAGGTTCTCCCGGGCCTTCACTGTGCGAGGGTCGGCCGTGCCGTAGAGCCGTTCGTAGCCGGCGACGACGAGGCGGCACTCCTCCTCGGCCTGGGCGTGCCGGCCGGTGTTGAAGAAGGTGGCGGCCAGGCTGGTGCGGTATTTCAGGACGTCCGGATGGTCGGGGCCGTGCAACCGTTCCATGCCCACGACGGCCGCCCGCAGCTCCGCCGCGGCCTCCTCGACCTTGCCGAGCGCCTGGAGCATGGCGCCCAGGGTGGCGTGTGCGGAGAGCGTGTCCGGGTGGCCGACGCCCTTGATGTCCACCGACTGCCGCACCGCGTCGCGCATCGACCGCGCGGCCTGGGCGACATGCCCCAGGTGGTACTGGACGGCGGCGTGGTTGATCCGGGCCGTCAGGGACAGCTCCGACTTCCGGCCCAGCAGCCGCTCGGCGTCGCGCAGCACCGAGAGGTAGAGCGCCCCGGCCTCCCCCAGCGCGCCCCGGGCTCGCAACACCCCGGCCAGGGTGTTCCGGCTGCCGAGCGTGTCCTTGTGCTCGGACCCCAGCACCCGGGTCCGGCGTTGGAGCGCAGTGCGCGCCAGTCGCTCCGCCTCCTCGTGCTGCCCCAGGGCGAGCACGACGAGGGCCAGATCCCCGAGGGCGGTGAGCGTGTCCGGGTGGTCCGGGCCCAATGTCGCCTCGCGCTGGGCGAAGACGGAACGGCGCAGCCGCTCCGCGTCCTCCGGCCGTCCACGATCCCGTAACAGGGAGGCGAGAGCGGTCTCCGCCGCGAGGGTGTCCGGGTGGGCGGGCCCCAGGTCCGCCCTGCGCTCCGCCACGACCCAGCGGAGGACCTCCTCCGCCTCGTCGAACTCTCCTTCCTGGCGGAGCTGCTGGGCCAGCTCGAACGAGAGCCGTACGACCTCCGGATGGTGCGGGCCGTGTTCGGTCGCGAGATGCCCCAGCTTCATGCGCGTCATCCCGGACGGCGTCAGGGAGAGCTTCACATTCACCACGGGGATGCCGTCCTCGCCCTCGTGATGGGTGATCCGGTACGAGCCCAGGCCCTCCAGCTCACCCTCGTCGGCCGTCCCGTCCGGTGCCGGTGACGGCCCGGGCACGGGGGCCGAGGAGGGCTGACTCCGTGCGGCCGGGCTCTCCGTCCCCGAGCGCGCGCCCCGTCCGCGCCGACGGAACGGCCACCTGCCCCGACCCGCCCTGTCCGTCTCGGTCATCCCCACTCCTTCGTCGACCGAGGGAGTCGTTCCCCGTCCACCGGCGGTCCACCCCCGCCCGTCCGCCCTCATCACCGCATGTCCAGCCGGAGGATCCTGTCGTCACCGGGACCGGGCGCCCCCCGTGTATCGGTCTCGTCGTCAGCAGGAGCCCGCCGTCGCCCACCGCCACCACCGTGCGCAGCCAGCCGTACTCCTTTCCGAGTCCATCGGCGACATCGACGCCATCACCTGCGCGGCCCAGTTCTACGCCGCCATCGCCGAGGGCCAGTCCGTCCGATTGGCTCGACGCCCGCGAACTCGTCGACGCCGAAGGTGTCTCGTACACCGCTGCCCGTCGGCGCCCGGCCATCGCAACCGCGCCATTCCTGCGCTCTTGCGACCCGGCCGCCACCCCGTCACCACCACCGAGCAGCTGCTCAACGCGGCACAGGACGTGGACAACACGGCCGGTATCGAGGCAGCACCGATGCCTTCGGCCAGGTCGTCAACACCCCTACCACGCCGCGAATTTACGTGGCTGGCCCGATGCCGCACGGCGGCCGCCGCATAGCTGGCTGTCCCGTGAGCTGACCGGGTCACCTCGCCCACAGGGGGGCGGATGTCTCCCTGGGCAGCTGACCAGGGCTTTTGCGGCAGGGTGAAAGGGCGTTGGCCGTCACGCCGATGCTAGGCAGGCTGTACTTGCTCGTGAGCGAAGAGAGCTCGGCGCCCGTGGAACGCCGAGGCGATCAAAGAGACCGGGCGATTCGGCAGTTATCGCCCTCTAATCGATGGGAGGCGTCCGTATGCGCGGCGCGATACGAACCGCAGTAGGCGTGGCAACCACCGGCCTGCTGGTCCTGGCGATGGCCAACCCGGCATCCGCCGTCACGATGGAGAACGACACCGCAGTACGTGACACATCGGACGCCGGAGACGGCTGCATCACTATGGGCAACCTCTCGGCCACGGCCTGCTTCAAGCCGTATGGCGACGTCGTATTCGCCGTGGACATGCTGCCCGACGCATACTCCGTCTACGCCCTGTGGCAGAACGAGCTTCGTAACAGCGTCGGGACATGGGGGCTCTACCGCAACGGAAAGTGCAGCTGGTCGGGGAGTGCCCCCAGCAAGGGGTCCTGCAACAAGGACATGTACGAACACAGCAGCTCAAATGCATGGGGCGGCAAGGGGAGTCGGGTGCGCGTCAAGGCATGCACCAACGATCTCGGAGACGACACGTGCAGCGGCTGGAGCAGTTGGATCTACAACCAGTGAGATCTTTCCATCCTCACCGTATACATGGCCCGCCCTGTGCAGCGCCCAGGGCAGCCAAGCTCTTGAGCTGACGACGCAGCTGATTCTCAGGCCGCGGCCCGAAGGCCCGGCACCGGGGGCATCGGTACAGCGGTTGACGCTGAGTTTGGCATTCAACGTCCGGAGTCGAACATGACTCGAACTTGATCGGGGTTCTCGCAGTTCAGCAGACGTGAAAGCGGCCTTCGTCCGATCCTGTGCTTCGTCACAGAGGCGGAGGAATCAGCGCGGAGGCCGTGGTCGTGCGTTTGGGGCATCAGGGCGTCCTGCGGGATACGTTCGCGGGAATGTCGCGCTTCCGGACGGAGCTGTACGCGAGTCTGACCGCGCGCAGCGATGCGTTGTGCGAGTTGTGCGACGCGTTGTTGTGCACGGACGGGCCGGTGCGGACGCTGGTCGACCTGGCGCTCGCGCCGGAGCACCGTCGCGGGCACGGGGCCCTCTACGGCGGCCTCACCACGGGCGGATGAACGTCGCCCGGCTGCGTCGCGCGCTGGCGGGGTGCTGCTGCCGAGAGCAGCCGGCGGCCGGATCGTGCTGGCCGCGGACGTCTTGCCCGGGCTGCGGCCGGACGCCAACACCTGCGCTGACCGGTCCTTCTGCCACACCTTCGGCAGCGAGTTCATCTTCGGCGACCCCTCGACGTGGGGCGCCGAGCAAGCCGTGACGGTCACCGACACCCGCATCTACGGGAAGGTGACCGCGCAGGCGTGAGGCCGCCTGCATCCGCGGCTTCCCCGGCGGGCGGCTTGGACTGGCTGCGACGGACCGCTGCCCGTCATCGAGGGCACCGTCATCCGGCTGACCGTGGAGAAGCTGCCGAGCGGCGGGGTGAACAAGCCGGTCCAGCTGTGGTGGTCGGGGACCGGTGCCACGGCGGACGGTGTGAACCGCTGCTGGCAGTCCTTCCTCCGCCGCTTCACTTTGGAGCACACGTTCCGCCTGTTCAAGCAAACGCTCGGCTGGACCAGACCCCGGCTGCGCAACTCAGAGGCGGCCGACCGGTGGACGTGGCTGGTGATCGCTGCCTCTGCCCAACTCCGGCTCACGCCACCGGCGAGGAATGTACGCGGCCGGCCCACCGCAAGAAAGGCACCAAGCCTCGACGCACAGAATGACCTGCGGCCCGAAGCCCAGTCTCGCTGTCAGACACGCTCCGTTTGCTGCCGCCCACGAGCATGAGCGGGGGTACCTGCATCTCACACCGGCGGAACTGCACCGGGCCCTCAGGGACCCCGAATGGGCCCTGGATCTCGCCGAGGAAATTCAGGATGCGCAGGAGGAGAGCGAGCCGGCGCCGGAAGAAGCCCGGCATTTCACCACGCACTAACAACGGCTAACACAATGAGGTGGATCAGTCCTGGTGACCGTGTCCGGGGCGGGAGTTGAGCGTTCGTTCCGGTGTGGGTACGTCACCGTGGATCGTGTCGGATGAGCTGTGGGACCGCTTGGAGCCGCTGCTTCCGCAGCGCGAGCGACGTTTTCGGTATCCGGGCCGCAAGCCGTTGCCGGACCGGGAGGTGCTGTGCGGGATCTTGTACGTGTTGCACACGGGGATCCAGTGGGAGTACCTGCCCAAGGAGCTGGGCTTCGGCTCGGGCATGACGTGCTGGCGCAGGCTGCGGGACTGGAACGAGGCCAGTGTCTGGCAGCGGCTGCACGAGGTCCTGCTTGCTGAGCTGAACGCGGCCTTACGGCTGGACTGGTCTCGCTGTGTGGTCGACTCCTCCCACGTCCGGGCGCTAAAAGGGGGCATCACACGGGCCCGTCGCCGGTCGACCGGGGCCGGGTCGGCTCGAAGCACCACTTGATCACCAACGGGCACGGCACCCCGCTCGCGGTCCTGCTGACCGGCGGCAACCGCAACGACGTCACCCAACTGATCCCGCTACTCGATGCGATCCCGCCCGTCCGCGGCCGGGTGGGTCATCCGCGCCGCAAGCCCGACTCGCTGTTCGCCGACCGCGGCTACGACCACGACATCTACCGCGACCAGGTCCGCGATCGCGGCATCGTCCCGGCAATCGCCCGCCGCGGCACCCGGCACGGCACCGGGCTGGGTACCAACCGGTGGGTGGTCGAGCGCACCTTCGCCTGGCTGCACGGCTTCCGACGACTGCGCATCCGATGGGAACGCAGGGCCGACATCCACGAGGCGTTCCTCAAACTCGCCTGCTGCCTGATCACCCAGCGACAACTCAGCTCATTGTGTTAGCCATTGTACTAATCGTTCCTCTGTCCGGCCCAACCCCGGGTCGCTGAGGTTCTCGCTCGAACCTAGCGTCTTCCACTAGGGCCGGACGCCAGCCGGACGACCGGCTGACCGCCCAGAGCCTGCGGTCAGGAGGAGCGCAATGAGCCGGGTACCGAGGGGCAGCGAAGAAGAACCTGGCCCGATGCACGACGAGATCCAGGCCAGGATCGGGAAGCGCCTGGACGACGTTGCCAAGATCCTGGCTGGCGCCCTCGTCGCCGTTGCTGGCGTCATGACCTTGCTTGGCCTCAGCAGCGACGTCGTGTTCGTTGCCCTCAACAACGACTCGTGGCCCATCTATGTGGCCTCGCTCTGCGCCATCCTTGCGATCGTCTGCAGCATTGTGGCTCTGCTCGTCCACCCCACACGGCGGGGCAACCTGTGGGAGACCGTTGTACTCATTCTCGGGGTGGTTCTCTATATGGTGGCACTGAGCGTGGCGGTTATCGGCGCGGCCAAGGCTGCTGGGGGAAACGGGCGGCCGACCATCACCAACATCAAAGTCGACGGCCCTCGGTCCAATCTGAAATTAAGTTTCGATGTTCATGCTGACGGCGTCGAGACGGGGGCCAGCATTGACGTGTTTGTAAACGTTGTCAGGGCCGACTTGTCCGAGCCTGTTGGTGAGTCGGTCGATGCCTACTCAAGTGAGCTCAGACCCAACGACAAGGGCGTGGTCGAGCAGCAGGTCAGTATGCCGATGTCCCTTCCACCACAGGCCGCAGGCATCAGCATCATGGCCCTCAATGCGGGCGACGGAATCCAGGACGAGTGTGGCTCGCTCACACAGCGCGGGCCAGCGTGCGCGAGGTTCCGGGTTCCCTAGCAGCACGGGATCGCATCGAGCAGAGGGATCAGCTGAGTGACGTCGTAGCGGCCCCGGACACGGCCATCAGGACTGATCCACCTAATTGTGTTAGCCGTTGTAAAAGGGCATTTGATCTAGGCGTATTGCCCTGTATGCCCTAGTAGGTACCTTGCCAGGTTTGCGTAGTGTGGGTGTCCCGGCCGGGGCGTTGCGGTCGGTAAGGAACAGCGGTTCGCGGACACGGCGGGCAATGAGGTGGGGCAGCGGCCAAGGCGCCGGCTACGGAGAGATCAGCATCAAGACCGGCATCCCCAAGGCTCCCTGCATCACTGCCTGATGGGGTAGCGGTGCAGGGAGCCGGAGTGACCGCCGCATACCTGCCAATCGGTCCGTTCCCGGAGTCGTCGAGACCCGAAGTCTCCGCGCCCGCGGTCCGTGCGATTGCTCTACGCGTCACGTCTGTGCAGCAGCAGGCTGCTGGCCAGTAGCGCGGCGGCGGCCCACGCCGTGAGCACGCCCAGGCCGGCCCATGGGCCGACGGGCAGCTCATGCAGGTGGACGGTGGCTTGGACCGCGAGTCCGGCGGTCATGGGTGAGATCTTCTGGAGGTGGTGCTGCCACTGCGGGTCGTTGACCACCTGGGTGACGACGGGGAAGAGGTAGAGCAGCCCGAGCACGATCCCGATGGCGGTCGCTGTCTCCCGTACCGCGGTGGCCACGCCGAGACCGAGCAGGGCGATCAGGGCGAGGTAGAGGACGGAACCGACGGCGGCGCGCAGGGTCGGGCCGTCGGTCAGGGACAGTGGGGGATAGCCGTGTGCCTCGGTGAATCCGTTGCCGGGCAGGATGTGGCGGCCGGCCAGGAGGGAGGCCAGGACGGCGGCCGTCCCTGAGGCCAGGACGACCGTGGTGAGGACCGTCGCCTTGGCGGTGAGAACGGTGAGCCGGCTCGGCACCGCCGTGAGGGTGGTGCGGATCATTCCGGTGCTGTACTCGCCGCTGACGGCCGCCGCCGCGAGGACGGCGATGACCGCCTGCCCGACGGTGACGCCGGTCAGGGCGAGCTTGACGGCGTCCTGGCCGCACCCCGCGTCCGGGCACTTCACGGCCTTGGCGGTGCCGCAGCCGACGGCCACGGTCAGCACGACGGCGAGCAGGAGCAGGCTGCCCATGTCCCCTGCGGTGCGCAGCTTTGTCCACTCCGCGTGCAGGGCGCGGCCGAAGTCCCCGCGCCACGCGCCGTCCGCCGTGCTCGTGAGTCGTGCACCGCTCCGGAGGTTCATACGTCCCTCCCGCGCAGCCGCACCACAGCCAGACCGAAGGCGAGCGCGGCGTATGCGCACAGCACGGCGAGGCCGGCCCAGGGTGTCAGCGGGTAGTAGCCGGTCGACGGTTCGTACACGCTGAGCACCTGCGCGTACTGCGGCAGGGTCTGCTGGATGGCGAAGCCCGCAGCCGGGGTCACCCGCAGCAGCCACTGCGAGACGCCCGGGGGCAGTACGCCGGAGGTGGCGAGCAGGAAGGGCAGCACGATGGACGCGATGACCAGGGCGACCGCCGTCGCGCTGCGCCGCAGCAGGGCGCCGGTGCCGAGAGCGAGCACGGCGGCGGCCGCGCAGAGCAGGCCGGTGCCGACGATGACGCGTACTTCGGTCGCCGACGTAACGGGGAAGACGTGGAAGCCCCTGTCGAGCGCGCTGCGTTCCCCGAGGGGAAGGGTGATCGCGGCGCCCGCCAGGCCGATGGCGAACGCGATGCCCCCGGCCACCAGCGCCTTGGCGCCAAGTACCCGGCCCCGCAGGGGAGTTGTCGTCATGGTCGTTCGCAGCAGACCGTGCCGGTACTCGCCGGTGATGAACACCGTGCCCACGGCGATCATTACGATCAGCCCGGCGAAGGTGCCGACGAGGAAGTTCTCGACGGAGAAGCCGACGCCCATGACGGGCCCGCCGACGACCGGTGCGATGTCACCGGCCCCCGTCACGGTGAACCCGCCGCCGGTCCGGGTGAAGCCGCCTTGGAGGGTGTTCGTGTAGCTGCCGGAGGTGCCCGCGTCGCCGCCCACCTGTGTGCCGCTCCACGCGCTCCGGGACCAGCGGCCGGTGAGGGCGGGACGGCCGAAGGTGCCGGTGGCCACGGCGGGGCTGAAGCCCGTGCCCGCTGCGGTGTCCTGCTGCGCCTGCGGTGACGTGGCGAAGAGCCCGGCCTGCACGGTGCGCGCAAGCCCGGGCAGCTTGGCTTGGCCGACCGTGGTCCAGTGGGAGCCGTCGGTGGAGGTGGAGCCGGTGAGAGTGTCGCCGGAGCGGACCAGGCGCAGCCGGCGCGGGGAGTCCTGGGAGACCTTGCCGGAAGGGCCCGCCGTGTCGTGCGTGTAGTCGTACTGCATGCGCACGCCGTGTCCGCCGGTGGCCATGACCGCCGCGTACGGGGATCCCTGGGTGAGGCTTTCCTTCACGATGATCCCGGCCTTCGCCCAGGGCTGGACGCCCTTCGCGGTCGTGCCGGTCCCGGTGTCGGCCACACCGGTCAGCGACTGCAGGGCAACGGTGAGGGTGCCGTCGCCGGTGAGCGTCTTGTGGATGAAGTAGAAGCTGTCGTTGACGGCCTGGCCGCCGGGGCCCTTCGGGTACGAGGCGGAGCCGGCGCCGCGCCCGCCGGGAGCGGGGGCGGCCGTACCGAGCAGGCCGACCACGATCGTCACCAGGAGCGCCCCCGCCATGGCGAGGACCCAGCCGCGTACCGTACGGAACTTCGTCCACTCGGCGTGCAGTGTCCTGAGGAACCCGCCCCGCTCGGCGGGCCTCGCGCCTGGGGGACGAGGGGTGAGGGTGGCGGTCATCGCGTGGCCTCTCCCGCGGGGATGCCCCGATACTCCACCGCGTCCCGGGTGAGCTCCATGTACGCCTCTTCGAGCGTCGCCCGGTGCGCGGACACCTGGGAGAACGGCACCCCGTTTTGGGCAAGCAGGGCCACGATCTCCTCGTCGGGCAGGCCCGTGACGCCGAGGGTGTCGGGGCCGGTGGCGAGAACGGTGGCGCCCGCGCCGTGCAGGACCTGGGCGGCGCGTGCAGGCGCGGAGGTACGCAGGGTGATGCGGCCGCCGGACGCTTCGGCGAGCAGTTCGGACACGCTGGTGTCGGCGACGACCCGGCCGCGGCCGATCACCACGAGATGGTCCGCGGTGTCTTCGAGTTCGCTCATCAGGTGACTGGAGACGAGAACGGCGCGGCCCTGCCGGGCAAGCTCGGCCAGGAAGCCGCGCATCCACACGATGCCGTCGGGGTCGAGGCCGTTGAACGGCTCGTCCAGCATGACGACCGGCGGGTCACCGAGCAGCGCCGCCGCGATCCCCAGGCGCTGGCGCATGCCCAGCGAGAAGCCGCCGGCCTTGCGCCGGGCCGCGGTGCCCAGGCCGGCCTGTTCGATGACCTCGTCCACCCGCCGGGTCGGCACGCCTTGTGAGTGGGCCAGCCACAGCAGGTGGTTGCGGGCGGTGCGGCCCGGCTGCAGCGCGGAGGCGTCGAGCAGCGCTCCCAGATGCCGAAGCGGGCGACGCAGGCTGCGGTACGGCACCCCGTCGACCAGGGCCTGTCCCTCCTCGGCCCGGTCAAGTCCGAGGATCACGCGCATGGTGGTGGACTTGCCCGCGCCGTTCGGGCCGACGAAGCCGGTCACCCGTCCGGGCCGCACGGTGAACGTCATCCCGTCCAGAGCCGGCTGTGACCCGAAGTGTTTACGCAGACCGATGACCTCGATCGTCGCCTTCGTACTCTCATTGTTCATGGGCCCACCCTGTGGCGGAGCGGATTACAGGGGCCGAACGGCCGCTGTCATCTCGCTGTTAGGCGCCTCGGCTTAGCCTGTGCCGGTACGTGTCCTGGTGCGGTGGTGAGAGGGGAGCATGCGGATGGAATGGGGTTGGCCCCCACGGCTCGCGGGCCTGACCGCCCGGCTCGGCCTGCGCCGTGGCACGGCCCGCACCCGCTTCACCGCCTTGTACGTGACCTTGTTCCTGCTGTCGGGAACCGCGCTGCTCGCCATCGCGGCCGCGGTGGCATCCGGCGGATCGCGCTCCAGCCAGACCGCCCCCGGTAGCGGCACCGATCAGCCCGCCACGGCGGCACAGGCCCAGGGGCGCATCGGCGAGTTGGAGCAGCAGCTGGCTCAGGCGCACGGCACCCAGTCGCGGCAGATCCTGATCGGCTCCGCCATCGCCCTCGGCGTCATGGCGGTGATCTCGGTCGGCCTGGGCTGGTTCGTCGCCGGCCGGGTGCTGCGCCCGCTGCGCGTGATGACAGCGGCCACCCGCCGGATCACCGCCGACAGCCTGCACGAACGCCTGGCTTTCGGCGGCCCCGGCGATGAGGTGAAGGACCTCGCCGACACCATCGACGACCTCCTGGGCCGGCTGGAGGGCTCCTTCGACGCCCAGCGCCTCTTCGTCGCCAACGCCTCCCACGAGCTGCGCACTCCGCTCACCACGATGCGGGCCTCCGTGGACGTGGCGCTCGCCAAGCCGGGCCCGGTACCGGAGACCACGGCCACGCTGGCTGCCCGGATGCGCGCCGAACTCGACCAGGTGGACCGGCTGCTGGAGAGTTTCCTCGTCCTGGCCCGCAGCCAGCACGGCGAGTTCACCGACGGGGCGCGCCTCGCCCTCGGCGAACTCGCGCTGACCGCCCTGACCGGACGGGCGAAGGACATCGCGGCCAAGGGCCTGGCCGTGCGCGAGAACCGGATCGAGGACCACGCGTGGGTGTGGGGCAGCCAGACAATGCTGCGCCGCATGGCCGACAACGTGGTCGACAATGCGATCGCGCACAACGACCCCGGGGGCTGGATCAGTGTCGCGGTACGGGCTGAGGGAGACGACGCAGGCACGGTGTCCCTCGTCGTCGAGTCCAGCGGACCGGTCCTCGACCAGCGGCGGGTGGCGGACCTCGCGCAGCCTTTCCGCCGCCTGGGCGCCGACCGGACCGGCACCGGCCGGGGCAGCGGCCTCGGCCTCTCCATCGTCGCGGCCATCGCCCAGTCCCACCACGGCACCCTGGACCTGCGCGCCCGCCCCGACGGCGGCCTGCGCGTCACCGTCACCCTCCCCCGTACAGGCGGCGGGCCGACGGCGCAAGCCCCCGGCGCAGAGACGGGCGTGGCGCGTTGAGAGTCCTGGTGGTCGAGGACGCCCGCCCTCTCGCCGAAGTCATCGCCGAGGGACTGCGCGACCAGGGCATGGCCGTGGACGTGGCCTACGACGGGCTCGACGCCGCGGCCAAGCTGGACGTCAACGCGTACGACGTCGTCGTGCTCGACCGCGACCTGCCGGGCATCCACGGCGACACCCTCTGCCAGATGATCACCGAGCGGGACGGCCGCGTGATGGTCCTGATGCTGACCGCCGCCGGCTCACCCGGCGACCGCGTCAGCGGCCTGACCCTGGGCGCCGACGACTACCTCGCCAAGCCCTTCCACTTTCCCGAACTCGTCCTGCGTATCCGCGCCCTGGCCCGCCGCCGCCCCGCCGCCCGCTCCCGCACGCTGAGCGCAGCGGGCATCGAACTCGACCCGTTGCGCCGCACCGCCGGCCGCGACGGCCGCCAACTCGACCTGTCCGTCAAGGAATTCGCGGTACTCGAAGCCCTCCTGGACGCGAGCCCCGCCTTCCTCAGCACGGAGGACCTCCTCGAACAGGTCTGGGACGAACACGCCGACCCGTTCACCAACACCGTCACAGTGACCATCAGTCGCCTGCGCCGCAAACTCGGCGACCCACCGGTCATCGTCACCACACCCGGCGTGGGGTATCGGATCATCGACCCAGGCGCCCCGCCCGGCTGAGCAGCGGGCCGGGGCCGGCGGGCCGCGAGCGCAGGCCGTGCTCGGTGCAGCCGACTCCGGTCGTCTGTGCGGCTGGTTTGTTCACGACAACGAGGCAGCAGCTCTTCATCGCTTCGGGATGCAGCGCCATCAGTGACTGTTCGATTCCCTGCCACCCGTCTCCAGGGTGAATTGTTGCTCCGAATGGCGGTGTCAGGCGGCACCCGCGTGCCGGGCGTCGGAGGTCGGCCGACATGTCGCACCACCTCAGCGGGCCCAACCTGCGGCCCCCATGGACGACGGCCGTCTTGACATGACCGGCCTGTTCGCGTTCACGACGGACGGTGACCGCACCGTTCTGATCATGAATGCGAATCCGGTCGCCCCTACGATGGGTGACTCCTACCACCCCGACGCCGTCTACCGCATCAACGTCGACACCGACGGCGACCACCAGGCCGACGTGGCCTTCAGCTTCGTCTTCTCCGAGCCCCGGCACGGGCGTCAGACGTTCAGGCTCTACCGGGGGGACGGCGAGCAGGCTCGGTCGCACGAGGCGGGTGGGGACGAGATCGTCACCGACGAGCCGGTCGCCTTCGGCCCGGAGCCCGAGATCATGTCTCGGGCCCCTACCGGATCTCGGTCGGTCTGCGCAGCGAACCGTTCTTCGCCGATCTCGAAGGCATTGGCAACGACTTCAAGTGGACCGGCATGGACTGGGGCATCGACAAGAACATCCT
The DNA here is from genome assembly GCF_044763135.1 of Streptomyces sp. NPDC096205. Taxonomy (NCBI): domain Bacteria; kingdom Bacillati; phylum Actinomycetota; class Actinomycetes; order Kitasatosporales; family Streptomycetaceae; genus Streptomyces; species Streptomyces sp. NPDC096205. Next base: position 154,022 of record NZ_JBIWFS010000010.1, on the reverse strand, counting down.
CGGCATCGTCGTCGACATGCCCTCCGCCGAGCTGAACCCGGGCCCGGTCATCGGCGTTTGGGGCCGGATCAGCGTACGCCAAGACGGGCAGCTCACGTCCGTCGACCGCGGCGCCCACCCTCCGTGACGGCGTACTTCAACCAGGAGGACGCCAAGGTCGCCTACAACGCGGGCGAACCGGCCCAGGACTGGGACACCTACCTCGAACCGTGGAGCGCGGTCCTCGCACACACCGGCAACTACGATGCCAAGGACGCCGAGCAGACCCTGCGCACCATCCTGCCGGACGTGCTGCGCTACGACCGCTCCAAGCCCGCCGCCTACCCCAACGGCCGCACCCTCACCGACGACGTCGAGACGGCGCGCATCGACATGCTCTCGCGCGGCAAGGTCCCCAGCGCGAACATCGCCCCGCACACCGACCTGTTGCCGGAGTTCCCCTACCTCGGCACGCCCCATCCGGCTTCGTCCGCCTGAACGAGGCCCGCGCTCGACGATCGACCGAGCGGCGGGAGCCCGCGGCAGCGCCCGTGGGCTCCCGTCCACGAGACACATCGCACGCGCAGGCTGTCTGCCTCAACGCCGGCCACCGTTGATCAGGGGCTGCTTGTTGCCTTCCCAGTTTGAATTCCGTGGCCTCCGAGTGCCTGCAGCACGACGCCCAGGCGCGCTTCCGCTGCGGAGAGCTCCTCCTGCGTCGCGCCGATGGCGTGCGGCAAGCGATTGCGCAGCGTCCGCTCCGGCAACGCAAACTCCGCCGAAGGGTCTGCCCCGGGAGCTCGTGCAGGCAGACGGCGCCAGGGCTCGGGGGAGAGAGTCATCGACCAGATGAGCGCTCCCGGGTGCGGGGTGCCGACGCTGGGATCCACTGCAGGGCTGGGGCCCAGCAGGCGGAGCATGGTCTTGCCGGTCGGTTCTGTCTTCGCCGTAAACGAGACGTCGTCGACTCCGGCGTCCACAAGCGTGCTTCGCAGCTGCTACGTCATGCTGAACACGGCTGCGCTGGACTTCCACTCCGAGCTGAACCATTTCTGGCATGCGCTCCGGGCGGACAGTGTCACCAAGGACGTGAGGGCTCGTCTGGACGATGCACGGCGCGAGCACCGGGCCCGGTACTCCGAGGCGCAGATGCGGGTACCGGACGACGTACACGCCGTCATCGATGGCGTCCACCGCCGGCTCAACCGCATCTACGGGGTCCTCAAGCGTCTGGGCAGCGGGATCCCGTCAGGCTGGGACGACGACGAGTCCCTGGACGGAACACACCATCAGATCACGGGGGTCTGGGAGCAGCTCGCGCAGATGCGCCGCACCATGCGCCGGAGCCTCGGCGTGACTCAGGACAGTCCCTAGACACTGAGACCGCCACCGTGCGGTACGAGACCGTTCGCGATTCGAGCGGGCGGTTTGTGCGCGGTGGCGTGTCGTCACGCCTAATCCTCCGGTTCCCAGGCGCGGAGCAGGTCGAGCAGCTCCGGGTCCCCGTCGAGTTGCAGGGAGTCCGCCGAAATGCGGTCGTACAGGTAGAGGACCAGATCACTGGCCGTGCCGCGAACGGAGATGCCTGCCGCGTCCGGGTCCTCGCCGGTGGCGGGCAGCCGGGTGGTCCGTGCACCGTCGCCGTCGACCGTGAGGCGCCAGGAGCGGCCCTCGGTGGCGTGGAAGTCGAAGGCGGTGGGCTTGTGCGGCCAGGCGCTCGTCGTGAAGCAGGTGATGAACAGGGTCTCCTCGACACCGTCGAGCGCCACCTCGACAGGCAGTGAGGCCGGCTCGCCCACGGTGAGCTGGGCGTCGTAGGTGTGCACCGCGATCTCCTGGACCTGGTGCCGGGCGACGCCACCGGCGGTGTGCGGCGTCTGCGTGTTACCCCAGCCGGTGAAGCAGCCCTGGTCCGGACCGGCCTCCCGCAGGGCCGTCAGCAACAGCTCGGTTGAGGCGGCCAGCCAGGCCGGCACGGCCTCGCGCTCCTGCGGCGCGACCGCGTCACCCTGGGCCGGGGTCCTGGACGTGGCGTCCGGCCCGGCGGAGACGGTGGCGGCCCAGCGGCGGCGGCCCTCGCCGATGTGCTGCACAAGGTCGGACAGCGTCCACCCGGGGCAGGTCGGCACGGGCAGGTCGAGGCTGGGCGCGGCGGCGATCACGGCGCGGAAGGCGGTTGCTCGTTCGTCGATCAGCCGCAGCAGCTCGGGAAACTCCAGAGTCTTGTGCACAGCGGTACTTCTATCATCTTGATCCATTTGCCTGACAGCGGTTTTCCCAGCCGGTACGGCGGGGAACTCCGGCCCAGGCGAGCCCACGCTCGGGCTTCCGCCACGCCGCAGCCGAGCCCCGCGTCCCAGGCGACAGACCCACGATCCACTCGATCGCTCCGGCCGCCTCGGCCTCGGACGAGATCGCGGTGGACAGCCGCTCCCAGGTCCCGTCCAACTCCCAGTCCGGAAGCGGCTACACACCGGCTGTCCCGTGATCGGTCTTGAGGTGTGGCGGGCCGTGTCAGGCATGGGGTGGTGGTCCGTGCGGGCCCGGGTGGCGATTCAGCCGCGCAGTCCCCGCCGCATCACGTCCAGGTAGCGGTGGCCGGACTCCAGGCGTGTCTGCCGCTCATCGGCGTGGATGTTGGCGGCGAAAGCGATCCCGCACATGAGCGGCAGCAGGTCCTGCCAGGCGAGCACGCCATGTGCGGCGTCTGCCAATGCGCGTGCAGTCGAGCAGCCGTCCGGCGAGCGCGCCCAGCGTGGTGGTGAGTTCCTCGGTGCGGGGCAGGACGCGCTCCGGTGCTGCGCGCACGATGGTGAGCGAGGGGTCGGTCAGCTGCGCCTCCAGGGTGGCGCCGAGGAAGCCGACCAGAGCGTTCCACGGTTCCTCTTCACTCAGAGCCTGTTCCGCGCGGGCGATCAGCGCCTCCAGGCCGGGTGTGGCGATCGTCTCCATCAGGGCCTCCGGCGGGGCTCGCTCCGGGTGAACTCCTCGTCGGGGAGGGTGTCTTCACGCAGGAGAGCGGCGGCCGGGCGATGGGTCCGTTTCTCGATCGCGTCCCCGGCCTGGACGCCGTTCTCGCCGCCTCGGACTCCAAGCGGTCGGCGCCCTGGCCGAACTCCACCGCCGCGAACGCTCGGTACCCGGCGACGTCGCCGTGGTCGGCTTCGAGGACGACATCCTCGCCCCCGTCACACCAACCCGCCCCGCACGACAGTGCGTCAGCCGGTGGGGAGGTGGGCCGCACGATGGCCCGGGTCCTCACGGACATCACGCTCCACGGCGCTGAGCGGGAGCGCGTGACGCTGCCGGTGGTGCGGGAGTGGTTGTGAGGGCGGAGGGCCCCTGGGGCGATGAGTTTCGCCGTGGCTGGTGGTCTGCATCCACGAGCAGGCGTTACGCCGCCCCTTGAGGAGAGCATCATGACCGTCACCTACACCTTCGACGTCTTCTCCAGCCTCGACGGCTTCGGCGCCGCCGGCGGAAACTGGACCGGCTACTGGGGCAAGCAGGGACCCGAGCTCCTCGACCGCCGCCTGGCGCTGTACGGCGAGGAGCAGCGGATGATCTTCGGAGCCCGCACCTACCGGGCGTTTTGCACAGATGCTGGCCACGAGCACCGAGGACTGCGAGGTCCGCGACCCGTGGGTCACCCGGATGAGGAACCTGCCCGCGACGGTGGTGTCGACCACCCTGGAAGGCCCCCTCGACTGGCCGGACGCGAACGTCGCCAAGGGCGACGCCGTCGAGGTGGTCGCCCGGCTCAAGGAAACGTCCCCGCTGCCGCTGCGCTCGCACGGCAGCCTGTCGATGAACCGGGCCCTGATGGCCGCAGGTCTGGTGGACCGCGTTCAGGTGACGCTCTTTCCTGTGATCACCGGCCGGACCGGCCTGGACCCGATCTTCCAGGGCGCGCAGGACTTCGACCTGGAGCTGATCGAGAGCCGCACGCTCGACGGCCGCACCCAAGAGCTCATCTACCGCCCGGCCTTGCACGTGTGAACCCCGGCGTGCTCCCGGTCGAACGGGCCCAGCGGGCCGCGCGAGCGCGACCGCCGTTGGCACGCACCCCTCGCAGCGCGCGAGGATCACGCAGTGGCTGGTGCGGCGGTGCTGGGTGAGCAGGCTGCGGGTGGTTCGTCAGCGAGAGCAGGCAGCTTTTGGTCGACGGTTTCGGTCAGCACTTAGTGATCAGGCAGCTCGAAAATGTCGAGGAGAGCCGACAACGCTGGCGCTCGACCTGGAGGGACAGCGTCGAGCGCTTGTACGGGTCCGTGCGAAGATCGCGACGTGAACGATCTGTGCTTGCGCCTCGCCGACGACGCCGACCTCGCCACTCTCGTTCGTCTGCGGGACGACGCTGCCCGCTGGATGCTCGCCCAGGGAATCATCGGCCAGTGGCAGCCCGGCCAGCTGGACGAGGACCACTTCCGCAAGATCATGGCGCATGGTGAGGTCTGGCTCGCCGAGGCCGACGGCCGCGTGGCTGGAGCCTGGGAACTGTGGTGGGAAGACGAGGACGCTTGGGGACCGCAGCCGCCGGTGGCCGGCTATGTGCATCGGCTGATGGTGGACCGCAGCAGCGCCAAGCCGGGAACGGGGCGTTGGCTGCTGCGTGCTGCGGAGCGCCGCGTTGCTGCGGCAGGGCGTGCGTTCGTGCGTCTGGACTGCCTGGCCGGCAACGCGCGCCTGAACGCCTACTACCTGGCCGCCGGTTACCGAGTCGTCGGCCACAAAGCAGGTAAGCCGCAGCCGGGCGGTGCACCCAAGTCGTTCACGCTCCTCGAGAAGACCTGCGGGCCGACAGCGGGCGGCTGAGCGACTGTGGCCGGGGGCATGCTCGCTGAGGAGGACGATGGTGGTCGAGGCCAGTCTGCGGCGGCGGGCTGGGCTTGGGCGGCCCGGGTGCCGGCGAGATCGATGCGCCCGTAGCGGGCGATGGTCTTGGTCAGGTTCTTCTCGTCCGCAGCTTCGACTAGCTCGTTGACCAGTTTGGTGGCGAGCGTGTAGCGGACCCGGAAGTCGGCCATGGCAGCCTCGGTGCCCAGGGCGGTCAGCAGATGGGACTTTCCGGTGCCCGAGTCGCCGATCAAGCCAAGCGGCAGTCCCTTCTTGACCCATTCGCAGGTAGCCAGGGTGTGGATGACAGCCGAGTCGATGTTCGGGTTGGAGTCGGAGTCAAAGGCTCGTAGGGACTTCGACCGCGGGAACTGCGCCGCCCTGATCCGCCGTTCTGAGCGCCGCCGGGCCCGGTCGTCGCACTCGGCCGTCAGCAGTTCGGCGAGGAACGCGCGATACGACATCTGGTCGCGGGCGGCGGCTTCGGCCAGTTCGGGGAACTGAGCCCGGATGGTCGGCAGCCTGAGCATGCGGTATGCCTGGTCGACGGCGGCGTCGGCGGCCTGTTCGGTCAGCCCGCGGTGGCGTTTGAGGGTCACGGCGTCTCTCCCTGGATGGCGGGACGGTCGGCCATCTGCCTGGCTCTCAGCAGCTGGTCGTAGGCCGCGACCGAGGGCAGCGTCCGGGTGTCGGGCGGCAGCTGGGCAAGCGGCCGTTCGGTCAGCGAGGTCACGTTCGTCCGTTCCACTCCGCGGGGACAGCAGAAGGCGCGACCTCGTCGGTTTCGGCCGTCTGCCGGGCCTCCAGGGCAACCGCGTCCGCGGTCAGGGCGCCGACTCTGATCGCGGACGCAAGCCCGGCGACCAGGTGTTCGTGGGGGACGTGGTGGCCTATCAGCAGGACCTCGATCAGGGCGCTGGTGCCGTCCCTTTCGCCGTGGGCCGCCTTCGCCGCCTCCCACCAGGCGTCGTGGACCGGCGTGAACTTCCCTGCGGAACGGGCCTGTTCGAAGGGATGATCTGGTTCTTGGACCACTCGTAGCCCTGGCGGATCTCCGAGGCGGCAACCTCGCGGTCCTCCAGCTCGCAGATCTTGCGGACACGGATCCGTCCGCCGTCGGCCTGGTGGTACTGGTGGAAGCGGACAGAGTGGTTCTCGGTCGCCGACTGGACGTTGCACGGCACCGCCCTGTTGACTGAACTAAGCTGGGGTTTTCGCAGGTCAGGCAGACTCGGCCCGCTGCCTGCGCGGCGCGCTGACCCATCGGTCGTGGGCCACATCGGTCATCGTGCCCGGCCGTTCGGGGGATACAACGGCCGCGTACGGCGCGCCACCCACCTAGTGGGGCATCCCTTGTTCCACGCGTGGGCTCGGTGGTGGTCAGCAACACCATCGGGCTCAGCGCACTGCTGCTGGCGGTCGCCAACTGGCGTACATCACGTGGCAATAGATCCGACGTCCGCATCGAGCACAACGGTGTGACGGTGACCGTGACCAGCGCGGAACCCCAGCAGATCGCCCAGCTCGTACGAACTTTGACCGGCGAGCCGCCCGCCGTGTCCGGGCCAGACGACCCGAGCACCCCCGCGACAGCGGACGGGGCGCCCCCACGCGGCTAAGCCCCAGCTCGCCGCGGTCCTCACCGACCCACAGGTGTGGGGGCTACAGCCCGAGAACTGCCGGGTGCTCACTCAGCCTGCCCGGGAGCAGGCCCTCGAAGAAGTACAGAGCGCCCGCGCCGAGGCCGAGGACACCCTGCTCGTCTACTACGCCGGACACGGCGTCGTACATGAACTGTCGAACGAGCTGTACCTGGCCCTGCCCGGCACCGACCCAGCCCGTCTCTACACCGCGCTGCGCTACCAGGACGTACGCGACATCCTCCTCGGGGCGGGCATCCGGGCCCGCCGCAAGGTCGTGGTCCTCGATTGCTGCTGGAGCGGCTCGCGCTGCACGGGGAGATGGCCGGTGGCAGTCTCGGCGGGATATCGAACATCGAGGGCACCTTCGTACTCAGGGCGACGTCCGAGACCCGCACGGCGCTGGCCCCGCCCGGAGCCCGGTACACGGCGTTCACCGGCGAACTGATCACTGCTCTGGAAATAGGGCATCCCGCACGCCCCACTGCTGCTGACCATGATGACCCTCTACCGTCATCTGCATACGGTTCTGGTCTCCCAAGGTCGCCCGGAGCCCAGCAGCGCAACGGCAACACAGCGGGATCGATTGCGCTGGCCCGCAACCGGCAGGGGATCAATGAGGCCGAGCCTCCGGTAGCGCCCAAGCTCCAACCCTTGCCTGCGCCTGCGCCTGCGCCTTCGCCCGAGCACGAAGCCCCGCCTGCTCCCGAGCCGGCCCCGAAACCCGAACTCGAGTCTGACCCAGCACCTGAACCTGAAGACGAGTCGGCCCCTGAGTCCGAACCTTCACCCCGACACCGGCAGGAGGAGTTGCAGCAGTCACCTCCACCGTCCCGCAGCAGGGGGAGACCGAAGGCGCGGCGATGGGCCTTGATGGCGCTGGCCGCCGCCGCGACAGCTGCCACGGCCGTCGTGCCGCTCGTACGGGACCAGGAGGACGGCCCCGACGGCAGCAGCCAAGGCGGATCACTCGCCACCACGGACAACCGCCCGGTCGTCAAGTTCGGGCTCTCACTCACGCTCAGCGACGAATCGCGTGGTCAGCTCTAGCGGGTCTCGACGACGACCGACTCGATGACGACATCGTTGCGCGGGCGGTCGGTGCGCCGGTTGGTCTGGGTGGTCGCGATGGCGTCGACGACCTTCTGGCTGGCCGTGTCGGCGACCTCGCCGAAGATGGTGTGCTTGCGGTTCAGCCAGGTCGTCGGGGCAACGGTGATGAAGAACTGCGAGCCGTTGGTGCCCGGACCGGCGTTGGCCATGGCCAGCACCTAGGGCTTGTCGAAGGACAGGTCCGGGTGGAATTCGTCCTGGAACTGGTAGCCGAGGCCGCCGGTGCCTTGGCCCAGCGGGTCACCGCTCTGGATCATGAAGCCGCTGATGACCCGGTGGAAGACCGTACCGTCGTAGAGCTTGGCCGTGGACTTCTCTCCGGTGGCGGGGTTCGTCCACTCACGCTTGCCCTGGCGAGCTCGACGAAGTTCTTGACCGTGATCGGCGCGTGGTTCGGGAGGAGTCGGACCTTGATGTCGCCGTGGTTGGTTTTGAGGGTGGCATAGAGCTGCCCACCCACGATCCGCCTTCCGCTGTCTTCCTTTGACCCGCTGGCATGGTGGGGGGTGGGGTGGGCACGTCTGCTGGCGGCGTGGGCTCGAGTGCGTGCTCGAGTCGTCGCAGGGCTTGTGCAAGGTCGGCTGCGTTCAGGTACCGCTGGGTGGGGTCCTTGTGCAGCAAGGTGAGCACGAGGTCGTCCCAGGCGGGTGGGATGCCTGGGGCCACCGAGCTTGGTGTGGGGGGTTCCTGGGTGACATGTGCCGTGAGGTAGCCCACGGTGTCGGGGGCCTTGAAGGGCAGCCGGCCCGTGATCAGTTCGAAGAGCACGCAGCCGAGCGCGTACAGGTCGCTGCGCGGTTCCGGGAAGCCGCGTGCCTGTTCGGGGGCCATGTACGGGGGTGTGCCCACGATGAAGCCGGTCTGGGTGAGGCGGTCCGAGGTCGCGTACGGATCGGTCGCCCTTGCGACGCCGAAGTCGAGGACCTTCACGTTGCCGGAGGGCGTGATGAGGATGTTGGACGGCTTGATGTCCCGGTGCATGATTCCGGCGTGGTGCGCGTCGGCCAGCGCGTCGCTGATCTGCGCGCCCCACCGAGCCGCGTCCGGCAAGGTGACGGCGCCTTGGCGTACCTTCGCGTCCAGGCCCTCGCCTCGGACCAGCTCCATCACCAGGAACGGGGCCTTGTTGTCCTCTGTGCCGGTCTCGCCGAGGTCGTGGACGGTCACGATGTTGGCGTGCTGCAGCTGGGCGGTGATCCGTGCCTCGCGCAGGAACCTGGCGCGCGCCTCGTCGCCACGGCTTCCGCCACCGGCGAGCAGGGAGATCACCTTGACCGCGACGGACCGGCCCAGCGTTTCGTCCCGCGCTTCCCATACTTGGCCCATCCCTCCCTCGCCGAGCTGTTGCATCAACCGGTAACGGCCCCCGAGGAGCTGGTCTCGCACTGCTACGCCTCCCCCGTTGCGAACATTTCTGCCCCGCCTGCCGACGAACCGACGCGATGGAGATCATGATGCGACCGCGCCGGCGACACGCCCGATACCCAGAAACCTGCCAGACGGCAGGAGTGTTCTCCAAGACGGCCACCCGAATCCGGATCAGCCTTCCAACCCAGAGGCGTCCCTGGCTGTGGAACAGGGCTGTCGACTGTCGCTCGCACAGGCATTCCGCTCCGCCCGATGACCTCGACCTGCTGCGGGTCAGGAACCAAGGTCATTATGCGTCTGCGGACGGCGCGGCGGCGGAGGCTGCCTCCGCGAGGCAGCGGTGAAGCGAGGTCTTGGGAAGTACGTGATCTGGATGGCGGACGATCGACGCTCCGTCCGCGTCGGATCATGAAGCCCGTCAGCCAGAAACCAGTCTTGCTCGTCATCCTGGATCACCATCAGCGCCGGGTGGCTGCCATCGGCCACCGTCCGCGGACGACAGGGATCTCACCTGCCGCGGCGTCGGGGTGTCCATCACCGTCGTGAACTGGGTGCAGTCGTTGGTGTTCGCGCCGGTCAGGACGAACGCGAGCGGGCGGCCGACCGCGTCGCAGGCGAGGTGGACCTTGCTGGTCAGCCCGCCCCGGGACGGGCCGAGGGCCGGGCTCTGGCGCCCCCTTTCGGGCTCCGGCGGCGTGCTGGTGGGCCCGGACGATGGTGGAGTCGACCGACACCAGCCAGTCGATGTCGCCCGCGGCGTCCGCCGTCGCCTGCGCGGCCCGCAGCATCCGGTCGAACGTGCCGTCCGCCGCCCACCGGCGGAACCGGGTATGGAGCGTGGTCCACGGGCCGTACCGCTCGGGCACGTCCCGCCGGGGGACACCGGTACGGAACTTCCACACAATCCCGTTCAGGACCATCCGGTCGTCCAACCGGGGCCCCCAGCGCAGGCCGGGGCAGCAACGGACGTATCAGATCCCACTCGGCATCGGACAGTTCACGGCGACCTATCACCACACCGTGATCCACAACCCACGATCCTTTGTCAGACAGGACCTAGCGGAGACGGGACGACCGGTCCTCTGCCGCCGTCCCGGACGTGCGCGCTGCGACGATGACCGCCGGCACGATGGCCAGCGCCAGCATGCCGCCGCCCGCGGCCAGGAGGGGATAGCCGACGGCGGTGACGACCACGCCCGAAGCCACGCCGCCGGTGGCGCCCGCGAGGGAGATGGAGACGTCGACCAGGCCCTGGGTCCTGGCGCGGGTGGCCAACGGGACGGCATGGGTGATGATCGCGGTGCCGCTGACGATGCCGAGGCTCCAGCCCACACCCAGCAGCGCGAGAGCAAGGGCGAGTACGGCAGGGGAACCGCCGGGGGCGTTGGCGGCGACGATCCCCGAGCCCAGCAGGACCAGCGCGGACGCGGAGGCGACCGTGAGCGGGCCGTACCGGTCGACGAGCCACCCGGACAGCGGCGCGGGCAGGTACATCGCCCCGATGTGGATCGCGATGACGAGGCCGGATGCCGCGGCACTGTGGCCGTGGTCGTGCATGTGGACCGGCGTCATGGTCATGATCGCGACCATGACCAGCTGGGTGAGGGCCATGATCGACACGCCTGTCGGTACGCCGGGGCGGCGCCCTGCGAGCACAGGCCCGGCCCTGCTCCCCGGATCATCCCGACGCGCGGACGCCGCGGCGGGACGTTCCGCCTCCATGGCGCGGGCCAGCAGCAGTGGGTCGGGCCGCAACCAGACGGCCAGCACCAGCGCGGCCGTCGCGTAGGCCGCGCTGGAGAGCAGGAACAGCCCGGCCAGGCGCGGGATTCCGACGGCGTGCGCGAGGCTGCCGAGCGGTGCGGCGAGGTTGGGGCCGACCACGCCGCCCAACGTGGTGGCGGCCAGCACAGTGGACAGGGCCCGGGCGCGGGACTCCGGAGCCGCCAGGTCGGCACCCGCGTAGCGGGCCAGCAGGTTCGTGGCCGCGCCGGCGCCGTACACGAACATCGCGACGAAGAGCAGTACGGCGCTGTCGGCGACAGCGGCGGCCACGACGCCCGCGCTGCCGACGGCGCCCGCGAGGTACCCGGCGGCGAGTCCGACCCTCCGGCCGCGCGCTTGGGAGACCCGCCCGACCGCGACGGCGGCCAGCGCGGAACCGGCGATGGACAGGGCGCTGAGCAGGCCGGCCAGGTCGGTGGAGCCGAGCATGTCCTGCGCGAGCAGGGCGCCGACGGTCACGCCCGCCGCGAGTCCGGCGCCGCTCAGGATCTGGGCGGCGACCAGGACGCGCAGGACCCGGCGTTGCGCCTGACCGCGCGGGAGGTGCCCGAGGCGGGCATGCGCGGTCGTCGTCACCGGGTTCCTTCGGCGGCGGCGGCCCGCCCGGACGGTTCCGCCGCCGGTCCCGCCGGGCCGCGGTCGCCGAAGTCCAGGCGGTCGAGCAGTCCGGCGCCGGTGAAGGCGGCGACCAGCGCGTCTCGGCCCTCGGTGAAGTGCTCCCAGCTGTCGTAGTGGACGGGAACCACCCGGCGCGCGCCGAGGATCCGGGCGGCGTCGGCGGCCTGCGCACTGTCGAGGACGATCAGCGCGTTGTCGAACAGGACGGTGAAGCGGGGAGCCCCGGCGAACAGGATGGCGGTGTCGACGGGGCCGAACCGTGCGGCGATCTCCTTGACCGCGTCGAGCGAGGCGTTGTCCCCGCTGACGTAGACCGCGGGAAGCCCGTCCCCGGTCAGGACGAATCCGACGACCTGACCGGTGACCGGCTCGACGTCCTCGCGCGGGCCGGGCCCGTGGACGGCAGGTACGCCCGTGACGGTGACCGTGCCGCCACCGGGCCGGTCCAGTTCGGCCGACTCCCAGTCGGCGAGCCCGCGGGCTCCGGCTCCCAGGCGCTTTCCGCCACTCGGTGTCGTGAAGGTCAGCGGGACGTCGGCGAGCAGTGCCCGGCCGGACTCGTCGAGGTTGTCGGGGTGTTCGTCGTGGGAGAGCAGGACCACGTCGATACGGCCGAGGTCGTCCGGCGCGGCGGAGGGCGCCGCCGTCTTGGTCAACCGGCCGCCGGGCACGTGGTATTCGCCGGGTGAGTCGAACGTCGGGTCGGTCAGGAATCGCAGCCCGCCGTAGGTGAACAGGGCGGTCGGGCCGCCGAAGACGCGGACGGGGATCTGCTCGGTGGGCATGCTGGCGCCGGCCATGAAAACCTCACGGATAGAAGTCGGTTGATCCGTGATGAACGCTAAGGGTGTCTCACGGATGAGCGCAAGCACTAACATGAGAAACATGAGCGAGAGCCTGACCGCCGGATCCGTGCTGCCGCCCGCCCCGGGGGCGGACGAGTACCTCGCCCTCGACTTCGTCAACAGCGCGATCGCGCTGCCCGGAGGGCACTTCGTCGACTCCCTCGGCACCCCCGAGGACACGAACCGGTGGCTCACCGAGCACGGCCTCGCACCGACCGACGCCGGGGTGCAGGAGATGTGCGCGACACAGCTGCGCTCGCTGCGCGAGCACATCAGGGCACTGTTCGCCGCCCGCGTCGCGGGGCTGCCCGCCCTGCCTACGGCACTGTCCGCCGTCAACGACGCCCTCGGCAAAGCCCCCACGGCCGAGCTGCTCGGCTGGGACGACACGAACGGCCCCTACCGCATGGCGCCGTGCCCCACCCACGAGATCCTCGACCGCGCCCTCGCGACCCTGGCTGCCAACACGGCCGACCTCCTCACGAGCCCCGACGCCGCCCGCCTCACCCGATGCGACTCGCCCCCCTGCATCCGCTACCTGCTGCGCCACGGCCGCCGCCACTGGTGCTCCACCCGCTGCGGCGACCGCGCCCGCGCGGCCCGCGCCTACGCCCGACGCACCCAACCGGCTGCTGACTGACGGGTGTTGGGTCGGGCTGCCCCGGGGGGCGCCGGTTCGTGTCCGGCGCCGGGGCGGCATTCCCGGCGGCCGCCCTCCGGCCTTCGACGAGGAGGTCTGCAAGCACCGCAACGTCGTGGAACGGTGCTTCAACCGTCTCAAGCAGTGGCGAGGCATCGCCACCCGCTACGACAAGACCGCCCAGTCCTACAAGGCGGCCCTCACCCTCGCATCACTCCTGATGTGGGCCTGACACTTCGACGACAACTCCTAGAGGAGATGGAAATCTTCGAGGACGACAGCGAGCCGTCCTTCGAGCGCTGGCTCGTCGGACGCATGGAAGGACTCGCACCCGGCATCCGCTCGGAAGCCGAGCGCTGGACCCGTGCCCTGCGGGAGGGCGGCCCGCAGCCTCCCGCGACGGAAGGGCACGGTCTGGCTCCCCCCAAACGTGTCCGCCCAGCCTTGCTGAAGTGGTCAAACCGCTACCAGCACCTGGGGGAAGTGACCCGCGACGACGTCCTCGCCCACATGAAATCCGTGGACGGCCACCATCGGCATGACCTGTTCGTCGCCCTGCGGTCCCTGTTCACCCGGGCCAAGCGGAACGGGCTGATCTTCCGCAACCCCACCAGCCGGATCAAGGTCGGACAATACGAGTACGCCGTGCTGCAACCGCTCCTCCCCGAGCAGGTCGAGCGCTCCGTCGCGGTTGCTACCACTCCGGCGGCACGGCTCATCCTCGCCCTCCCGGCAGTCCACGCCGCCCAGGTCGCTCAGATCGCCACTCTCATGCTCGATGACGTCGATCTCGGCAACCGCCGACTGGCCATCGCCGGACGCGTCCGCCCGCTCGACGACCTCACCCCGAAGCTCCTGACGGACTGGCTGGACCACCGGCGCCACCGTTGGCCGAGCACCGCGAACCTCCACCTGCTGAACAACAACCAGACCGCCAACACGACCAGCCGGGCCAGCAACCACTGGATCAGCGCACCGATGCGCGGGCAGGACGCCACCCTGGAGCGGCTCCGCGTCGACCGGTCCTCGAAGAAGCCCTGGCCCACGGGCCCGACCCGCTCCACCTCGCCGAGGTGTTCGGGCTCGATGAGAAGACAGCAATGCGCTACGCGGACTCCGCACTGGCGCTGCTGCACCAGGCCGCTGAACAGCAGCTTCGATGAAACCTGTTCGACCGGGACGCTCCCTGAAGGCAATCATGGGCGAGTGACGTCGACCGAAGCAGCAGCAATCGTTCTGCAGGACCATGCCGCTCTCTGGAGTGTGGGGGAAATCAGTGCGAGCGATGTCGTCAATGCCGCCTGTGATGCGCTCGTCGCGGGACTCGATACCCCCGGCCTTCGAATCCTCGCCGCCTGCACCCGCGCCGAGGCGGACTACGACGTCCACGACTTGCTTCCCCCAGCACTCGACGAACTCGGCCTCACCTTCCATCCAGTCGCCAGCGAGGCCGGCCAAGAAGCCGCCGCGCGAGCGCTCGCACGACGCATGCTCGCCGGCGAGCTGAAACCTTGGGAGCTCACTTTCCGGATTCATCAGCGCTACGGACATGAGCTGCCCCTGACGGAACGGCTTGCCGAGCTCGATGACGAGTACGCCATCCTCGAATACGGCGACAGAACCGTCGACCAGGTCGATGCCGAGGTCACGGCCGAAGCCCGCCGCCTCGCAGCCCACCCCTGTGTTCCCACCGAACCCCACGGACATCCCAACTGATGCACACGGACCGACCTCCGAGTCCCCCTGAACGAGCTTCAGTTTCCCTGAACTGACGGGGCCACCGGGTGTGAGTAGTTCGGGTACAGGACATCCCGGTGAGAACGATCATGGTCCGGTCGGCGCGAGGGTGCTGACGCGGTGCTGCTACTCGCGGCGGGCCTTGCGAGGTCGCGGTGGTGCGCCGGCCTCTGGTCTGACCCCCCATTGCTCCGCCGGGGTCTTCCCGGGTGGCACATGGCCCGTCCGGGGGACAGGCTTCCTGATGCCGGCCTCGCACGGACTCGGCCGCCGGGCCTCAACCTGGCCGCTGTCGGGGCGGCGCCGCCGTGCTGTTCCTGACCACCAGGTGCGTGGGGACTAGGTCCGTACCGGATCGCGGGACGTCGTTGTCGCGGATCTGACGCAGAGCCTCCAGGGCACTCTTCCGGCCCACCTCGGCGAAGTCCTCGTGGACGGTGGTCAGAGCCGGGGCGAAGTAGGCGGCTTCGGGGAGGTCGTCGAAGCCGACCACGCTGATGTCGCCGGGGACGGCCTTGCCCCGCTCTTGGAAGGCACGCATGAGTCCCAGTGCCATCTGGTCGTTGGCGGCGAACACCGCGGTGCAGCCCGGCTCCTCTGCCAGCTTGAGGCCAGCCGCGTAGCCGGAGTGAACCGTCCAGTCGCCCTGCACGGGCGGCGGCACCGGCCGTCCGGCTTCCTCGAGCATGGTGCGCCATGCCCGAGCCCGGCTCTGACCTGCGTACGACGTCTCCGGGCCGGTCACGTGCCAGACGGTCTGGTGTCCGAGTTCCAGCAGGTGACCGACGGCGTGTCGGGCGCCGCCGGCCTGGTCGGTGTCGACCACGCGATAACGGTTGCCGGCGTCGGAGTCGACGACGACCAGGCACATGCCCGTCCTCAACGCATGCCTCATCGAGCCCGGCCACAGTGCGGCCGCCCTCAGCACCTCCGCCCACGTCCTGGCCGCCGCCACCGGCACCGAGACACTGATGATCCGCTCCGACGGCGGAGTGGAGAAGAAGCAGTACTACCGCGGCGGCAACACCTTCCCCGTCGAGGAGATCCCGTCCCGCGCGTCCGGGCTGCTGGCCGACGGGCGGGCCGTGATCCTCGCCGAGCCCACCAACCGCCTCACCGTCCTAATCCGCATGGACCGGCCCGGGCCCAGGCGGCCGGGCTCGCTCACACTGCAGGCTCTCGGGCCCGGCTACGACGTGGCGGACCTGACCCGCGGCCAGATCCCGCCGCAGGTCACCGCCCACCTCGACAACATCGACTGGGACCACTACCAGCCGCCCCGCTGGAACGAATGGAACCTCACCGGCGACCACTGCCCTGGCGGCGAGAACGCCCGACGTCACCGCCGGCTTGAGAGGCTGGCCACCCAGACGTTCACCGACGGCGGCCACCTGGACGACACCGTCGGCACTGCTGGCGGCGAGCAATACTCGATTCTGCCGAGTGCGTCCACCTCGTGAACACGCACGGTGACCACAGGAGGGCCACCGGCACTTCGAGTTGGTGCGTGATAGCGGGTGGGGTGTGTTGGCACCTCGAGGGTTGTGGTTCAGGCTGTGGCGGTGCGGTCAGAGACGACGCCGGCAATGGCTCGGCTGGTGTCGGGGCGGCGGTCTCGTCGGTGGGCGAAGCGGATCAGTTGCTTCCAGCGCTTGTGGTCGGCGAGGGTGTGCTCGACGGTGATGCGGTCGGATGAGTGGCCGTGACGGTCACGTTCCCACTGCTCGACTCTCCCGGGCAGTGCCCCGGGCCGCGGCGTCCTTGGTGGTGTGATGACCTGACCTGAATGATCACGTTTCAGGCGAAGGTAGCCGTCGTCCAGGAACACTTCCACGTCGGGGAAGTGCCGGAAGCATTCGGCGGTGCCTTCGCTGCGAGCGCCCGTGGCGTCATGCATACGGCCAGGTTCGTAGGGCATCGGTCTATAACGTCCGGCCACGCCAGTCAGCAATGACGGTGGCCTTCATGGTGTTCTGCTTCTTCTTGCCCGAGACGAACGCGCGCCGTCCGCCGCGGCCGGCCAGAGGTCGGCGGACTTGGATCTCGGTGGCGTCGAGGCCGAGCTCGATGCCCTCGGCTGGGCAACATGTCCGCCAACGTCCGCAACCGCATCAACCTTCGGACAGTCCACCGCGCGAAAGCGCGAGGCTAATCGCCAGCAAGGTCGATGGCGGATACCGTGCCGTCGCCATGATTGGCGGCGTAGACGCGGTTGCTGTGGGGTTCGAAGGCCAGTCCCTGTGGCTGGGAGCCGACGGAGATTCTGGCAGTCACGCTGGCCGAGTTGGGATCGATCACCCTTACGAGGCCATCGGGGTGGGTGACGTAGACGGCGCCATGTGAATCAACTTCCACACCAGTCGGGCTCGCACCGACGTCGATCTCGACGCCGCCGCCGGTTGCCATGTCGATCACCGACACCGTCTTGAAGCCGGAGTTGGCGACATAGACGCGGCGCCTCTGGGGATCGATCGCAATACCCGTGGGGTGCTGTCCGACGGGGATGCTCCCGATGACACCGGGGGTCGTGGCATCGATCACCGACACCTTGTTGTGGTCGGGTCGCGTGACGAAGACGCGGTGACTTACGGGATCAACCGCCACACCGAGAGGACCCTCGACTTCGGTGAAGTCAGGGAACAGGATGGGGGGATCGCTGCTGATTCCAATGATCGACACCCTGCCAAGACCGCGGCTGGCCACGTAGGCCCGACCCATGAGGTGATCGACCGCCACCCTCAGCCTGTCCGGTGACTGGGGGCCGAGCGAGCCTCCGACGACGATGGTGGCGACGAGGGCGTGGAATCTGTCGAGCGCCGACACGGTGAAATTGCCGCTGTTGGCGACATAGACGCCGAACTGAGGGTCGGTCGCCACGCTCTCGGGGTGAAGTCCGACGTTGAGGGTGGCGGTCACCTTGTTCGTCACAGAATTGATCACCGACACGGTAGCGGCACCACTGTTGGTGACGAAGACGTGGTCATGAACGTCCACCGCCACACCGACCGGCTTCGGCCCCACGGGGATCGTGGCCACGACAGACGACTTTTCAATGTTGGACGCTTTCATCGCTACACGGCTTTCGTCGACTCAGCCGCGGTGGAGCCCACCGCCGCCTGCGGTATGACATACCGGAAGTCAGTACGGCTGGCCACCTCCTAACTTGGGCATACGTCGTCAATCCTCATGCATGCTGTCCACTAATCTACGCCGTTGCATCGGGACGCTGCGCGAAGGTTTGCGCTTGCCGCGGCGCTTCGGCCTCCTCGTCGATCGTATAGGGCCGCTAAACTTGAGAAGGCTCAACGATCTCACCGGTAAATCGTTGAACAGGTAGTGAAATGCAAATTGCGATCTACCATAACCTGGAGCATGATTGCTCAGAGAGGGCCAACGCTGGGAGCGCTTCTAAAGGTGGTGAGAGACCAATGGCCGCTCAGATACGCGGGGCGAACGGGCAAGAGATCATCAACCCGTACCACCCTGTCCCCGATTTTGTCGCCAAAGGGTTTGAGCTGCACCATAAGGAACAGGACGAAGAACTTTCGCAGCGAATGAGATTGGCGCAACTCGCTCGCCCCTCTAAAGAGGAGCGAGAGTACGCGTCCAGCCTTCAAGAGGCGGATTTGCGTTCCCGCGGGATTGACGCTGACGAGCACCAGAAGAAGGTTCGAGCGTGGAGCGACAGGCGGCGAGAGGCCCTGCATCGCCACGCAAAAGAGGCCAGCACACCTTCACCCGGAGGTCCGTCGCTTAGCTTCGATCACATGGACCCAAGAGAAGTGGATCACAGTTTCTGGGAGGCTGACGGCAATATATGGGGATCCGGGCCGTTCGTCGGCAAATGGAATCCTGACGGCAGTGGGGACTTTAGCGGAAAGGAGACCTGGGACAGTGGCAACCTGCGGCAGCATTACATAGGTGCAAGATGGCGCCTAGAGCTTCAATCCGGCAGGATGCCCCCCACGTCGAATGGTGTATACCGGTCCGATCCGTTCATCCGCCTCAACGGGAAGACGTTGGGATACGTTGGCGCTGGGGAGCTATTCCACTCCGGAGACAGGTGGTGTAATTGCTGGCTACACACAAAGCAATCAATCTACCAGCTGACCTTCGTGTCGCCGGGCAGTGATCCGCGCCGCTTCATCGCCACAAAAGAAGACGTACAGTGCATATTCTTCATCGAGAGAACTCTCTGGGAAGACAGCGTCACCGAGACCCACCAGTTCCCTGGGCAGGTGTCGATGCCGTCGCTTACGATTTTCAGGAACGACCTAGCTCCGGCGGACAGTCTCTGGGTTGAACTCGAAGTGGGTTTCCACATACAGCTCGAAGGTGACAGCCTGTTCTGGTTTGACAACAACGTTCAACTGCAAACCTTCCAGTGGCCGCTGCTAGGTCTGTGATCCTGAGATCGACAGGACCGCTCTCCTTGCGCGATCACGCCCAGGCCTCCCCAACGCCCGCCATACACAACCGGCTGCGGAAGTGGGCTGCGGACGGCACCTGGGAGCGCGTGTTTACTGCCCTGCTCGCCCAGGCCGATGCCGAAGGCGATCTCGACTGGATCATCGCGGTCGACTCCACCATCGTCCGCGCTCATCAGCACGCCGCCGGGCCCGTCAAAAGGGGCCCCGGCCGGCGGGCCGGAGCATCATGCCCTCGGACGATCTCGCGGCGGGCTGACCACGAAGATCCATCTTGCTGCGGACAGCCGCTGCCGGCCGCTCGCTTTCGTCCTCACTCCCGGCCAGGCTGGAGACGCACCTGCGTTCCCTCATGTCCTGGCCCGCCTGCGGGTGCCGCGGCCGATCGGCCGGCCCAGGACCACCCCTGAGGTGGTCCTGGCCGACAAGGCGTACTCGTCCCGCGCGATCCGGGACCATCTCCGTCGGCGCGGCGTCCGGGCGGTGATTCCGCAGCCCGCCGACCAGGTCGCCAACCGGAAGAAGCGCGGCCGGCTCGGCGGCCGGCCGCCGGCCTTCGACCGCGAGGCCTACAAGCAGCGGAACACCGTCGAGCGGTGCATCAACAGGCTCAAGCAGTGGCGCGGTCTCGCAACCCGCTATGACAAGACGGCCGCCGTCTATCTCGCCGGACTCCACATCGCCGCGATCTTCATCTGGTCCGCGAGATGATCCGGAAGGGGCATCCAGCGGCGATGCGCGGTGGCAGTGGCCTGTTCAGTCGTCGAACCACACGACGAGGCGCACGTTGTCGTCACCGTGCTGTGCTGCGAGTTCTTTCATGGCTTCCCAGACGGGTTGCCACTCGCCGGTTTCGGTGACGGCATCTCTGCGGCAGATGGTGACGGATCTGTAGAGCGTGTCCCCGACGAGCCACTCACTTCCTTCGGGCCACTCCCGAACCTCACCGGCTTTGAGACCGACAGCCGCGGCGAATGCGCCACTCCAGGAGGCCTTGCCCGTCATCCGGAGCCCGTTCGGTGTCTGGCGGTATTCGTGCAGCCGGCTGTCGGGCTTCTCTGCGGGCTCGTCCCAGTCGACGGCCTTCACCTCGGCCCACGTGATCCACGTGGTGCCGTGAAAGCCGTCGTCGCCGTACCACGCGGTCAGCTGGGCGAACCGCACACTCACGGTGGCCGAGGCGTCGGTGGGAAACCCCCGGCCTGCGGCCACGGGACGGAAGTTCGCGTAGTTGCGGACTCCGAAGAGACACCCGAACGCGTCGTAGTTACGGACATCGTTGAGAGAGCTGAGGTCGTGTGCGCAGTACCAGATCGGCTCCTGATCGTCCTGCGGCGCCCGGTACTCGAGGAAGCCGCTTATGTCTGTACCCATGCCAGGCATTCTCTCGATGCCGTCAAATGGTTTCGTCTGCACCGGACCGGCCACCTACGCATACGTGAGCTGCCTGGCCAGGAGGTTCTGTGGTGGGAACAGCGCCCAGATGGCCTTCCCGTCACAGCACGGACCGTAGCTCTGACCGTGGTCCGGTGTACACGGATGCGACCGGCACCGACGGCATGTGATCCGAAGGAAACGGCCTAGCCCGCCCCTCTCACACTCCGGTGTGAGAGGGGCGAGCGCATGGTCGAGACCTGGGTCCTTGGCGATGAGACCGTGCCAACGTCCACACCGACAGTGCTCGAGATGCTGCAGGAACGAATCAGAGCTGGACTCCTGGAGACATGGCTGACCAGCTCGTCCGGACGGTCGCTGGCCTTCATGAGCAACACCGAGCGGGCCATGGTCATCATCATGAACGACGAAGACGATCCCGGCGAACACGCAATGGACCAGGACGCGAGCGGCTCCAGCAAGGACTTCGTCCTGGTGGATGGGCAGCACGACGAGTATCCCGACGAGGACACCCTGCCCCTGGCAGAGGCACTCCAAGTCGTCAACCACATTCTGACCACGGGTGCCCCGCCGCCTCACGTTGCGTGGTCCATCGACCGCTGAACCGCGGCACCACCTGGGGAATTACGACCCACCCAGGTGGGGAAGAGCGTGACCGTCCACAAGGGGTCGTCCAACAAGGGGCAGGAAGGCACGTACGGTTTTGCCGCCGCCGGGGGCGCGGGCGAATCGGTTGACCGTGGGCCAGCCGAAGTCCCCGGTGCCGCCGTTCAGGTCGGGGGTGCGCACGCGCGGTATCTGTGGATTGGGGTCGTAGACGGCCACCTCGATGCTGTCCGGGTGGGTGGCCAGGTCCAGGGTGCACGTGCCGCCGGCATGGCGCAGTGCATTGGGGACGAGTTCAGAGTCGACCAGGACCACCGTGTCGGCAGCCTCGGCCCCGATCGGGCGTACGAGGCGGTCGAGGAACACCGAGGCGCGCTCGAGGGCCTCGGCGATGGAGGCGGTGGAGCGGGCGGTCGCAACGTTGACGCTCACCGTGTCCATCAGGTTCACCTTGGGCTCTGGATCGCCAATGCCCGGTCCCTTTCCGTCCAGTGCTTGTGCCTCGGCCTCTGGCGGGCAACCCCGTGATGGCCGCCCCTACGCCTTTCAGTGCCGCTGTTCGAGGTCGATTACCTCGTCACCCAACACGCGGAAATCTACATCGGCCAGAGTAGACATTGGGTGGTGGTGTGGTTATGGTTTCTCTCGTAGCCGAGATCGAGAAGGGCCCGGCAGACATGAACTGCCGGGCAGCAGTACCCGCAGTTGCAGTTCGCAGGACGGTGCGGTGACGGAGTTTCGAAGCCAGGGTTGTTGCAGGACGGCGACGGGACTGGTGACCGGACCGGGTGGCCCGCAGTGATCAGGGGCCGCCGGAGCGGGACCGCTGTCATGGAGGTGCGGTACCCGCAAGTGCAGTTCGCGGTACCCAGCAGTGAAGTTGGCGAGTAGTACCTCGGTGAAGGCGTCGGCTGCGGGCGCGCGCACCGGGAGGTTCGGCAGTGGGGTTCTGAGCCAGAGCAGACGCAGGACGGGCGACGGGGCTGGCTGCCGAAGTGGCGCCGTGCGAGGCCACCAGCAGTTCGCAACACCAGCAGTACAAGCAGTTCGCAGTAACAGCAGGACGCAGTTCCCGTTCGGTAAGTGATTGATCCAGAGGGAAGAACGGAGGAGCCAGCACCATCAGGATCGCCCGGGCTGGAGTCTTGGGCCCGGGTACCGCAGGACATCGAAGTGAGGTGGTCTCCGGTCAAGCAACCGCGATCCCCGCACCCCCGACAGCATCCAGGTCGGGTCTGTGGAAACAGAAGGCCGGCGCAGCACAAGGGCCGGCAGGTGGTGCAGTAGTTCCTTCGGGGCCCTGGTGCCGTACGGCACCAGGGCCCCTCGACGTGCTCCATGAGAGAGGTGAAGTGACAGCAGACGACTCCTGCGGCCGTCTCGACGATGAGGACTACCCCGCCTACACGGTGGGCCGGGCGGCAGACATGCTCGGCACCACCCCCGGCTTCCTCCGCGCCCTCGGCAAGGCCCGCCTCATCACCCCGCTGCGTTCCGTGGGCGGGCATCGCCGCTACTCCCGCTACCAGCTGCGTATCGCCGCCCGCGCCCGCGAGCTCGTCGACCAGGGCATCCCCATCGAGGCCGCGTGCCGCATCGTCGTCCTCGAAGACCAGCTTGAGGAAGCCCGGCGCATCAACGCCGAACACCATCGCGTCGTCGAAGCAACGAATCCGACAGCCACGGCTTGACCTGGGGCGCGCCTGCCGCTTCTCGGCGGGCCTGCCCGCACCCGGTTCAAGGCGCGACGTGTGCTCGATTCCTGTGGTGACAGCACGTGCGGGCGTGTACCGTCTGCGTCAGCTGTCGTGGTTCGGAAGTTCCCTTTGCCCACGCCTTCGGCGTGGGCGTTTTGCTGTGCTGTGCCGCAGGAACCAGGGCGATCACCTCCACCTTCCACACGGTGTGGGAGGCGTTCATCGACTGGAAGGCATGAGACATGGCTACGGGAACTGTGAAGTGGTTCAACGCGGAGAAGGGCTTCGGCTTCATCGCCCAGGACGGCGGCGGCCCGGACGTCTTCGCCCACTACTCGGCGATCAACTCCTCGGGCTTCCGTGAGCTCCAGGAGGGCCAGACCGTGACGTTCGACGTCACCCAGGGCCAGAAGGGCCCGCAGGCCGAGAACATCAACCTGGGCTGACCCCTCCCGCCCCAACAGCAGCTGAGCCTGCCCCGAGGCCCCTGTTCCTTCAGGTTCATTCCGAGGAGGAGCAGGGCCTTCGTGTTTTCCCGCCCTCGCTACGGGGCTGCCCGGCCGGATAACCCCGTTCTCCGGGCTGAGCCCGTCCTGCTTCCGCAAGCTGATCACCGCGTTACGCCGCGAAGGCGCGGAGCCGGTACGCAGGGGCCGTCCCTGGAGCCTGCCGCTGGAGGACCGCGTACTGTGAGTGACTGCGTACCGGCGCACGAACTTGACGCTGCGCCAGCTGGCCCCGCTGTTCGGCATCTCGAAGTCCGCGGCCGACCGCATCATCGGCCATCTCGGGCCGTCACTCGGGCTCCGGCCCCCCAAACGGTTCCGCAAGGACACGGTGCTCATCGTGGACGGCACCCTCGTCCCTACCCGGGACCACGCGATCGCCGAACAGCCCAAGAACTATCGATACTCCACCAACCACCAGGTCGTCATCGATGCCGACACCCGTCTGGTCGTCGTGGTCGGCCGACCATTGCCGGGCAACCGGAACCACTACAGAGCGTGGGAGGAATCCGGGGCCAAGGCCGCCGTGGGCAAGACCATGACGATCGCCGATGGCGGCTATCCGGGCACCGGACTCGTGATGCCGCACCACCGCCGGCCCGTTGAGGAGCTGTCCGACTGGAAGCAGGAACACAACCGCTCGCACAAGCAGGTCCGGGCCCGCGTCGAGCACGCCTTCGCCCGCATGAAGACCTGGAAAATCCACCGCGACTGCCGCCTCAAGGGCGACGGGGTCCACCACGCCATGCTCGGCATCGCCCGCCCGCACAACCTCACCCTCGCTGGCCAGACCGCCAAGTCACCAGCCAAACGGCCATGCTCGCCCATTCGGAGATCATTTATTAGGAAAGTGCGGCCTGGCGATTCTGCCGGAGGAGACGACCCGCCGACAGGCGGCGCGTCGAGGTCGCCGGGGCCGGGTGCCTTCAGGGCTCCCCGCGAATTCGGTGAATTATGGGGCGGACCTGCTGAGGGGACCGCCGAACCCATGCCCGCATCCCCGAAGCGCTGGGCAACACGGGGATCGTGCTCTCCGCCGAGGCGCTCTCCGCGCGAGCGGAGGTGTTCCGCTGCACGGGAACGTGCGCCTCTTCGCCCCCTGGCTAGGAGCGCAGGAGACCCCGTCGGGGCAGGGTGATCAAAGGGGACCCTGTCCCGACGGGGCTCGGTCGGCCGGGCGGCGGGTTACCGGCGCCTGGCAAGGGCCGTTGCCGGGTGCGGCGCTCCCGGGCTCAGCCGAAGGTCACGTCGCTGCACCACATGTAGGTCTGGTCGAGGTGCGAGGCCTGCCAGATCACGAACAGGATGTGGTGTCCGGTGTAGCCGGAGGTCTGGACGGGGAACGTGATGTCCTGCGCCGGGGCGAAGCGGCCGGTCTGTGTGATGAAGTCGAGGTTGCCCCATCCCAGGGTCTGGGTCTTGGGGTCGAAGCCTTGCTTGCTCACGTAGACCTTGAAGTAGTCGGCACCGTGGGACGCCTGGTCGTACAGGTGGACCGAGAAGTTGCTGCCGACGGTGGTGGTCTTCCACGCCCCGGGCCTGTTCAGACTGGCGTTCCTCGAGAGGTTATTGCTGCAGAGCGTCCCGTCGGGGGTCCGCGCCTGGAACTGGCCACCGAGGCCGTCGCGGAGCGCGCTCATCCAGTTCCACATGGTGTCGGGGTTGGCCTGGAAGGCCTGCCAGCACATGGGGTCCTCGGTCTGCATGGCGGGGTTCGTGTGGTTGCTGCCCCACGTCTTCCAGCACTGGTACGCGCGGGTGGCGGGGCCGACGACCGTGCCATGAGCCTGGGCGGGGACCGACCAGGTCAGTGTGCCGACGACCACGGCGAACAGCATGACGAGCGTCTGGAGAGGCCGGCGGAGGGACGACCGCGAACGGCCGGCTAACGGACTCTGTTTGCGCATGTGGGGGGGAACTCCTTCCAGTGGCAAGCTGTTATGGGAGCGCTCCCAACGGTAGGACGTCTGAGTGAAATGTCAATGAAGCAAACGGAGTTGATCGCAGGGGGCGGCGAGCAGGGAATCTGCAGTGAGCCGAAGTCGGAACCGTTCCCGGGACCGGAAAGCGAGGATGCGGCCCGGACCGGTGGGCGGGGGCGATGCCAAGGAGGGGCTTTGCGTCCCAAATGCCGATGGTGCGCTTCCGTACACGCGAGGTCCGCCTCGCCGGGGGCAGGTGGATGGTAGGAGCTGTGACTGTATGGCGCATCGGGCGGGAAACGCCCAGTCCTCCGGCCGGGGCAGGACTGGACGGGGCACGGACCCGAGTGGTCACGGAGGGCGCTGCGCCGCTCTCGGCGCCGAAAGCGGTCGCAGATGGCGCCGGGCCGTTGTGGGCGGTGCGATCGCCCGGGAGACGACCGGCGTTCGCCCTCGCCGAGCATGCGTATCCCGGGCGATCCACCCTCATCCCCACCTCGTAGGAGGAGGGGCACGGCAGCGAGAGGGCCGGCACGGCGAATGGTGCCTGGGCGTCGGCAAGGGGACCCGGTCGAGGGGACGTTGACCTCCCGGGCGGACCAGGGCGCATGGGGAACCAGGGGAAGTCGGCGTGCGGGAAGACGGCGGACGGCGTGCCGTAGGCCGCCTCGGAAAAGACCATCAGCACGAGCGCGCAGGCAGTACCGCCGTAGAGGGTGGCGAGCAGGTGGTGCGCGGGAAGAGGGGCTGGTTCGTCCAGGCCGGACGCGAGCCGGAGCCCTTCCGTTTCCGGCAGGCTTGCCCGGCCCGGACAAGCCTGCCGGAAGCTGAGAACGCCCACGGCAGTCCCGGCCGGCCACGCACTACCGGTGTCACCGCTCGGCGGTGGCCAAGGCGTCGGCGGCTGCCCCGCACCCATGGGTCCGGGGCGCCGGGCCGTCCGGCAGAGCCTCCTCCGGCAGCGCGGTCGAAGTCGCGCAAGGGACCGAGCGGGGGAAGACGTTCCCCCGCACGGCGTGCGTTCGTCGCGTCCGCCCGGACCCGCGTCCGCGGGGAGGCCCGGCACCGGGTGCTCGAGCCCGCGGGGCCGTCGCCCGGCGGCCCCGGGCACCATCAGATCCCCATCCCGGGCCGCGGTGCGCAGGGGCCGGGTCAGCCCAGACTGAGCAGACCCGCGTCGACGACGGCGCGGCCGAAGGGACCGGCGAGCTCGGCGAGACGCTCACAGCCGGCGTCACCCAGTGCGGCGTAGGCGGGAAGGGCCAGACGGTCGGTACGGTCCTCGATGTGACGGCGCAGGAGTACGCCTTCCTGGCTGAGCGAGTCGCCGTCGAGGAGACCTCGCTCGCGCAGGCGCTCCTGGGTGGCGGCCCACTCCTCCTCGGGCCAGGCACGGCTCGCCTTGAGGAAGCCGACGGGAACGTCACCGGTCGCGGCATGCAGAATCAGGGCGTCCAAGCCGCCGACGCCCTCGCTCAGCAAACACGCGACATGGCCGTCTCCACGGAACTCACGGAGTAGTGTCTGGGCATGCCACAGCTGCAGTACCGGCTCCTGCGGCCAGGGCAGTGCGGCGTGAGCGGCGAACAGCGAACGGCCCTGCGCGCGTTCGCAAGCGGCCTCGGCGGCTTGTCGGGTCAGCGCCAGCACCTCGTCGAAGCCGGGCAACGCGTGGATCCCCGCCCGCCGCAGGGCTTCGCACGCAGCGTCGTACCGCGCGTCCAGGACCTGCTGTGGCGTCGTGGCGTCCCAGGCTCCGTCGACCGCCTGCCGTACGACATCGGGGTTGAAGTTGTAGAAGGTCG
Source organism: Streptomyces sp. NPDC096205 (assembly GCF_044763135.1). Lineage (NCBI taxonomy): Bacteria > Bacillati > Actinomycetota > Actinomycetes > Kitasatosporales > Streptomycetaceae > Streptomyces > Streptomyces sp. NPDC096205. Next base: position 127,103 of record NZ_JBIWFS010000010.1, on the reverse strand, counting down.
AGATGACCAGATCGGCGGATGCCCGGCCGAACGCGGCGCTGCGGGACGTGAAGTAGCCGGCGCGTACGCTCAGGCCGAGGTCGGCGTATCGACGCCTTGCCTCGGGGACGAAGTAGATCATGGCGTGGACGGGCTCAAGACGGCGCCAGGCCGCGCGCGCTGCCTTCATGGGGTCACCTCTTCGGAGAGTCGACGAACGGGGGTGTTCGCTGAGCGGCGTGCGCCGCCGGTTCAGTACGCGCCGTGCGCTCGCAGGTGGTCGAGCAGCAGGTGGCTCAGGAGTTCGGGCGCCTCCTCGGGGACCCAGTGGCTGACGCCCTGGAGGGTCTCGAACCGGTACGGGCCGTCGACCCACCGCCGGGTCTCCTGTGCGGCGGCCGGGCCGAACGCGGTGTCCCCCGTGCTCCAGACGTACAGAGTGGGCACGTCGATGGGGCCGATCGTGCCGTCGGGGCGGCCGGCCCGGTACCAGTTCAGCGCCGCAGTGAGGGCGCCCGGCTGGGACAGGTGCCGTACATAGGCCTCGGCGCTGTCCTGCGGAACCTTTCCGGCGAAGAAGCCGCGGATCTCTTGGGCGTCGTCGGCGAGCATGCGCTCCTCGGTCGCGGGTGTGTCGCGCCAGTCGATCATGTAGCGGGAGCGTTGGCGCTGGTCCTCGTCGGTGCGCAGGGCGGTGGCCAGAGCGCCGGGGTGCGGGGTCGAGACAACCGTCAGCGTGCGTACGCGACCGGGGTGGGCGTGCGCGGTCCACCAGGCCACTGCGCCTCCCCAGTCATGGCCGACCAGATCGAACGTCGGCCAGCCCAGTTCCTCGCTGATCGCGACCACGTCGTCGACGAGCAGACTGATGCGATAGTCCGCGGCCCGCTGGGGGCGGACGCCGGGGGAGTACCCACGCTGGTCGGGTGCCACCACCCGGTAGCCGTGCGCCGCCACCGCCGCGATCTGCCGTCGCCACACCAGCCCCGTCTGCGGGAAGCCGTGCAGCAACAGCACCGGACGTCCCTCGGGCGGACCCGCCGCGACGGCATCGAACAGGCCCGCATCCGTGGAGATGCTCAGCTGAGTCACGTCCTGAGTCACACCCACTCCCTCGTACCGACTAGTCGGTACCCTTCAGTGGACAGAGTGGGGTGTCAAGGGCTGGGGCTGGTTGAACCTGACGTCGAATTCAACTATAACGTCGGAAGGCCCGACCCTAGCCCTCTGCGGCCATGAGATCTCATGGGTCACCCGAGGAGACGGTCAATGAGCCTCCTTCGCAGCGCAGTTGGCGCTGGGCGCTGCCCATCCGCAATCAGACAGTGAGGCGACATGAGGGAAGCAGTCATCGTTTCGACGGCACGGACGCCGATCGGAAAGGCTTACCGCGGCGCGTTCAACGACACCCAGGCGCAGGAACTCGCCGCCCATGCCCTGTCGCACGCGGTGCAGCGCGCCGGGCTGGAGGGAGGCGAGGTCGAGGATGTGGTCTTCGGCTGTGCCGTGCAGCAGGGGTCCTCCGGGTTCAACGTCGCGCGTCAGGCCGTCCTTCGCGCCGGACTTCCGGACACCGTGTCGGGGATGTCCATCGACCGGCAGTGCTCGTCGGGCCTGATGGCCATCGCAACGGCAGCCAAGCAGATCGTCACCGACGGCATGCAGGTCGCTGTCGGCGGCGGAGTCGAGTCGATCTCCCTGGTGCAGAACGACCACATGAACACCCACCGCATGACGGATCCCTGGCTGGTGGAGCACAAACCGAGCATCTACCTGCCGATGCTGCACACGGCCGAGATCGTCGCAGAACGCTACGGCGTGAGCCGGGAGCGGCAGGACGAGTTCGCGCTGCTGTCGCAGCAGCGCACCGCGGCGGCGATGGAGGCCGGCCGGTTCGACCAGGAGATCGTCGCGCTCAGCAGTGTCAAGAAGGTGCTCGACAAGCAGTCCGGGGAGGTGCGGGACGAGGAGGTCACCCTGACTCGGGACGAGGGCAACCGCGCGTCGACCACGCTGGAGGACCTGGCAGGGTTGGCGCCGGTGCTGCCGGACGGTCAGGTGAGTGCGCGTTCCAGCGTCACGGCGGGCAACTCCTCGCAGCTTTCCGACGGGGCTTCGGCGTCGGTGCTGATGGAGGCGAAGGAGGCCGAGCGCCGCGGACTGGAGCCGCTGGGCGTCTACCGGGGTATGACCGTCGCCGGCTGCGGGCCGGACGAGATGGGCATCGGTCCGGTGTTCGCCATTCCGAAACTGCTGAAGCAGCACAACCTCACCATCGACGACATCGGCTTGTGGGAACTGAACGAGGCGTTCGCGTCCCAGGCGCTGTACTGCCGGGACGAACTGCACATCGACCCGGAGCGGTTCAACGTCAACGGCGGCGCCATCTCGGTCGGCCATCCCTACGGCATGACCGGCGCCCGGCTCGTCGCTCACGCCCTCATCGAGGGCAGGCGCCGGGGCGTCCGCTACGTGGTGATCTCGATGTGCGTCGGTGGCGGAATGGGCGCGGCCGGACTGTTCGAGGTCGCCTGAGATGCCGAGTGAGACGGACAGGGCGCGAACCGCGGTCCTGGTGGACTTCGGCGGTGTCATCACCTCCAGCGTGCTGCAGGCCTTCACCGACTTCGGGGCCTCTCTCGGCGGTGACCCCCGCCTGCCGCTGGACCTCCTCGCCCGGGACCAGGGATCACGCGTCCTCCTGGCCGACCACGAGTGCGGCCGCATCGACACCGAGGCCTTCGAGCGAGGATTCGCCGAACGTCTCCGTGCCCACGGCGCGGAGGTGTCGGCTGAAGGGCTCACGGCCAGGATGCAGGCGGGAATGTCCATCGACCAGGACATGCTCAAGCTGCTCGCTGATCTTCGAGCCGCAGGTCATCCCGTTGCGCTCGTGTCCAATTCGTTCGGGACCGGAACCTACGACGGCGTCGACCTCGACGCGGTGGCCGACGCGATCGTCATCTCCGCCGAGGTCGGGATCCGTAAACCCTCCAGGCGGATCTACGTGATCGCATGCGAACGCCTCGGCGTCGCCCCCGAGGAGACGGTCATGATCGACGACCTGCGGCAGAACCTCGACGGAGCCGCACGGATCGGAATCGGGGGCGTCCTGCACACCAGCGCCGCCGACACCCGCCGCCAGCTCGCCGAACGCTTCCAGATCACCGCCTGACCGATCGGCCGGCCGGGCGCAGTGAGCTCGGTCCGAGGACCTGATGCCGAAGCCGCACCAAGTCAACCCGTCGGTGAGGGAAAGACCCGCACCACCACGTGCTCACATCCCGGAAGGCACTGCCCATGACCAGCGTTCTCGACCCCGTGTGCCGCCACGCGGCCACCGCTCCCGACGCCATCGCACTGCGCGGCGCCACCGATCAGTGGACCTACCTCCAGCTGCGGGGCGCGAGCATGCGGTACGCGGGCGCCCTGGTCGCCGCAGGCCTGTCCCCGGGGGACCGGGTGCTGCTCGCGGCGCCGTCGGTGCCCGAGTTCGTGGTGGCGTACCTCGGCATCCAGGCCGCGGGCTGTGTCGTGGTGCCGGTCAACACGATGTGCACCCGGGCCGAGGTCGAGTACGTGCTCGGCGACGCCGGTTGCTCGCTGGCGATCGCCTGGCACGCCCTCGGCCCCGCCGTCGCGGAGGCGGCAGCGGCGCTCACGGTGCCCTCGTGGACGCTCTCCCCGGGCGCGGGGGTCACCGCTGCTGCCGCTGACGTGGTCGACAGGGACAGCGTCGCGACCGCGGCCATCCTGTACACCTCGGGAACCACGGGACGACCGAAGGGTGCACAACTCACCGTCGGGAACCTGCTGTCGGCCGGGGAGATCGGCGCCGAGTGCAGCCGGGCGTCGAGCGCCGACCGTACGGGCACCGGACTCCCGCTGTTTCATGTGTTCGGCCAGGCGTCGGTCATGATGGCGACCTTGACCGCCGGCGGCTCGATGTCGTTGCTCGCCCGGTTCGACCCGGCGTCGATGCTGGAGATGCTGCGCCGCGACCGCCTCACCGTCATGGCCGGCGTACCGACCATGTGGAACGCGATGCTGCACGCGGCCGGTGATGCGAGTCCGGCCGACTTCGCCGGGCTCCGGGTCGCCGTCTCGGGCGGCGCGTCGCTTCCCGGGGAGATCGCCCGCGCCTTCGAGGCCCGGTTCGGCTGCACCATCCTCGAAGGGTACGGGCTCACCGAGACCACCGCGTTCGGGACCTTCAACGACCTCGACCGCGGCGGCAAGACCGGGTACACCGGCCGGGCGGTGCCCCGGATGCGGGTCCAGGTGCGTGACGAGGACGGCAACGAGTGCCCGCCGGGCACCGTCGGCGAGGTCCACATCAAGGGGGCCACGGTGATGCGCGGCTACTGGAATCGCCCCGAGGACACCGCCGCGGCCTTCTCGTCCGACGGCTGGTTCCGGACCGGCGACCTGGGCGAAACCGACACGGACGGCGACCTGCGCATCGTCGACCGTGTCAAGGACCTGATCATCCGCGGTGGTTACAACGTCTACCCCGGTGAGGTCGAGGAGGTTCTCTACGAGCATCCGGACATCGTCGAGGCGGCCGTGATCGGCGTTCCCGACGAGCACTACGGCGAGGAGGTCGCCGCGCTGATCGCCGCCCGGCCGGGTGCGCAGCTCGGTGCGGCCGAGGTGTCGAGCTGGGCGCGAGAGCGGCTGTCCGCCTACAAGATCCCGCGCATCGTCCGGTTCGTCGACGCGCTGCCCAAGGGCCCGAGCGGGAAGATCCTCAAGCGGTCCATCGACCGTGCGGCTCTGACCCGTGACACGGCGCCCGCCGACGCCGCCCTCACCACTGAGCCTCGGCCCCCGGGTTTGTGATGGTGATGTCGGATTCAAGTAAAGTTGCCGGGATGGAGACTACTGCGCCCGAGGAGATCGACGGCGAGAAAGCACCGCCTGTGGCGCCCCTCTCGCACCTCCGTGAGCCGCCCACGACGAAGCGCGGAGCGCGGACACGGGCCGCTCTGGTGAAAGCCGCGCGGAAGGTGTTCGAACGGGACGGCTACCTCGACACCCGCCTGGCCGACATCACCAAAGAGGCCCAGTGTGCGGCGGGATCCTTCTACACCTACTTCGCCAACAAGGAAGAGGTGCTCGCCGCCGTCCTGCTGGAGGCGCAGGAGGACATGATGCATCCCGGCATGGGCCGGGTGCAGGGTTCCGACGATCCCTATGCGGTGCTCGAAGCGAGCAATCGCGCATATCTTGAGGCATACAGGCGGAACGCGAAGCTGATGGGCCTGCTTGAGCAGGTTGCGCAAGTGGAGCCGGAGTTCCGCGAGTTCCGGAGCCGGCGTGCCGACGCGTTCATCCGCCGCAACGCCCGAGGCATCGCCGATCTGCAGGCGCGGGGTGTCGCGGACCCCGAGGTCGATCCGGTGATGGCCTCCCGCGCGCTGTCGGGCATGGTCAGCGTCATGGCCTACAACGCCTTCGTGCTGAGCGAACGGCAAGGAGAAGGCACCCCGGTGGACTTCGAGGAACTCGTGTCCACGGTCAGTCGGCTCTGGGCGAACGCCCTCCGCTTCCCCGGTCACCGCTGATCCTGCCTGCCTCAAAGCCGCTCATCCCCTGGGGGTGAGCGGCTTTTTTATGTGGCTCCACGGAAACAGTTATTGAACCTGACGTCGGATTCAACTTAGAGTCGGCAACAGCACGGTCTTCGGCCGGGCTACGCCCCGGCCTCGTACCCCCGTCACCGAGAGGGTTCGCTGTGAACGTTGCACATGGAGTCGCCGTCGTCACCGGTGGTGGTGGCGGCATCGGCGGCGCGCTGGTCGCACGGCTCGCCCGCGAGGGCGCCCGGGTCGTCGTCGCAGACCTCGACCCGGACACGGCGCGGGCGGTGTCGGAGACAGTCAACGCCGACCATCCCGGAAGCACCCTCAGCGCGGGCGCGGACGTGTCGGACACCGAGCAGATCCGGCAGCTGATCGACCTGGCGGAGAGCGCCTTCGGTCCGGTCGACTTCTACTTCGCCAACGCGGGCATCGCCGGCGCGCTCGGCCTCGACGCGAGCGAACAGGACTGGGACCGCTCGATCGGCGTCAACCTGCGCGCCCACATCCGTGCGGCAAGGCTGCTGGTACCGCGGTGGCTGGAGCGCGGTGAGGGCTACTTCGTCAGCACCGCTTCGGCGGCCGGACTGCTCACCCAGATCGGCTCCGCCACGTACGCCGTCACCAAACACGCGGCCGTCTCCTTCGCCGAGTGGCTGAGTGTCACCTACGGCGATCGCGGTGTCCGTGTCAGCTGTCTGTGCCCGATGGGGGTGAACACTCCTATGCTCTCCTCCGGGGAGGACTCCGGGCACGCGCTGGGAAGAGCCGCGACGCGGGCCGTCACCACCGCGGGTGACGTCCTGGAGCCGGCCGACGTCGCGGACGCCGTCCTGGCCGCGATCGAGGACGAGCGCTTCCTGATCCTCCCGCACGAGGACGTGCGGGAGATGTACCGGCACAAGGGCTCGGACTACGACCGGTGGCTGCGCGGAATGCGCCGGTACCAGAGGTCGCTGCAGGCGCAGGCATGACCGGCGCGCCGGACGGGCTCGTCCTCGCCGAACACCGAGGGCCGGTGCTGATCCTCACCTTCAACCGGCCCGCCAGGCTGAACGCCTGGACCGACGAACTGGAGGACCGCTACTTCGCGCTGCTCGACGCCGCGGAGGACGACCCGGACGTACGCGCCGTCGTGGTCACCGGCGCCGGACGCGGGTTCTGCGCCGGAGCCGACTTGCAACGGCTGCGGGCGGTCGGAGAGGTCTCCGCGGCGGACAGGGCACGGCGCCGGCCTCGGGACGTTCCGCGGACCCTGCGCAAACCACTCATCGGAGCGATCAACGGCGTGGCCGCAGGACTGGGCATGGTGGAGGCGCTCTACTGCGACATCCGCTTCGGCTCGCCCTCGGCCCGGTTCGTCACGGCCTTCGCGCAACGCGGACTGATCGCTGAGTACGGGATCTCCTGGCTGTTGCCCCGGCTGGTGGGCCACAGCCGGGCAGCGGACCTGCTGCTGTCGAGCCGCATGGTGGAGGCCGAGGAGGCCCTCCGCATCGGACTCCTCGACCACCTGGTTCCCACCGGCAGCGTGGTCGACGCCGCTGTCGCGTACGCAGCCGATCTGGCCGGGCGCTGCTCCCCGGCCTCCATGGCCACCATCAAGAGCCAGCTGAGCAACGACGCGGACGGCACCTACGCCGAGTCCGTGATACGGGCGGAACCCCTCATGCTCCAGGCCTTCCGCGGGCCCGACGCCGTCGAAGGCGTGGCCAGTCATCTGGACAAGCGCCCTCCCTCCTTTCCCTCCCTACCCGTCAGGAGTTCGGATGTCCCTGTTTGAGATGTCGGACCGCGCCAGGAAGTACCAGGCGGATCTGCTGGAGTTCATGGACGCGCACGTCTACCCCGCCGAGGCGGTGTACCACGAGCAGATGCGCGCGTCGGGTGACCCGCACTTCCACCCGCCGATCCTCGAAGACCTCAAGGCGGAGGCGCGCAGGCGCGGACTGTGGAACCTGTTCCACCCGCACCCGGAGTGGGGCCCCGGCCTGACGAATCTGGAATACGCGCCGCTCGCGGAGATCATGGGCCGCAGCCACATCGCCTCCGAGGCGTGCAACTGCAACGCGCCCGACACCGGCAACATGGAGGTGCTGACCCTCTTCGGTACAGAAGAGCACAAGGAGAAGTACCTCAAGCCCCTGCTCGACGGGACAATGGCCTCCGCTTTCGCGATGACGGAGCCGCGTGTCGCCAGCTCCGACGCCACCAACATCGAGCTGCGGATGGAGCGCGACGGCGACGAGTACGTGCTCAACGGCCGCAAGTGGTTCGCCTCGAACGCGATGCACAAGAACTGCAAGGTGCTCATCGTCATGGGAAAGACCGACCCCACGGCGGCCCCGCACCGCCAGCAGTCGATGATGGTCGTCCCGATCGACGCCCCCGGGGTCACTGTGATCCGGAACCTCCCGGTGTTCGGATACGCGGACCGTGAAGGCCATGCGGAGATCGTCTTCGAGGATGTCCGGGTGCCGGCCAAGGACCTGCTCAAGGGCGAGGGTGAGGGTTTCGCGATCAGCCAGGCCCGGCTCGGGCCCGGTCGTATCCACCACTGCATGCGGGCCATCGGCGCGGCTGAGCGGGCACTGGAACTGCTGTGCCGGCGTGCCCAGTCACGGGTGACCTTCGGCAGTCCGGTCGCCGAACGGTCCAACATCCAGGACTGGATCGCGGAAGCGCGGATCGACATCGAGATGATCCGCCTGCTCACGCTGAAGGCCGCGTATCTGATGGACACGGTTGGGAACAAGGAGGCGCGCACCGAGATCGCGGCCATCAAGGTGGCCGCCCCCGACATCGCGTTGAGGATCGTCGACCGCGCGATCCAGGTGCACGGGGGAGCGGGAGTGACCGACGACTTCCCCCTGGCGATGATGTACGCGCATCTGCGGACCCTGCGGCTGGCGGACGGTCCCGACGAGGTGCACAAGCGGGCCATCGCCAAGCAGGAGCTGCGCAAGTACCGCGACGCGGCGACGGCGGCGGTGAGCTGAGATGGCAGGACTCGATCTCACCGGCCGCACCGCCGTCGTCACAGGGGCCTCGCGCGGCATCGGGCTGGCGATCGCCCAGGCCATCGCGCAGGCTGGCGCGAACGTCGTCCTCACCTCCCGCTCGCAGGAGGCGGCGGACGCCGCTGTGGCCCAGGTCAAGGGCACAGCGGTCGGCGTCGGCGCGCACGCGGTCGACGAAGAGGCGGCCCGGCGCTGTGTGGATCTCACGCTCGAACGCTTCGGGAGCCTGGACATCCTCGTCAACAACGCGGGCACCAACCCGGCCTTCGGACCGGTCATCGACCAGGACCACGCTCGGTTCGCGAAGACCTTCGACGTGAACCTGTGGGCGCCCGTTCTGTGGACGGGGCTGGCCACGCGAGCCTGGATGGGGGAGCACGGCGGGGCGGTCGTCAACACCGCGTCGGTGGGCGGCATGGCCTCCGAGGCGAACATCGGGCTGTACAACGCCTCGAAGGCCGCGCTGATCCATCTCACGAGGCAACTGGCCCTGGAACTCTCGCCGAAGGTCCGCGTCAACGCGGTGGCACCGGGTGTGGTGCGCACGAAGCTGGCCGAGGCTCTGTGGAAGGAGCACGAGGAGGCCGTGTCTGCCTCGATGGCGCTCGGCCGCATCGGGGAGCCTGCCGACATAGCCTCCGCGGTCGCCTTCCTCGTGTCGGACGCCGCGAGCTGGATCACCGGCGAGACCATGGTGATCGACGGTGGGCAACTTCTGGGTGACGCGTGCCCGTTCAGGCAAGGAGCCGGCAGCGGAGCCTAGCGCGGACACCGTCGGAATCGACGCCGGGGCCGTGAGCCGCTGGTTCGCCATCCTCGGCGTCGACTTCGGCGGACCCCTGGCCTTCGAGCGGATCGGCCTGGGCCAGTCGAATCCGACGTATCTCGTAAAGGATCAAGGGAGCCGCGGACGGGTGCTGCGGCGCCCACCGCTGGGCCGCCTGCCGGCGTCGGCCCACGACATGGCCTGCGAGGCGCGGTTGCTCACCCCCCTGCAGAGCACCGCCGTCCCGAACCCAGGGTGTGATCGGGCTGACCGACGCTCCCGCCGCGACCGATGTCCCGCTGATGTCATGGATTTCGTGGACAGCCCTGCCGAAACTGCGGTGGCGAGGATCCGAGCCAGGTGCGGGTGGCCGTGAGCGGGTGCGTAGCCTGGCACATCACGACGACGGCGGTTCCTCGGTGCGCGCAAGCCCGTCGGGCCACGCCGGCCGGGTGCGCTGGTGCCGGCAGCACCGAGCCGGACTGCGGCATGGTTCGGCAGGCGGACCGGTGTACAGGTACTGCCGCACCACCAAGGCACCCGACGGCAAGACGCTGGGTGTGACCACCGCCTGGATCAACCGGACCGGGTGACCTCTTGTCTCAGCAGATGAACGCGCCCGACGCGCCCGAGGCCCTCATCCGGGCAGCCGTCCGCAGCATCGCGGGGGCGGCTGGCCCGCGGAGGGGGCCGCCGGCGCCTTGATACGCCTTGTCCGCCCAGCATCTGAGTCGTGCTTCGGTGAGGGCTTCGATGATCCCGTGCTGTCGCGCGGCAGTCAGGTGGTGAGTCGAGCCGGGCAGCGCTGGCGAGATCCAGAGCAGCCGTCCGAACGGATCGGTGAGGACCTGCACGTTCATGCCGTGTCGCTTGTGCTTCCCGGAGGAATAGGGAGTGTCGGCGGCGGTGCGGTCGATCGGCAGCAGGGTGCCGTCCAGGATGACGAACGCCTTGGTCCGGATCGTCCGCATCGCCTCGGACAGGGACGGGGCGATGGTGGCCAGGGCCTCGACGGCTTCGCGTACGTAGCGGTAGACGGTTGCGATCCCGATGCCGAACCCGGCGGCCAGCTGGTCGTAGGTGTCACCACATCGCAGATGAGCCAGGGCGAGCAGGGACTGCCTTGAGGAGGGAAGGCGTCGCCAACGCGTGCCGATCTCCTGCCGCCTGGGCTTCAGCCGAGCGCTCAAACCGGCGGGGTCAGGTCACCGAGATTTGCCACTTGCCGTGTTCGGACAGGGTGACGTATCCGTGCTTCGGAAGGCGCAGGGTGCCCTTCTGAGTGGCAGCGGAGGTGAAGCGGATCAGCTGCTTCCCGCCGTCGGCCGGCGTGTAGATGATGGTGCCGGGGGAGTCGATGAAGTCGTAGTACACCACCGGGGCGTATTCGAAGTACGGTTTGGGGCTGAAATAGCCGAAGGTCTGGGTCCCCTTTCCCCGGGTTGTTTTGGTCGGGAGCTGAGGCAGCGCGTTGCTGTCCACGATGCGCACCTTCCATCGGCCCAGGCCACTGGCTCCCTCGTTGCCCACCGTGATTCGCCAAATGGCGAGGGCGTCGCAGTCGGCCGGCAGGACGACGTGCGACGGCCCGGTCCGGCCTATGGTGACGAGCGTGTCATGTGCCCGCTGATAATAGGGACCCTTGCGCACGGTCGACAGGTTGAAGCTCGTGGTGAAGCCCGCGCGGATCTCCAAGAGGACCGGCTTTCCGTCCCCTGCGCCCGGTATCTCGACAATCCGGCTGCGCCAGCCGGACCATTTAGCGGACGTGGTGCTGCCCACGTTCCCTCCCCTGCGTCGGTCGCGAAGCGCTCGGGAGTCATGGTGGCACGCGGGCCCGGGCTCCGGCTCCGCTCCAGCCTGACGGGGGGCGGCTGTCGCTCAGGAGAAGAACCTGGCACCGCCGACGCCGGGGCGGACCCTGCCTTGGGAAGTCCGGCCTCTGTCCGTGGCGGGTTACCGACCGGGGAGGTTCAAGGGACTTGGCGCCCTCGCCCTGCTGAACCGCCCGTCAGGTTGGAAGAGGCTCAGTGGCGGTCCTCTCGTAGCGGGTGGCGATGCCCCGCCAGGGCCTGGGCGGGCAGCTTGGCGGGCGAAGTGGAGGCGAATACGTGCGGCTGCAGGTCAATCTGGCCAACCTGCGCGCGTTCGCGAGTGGGGGGCGATTCAGCTCGTTCGGGATGTGGGGTACGCGCCCGTGGAGGCCTTTCGGGGGTACACCCGACCGTGGTCCGTCCACTGCCGCTCCTGTGGGGCTGCACGGCGCAGCCGGTTGGACCGGGAGGTGGAGCGCCTGCAACGGCCAGATGGTTCCAAGGCCATGTACTGCCCCAAATACGGCACTTCGCCTCTCCCTACGCAATGACTGAGAACGGGCCACGCCCCGGTCACCGGCCGACCGGCTTCGGGCAGCGCTTGAGTCGACGGCCGGGGCCGATGACCCGAGCTGGAACCCGGCGCCGCATGCACGGCAGGGTCGTGGCTAGTAGTGCTTCGTTAGGTTCTGGTTCTGCTGGTTTTGAGGGGGCGGCCGCAGGTGGGGCAGGTGCCGGTCCAGCACCTCAGCACGTCTTGGAGTGCGTCGAGGGTCTGGTAGAGGCTCGGGCCGGTGCCTCGACTTTGGGTCGAGCCTGCGGAGGGTGAGGAATGCCTGCGCGGCGGTGACGAGGGTGACGTGGTGGTGCCACCCGCGCCAGGTGCGGCCCTCGAAGTGGTCCAGTCCCAGGCCATGCTTGAGGTCGCGGTAGTTGTGTTCGATCCGCCAGCGCATCTTCGCCCACCGCACCAGGTCAGCGATCGGTGTGGTGGCCGGCAGGCTCGATATCCAGTAGTTGGTCGGGGCGTCCTGGCCGTCGGACCATTCGACCAGCAGGGTCTGGGTGGGCAGGACGCCGTCCCGCCGGCTTCGGCCGCCGCCCGATTCCTGGGCGGCGGCCAGTGCCTGTTTGCCCGCGGGCCGCACCGTCAGCACCGTGAACCGTGAGGTCATCGCGCCTTTGCTGCCCTGCCGCCAGGTCACCTCGGTGAATCGCTGTGCTCCCGCCTCCGCTGCGAGGATGGAGATGGCTCGCGGCGGGGTGCGGTAGCGGGCAAGGGTGGGCGGTCCGAGGCCGCGTTAAGCGGGCCGGTGTGGCTCGGCATCCTCCGGGTGAGCGACTTCCTTGCCGTTCAGGGCCAGAACATAGGACAGCCCTCGCTCCTGGGAACCGAGCCGGAACGGGGTGCTGACGCCGTAGCCGGCGTCGGCGACCACGACCGGTGCCGTCAGCTGGACTTGGTGTGTGTCCAGCAGGCCGAGCGCCAGGCGCCACTTCTCCTGGTGCACCACGTTTTCGCCGGACCCCTGCCCTGCGGCAGCGGTCCGGCTCGTCCGTCCATTCCCGTGGCAGATACAACTGCCAGTCCAACGGGCACGAGGTGGTGTCGGTGGCGGCATGGACACTGACTGCGACCTGGCGTTCGCCCGTTTGCCGACGGCTCCACCGTACTGGCGGGCCACCACGACCGACGCCTTGCCGTACTTGGGGAACGACACGTCGTCGATCACCCACACCTCGGGCCTGACGACTCCGGACAGCCGTTCGGCGATCCGCTGCCTGACCGGCAGCGGATCCCACCGCGACTGGTTCACGAACTGCTGCAGGGCCTGCACGTTCCCGTCCGGCAGACGCCCGGCCATCGGCTGAATCGACTTGCGCCGACCGTCGAGCATCAGGCCCCGCAGATAGCACTCACCCCTGGCCCGCTGATCCCTACGTACGCCTCCCGCAAGAACCGCGTTACCTGCGCCGACGCGGGATCCGCTGCACCATCCCAGACAAGGCCCGACCAGGCGCGCAACCGCCGGAAGCTCGGCTCCCGCGGCCGCCGGCCGCCGCGATTCGACCCGGCCGACTACCGCGAGCATCACGCGGTCGAGTGCGGGATCACCGCCTCAAGAGACATCGTGCTGTCGCCACGCGATACGACAAGCTCGCCGTCCGCTACGAGGCGACCGTCCTCGTCGCGACCATTAACAAGTGGCTGTGATGCGCGGTGTCGCCCAGCGGGATCCACGTTCCGCGCCGCAGGCAGATCGCTCCCGCAGAAGACGCGGACGAAGTCGTCCTCACTCACGATGTTGCCTCAGCACCAGCCCGAGACCTCGGTTTCTGCCTCCTCCTCCCAGAGGCTGCGACAGCCCCGGGACCTACCCCGTCCATGCATGTCCTGGCCCGTGTCGCTCGACTACGCCGAAGTCTCGGCCCCTGCGCTGGGGGCGAACCCGCTCCTCTGCTCGGCGAACACCTTGATCGCGGCGCCCAGGAAATCCACCATCCCGGGGTGGTAGGAATCGTGGAACGCCCTCATGGCCTCGTCCTCGGCGTAGAAGAGCGACATGCCGACGTAGGCCTTCCTGGAGGGGGTGTAGAACCGGCTGACGATGTCGAAGTGCCTGCGGACGAGCTCCTGGATCTGCTGGTCCCCTGGAAGGGAGCCGCTGTTCAGGAAAGCCGTGATCTCCCGGTACAGGACGTCCCAGTCCTGGTGGACCCGCTCCCTGTCCACATGTTCCCAGTTGTTGGTCCCGGCAAGGCTCTTCGCCTGCTCCTCGGCCAACGACCGGCGACACTCGTCCTCGTAATTGTTCCCCACGGCACCGGTTCCCATCGTTTCGTCACCTCTCCGGTGGATCCCCGGGAGGCCGCCGACATGTCGACAGCGACCGGCCGCCGATGATCAACTGCCGGTCCAGACCGAACGGTGACACGCAGCCACCGGGTCGGCAAACCATTTCTTGGACCATCCGGCGCTCCGTCCCGGTCAGCAGGCGGCGGAAAGGCGCAGATCGAACGGCGAGCCGTCGGAGCGGGGCGTCCAGCCACTCGACCGCGCGGCCCGGATTCCCGCGGCGACCTTGCGCGGCAGGACGAGCTCGGCTGGCACCGGGCCCGGTTCCATGACGGCCGGTCGATCGGTCTCCACGACGGAACACCGGTTCGGACCCGGAACCGTTTGCCGTCGATCAACTGCCGCCGAGGCCAAATGGGTGGCCGCCCGACCCTCGTACCCTTCGGCAACAACTGCTCCGGCCCCGCCCACTGTTCGTCCGTGAGATCTCCCCCACCAAGAAGCGAGATCGTTTACAGCTCAAGATCCACTTTCGGTACACGCCCTACGGGCGATGGGACTCACGGCACTGCGGCCAGAGGCGAATTGCATTGTCGGCGCTTCTTGGTCGGCTCATTGAGCCTTTTCAGCGTGGCCGCCGATCGGGTGACGGGGCTGTTGGCGGGGGCGGGCCGCAACGCGTGAGGCACCCGTAACTGTTGAGGGAGTGGTCGAAGCCTCACGCCCTGGTCGAGTGGGTCACGATGCTCATCGTCACCGTGAGGGTGAGTGCCGCTGTGAGTTCCCGCCGCACCTCCTTGCCCACATCGCCGCGGCCCCCGGGATGTTTGCGGCCACCAGGGAACCGCCTCTTGCGGGGGAAACGCGTCAAACCTGTGTACCAATCTGGTGCCGATGCCCAGATTGCCGAGGTGACGCGGGTGTCCACACAGGATGATCACCTTGCTCTGCACGTTTGCTTGGCTTCTGACTGCACTTCGGGGGACCTCTTGTACCGCTTCACCCGCCGCACTGGCAGTGCTCTGACTGCCGTCGCGCTGATTACCGGCATGGCATCCGCTTGCTCTGACTCGCCTACGGCGTCCAAGGCTTCGAAGTCCGAGAACGCGGCGAGCTCCGCCGCGGCTCCCACAGCTCAGCCGCCCTCCCAGTCCAGCAGGGAGCAGTTGGACAAGGAAGCTCGCGACTTGCTTAACATGACGGATCGCCTGGAGTCGGATGAGGCGGGCTTGGTCTCGGCCGGTTCCCTCGCGGTGCCCGGAGAGAACCTGGACGAGACCATCAAGTCGGGCACGGCCCTGCGGGTGGAGGTGGCGTGCGCAGGGGAGGGCACGGTCACCTTCACGGTCGTCTCAGGCGCTGCCAAGACAGCTAAGCGCGTCGACTGCACGCAGCCGATGACGAACGGGTTCGACTTCACCACGGCCGGGCCGAGTCTCGCGATCCAGGCGGACTCACCCGAGGAAGACAGGGTAGGCACCGCCTACATAATGGGCCGCATCTCCTGATTTGTCCCGGCTGACAGCCCTGGTCGCCCTGGTTTCGGATGCGGAGCACGTCCCGCAGCGCGCCGGCCAGGTCACGCAGGTCATTTGGGTCCGCGAGCGTTTTTCAGCGTTGCCTCTCCAGGGTGAGGATGGCCTTGGCGATAGACGTCATGCGGTTCGGGCTGCATCGCGATCTTCGGAAGATTCGCCAGGACTTGAGTCGTGCCATGCCGCTGTCGACGGGTGTTCGGGAGGCGGGGAGGCCGCGAGGGCCCGGTTGATCGTCTGTTGGGTCGGGGTGAGTTGTCCGCCGGGCGGTCGTTTGCGTCCGGTGGTGACCCAGGGGCCGGCGCCCGTATAGGCACGGTCGGCCAGGATGGGGACGCCCTGGCGTTCGCAGATCCGGATGATGCGGTGGGTGCGGGCCGCGGTCAGGTCGTGACACCGGCCGGGCAAGGCAGGGGAGATCCACAGCACCTGGCCGGTCGGGTCGGTCACGACCTGCACATTCACACCGTGGCGGCGGTGCTTGTGCGAGTAGTCGGCCTGCCCGTCGGCCACCCGGTCGCACTCCGCGAGCGTCCCGTCGAGCAAAACGTACTCCGGGTCGGTCTCGCGCAGGACCTTCAGCAGGCCCGGTGACCGGTCGGCCAGAAGGTCGATCACCGCGGTGGTGTAGGCGTGGGCGGTGCCGACCGATATGCCGAAGCCCGCAGCGATCTGGGCCAGGGTGTCGTGCTTGCGCAGGTACACCAGAGCGACCAGCGCACGCTGGTGGGGCGGGAGCTTGCAGCGGCGGTCACCCTCGCGGGTGACGATGAGCATGGTGACCGACTCGACGAGGGCGTGTGGCAGGTCGAGTGCGGCAGGATAGGGAACCAACGAGGCTCCTGCGCTGATGAGTTGAGACTTCGAACACCTCTCTCAGCGGCACGGGTGCCTCGTGCGTTGCGCCCGCACCACCGTCACCCGATCGGTGGCCACTCTGAAAAAGCTCATTGTCGACGGTGCCTGGGCAGTCGTTGGGTGGCGGGCAGGCTTCCGCCCCCGCCGGGCGCCCGCCCTGGCTGGGTGGCTGTGTTGCGGCAGTTCACGGCAGTTGATGTGTTGCTGGGCGCAGTGGGGGAGGGCTTCCCGCAGGGCTGCCCGCGCCTGGGTGGGTTTACTGCGGTGGGACGGGGCGGTCGTAGATGTTGTCGGGCGTCACGATCTCGGTGATGGCGCGGGCGACGAGTGAGGATGGTTCCTGTCCCTGGTAGGTGATGCCGGTGTTGAGCATCAGTACCAGGGTGGCTTTGCGTGAGGGGAGGTAGACGGTGACGGTTTCGTAGCCGGGGATGGAGCCGTTGTGGCCGATCCAGCCGCTGCTGTTGAAGATGCCGAGGCCGTAGCTGGTGCCGGGGATGCCGGTGGGCAGCATCTTCAGCCGCTGGGCCTGGGTCTCCGGTCGTAGCAGGGTGCGGTGGCGACGGTTTTCGCCCAGTGCCGCAGGTCGTGGAGGTTGGAGATCATGGCGCCGGCTGCCCAGGCCCAGCTGGGGTTCCAGGGTGTTCGGGCGTGTGTGATCACGCGGCGAGGGCGAGGTTGTGCATGCGGGCGACGGCCTGGACAGCGTGGTGAAGGCCGTCGCCGCGTTGCCGACAGTCGCGGAGGATCTTGTAGTTCTTCATGCGAGAGAAGGTGTGCTCGACACGAGCGCGGACCTTGCGATGCTGCGCGTTGTCCTCTTCCTCGCCCCTCAATAGCGGGCGTCCGGGTCGTTTGCGGTGCGGGACGATCAGGCCGGTGTTGATGTAGGCGCCGTCCCCGAGGACCGTCACACCCTCGCAGTGTGCGGCCAGGCCGGAGTCCCGCCAGGCTTTCGCGTCGGCCGTGTCACCGGGCACCGGGCGGGCGGTGGCCACCACCAGGCGTGTCTCGGCGTCCACGATGACCTGCACGTTCGCCGAAAACCGGTAGTTGCGGGACGAGGCTCCGACCTTGCGGTCGCGGACCGGGACCAGGGTGCCGTCCACGATCCACAGCCGCTCGACTGCGTCCTGGGAGGCGCGGGCCGACTCGATCGCGAGCAGCGGGCCGAGCCTTTGGATCACCCGGCACACGGTCGCCGGAGAGACACCGAACAGCGGGGCGAGCTGCCGCATGGTGAGGTTCGTGCGGTAGTACACCGCCACCAGCAGCACCCGCTCGGCCAGCGGCAGCCGCCACGGCCGACCCCAGCCGCAGCCTTCGCCACCACGTTCCCGGACCGCTTTCAGTAACCGGCCGAACTGATCGACCCGCAGCCCGGTGAACGTCTCCACCCACACCCGCTCAGCCCTCAACACCCCCGGCATACAATGGAGATGCCCAGTTCACGGCCTTCTGCAACACCCTTTAGACGCGCCACGGTGGAGGATCGCGTACGCATCGAGCTCTCTGTCAGCAGTGGCTTGGCAGTGGGCTTTGCGAGGCAGCGATTGCCGGTTCTGCAGAGCCACGGTTGCGCAGGGCGTCGACCCAGCCACGGGCTGCCGGGCCGGTGCGAGCGGGGAGGCAGTGGATAGTTCAGTTAGCCCGGCGTGCCAGCCGCTCGCTCAGACGAATGATCTGCGCGCGGGTTGCGTCGGCACCGGCGTCCTGCGGTTCGACAATGCAGCCATGAACGCCTCCTCGATCAGCCGTCGCCTGCTGGGCAGTGCAGCGGTGGCTACCGTCCTCGCTGTCCTGGGCGGGGCCGCTGCCGCGGCACCTGGCCCGGCCAGCAGCGCTCCGTCCTTCACCGTCGGGCAGCGCTTCAGCCTGAGCCTCAACGCGTACGACACCACGTTGATGGTCAGCCTGCCGCCGCCGCTGCCGAAGGTGACGTTCACCGGGCGGCGGACGGTGGAGATCACCCGAGTCAACGGGCCCGAGGCCACCTACCGGGTCACCGACTTCTCGATGTCCGGGCACTATCCGATGTTCGGCAAGGTCTCCCTCACCGCACCGGACAACGGCGACACCGGCACGGGCCGTCTGCAGAACGTCAACGGCCAGATCATGGATACCTGGTCCCAGCCTCTGATGCTGACCTTCGAGCAATGCAGCGGCCATCCCGGCCCGTTCATCCTGGCCACCAACCACCAGCCGGCGCAGTGGGCCGCCCGCCTCGACCAGTTCCCTCCGCCGCCTCAGAGCACCAATCCTGACGGCTCACCCGCCGGCGGCGCCCTCTACAGCCCGACCAGGGCGATCGGCTTCACCCCGACGCCCCGCCACCCCCTGCCCGCCGCCGAGGAATGCCCGCTGAGCAGCCCGGTGCCGGACGGGACGAGCGAGGACGACCGCGCCGTCCTGCGGGGCATGAACATCAGCCAGGGAGGAATTCCTTCCTGACAGCGGCGATAGCCGGCCGCCCCGCTCGCCCATCACCGTCGGATCGGGACCGGGCACCTGGCCAAGGAGCGCTGTGTTAGCGCCTGGTCCTCGCCGCCGGTGACCGCGCCGTACTTCGAGCAGCAGAACGCCCTCGAGGGCCAGTTCGTCGCGCGCACCAACGGCATCGTCTTGCGGTCTGTCTGCCCGTCCGGCACGGCGTGGGGACCGTACGACCGGTGGCGGTCGTACGGTCCCCACGCGTACTTGTGAGCACCGGTGCTGGGGGTAAACCCGAACGCACCGCCGTCCAGGGCGGTTTCAACGCTCGCCTGTGATGTGGCCGAAGCACCGACGGGGACGCGCGCCTGCTTCAGGAGCGGCTCCATGGGAACGCAGCCCACAATGATGATGCCGCTGAGGTCCCCGCCGACCGCACACTGCACCGGCTGGTCATTACTGGGAGACATCGGGACACCGGCAGATGGACCGGCGGCCAGCGCAGAGAGGGACAAAGCAGATGCGGCCAGCGTAAGTAGGTGTTTTTCAACCGAGAGTCTGGCTCCTGTCAGGCGGTGGGCGGCCGTTCGGGTGAATCGGTCCGTGGTGATTGGTGCTGGTTTGCAGGGGCGGCGCTTAGCTGGTCCCGTCCACCCCATGATCAAGGAGAATCTCCATGCTCGGCAGGACCCTGCTCGCCGCTACCGCGCTCGCGGCCACCGCATTCACCGCTCCGGCAGCGCTCCCCGGCACCGACCCGGAGCCCCCGGCGGACCCGGTGGCCGCCCTGAGGCTGACCAACGACTCCGCCGCGCCCGCGTCCAACGGGACCGCGGACGCCACTGTCGGCCAAAGTGTGCAGGTCAGGCTCGACAAGCTCGTGGAGAACGGCCTGGAGTACACCTACGGTGAGCCCAAGAGCTCTGACGAGGCTGTGGTGGCTCCCGACGCCGACGGGGGCGACGAGACCGGGGGCGACGGCATCACCCGCTTCAAGGCTGTGAGTGAGGGTATGGCCGACCTCGTTGCGGAAGCGACGTGCACGCCGGTCGAGGATGACGCTGTCTGCCCTGGCACCGTTGACCCGTGGAAGGTCACTGTGACCGTCAAGGCCCCACGCGCCTGACAGCCGGGCGGCTGGGTGCGTCGCCACTGCTGACGGTCTGCGCAGGCGGGACAACGAGGCCGCGCGACGCGCGCCACGCGGCCCTCGTTGTCCCGCCTGCGCAGACCCGTGTCGAGCTGGGACCGCTTGGTGCGGTCGCGGATCCATCAGGACTTCCTCGTCCAGCTGTTGGTGCGGGGCTCTTTGCGGGCCAGACGTCGCGTCATCACCGTGATGAGTGCCCAGTTCAGGTGGGCTTCGGAGTGCTGGGGCAGTCGTTCGTAGTCACGTGCGTTGCGGCGGGCGTTCATGGTCCAGCTGATGGTGCGCTCGACCTTCCAGCGGCGGGGGACGACGACGAAGCCCTTCGCGCCCCTGGGCCGGGAGACGGTTCGCAGGGTGAGCCGGAGGCGGTCGTCGGCCCAGTTTCACGAGCTTGCCGGCGTAGGCGGAGTCGGCCCACACTTGGGTGATCTGCGGCTGAGTGAGCCGCAGGCGCCAGAGCAGTTCGCGGGCGGCGTCGCGATCGGTCTTGTCGGCAGGCGTCACCGTGATCATCACGGGCAGCTCGATCGTGTCGACTGCGATGTGTCTCTTCCGGCCATTGATCTTCTTCCCGGCGTCGTAGCCGCGGGTTTTCTTGCCGACGATGGAGGCGGCCTTCACGGATTGGGAATCGACGATCAGCGTCACCGGGTGTGGATACCGACCCTGCCGGGTGCGGATCTGGCGACGAAGCTGTTCGCGAATCCAGGCCACAACCCCGGCCCGGTTCCACCGCCAGAAGAACCTGTAAACGGTCTCTCAGGGCGGGAAATCCGCAGGTAAGGCCCGCCATTTGGGGCCGTTGTCGACGATGTAGCGGATAGCGTCCGCGATGTCCCGCCGCGGCCACTACTCCAGGTGACCACCACTCTTCGTCTCGCAGGCCGGGACCGGCAGCAACGGCTCGATCAGGGCCCACTCGGCAATGGTGGTGTCGGAGGGGTGTCCAACAGGACGGCGCCACCCCATCGGGTCAGCTGCTCGCTGCCCACGGGTGAGCGTTGCCCTGGTGGACGGTGGCGTATACACGGATACGGATGTCCGGGATGCCCTTGATCAGCACAAGCATCCGGTCGAGCTCCATACCGGGGACCACACGGCGGCGGTCAGGCCGGGGAGGGGCGCCATACGGGTGGCCGGCCGGTGTCGACGAGGCGCCACTGGGACGCGGGGTGGAGCTGGTTGTCGTAGTAGAAGACGCTGGCGGGCAGCGGGACAGCGGTTCCACCGTGCCGGGCGAACGACTCCACCGCCGCCTGCTGGAGCAGATAGGGCGCGACACCGAGTCGTTCCTGGGCGACCTCTGCCAGGCGGTGCAGCGCGTGATGCCCCATGAAGCTGTCGTACGTCAGGCTGTAGACATTCTCCCTGGGCATGAGGATGTCACGGCACAGGACGTTGGCCGGGGGCAGCGTGCGGGAGAGCCCCAGCTCCCTTCTGACGTGCGGATCGACGTAGATGGCGCAGTCGCGGTAGAGGACGGCGCTGCGGCGCGCGTCGGCGTCGAAGGAGAACAGGGTGTTCTGACCGTGCAGTTCCAGCGTGCACCCCGTGCTCTTCGCGGCTTTCAGCCACAGCTGAACCATGGGGTCGATCACGCGGCGGCGGATCCATTGTGCGGGTTCTTCGGTGCCGCGGGTCACGAGTTGTTCGAGCAGGGTCGGGTCGTTGGGGCGTTTGAAGTCCGTGCCGTAGAGAGCGAAGAGCGGCACGGTGTAATCGGGCGGACATGCGCCGATTCCAGCTCTCCGCGATGAGCTGTTGTCATCGCCGACCGCGGTGCCGGTACGGGCGACGGTTTCGCGGATCAGGAATCCCCAGGCATGGTCGGGATCGTCGCCCAGCACACCGGCGGCCACTTCGGGCAGGACCGGTAGGCCCGCGTTCATCAGCTCGTCCGTGACCCACAGATGGAGCAGGAGGGTCGGACGGCGCAGTCGGCGAGTGAAGCGTGACAGGCGTTTCGGGTAGTGCAGTTTGACGAAGTGGGCGGGTACCGCTTCATCGCCCAGGCGCTCGACGAACACCGTTCGGGCGTTGGCGGACGGCACCACCACCGCGTCAGGACCGCGTTCGACTGTGCGAAGGAGGTCCCGGCCGGGAAGAGAGTGGCAGGTCAGCGCCTCGGGGTGGACGGGGAGAAGGAAGCGGTCACCCTTCTGGTAGAGATCGCACAGGTCCGTGGTGACACCGTTGCGGAAGAACTGGCCGAGGCTGTCGGGCACCCAGAACGTCGGTACGGTGAAGCAGGTATGGCCGCTTTGCGGGTGATAGGCGTCGTCGATGTCGAGATGCTCCGAGAAGGCGCTGTAGCTGCGTGTCCCCACTCCCAGAAATCTTTCGGCGTACTGCCAGACCCGCATGCGGTCCTGCTCCGCGTCGAGGATCACCCTTCCTCCACCCTCTCAGTCGAGCCATACGCGTACCAGGCACCGTTGATGCCGCGGATCGCGCGAAGCGTCGGTGAACTCGGTTATGCCGTGGAGGACGACGCTGTTGTCCGCGGACAGCGGGGCGGCGGTGACCAGGGCATGGATGCTGGAGTCGACCGGCCGTGGCGTGCCCAGGAACGCGCAGAACGAACGGCGCAGGGCGACGCATTCCGCCTCGATGGGCAGTCCGCGCACCACCACGGCCCCGGGGCCCTCGCGCAGGCGGCGTGTGACCTGGGGAACGAGGTCAGCGGGAGCTGATACGGGCGGCCCACCAGATGGTGCCGACAGCACCGGCGCCGACCAGTCAGCCGCGGCCCTCAGCTTCTCGGCCCACTCGGGTGCCACGGTGACCAGGCGGTCGTCCTCCCGCAGCGACCTCCCGTCCCACGCACTCGGCCCGCCGAACGGCGCCGGTACAGATGTCACCTCGTCCCCCAGCCCGTTCGCGCCTCGCTGTGCGGCTCTGTCGCACCTGGGTGGCCAAGCGTGTGGCCGCAGTCGCACGCCATCAGCCGAAGTCAGGCAGAGGCTTCCCGTTCGGCCTGCCGGAAAAACCCGAGGGCCGTCGGGTGCGCTCGCCCCGTCAACAGTGGTGCCTGGCCCCGGTGCGGGTTCTACGCTGGTGCCGGGTACAGAAGAGGGGTGGCTCAAACGTGAAGCGGGCGCGAGCTGTTGAGTTGGTCGAGGCGATGCTGCACCAGCTGGACAGCTGCGATGATTGGCCGTTGAGCCTGGTGCAGCAGGTGTGGCTGTTCGGGAGCTTCGCCCGGGGGGCCGCCGAGCCGCACGACGTCGACGTCGCCGTGCAGTTTGAGCCCGACGAGCGTATGAACGAAGTTGTCGTGCAGTACCTGCTTTCGGGCCGGGGCAACCCCTACGCGCCGCTTCGCCGTGCTCTCGCAGGTTCCTCGCGCGGGTTGCAGTTCCAGTTCGACAACTCGGTACGCGAGCAGCTTCAGGCCGAGGGCACGGTCATGCTCCCTCTGTGGCGGCGGGGCGACATGCTCGACGAGGCGCTTGCTGTGCTGCATGGGATCCTTGAGGACCCGCTGGCGGGCCGGGCTGAGCGCCACGACATGATCGACGCATTCGAGGGCCTGGACCGCTACATCCCCCGCCCTGTCCGCGCGGAGCTGATCTCGCGGAGCAGGGATTCATTGCCATCTCCCGCGTGGTCCTGCCCGACGCGCCGCACGACAGCGGCCTGCTGACGGACCCGGACATGCAGTGGGCCTTCCACCGGTGGCAGGAAGACAGCCCGCTGCGCCGTGCGGCGCTGGCGGGCATGGCCTATTTGCAGGGCCGCGGCGCCGACCTCGACGACGTCGACCTGGCCGGCAGCCGCCTGCCCACCCCGCGGCGCCTCGCGGGACACCGCAGTGAACCCCGCTGGTGGATCAACTGGAAGTGGCGGGGCCATGCGGGAATCCCGTACTGCGTCACCCGCGGAGACTGCTGGGTGGAGGGAGTCCATCCGACTCGCACGCGCCCGCTGGACGCTTTGATCGTCGAGCCTGGCCCGCACGCCGCTGCCTTCCGGGAGTGATGGCCTCGGGGTGCACAGGTACAGCCGTCGGCTCAGCTGCTGAGATGATCGCCTTCTCCTTCAAGTTGGCGGGAGCTGGGTCTGTCATGAGCGAATGGTCGCCAGAGGTGCTTAAGGTCCTGGAGGCTTCGGGATGGACGACTGGCAGGTGGGTCGACACGGCTGGCTGGCGGTCCATGTTCGAAGGTGTCGGCATCGTCATGCACGATGCTGCGCAGACGTTCCTCCAGGAGTTCGGGGGACTGACCGTGAACATCGGTGGCCCGGGCATCAGCTGCGCCCGCGAGCCATTCGAACTGAACCCGGAGCTGGCATGGGGAGAGGACGCCCGGTTCTCCGAGTGGAGCGACGTCCTGGGCAGAGAGCTCTTCCCGCTCGGTGAGCTCGATCACGGCCGATTCTTTCTCGGTATCGATGAGGGCAGTGAGATCTACCTTGTCGAGACCTGGGTCGCTAGCTTCGGGGCAATGCCGCACGCCCTGGAGAATCTGATCGTCGGTGTGATGCCCCGCAGGATCGACGAGGAACACAGGTAGCCGGTTCTGGCCTGGTGACCGGTGGCCGGGCGCGCGTGTGACGCTCACGCTGGTTCGTTTCTGCGGTGAAGTCCTGCCTGCCGTTTGGGGGGTTCGGCGCTGTGAGGCCGATGGAGGCATGGGGAATCCGCTACTTCTCGTGATCATCAACTGCTGATCACGAGAGGCGAAAGCGATGCGCAAACGCAGTCTGAGGGGCATTCTGGTGGCTGGCGCGGGAGTGGCGCTGTTGGGTGCGGCCGTGCCCGTGTCCGCTGAGGCGTCGGCGGCGAGCCGCGCTGTGGAGGGACTACCGCTGCAGGACGCCGTGGCTGCCTTGCCGGTCGCGGCGGAGAGCCGCGACGGCTACCACAGGATCAACTCCTTCGGCACGTGGATCGACGCCGACGTGACGGATGCAATACCCGTGCCGAGGTCCTCCTCGAGGAGGCCGTGGACGAGCCTGCCACGACCGGCCGGTGCAAACTCGACGGCGGCCGCTGGTACTCCTACTACGACAACGAGTACCGCGACGGGAATCTGGACATCGACCACCTCGTCCCCCTGGCCGAAGCCTGGGACTTACTGGCCCTAACAAAGGCGTTGGACGTGGCGGTGGGTGATCAGGCAGACGGGAAGTCCGAGGAACGCTTCGTGGATGTCGTCGCGTCGTTCCCAGCGGATCCGCAGGCGGCGGAAGCCGTGCAGCCAGGAGATGGTGCGCTCGACGACCCAGCGGAAGGTGCCCAGGCCGGTGCCGTGCGGCTGTCCCCGCTCGGCGATCACCGGCCGGATGCCGCGCTGCCGCAGCAGCCGGCGGTACTTTTCGTGGTCGTAGCCGCGGTCGGCGAAGAGCATGCCGGGCCGCCGACGCGGCCGACCGACGACTCCCGCGACCGCTGGGATCTTGTCCAGCAGGGGCAGCAACTGGGTGACGTCGTTGCGGTTCCCGCCGGTCAGCGACACCGCGAGCGGGATGCCCTGCCCGTCGGTGATGATGTGGTGCTTGCTGCCCGGTCGTGCGCGGTCGACCGGGCTGGGTCCGCTTTTGGGCCTCTGCGTGCGGCCCGGACGTGGGAGGAATCGATCACCGCCCGGGACCAGTCCAGCTGGTTCTTCGACCGCAGCTTGTTCAGCAGCAACTGGTGCAGCTGGTCCCAGACGCCGGCCTCGTTCCAGGCCGCCAGCCGGCGCCAGCACGTCATGCCCGACCCCAAGCCCAGCTCCTGAGGCAGATACTCCCACTGGATGCCCGTGTGCAGGACGAACAGGATCCCGCACAGAGCTTGCCGGTCGGGCACTCGAGGCCGTCCCTCCGCCTGCTTCGGCGGCGGCTCGGGCAGCAACGGCTCGATGAGCGACCACAGTTCGTCCGACACGATCCACGGCCGCGACTGACGCTTCCCCATGACCACATCAACGAACGATCAAGCAGACAGCCACATGATCAACCCGCTTTTGTTAGAGCCAGTTAGGCGCTTCCGCGTGGACGAAGGAGGAACGCGTCGCCTACGCCAACGACCTGGGCGACCCCCTGCACCTGGTCGCCGTCACGGTCCGGTGGAACCGGCAGAAGGGCGACAAGGATCCCGCCGACTGGATGCCGCCCTTTGAACCGACGTACTGCCGCTACATCACCGAGTGGGCGCACGTGAAGACCCGCTACCACCTGACCGTGGATCAGCGGGAGAAGAACGCGCTGGCCGACTATGCCGCACCCTGCCCCAACGTCCCGATCACAACCCAGCCGCCACGCTGACGTCGCGGCCGCAGACCCACACCGATAGACGCCCTTGTACTCCTCCGCCACCGGTCGGATGACGGGGCGGCCTCCCGCAACGCACGAGGCTCCTGTGCCGTTGAGAGAGGTGTTCGACGTCTCAACTCATCAGCGCAGGAGCCTCGTTGGTTCCCTATCCTGCCGCGCTCAACCTCCCGCACGCCCTGGTCGAGTGGGTAACCATGCTCATCGTCACCCGTGAGGGTGACCGCCGCTGCAAGCTCCCGCCGCACCAGCGTGCTCTCGTCGGCCTGGTCTACCTTCGCCGGCACGGCACACTCGCGCAGATCGCCGCCGGTTTCGGCATATCCGTCGGCACTGCTCACGCCTACGTCGCCGCCGTTGTCGGCCATCTGTCCCGCCGGGCGTCCGGGCTGCTGCGGGTCCTACGGGAGACGGATCCCGATCACGTCCTGCTCGGCGGAATGCTCGCCGAGTGCGACCGGGTCGGTGACAGTCGGGGCGTGTCGACGGTCGCGTATTTCCCCATCTCCGGGGGTCTCAGCGTCACGTAATGCCCCACCCTTGCGGTCAGGTTTCCCCATGGGGACGGTGACCTCGGAAGGGGTGCTTTGGCCGCTCCGGAACCGTTGTGATGTTCCCGTTTCGTGTGGTTTGGGTCGTAGTTAGCTATTCCTTGCGAATCTTCTGGTTCCCCATGGGCATGCCGGAACCGGGTCGAGGGTCCTGGCCATCGCGGTGTCGTGGTCGGTGCTGGCCCTTGACCGAGAGGTCGACGCACGCATCGGATGCCAAGGAGAACGTTCGCCGTGGTCGATATCATCGAGATCTACGTCCACTGGTACGCAGGCCGCTCAAAGAGCCAGGTCGGGGCCTCATTGGGGCTGGACCGCAAGACGGTCAGGAAGTATCTGCGGCCAGCGGAGGAAGCCGGGATCACCCCTGGTGGGCCGCCGATGAGTGAGGCGGCCTGGGCCAAGCTGGCCAAGAGCTGGTTCCCGGAGCTGGCTTGCCGACGGCTGAATCAGATCACATGGCCGGAGATCGAGCAGCACCGCGACTACGTCAAGAGTCTGCTTGAGAGCACCACCGTGACCACGATCCACCAGCGGCTGCGCGACGAGCACAAGCTGAAGGCGTCGCTGTCGTCCTTCCGCCGGTGGGTGCACGCGAACCTGCCTGACGAGGCGGCAAGGTCGCAGGTGACTGTGCTTCGGGACGACGTCGAGCCGGGCTCGGAAGCACAGATCGACTACGGCTTTCTCGGCCAGTGGATCAATCCGGGCACCGGGAAGCGCCACCGGATCTGGGCGTTTGTGATGGTGCTGCCGTGCTCGCGGCACATGTTTGTCCGCCCAGTGGCCCATATGGATCAGCACTCATGGACCGAGGCCCACGTCGAAGCGTTCCGGTTCTTCGGCGGTACTCCTCGCAGGCTGGTGCCGGACAACCTTCGGACCGCCGTTGACCGGCCCGATCTCTACGACCCCAGAATTAACAAGTCGTACAGCGAACTCGCTTCCTACTACGGGACGTTGCCTGATCCGGCCCGAGCCTCGCATCCGAAGGACAAGCCGCGGGTCGAGCGGCCGATGCCTTACGTCCGCGACTCGTTCTGGAGTGGGCGGCAGTTCACCTCGATCGAGCAGATGCAGACCGAGGCCGTCGCCTGGGCGAGAAACGTGGCAGGCCGGCGGCAGTGCCGGCCTCTTGGCGGGGCCGCCCCGCTGGCCGTGTTCGACGCCGTCGAGGCGAAGGCTCTGCTGCTGCCTGAGAAACCGTTCGTGCTGGCCCGCTGGTCCACCGCGACGGTCGGCCCGGACATCCACATCAAGGTCGGCCGCACCCTCTACTCGGCCCCGTGGAAGCTGATCGGCAGACGTGTCGATGTGCGCTCCACCGCAACCCTGGTCCAGGTCTTCTTCGAAGGTGAGCTGGTCAAGACCCATGCTGCCCTGGACCAGGGCAAACGGACCGACAAGAACGACTATCCGCCGGAGAAGATCGCTTTTCAGATGAGAACGCCGGTCTGGTGCCGGACCCAGGCGTCCGAGGTCGGCGACGCATGCCGGGAGGTCATCGACCAGCTGTTGGAGATCAACGCCCTCTACCGGCTCCGAGCCGCCCAAGGCATCCTCGGGCTGCGGAAGAAGTACAGCGACGGCCGTCTCGAGGCCGCCTGCCGCAAGGCCATCACGGTCGGAGACCCCTCCTACCGGACCATCAAGGGCATCCTGATCGCCGGTACTGAAACCGACCCCGAGCCAGAGACCGGCGACGCCGGGCCGCAGCCTTCCTCCACGGGCCAGAGGGCCTGTTCGCCTCCACGATCCCCACCCAGACCGCGGACGACCTTCTTGGCGACCAGGGGCACGACGACGCTGAGGAGACGGCGCGATGAGCATGATGGACACAGCCCTACGCGAATCCCTCAAGGCCCTGCGGCTGTCAGGGATGCTGGAGACCCTCGACGCACGACTGGCTCAGGCCCACGGCGGCGAGCTCGGACACGTCGACTTCCTCCAGGTCCTCTGCCAAGACGAGATCACCCGCCGCGAGACCGTCGCCTTCCAACGCAGACTGCAACGGGCGAAGTTCGAGCAGCAGGTCACCCTGGAGGAGTTCGACTTCTCAGCCTCCCCGAAACTACCCGCGGCCCAGATCCGCGACCTGGCCGCCCTGCGCTGGCTCCACGCCGGAGAGTCTGTCATCCTCTTCGGGCCCGTCGGGGTCGGAAAGACACACATCGCCCAAGCCCTGGGCCACCTTGCGATCCGCCAGGGCGCCCACGTCCGCTTCGCCAAGACCAGCCGGATCCTGGCCGAACTGGCCGGCGGCCACGCCGACCGCACCTGGGAGAAGCGCATGCGCGAACTCGTCCGCCCCGACGTCCTCATCCTCGACGACTTCGCCATGCGACAGCTGACCGCGGCTCAGGCCGACGATCTCTATGAACTGGTCAGCGAACGGCAGGGCCGCTCCCTGATCATCACCAGCAACCGGGCACCCAGCGACTGGTATCCCCTCTTCCCCAACCCCGTCGTCGCCGAATCCCTCCTCGACCGGCTGATCAACACCAGCCACCAGGTCATCATGAACGGCCCGAGCTACCGCCCCAACAAACGGCCGAAGAACCCCACCGAGAAGCGGGATCAGTACCCAAGCAAGTAGCTGAAAATTCGGTGGACGCCATCGGGATACTGCCGTCATGGCCGTTACCCAGCAGCTCGCCCGGATCCCGGCGGAGTATCTCGCCGCCTGCCGCCAGTCCGCCAGCGCGTCCCCCGACGGTGCCCCCCACTGGGATCCGCCGACGCCGGACGTGCTGGACCTGGACTGGGCGCCGGCCCTGCTGATACGAGTCGGCGAGCTGGCCGGGCTCGACGACGTCCACCTCGACGCCCTCCGTCAGGCGACCAGCGGCGACACCGCCCTCGACCTGCGCTTCCTCAACACGCACCCGCACGCCATCGGCCCCTTCGGGCCCGCACCCTCCGCCCTTGCCACGGCTCAAGTGGCGCACGTTTCTGAACTACTCGCACAGATCGACATGCCCATCCTCCTGGCAGCCCTGCCAACCGACGACAGTGAAGCCGCATCCGTGATCGGCCACGGGGCCGACCAAATCACCGGCGGCCCGAGAAGTCACCTGCTGAAGCACTTCACCGCTCTGCGTGACTTCTACCTCGACGCAGCCCGGCGCCAACTGCTCGTCGTGCTCTGGTGGGACTGACGAACCCCAACGAAGCCGTCCCCATCGCGAGCGCCTGGGGAAATACTTGATCGTCGGCCTGGGGAATAACGTGATCGCACACAATGAGGCCGCAGCCCAGGGCCTTCCCGAGCAGAGCATCCCCGAGGACCCCCACGGCCCGATCCGGCTGGGCCGGTTCAGACGGACCCTGGCCTGGCATATCGCCCGGCGCCCCGGCGGCCTGGTCGCGCTCGCCATCCAGTACGGGCACATGCGCACCGTGCTGGACGCTCGCGCCTCCGCTGGCTACGGCGCCCGCAGCCGCCGCGGCATCCACGCGGTCCTTGACGTCGAAACCGCGCTGGCCGCCGCCGACACGGCAGCACAACTACGAGACCAGGTCGCCGCCGGCGAACGGCTCTCCGGCCCCGCTGCCTGCAGAGCGCTCACCGCCGCCGTCCACACCCCTCGCTTCGAGGGCCGCATCGTCCCCCGCACCTTCGCGAGGAAGGCCGCAGCCTTCCTCGCCCGAGACGGCGTCGTGCTGTTCGACAACCCCGACGCGTTCCTGATCTGCGCGTTTTAGCACGACAACGCGCTATGCGAACCGGAACCAGGCGCCACCGCTCCGAGGCAGTACGACTGCCGACCCGGCTGCGGCAACGTGATCCGCACCGACACACACGCCCGTCGCCTGCGCGCACGCGCCGACGAGATCGACAAGCTTGCCGCCTGCGCACCAACGCCAACCGGCTCCGCGAGACAGCCGACACGCACGACGTCACCGCCCAACCTGCCGAGGCCCTCACATGAATCAGCAGCACCAGGACGAGCGCGCCCGCATCCGCGAAGCCATGGACCGGCTCTTGACCGGGCAGGCCGCCACGTCCAACGGCAGCCTCACCGTGGTCGCCCTCGCCACCGAGGCCGGCGTCCACCGCATGGCCTTGCAGAAGCGGCATGCCGATCTGAAGCACGAGTTCCACGAACGCGTTCGCAAGGAAACCCGCCAGGTCCCTGAGCCGGAGAAGCGGCTGCGGGCGACAGTCGCCAGACTCAAGAAGACCCTCGCCAAAAAGGAGGCTGAGCTCGAAGAACTCCGTCGGCAGGTCACCAACCTGTCCCTCGCCAGCGCCGTTCTCACTGCAGGCAAGGGGGCTTCAGCAGCGGCTGCCCCAGCCGCTGAGAACGTGATCCCCTTCCGCCCCACCACCGGCTGAGGCGGCCAGCGGACCGGAAGGACCTGGGCAAGGCCCTGCCCGTCGACGTCTTGGCGCCAGCAGCGCCATCAGACCATGGTGTCGAGGATCTCCCGCACCATGTCGAGCGAGGTGGCGGGGTGCAGGAAGGCGAACCGGCAGACGGTCTCGCCGTTCCAGCCGGTCGGGGCGACGAAGGCCGTCTGGTCGGCGAGGAGCCGATTGGACCATGCCTGGTAGTCGCTGGTGCTCCAGCCTGGACGGCGGAAGAGCACCACCGAGAGGTCTGGCTCGCGGATGAGCTCGACGTGCGGGGCGGTCCGTATGAGTTCGGCGCTCTGGCGGGACAGGCTGAGCGCGCGTTCGATGGCGTCGGTGTAGGCGCCGGTGCCGTGGACGGCGAGGGAGAACCAGAGCGGCAGGCCGCGGGCGCGGCGGCTGAGGTGGTAGGCGTAGTCGGACGGGTTCCATTCGCTCTCACCGTCGGTCTGCAGAACATCGAGGTAGGAGGCGTCCTGGGCGTGGGCGGCCTTGGCCAGGGCCGGGTCGCGGTAGAGGAGGGCCGCGCAGTCGAGCGGGGCGAACAGCCACTTGTGCGGGTCGACGACGAGGGAGTCGGCGTGCTCGATGCCGCGGTAGCGGTCACGGACGCTGGGCGCCAGGAGACCGGCGCCGCCGTACGCGCCGTCGATGTGGAACCACAGGCCGAACTCGCGGGCCGCCTCGGCGATGGTGGCGAGGTCGTCGATGATGCCGGCGTTGGTCGTGCCGGCCGTGGCCACGACCGCGATGACGTTGCTCGGATCGGCGTCGGCCTGAAGCGCGACCCGCAGGTCCGCACCGGTCAGGCGATGGTCCCGGGTGGGGACCAGGAGGGGTTCGACGCCGATGATTCGCAACGTGTTGATGATGGAGGAGTGGGCCTGGTCGGACAGGGCGATCCTCACCGGTGAGTGAGCGCCGAAGCCGCGCTGCTGGCGGGCCGTGTCCCGGGCTGTGACCAGGGCAGACAGGTTGCCGGCCGAGCCTCCGGAAACGAAGCAGCCGCCTGCGGTGTCCGGCATGCCGGCCAGGTCCGCGAGCAGCTGCAGGACCTGGTTCTCGGCGGCGACGGGGCCGGCGGCGAGCATCCAGGACACGCCCTGGATCGACGAGCAGGACACGAGCATGTCGAACAGGACAGCGGCCTGCGTGGGGGCGGCGGGGATGAAGGACAGGAAGCGGGGGCTGTCGCAGGCGATGGCCGTGGGCGCGAGGTGGTCGGTGTACAGGCGCATGACGTCGGCCGGGTCGTTGCCGTCGGCTCCGATCAGTCCTGTCAGGGTGTGCGCGAGCTTGTCGGGCTGACCGGGGTGGTTGAGCAGGGCGCCTTCCCTCTGGAGGCGGCCGCGCACCTGGTCGAGGACGAGTTCGGTCAGGGCGGGGTCGTGCGTGTGCATGGGAAAGCTTTCGCGTCGAGGGTGCAGGGCCGGCGTCTGCGGGGTTCGCCGGCGGGGCAAAGCCGAAGGCCGGTGGCGTCGGGTCAGCGGGTCGGCCCGTCTGGGCGTCCGAGGGTCAGTGAAGCCGGGAGGGCAGGCGAGATCTTCGGTGTCAGGTACGGCTTTGCGTCGTCGGCTTCGTCGGCAGAGCCGAATTCCCCGCTCTGCTTGCAACGTCCCACCACGCGCCGGGGCCGGGCCTGTTGGAGCGCGCGCCCAATGCGGCCCGTCGGCTTTGGACTGCGGGACAACCCTTCGCGGCCGGATGCGCACCAGGATCGAGGGATCCGACCGACATCTGAGAGGCCGCTTCCCTTGAGTGATCACGACTGCTCTTCGCCGGTGAGACATCCGGCCCCTGCCGGACACGGCTGTGCCCTGTGCTTCTGGTCGGTGAGGCGATGAGGCGGGATCGCCCTGCCCTGGGGATTCTCGGGGGGATGGGGCCGCTGGCCACGGCCGACTTCTACCGCCGGCTAGTCGAGAAAACTCCGGCCGGGTCCGACCAGGGGCATCTGCCGGTGCTCATGTGGGCCGATCCCGCCGTTCCTGACCGGACGGCGGCACTGCTGGGCGAGGGGCCCTCGCCGGTGCCGGCGCTGGTGGAGGGCGCCCGCTGGCTGCAGCGGGCCGGGGCGAGCTGTGTCGCCGTGCCGTGCAATACCGCGCACGCCTACGTCGAGCAGTTGTCGAAGGCGGCGGGCGTTGAGGTGCTGGACATGATCCAGGCGGCGCTTCAGGCCGCGGCCGAGAAGGTGCCCGGTCTGGAGAGGGTGGGGATTCTCGCTACGCGGGGGACGCGGCTTGCCGGTCTGTACGAGCGGGCCGGCGCCCGTCTGGACATCGAGGCGATCCAGGTCCCCGCCCGCGTCCAGCACGAGTACGTGGACGCGGCGATCCGTGCGGTCAAGGGCGGTGTCGACCTGGACGGGGCCGAACAGCGGATCGCCGCGGCTGCCGAGACCCTCAAGGAACAAGGCGCCCAGGTGGCCATCGCCGCCTGCACGGAGATACCGCTGGTCAGTGGGGCGGCCGCACGTGTGCTGCCGGTGGTCGACTCCACCGACGCCCTGGTCGACGCCGCTCTGGGCCGCCTGTGGAAGCCTGACCCCTCGCGTTCGTTCTGAGAAACCAAACGCCCGGCGTATCCTCATCCGCACGCACGAAGTAGCGGGACCCTGTGCGGTCCTAACCTGCGGAGATGATTAGACACATGTCGACGCACCCTCCCCGGAGTCTGAGCCGGGTGCTCGAGGACCTCGGTTCCACCCTCCTGGACCTGCTCCACGGCGATGCCGCGGCGGCCGGGGACATCGGCGGCGTCGGGATTCACGATCCCCACGACGAGCAGCACTACCCAGACCACGCCATCGTGCTCGGCGTCGGCGTCCACGGCACACAGGAGATCAGCCGGCTCCTGCGCAGCCTGGCAGAAGTCGGTGCGACCGCGCTCGTCGTCCGTGGCCCGGTCGACGGGGCGGAGGAACTGGAGCCGGTCGTCGCCGAGACCGGTGTGGCGCTGCTCGCCCTGACCCGCGGGGCGTCGTGGGCCCAACTGGCAGCGATGCTGCGCACCCTGCTGGCCGAAGGCGACGTGGGGGAGGTCGAGGAGCAGACCCTGGGCGGTGTGCCGTCCGGTGATCTGTTCGCCCTGGCCAACGCGATCGCCACGCTCCTGGACGCCCCGGTCACCATCGAGGACCGCCGCTCGCGGATCCTGGCCTTCTCCGGCCGGCAGGACGAGGCGGACGCCCCCCGGGTGGCCAGCATCCTGGCCCGGCAGGTGCCCGACCGCTACCTGCGGCTGCACGAGGAGCACGGCGTGTTCAAGGAGCTGTACCGCAGCGAGGGCCTGGTTCATGTTCCCGCGCCGAGCGTCGGCGATGAGGTGGCGCTGCCGCGGGTGGCGGTCGCCGTGCGCGCCGGGGATGAGTTCCTGGGCTCGGTGTGGGCGGCGCTGCGCAAGCCGCTGACGCCGGAGCGGGAGAAGGCGTTCTTGGAGGCGGCCAAGCTCGTTGCCCTCCATATGCTGCGTTTCCGCGCGGGCACCGACGCCGAGAACCGGCTGCGCGCCGACCTTGTCACCACCGCCCTGGAAGGCGGAGCGGGTTCGGTCCAGGCCCTTGGCCGGCTCGGGCTGGTCGACGAGCCGATGCTGGTCATGGCCCTGGGAGTGACGCCTGCGCCGGCAGAGGATCCTGCTCACGTCACCGCCGAGCGCCAGCGCCTGGCGAGTGCGCTGGCCGTCCACCTCACCGCGGTCCAGCCGCGCTCCGCCGTGGCCCTGCTCGGTGACGTGGCCTACGCCCTCTTCCCTGTGCCGGGCGACACCGCCCCCGCGCGGGAGCGTGCACTGCAGGTGGCGGCGAACTTCCTCCAGCGCACCGGCGACCGGGCGGGCGCGTTCATCGGGATCGGCACGGTGGCCCCGGAGCCTGCCACGCTCGCGCGGTCACGGGCGGGCGCAGACCGGGCCCTGCGCGTTCTGTTCAGCGGCGAGACGGCCAGGCGCGTCGCCTCGATCAGCGACGTGTACGTGGATGCGCTCCTGCTGGAGATGCGGGACCTGGCGATCGCCAACCGCGACGAGCTCGCCGGCCCGCTGGCCCGGCTGGCGGCCTACGACGCCAAGCACAACGCCCACCTGGTGCAGACGCTGCGCGCGTGGCTGGACGCCTTCGGAGACGTCATCGCCGCCTCCGCGAGCGTGTTCGTGCACCCCAACACCTTCCGCTACCGCCTCCGCCGGGTGGCCGAGGTAGGGCAGCTGGACCTGCAGGACCCCTCCGCCCGGTTCTCCGCAATGCTCCAGCTGCGCCTGGTGGGCCTCAATGGCAGTGGTGGGGTCCGGCCCGAAGGCACAGACCCCACCACAGCGACGGGCTGAGGACCGGTCCGGTCAAAGGCGCACGCCCAGCGGGAGGGTCAGGTCGGCGTGGGTGTCGTGGAAGGTGTCCGCCGCCTGGATGGTGCGCACCCAGTCGTAGAACAGCTCCTTGGTCGACAGCGTCTCGATGCCCCGGCCCGCCAGGCGCCTCAGGCCCCGCTCGTGGGCTTCGCCCGGCGAGTAGGCGGCGTCGTCGACGACCACCACCCGCTTGCCGGCGTGGTGCAGCTGGATCGCCGAGTGGGCCACGCAGATGTCCGTCTCGATGCCGACCAGCACCATGGTGGTGCGGCCTGTGGCCTCGATCGCGGCGGCGATGTCGGGGTTGTCCCACACCGCGAAGGCGTTCTTGGGCAGCGTGACCGCCTTCGCGGGCAGCGCCTCGCGGATCTCCGGCACGGTGTGCCCGCTGTGCTCGGGGTCCTCCTCGGTCACCACGACCGGGATGCCCAGCCGATCGGCCACCGACGTGATCCACACGATGCGCTGCACCATCTCGTGGAACCGCTGTCGGTCCACATCCAGCCGCCGCGGCGGGTAGAAGTTGTCCTGCACATCGATGATCACCAGAGCACAGTCGTCACGGTCGATCAGCGGCATCGTCGTCTCCTCAAACGTCAGGGTCACGCCACACTAGAAACCCGGCCGTCTCACGAAGTCGTCCGCCAGGCCAAGCTCTGACCGGCCCCTTCGTCCGCTCGTACCAACCAGGTAGGGACCTGCGTGCGTACGCTTCCGGCCAAGTTCATCGAGCACACCGGAGGGCGTCGCGTGGATGCCGACATGGAGCACTGGGCGAGCCGCCTTGAGGCGCTGGCCGACCAGTTTGAGGTGCCGGGCGCGAGCCTGGCGTTCTGGCGCGGCGGCGAGGTACACGCCTGCGCCACCGGCGTCCTCAACACCGCGACCGGCGCCCCGGTGCACACCGACTCGCTGTTCCAGATCGGGTCGATCACCAAGGTCTGGACCGCGACGCAGATCATGCTCCTGGCCGAGCAGGGCCGCACCACCCTGGACACCCGCGTCGTCGACGTGCTGCCCCGCTTCACGGTGAAGGACGCCCAGGCGACCGCGTCGATCACACTGCGCCACCTGCTCACCCACACCGCCGGCATCGACGGCGACCTGTTCCTCGACACCGGCCGCGGCGACGACTGCCTGGCCCGATACGTCGAGGCGTGCGCCGGTCTGGAGCAGACCTTCCCCGTAGGCGACTCCCATTCCTACTGCAACTCCGGCTTCGTGATCGCGGGCCGGGTGATCGAACAGCTCACCGGCCAGGTCTGGGACCGCGCCCTGCGCGAGCAGATCTGCGAGCCGCTCGGACTCACCCACACCTTCACACTGCCGGAGGACGTGCTGCGGTTCGGCGCCGCCATGGGCCACGGCGACGACGGCGGCCCGGCACCGGCCTGGGGCCTGCCGCGCTCCGTCGGCCCCGCCGGCCTGATCTGCTCGACCGCCGCCGACGTCGTCGCCTTCGGCCGCGCCCACCTCACACCCGGCGCGCTCCTGGCCGACCCGCAGGCGATGGGCGAGCCGCAGGTGGACCTGCCCAACCCGTATGCCGGCGGCCAGCAGTGGGGCATCGGCTGGAGCCTGGACGAATGGGACGGCCATGTGGTGCTCTCCCACACCGGCGACACCATCGGCCAGCACGCCGCCCTGTGG
The DNA here is from genome assembly GCF_044763135.1 of Streptomyces sp. NPDC096205. Taxonomy (NCBI): domain Bacteria; kingdom Bacillati; phylum Actinomycetota; class Actinomycetes; order Kitasatosporales; family Streptomycetaceae; genus Streptomyces; species Streptomyces sp. NPDC096205. The sequence continues at coordinate 90,006 of NZ_JBIWFS010000010.1, read as the reverse complement.
GTCCTGCCCGAGACCAGAACGGTCGTCGCCGTGCTGATCAACGGCGGCCACAGCGTCGCCTTCCAGCACCATCTCGTCAGCGAACTGATGAAGGAGCTGCACCAGATCAGCGTGCCCGGCCCGCTCGCACCGCCCGCTCATCCGGTGGACGTAGACGTCGACCTCTTCACCGGCGTCTACGAGCGCGCGGGCAGCCAGATCCACGTCACCACCCACGACGGGCAACTGCGGCTGCGTACCGAGCCGACGGGCATCCTCGTTGGCCTCGCGCAGCCCCGGACCCTGGAACTGACGCCCGTCGACGCGACCACGTTCGTCGGCCGCGGCGAGGAGGAGTCGATGTGGGACGCGGTGGTCTTCGAGAACAGGGCCGACGGCCCCTCCTATCTGCACTACAGCGGCCGCGCCACCCCCAAGACCGGCTGAAGAATCGGAGCACCCCCTATGCCACCCTCCCCTGTCACCGACGAGCCGGCCGACGCCCTGAAGGCGATCTTCGACGAGTCCCGCGTCGAGGGCTACGTCCACGCCCGCGACATCGACACCGGCCACCAGGTCGGCTACGGGGCCGACGCCCCGGTCATCGTCGCCTCCATCCGCAAGATCCCCATCGCGCTCGCCTACGCCCGCCAGGCCGCGGCCGGGCAGCTGGACCGGGCGGCACGCCACACGATCACCGCCGACAACCGCGAGGGCGGCGGCATCGGCACCGACAGCTGCCTGCACGACGTCACGATGAGCACGCGCGATCTGGCGTTCTTCATGCTCTCCATGAGCGACAACGCCGCCACCGACAAACTCATGGAAATCGTCGGCACCGACCACGTCCGCGCCCTCGTCACCGAACTGGGATGCCCTAGCCTGCCCGTCGGCCGGTACCGCGACCTGTGGGACCCGGTCTGGGCAGAGCTCGGCATCGACCCGGGCGGCGACATCGACGCCCAGCTGGCGAAGGTCAGCGAAGAGCAGATCCGGTCCCTATCGATGCTCGACCCCACCCGCTCCGCCTCCAGCACCCCGCGCGAGATCACCTCACTGCTCAGCGCGATCTGGCGCGACCAGGCCGCAGCGCCCGAAGCCTGCGCCGAGGTACGCGACCTCATGAGCCGGCAGCTGTCCGTGCACCGCCTCGTCGCCGGCTTCGACAACGAGGTCAAGGTCGCGGCCAAGAACGGCTCCCTGTGGGGCATCCTGAACGAGGCCGGCGTCGTCGAATACCCCGACGGCGGCCGCTACGCCGTCGCCGTCTTCCTGCGCACCCCGACCCTCACCGGCCGCAACCCCGCCGCCGACACCGCGATCGGCCAAGCCGCCCGGACGGCCGTCGACCACCTGCGCCGCGCGCGGCCCCACACCCCCCGATAAGGAGACGGCATGTCCAGCGCCGCGCACACCTCCCGCGCCGAGCAGATCCGCACCCAGCTCTCGTACATCTTCGCCCAAGCCGAGGTCGACGGCTTCGTCCACGCCCGCGACATCGACTCCGGCGAGGAGTTCGGCCACCGGGACGACGCCCCGGTCGTCCTGGCCTCCGTGTTCAAGATCCCCATCGCCCTGGAGTACGCCCGCCAGGCGGCCGCCGGGCTGCTCGACCCCGCCGGGCGGCACACGGTGACAGCCGCCTACCGAGCCGGCGGCAGCGGCACCGACGGATGCCTGTACGACGTCGAGATGAGCGCCCGCGACCTCGCCTTCATGATGATGACGATCAGCGACAACGCCGCCACCGACCTCCTCCTCGACATCGTCGGCCCCGACCGGGTCCGCGCCACCCTCGACGAGCTGGGCTTCCCCGAGTTCGGCTTCTCCTCCAGCCGAGCCCTGGACGACGACATCCGCCGCGAACTCGGCCTCGACCCCGGCCGCTCCCTCGACGACCAGCTGGCAGGCGTCCCCGACGAGCGGCTGCTCACCCTGCGCGCCTGCGCCCCCGCCACCAGCCCGTCGTGCACACCCCGCGAAGTGACCGCGCTCCTGGCCGCCCTGTGGCGCGACGAGGCCGGCCCGGCCAGCGCCTGCGCCGAGGTGCGGAGCATCATGAGCCAGCAGGTCTGGCAGCACCGCCTGGTGTCCGGCTTCCCCGAGGCGGGGGTGAGGATCGCCGGGAAGACGGGCACGGACTTCGCCGTCCGCAACGAGGCGGGCGTGATCGAGTACCCCGACGGCAAGCGGTACGCCGTGGGCATCTTCCTGCGGACCTCGACCGCGGCCGGCCGGCAGCCGCGCGCGGACCGCGCGATCGGCCAGGCAGCCCGGGCCGTCATCGACCACCTGCGATCCCGGCACTGAGACCGTCATGGACACGACCCTGCCCGCCCCGGACCGCACCCGCGGTTCGGGGCGGCGCTGTTCACTGCAGCGTGCGGGGCGGGCCCGGCGGCACAACCCCGTGGCCGCCGGTTGGGTCCTCACACCGAACCCGGCCCGAAGTCTTTGTCGCCCCCCCCGAATCATTTCCGGCCACGAGTCGCGAATGTGGGGCAACCCTTCCGCCCCCGAGGAGCCCCCTATGAAAACAGCCCGCGCGGTAGCCGCCTGTCTCGCGGCGTCGCTGCTGGCGGCCGGCTGCGGCACTGTCGACGGCCAGGCCGGATCGACCGGCGGTGACACCTTCAGCTTCGCGATCAAGAGCGATCCCGGACTGCTCGACCCCGCCCAGTTCCACAACACCGCCACCTACACCACGCTGTCGCTGGCCTACGACACACTGGTGAACATCGACCGCGACGGCCGCGTCGTCTCGGGCCTGGCCCAGAAATGGGACGTCAAGCCGTCCTCGGTCACCTTCACGCTGCGTCGCGGCGTCACCTGTGCGGATGGCAGCCCGGTGACGGCGAGCACGATCGCCGCGAACGTCGACTACATCACCGACCCGGCCACCAACTCGCCCGCCATCGGTGTCGTGGTTCCCGAGGGCCTGACCGCGAAGGCCGACGACGCGGCCGGCACGGTCACTCTCAGCACGCCCAAGCCGTTCGCGCTCATCCTGCAGAGCACTCGCTACCTGTTCATGGTCTGCGGCAAGGGGCTGAAGGACCGCTCCCTGCTCAAGGGCAGCACGTCCGGATCGGGCCCGTTCCAGCTCACGGAGGCCCGGCCGAACCAGAGCTACACCTTCATCCGCCGCAAGGACTACACCTGGGGTCCCGGCGGGGCCACCGCATCCGACCCCGCTATGCCCGGCTCGGTCGTCCTGAAGGTCGTCGGCAGCGAATCGACCGCGGCCAACCTGCTGCTCTCCCACCAGTTGAACGCCGCGCAGTTCGCCGGTCCCGACCGTGCCCGGGTGACCAATGTCCCGCGCATCTCCACCACCGTCCAGGCCAACGGCACGCAGGAGTTCTTCTTCCACCAGGGCAAGGGGCACCCCGGACACGACCCGGCTGTCCGCAAGGCCCTGCTGCATGCGGTCGACCTGCACGCCCTGGGACAGATCGCCACCGCCGGCACCGGACAACGGCCCACGGGCCTGGTGCTCAAGCCGAATCCCTGCCCTGGGGACACTGTCACCGGGCACCTGCCCGCCTACGACCTGCATGCGGCCGAGGCCGCCCTGGACGCGGCCGGCTGGCGCCACTCCGGCGACGGCGTCCGTAGCAAGGACGGCCAGAAGCTGACCATCCGGATGATCTACGGCACTTCCGGCGGCGAGACGATGGCGGCCGCGGCTGAGTATCTGGCCGACGCTTGGAAGAAGGTCGGCGTCGAGGTGCGGCTGCGGGCGTTGTCGGATGCCTCCTACGACGAGGTGGAAGCGGTCACCCAGGACTGGGACGTGGACTGGGCGCCGCTCGGCGTCACCCTGCCCACCCAGCTGATCGGCTCCCTGTCTGGCCCCTTCACCCCCGACGGCGGAAACTTCGCCCACCTCACCAACACCACGTACGAGGAACTCACTGCCGAGGCGAGCAAGCTCCCGGGTGCCTCGGGTTGCACTCTGTGGGCGCGATCGGAGAGTGCGCTCTTCGAGAGCGGTGATCTCGTCCCCGTGGTCGACAAGACCCTGACCACCGCCGCGTACAACGCCACCTTCCGCATCACGGCGGGGCTGTTCGACCCGACGTCGATCCGCATGACGGGAGCCGAGAAGTGACCACCATGACCGACGCCCCAAGAACGACTCCCGCCCGCCCCCGGCGCGCCGGGCGCGCCGGGCGGCTGACCCCTGTGTTCTTCGTCCGGCACCTGCTGCGGCTGGTCGTCTCCCTCGCTGTGCTGGTCGTGGCGTCGTTCGCCATGATCCATCTGATCCCGGGTGATCCGCTGCGTCAGATGCTCGGCCCGACCGCGCCGAAGGACCTGGTCGATGCTCGCCGCGCGGAACTCGGTCTGAACGACTCGCTCCCGACGCAGTTTCTGCACTATGTCCAGCACGTGTTCAGCGGCGATCTGGGCACGTCGTTCTTCTCTGCCCAGCCGGTGAGCGACATCATCGCCCAGGGCCTGCCCCACACCCTGGCGCTCGGCGTGCTCGCCACGCTCGTCGCGCTCGCCGTGGCGATCCCGCTGGGCATGTGGTCCGCCGTCCGCACCCACCAGGGGCGCCGGCGCAGGACGGAGACGGCCTTCACCACCCTCACCGGGGCCGCCGTCGCCATCCCCGAATACCTCTACGGTCTCGCCCTGCTGCTGGTGTTCGCCCTCGGCCTGGGCCTGCTCCCGCCGGCCGGTCTAACCGGCCCGGCCTCCTACGTCCTGCCTGTCACCGCCCTCGCGATCGCCCCCGCGGCGATGATCGCCCGCTTGTCGCGGGTGGAGACCCTGCGTGAACTGGACACCGACTACATGCGCCTGGCGCACGCCAAGCGGCTGCCCGCCTGGCGGCTGTACGCGGTGCATCTGCTGCCCAACACCCTCACCGCGACCCTGACCATGGGCGGCCTGCTGCTCGGCGGACTGATCACCGGAAGCGTGCTGGTGGAGAACGTCTTCGCCTGGCCGGGCCTGGGACAGCGAACGGTCGAGGCCATCACGCAGAAGGACTACCCCGTCGCCCAGGCCATGATCCTCGTCTACGGCGCGCTCGTCCTGCTCATCAACTTCCTCGTCGACGTCGCTCTAGGACTCCTCGACCCCAAGTCCTCCCTGTCCGCCTCCACCCGCCAGGAGGGCTGATGCGCCGCCTGCTGAGAAACCCCACCGGCCTGCTCGGCACCGGTCTGATCGCCGTCATGATCGTGCTCGCCCTCATCGGCCCGCCGATCTGGGGCGAGGCCGCCGCCCGCATCGACCCCGCGCAGATCAACCAGGGCGCATCCGGCGCCCACCTGCTCGGCACCGACGCCCTGGGCCGGGACCTGCTCGCCCGCACCCTGGTCGCCACCCGCCTCACCTTGGGCCTGGCCTTCCTCGCCACCCTGATCGGCACCGTGGGCGGAGTCCTGCTCGGCGCCCTGCCCTCCCTGCTTCCGCGCAGAGCCGGGCAGATGGTCGTCGCCGCCGTCGACATCCTTGTCGCCTTCCCCGCCCTGCTGCTGGCGATGTTCACCGCCGTCGTCACCGGGCTCGGCGCGCAAGGCGCCGTCCTGGGCATCGGCGTGGCGCTCGCCCCGACCTTCGCCCGTCTCACCCACACCCTGACCGCGTCCATCGCGGGCGCCGACTACATCGCGGCCGCCCGCATGCTCCAGGTGCCGCGCCGCCGCATCCTCACCCGGCACATCCTGCCCAACATCGCCGAACCCCTCATCCTCAACACCGCCCAGGCCATGGGCGCCGCCCTGCTGGGCCTGTCGGCGATGTCCTTCCTCGGCATGGGCGTCCAGGCACCGTCCTACGACTGGGGACGGCTGCTGAACGAAGCCTTCGGGCACGTCTACGTCACCTCCTCCGTCGTCGTCGCACCCGCCACCGCGGTCGCCCTCGCCGGGCTCGGGTTCATGCTGCTGGGCGACACCTTCGCCAAGGCCGCCTCCACCAGCGGCGACCCGGTCGGCGAACCCGTCGACCCCGCCGTCATCCGGGCCCAGGGCCGCCCCGTGCGGGACGCGGTACTCGAGGTCCGCGACCTGACCGTCTCCTTCCCCGGCGGCATCACCCCCGTACGCCAGGTCTCCCTGACCGTGCACCCGGGGGAGATCGTCGGCCTGGTCGGCGAATCGGGCAGCGGCAAGAGCATGACGGCCGCCGCCATCGGGCAGATCGTGCCCTACCCCGGCCTGGCCGGCAGCGCACGCACCCGGCTGTGCGGAGTGGACCTGGACGACCTGAGCGATGCCGAGCGCCGCAAGATGCTCGGGTCGTCGCTGGCGATGGTCTTCCAGGACCCCACTTCCTCCCTCAATCCCGCCCTGCGGGTCGGCGGCCAGCTCGCCGAGGTGGCCACCCTCCACGACGGCGCCACCAAGACGCAGGCGCGTGCCCGCGCGGTGGAGCGACTGCGCCGCGTCCGCATCAAGGAACCGGCCAAGGTCGTCCGCCAGTTCCCGCACGAGCTGTCCGGCGGCATGCGCCAGCGCGCCGTCATCGCCATGGGCCTCATGGGCACGCCCCGGCTGATCATCGCCGACGAGCCGACCACCGCCCTGGACGTCACCGTCCAGCGTGAAGTGATCAAGGTGCTGCGCGAGGTCGTCGACGACACCCAGGCCGGCGCCCTGTTCATCTCCCACGACATCGCCGTCGTCAGTGAACTGTGCGACCGGATCGCCGTGATGTACGCCGGCCGCATCGTCGAGGAACTCGCCGCCGACGCCCTGCACACCGCCCGCCACCCCTACACCCGGGCGCTGATCGGCTCGCTGCCGGACATGGACACCGACCGCTCCAGGCCGCTGACCACCATCCCCGGCCGGCAGCCCTCACCCGCGGACGTCGGCACCGGCTGCGCGTTCACCGACCGCTGCCCGCTGGCCACCGACCGCTGCCGGACCACCCGCCCCGAACTCGCCACCACCGTCAACGGGCACGCGGTGGCCTGCTGGGAGGCATGATGCTCAACGTCAACGAACTCACCGTCCGCTTCGGCTCCTTCACCGCCGTGCAAGGCGTCAGCCTCCAGGTCCCCACAGGGTCGGTCTGCGGGCTCGTCGGGGAATCCGGGTCGGGCAAGTCCACCCTCGCCCGGGCCGTGGCCGGCCTGACCCCGTACCAGGGCACCGTGTCGGGGGTCGAACGCGGCCGCGTCCAGATGGTGTTCCAGGACCCGTACTCCTCACTCAACCCGCGCATGAGCATCGGCGACGCCATCGCCGAGGGCACCCGCGTCCCGCGTGCCCAGCGGCAGGCTGAGGTCGCACGGCTCCTGGACCTGGTCTCGCTGCCGGCCACATACGCGTCCAAGTACCCGCGTGAGCTGTCCGGCGGCCAGCGCCAGCGCGTGGCCATCGCCCGCGCGCTCGCAGCCCGCCCGGAGGTCCTCATCGCCGACGAGATCACCTCCGCGCTCGACGTCTCCGTGCAGGGCGCCGTGCTCAACCTCATCCGTGACCTGCGTACCGAACTCGGCCTGACGATGCTGTTCATCTCGCACAACCTTGCCGTCGTGCGCTACGTCTGCGACACCGTCGCCGTCATGCGTCACGGCGAGATGGTGGAGTTCGGCCCCGTCGAGTACGTGATCGCCACACCCCGGCACGAGTACACCCGCTCCCTGCTGGACGCGGTCCCGCGTCTGACCCACGCCTGACCCTGCCCCGGCCGCCCGGCCGCCCACCACACCGGCGGCCGGGCCGATCAATCCCACGCCCTTCGTGCGAAAGGCTCCCTTGTGTCCTTGGACCTGCATCGCCGTGCCGTCGTCGCCGACGCGCACAACGACCTCCTCATGGCCGTCGCCGCCCGACCCCCGCAGCGCTGGGGCAGCTTCTTCCGGGAACGCTGGCTGCCGCAGCTGCGCGAGGGCGGCATCGACATCCAGGTCCTGCCGGTGTTCATCGACGACCAGTACCGTCCCGAAGGGGCTCTGCGGCAGACCCTGCGCATGATCGAATGCGCCCACGTCCTCGCCGAGGCCAACGCCGACCAGGTCGCCCTGTGTCTGACCGGCAGCGACATCGACGCCGCCCTCGCCGGCGACAAGATCGCCCTCGTTCTCGCCCTGGAGAGCGCACCCGGCGTCGACGCCTCGGTCGAGCTGTTCTCCACCCTCTTCCGGCTCGGCGTGCGCATCGCCTCCATCGCCCACTGGGGCCGCACACCGCTGGCCGACGGCAGCCGGGAGGACGCCACCGGCAGCCGGCTCACCGTGCCCGGTATCGAGGCGCTGCGCCAGATGGAACGCCTGGGCATCCTCTTCGACATCTCCCACCTGGGGGCCAGCGGTGTCGCGCACGTCCTGGAGCTGGCGACCCGGCCGCTGATCGCCACCCACTCCTGCGCCCGCGCCCTGCGGGAGCACCACCGCAACCTCACCGACGACCAGATCCGCGGGGTGGCCGGCACCGGCGGCGTGGTCTGCGTGAACTTCGTCCCCGACTTCCTCACCGACACCCAGGAGAAGGTGAGCGTCGACCGGGTCGTCGACCACATCGAACACATCATCTCCGTGGCCGGCATCGACCACGTCGGTCTCGGCTCGGACTTCGTCCGCGAGGTCATGCACGATGTCACCCCGCCCTGCTGCGAAAACCTCGACGATGAGGACCCGATGTTCGACTTCCCCGGCCTCGAGGGCCCGGCCGGCATGCCCCTGGTCACCGAGGCACTCGTACGCAGGGGCCTGGCCGAGGAGGACATCTTGAAGATCCTGGGCGGGAACATGCGCCGGCTGATGGGCAAGCACATGGGCTGACCCCTCATGCACCCCGCACACAGCTGCCCGGCAGGCCGCACTGCCTGCCGGGCGCTCGCGTTCTCGTGGCGGATTGGGATCCGGGCACGAAGTGGCCCTTCACGTTGTCACCGCAGCACCAACCTGGCCCTGACCAGGGTGTTTAGCGTGACGGTCATCCCACCCTGGAGGACTCACCCGTGCCGGCTGACCACAAAGCCTTCTCCGCGCCAGCGGACCATACGACCGATCTTGACACCATGCTCGCCGACCTCGAAGAACTCGTGACCTGCGAGTCCTACTCCGCCGACCACGCCGCCGTCGCCCGCAGCGCACAAGTCGTCGCCGAGCAGGGCAGCCGGCTGCTGGGCGCCAAGCCGCAGACGCTGGTCATCGACGGCGTCACCCATGTCCAGTGGACCTTCGGGACCCCGCGCGTGCTGCTCCTGGGGCACCACGACACCGTCTGGCCGATCGGCTCCCTCAAGACCCACCCCTGGTCTCTCGAGCAGGGTGTCGCCCGCGGCCCCGGCGTCTTCGACATGAAGGCCGGCCTGGTCCAGATGTTCCACGCCCTGGCCTCGCTGCCGTCCCTCGACGGGGTGTGCGTGCTGGTCACGGGCGATGAGGAGGTCGGCTCCGACACCTCCCGCCCCCTGATCGAGGACCTGGCCCGCCGGTGCGCGGCCACTTTCGTCCTGGAGCCCTCGGCCCCGGGCGGTGCACTGAAGACGAGCCGCAAGGGCGTATCCCTCTACGACCTCACGGTCCACGGCCGCGCCGCGCACTCCGGGCTCGAACCCGAGAAGGGCATCAACGCGGCCACCGAACTCGCCCACCACGTCCTGGCCCTGCAGCACATCGCCGACACCGTCAACGCCTCCACCGGGCCCGGAACGACCCTCACCCCGACGGTGATGTCCGCCGGCACGGCGAGCAACACCGTCCCCGCCCGCGCCCAGCTCAACGTGGACGTCCGGGTCCCCACCGCCGCGGCGCAGGCGGCCGTCGACCAGCACATCCGGACCCTGCGACCGCACACCCCGGGCGCCCGTCTGCAGATCGACGGAGGCCCCAACCGGCCGCCCCTGGACCCCCACACCTCCCAGGCGCTGTTCGCCCGTGTCACCGACCTGGCCGACCGGCTCGGTATCGCCCCTGTAGCCCAGGCGGCCGTCGGCGGCGCATCCGACGGCAACTACACCGCCGGAGCCGGCTGCCCCACCCTCGACGGCCTCGGCGCCGTCGGCGACGGCGCCCACGCCGACCACGAACACGTCCTCACCGCCACCATGCCGGACCGCACCCGGCTCCTGGCCCACCTCGTCGGAGCACTGCAATGACCAGCCTCGAACTGCGCGAACTCCACGGCATCGAGGAGCTCGACCACGTCGCCCAGCTCTTCGCCGAGATCTGGGGCACGGTCGTCGAGCGCGCCCCCATCTCCGCGGAAGTCATGCGCGCCCTCGCCCACGCCGGTAACTACGTGGCCGGAGCCTACGAGGACGGCCGGCTGGTCGGAGCGTCCGCCGCCTTCTTCGGCGAGCCCGTCGGCACCAGCCTGCACTCCCACATCACCGGCACCGCCCAGGGACGCGGCATTGGCCTGGCCCTCAAACTGCACCAGCGCCAGTGGGCGCTCGCCCGCGGGATCAAGCGCATCACGTGGACCTACGACCCGCTGATCCGCCGCAACGCCTACTTCAACCTCGTCAAGCTCGGCGCCCGCCCCGAGGAGTACCTGACCTCGTTCTACGGCGCCATGGACGACGCCATCAACGGCGGCGACGAATCCGACCGCGTCCTGACCGCCTGGGACCTGACCGCACCCGCCGAGCCCTGCTCCGTACCCGAGGGGACCGACGCGCTCGCACTGCCCAACGGCGCCGTCCACGGTGTCCGCAACCGCGACGGCCAGCCCGAGGTCGGCCCAGTCGATGCCGACACCATCCTGATCGACCTCCCGAACGACATCGAAGCCCTGCGCCGCACCGACCCGGGCGCGGCCCGCGCCTGGCGCCTTGCCGTCCGTCACACCCTTGGCGACCTTCTCGCCGACGGAGCCCGCGTCACCGGCTTCCACAACCGGCGCAGCTACGTCGTCCACCGCGCCGCCACCCCTGTCCACTGAACCCCCGCACCCCCGCACCCCCGCACCCCTGGAGTCCACCCACCATGAGCACAAAGATCTCCGGCGTCGAGCTGCGCCGCATCACGATGCCGCTCCTCGCCCCGTTCCGCACCTCCTTCGGCGTCGAGACCAGCCGCGACGTCCTGCTCGTCCGCGTCGTCACCTCCGACGGCATCGAGGGCTGGGCGGAGTGCGCGGCCATGTCCGAGCCCCGCTACTGCTCCGAGTACGTCGACGGGGCCCAGGACGTCCTGCGCCGCTTCCTCATCCCCGCCCTGCCCAAGGACGGCGTCGACGCCGCCGCGGTGGGACGGACCCTGGAGCCCTTCACCGGCCACCACATGGCCAAGGCCGCGCTGGAGACCGCCGTGCTGGACGCCCAGCTCCGCATCACCGGCGAGTCCTTCGGCTCCCACCTGGGCGCCGCCCGCGACCGGGTGCCCTGCGGCGTGTCCGTCGGCATCATGGACTCCATCCCCCAGCTCCTCGATGCGGTCGAGGGATTCATCTCCGAGGGCTACGTCCGGATCAAGCTGAAGATCGAACCCGGCTGGGACGTCGAACCGGTCCGCGCCGTCCGCGAGCGCTTCGGCGACGACCTCCTCCTCCAGGTCGATGCCAACGCGGCGTACACCCTCGTCGACGCCCAGCAGCTCGCCAAGCTGGACGACTTCGGCCTGCTCCTCATCGAACAGCCCCTCGCCAACGACGACATGGTCCAGCACGCCCAGCTCGCCAAGCTGCTGCGCACCCCCGTATGCCTGGACGAGTCCATCGAGTCGGCCGCCGACGCCGCCGCGGCCATCTCGCTGGGCGCCTGCTCGATCATCAACGTCAAGCCGGCCCGGGTCGGCGGCTACCTCGAGGCCCGCCGCATCCACGACCTCGCCCGCGCCCACGGCGTCCCCGTCTGGTGCGGCGGCATGCTGGAGACCGGCATCGGCCGCGCCGCCAACGTCGCCCTCGCCGCCCTGCCCGGCTTCACTCTCCCCGGCGACACCTCCGGCTCCCACCGCTACTTCGCCACCGACATCACCAAGCCGTTCGTCCTCTCCGACGGCCACCTCGACGTCCCCACCGGCCCCGGTCTCGGCGTTGAGTCGCTCCCGGACGTCCTGGAGGAGGTCACCACCTCCAGCGAATGGATCGCCTTCTAGACACCGGCGTCCGGGCCCCGGGCCTATCGGCCCGGGGCCCGGACGCGCCGGGCGGGCGGCGGCCGCCCCCTTCATCGCCGGAGACGAATCTGCCTCCTCGCATTCAGACCAGGCCACCAAAAACCAGGGCCATCGGATGCCGATACTCGGACTACGCCAACGCGGCGTCCGAGTACAGCTAAGGCCCCTCTGAACCAAGCCCGGTACCGGCCCGCAAACACGCACGAAGCGCACGCCGACACGGTGCAGGCCGACCGCGCACCGCTTGCCCGCACCCAGCCGGACCACCCACCGAAACGGCCGTGCCCGCTCCCGCCGGGATCACACGCCTGCGTAGAAGGTCCACCCGATGTTCATTTCCTCTACCGCCTCATCCGCCGCGGTCCCGTCCCTCCCCACCCCGCCCGGCACGGCAGCAGGCGAGAGCCCCGCCGCCGGCCGCCCCTGGAGGACGGCGCAGGAGCGTATGCTGCTGGCCAGCCGCCCCGAGAACGTCCGAGACACCCGCAGCTGGCTGCGGGCCGTCCTCGAGAGATGGGCAGTGTCCGAGGACAGCGCCCAGTCGGCAATGCTGCTGCTGAGCGAACGGGTCGGCAATGCCGTTCTGCACGCCCGCGATACCAGCCGCGTGCTGGTCACAGCCAGGCTGCGGTGGGGCCTGGTGGAGTGCGAGGTCGAGGATCAGGACCCGAACTGGGGGACCGGGCGCACCGGCCGCGGTACGGCAGAAGCCGGCGTCCCCGGCCCCTGCCCCACCGGTCAGCGGCCGGACCGCGTCCCCACGGGGCGACAGGACGCCGGAGACCACCGTCGAAGAACCGGCCGAGTCCGGCCGAGGGTTGCCGCTGTTGGACGCGCTCGCCATCGCGTGGGGCGTCTGCCGCCACAGCCGAGGCAAAACCGTCTGGTTCGTCCTGCCATACACGCCGGCCCCGTGACCGGTCGGGCTCGTCGGCACGCTTGAGGCCGTACGGCGATGAGTACACCGTGCATTTGCGGTGCCGCCACGGCCACGCTCCCGCTTTCACCTCGCGTAGGGCTGTTGTCCCGGCGACTACGACGGCAGACCCAGCATGCTCACCGCTGTTCGCCGACACCGCCGTCATTGACCTCCCGGAGGCCCGCGGTCAGGCGCCGACATAGGGGACCGGTGAGCTGGAGGCCGCGTTCGGTCAGCTGCCCAGGGCAGGCAGTCGACGTCTTCGTCGGCATCATCGACCTGCCCGGCCGCCGCTGGGCGGGGCAGGAGACCCTGCCCGCTGGGACGCTTGATCGGCGAGCTCCTGATAGGTAAGACGGACTGCACTGCTCGGCTTGTCCTGCGCCACGAAGTGCCCGGGCCGGGTTCAGGCAGTTCCACCAAGGCAAGCGGGCACACAGGCACCATAGTGAGATCACCGCTTCGCGTGACGGTCGCGGAACGAGCAAGGCAACTACGGTTCCGCCCATGATGTGCAGAGCCCTAGGCGCCGCCGGCTGGCTCACCCTGCCCCTCGGCACCGCTCAGGCTCACAACGCCGCCGGACCACATGCCGCCACTGGTATCCCATCGGCGTCCGGCGCGAGATCCCACCGTGCATCCGCGGCGGAATCTCGCGCCGTCTCAGCAAGGCGGGCGTATTGTCCATATACGCGTGACGTTCGGTGTGACTGGTGCGGGGCAGGGCTCTCGGGGCCCGTTCGCTCGCCGACCATCTGACGACATCGGAAGCTGGCAACCTGGACGCCCTGGCCGACAGCCTCATCCACCACGCCGAACACTCCCCCCGCCACGACGACATCGCCCTGCTCCTGCTCCGGCCCGGACCGAATGCCGTCAGCGGCCCCACCACAGCGGGTCGCTGACGGCGTTCCTGTGATCGGGATCCGGGCGTGGTGGCACCGCGACGGCAACCACCTGGAGCTGAACACAACGACTTGACGGGGAACGCGAAAAGGACGGAACTGGGCGTGCTCGACGGCCATCCGCACCATGGACTGACTGTCTCCGAGTTCGTTCTCCGACGTGCGCCCCGGCCTGACGGCACCCGGCTCTCCGTCCTGTACCCGCCCTTCACACCTTCGAGCCCGTGGCAGCACCGCCGCGAGCGAACCAGGGCCGTGCTCATGGTCAACCCGATCCCGGCGAAAGGCGCCGCCCTCCTGCACCAGCTCATCCGCCGCATGCCCGAGCAGCGCTTCACCCTGGTGGAAGGCTGGTGGAACACCGCCGAGCAGTTCGCCGGTTACCCCAATGTGACCTACGTGCCCAGGGTCTACGACATGAGTCCCCTCTACCGCAGCCACCGCGTCCTGCTCGTGCCGTCCGCAGTGGAGGACGCCTTCCCCCGGGTGATCATCGAAGCCGCGCTGCACGGGACCCCGAGCATCGGCACCGACCGCGGCGGCATCCCCGAAGCCATAGGCAACGCGGGCATCGTGCTTCCCGCCGCGGCCGATGCGGAAGAGTGGGCGGACGCGATCCGCACCGCTGACCACCGCACCCTGGGTGAGCAGGGTCGGCAACGAGCGGCAGTCCTCGCGCGTCCCCGCCTGCCGGACCTCGAAGGCCTCGGGATCTACCCTGCGGCGACCGCGTCCTCGACCTGATCCAGCCGGTCCGTCCACCAGTGCAGCAGTGCCTCGTCCGCCGTGAACAGGTCGTCGAAGGAGAAGTCACCGCGGTCGTAGTGGAACTCCAGCTGCCAGAAGTCAGTCATCCGCTTCCACCACAGCCGCCGAGCACCATCCACCAGCGCAGACCGCTCCAGCGGCACCACGGACCGGTAGCCCCCGACGAACGCAGACACCCGCGCAAGGTCGAACACCCCGCCGACACCGAACTGGACCTGAGCTGTCCGTACGACCTCTTCCGCGTACGGGCGCACCGCGATCCGGTCCCAGTCCCGGATGGCGGCAAGCGCCCCGCCTTCCCAGAGGAGATTCCGGTACTGCACGTCGCCATGCGTCCACCCATGGTCACCCTCAGGCGTCGCGGATCGCGGACAGTGAGCGTTTTCAGAGTGGCCACTGAATGGGTGACGGGATCGACGTCCGCAACGCACGAGGCTCCTGTGCCGTTGAGAGAGGTGTTCGACGTCTCAACTCATCAGCGCAGGAGCCTCGTTGGTTCCCTATCCTGCCGTACTCGACCTGCCGCATGCCCTCGTCGAGTGGGTAACCATGCTCATCGTCACCTGTGAGGGTGACCGCCGCTGCAAGCTCCCGCCCCACCAGCGTGCCCTCGTCGGCCTGATCTACCTTCGCCGCCACGACCCACTCGCGCAGATCGCCGTCGGCTTCGGGATATCCGTCGGCACCGACCACGCCTACGTCAAGGCCGTCGTCGAGCATCTGTCCCGAAGGGCGCCCGGCCTCCTGCGCGTCCTGCGCGAGACCGATCCCGACCACGTCCTGCTCGACGGGACCCTCGCCGAATGCGACCGCGTCGGCGACAGCCGTGCAGACTTCTCGCAGAAGCACCGCCGTCACGGCGTGAACGTGCAGGTCGTCGCCAACCCCGCCGGCAAGCTGCCCCTTTCGGCGTCCTCGCGTGACGGGGGGTCCTGATGATCGTTCCTTCGGTCATGAAGGCAACCAAGCATGCACTCGCTGCCGCCGTGCTCGCCGCCGCGGCGCTCGCGCCCCTTCCCGCCCTCGCTCACGCGGCTGCTCCCGCAGCAGCGGTGCAGGCACCGGGTGACCGCCGGCCCCCTCTGCCCCACACCACGGACGAGGCGTTCAACCAGGAGTGCCTCGCCGCGCACAACTCCTACCGTGCCCAGCACGGCGCCCCGCCGTTGGCCCTGGACGACGCGGCCATCGAGCACGCCATCAAGCGCGCCCAGGCCGCTTCGACGCTGGACGGGCTCTCCACGCCGCCGGGGCCGGGGTCGAAGGGGTACGGGGAGAACCGCTACTGGTTCGCGACCTACGAGAACGAGCCGGCGACGTGCGCGGAGGCCGTGCAGCTCTGGTACGAGGCCCGCTGGACGGGCGGCTACGACTGGGACCGGCCCGGCTACTCACCCGACACCGCCTCCTTCACACAGGTCGTGTGGAAGGACACCGACGTCATCGGCTGCGGCCGGGCCTCGGGGTATCCGGAGGGCGGGGAGTCGCACCAGACGTTCATCGTCTGCAACTACAGTCCCGCCGGGATCGTCATCGGCAAGTTCCGCGAGAACGTGGGAAGGCCGGTCGGCGAAGGCTGAGGCCATGGCCGGGCTCTTTGCCACCCTCGGTCGGAGAGGTGGTCCGGAAGAAGCGACCAGGCGGTTTCGTTTGGATCAGCGGGCGGACCAGAGGAAGATGCCCGCGATGTGAAGTCCGGCGAGGTAGATGGTCGCGGTTTTCTCGTAGCGGGTGGCGATGCCGCGCCACTGCTTCAGTCGGTTGATGCACCGCTCGACGGTGTTGCGCTGCTTGTATGCCTCGCGGTCGAAGGCCGGCGGTCTGCCGCCCGCCTGTCCGCGCTGCCGCCGGTTGGCCTGCTGGTCGGCCCGTTCCGGAATCACCGCGAGGATGCCGCGTCTGCACAGGTGGTCGCGGATCGCGCGGGAGGAGTACGCCTTGTCAGCCAGGACTAGGTCCGGCCTGGTGCGGGGCCGTCCCAAAGAGCGGGGAACGCGCAGACGGGCCATGACATCCGTGAAGGCCGGTGCGTCTCCGGCCTGACCGGCGGTGAGGACGAACACCAGCGGCCGGCACCGGCCGTCGGCCGCGAGGTGGATCTTCGTGGTCAGTCCGCCGCGGGACCGGCCGATGGCATGATCGTCCGGCTCTCCGGCCGGGGCCCCTTTTTGCGGGCTCCGGCAGCGTGCTGGTGAGCGCGCACGATGGTGGAGTCCGTCGGGTTCCTCATGGCCTTCTTCCACATCGACTGGACCGGCAAAAGCACCGACTTTCGCTCCGGACTCTGGCGTCTCAACATCGCAGACGGAAAGCAGGGCCGGGGCTACGGGCGCTTCGCAGTGGAGTCCGTAGCTGCTGAGATCCGGCGCCGAGGTGGCACACGCCTGACTACCACCTGGCATCCCGGACCGGATGGCCCCACAGGCTTCTACCTGGCGCTCGGCTTCCGACCAACCGGCGAGACCAGCGGAGACCAAACGGTTGGCATGCTGGAGCTGGACTGAACCCGGGTCTTTCGTCACTCCTGCACCAGCCACACGAACGACGTCCCGCTCTATGCACTTGGAAACTCAGTCGGTGGCACCCACCAGCAGTTTGGTTCAAAACCACCTACTGAGTGGGGCATCGCCTGGCCCCCGCCCAAGGGCTGGAAGAACGAGCTGACCGCACGCCGGCAATCCGCTCAGCACAGCGGCTGCGCCCTACAGCATCCGGCCGGGCCCCGCTCCCGGACATCCTCGACTTCGGCTGGCACCCACGCGCTGCTGCTCGGCTCCGAGGTAGGCCACCGGGTAGGGCTGACCGCCGTCGGAGTGGCCGGCTCAGATCTGTAGCCGCGAACAGCCTCGGCGGGTACAGACCACGCCGGCCAGCCTGGTGTCGTTCTCGTCGTACATCAGGATGTAGACCTCCAAGACGCCGCCCGGGCGCGCAATCTGCAGTGGTCCGCCCCAGGACGGATTCTGCCCGCCCGCGTACGCCCACGGGCTGCAGAGGACGGGCGGGTCCGACACCACGTCGCCGTTAAACCCAGTGGCGCAGACCTGACGTCGGCCGCTCGCGGCGTGGACGACGCCGGACACGCTGGCGGTGTACCCGTCGGAGAAGTTGATCGTTCCGGTGGCGGTGCTGTTGCCGTAGGCGAAGCCGTAGGGCATGGACACGGGGGCGGCTTGCGCCGGCGCGGCGAAACCGATCGCCGCCATCAAGGCCACCACCATCACCATCAAGAGCTTGCGCATGGCTCTTCCTCTCCTCGGACGAACATGGGCGCCCGGACAACCGGGTAGGACACCCGGTTGTCCGTCGGAAGAAGCCAATCAGCAGCCAACGGACCCCTGCTAGAGCGTGAAGTAGCCACGTGTTCAGCAAAAGACCGAAATCCTCTACTCGCCCACGCGCGAACACGAGACGTTGTCGGCAGTCTTGGACATTCGCGGCTGCTGCGGTGGGGTGGATCGATGATGCCGGAAGCGTTTCACGTGTGGGCATCGGTCATGGAGCGAGGAGCACTCGTTTCCTCAGGAGTGCGAAGCCGGCTCGGCCGAACATCTGACGTTTGAGCATCTTGATGCGGTTGACGTGTCCTTCCACGACCCCCGAGTTCCAGGGCAGGGTGAGTCCGGCGATGACCGCGGTCCGGTCGCGATCGATGCCGCGGCGAGGGTGTGGAGGCCGGGCAGGTCGTCCTGGCGGACTGGGTCGAGCCACTCGAGCAGCCGTTGACCCTGCCGCTCGGTGAGGATCTGGGCGAAGCAGCGGATATGTCCGGCGAGAGCTTCCAGTTCGGGGCAGTGCGCCAGGACGGCCTTGAGCCGGAAGTGTTTGACCTCGGGGAGGGAGTCAGGGTGGCGGAGGATCCAGCCGGCGACGGTGCGGGGCGCGGGCGGGGGTGCGGTGACCGGATCGACCGAAAGGCGTTTTGTGCGGAAGTAGGCGCGAACTCGCTGGTAACTGCCTCTGTAGCCGAGTGGCACGATCTCCTCCCATGCCTTCCATGCGTTAGTGCAGTCGGGCCACGGTCTGGCTACGGTTCGAGGAATCCGAGTGCCTGTGCGGCGAATTCGTCGTGGTACGGGAAGTTGCCCCCGGTGTCCGGTGTCCGGTGTCCGGTGTCCGGCGTCCGGGTAGAGGGGGAGGAGTTCGCCCCGGGGGAGCCGCGCGGCGAGGTCTATTGTGTTCTCGCTGGGCACCATCCGGTCGCGTTCGCCGTTGGCCGCCGGGACCGGCCGGCCGATGTGGGACGGGTCGGCCGCTGGCTGGAGGCCCCGATGGCGGATGGCCCTCAGCTGGGCACGGAACGACGTTGGCGAGATGGCTTGGTCGCGGTCGGCTGTACGCTCCTTCAGCCGTTCCACGAAGGCGCGCGCTTCTTTGCGGCCGTGCTCGGTGTCGGTGAAGTAGAGGAACTGTTTGGGGTCTTTGCGGGTCAGGAAGCCCTTGAGGATCTCCTGGAGGGTGAGCGCGGTGACCTTGTTGATGCCGGGGTCTGCGGCGGGGCCTGTGCCCGCGAGGATGACCTTGCGCACCGGCTGCGGCTCCTCTGCCGCGATGGCCTGGGCGGTGAAGCCTCCCAATCGTCAGGTCGAGCAGGTCGGCCTGCTCGAAGCCCAGGGCGCGGATGAACAGCACGGCATCGCCGGCCATCGCCTCGACAGTGTCGGGCGTGGAGCCGCCCGACGCGCGGGGCCCACTGGACGGGTTCGTCGATGCCGTGCTCATCGAGGATCGTGCGCGCCGTCTGGGTGAGTAGTTCGGCTTCGGCTGGCAGGATGCGCCGGCGGAAGCGCTGGTACTGCTGGCGCTGCGCTCCGGCTGCCGGCGCGAGGGCCGAGTGGCCGAGGTGTGGCGGTGAGCCCGTCAGGGCTGGAAGATCCAGCGCTGGGCGTGCGCGACGGTGGGGGGCTTGGGTCGAGCGCAGGCGGCGCTGCAGATCGCTCCAGCAGCGTGGGTCGGTGAAGCGGGCCTGGTTGGTCCACAGGGCGCGGTGGCGCGCGTAGTCGATGAGGGCGCCGTGCCGGTCGAGGTGGTCGGCGAGGAGGATCAGGGCGTGCAGGACGTCGGCGCAGTCGCTGCGGCGGGTGATGTCGGCGAGCAGTAGTCGGTGAGGTCCACGATCACGTCACCGTGTGGGTCGTCGGAGGGCTGGGTGCAGGGGCTCGTTCGCCAGGAGTGCGGGGGAGACGAGTGAGCCGAGCAGGCCGGGGCCTGTATGGGCTGATCAAAGCGTCCGCACGGTAGGTGCGGTTTCGCTCGGGTGATCGGAAGTAGAGGCGCATGCGGTCGGAGGCGGTGATGACCACGCCGGTGAACAGCGGCTTCCATTCCACGCTGCGACAAGCCTTTCCGGTCTACCTCTGGCCCTCCCACCCGACGCACCTCCAAGAACTGGCCGCTGAGCAGTCCGTTCGCTCGATGACGATCAGCGCCACGCAAAGCCGTGCCGCCTGTACCCGCGTCCGGAGCATGCCGCCCCAGGGCCCTGGCCCACGGAAAGCCCCGGCTAACGGATCATTTCAGAATGAGGCGAAGGAGAGCGATGCATCTCCGGGCATTTGAAGCCTCTGCTCGAGGAAGTGGCAGCGGGACCCCTGGCCGTTCCAGTACAACGATCGCTATGAGTCGGGTGGCGAACGTGATGATCTCGGTTGACATGGCTGACAGTGCAAGTGTGGAGGCGTTGAGCGAGTGGTTGCAGACACAAGCCCCTCGTCGTGATCAAGCGGAGGTCCGGGGGGTGGGTTTCCTGAACTCGCTGACCAGCGCTGAAACCAACCAGTGGGGCGGCTGGAAGCAGCCTGAGTGCGAGGTCTGGGCGGGTGCCTTGAACCATGCCGACCTTGACGCCCTCAGGCAGCGAGTGTTCGAGACGCCATGGCGCGAGCCGAACCTGGTCCAGCTCTTGGTGATGGATCAGGAGGAAGGCTTCTTCCGCATGTGGATGATCCGGGGCAATGAACTGCGGCAGTTTGCACCGCTACAGCCGAACGAGGAGGACGAGGGCTTCTACCTGGACGGGTGAGCTGGGCCGGTGGCGTCACTCCGGCGGTTTCGCTGAGCGTTGGTGGCCTACTTGGCGGCCCAGCAGCCCAAGTTGTTCCGGTTCCCCTCCGACGCCCGGCGCGGCGCGTCCGGCGATCCCAGCAGACCGTACGGCAGATACCCGGACCGGACACCGAGTTCCCACCCATGGACCTGGACGGCGAGGCAGGCCAGGGCGAGGGTGCCGAGGGGGAGGAGGGACCGGGGCGCGGGATCACCGGCATCGGCCTCGACGCTCTCCCGGTACGCGACCAGCCGGGCGACGAGGGCGTCGTCGAAGGCATGCTGGTCGTCGTCGAGGAGTATGCGGAGCAGCCGCTGGTCCGCGCTCAGCGCGTCGCCGACCTCGTCGAGCCGGCGGGCGGCCTCCGCGCGCTCCCCGGGGTCCGGCTTGTGCAGCGGAACCGTAGGCCAGTCGCGGGGCAGATGCCCGGCCGCCTCGGTGAGATAGGGGCACAGGGCGTCCATGGCGGCGAGGTCGGCGGGGTCGGAGACAGAGGTGTACGGGTTGTAGGGCACGCCGTCACGGATGGCGGGCGCGTACTCGCCGCGCAGCAGCAGTCCGGTGACCCGCTCCCAGTCCCACACATGCCCGCTGACGACACACATCTCGAACATGTCGAGCCAGGTCCGCGCGGTGGGCGCCTCCTTGACGACGTCGCGGAAGGTGATGGGACCGTCCCCGAACTCGTCGTCGTCCGGGTCCGTGCTGATCCGCTCCCCGACGAGGGGGAACCGGAGTTCCTGGTCCCCGCTCGGGAAGCACATGATGCTCAGCACTCCGTGCACACACTCCGCAGCAGTGACGGCGACCGTGCCGGCCGCAGCGTCGAGCCCCGGCTCCGTCACCGTTCGCGCGGCGACATGGTCGAGCAGTTCGTCCGCAATTGCCCGGATCAACGTCGGCGAGATGCTGCCGTACCGCAGCGAGTGC
The DNA here is from genome assembly GCF_044763135.1 of Streptomyces sp. NPDC096205. Taxonomy (NCBI): domain Bacteria; kingdom Bacillati; phylum Actinomycetota; class Actinomycetes; order Kitasatosporales; family Streptomycetaceae; genus Streptomyces; species Streptomyces sp. NPDC096205. The sequence continues at coordinate 68,419 of NZ_JBIWFS010000010.1, read as the reverse complement.
CACCGCGTGTAGGCCCGCCCGTCGATGTCGTCGAGCGCCTCGGCCAACCGCTGCTCGCCGACCTGATGACACGTCACATTCCGCACGTACCCCGTCCCTTCATGAACTCCACGACTGGACGAAGCACGTTATCAACGGGCACTGACAGCGCTAGGCAGTTTCGTTTGGATCAGCCGGTCGTTGGTCCGGGTGTGCCGTTGACTGATGCGCAGTGGGCGAGGATCGAGCCGTTACTCCCGGACCGCACGCCGAGGCGAGGTGGCCGGTGGCGGGATCATCGTGAGGTGATCGACGCGATCGCGTTCAAGTTCCAGACCGGAACGCAGTGGGTGCACCTGCCGGAGAAGTACGGCAACTGGCGAGGCGTCTACAACCGGCTGCGGATGTGGGCCGTCGACGGCACTTGGGAGCGGGTGTTCATCGCGCTGATGGCCCAGGCCGACGCGGACGAGGATCTCAACTGGGCCGTGTCGGTGGACTTTCCTGGAGGCCGCCGCGCTCGCGGCCGCCTCCGGCGTCCGGTGGATCGGTACCGCCCCCAACTACGATGCCGGCCGGGCACAGTCCCTGCTGGCCGGTGCGCTGGCGGCCAACCCGCAGGTGCAGGTGTCCACGAAGGTCGGCTACTTCACCGCAGCGACCGGCGGCGCCGCCACCGTCCAAGGAGTACTGACCTGCGGCCAGGCGGTCACCGGCCACAGCCTCGCACCCGAATACGTGCGCTGGCAGATCCGGCGCAACCGCCTCGAACTGCGCCGCGACCGCCTGGACCTGGTCCTGCTGCACAACCCCGAGCAGGCCATGGCCGGAGACCGGGCCGCGCTGTACCGCACGATCCGGGACGCCTTCGCCGTCGTGGAGGAAGAGGTGGCGGCCGGGCACGTCGCCGGATACGGGGTGGCCACCTGGCGCGGGTTCGCGGACGCAGGCCTCTCCGTGCCGCTCCTGACGGCCCTGGCCCGCGAGGCGGCAGGTGGCCAAAAGCAGCACCTGACCGCGATCCAGCTGCCGGTCAGCCTGGTGAGCATGGCACCGATCGAGCTTGCCCTGGACGGGCGCGGGCCGCTGCGGGCAGCCGCGGGTGCAGGGCTGCGGGTGATGGCGTCGGCTCCGCTGCACGGCGGGGAGCTGGTGGAGATGGCCGGCATGGCCGACCTCATCCGCCCGGGCCTGGCCCCTGCTCAGGCCTGCCTGCTGGCAACCGCGTCATGCCCAGGGGTGACGGACGTCCTCGTGTCCGCTTCCAGTGCCTCACCCTGGCAGCAGGCGGCCGACGCGCTCGCCGCCCCCCTTTGGACATCGCCCGACTCCGGGAGATCACTGGTGTACGCACCCCCACCTGACCCCGCCGCCGAGCAGCGCATGCGCGCCCACCACCTGCGTGCGGCCAAGGCCCTGGCCGCAACGGTCGAGCCGGGGGACGAGTTCTGGGGATGGGCCGGGCGCACACTGGGCGCCCCGGCCCGCACCACCGCCGGTGCGGCCGCATGGCTGCGGCTGGCAGTCGCGCCCGAGGACAAGGCGTCCGGGAAGCTGTGGGAGGGCGCCTGGGAGGCCCAGCACGCGCTCGGCAGCCTCGACGGACGCCGTCCGGCGCTGATCGGCGAGGGCCGCATGCTGTGGTGCAGCCCGACCCGTCCCGCAAGCTGCGCGGATATCACCCACGCCCGCCAGTTAGGGCTGGTCAAGCTCCTGGCCGACGGGCCCGCGGTCGAGATCCTCGCCGATGCCGGATACCAGGGTCTGGGCGCGCAGACTGGCGGACGCGTGGTGACACCACCGCACCGCAAGTTCAAGAAGAACGCCCCCGACTGGTACGAGGAGATGTACGAGCGCCAGCGCAAGGCGCACTCCTCACGACGCATCCGGGTCGAGCACGGCATCGCCCATCTGAAGAATTGGCGATCCCTGGCCTGCCACTTCGGCCGCCGTGAGCACATGAGCGACATCGTCCAGGCCATCGCCGGTCTGCTGTCCCATCAGCAGACCGCGGACCTGATCCCAGCACAGCAGATGTGAACACCGAGCCCTGCCTGGGTCCTCGACGTCTCACTGCCTACCGTGCACGAGCTCGTTAGTGGCGGTCGCATTCTGGGCGACCGAGGATCGCAACGTCACCGGGCCCCCCTCGGCTCGCCATGGCGAGGGCCGGCGGTCGTCCTGTGGGGTGACCGAGGATCGCAACGACGAACTGCGCGAGAGGTGGAACGAGCAGCACAGGGTGAAGTGCCGGCGACGCCCGGCACTTCAGCCCTTCCTGCCTGCGGACTGGGCCGTCCTAGCCGAGGGCCCACCGCTGGTTGGAGCCGCCGTTACAGTTCCACAGGACGGCTTGGGTGCCGTTGGCAGTGCCGGCGTTGTACGCGTCCAGGCACAGGCCGGACTGGGCGCTGGTGATGGTGCCGTTCGCGTTGACGTCCCAGCGCTGGTTGGAGCCGCCGTGGCAGTCCCAGATGACGACCCGTGTGCCGGGGGCGGTTCCCGACGCCTCGGCGTCCAGGCACTTGGTGCCGTAGACGCGCAGTTTGCCGGCGTCGGTACGGGCCCACTTCTGGCCGGTGCTGCCCAGGCAGTCCCACAGCTGTACCTGGATGCCGTTGGTCTGGGACGAGTTGGGTACATCCAGGCAGCGGCCGGAGCCGGCGCCGACGACTGATCCCGCGCTCGGCGGCGGGGTCGTCCCGCCTGGCGGGATGTAGGGGCACTTGGTCCGGGACCGGGAGACACCGGTCGTGTCCGCGAGCGAGGGACACAGGAACTGCGTGTAGCGGGTGTCGCTGTCGAGGAAGATCTTCAGCCAGGGGATCACGCGGCGCGTCACGTTCGAGTTGGTGTACGTGGGGAAGGCGTGCCCGCCGGTGGTGAGTTCGACGAAGGCGCTCTGGGTGGCAGCCGGCATGCCGCCGTAGAGGCCGTCGAGGTAGGACGGGGTGACTGTGGTGTCGTCCCGCGCGCCCATGATCATCGTTGGCACCCGCAGCGTGGACAGGTTCTGTGAGGGGGAGAAGGGGGCGAGCGGGACCGCTGCTTTGAGCGTAGGACGCCGCTCGGCCGCGCTGATGGCACCGCCACCGCCCATGGAGTGGCCGATCACTCCGAGTCGGTTGGGATCGACGCGGTCGCGCACCGGGCTCTTCTGGGTCAGGTAGTCGAGTGCGGCGAGGAGTTGGGTCCCGCGAGCGGTGTCGTAGTCGGTGGGGCTGTTGGTGTCGATGCCGATGACGACGAACCCGAAGGAGGCGAGCCAGGGCCCCATCCAGGCGCCTTCGGCGTCCCATTTGGCGGTGTAACCGGGCACGACCGCGACCGCGCCCCACGTGCCGAGGCTCGTGTCGGTCGGGTAGTAGATCTTCGCGCCGTTGAAGCCGTTGCCGGGCGGCACGCTGATCTGGGTGGTGGCGAACGTGCCCCGTTGGGCCGCGACGCTGCTCACGGTCGGGTCCGGGCCGCGCTGGTAGGGGTTGGCTGCGGCCGAGGCGGGCTGGAGCGAGAACAGGGCGGCGATCAGACCGAGTACCGCCGTGATCACGATCGCTCTCAGCTTCGCTCCTACGGGGATAGCGGTGGCAGGTGGGGGCATTGCGCGTTCCTCTCCTTGGTGACGAGCGCATGACCGGGCCGGATGTGTGCGGTGCAGGGTGTGACGCCGCGACGGCCCGGGCTACTTGAGGTGGGTGGCGAGCGGAAGGTTCTGACGGCGTACGTCTCCGGCGACGAGCCCCGCGATCCGCTGTGCGCCGTACGTTTCGAAGTGCGTGTGGTCGTTGCAGAAGAAGGCGCCCACAGGGCCCGATCCGTAGTCACCGTTGTTCGGGCAGAAGCGCAGACTGTTGTAGAGGGAGACGCTCAGTGCCTGCAGGTCGATGACCGGCGCCCCGGTGGCGGCCCCGGCCGCGAGGGTCTCGGGGACGAAGCCGCGGTTCTGGGTCGCCGTGCCGCCGGAACAGGTGATGGCCGCGACCGGCGTGAGCACGACCGGGTGTGCGCCGCGGCTCAGGGCGGCCTGCGCCATCATCGTCATCAGTTGCTGGTAACGGGCCCGGCCGACGTGCCGGGGGCAGGTCGAGGACGAGTCGTTGATGCCGAACTGGATGAACAGGTAGTCGCCCGCCTTCATGCCGGTGCTCGCGTTCAGCATGGCCTGCCAACGGACCGAGAAGGTACTCGGGTTGACGACGCACTCGCCATCGGCGCCCTTGGCGCTGGTCACGTTCGGGTCGTAGAGCCAGGTCTGGATGCTGCGTCCGCCGACTGCCTGGTTCTTGACGGTGACCTCGCTGTTGAACAGGGCGGCGAACTGGCTGCCCCAGCCGACCGGGCAGCGGGCGCTCGGGTTGGCCATGGTGGAGTCGCCGGCCAGCCAGACGGTGACCGGTTCGGCCGCGGCCCGTGCGGCCTGAGCCGTGGCGGGGGAGTCGCCGGGGCAGGGCGCCGCGGTGCTGCCGGCTGCCGATGCGGTGTGAACGCCGGGGCTCGACAAGACGATCAGCAACGCGGTCGTGAGGAGGATCCGCAACTTCTTCATCGGTCTTCTTCCCGGGAGAGGCGTTACGGGCAGGGGTCAGCGCAAGTACGAGGCCAGGGGCAGGCGTTGGTCCCGGATGCTCTGGAGCACCAGGTCGCCGATGCGGGTCGCGCCGTACTGCGAGAAGTGGGTGTTGTCCGTGACGCCGTCGACGGAGGAGCGCAGGTAGAGCTGTGCGGAGGCGGTCGGGCCCAGCGACTCGACCAGCGCCTTGCTCTGGGCCGTCAGGTCGATGACCGCGACTCCCTGTGCCGCGCCGACCGCGCGCATCTGGGCCGGGAGGTCCACGCCGAGGCCGTTGACGTGCAGTGCAGTGGGGGTGAGGCGGTTGCCGTCGAACAGTCGGCGGACCGGCGGGGTCACCAGGACGGGAACGCCGCCCTTGGCGCGGACCTGTGTGATCATGGAGGTGAGGTTGTTCCGGTACGCGGTCGCGCTGGTCTGTTTGTCGTTGTGGCCGAACTGGATGAAGACCGGGTCGTTCGCCCTGACCTTCGACAGAAGCGTTGGGAACAGCGCCGAGTTACTCAGGAAGCTCCCCGAACTCTCCCCGGAATCGGCGTAGTTGGCGATGGCTGCGCCGGGGCGCACCGCGGTCGTGATCATCTGCCCCCAACCGGTGTACGGGGCGGCGGGCTGGTCGCACACGGTCGAGTCCCCGGCGAGGTAGGCGACCAGCGGCTGACTCGCGGGTTTCACCGAGACGGCCGAGACCTGCGGGGCGCTCCCCGCGAACCGGATGTCCAGACCGGGGGTTCCGGTGCCGCCCTGGCCGGTCGGCTGCCCCTCCGGCTGGCGTACGTTGATGGTGAACGAGTACGTGGCGGTGGCTCCGGCGTTCGTCCTCGTCGCCGGGAGCATCAGCCGCCGGGCCTCCACCCACATCTCGGTCTGCCCCGCCGTGGCGCTCCCGACGGAGACGGTCACGTCGTAGTTGCCGGGTGAGACCGCGTAGTGACACGTGACCGCCGACGTAACGGAACAGCCGGCTGGCAGAGCCTGCGCGGTCGCGGTGCCGGCATGCGCCGCACCGGCACCGGTCAGAGCCGCAAGGGTCAGCAGACCCGCCGCTCCCGGCCGGGCCGTGCGCTTGCCGAAGGAACATGATGTCATGCCCATTTCAATTCGATCTCCAGTCCTTGGCCGGGGAGGGTGCGGGAGTGGGGGCGGGGTTACGGCCGGTCGCTCATGCCTGGGTGAAGCCGTTCATGATGGCGGTGGGCCGCTTGGTGGAGGAGTCCCAGGCGCCCATGTTGTAGCCGGTGAACGGGGACATGCCCTCCGGCTCCCAGTAGAAGAGTCCTTGCCCGCCCGTGGCCTTCAGTGCCTTGATGTAGGCGACCAGGGACGCCTGGGTGGAGGAGACCCGGTCCACTCGGCCGCCGAACTCGCTCTGCAGGAACGGCTTTCCGTAGGCGGCCGAGATCTTCTGCATGTTCGCCACGATTCCGGGGGCGAGGTCGGCGCTTCCGTAGGAGGAGAACACCGACATGTCCCACTTGCCGCCGCTGGCCGCGTAGCGGCTGAAGAACGTCGTCATGACGTCGTACTTCTGCGGCTGGGCCAGGTGGATGCACACGGTTGAGCTCGGGGACACTGCCTTCACCTGCGTGTATGCGGCGTTGAGCAGCCCGGTCATCTGCGCCGGGCTGGAGATGCTGCCGACGGGGCGGCAGATCCCGCTGTTGATCTCATTGCCGATCTGCACCCATGTGGGAAGCACGTCGTTGTACTTCATGACGTTCATCGTGTGGAACACGTAGTCGTTCATCGCGGACAGCATCTGGCTGTAGCCCATGCTCTTCCAGGCTGCAGGCGGGTTCTGTACGCCGACGGAGTTCCACGTGTCGCCGAACATGTAGTCCAGCATGATCGACATCCCGGCGGCCTTGACCCGCTTGGCGAATGCGGCGACCTCTTCGATGCCGCAGTGCCCGTTGGCCGGGTCGCTGGACGGGTTGACGAACGTGCGCAGCCGGACCGCTGTGATCCCGTACCCCTTGAGGATGGTCAGCAGGTCCTGCGTCTGCCCGCTCGCGTTCTTCCAGAAGTAACCGTGCGCCTCCATCTGCGGCGCCCAGCTGATGTCGACGCCCTTGACGAATCCGGTGGCGGCGTCGGCCGGTGATGTGAGTTCACCGAATGCGGCGGCCATGGTGACCGCGCCGGCGGTCGCGGTGGTGGCCTTGAGGAGGGTCCGGCGGCTGATCGGAGTGGGGCGAGGGGTGTTGTTCGGGTGCATGGTTGTTCCCTTCTGTCCGTTGGCCGTACGTGACCGCGGATCGCGGGGCAGTCCGAAACGAACGTGATCACCAACAAACTTGTGAACGCTCCCAAGCAGAGGCGAGGTTGAGACTGCGACGTGGCAGTTGAAGGTGCTCAAGGTCGGAAATCGGTGGTCATCCGAATGTGAACGATCCCAGATCGAGCCGTGTAGCGCACCACGCAGTTTCTCGGGCGTGTCCATGACTGTCAATCGGGAGGTGCGAGAAAGTCACGAATCCGAACAAGGCTAAACATCAAGTGCGACAGAAACCTTGACGAGATATCAGGGTCTTCCTAGTCTCCCAACTCATGGGAGCGATCCCACGGCTGCTCGAGTGAGCGGCCATCATCCACACCCCTCCCATGGCGATACCGCGTTCACCCACCCCCTGCACCGGAGGTCATCGTGGCCGATGCACCCTGGAGTCCCCCACCGCGCCGTTACCGCACGGATCCCGATGCCGGTCGGGAACCAGGGCCAGACTGATGGGCGGCGTCACGGCCGCCGTCGCACTGGGCCCTCTCCGCGCTCACCGGCCTGCCGGGCACGGCGCACGCCGCGACCGCGGCAGGTCGAACGACCGAGGGCTGACCAGCACCCGCACCAGCAGCGGCAACCAGGTGTCCAGGCGCTGGCGGCCACCGACCCCGACAATGTGGCGTTCAACGTGTACCGCGGCACCACCAAGCTCAACTCCTCACTGCCCACCGCCTCCACGAACTACTTCGAGGGTGGCGCCCCCGACTCGGCCGACTACACGGTGTGCGCCGTGGTGAATGGCACCGAGCAGCCCGCGTCCGAGCACGCGCTCCAGTTCCGCAACGGATACCTCGACGTGCCGATCGCGCCACCGGTCGGCGGTACGACCCCCGACCGCGTGACCTACACGTACGTGGCCAACGACGCCTCCGTCGGCGACCTCGACGGCGACGGTGCAAGCTCGACCTGGTCCTCAAATGGCAGCCCACCAACGCCAAGGACAACTCCCAGTCCGGCTACACAGAAACACCATCGTCGACGGCATCAAGCTGGACGGCACCCGCCTGTGGCGCATCGACCCGGGCCGCAATATCCGCTCTGCAGCACTACACGCAGTTCCAGGTGTACGACTACGACGGCGACGGAAAGGCCGAGGTCGCCATGAAGACGGCCGACGGCACCCGGGACGGCACGGGCGCGGTCATTGGCAACTCCTTGGCCGACCACCGCAATTCCAGCGGCTGCGTCCTGGCGGGCCCCGAGTACTGACGATGTTCAACCGCAGACCGGCAAGGCGATGCAGAGCGTCGACTACGCCCCGGCCCGCGGCACCGTCTCCTCCTGGGGCGACTCGTACGGCCGCGTCGACTGGTTCCTCGCCGGCACGGCCTACCTGGCAGGCACGGCCGCGGGGGAGACGCAGTGCGGGCGCCGGAAGCGGCCTGGGTGTGGGTGGCGTGGGTGCGTGGAGCAGGTCGGCGGCAGCGCTGGCGAGCTGGAGCAGGAGTTCGTGGGCGACGCCGGCGGCGAGCCTGATAGCCCATGCCGCCTGGTCGAGTTCTTCCCCGCCGTACAAAGCCCATCGGTCGTCCGTGGCGTGGGGGATGTGCTCGAAGGTGATGGTCCGGTTCCGTGCGCGCCAGGTCGCTCGTGCCGGGTGGCACGCCAGATGTCATCCGGCGTCGCGCAGCGGGTCGTGTGATTCCGGAGCACCTGTCGGAAGTGGGGCGTCGAGGTGCTGCAGCAGCGTCTGGATGAGGGGCAGGGGGGGCTGGTGGTGAGGTCGCGTGCCAGAGCCGTTCGCCGACGGGCCGGTTTACTTCACGCTGTGCCCGGTCACCGAGGACCGGGCCCAGGCTCAGGAGTGGTTACACCCCTGCTGGGGAGCGGTCGGTATTGAGGGCTACGGGCTCATGGGGCGGGACCAGGCCTAGCTGCCGGGAATACTGGCTTGGCGTGTTAACTGCGCTCTTTCTGGCTCGTTTGGCAGGACCATCTAGCCTCGAGAGGCGCGGTGCGCATAACCTCCACCGCGGCTCGGTGGAGATGCGACGGCCCCTCTCCGTGTTGCGGTTTCACCCGAGTCGCTATGGCTGGGCGGGTGTTCGTGCGCCGAGAAAGGCGCGGTCGGTGGCCATGCCAGCGAGGAGTTCGTCGCAGAATGTGTCGAGGTCTTCGCGGGCGAGGGCGGCGTGGCGTTCGGCGATGTGCTGGGTCTCCCGGTGCAGCCGGGCGTTGTCCACGCCCGACGCGGTGGGTCAGGTCCTCCACCATGGCGAGGTCGTCATCTGTGAGTGGGGCGCGGTCGGCGGAGCGGCCGATGGTCAGGGCGCCGAGAACCTGTCGGCGTGCGCGTACGGGGGCGACTACAGCAGTGTCGGTGCCGAGCTGGGCGAACAGCTCAAGCTGACGCGCGTGCAACGGGTCGGCAGCCTTGTCAGGGCTGGGGATGTCGGCTGCGGCTAGAGGGCGTCTGAAAAGCCTGTCAGCGGGCAAGCTGCCTGGTAGCGGGGCGGTGACGCACTTTCGGGGGCCGGGGTGTGCGGGCTGCGTACCCGCTACTCAACGGATCTGTCCGATCCGGAGTGGGAGATCCTCTGTCCGCAGGTTCCAGCGGTCAAGCCCGGTGGGCGACCGGCGAAACACGCGCGGCGGGAGATCCTCGACGCGTTGGCGTACTGGCTGCGGGCCGGCTGTGCCTGGAGACTGCTGCCGCATGATCTGCCTCCGTGGCAGACCGTCTACCACTACTGGCGGCGATGGCAGCAAGAGGGCGTGTGGGAGCGAATGTTGACGGCGCTGCGCGAACGCGAGCGAGTGCAGCTCGGTCGTGATCCCCTTCCCAGCGCGGCCATCGTGGACAGCCAGAGCGTTAGGGCCAGTGAGCGCGGTGGCCTGCACGGGTACGACGGAGGCAAGAAGGTCAGCGGCATCAAGCGCCACCTGCTTGTCGATACCAGCGGCACCGTCCTGGTGGCCTGCGTGAGCCCGGGTCGGTGATCGCGACAGCGCCGTGGTGCTGTTCTCCCGGGCTGCCGATGCCTTACCGCGCCTTCGGCACGTGTGGGCAGACCAGGGCTACCGCGGCGCCGACTTCCATGCCTGGGCCCGGGACGCCGCCGGCATCACCGTGGAGGTCGTGCAGCGCCGCGACGGAGGGTTCCGCTCGACCTGGGCGAAGGTAGGGGCACCTCCTCCGACAGTGCCCCTGTTCTCGGTGGTACCGCGACGCTGGGTGGTAGAGCGGACGTTCGCCTGGCTGGGACGGTGTCGCCGCCTGTCGAAGGACTACGAGTACCTGCGCGTCTGCTCGGAGAACGCCATCTACCTCACCATAGCCATGCTCCTCGTGCGCCGCCTTGCAAGATCAGCCCGCTGACAGGCTTTTCAGACGCCCTCTACTGGGGTTTTCGGCTTGTCGTCGGGTAGTGACGGTTCGTGATCGTTGAGGTATGCCGGTGAGGTGAGGTATCCGGAGGGTGGGGGCCTGACCGCTGAGCGTCGGGCGTTTCGTGAGGGGATCCGGCTTCTGGCCGGCGAGCAGTTCGCGGCGGGTGAGAAGACCGCAGTGATCGCGAAGGACCTGCGGGTGAGTGTGCGGTCGGTGGAACGCTGGCGCCGAGCCTGGCGCGAAGGCGGACTGGGAGCCCTGCGTTCCGCGGGCCCGGCGAACTCCCCGACCGTCACAGACGCCCAGTTCGCCGAACTCGAGGAAGAACTCGCCAGAGGCCCGGCAGCGCACGGCTTCGACGATCAGCGGTGGATCCTCCTCCGAGTCCAGACGGTGATCCGCCGCCGTTTGTGGGTGACCCTGTCCGTGGCGACGGTGTGGCGACTGCTGAAAAGACACGGCTGGTCCTGGCAGGCGCCCGCCCGCCGTGCTCTGGAGCGCGACGAGCACGCGGTGGAGCTGTGGAAGAAGGAGGTGTGGCCGCGGGTAAAAGCCTGACGGCGGCGTCCGGCGCCTGGATCGTCTTCGAGGACGAGGCCGGGTTCTCGATGACGCCGCCGATCGCTCGCACCTGGGGCCGGCGCGGACACACGCCCGTCATCCGTGTTCGCGGCAGGTCCCGCCGCCGGACATCGGTCGCCGCCCTGTGCTGGTACAAGCAAGGCCAGACGAGCCGCCTCATTCACCGGCCCCGCAGCCACCTCCTGCTCAAGGGCGCCCGGAAGAGTTTCTCGTGGAAGGACTATCGCGACCTGCTGGTCCGCGCGCACCGCCAGCTCGGCGGCCCGATCGTCGTGGTGTGGGACAACCGCAACACCCATCTGGCCACCGGACTGAAACGGTATGAAGCCGAGCACGACTGGCTCACGACCGTCCGCCTCCCGCCCTACGCACCGGACCTGAACCCCGTCGAAGCCGTCTGGTCACTCGTACGCAGAGCGATGGCCAACAGCGCTTTCGACACACCCGACGACCCCGACCGCGTGCTGCGACGAGAGTTACGCAGAATCCAGCTCCGGCCCCATCTCATCGACGGCTGTCTCACCGCCACCGGACTCACCCACTCAGACCCGACCCCGCCCTGAGACCGTACGCATCGCGTACGGGGGGCGTATGGCGTCCACTGCTCAACACCTTCAAAAGCGGAGTGAAAACAGGTGCGGAAGGTGTTCGGAGATGGACGAGGACGTGCTCGATGCCACCGACGAAGAGCGCCGGGGGGTGCCCCTATGGGTTTGGTCAAGCTGAAGGGGCGGGTTGGGGTTCGTAGTAGGTGCCGTCGCGGAGCATCGCGAAGAGCATGTCGGCTCCTCGTCTTGCGCGGCAGAGGAGAGCTTGGGTGTGGTGCTTGCCCTGGCTGATCTTCTTGTCGTAGTAGGTCCTGGAATGGGGGCCGGCCTCGCCAGAGGCTTCGCCGAGGGACGGGTTCGGCGCGGCCGGCCCCGGGTGGCATCCGGGACGGCCAGTCGCCCGTACCCGCCGATCGTGGCGGGCGCGGGCGACTGGGCGGCACGGGCGACGAGGGCGAGCGCCCGGCCGGCGGGGCCTGTGCTCGCTGCGTCACCGCCGGCGCTGGTCACCTCACCGTCGCACCTCCCGCGCATAGGGTGCGACGGTGATCCGGTCGATCAGCGGCGCGTAGCGGGAGCGGAGCAGCATCCCGGGGAACGTCTCCGAGGCGTAGGTGGTGCCATCGAAGTTCGGCAGTTCTTCGGACCGGAAGGTGATCGTGTTCTGCCCCTTCTTGAGGTGGACGGGGACGGTCAGCTCCCAGAAGTTGTTCTGGTGGAAGCTGTGCGGGAATCCGACGCGCCTCATGTCGCCGCCGTTGACGATGATGTCGGCGTGGCGGGCGAGCGGGTCCGGGTTGTAGTGGGTGGCCTCCGACTGCTCGGGGTTGGAGTAGCGGATGCGCAGCGCGTACCGGCCGGCCCGGTCGGCGTCGACGGCGAAGGTCGCCGTGTTGCCGTTGCCCGGCCCGCCGCCGATGCCGGTGATCGCCGTGCCGTCGGTGGCCAGGGAGAGCGGGCTGAGCGTGGCCGAGCCCGCGAGCTTGGCGTCCTGTGCCTCGTAGGTACGCGCCGGCAGTGCGTCGTCGGTGGCTGTGACCGTGAGACGGTCGACGAGGGTGGTGGACGAAGCTCCGGTCAGGGTCACCTTGTTGATGCCGCCCGAGAGGGAGACCGCGACGCTGCGCTTATCCCCTGAGACGCGCAGGACCTCGTTTCCGTTGACGGTGAGCCGGGCGTTGGCGGCGCCGAGGGTGTCGACCTCGAGGGTCGCCTCGCGGTCGGCGGGCGAGTAGACCCAGAACGTGGCGGTCCCGTTCTTCGGGAGGCGGGCCGCGCCGGATCCGGTGGCGGGGGCCTTGGCGTGCTTGGCCTCACCGTAGACGGGCGCGGCCCCGCCGCCGAGCCAGGCGAGTTCGCCCTCGTAGACCTGAGTGCCGGCCGATGCCTCGGACAGAGAGAGGGTGAGGCGGTCGACGATGGCGTCACCCTTGGTGGCGCGCTTGCCGTCGGCGCTCTTCGCGGCGAGCGTCAGGGTGTGCTTGCCCTTGGTGAGCCGGACCGTGGCGTCGGTGTGGTCCCACACCACCCACTTGTAGGCCGGCGGCAGGTGCAGTTCCTGCTCGCTGTCCGCCTTGCCGTCTACGCGCAGGAAGACATTGGTGGGGCCCTGTTCCTTCACCTTGTCGAAGGTGTTGAGGGAGTTGGCGAAGACGCTCAGGTCGTAGGTGCCGTCCTCGGGCACGTCCACGGTGAAGTCGAGTGTGACGTCCGAGCCGGTGCGCAGGCCGCCCACGTCGTAGCCGCCGGAGGTGTAGAACTTCGACACGTCGCGGGGCGAGCCCTCCGGGCCGTTCTTCGAGTAGCCGGCCCCGGTGTGGGCGGCGTCCTCCGCCTCGTACGAGGCGTTCCAGCGCACAGGCGGGGACTGGGTGTCCTTCGCCTTGCCGGCCGGGCTGAGGACGATCTCGTAGGACGAGGACTCCTTCAGCTTCGGCAGCGCCCCGTCGCCGAAGTCGACGACGACCCTGCCGTCGTCACCGACCTTCAGGTTCTGCTCCGCGAGCAGCTTCGGGCCGGAGTTGTCGCCCACCTGCCCGCTCCATTCGATCTCCTTCACCCAGGCGTGCACGCGGTCGCCGAAGAGCTTCTTCGGGACGTTGTCGAAGATGATGTGGCCCTTGCCGGTGGAGCCACCGAAGATCAGCCGGGACTGCTTCTTCTTCTCGTCGAGCGTGGCGACGCCCTGCATGGTGTAGTTCTCGCCCGGGAACGGCGGGGTCACCTTCACCGTGTGCCCGCTCATCGAGGCGTACGAGTTCAGCAGCCACCACTGGCCGTTGCCGCGGTTGGACTGCACCGCGGAGTCGGAGAGGTTGCCGTCGATGTTCCAGTACGCGATGTCGGCGTCGACCTTGGACTCCTCGATCGCGGAGACCCACTGGATCATCTGGCCGGGGACGGAGGTGTGGTAGTTGAAGGCATACTCGTTGATGTTGACGGGGAGTCGGGTGCCCTCGCGGTCGGTGCCCTTGAACAGGTCCTTCTCCCAGGCGCGGTACTTGGCGACGCTGTCGCGAACCGCCTCCGGGTGGCTCAGCTCGTGCCAGGTGATGACGTCCGGGAGGGTGCCTGCGGCAAGGGTGTGCGTGAGGAAGCCCTTCACCTGGTCGAAGAGGACGCTGGTGTTGGGACCGGCGATGCGGGCCTCGGGCATCTTGCCCTTGATGAGCTGTTGGACGTCGTCCCAGGCGGCGAAGTAGTCGTCCGGGTCGTTGAGCCAGCTGACCTTGTTGTAGCTCCACTCGCCGGTGCCGAACATGTTGCCCTCGGGCTCGTTGAACGGCACGAAGACGACGTTGTCCTGGTACTGCTTGGGCAGTTTCAGGACCTGGTCGACCTGCTTGGCGACCTTCTCCTTGTAGAGTTTGAGCTTCTCCTCGGGTGTGTCGCCCGGCCACTGGTACGGGAAGCCGCGGTGGATGTCGGTCATGTAGATGTACACGTCACCATCGGTGGAGTCCGCCAGCGGCTTGACGACCTCGAGCGCGTCGGCACCGGGGTGCTGCGGCCCGTCCTGGGCCTTGGTGGAGACCGTGCGCAGCCCCATGCCCTCGATGAGGTTGTTGCTGGGGACGTCCGGCCCGTACACGCCGTAGAGGGTGCCGGAGGCGCCGCCGTGGAACGTGCCGGTGTCCGAGCCGAGGTCGACGGTGAGCTGCCCCTCGCGGACCACGGTGACGGTGGCCTTTACCGCGCGTCCGGCCGCGGTGCCGGCGACGGTGAACGCCCCCGCCCGGGCGTACTTGTCGGCCGGTACGGCGTCCCAGGTGACCGGCGTGTCACGGTCATAGCCGTCGGAGAAGGCGGAGCGGACGGCGGTGGGGAGGGACGGGGCGGTGCCGACCGTGGTGCGGACCTCGAAAGACGCCTTGGAGAGCTCCTGGAGCGTGGGCACGGTGGTGACCGTACCGGCCACCTGCTCGGGGCTGAGCGCCGAGTGCCACACGGTGAAGTCATCGATCGCGCCCTTGAACAGCGGGTCCGGCCAGAAGGACTTGCCGATGTAGCCGGCGGTCGTGGCCGAACTCTCCAACAGCTCCTTGGCCTTGACGTCGGTCGCAGCGGAGGAGACCGCCACGCCGTCGAGGTAGGTGGTGACCCGGTGGGCGGAGCTGTCGAGGGTGACGGTGACGGTCCGCCATCCGTCCGCGGGGAGTGCAGCATAGCCGCTGACCTGTGCCTCCGCGCCGCCTCCGTCGGCGGTCACGGCGGTGCGCAGCACGCTGCCGTTGGAGGGGGTGGTGAAGAGGTACTTGGTGTTGTCGGTGCCCAGGTCGAAGATCCGCTGCCAGGCGGACTTGTCGTCGTTCCACTTCACGCGGGCGGAGACCGTCAGGTCGGTGGCGTCGCTGAGGATTTCGCGGGGGAGGCGGACGTACGCGCCCTTGAAGTCGGGCGCGCCGCCGGGCAGAGCGAGCGCCTTGCCGCCGCCCGTGCCCTCAACGGACCGGGCGGTGGAGGCGTTCACCAGGCTTGCCGTCAGGCCGTTGCCGGAGCTGTCGGTGATCCTGCCGGAGGCGAGGTCGTCCTGGTCGAAGGTGTAGTGGGCGGTGGGCCGGGGCGCCTCGGCCGCCTGCGCGGGGACGGCCGGTGCGGCCAGCAGGCCCGCTCCGAGGGTCAGTGCCACGGCGGCCGGGGCCCGGCGCCAGGCGGATCTGTCAGCGGATGGCATGGGTAGCGTCCTCAATCCTTGAGTAACGAGTTCCGGTCGGCCCACCTCGGTCGGATGCGCGGCCACATGGTGTTTCCAGCGCGGAGAGCCGGGGGAGCAGCACACGTCGAACCGGTTCGACCACGCAAAGGCGAGAAACCCTGCAAGGTGGCGGGGATGGCGGCTCCGCGCTCAGGGAACTGTTCGGGTCGGGTCATCGGAAGGATCGCTTCATCGAACCGGTTCGGGGAAGCTAGCACCGGGAAACCGCACCATCAATCCCTCCGACGCGAGGTTTTTCCAGTCTCCTGCCTCGGAGCAGTAGTGTGGTCCGAGGTGTTGACACGCGGACGGGCAGTTCCTACCGTCACTTCACGCGAACCGGTTCGACAGCCAACCCGCGCATCTCGCTTTCCACTCCATATCCGCATGGCCGACGAGCGCTTCCCTCCGAAGCGTCGAACCGGTTCGAGCTTCGAGCAGGGAGTTCCCGTGAACATCGGTGAGATCGCCCGACGGGCCGGTGTCTCGCGAAGCACCGTGTCCTACGCACTGAGCGGGAAGCGCCCCGTCTCGGAGGACACACGCCGGAAGATCCAGCAGGTCATCGACGAACTGGGCTACCGCCCGAACGCGAGCGCCCGTGCCCTGGCCAATGGTCGGACCAGCACGATCGGCCTCGTCTTCCCGCCGGCCGGCAACCATTACACGGGGATGCAGCTGGACTTCATCGGCAGCGTCGTGGAAGCCGCCGCGGCCTACGACTACGACGTGCTGCTGTCACCGAGCGGCATGGACAGCGACCGTTCGTTCCAGCGGCTGTTGGGGGAGCGTCGGGTGGACGGCGCGATCCTGATGGAGATCAGGCTGGAGGACGACCGGGTCGATCACCTGGCCGCGCTGGACTTCCCCTCCGTCGCCATCGGCCGCACCGCGGACCCGGAGGGCGGCTGGTGGGTCGGCCTGGACCACACCGCGCTGGCGGCGGCGTGCGTCCACCACCTGGCGGATCTCGGCCACAGCCGGGTGGCCTTCGTCAACCGCCCCGAACAACTCCTGCGGGCCGGGTACGAGTCCGCGTACCGAGGGCTCGACGGCTTCACCAAGGCCGCGGCCGAGCGGGGCCTGACGGTCCGGACGTACTGCTGTGGCGACGACGCCGCCTCGGGCCAGATCTGTGTGGAGCGGATCCTGCACGACGACCCGGCCACCACTGCTCTGGTCACGCTCAACGAAGCCGCTCTGGGCGGTCTCTACCGGGGGCTCGCCAACACGGGCCGCCATGTGCCGCGTGACTTCTCCGTCACCGGAGTGGTGGCGAGCCGGTGGGCGGAGACGGTGACACCGCAGCTCACCGCGGCCGACGTGCCGGCGGAGGAGATGGGCCGGCGCGCTGTCGAGCTGCTGGTGGAGCGGCTCGACCATCCCGGCGTACCGCCCCGGCACCATCTCCTCGTGCCGCCGATCTCCCTGCGGGCCAGCACCGGCCCCGCAGGTGCCGTACCTCCCACCGACGCCCGGCCCGCCACGGCGCCCTGACCCCCCAACCGGACACCCACCCGCCTTCCTCCCCGCCCGCCCAACGCTCGAACCGCCACCGGCGCTGTTCGGCGTTCCCGCCCTCAGCGACCCGCGCCCTCGGCACGTGCATGCCCCAAACGAAGGAACCGCCATGAGCAGCTTCTCCAGAAAGCGCCGCCTGACCGCCGCGGCCATGACCGTCCTGGCCGTCGGCACCAGTGCCACCGCCTGCGGCTCCGGCTCGGGCAGCACCGACACCAAAGACGCCGACAGCGGGACGTACACCGTCTGGGACCCGTACCCGCAGTTCGCCAAAGGCTCGGCATGGGTGAAGCTGCTGGACAAGTGCGGCACCGAGGCCGGAGTGAAGGTCGAGCGGACCGGCTTCGACACCAGCGACCTGACCAACAAGACGCTGCTGGCGGCCCAGCAGGGCAACTCCGCGGACCTCCTCGTCGTCGACAACCCGGTCGTCTCGACCCTGGCCGAGGCGGGTGTGCTCACCACGACCGCCGAGAACAAGCTGGACACCTCGAAGGTGGACGCCAACCTGCTGGCGGCCGGCCAGTCGGGCGGGAAGACGTACGGCACACCGATCGGTGCCAACACCCTCGCCCTCTACTACAACAAGACGGTGCTGAAGGAGGCCGGGGTCGACGTCTCCACGATCAAGGACTGGAAGTCGCTGACGGCGGCGCTGGAGAAGGTCGAGAAGGCCGGTAAGAAGGGCATCACCTTCTCCGCCATCGGGACCGAGGAGGGCAGCTTCCAGTTCCTTCCCTGGTTCTGGGGCGCGGGCGCCGAGCTGACCGAACTCGACTCCGCCCAGGCCGTCTCCGCGCTGACCCTGTGGAAGGACTGGCTCGACAAGGGCTACGCGCCCAACTCGGTGCTCAACAACACCCAGACCACTAGCTGGCAGGAGTTCGCGAGCGGCGACTACGCCTTCGCCGAGAACGGGACCTGGCAGCTTGCGAACGCCGAGAAGGCCGGCTTCGACTACGGCGTCCTGCCCATCCCCGCTTCCGCGGGAGGCAACGCGGCGGCCCCAATCGGCGGCGAGTTCGTCACCATACCGGTCCAGGGCGACACCGGCCGCTATGCCACCTCACAGAAGCTGGCGGCCTGCCTGACCAGCACCCAGAACCTGTACGACACCGACACCACCCTGTCCTACGTGGCCCCCACCAGCGAGGTCCAGGACAAGCAGGTGGCGGCGAATCCCGACTTGAAGCCGTGGGTCGACGCGGTCAAGGCGGCCAAGGGACGCACCAGCGACGACCTCGGCACCAAGTACCCCAAGATCTCCGAGCAGATGTGGAAGGCCGTCCAGACCTCCCTCAGCGGCTCGAAGTCCCCGAAGGACGCGCTGGCCGCCGCCCAGTCCGCCGTCAAATGACCACACGGCAGGGCCCTTCGATGAGTCACACGACCCAAGTACAGCCCCTCCGGCCCGTGCCCAGCCACAGCGGGGCGGACCCCACCGCGTCGGCCCGGGCACGGCGCCGCCCCGGCTCCCCACAGTGGGCCGCCTGGGCCTTCCTCGCCCCCGTGACCCTCTACCTCGTCCTCTTCTATGCCTATCCGCTCTACCGCAACATCGACCTGAGCCTGCGCAACTACACCGTCCGCTCGTTCGTCCAGGGCGACGCACCCTTCACGGGCCTGCAGAACTACCGTACGGTCTTCGACGACCCGACGTTCGGCCCGGCGCTGGTCCACACCGTGGTGTTCACCACCGTGTGCCTGGTCTTCCAGTACGCCATCGGCCTGGCGCTCGCGGTCTTCTTCAACCAGCACTTCCGGCTCTCAGCCACCCTGCGCGCCCTGTTCCTGGTGCCCTGGCTGCTGCCGCTGATCGTGTCGGCCTCCACCTGGTCGTGGATGCTCAACAGCGACTCCGGCATCGTCAACGCCGCTCTGCACGCCGTGGGCATCGGCCCGGTGAACTGGCTGACCTCGCCGTCCTGGTCGCTGGCCTCGGTCATCATCGCCAACATCTGGATCGGCGTCCCGTTCAACCTGGTCGTGCTCTACAGCGGCCTGCAGTCCATCCCCGCGAGTCTCCACGAGGCAGCCGCCCTGGACGGGGCGAACGCCTGGCAGCGCTTCTGGCGCATCACCTTCCCGCTGCTGCGCCCGGTGTCCGCGATCACCCTGCTACTGGGCCTGGTGTACACACTCAAGGTCTTCGACATCATCTGGATCATGACCAAGGGCGGACCGGCGGACTCCTCCACCACCTTCGCCACTTGGTCGTACCAGCTCGGCTTCGGCAGCCTGTTGCCTGCCTTCGGACCGGGAGCGGCCGTCGGCAACCTGCTCGTCGTCGCCGCCCTGGTCTTCGGCCTCGTCTACGTCCGGGTCCAGCGAAAGCAGGCGCTGTCATGAACCGAAGCAGCACCCGTACATGGTGGAAGACGGCCATCGGCCTGCTCCTGACCGCGGTCATGCTCTTCCCGGTCTACTGGATGCTCAACGTGTCCTTCACCCGCGACCAGGACATGCGCAAGAGCCCCCCGGACCTGGTGCCGGTCCACGGCACCCTGGCCGGCTACCGCACCGTTCTCGGCGAGCAGTTGCCCTACCTCGGCACCAGTCTCGTCATCGGCCTGGGCACCGTCGCGCTGACCGTGGCCCTGGCTGCCCCCGCCGGCTACGCCCTGGCCAAACTGCGCCCACGCGGCGGAGGCATGCTCAGCTTCCTTCTCCTGGTCGCCCAGATGATCCCCGGCATCATCATGGCGATGGGCTTCTACGCCATCTACCTGCAGCTCGGCATGCACCAGTCCGTCCCCGGCCTGATCGTCGCCGACTCCACCCTGGCAGTCCCCTTCGCGGTCCTCATCTTCACGGCCTTCATGTCCGGCATCCCCGGCGAACTGCTCCAGGCCGCGAAGACGGACGGCGCCGGTGCCCTGCGCACCTTCCGGTCGATCGTCCTGCCGATGAGCCGCAACGCCGTCGTCACGGTGTCCCTGTTCGCCTTCCTGTGGTCCTGGTCCGACTTCGTCTTCGCCAGCACCCTCGCGAACGGCGGCGTCCACGAGCCGATCACCCTCGGCATCTACCACTACATCGGCAACAACAACCAGGAGTGGAACGCCATCATGGCCACCGCCGTCGTTGCCTCGCTGCCGGCCGCGGTCATCCTCGTCCTCGCCCAGCGCTACGTCGCCGCCGGCGTGACCGCCGGTGCCGTCAAGGACTGACATCCACCCGGCTGTCCCGAGGCGTATCCCCTTCTCCCCGACCTTCCCTGCTCGAGAAACGAGTGACACCTCATGACCGCCGACCGATCCGGCCCGGCCTTCTCCGTCCACGACATCCCGTTCAGCACGTACGGATCCTGGTTCGGCATCTCGCCCGTTGTGGCGGAGAAGACGTACGCCGAAGACCTCCACCTCGTCTCGCACCAGAACGGCATGCACCCCGTCCTACGCCTGGTGCCGCTCGACGCGGCGACCGGCGACCGCGCCGAGACCCGCGTCGAGGCGAGACCCGGCCTGCTCAGCTGGATCGGCCCGGACGGGCGCGTCGATCTCGTTTACGAGTCGCCCGACACCGTGCGCCTGCGCGGCGCGGGGATGCCGCTGCGCGTCTGCGCGGCGGCCCGGACGCTGACCCCCTTCAGCGGCACCTACTTCTTCCATGACGCGGCCGCCGGGGCGTACGTGTTCACGTCGTACGAGACCGGCCGCCGCTACCGCGTCACCGTGCTCTCCGGTACGGTGGCCGACGCGTTCGGCAGCCAGGCCCTGGGCGACGCCGACCGCGGCCTCACCCTGGCAGACCGCACGGATGCCGAGCCCCTCTGGGAGATCGCGGTCGAGGAACTCGACACCGCCCGACCGCCGTACGCTTCCACGGCGCCCTTCAACAAGATCGTCGAGGCCGCGCAGAACTCCTTCTCGGACTTCGCCGACACGGTGGCTCCCTGGCGCTCGTCCGCGACCCCGGCCGCCGAGCTCGCCGCCTATGTCGTGTGGTCCGCGACCGTACGCCCAGCAGGGCTGGTCGGACGCCCCGCCGTACTGATGTCCAAGCACTGGATGGACAAGGTCTGGAGCTGGGACCACTGCTTCAACGCCCTGGCCCTGGCCCCCGGCTGCCCCGAACTGGCCCGAGACCAGTACCACCTGCCGTTCGACCACCAGGACGAGACCGGGGCGCTGCCGGACTCGGTCACCCACTCCGAGGTCCTCAACAACTTCGTCAAACCGCCCATCCACGGCTGGGCGTTCGCCCACCTGCGCCGTCGGCTGACCACGCCCCCGGACCGGGCGGAACTGGCGGAGACGTACCACAGGCTGGAACGCTGGACGGACTTCTGGCTCACCGCACGGTGCGCCCCCGACACCGCGCTGCCCCATTACCAGCACGGCAACGACAGCGGCTGGGACAACGCCACCACCTTCGACCCCGAACGCGTCGCCGTCACCGCCGACCTGGCCGCATTTCTCACTCTCCAGCTCCATGAACTCGCTGATCTGGCGGCGCACTTGGACATGCCCGACGAGGCCCGCCGGTGGACGCGGACTGCCCGGGCGACCCAGGAGGCGATGCTCGACCAGCTCTGGACCGGTGACCGGTTCGTCGCCCAGGGAGTCGGCAGCGGCGACACCTGGCACAGCCGCAGCCTCCTCGACCTGGTGCCCATCGTGCTTGGCGAGCACCTGCCGGACGAGATCAGTGGCGTGCTGGCCGAACGCATCGAGGCACACCTCACCCCTTACGGCCTGGCCACCGAGCTGCCGACTTCGCCGCACTACCTCGCCGACGGCTACTGGCGGGGACCGATCTGGGCCCCCGCCACGGTCCTCATCGAGGACGGCCTGCGGCGCGCCGGCCACCATGCCCTGGCGGACGAGATCAGCGCTCGCTTCCGCGCCCTGTGCGAGACCCACGGATTCGCCGAAAACTTCGACGCCCTGACCGGCAAGGGCCTTCGCGACCGCGCCTACACCTGGACCGCCAGCAGTTACCTCCTCCTTGCCGAGGCACACGCACAGCGGGGCGGCCACTGATAGCCGCTCGCCCACGGACAGGACAAGCCCCGCCTTCTCAGGTGTGCTGAACGAACACTCCGACCGGCCCGGAAAGGCCGACCGGTTCCCTGCGCAAGCCGGACCCCACCACCGACTTCCACTCCCGCGCCACCAGCGTCGCCCCGTGCACGATGCCCACGCCGCGCTGGCTGCGTTTTCTGGCCGACACCTTCGGCGACGACGCCGAGGGCCGGGAAATGATCGACTTCCTGTGCCTGCTGCTCGGCTACTCCATCACCGGTGACGTCGGCGCCCAGGTCCTGCCGTTCCTGCATGGTGAGGGCCGCAACGGCAAATCGGTCCTGCTGGATACGGTCATGCAGATCCTCGGGGACTACGCGGACGCCGCCCCGCCCGGATTCCTCATGGACCGCGGCTCCTACACCGAGCACACCACCGAGCTGATCGAACTCCACGGCCGCCGTCTGGTCGTGTGCTCCGAACTCAAACCCAACGACAAATGGGACGAGACGCGGGTCAAGCTGCTGACCGGCGGAGACAAGATCAAAGCCCGGCGGATGCGGCAGGACTACTTCTCCTTCAGTCCCACCCACCATCTGTGGCTGCTGGGTAACCATCGCCCCGAAGTGTCCACCGGCGGCTTCGCGTTCTAGCGCCGCATCCGCCTGGTGCCCTTCACCCGCATCGTCCCCACCGAGCGGCGCATCGACAACCTCGCCTACGAACTCGTCCGCGACGAAGGCCCCGGCATCCTGCAGTGGCTCATCGACGGCGCCCGCCGCTACCTCGCCACCCGCGACCCCCTCGAAGGCCCCGACCGCGTCCGTCTCGCCACCACCGCCTACGCCACCACCGAAGACCACATCGGCCGCTTCCTCGGCGAATGCTGCACCCGCGACAACGACCCCGCAGCCGACCTCCGCGTGGAACAGGGCCTGCTGTACGCCGCGTACACCGCCTGGTGCAATGCCGGCGAAGGCGTCCGCGCCGCAACCCCACGCGTCTTCGCCAACCGGGTCCGCCAGGAGCTCAACCTGGGCTCACCCGCCGACATGATCAAATCCAACGGCCGCAAGTACTACCCCGGCATCGCCCTGCTGGAGACGCAATGACCAGCACCCACCGCACGAGCAGAGCGCCGCACGCCCTACCCCCGCTCATCCGCCCGCCCTACGATGAATCACAGGCCGCAGCATTTCCGGCCACCTACACACCGCCCACCCCAGCCGGGCCCCGGCTCGGACCCGACCGCAACACCACCACAGGCCAGGCCCCACCACAGCGCAGGAGCCGGCCAACGAAGAAGGGACTGCAGCCATGAGCTCGCTGCTGACCGAGAGCGACCTCATCCACGAGGACAAGGTGGTGTGGCTGGAAGATCTCGAGGACCTCGACTACGTCCGCCAGGCCCTGGACAAGACCCGCCGCCGTAACAACAAACCCCCCTACGCTCGCGACGGCCGCATGGTCGGCTACGTCACCCTCGACGACCAGGCCGAACCCGACCCCG
Organism: Streptomyces sp. NPDC096205; assembly: GCF_044763135.1. NCBI lineage: Bacteria > Bacillati > Actinomycetota > Actinomycetes > Kitasatosporales > Streptomycetaceae > Streptomyces > Streptomyces sp. NPDC096205. Next base: position 44,935 of record NZ_JBIWFS010000010.1, on the reverse strand, counting down.
ACAGCGGCCTGTACAAGCGACGCGTCTTCTTCCTCCTGCAGCACGACCGCGACAGCATCCCCGACGGCGTCTACCGCGAAGGCGCCCCCGGCGAAGCCGTCGACCCCCGCACCATCGCACCCAGATACCCCGGAGCGAAGACACCGCGCTCCCAGCGCAGGTCAGCCGCCATAGCGCAGACCTAGCACCTATCGCCCGTAGTGCCCGGCTTCCACGTGGCCCCGCCGAACGAGTCAGCTTCTGTCAGTGCGCCGCTCTACGCTTCTTCCACGCCTTGGATAGACGACGTGACGCTGCGGCTGAACAGATCCCACACGGGTGCCAGGAAGACCACGCACGCCAGCCTCCGCTTGTCTGAGTCCGGGCATCGCCCCGGTCGCTGAGTGGCGCGCGTGCAAGCCTCACCCGAAACCGCTCACGGACCCCGCCACTTCTCCTGCTGGTGCAGACCCCTCGCCTGGTCCCGGTCAAGGTGAACGCGATGGGGCCGCCCCGGTGGCACGGGGGTGGCCAGCGGGACGACCCCTCACTGCGTATCGGGGAGGCAACCTCGATGGCTGTGCGGTTGCAAGGCTGTCCGGAAACGCGCTGCCATCGCCCCACAGCGCGACTAGCTACGCGTTTTCAGCGGGCGCGCCGTGAGGTCAGGAAGGCAGCGCCGGCGGACCCTGGCCTCTGTGGTTTGCGGTTGTGAGGATTGTCCAGCTTCCTGGCCGCCTACTGAGGCGTCGGGGATGAGTCGTCGAGGCCCTTCCCGGAATCAGTCCCAGCGCTCGCCGAGCGAGCGTGCCGTGTAGCGACGGCTCGCTCCACATGAGTCAAAGGAGGCCTGTCGAGCGGTGGCCGCAGTGGGCCTCGCACGGCAGCCAGAACCACATCCGGACGGACCAGTCGGGTGACGGGGGCCTGAAGCGTCATCACGTCGACGAGAGCGGCGGAGACGCGGAACGATCCGGTCGCCGTTTGCTGCAGCCGGTCCACATAGCGGCCCAGCACACGGTCCACGACGGTGGGGGAGCCTCCGGTTACATCCGGGTAGAAGATGTCCTGGCCCGTGGACAGGTTCCAGGCAACCGAGACCGGACGGGCCACGGCCCGTTGCACCCGGCGGGCGAGCCCGCGGGCGTCAAGGGAAGATCCGTGCAGGCAGTGGCGCAGCGCAACGGCGCCTTGAGCTGCAACGGACATACCGTGCCCGTAAACGGGGTTGTACGAGGCCACTGCGTCGCCGAGCACGACGAAACCGTCGGGCCAGTGTCGGACGCTCTCGAAGTACCGGCGGCGGTTGACGGTGCTTCGGCTCACCACGACATCCGTCAAAGGCTCGGCGCCGGCGATGAGCTCGGCGACAACGGGGTGGCGTACTGAACGTGCGAAGTCCTCAAACGCTTCCGGGTCGCCGGAGGGCTCGCCTCCGCGGGTCCCGGAAAGTGTGACTAGCCACCGGTGTCCCTCGATGGGCACGATCGTCGCTGACTGGCCCGGCCGGGGCTCACGGGCGTTGGATTGCACGTTGACCAGGGGAAAGTCGCTGGAGTCGGCGGGTGCTCGGAAGATGCGTGTGGCGTAGACCAGGCCGGAGTCGATCTGTTTCTCCCTCACCCCATAGATGCCCAGGCGATTGAGCAGCACAGGTGCACGCGAGCCGCGGCCACTGGCGTCAACGACGAGGTCGGCCTCAAGGTGCTGCTCGGACCCGGTGCTGTCCCTGTAGCGCACCCCGGTCATGCGAGAGGCGCTCCCTGTCAGTTCCAGCAGTTCGGTGCGCTCAAGGAGGGAGACACCCGGCAGAGCCAGCACGCGGATGCGGACCGCCCAGTCGAGCAGGTCCCGGCTGCAGGCGATCATGTACTGAGTCTCCTGCCAGCGCCGGAACCAGCCCTGTGCCGTGAGCGATACCAGGCCGGTCGGCAGAGAGATGCGGCGGGCTCCTGCTTCCAGCCAGCTGCGTCTCATGCCGGGCAGCAAGGTCTCGATGGCTTCGGCACCCCCGGCCCACAGCAGGTGCGCGTGCTGAGCCTGGGGCAGCCCTTTGCGGCGTTCCGGCCGGGCAGGGAGTACATCGCGTTCCAGTATGACGGTTTCGGTGACGCTGTCCTGTACGGCTGCGGCTGCCAGCATCCCGGCAAGGCCACCACCGATGATGACTGCACGTCGTACGCGAGCGGTGCCGGCGGCGCGAGTAGTCTCGGTCACGATCTTTTCTCTCCTCGGCTGGAATGCACAAACATCGAGAGGGGCGGATGAGGGCGCAGGGGCGAGGACGCGTCAGACGCGTGCCCGGGCCGCTGGGCGCGGGAAGATCAGCGAGGTGGACAACCGTACGGGCCACCGCTGGAATCACGCCTTCCTGAGGCGTGACGTTCCTGATACAGGGGCACCCGGTGCCTGAGCCTGGAGCTGTGAGAAGGCTCGCGCGACGAGGGCCAGATCGGGCCCGACCACGGTGTCCGGCTGGTAGGTCTCGGCCGAGGCGACCACCTCTCCCTCCGGGTCCGCCGCCTTGGCCGCGAGAGCGGCCCTGACCATCGCGGCTGCGCCCAGCGCCTGTGCTCGCTCCGCCTGCATCCCCGCGGACATCGCCTGCTCGCTGACCATGACGCGAATGCCGGCGTCGAAGTACGGGTCCAGCGCCAGCAAGCCGTCATGGATCTCTGCCTCGCGCTGCAGTCGGATCTGGGCGGCCGACCACAGCGGAAACCGGACAGGCCGACGAGGCAGCGTGCCTTGCAAGGCGCTCCAGAGGGGACCCAGTGCCCGGTGGCGATCCCAGGCCTGCCATGTGCGGTTCGCTCGCTGGCCGGTCATCGGCAGGACGAAGCCGATGCCTTGCACCAGCGAGGACAAGGCGGCCAGCGGAGGCGCCCCGAACGTGCTCAAGTCGTCCAGGACGAACCCGCACCACCGTGCGATCACGGCTGTCAGTTTGCAGCCGGTGAAGCCGAAATTGAGCAGGTTGCCGATCACGAGCAGGACCAGTCCAGCGCGTAAGAGGCCATGGACCGACCGAGACCACTTCCAGCACAGGGACGTCATGACCAGAGCGGCGACGGCGAGAGCTACCAGGTAGAGGAAGATCATCTCCCCGATGTACGGCGTGTTCGCGTAGTAGGTGTCCAGGTCCCTCAGGCGTTCGACCGGCGCGTCCCCCGCAGCGAACAGCAGCCACAGCGCCACCATCACGGAGCCGTATGTGCTCACGCACTTCCACGTTGCGGCGCGAACCTCTTCCGCAGGCCTCTGTTGCCATCTGATGATCAGGATGATCTGCGCGGCACTGAACGCGCTCAGCAGGCTGTACACCAGCGGCGCTGAGAAGTTGGGCACGCCCGTGGCCTTGTTGACCGCAGCGATGGAAGGCGGCGCGGCGAACCAGAAGACGGCTGTGCCGAGGAGCATGACGACGGCTATGGAGCGGACCAGCGGATCGCGGCGTGCGCGGATAAGGTGCGGGATCCGCAGTACGAAGGCTATCCCCGTGATGGCTACGGGGTAGTAGTACGCACTCTCGTTCATCACACAGTCCCGGAAGCGGTAGCAGCCCATACGAGCCGCAGTTGGGCGGGGAACATCCGGCCAGGGATGTCCCTGTCGGTCACTGGCAGATAGACGCAGGACAGCTCATGGGTATGCCGTCTCACACTGCGACCCCGGCAGGTGAGGCCAGTGCATCCAGACATGCATAAGCAGTGGAGGAGGAGCCGCGTAAATGACGAGAGACACGTGCCAGATGCCCAGGTCGATAGTCCCTACCGGGCGCGTACTGACCGACCGGAACGATCGGCGCGAGCTCACAGACGGATGACCGTGCGCGCAGGGCGGCGACCACCATGACAGCGTCCGCCAGTGCCTCGGCCTGGTCGGGTGCGGCAGACCGTGAGCGGGCGTAGTCGTAGGCCTGCGCCCGCAGCAACGGGTCGACGTACGGGGCCAGGGCCAGATGCCCATCGTGGATGACAGACTCTCGCCGCATCAGCTGCAGCTTGCCGGACGGCCGCATGCCGATGCGCAAACCGTCCGCAGGAAGGACTTCGTGCAAGGCCCGCCACAACGGGCCCAGCGCGAGATAGGCGGCCCATGGCCGGCAGGCGCCGGCGAAGCGCTGACCGACCAACGGCACAAGGAATCCGATGCCGACGAGCAACGCCGAACTCGAGGCCAGTGAACGAGCTACGTCAGTGCTCAGCACATCCGAGTCCACACCCGCCCAACGGGCTCCGACCGCAGCGAACTTGAACGTGCCGTAGCCCAGGCTGAGCACATTGCCGATGACGAGCAACACCAAGCCCGCGCGCAGCAGACCGGGGATGGACCGAGACCGAGACCAGCGCCAACAAAGGACAGTCACCACCAGGGCCGCGGCGATGTGCGCGACCAGGTAGAGGAAGGTTATCTCTCGGATGAACGGGGTGTTGGCGTAGTAGGTGTCGAAGTCCCTCAGCCGTTCGACCGGCGTGTCCCCCGCTGCGGACAAAGCGGACAGTGCCGCGATGATGAAGGAGTAAGCGCCCAGACACCACCGCGACCGCTTTCGGACCTGGACAGGCGGACCGCCGCGCCACCGGATCAGAAGGACGATGGCGCAGCCGCTGCACGCAGTGAGCAGACCGTAGACCAGTGGCGCAGCAAAATTAGGCGCACCGGAGAGCCGGTTGACCCATGCCGGCGAGGGAGTGCCGGCGAGGAAGAGGACCGCGCTGGCAACAGCGAGCAAGGCGGTTACAGAACGTACCAGCGGATCTCGGCGGTGACGCAGGGCCCCCGGCAGCTTGAACAGGAAGGCCACGAGCATCAGGACGGCGGGCCTATAGAGGCTGGAGTCGGACACGCTCAGCCCCGTGGGCTGCGGTAACCGAAGGCCATCTGGATCCGGTCAGCGAGGGGATCGTGCGCCTCCGGCTCGCCGTCCAGCATGAGGCCGACGCGCGTGGCCAAGAGGATGCCGAACCTTTCCGCGTCCTTCTCATGCTCGACGTACTCGTCCTCCGGCGAGCCGCTCTGGTCTGCCACGATGGGGCTGTGGCGGCCTGCGACGGAGAGGATTGCCTCGACTGTTGCAGCGAGGTCGGGCTCGTGACTCAGCAGACGTGTGGCGGCTGCGCCCTGGACAAGGTGGCGGCTGCAGTGCCCCTGGTCCATATGCCGCAGTTCATGCCCTGTGATGACGATCTGGTGGACGGGCTGGGTCCGTTTCTCCACAACCACAAGGTCGCGATCACCGAGACTGATCCACAGACCGCTCGCCGTGCCGGGTGGAAAGGAGGATGTACGGAACTCGATCGGCTTGCCGCGGCGCCGGGCCATGACGCCGCAGAGCTCACGGCACAGCACTTCGGCCTTCACCGGCGCCTGCAGGTGGCTGACGCCGTCGACTAACTCGCTGAGCAGCTTCTTCATGTTCCGCTTTAAGAACACCGTTCTCCCCACCGCGGCGCATCGAGACGCCCGACGCACCCTCCGCTCTGGACTAAATGTCTGATTTCACCCAACATCACGGCTGTCGATAGGCCCCCTACGAGGTTTTCACGGCGTCTGCGCATCCCAGAATCGCAGGCACGAAATCTGGGGCATCGTACAAAAGGCTCGGGCCCAAACACTCGCTGAGCGGTGAGAACTAGACGTTCCGCTTGTCGGTGGAATTGCTCTGCGAGCCACCCCGAGGGACGGCCGCAAGGCCGCTCGCGGGGCGCCGACGCGGGGCGCTCGCAGCTGACGCCTAAAGTCAGCACGGCCGGCCAGGACGCATCAGGCCCGACGGGTCGGCAACGAACAGCCGCTGGGGACGCGTTCGGTATGCGATACGTGGCCTTCGGAGCCCGGGCCGAGAGAAGCTACTGATCCTTCTTGTCGGCTTCCTCTGCGAGCAAATGGTCCAGCCAACGTACGACCTTCGCCCGAGCCCTGGCGTCGGGCAGCAGAGCGGCCCGGAGAGCGATGTTCTCCACTCCGAGGCGGCTGAAAAGATCCGGAGTGCTGTCATGGATTGACGACTCAGAGTCGGCGTACTGCTGCAGTAGAGCCTTCTCTCGCCGCAGCAGAGCAGTGTTCAAGGCGGCCGCATCCCCCGACTGGAGCCAGCCCGCATCACGGTTGAAGAACTGTTCGAGCAGGGCTACGTGATCCATAGTAGGGCGTCGTTCGCCGTTGCACAGAGCATTGATCTGCTGGCGAGAAATGCCTGTCCCCTTTGCGATGTCGACCTGGGTGTACTTGCGGCCGTCCTCACGCAGCTGGGTCCGCTGAAGCATCTGCAAGCGCTGGAGGAAGCGCAGTTGGATGTTCTCCTCGCCGGCCGCGCGCCCCTGGAGAAGTGCATCGATGACGTCAACGGGAACACCGCAATCCAGGTGGAGCGCTTCGCTGTCCAGAACTTCCTCGTGAGGCCGACCGACCTTGTCAGCCAACTCGGTGACACGCCCGACGGTGGCGGCAAGCGCCGCCATCGCCGCACGCTCCGAAGCCGAAAGAGCATCAGTCACCGATCGATCTCCTACATGTCGCGCGGGCCGTACCGCATGAGGCTGAGCCGTTTCGGAGGCTAACGGCTCGGCGGCTGCACAGCTAGACCCTGCCACAGCTGTGGCATGTACTAGACATCTCTCCGTCGAGGTGACACGATCGTTGACAGCTGGGTGCTTCGGGCAGCCCGGCCATGAAGATCTGCTCTAGCCCGACAGCGCCATTCTCGCAGTCCGATCGGTGTCGTCCTCACCGCTGAACTGCGGTGCTGTGCAGCGATCGTGCCGTCAGGGAGGGCCATCCACAGCATCGCCTCCTCATGTCTGTGCACCACCCAACTCAAGTCCTGGTCCGGTTGACAAGACGAAGGGAAAATCCCGTGGTGGAGCAGGTGCTGGGGGGCCGCCCGGATGTCCATGGCATGGGATTAGCCCTGGGCACGCCATCCGTCGACTTACGCTCCGCGACGTCGCAGATGACGGAAACCACGGATGCGCGCATCCTGACGCCGGAGGAGCCGTTGGCGAACGAGCCGCCCTCGCAGCTCCTCGACGGCTCCTTGATCCCGCTCACCGACACAGGCCCTGCCCGCCTCCACAGGCGAACCACCTGCACGCTTGAGCAACTCAACCGTGACGGCGGCGTTGGCCCGATGGTCAGTAATGAGCCCGATCGGCGCCAGCCTCACCCTCCGGCCGCACTCGACCTGACTGTTCGACTCGACATACCCCCCATGGTCCGCAACGCATCAGTTGGACGATTAGACAGGACCTGCCACGACTTACCGTCCTCCGACGTCACGCGTGTCGAGCACCGTGCACCCCAGTTGATCTCTCTTGTGCGTGAACTGCTGGCGCCACTGGCTGGTCCTCAGTCCGTGCGGCGCATGGCTGACTGGTCAGCAGTGGTTCGAAGCGTCCGAGCGTCGTTGAGTGAATCGGAACGCCTCCTCGCAGCGCCAGCGGCGGCTACTGCCGCGCAGCCCACGCAAGCCATCATGCGCCGTCCCGTCGGCGACACTCTTTCTCAAACTCTCGTACGACCGCCCACCCCGCACATCTTCCTGGCGCCTGCCTCCGGGACAGACGCGATCGGCGCTGTGCTCGGTCGCACACCCTTCGACATGACCGACATGCGGCTGCGGCCCCAAGCCGGGAGACTCCTGGTCCTGGTCGAGTGGGCCCCCTCCGATGCTGTCGAAGCTGTGCGTATGGCCGTCTACGAGTCCTCCGTGGACGGCGAGGCCGGCATTGCACACCGTGTCACGGCGAATCTGGCGCGCCACCCGATGGCGCCACGGACAGCTTCCGTCCTTGCAGTCAGGCCTCCGCGGCGAGCCGGCATCGGTCACCAGAGCTTCATCGTTCCGGACGCGAGGGACGAGCGGCGAATGGTGGTTATTCAAGCGATCCGCCCGCAGAAGGACTTGAGTGCTGTGGTCTCCGCTGGGCCTCGACTGGTCAGCGCTGGGCAGCGACTCGTCGCTGGGGGCAGCGGCGTCTATTCCATGAGCTTGTTGGCAGACGGACTGCAGGAGGCGACTACCGCCCAGTGCCTTGCCGTCTGTCAGCCAGACACCGTGGCGGCGTCAGCAGGGTCCCTAGCGCCGTTGCTTACTCAGAACAGCGCTGTCGGCTGGGGCCACACCAGCCATGTTGCAGACCAGAGGCATCAACAGGCGACGACACTGCCGCCCCTCCTTTGTGGGGCGAAGTCTGATCGTCAACACACGTCGCACTGCAGGACAAGAGCACCGTGATCGGATATCCCGCACTGCATCAGGGTCATGACGCCGCCGATCACCAGCCTCCCCAACGCTCTACTGCCTCGGCGTCCAGGCCGCCACCAACCACACGCCGCTTTCGACAGCGGCACGGACACACATGCACATCCTGCAGGTACCGCCCTTACCCCGGAGGTTTGCACATGCCCAGGCCGCTGCTGGTCCTCGGCGTCGGAGGCCCCGCTGACTACGCCGAGTTCACGCTGTCACAGGTTGCACAGGCATATCCGATTGTGCTGGCGGACAAGGATGTGCCGCTGTGGGCACGCCCCTACCTGGCACATCACCTACCAGTGGATCTTGCTGACCCGCCCACTGTGCTCGACGCTGTGCGACGGCACGCCGCCGAACACGAACTGGGCGGAGTCCTCGCCATGGACCGGTCGGCCATCGCAACGGTCGCCTACGTAACCTCAGCCAGAACTCCGCACGCACACGACTCGCACGGCCTGGCAGCATGCAGTTCGCCCGCAGCCGTCCGCCGTCTTCTGAAGCGGGACGTCTTTCAGCCCCGTTGGACCATGGCCCACGGCGCACAATCCCTGGCAGATCACGCGGACTCCATCGGCTACCCAGTCACTCTGAGGTGGCCTGACGAACCCGCCGGCCCCATTGGGCCGGCGCACACTCGACGCGAACTTCTGGCTCTGTACGCACGCGGCCGTCAGGCAGTCTTCGACGCTACGTCGCCCCTGGACACAGTGATCGTAGAGGCGCACCTGAGCGGCCCTCGCATCTGCGCGGAGGTTGTCGTGTTCAACGACGGAGGCTGCCAGCTGATCGCCGTCACCCGCACGACTGACGGTCCTGCCCCCGCACGGCAAGCATTACGTCACAGCGTCTACGCCCACGACGAACTTCTGCACAACCGCCAGATCCGACAGACAGTCGAGCGGACGGTTCACGCGCTTTCTGTCACCTCGTGCGTCCTTCACATCGAAATGACGCTCACCTCGCGAGGACCCTGCGTCACAGATGTCAGCGCCAATCCCGCAAATGACCTGATTCCCCTGCTCGTCAAGAGAGCAACTGGCATCAGCCTGCCACAGGTGGCCGCCGCTCTGGCCAACAGTGAACCACCCACGCTGGCCCCCTCCCGCCAAAAGGCGGCAGCCGTCCACTTCGCGTACGCCTCTACGGCAGGCGGCATCTCCGAGTTGGCCCTCACCACCCCCGCCTACCGGCCGCCGGTGGAACGCGCCGTCCTCACACAGCACGTCGGAAGCCGAGTGAACAGCGTCGAATGGGCCAGCGGAAGGGACCGCCTGGCACACTGGGTCGCTCTCGGAGACAACGCGAGTGCCTGTGACACCACGCTGGACGAAGCAGCGAAAGCCCTGGTCGTGAGCTTTGCACCAGCCACTTCCACGGTCGACAGCGACGCAGTGCCACACGACTCGCGGTCAGTCAACGATCGTGCATGCCCCGACCTCAGCATCCCGCCGCTCGGCCGAACTGCAACTTGTCCGAACGCCACACATACGGACCCGGCTGTTGAGGAGACGACCTATGTTCAGTTCCGAACGGGGGCGTCAAAGCAACGGCTGCTGCCACCCGACTCTCCCGGTACCGCGGGTGACGATCGGGTTGTCGTTCAGCCGGCCACGCTCGGCCTCAGCACAGACGACGTCAAAGCCGTGGGAGGCCTCATGGCAGAACTCGTGTCGACTTGTGCGGCCATAGGAGCCAGATACGACACCAACGACATCTGGCAGCCTCTCGCCCCCGGCCCGGACGGCCAGTTCAGCGAAGCATCCGAGGTCCTTGCCCACCTCGCACGCACTTTGAACCGCACCCGAGCTGGCATCCGCAAGATTCACGCTCAGGCACACAGACGTGCACTGAGCAGGGCCGCGCGGATCGCTCCAGGCCAGCGAGGGGTCGCGTCCTCGTGAAACCGCACGCCGCATACATGGGGACCGCGCCAAGAGAGCGCGGTGACCCAGAACGTGGGCGTCTCCTCCCAGAGCCTGGTGCCGGTGTGAGGCCGGACGCGCATCCTGAGGCCGCGCAGTGAAGACATGAGTACAGAGATGACGGGCTGTCGCTGTGCCGCTTGCCCGTTCTACCCTGAAGGACGTACATGAGCAGCACACGGAGCGAGAGCGTGCCGAGCCGCACCGGCCTGCAGGGGCCCGCGGTTCAAGCGGATGGTCAACCAGCTGAGCCGCTGCCCACAGACGCTGCCGCATTACGAGGCAGGACGGAGCTCCGGCTCCCGCCGCCCTCAATCGACCATGGCAGTGTCCGCCAGTTCGCTCACCTCTATGGAGACCAGTTCCGCCATGCCAAAGGCCTGGGATGGTTCGTGTGGGATGACCACCGCTGGAAGCGGGTCGGAGGTGAAAGGGCCCTCCTGCCGGGCCGCCAAGGAGGTGGCCGAACGTCACCCCGACAGCGACCCGAACGCGCTGATTGCCCAAGCCAAGAACCTTCCTCAGATCACCCTCGACCCCAACGCCCTCGACGGTGACCCCTACACCCTGTGTACCCCCGCTGGCATTTTTGACCTGCGGACGGGCCAATTGCACAAACCTGACCCAACCCGAGACTTCCACTCCCGTATGACCAGTGTCACGCCGCAGGCCATGCCCACGCCCCGCTGGTTGCGCTTCTTGGCCGACACCTTCGGCGACGACGACGCAGGACAGGAAATGATCGACTTTCTGCGCCGGCTGTTCGGCTACTCGATCACAGGGGACGTCGGGGTGCAGGTCTTGCCGTTCCTGTACGGCGGAGGCAGGAGCGGAAAGTCGGTCCTGCTGGACACCGTGATGTAGGTCCTGGGGGACTACGCGTCCGCAGCCCCGCCCGGCCTCCTTACCGTGCGCAACCCCTATACCGAGCACGCTGCCGAACTCCACGGTCGCCGCCTGGTCGTGTGCTCAGAACTCAAACCCGATGACGGATTCGACGAAGGACAGATACGTCTCCTTGCGTCCGGCAAAAAGATTCGGCCCCGGCGGATTCGGCGAGACTCCTACTCCTTCAGACCAACCCACCATCTGTGGCTGCTCGGCAACCACCCTCCAGAGGTGTCCACCCGCGGCTTAGAGTTCTGGCGCCGTACCTGTCTCGTGCCTTTTACCCGCACCGTTCCCCCTGACCGGTGCATCGACAACCTCGCCTATGAACTCGTTCGCGACGAGGGGCCAGGAATTCTGTGCTGGCTCATCGACGATGCCAGCCAATATCTCTCCACCCCCGACCTCCTTAACGGTCCACGCGGTATCTGGAACGCCACAACGAAGAACGAGCAACCAAGCTCACTCGCATGATCGATTCGCATTTTTTGGAGTCAGTGATGGGGTTCCCCGGCATTGACGCAAACGATCTTTATCGAGACTGGAAGTTCAGTAACCGGTATCAAATCGAGCGTCTGAAAGGCTTTATGAGGGGGGTCGATACCCGGCAGAGTGCAGAATTCGCCATTCCGCTCGTCTGAAACGGATCCCTGCCGCATGAGGGTGGGTGGAGTGACGTATTTACGCCGCATTCGAAATGCTCAATATGTGTATTTTGTCCGGCTTGTAAGGCTACTGGTGGCCGCGTGATTTTCCTAGGATTGCCTGGATGCAGGGGCGGGTGCCAAGGGGTCACCTGCTGCGCCGGGAGGGTCTGATGAACGCGGAAATGCCACATCTGGAGGAGAAGGATAGGAGGATTCTAGAGCTCCTATTTCAGGGGTTTGGTGATGCGAGCGTCGGACGGCAACTGGGTATCAGCCATCGGACTGTTCAGCGCCGTGTCGGCCGTCTCATGACGCTGCTAGGGGTGACTGGACGTGTCGCCTTGGGGGCTCGTGTTCAGGAGCTTGGTCTGCTGCCCACGTCCCACCGTCAAGGCTGAGCGTGGCCACCCCTTTCCAATCCCGCATATGCATAGCCTGCTTATTACTGCTCCGTGCGACGGGTGAAAGAGGCGCTGAAGCCTATGGTTTGGAGCGGTTCGGCGAAATTCAGTTGAACCCCCACCCTCGTCGTTCAGTCGAACGCAGTCGGTTCGAATAGGCAATGCATCGAGCGCGGCATGAAAAGGTGCAACTGTTGCTGGCCGGAGCATCACGTGTGCCTATCGAAGGGATCGCCGCATTCCGCAGAAGCGTGCCGCGGGAGTATCGCAGGTCCCGCAGGCGTATGACGTTCTACGCCCGGCTCGCCAAGTTTTCACGCCACGGATTTACCTTCAAATCTTGGAGATCTCTTGAGGTCAGGAAACCGGTACAGAACGAAATGGGTCGCTTTCGTAGCTGCAGCAATAACCGTGTCGCTCATTCCGCAGACCTACGCATGGGCGGATGCCGGCCAGCCGGGGCGAACCCCAGGACTGGCAACTGAACGCAAGATGAGCCTCGAGCCGCAGGGCGACTCCTCCCTGGGAGAGACAAAAACCGCTCCAGTCGGCAATGCTGTGTCAAGGGTTGAGAGGCCTGACAACAACTTGCCGCAAGGCTGGCGCACCTCGGCCGACCGGGCTGTCACTGTCATCGGCGACTCCCAAGGCCTACATGTCCTGGTAGCCGACAGCTTAAAGGCATACCAGTGGCGCGAAGCGGCGACACTGCGTGAAGACGGCTTCAACGCAGATGCCTGGATCGGGAACGTGTGCGTGACCGGCTCTGGGAACAGGGCAGTAGTGGCCTACGCACCCAGGACTTTCACCAACGACCCGATCCTGCTCGACCGGGGTGCGTTCGTAGCCGTGGTGGACCTGCAGACTCGCAAGGTGACAAAGCTGCGAGAACAGGCGTCGCTTGCATACTTCAATCCGGGGTGCGGCAAGGACGAGACCGTTGCGCTGAGCCAGCTCTCCGACGAGCGGATGGCCAAGACCCGGCTGATGCGTCTGGACGCAGTTACTGGCAAGGTGACGCGCTCGTTGATCGTGCCGGGGGAGGCGACCTCCGCCGTCCCGGTTGGCGAGGCCATGGTCGCGGCCATCGGTAATCGGCTTACCCGAATCGAGGCCGACGGTAAGGCTCAACTGATAGGCAAAACCTCGGCAACCGCCTTCCGCCTGCATCCTGACGCCGACGGCGCCGTTGTCTTCCTCGACCGCAAAGGGGGGCAGGTCAACGTTCGCAGCGCTGCAAACGGCCGCATCAGTACTCTCGCGCACGGCCGCCTGGGCGAGGTCGGGCTCGCAGCGGGCACAGAAGGACGCGTTTTCATCACCGGCCAGCCTCAAGGGTTAACCGCACTGCCGCCAAGCGTGAAGAACCTGCCAGTCGACGCAGGAGGGCAAGTTTCCTCACACGGCGGCATCGCTGTGAGCAAAGCCGTCTCTGCAGGCCTGCGCACCCACGGCTCCCCGGATCCGCTCGCTGACCATGTGGTCGAAGGCGTCGCGCTCCCGTATCGGATCCAGGCCCAGGTTCCGCAGACCGGCAGGACGCTGAACTTCACAGTCCCCCATACCACTGCCGCGGTAACCGAACTGCCCTCGCCCGCTCTGCGGACCGGTACGGCCACAGGCTCTGTTGCGGGGCACTACGCCATCCGGGGGGCACGAGGACGTGGCACCGGCGAACCGCTTACAACCCTGGCCGCAGTCGACTCCTCTTCTACGACCTACGACCCTGAAGCCACTTGCGGTGTCCTCCGCAACCACCCCAACTACCAGGCCCTGCAACCGACGCCCAACCAGGTTGAGTGGGCCGCTGACATGGCCATCCGCGGCGAGCTCACCAGCGGATGGATCACCCAGGGCGGCTGGCGCACCCAGGCCGGCCTGGGCACCTCGGTATCACCGTCCACCATGTTCCCCCTGCCCGCTCTCAGGGACGCCCCAGCCGGCTCACGCATACCCGCCCAGGTCCTGCTTGGCGTCCTCACCCAGGAATCCAACCTCTGGCAGGCCACGCACCACGTGCTGCCCGGCCAGACCGGCAATCCGCTCATCGGCAACTTCTACGGCACCAACATCTACCCAGGCACACCCGGGTACGACCCCGCCAAGTACTGGACCATCGACTGGAACGACGCCGACTGCGGCTATGGGATGGGACAGCAGACCGACGGCATGAGCAGTGCTTCCCGTCAGCAGCCGGGCAAGCCGCCGGCCCTGCCTGCCGACCAGCAGCGAGCAATCGCCCTCGACTACGCGGCCAACGTTGCCGTCGCAGCCCAGACCCTGTCCAAGAAGTGGAACGAACTGCACACCGACGGACAACGGGTCGAGATCAATGACGACGACCCGCGCAACATCGAGAACTGGTTCGCCGCAGTCTGGAACTACAATCTCGGCTTCAATACGCCCGACGCCACTGGCAAGTGGGGCCTGGGCTGGCTGAACAACCCTGCCAACCCCCGCTACCCGGCAGACCGCAAGGCGTTCCTCGACAACAACAGCTACGCGGATGCCGCCCACCCACAGCACTGGCCGTACCCGGAGAAGGTGATGGGCTGGGCCGCCTATCCCATCGACACCGGCCGCGCCTACAACGATTCCGGTGTGGAGGACGACAGCAACACCCACGGCTACCAAGCTGCCTGGTGGAACAATGCCAGCTACCGCACGCTCGGTATCAAGCCACCACTCAACGCGTTCTGCAACAACAACAACGGTTGCAACGCCTCAAGCCCGCCGGTGTGCACCACCGAGGCCTGCTACCACCAGTACTGGTACGACGCCAATGCCACATGGAAGACGTGCATCAGCGACTGCGGGTTCGAGACACTGACGTACAAGACGCTCCGCTCGGAACCCGGCCGCGGCAGCAGCGGAAAGCCGACATGCAGCACCGGCAGCTTGCCATCCAACGCCCTCATAATCGACGATGTCGCCGCGTCCGTGCCCACCATGCGCACGGACTGCACCAAGTCCTGGACCAGCGCAGGCACACTCCAGTGGAAATTCGAAGCGACTGACTACGGAGCAGGTCCCACCTATGAGGGCAAGGAGGACTTCCAGCAGGTCGGCGGCGGCTTCGGATCCCACTTCTGGTTCGCCCACACGCGTGAAGACACCACGAACATCGCCAAGATGAAGGTCACCGGCACTTGGACTTTGGACCGATCCCTGAATCAGTGGGCTCGCGTTCTCGTCCATCTGCCGGACACGGGAGCTCACACCCAGCAGGCCAGATACCGGATCCATCTGGATGCGAACACGACGCGCACCCGGTACCTGAACACGCGTTACCGGCAGAACACCTGGGTTCCGCTCGGTGTGTACAAGTTCAACGGCACACCACGCGTCGTGCTCGACAACCAGACCGACGACGGCACAGCCGACGACGACATCGCCTGGGACGCCATCGCCTTCCAGCCCCTGCCGGCCAAACCTAAGGACGTCGTCGTCGCCATGGGCGACTCCTACACCTCAGGCGAAGGGGCTGGCAACTACGATGCAGCCAGCGACCTCCATCACGGGCAACCCAGCTGGAACGCATGCCGACGCAGTGATAACGCGTGGCCTCGGAAAGTGAAGCTCCCGGGCCAGGCGGGAACGATCGGAACACTCGCGGACGACAACGCCGAATCTCTTGACTTCCAGTTCGTCGCCTGCTCGGGCGCCGAGACCTGGCAAGTGTTATCTGGAACCCCGGTGAACGGCAACCAAGAGGAAACCTGGGGGTTCGACGGAAACTTCCACGAGAAGTTCCAGAACGACTCCGGTGTGCTCAGCGACGACACGACCCTGGTCCTCCTGACCATCGGAGGCAACGATGCCGCCTTCGACAAGAAGCTCCAGGACTGCGCCATCAGCGGATGCCCATCCGAAGAGTCGATGAAGGCAGACATCCGAGCGGCTGTGGGGGAGACCGAGAAGGTACTGACTGAGATCCATCAGAAAGCGAAGAACGCTACCATCTCTCTGATGGGGTACCCGCTGCTCTTCAGCCGCACCCAGGCCTGCTCAACCCTCGTCAGTGCCTCGCAGCGCGTCATCTTGAACGACATGGCCCAGTACTTCGAGGACCAGCAACGCGAACTGGCGTACCGACTCAACAGCCAGAACGTACGCTACCGCTCCCCACAGCCGGCGTTCGAGGGGAAGCGCATCTGCGACCCTGCTGAAGGAATCAATGGCATCGTGGCCGGACCGAACGGAGAGGGCGACTTCCACCATGACGACGCCCAAACCTCCTTGTGCTGGTGGTTCACCGGAGACACGTGCCTCAGCCGTGAGAGCTACCACCCGAACAGAACCGGAACGACGGCGTACGCAGAGGCGTTCATGACCGTGGGCCCCACTGCACTACGCCAAGAGACTCAGTGATCCCCGACAACCCCACTCTTCATGCCCCGCCGCGGAACAGCCGCGGCGGGGCACCCGCGCGCGGCTGTCTCGTCGCTCTTATGGCACCCATCGTATGTGCGCTGCTCATTGCGGCAGTGGTCATGATCCTGGCGTATCGGCAGGACCGCACCAACGATCACAACCGCAGCCAGGCCTTGCGCCGGACGACCAGTCAGGCTGCCGCTTTCGCCTCTGCCGTACAGGCCCAGGGCGCAGGCCGACACCCGAGTCGGGCCCGCACAGCAGGCATCGCCCAACAGAACGGTGGCTCACTCATCTCCTACACCCGGTCTGAAGAAGGCTTGACCGCCGTGGTCGAGTTCTTCGCCGCATACGAAGACTCCAGCATGTTCGGAACGTCGTACACCCGAGTCCACCGTTGCTACCGCTTCGTCTTCCACGCAGACTCTCACGGCAAGCCGCAGGCGACAGCAACGCCTCTTGACCACTGCAACGCCGCAAGATCGGGCGCGCTACGGCCGACAGCCTCCAGCTCAGGTCTGTAAGTTCCCTGATGCCGCGACGTGCCCGACTGCCTGCCCCTTCGCGCGATAGAGGCAGATCAGGGCGGAAGCCAGCACGCTCGAGCCACCTCCACGAGTACACCGGCTGCCAGTACTGCCGGCCGCACGCGGGCACATCCGTATACAAGCCCTCTTCCGGACCCAGGTGGTCGCGTTGCACCGGGACTCGGCGTAGCCGGACACGATGACGACCGGGCAACACCCTCCGGCACTGGTCTGAGGCGACTATCCCGCCCAACTCCGCTGCAGCACACCGGGTTTCGGCCACTGTGTGCTGCGGAAACGGACGACCTCACGAGCAGGGCGGCGTACCGGCACAGCCGTATGCAAGAGTTTCGGTCTGCTGCTCCGTGATCAACGTAGGTGAGGGACATGAGCTGGTACCGCAGGTTCCCTGCAGCCATCGGTGCAGCCGCCGCCTTCGTGACGGTGCTGAACCTGGCGTCGTGCACGCCCGCGCCGAGCAGCGACGAACGCAGGCTGCAGGAAGCTCTGAAGCCCCTGCAGAGCCCTGGATCCTTCAGAATGGTGGGACAGTTCAGGGCACCTGATGGGGCGACCACCCCCTTCGACGCACGCCTTGACGGTCACGGTGCCTGCAAGGGCACCGTGGGCACGGCTGAGAGCGTGCTCGTGGGGCAGCGGGTATGGACCAGATGGGCCGACGACACGCTCGACGACGCGGTGGCCTCACTCCCCGGGGGTTCAGATACGGCCGCCGACCCGACGACGCCTGAGGAGGAAGACCGGGCATGGGCGGCGGTCCAAATGCTGCGCGGAACATACATGGTGACCAATCTCCCCGGCAACGTCGCTGAGGTTGAGGGCATAGCCCCGGTGTGCCAGGTCGGCCAGCTGCTTGCTGGAGCTGCGACAAGCGCCGGCACCGTGATCGATGGAGCAGCAGAGGAACGCGACGGCGAACGCCTCTGGCCGCTGACCAAGACCGAGGGGCCGGTCAAGATCCGTGTGTGGATACCAGGCCAGGGGCAGCCTGTTGTGCGTGCCGCCGAGTACAGCGTCGAGGGCGGGCGGGTGTTTTCCATCCGGGTCAGTGAAATCGGCGAACCGGTAACCGTTCGTCCCCCGCAGGGACAGCAGGCGGTCACATCCGAGCAGGTGCTTGCTGTGTTGGATCCGAAGATCGACTGATCATCCTTTAGATGCCGCTTTCTTTCCCACGGGCAGCCTGTCGACCGTCGGAAGTTTCGGGCACCCGACTTCGAACCCTCTGCCGATGGCCGCGACGGTGACGCACTTCCGGTAAGCGATATCACTGAGCCATTTGAGGTGCCTGGAGCGTCTGGCTGACGTTGCACACCTTACGTTTGATCATGACATAAAGACGCCAGTAAAAATATTGCCGTATGTCCCATTTGGTGAGGCTTGCGGGGGTGTCTATTCACCCGGAGCTTCCATAAGCTCTCCGTTCGAAGCGGCCGACGGCAAACCTAGTAACCATGCAACCGGAGAAATCCGTGACGCGGTCCATGGGTTGGAGCCGTGAGGGCTATCAAGCGGCTCCGCCCGGGGCGCAAGCCCCGCGTGCAGCAATGCTGTGAGCGTTTCACGGGAGGGGTCAATCCATATCCGAGACGCTCTTGATTTCCGTGAACACACGAAGCGGGAGAAGCCAATTGCGTAGAATCCTGGGAGCTGTGGCTGGAGCTGCCGCGTGGCTCTGCATTTCAACGACGCCGGCAGCAGCTAACACGGACGAATCCAACCTCATGAGCATGGAGGCGTGCCAGGAGTGGCCGGGGGCATCAGCCTTCAAGCTCGCCCTGTACTACAACTCGAGTCAGGGCGGCGCGTGGCGGAACATCGGGTACTCCGTCTACGATTTTGGCGCTCTGCGTCCGGGAGGGGACTGGCCCGGCACCCATCCGCTGCGCTTCTGCGTAATCAACGGCGCGAGCTCCCCCTGGCCTGGCTCAGGGCTGAACATCAAGAACAACGCCGCCTCAGGCGAGAACTTCCATTACAAGTATTACGCAAGAATTTACTTCAACAGCGGCTACAAAGGTCCTCAGGACGTGATGGCCCCCTACCAGCACATCGACCGATTCCGGAACGTCTACAACGAGAACGCATCGTTCAAGTGGACCTCGACCTGATACGACCTCGCCCGGAAGGGAAACCGGCATGAACCAGATCAGGAATCGGATGGCCAACGCTGCAGTTCCAATGGCGGCGGCTTTATGCCTGGCAGCCGCGGCCACCGTGAGTGCGGCCGTGGGCACCCCTACCGCGCCCCCGGAGCGCGCAAACGCGGATGGTGCTCCTCAGTCTCCCGCAGTCCTCGCGACGACTGGCGATCCCGATGACCCAGCCACTTGGCGGCTGCCCATCGAGGCGTATATGCCCACCACAGCACAGGCACGGATCACGACCAGCACTCGAGACGATCTGCTCGACACATGCATGGCAGGCGCCGGATACCCCGACTGGAGGCCGGCCCCCGACCTCCCGCCGATCGGGGGGAAGACGCTCACGGACTGGCGTTACGGCATCCATGACGCGGCACTCGCCGCCGAACGCGGTTACCACCCCGATGCCCAAGAGCAGAAGGAGTACGACGCCGCCATCGAGATCGGGGCTGTCGACTCATCAGGGGCCGACGAAGCGACGATGAAGCGCTGTGTCTCCCAGGTCGACAGCGAGGTGCCGGCTACGGCCAGCGCCGAACTCGTGCAGCAGATCAGCGGACAGTCCTTCCTGCAGTCCCAAAACGAGCCAGATGTCGTCGACGTGTTCGCTGACTGGTCCTCCTGCATGGAGGGAAAGGGGTTCGACTACGCCGAGCCGATGGACGCCAACGACGACCCGGCGTTCGCCGATCCGAACATCGTCACGGACAAGGAAATCGCCACCGCGAAGGCCGACATCGAGTGTCGCGACAAGTACCAGGTCGAGAGGACATGGTTCGACGCCGAAGCCAAGCTGCAGCAGGCTGCCATCACCGTGCACCAAGAAGAGCTCGATCAGGTTGTCGCCAACACCGAGAATGCCGTCTCCAAGGCGAGCGACATGGCACGTCAGTAAGCGCCATTGCAAATGACCGTCAGTTCGACACCCCTCCAGTTCACATGAAGTTCCCGGCCGCCCTTGCCCTCGGTCACGGCCTTTTTCCCGCTCCAAGCCACTGGCAGCCCTCACGGCTGGCCGCAGGCGACTCCGAGGCACTCCGGCAGCCGACGCATCGCCCGTTCAGTGCCCAGCGGCCCCCCGCACGGCAACTCCGCGGAAGTACCTGCGGCCTGCCACGACTCGCCGCGACCTTCGTGGTCGCCTGCGCGGGAGCCTCGAACCCGGCACGACTGCATTCGACTTCGGCTTATACAGGAGGACTTCAATGCGCAAGATGCTGACTTCGGCCGGCCTCGTCTCGTCCGCTCTCACGGTCGGAATGATGCTGGCCAGTCCGGCGGCTGCCGCGACGGGCAGCTCACAGTTCGATGTCGTCTTCCCTGGTCAGAAGCCGCAGACGACCTACCAGGTGGAGAACGTCGGCGCGTTCAATATCACCAAAGGAACGATGACCGGCAAGTCTGTCGTTTATTGGCGTATTCTCGACGCCCAGGTGGTCGACGGATCGAAGCGGTTCACCAGCTTCAAGATCACGACGCGGATCGAGGAGCGCCTCACCCAAACCTCTGAAGATCACGTGGTCACCAGTCGAACCTGTGATCTCACA
Source organism: Streptomyces sp. NPDC096205 (assembly GCF_044763135.1). Classification (NCBI taxonomy): domain Bacteria; kingdom Bacillati; phylum Actinomycetota; class Actinomycetes; order Kitasatosporales; family Streptomycetaceae; genus Streptomyces; species Streptomyces sp. NPDC096205. The sequence goes on along the minus strand of NZ_JBIWFS010000010.1, from coordinate 24,228 downwards.
GCGATCGTCAATGACTACTACTCATGGTCTGCAGACGGCCCGGCGAACACATGCATCGCTCCCTCCACACTCTACGATGGCGAGTTGTGGTGGTCGTCGGACTCGACGATTGTGTACGACATTGAAGGCGACGCAAACGGTCCCATCACCCAGCAATTGAACGGCTCCCCGCTCATTCACGGCTGAGGGGTGAGCAGACAACGCTCGTCGGGCCTTGGCGGTTGAGTGCTGCTCCTCAATGACGTCGCCGGAGATCAGCACGTCCCTCGAAACCATCCACAGCCAGCCGGCAGTCAAAAACGCCCTCGCCTGCTGGGCGACCCGTATGGGCAACCTCGGGCACCAAGTCGACACGCTCGACGACGCCGGAGCACGGTTCGCCACCCCCAAGCCATCCGGCATCGAGCCCAGCTCCGATGAGGTGAACCTGGCGACGGCCACCGTGGCCTGCAAGCGGACCGCCAGCCTGGTGGATACCTGGTACGAGGCCGAGACCGCAGCCAGGAGAAGCAGATCCAGCAGCAGGGCAAGGAACTGCAGCACGAAAAGGCCCGCAGCACCAAGCTGGTTGCCGCGGCCCGCGCCGTTCCCACCGAAGCCGCCAAGTGACGGCCTGGCCAGGACCACTCCCAGCCTGCACCCGCTAGGGGCCTCATGGCAGCAGGGGCGCTGAGCGAGCTCACGATCGAGCTGGATACGGACGAGTGCCAGCAAACCGGCTGACCCCGCAACGCTGTCAGACCCTTCTGCGGCTCGAGGAAGCTTCTGCTTGCCGTCCACCAGCCCAGGCCGCCGTAGCCTTCGCCCCCCTACGGAGCTGCGGCGGCCTGCTCAGCGCTGAACCCTCATCGAAGGAGACGTCTTGCATAGACCAAGACGAGTCCGTTCCCTGACAGCAGGGATTGCCGCCTGTGCGGTAGCGGCCGGGCTCTTACACAGTGCGCCGGCGGCCCTTGCCGCACCTGTACCCGCGCCCGGTCCCGTCGAGAGCAGCCCTGAGCCCAGCCCACCGGTCCGCGTGCAGGACCCCAGTCACAAGCTCGGCAAGGACTGGAAGACGGTCCAGGACCGGGCGATCACGACTGCCGCAGATTCCGGCGGCTTCAAGATTCTCGTTGCGGACAGCGACAACGCATACGCGTGGAAGACGGCGGCCACGCTCGCCGAGCCGGCCATGCCAGCGGACACCTGGATCGGCAACGCCTGCGCGATGGACCAGGAGCACGTGGCCGCCGTCTACGCGCCGCGCTCCTTCACCAACAAGCCGGATCTGATGGAGGGCGGCGCATTCACCGCCGTCATCGACCTTAAGAGCGGGCGGGTGACGAAGCTGCCGTTCACCGCGTCCCTCGCTTACTTCACCCCGTCCTGCAACCCCCAGACCCGCACTGCCGCATTCACCGCGTTCCGGGACAACAACAGCCGCCTGGTCACTGTCGACACCAAGGGAAGAACCAGCAACGACACTTCGATCAGCGGGCAAGTGACCTCTTCCGTTCCCATCGAGGACGGACTCGTCGCCGCACGCGGCCGTCACCTGGTGCACATCAACCAGGAGACCAAGAAGATCAGGGCGCTGGATTCCACACACGGGGTGCCGTTCGACATTCGCCCTACCCGCAGCGGGATAGCGTTCCTGGACCGAGCAGGTACCACTGCCAGAGCCCTACTGTGGAATGGTCGCAGCACCTCTACTGTCGCGGCGGGCAAGCTCGGAGACTTGGCTCTCGAGCAGGGCATGAAAGGCCGGGTGTTCCTCACCGGAATCACCACGGATACGCACCTTGCCGGCAGCTCTGTGACCCGCGTCAAGGTCTCGGCGGATACCGATCTCTCCAGCCTCGGTCGACTGGCCGTCGACCCCGTTCTCACGCCGGGAGTACGGGCGGGCCTGGACCACATCAATAACGCCGGGATGGGCTTCACCAAGACTGAACGATCGCCCCAGACGAGTGGGTCACAGGACCCGACAGACGTGGGCCCTGGGCCACTTACGATAACGAGCACTGCGACCGTCACCGGCCAGAAGATCAGCCAGACAGTCGAGGACGCGTCCAGCGGCAAGGGGAAGGAATCCTTCTCACCTGCGCTGCTCACACCTCGCCAGTCCGGGCTGGCCGCGGCAGCCGACGATGACAGGGCGCACAATCCGGTCGATACCGATCGCTGGTGCTCGGTTCCCCGTAACGACGTCAAAGCCTTGGCGCTGCAACCCACCCCGAATCAGGTTGAGTGGGCTGTGAACATGGCGATCCGCGGTGAGCTGCGAGCGAAGTGGATCAAGCAGGGCGGATGGCGGAACCAGGCCGGCCTGAGCACCGTCGACCCGCAAGGCCTGTTCCCGCCCCCCGCTTTGAAGGGAGGAGGACGCATCCCGGCGCAGGTGCTGCTGGGTGTGCTCGCTCAGGAGTCGAACCTGTGGCAGGCCGAGCCCGGTGCCGTCCCCGGCCAGATGGGCAACCCGCTTGCGGCGGTGGCCGGGTTCTACGGCCACAAGGGGGAAACGTCCGAGGAATACTGGAAGATCCGCTGGCACGAGTCAGACTGCGGCTACGGCGTCGGCCAGGTCACCGACGGCATGCGCCTCGCCGGCCACGCGAAACCCGACGAGACGCTGCTCCCTCCGGCGCAGCAGAAAGCCGTGGCTTTGGACTACGCGGTCAACATCGCCGCGTCGATGTACATCCTCGCCGACAAGTGGAACCAGGTGCACACCGCGGGGCAGACCATCACCGTCAACAACGACGACCCTTCGAAGCCTGAGAACTGGTTTGCCGCGCTGTGGAACTACAACCTCGGCTTCAACGAGAACAAAGGTGATGGCAAGCCGTGGGGGCTGGGCTGGTACAACAACCCTGCGAACCCCTTCTACCCGCCCTCCCGTCACCCGTTCATGGCCGATCCGCGCGATGCCGCCAAGCCTCAGCAGTGGCCGTACCAGGAGAAGGTGATGGGCTGGGCCGCATGGTCCATAGACACCGGCTACTCCTACTCCACCGACGGCCGGCAGGACTGGCCCGGCGAGTCGGTTTATTCGACAGCCGGGTTTCGGCCCGCCTGGTGGGTCAGCCCCGCCCAGCGCGACCTGGTGAAGCCTCCGCTCGACGCGTTCTGCAACGCCACCGACCACTGCAACGCCGCCAGCCCGCCCAACTGCCCCGATGCAGAGTGCTACCAGCAGTACTGGTGGTGCGGCGCGAACGTGACCTGGAAGGCGAACTGCGCCACAGACTGCGGCAACGAGAACATCAAATACGTCACGCTGCGAGAGGAGCCAGGACGCGGCTACCGGCTGCAGTACGGCTCCCCGAAGTGCCCCAACGACCGGGACGGGCTGCCCTCCGGGGCCTTGATCGTGGAATCGGTTCCCGACACCACCGACACCTACGGTGGCTGCGCACCCGGCACCGACGCCGGGCACTTCAAGTTCACCTTCTATCGCAACCCGGAATCGACAGGTCCAGGTCTCGGACCGTACGAGGCCAAGGGCGACCTGCACCAGATCGGTGGCGGCTACGGCGGCCACTTTTGGTACACCCACACCCGCGACAGCGCGCACCTCGGCGGCGATGGCGGCCGCATGACCATCGACGGCACCTGGACCCTGGACAGAAGCGTCTCCTGGGCCCGCGTCCTGGTCCACCTTCCCGACACGGGCGCACACACGAGGCAGGCGAAGTACGTCATCGGCGGCGCCGACACGACAAGCAAGGAGCGCCACGTCCCGCAGCGGGCAAACCGGTGGGTCAGCCTCGGCGTGTTCCGCTTCACCGGCGCCCCGCAGGTCACCCTCACCAACACCACTGCGGACGGCACTGCTGACGAGGACGTTGCCTGGGACTCCGTTGCTTTCCAGCCCCTTCCCGGTAAGCCGAATCACACAGTCGTGGCAATGGGCGACTCATTTACCTCCGGCGAAGGAGCCTCCGACCCCGGCGGCGACGACTACTATTCCGAGACCGACTACTACAACGAAGTGGCAGGGGACAAGACAAAGAACTCCTGCCACCGCTCCAAGCATGCCTGGTCCCGCCGCGCCGTCCTCCCGGGCGAGCAACTCACCGTAGGTGAACTCGCCGACGTGTGGAGCGCCAGAATGGACTTCCACTTCATCGCATGCTCCGGTGCACGCCACTACAACATTCTCAACAGGCCTCAAAACGGGGAGCTTCCGCAGATCGGGCAGGGCTACCTCGACCAGAACACAACACTGGTGACGATGTCGGTAGGCGGCAACGATGCTCGATTCGGCGACATCGTCAAGGACTGCGTCCTGTCTGCCACTGTGTGTAAGAGTCATGCCATCGAGAATCGAAGCCCAGACACCGGGGAGAGGATCGATGGAGACACTGGGCCGTTGGACCAATGGCTGCCCAGCTGGCTCCACGATACGGTTCGACCCCGCCTTGTCACCACGCTCAACGAGATCCACAACCGGGCGCCGGACGCCAAGATCGTTCTCATGGGTTACCCCCGGCTCATAGAGAACACAGCTTGCGCAGGTGCCACGGGCGTCGGAACGGAAGAGGCACCCTGGCTGAACGACATGGCCAACCTCTTGGCATGGGAGATGCAGGGCGCTGTCAACGACGCCAACGAGCTCCATCGTGCCAACGCCATCTTCGCGGATCCCCGGGACGAATTCGCCGACAAAGCAGTCTGCGGGGACCCAGAGACGGTCCACGGCATCGTCCTGTCCGGACACTCACGGGCGGACGATGCGCCATCATCCATGAAGTCCTTCCACCCGAAGGTCTCCGGCACCGCGCTGTACGCCGACGCCCTCGAGAACACACTCGCCGGCAACTGACCTCGACCACTTGTGACGGCCCGGGGGCCGATCACCAAAGTCGGCCCCCGGGCTAACGCTCCGTGAAATCGTGAAGACATGAAAAAAACGAGGACTGCCCGCATGGTAAAGGGCGTGGTGGTATCAGCGGCGGCGGCAGCCGCCTGCTACTGGGTCTGGAACTCGGCGGCGAAGTGGGCCACCAACGCGGGGGACAGGCCGGACTCCGGTTTCAGCACGGGTTTCGGGGAGGGCCTGACGGCCTTGTTCATTGGACTGGTCTCTATGCCTGTGGCGCTGTGGGCCGGGATGCGTATGGCAGCGGAGCGTGACAATTATCTGCTCGTGCTGGGCGGCGGGCTGATGTGGCCGTTCATCGGCGGGCACCTCATCCACGACGCAGGCGTCAGCAGCGTCGAAACGTTCCTATACTGCGCCCTCTTCGCCTTGCTCGGTGGAGCTCTGTCCTTTGTGTAAGGGCCACGCGTCTGATACCTGCACCCGGATCAGCGCGACGACGGTGGACAGTTCCTTCGAGAACCGCGTCCGGCTCCGCACCACACGCGAGGGCAGAAGGAGCACGGCCGGCGCTCGACTGGACAGAACAGCGCTGGGGCGTAATCGGCGTAGCCGCCCGGCGTTCGTACCGCCGAGAGTCAGTGACGAAGCTTCACGGAGTCACGAAGAAGCGGAGCGATGTCACAGCTACCACAGCCTGACGGTTTTCAAATTAGGAGGAGTTAGCTATGCACAAGACTGCACTCGCCATTCTGGCAAGCACGATCGCCTTCGCCGCCGCTCTGTCCGGTACCACTGCGGCTGCGGCGGTGGGGACGACTCCCGCCTGTGCCGACATCTGCATCCTCGGTGTACGAACGGCAACGCATGACACGTATGACCGTCTGGTCATCGACTTCGGTGAGGGCGACATACCTCGCTGGACAACCACTGTCCAGGACACCCCGCTCTACTGGGGTTGGGAGGGAAGCGAGACGCAGGTACCGATCAGCGGTGACTCCTACCTGAAGGTCACGCTCCTGCCTGCTGAGACCTTCGACCTGAACTACAAGTCCACGTACAACAGCCCCAGCTACCAGTCCTTCAACTACCCAAGCCTAAAGGGACAGGCTCTCGTCTATAGCTTCGAGGACAGCAATACCTTCGGCCTGGCCCTGGGGGCGCACTCCTCGTACAAGGTCTTCAAGCTGACCGCTCCAAATCGGATCGTCATAGACGTCAACCATTAGACCTTTCGCCGTCGGCGCTCAGAGTGAGAACGACTGCGGAGATTAACGAGAGGCTTTTGTGGCTGCATCGGGCCCGGCGAAGGATACGCCAGATCTTCAGCCTCGCGACGCTTCGTTCGACCGGTGCTCGCCCCGCGAACAGGGCTCGGTTGGTCCTCCGCCGGGTCGGGGTTGTGTCCTATGGAGGAAGCCGTCTGATCGGCGTGGTTACCCAGGAACCGGCTCATGTCGGCGCGGTCAGCGAGGGCAAGAACGCCCCAGATCCGGATGATCCGGTGGCTGCGGGGCGCGGTCGGGTCGTGAGTGCGGCCGGGGCAGTGCAGGGGAGATTCACAGCAGCGTGCCCGTGGGTGGGCTACGACCTGCACGTTCATGCCGTGGCGGTGATTGTTTTGGGAGAAGCTGGCCCGGCTGCCGCCGAGCCGGTCGCACTTGATGAGTGTTCCGTCGAGCAGGGTGTACTCGGAACTGGCATCCTGACGAACCCGTAAGAATTCGGGCGCCCGGCACGACATGCGGTGGACGACGGCTGTTACATAGGTGTGTGAGCGGCCCGGCTGGCACCGTGTGCTGACAAAGGCTGCGTTCCGCGTGGGAGGGGGCGTCGTGGCGATCGGTGACGGTCAGGAAGACGTCACTCCTTGCCTGCTACAGGCGCAGGCCAACAGCCCACCGGCTTGTCGCGAGGCACCAACGAGCGCTGCATGGCCCTCTGTCTCCGCGCTTGACGAAAGTTGCGCAGGCAAGGTGCCCAAGCCGGAGACACCGTCAGCCGGGCCCCCTGCGAACGGCGGGGGCCCGCCTGGCATCGACTGGTCAGCTGCCATAAAGCCGCCCTGACGTCGATTCATGCGGGGCGGGACCGGAGCAGTCGCGCCTCGTCGGCGCGGTGGAGGATGTCGCGTCCCCGGCCGGTCTGTGACGCGCAAGGTTGCGGGCTTCGGCGGCGGCCAACTCTTCCCGGTGTCCAGCGGAGGGCGGGGTGCTCTACGAGGGGAGCGACGAGGACTGCGTCACCTACCTTCGCGTTGGCGTCCGTCCCCGGCCACCTCAGCAGGCGAGCACAGTCGCGATGCCGAACCTGCCGGCGGTGCCGGATCGACCACCTCCGCCGCATTGCGAGTGCCAGAGGACTCAGCCGGACCCGGCCTCGCGGAACCCCCGAAGCAGCTCACGGGCGGGGGTGCTGTCTGGGTCGAAGGCATGTAATCCCACTTGTCCGGACGGTACTTGCGGGCCCCACAGCCGTACTCCGTGACACTTGTAGCAGAAGGCCATCTGAAAGAGCAGTTCGGTGGTGCTGCGAACCCGGACACCCCAGCCTGGGAAAAAGCAGCGCATCAAGTCGCTGCCTGGCAGGTCGCTGATCAGAGCCAGGGCCCGATCAAGCTGGGTCCCTGACCAGACAGCGACCTCGTCACCGGTCAAGTCCTCTGCGATGCTCTGTCCCACCGGATCGGTGATGCAGACGACTTCGATCAGCTGGGCCTTCTCATGGGCGATCGGAAGCAGCATGTGCCAAGGATCGCCGATGGGTCCTTGTAAGTCAGGTATCGGAAACCAGCCCATGGAAGTTTGGCCGACGTGATCGCACCGTGGACCGGTATGCGCCGGCGCCACCGCTCGAGCGACTGGCCGAGGAGTCGGCGTTAGTTTCCCGATGGCACTCTTCGCCACCGTGCTGCTGCTGATCGACAGAGGCTCCTCTACCGCGGCCGAGTTCGCGCTGGTTGTTGCTTCCGTGCGCGAGCTGTCGCCCTTGACCTGGTTTCCTCGTTGGGTCGGTGCTCAGGCGGGCGGTAACTGAGGAGGTCGCTTGGCTCGCAGTCCAGTACCTCGTACAGGCGCGTCAGGGTCGGAGGCCGTCGGAGAGGGAACGTTCTCTCATGCGCGGGCGTTCTCTGCCGGGGTGGTCGCGTGGGCGCGTACCGCCTCGAGTTCGTCACGGTGGCGTAGGGCTTGTGACACGGCCTGGATCTCTCGCATCAGGTACGCGGTGTCCGGTGAGCCGTTGCCCTCGGAGTCCGGGTGGCGCCGCCGCCTGTCCACGGCGTCCAGGAGCGTCACCGCGGCGGCCAGCGCCTCGGCCCGCTCGGGCCCGTGGCCGAGGCGGAGGGCGGCGGTGTGGGACCGTGCGTGCAGGTCCTCGTCGAGGTAGCGGGACAGCTGCAGCAGGGCGTCGCGGATGAAGGTCTCGCGGCGCAGCAGGCGCAGATCCCCGGTGGCGCTCGGATTGAAGGGCTCGCGGCTGCCCGTGGCGGAGCGCGTCAGCACGTAGAGGGGCCGCAGCCGGCGGCGCAGGGTGCGCAGACGCCACTTCTCCTGCAGGTACTGGCCGGCGTGCGGGACGATGAAGCCGATCGCGACCAGGATCGCGGCCACGCATGCGGCCGCGGACGCCACATCCGTGCTCAGCCAGTCCAGGTCATGGCCCGCCCAGCGGGCCGTCACGGCGGTCAGCTTGGTCGCGTCGTACAGCAGGTTCAGGCTGTAGCCGACGGCGAGGATCCGCAGGCCCCAGCGCAGCCAGGCATCCAGGCCGTCACCGCGGATCCAGTTCCAGATCAGCCGGGCCGTGATGGAGCAGGCCAGGGTGTGCGCGAGGAGGTAGAGCAGGATCTGCTCGCGCATGAAGGGCGTGTTGGCGTAGTACGTGTCCAGGTCCCGCGTCCGCTCCACGGGGGCGTCGGCGAGCGCGAAGAGCATCCACAAAGTGGCGACCACGCCCGCGTAGACGGTGACGACCCAGCGGGTCACCCTGCGGGTGACGTCGGCACGGTCAGGGCCGTTGCGCCAGACGACGATCAGCAGCAGCCAGGACGCGCACAGCGCGGTCATCAGCGAATACACCCAGGGTGCCGCGATGTTGGGCACGCCGGTGACCCGGTTGGTCCAGGCGATCGTCGAGGGCGCGGCGAAGACGAAGAGCACGCAGCCGAAAAGCAGCAGGCCGCCGACGGCGCGCAGCAGCGGATCCCGCCACATCTTGACGATGCTGGGAAGTTTGATCACCAGCGCGGCGGCCAGCACCGCTGCCGCCAGCCAGACGGAGACGTTGAGGTCGGTGAGCAGCCGCAACGGCTCCAGTCCCAGCGACTGCGTACGCCTGAGGGGGATGTACGTCACTGCGCCGAACTCCCGCGTCTCCGGTAGCCCATGGACCGCTGGACCGTATCGAGCGGCGCGTGCGGTTCCGGGCGGTCTGACAGCAGGGGGCGGATGGCGGTGGCGAGGCGGTGGCCGAAGTCGTCGGCCTGGGCCTCGTCGGCCTGTCGGGAGCCATTGCGGGCGGCGACGGCGAGCGGGGAGCCGCCCCAGCGGGCCAGCGCCCGGGCGGCGGCCGCCTCGTTCACCCCGTGGTGGTGGCGGTGGCCGGCGTGCAGGTGCCACAGCTCGTGCCCCAGGATGACCAGTTGCTGGGAGGCCTCGGCCCGTTCCTCGACGATCACCAGGTCGAAGTCGCGGAACTGCACGCACAGCCCGGTCACTTCGATGTCGTCCGGGAACCGCTCGAAGCGCAGCTTCACGGGCCTTCCGCCGCGCAGCGCGCTCATCTCCTCGCACAGCACGCGGCACAGCTCGTGCACATCGGCGGGCGGCCGAGGCCTGGCTCCGAGCGCTGTGGAGAGATCGCGGGCCAGCCCGCGCATGGCAGAGGTCGTACCCGGCCGCCGCAGCGCCATCGCCACACGGGCCGTTTTCCTCCGAGCCCCCGCGATGCCCATCGCGCCCCCCTTCCACCGCCCTTCGGGCGGGCTGTTCGAGACTACGCGGGCAAAACAACCCGCGCCATGCGATCGAGCGACGGCTGTTTCCAGGACCTCGGGACAGCCGGCAGTGGGCGTGACCGGCACCGTGCGGCCGTCGTCGCCGAGGACTCCGGCCTTCCCACGTCACCGACGGCTGCACCATCCCCGACGCACCCACCAGCGAGGCAGGAAACTCGACTACGGCGCCACCCCGCTCGGTGACCTGTGCATGGGGCCCGAGGCGTTCAGGCGGGGGAGCGGTACGTGGGCGTGGGCGCCTTGACGGCGCCGGGGCAAGCACGGCCCGGTTCCCCTTCCAGGGGAGGCGCCCGGCGTGTATCGACTGCTCAGCTGCCGTTCAGCCGCCCTGAGGCCGGCTCGTACGGGTGGATCAGGAGTAGTCGCCGCGCTCGGCGCGGTGCAGGATGTCGCGTTCCCGGCCGGTCTGGGTGTCGAGGGAGTCCTCGTGGTCGATGACGATGGTGTCGCGGGCTGGTTTGGCTCGGCGATGGATGCCGTAGGCGTCGACGGGCCCGAGCGGGTCGGTTCCTGCACGAGAACGATGCAGCCTGGCTCACTGCGGGCTGGGACGGGGCACCGCTGCCCTCACGGTCGCGCAGTGGCTTCCCAGGCGGCAGTGACACACCCTTCTTCCCAGTGCCACCACTCCTTCGTCTCGCCGTGCTCCAACAGCTCGCGGATTTTCAGCAGGTCTGCCTGCGGCGGGACCTCCAAAGCCACCATCCCGAACCGCTCGATGCCTTCGCCCGTCGTGCCGAGGCGATGGAAGACCTCCAGCACGCTCTGCCGGGCGGCGGCTGAGCCGGCGTCCTTCAGCACGATGAGCCGGATGGTGCAGTTCTGCGAAGGCAGCACTGTTTCTCCGGCCCAGAGAACGCCATCATCATCCGGTTGAACCCGGATGACGTCACCACTGGCGACTCCGCGGACGAACCAGGGGGTGTTGTCCAGCCGCACCGTGCCGTCGCCGAGGTCGACAGCCCACAGGCTCTCGACACTCGCCGGCGGCCATCCGTCCTCGTCTATCTCCATGCGGAAATGGACCTTCACGTGGTCGTCACTGATGTTCGTCACCGAACCATCATCCACTTCGCATCCACCAGACCAGACTGCGGAGCACGGACGTGCGTGTCTCCGGACCCGACGGGCATCCCGCGAGGATCGCCGACCGCCGCCAGATGATCGGCTTCCAAAACACGGCCTAAAGGGTGTTGCAGAACCGGATCAGCGCTCGTTTCCCGCCATGATCTAGTCCGTCACACGAGTCGTTCTGTCCAGTTTCATGGCGACTGGCGACGCTCGTTGATCTCCCGTGCCAGGCATTGCGCGATCTTCACAGCCTGTTCTGCAACACCCTTTAGAGGTTGTCCCGTATGGGGCGTGAGTTATCCGGTGAGGGCCCGGTTGTGGAGCCGGGCGATGCCGAGCATGGCCTGGTGAACGCCGTTGCCCTTGAGTCGGCAGTCCCGCAGGATCCTCCAGTTCTTCAACCGCGACAGGGCGTGTTCCACCCGCGCTCGCGCCCGGCGGTGGACGGCATTCTCCGCTTCCTGCTGTGGGCTGAGGTGCGTCTGACCCCGCCGTCTGCGGTGCGGGATAAGCAGGCCGGTGCCCTGGTAGCCGCCGTCGGCGATGGTCGGGGTTCCGCGGCAGGCCCGATCGACGCCGGACTCGGTGAAGGCCCGGCAGTCATTGCGGCTGCCGGGCACCGGCAGGCCAATCGCCACCACCAGGCGGCTGTTGGCGTCGATCACGACCTGCAGATTGGTCGAGTAGCGATAGTTCTTGCTGGACGCGGCCACGCTGCGGTCGCGGGTGGGCACCAAAGTGCCGTCCACGATGTAGACGGTGTCCTTGCGTGGCCGACGGGCCGGCGAGATGGCCAGCAGGGGCGACAGGTGATCGAGGATGCGGTCAGCAGCCGACTTCGAGACCCCGAACAACGGCGCCACCTGCCGCAACGTCAGATTCGTGCGCCAGTACGTCGCCACCAGCAACACCCGGTCCTCCAGCGGCAGCCGCCAGGGACGGCCACGCTGAACGTCACCACCGCGACGCCGCACCAACGCCACCAGCCTGGCGAACTGCACCTCGGTCAGCCCGGAGAACGGCTCGATCCACTTCGGATCATCCGCTGAGATCACCCCACCCATGCCCAGCCAACGCACCAACCACCCCACCGGTTACGGGACAACCTCTACGAGTTCGTGCACGGTAAGCGGCGAGACGTCGCGCTCCTGATCGTCGATCATGGTCATGTGGTGGGGAACGCGTCTCGTGCAGCGATCATCAGCGACCGGAGGATCACTGGCCTGTCGGCTGATGTGATAGCTGAACTCGTAGCTGAGGTAGGCCCGTTATGGCACGAGCGGCACCAGAGCAAGCTCGCATCCAGGCCGCGGAAGCGGGCTGTGGGCGCGGGCGCGAAGCACCGGCTGGTGTTCGTCGACCGGCTCCTGGCGGCGCTCGTGCATCTCCAGCACGCCACCACGCACGACGTGCTCGCCTGCTGGTTCGGCGTCGACCGCTCCACCATCACTCGGGCCATCGGCGAGATGCGGCCCCTGCTCGCCGAGCGAGGCTGCAGCGTCAGCCCCGGCGTGCGGCTGCGGACCCTGGCCGACGTGGTCGACCATCTCGGCGCCAGCGGGAAGACCGGGATCATCGACGGCCTCAGCGGTCTCGACCTGCATCTCCGACCACTCGTCCGATGCCAGCTCGGCGAGATCGACCTCCCCGGTGGTGAATCGCGTGGCCAGCTTGCGCAGCGCGTATCGTCGGGCCAGGTGGTGATCGGGCAGAATGATCCCCAATTCTTCGAGAGCCTGCTCAAATGTATCGCGGATGTCCCGAGGGTCCGCATGACGCGGCAGGCCGGCGAGCTCGCACAGGCTCGGCCTGTCCATTCCCATGGCGAGTGCCTGGGCAGCGGTCATCGGCAGGTCTTCCGGACACATCTGATCCGCTTGATACAGCCACGCTGCCTCTTCCAGGGGCGGATAGGCGCTGCGGACAGGGCTGTCAGGTTCGGATGTGTCATCTATCGCGGTCATGGTTCATACGATGCCAACACGGCTCGCGAGAGTGCCCGGAAATTTGAACTATCCCGGCAAACCTCCCTGCGGGCTGACCCAACTCGTCCTGCCCCGGTGACGCTCCGCTACCGCTCCCCAAGATCTGTGCCAGAACCGAGTTTTGACGTTACGGGGGTCCTTGGCAGGTGACCGACGGCCTGCCGGTTCGCTCAGGGATCGGGCGATCAGCCGGAGGTGCTTCAGTAGGCTGCGCTGGCCATGAATACGAGCGCCGAACCCGAACAGATCCGGAGCAACGCGATCGCTTCCGGTCCGCCGATCCGACGGCTCTTCCGGGACGTCATCGCCGATCGCCTGCCGAGCCCCAGGCCGCCTCAGGCCGCGATGCTGTTCGATGCCGAGGTCGACCCCTACTGGGACGACCAGAGCTTCCTCGGCGACTTCTACAACGAGATCCTCCACCAGGACACCTGTCGGCCTGACACTGCCGACGGCCTTGCCCTGGCCGCCACCCTCGCCGTCGATGACCGGATTCCCGCCCATCACCGGTTCCAAGCCCTCGGCCTGCTGTTCAGCGCCGCCACCGTCGCCGAGCGCCACATTGCCGAGGCCTGGCCGACCACCCCGCCACACGCCGATCCCGGCAGCGAGGCCCGGGCCCGCAGCGCAGTCCGGGCTCACGTTCCAGATCTACTGACCCGCTGGTCGGCCGAATGCCCTGCGGTTCGCCTCGCCCTCGCCGGCCTTGCCGTCGTCTTCCCGACGGACCGCACCCTGCCCGCCCTGACACCGCGCCTGAAGACCTTCCTCCACCAGCACCCCCAGGGCACCGACATCGGCGACTATGTGCGGTTCGTCCTTGTGCTGGCCGCCCAGGACGAGGAACAGACCGGCGCGGCGGCAGAGAAGCTCACCGACGCGTACTGGACGGGAACAGCGCGCGGGGTGCCGACACGGGCACGAGCCCTCCACCTGCTCGGGCAGATGCTGACCAAGGTCGGAACCGCACTCACCCGGCCACACGCCAAGCAGTGACGCCCCCGCGTACACGACGAGCGACGCGCCGCGCGTCGCTCGCGCTGCTATTTCTCCTGAATATTCACCGGCACCAAGATCCGCAACTGATGCCCAAACCGGCGGACAAATGCTGCCGGTAGAAGTGAACAAAGCCAGACTCAGCACCGCGGCCGCTGCCTGCGGCTCTGGGGCGACCGCCTGGCTCCGCCTGCGAAACTGGACCGAGGCTGTCGACGCAGACGACCACGACGTCAAGGCGTGACGCCTGGACCACCACGCACGGGTGCGGACCGCATCCGTTCTCAGCCTCCCGCCCTGCTGCTTCCGTTCCTTCGCCTGGGGTGCGCCGTTGTCATCCGTGCTGGTGCCGGCCGGCCCCATGCCGGCCCGCGCTCCTGCGCAGGGCTGCGCCCCGACGCGGGGATGAGCTCGAGGTCACGGCTGTCGCCCTCGTCGCCTTGAGCCGCTGGCGGCGGCACGCACGCTGGCACCGGGCCGGGGAAAGAGCCCGCCATCACCCCCAGGCAGCAGCGCTCGCTCGTGCGTCTCAGGCGACCTCGGGCCATTCATGGTCCTGCCAGTCGTCGGGGTTGTCCTGGATCCCCTCCAGGAGTCCGGCGAAGGCGTCACCGTCGAAGATCAGGCTCGTGAAGTTGGGCGGAAGGCGTACATCGTTGATGACCGCGGTGGGTGTGCCCGGTCCCTCGGGCTCCTTTGTGCCTCCCACGCGTTGGTAGGCCTTCTGAGAAGCGGCCACAAAGGCGCGGTACTTCATGTTCTCGACCGCTGAGTCAAAGGCCGGGCTGCGGAGTCCGTCGACCTCGTCAGCCAGCTCGAGCAGATAGGCGGTGGTGAAACCGTCGACGGCCTCCTCGGGCTGGTGGGCGTAGAGCACCTTGTGGTACTCGGCGAACTTGCCCGCCTCCAGGGCGGCCCGCAGGGCGTTGACCGCCCTCTTGGAGCCGCCGCCGCCCACCCGGTCGTCGAGGAAGGAAGCCAGCGTGTACTCGGCCACCGCCTTCTTCCTCAGGGTCGCCTCCCGCAACTGCGCTGCGCCACCAGTCTCGAACTCCTCGCAGAACGGGCAGCGAGGGTCCTCGTACAGATGGACGGTCACCGGAGCCGACGGATCCCCGACGACGATGGTCGTGCCGTCGGCCGCTAGCTTCTCCGGTACCTCCTCCGGGCTGCCGTAGGGCACTCTCCGTTCACCACAGCCCGCGAGCGACGCACCCAGCGCAATAACGGTAGCCGCGACGACGGCAACTACACGTTTCGTTCCCACCCCTTGCCTCCCCTGAGTCAACGAGAGACTAGGGCACACCTGTCATGATGCGGAAAGCAGTTCCACCGACCTTCGGCAAGCCCTCAGGCAAGCTCGCCTTCCCCCCCTGGAGCGCAACGAACGCCGAGCACCGAGAGAGCTCAAGACATCAGCCAGGTCAGGCAGCGCTCCAGACACGCAACTGACGGCCGATCAGGCCCACCCCCATCACGCCGGAAGCCGCGTCCCGCACCAAGGCGACCGCCTCCTTCGGCGGATACTCCAGACGGCACCCGTTCAGCACCAGATACGCCTCCGCGCAGTGCCAGGCGAATGCCTCGTTGGAGTGCTCCAGGCACGGCAGCCGCACCAGCGTCTGCAGCAGCGCCGCCGCCTTCAGATGCAGGGACCCGTAGACGTCACGCTCCATCGCCCGGGCATTGACCCGGGCGACAGCCGCGTACAGAGGACCGTAGTCGTCCACTTGCGGATCACCGGGCAGCAACTCCGCAGCGTGCAGCAGGAAGGTCACATCCAGAGGGTGAAGCGGTTCGTGCTGCGTCACGCGGCGTGACCCCGCTCCTGCTCCTCAAGACCACGCCGTGCGGCAAGCTCCTCAGCCCGGCGCTCCCCGTCGCCGACCGCGTCGGCGGCCTCCGCGAAGGCGTCGCCGCTGCGGGCCATCGACGCGCGGAAGGCTTCGAGGAAGTGCGTCTCCACGGCGGTGGCACGAGCGTAGGCCGCCGACAGGATGTATTCCTGCAGGCTGACGCCCTCCTGCCGCGCCGCGGCCTCGATCGCGGCCCGCTGGGCCGGATCGGGGAAACGTAGGTTCATCGCTTTGGGCTGAGTCATGGTACCGATGGTACCTCCGGTACCATCCGGGGGCCATCCCGGATGAGCAGCGGGCGAGGACCGCGAGCGGTCCGTCGGCAGCGGACACCGAGAAGGGCACCGCTGGCGGGATGGGCCGGCTGCGGGGGTTCCTGCTGCCCGTCGCGGTGCTGACGGTGATGGCCGCGCTGGTGGTCGGCGTCCTGGCATGAACGTTTCCCTCCAGGACTCCTCCGGGGCCCAGGCGCAGGGACATCCCTCCCGGCTGTGGTCCCACAGCCGCGGCCCGGCACACGCACGTGATCCCGTTCGGTGGCCTGGCGTGTCCTGAGAAGAATCGTTTCGTTGGACGGGGTGGAGCGCGGCGCATGCACACCTCGAGCGGCTGGGTCGGTTGGTCGAGGGGCTGTGTTCCGGGCGGGAGGCTCTGGGCCTGTGAGGCTCTCCCCTTGGCCCAGGGCCCTCCCCGAACGGGCGCGCCGCAGCGCGCACGCGCCGCGCCCGCCAGATCACCCGTCACCGGCGGCCTCAGCGTGCGGCGCATGCCGGCCAGACACGGAGCTGGGCGTCCTCGACTGACTGGTGTGGGGCCCGTGCGTCTCGGCCCCGCGCCGGTCCGGTCCGGTCCGGGCAGGGAACTGGGTTCGGCTCTGCTGACGGGGGCGACCTGGCCAAGGAGGTCTACTTCCAGGACGGCGGCCGCCGCTCCGGCTCCCCAGGACTGGGAAATGCTTCACAATCGTCCCTGGGGCTCGGCTCGGGGGTGCGCGCATAGCTGGGCTGCACGTCAGCCGATGATCGTGTGAAAAAACAGGACGGCGCCCGCGCACGCCGCGCCTCCGGCGAGAAGTGCAGCAGCTGGACTGCCGCCGTTGAAGGCTGTGAGCACGCCCGCACTGAGCCCGGCAAGTGTGCCGAGGACGAACACGATGGCAGCCCGCTGACTCAGAAGAGGGCCCTGCCCTTGGCTGTTCACATCTACTCCGATTGATTGGGGCGACGTTACAGAATCGCCAGGCTTCCGGTGTTGATGCTGTAGCCCGTTCGCGACCCTCTCCCCCCTGTGCTCCATGTCACGAGGTTCTGCTCAGAAACTTTGGTGATTCGCGGGGGGACTGGCCTACCCGGCCGCTAAGACCGTAGATGTGAGCGAACCACGCCCGTCTCGGCACGTTCTCAGGCGTCACGAGTCAAGGAACAGTCCAGGGATCGATGCCGACCGTCCGGAAGCGGACGGCGGACAGCCGCCCCGAGCAGGCGGGGGGCTGGTTCAACACCTTCCGTCCCTGGGGGACAGAGACCTATCCGTTGATGAACGGGTGGCCCGCCTTGCAGCCGATGGCCGTCTTGTTGCGGCGCTGCGGGGCGACGGATTCGCTGGCCCCCGTTATGACCGATTCGCTCATCGGCTGATGGAGTACGGGTGGCCGATCATGCTCGCTTGGATACACAGCGGGGAGATCTTTCGGCAGAGCAGATTGGCGGGGCGGCCGATTCGCGTGCGGCATGTCCCCGACTGGGGCCAGGATGACCGCTACGTGCTCGCGACGGAGACGGTGATGGCCGGTCTGGAGCTCTTCCGGACCTACGGGCTGGTAGGCAGGCGGTGGCAAGAGGCAGGGGGCGCGAGTTTGACGACCTATTACGTGGGGGCCTGCGTCCGGTCGTTCCGTCCTGTGTACGAACAGTGGTTCCGAGATCGGTCGCAGAGCACGGTGATGGGAAATATTTTGCATGAGGATGAGCCCGCATACGGGGACCTCGTAGACGAGGGAGCGGTCGACCCGGCTCGGGCTGCTGTCATTCAGGATCAAGTCAGGCGCGCACTCGCTGCCCTTTCGGATCAGCAGCTGCGTAATGGGCTGGTGAGGCGCGCGCTGGGATACAACCAACGGGAAGCAGCGGCATCGGTTGGGCTGTCCGAAAAGGCCATGGAACGGCGCTTGAGCCGAAGCCGCCACAAGCTTCGCACCCTGGGACTCGACGAGCGGGCGGGAGGTCAGTAACCATGGCCACAACGCACGGTGAGAACACTGCGCCAGCTACCGATGACTTCGAGGCATTGCTGGACGCCTCCAGTCTTGGGACCGAGCACGTTTGCCGCGTCAGGGAGCAGATCCCAGACCGCATCCGCGAGCGGCTCCACGATGCTGCGGGCCAGCGCTCCACACCAACGAGCGGTCCCACCTGCTCCCTCGACCGGTCCCGCTCTGGCTCCCTTGCTGACGAGGCCCGCCAACTATGGTCATGGAGCCCGGCAATGCGCATGGAGCTGCGTAGCACGGTCTTGGAGATCGTCCGCACCTTCGCTGAAGCGACGCTCGACGCCAACGCGCTCGCAGAAGCACTGGACGTAGGTTCGCTGGAGGGGGCTGGGCGGTGGGCACACGCTCTCAGACGCGATCTTGCCTACAGCCTCGCCCGCGTCCGTGCTTTGGCTCATGGCAATGATCGCCTTGGGCCGATGACGCGTGCCATGGCCGACGCCTTCTCGTACAAGCTTCCTGCCAACACCGTCCGTGCCTGCCAGGAGGTGCTGCGCTTGGCAGGTGATCTGCACTTGGTGCATGAGGCACTCACTGAGATCGTGAGCGACTTCGTGGACAGCGACCTTCGCAGTACTGACCTGGAATGGATTCCTCTCGAAGGAGTGAGATGGAGTGCGGAAACATGCTGGCCTGCCATGTGGGAAGAACGGGTGCGCCGCGCCTCGGAACCCGAAGGACCAGGCGTCTTTGTTGTCCGTGCCGAGCCAGAGCGCTGTCCATCTGCGCTCACCAGCATGTGATCTTTCTGAGCGGCATCTGACCGGCGTGTGGGTGCGGCCGTGACGCCAACGCCACCCCACGCTCCATATCCTGGCCCCCTATGCTTCTCACTCCAGCCCGAGGTCGGCCAGCGCCTTGTCGGCGGTTGTGAGTGGGGGCTGGGGAGGCAATGCGCCCCCCGGGAGGCTTCGCAGTAGCCGCACGATGATCCTTAGGCTGTCCGAGCTGGTCCAGGCGCAGGCTGGCACCACCGGCTTCGTCGTCCTCCACGAGTGGGCGGAGATCCTGGAGCGGCACTTCCCGCCCCGACTGCCCCACCCCGACAACGTGACCGAGTAGCCCGCCCTCACCACAAGGCAGACTGCACGCCTGCTATCCGTCCCGAGAGAGGCCCGGGTGCGGGCCGGTCGTCGGCCGCTGGAGCAGCAGCCTGCCGCTCGTTGATCAGACGCTGGGCCAGCGCAGCACCCAGACGGCGCCCGCCCTTGAGGTAGGCGCGCGTACGCCGGCGGATGTTGTCGGGCCACGACGCCAGCGGCATCAGGTGCTCGACGACGATGCTGGCTGCCGTGAACGGGTCTGCCAGGTACGGCACGACCACGTCGCCATGCCGGGTCGGCCGCAGGGGCTCCTCACGCACCCGCACCACCCTCCAGCCGGGCCGGTGGCGTTCTACGGCCTATGCCTTGAGCCGATCGCGTTCCTCGCCGTCGCGGTGCCAGTACGAGCCGTCGAACTCCATGGCCACGGCCTGGTCGTGGTCTGCTGGGAAGAGCATGTCGAGCCGGTAGCGGCCGTGCGGCGTCTGCAGCGCGTACTGTTGCTCTCCGCCTGTGAGGACGAGCTGGAGGTCGGCGAACAGTTCCGTCTCCTGCCGGGAGACGCTTGTCCGCTTCCGGCAGCGTGGGCAGCCCTGCCTTTCCATGAACACGTGCGCCACCTGGGCGGACCAAGGTTCGTGTCCGGCGGGGCACAGCCACCAGACCGGCACGTTGGCCCCGGCGGTCACCTCTGCCGGGGTATGGGCCCCGTTCAGGGACGGGTGCCACAGCGCCGCCAGTTCGGGGCTCTCGCTCGACACCGCCTGGTAGCGCACCCTGCCGGAGCAGGAGGGGCACGCGGCCATGCCGCGGACGCGGTGGAACACCTTGGCCCGGAACTCGCCGGCGCACACGGTGCACTTCCACCAGACCAGGCGGTGAGAACCGGCGGTGACGGCTTCGGCCGTCAGTCCGTCGTTGCGCTCGGGGTGCCACTGCTCCGCCAGGTCCGGCCGTGCCTCGGGCAGAGCGGGAGCACGCTTCCTGCGGGCGCAGGCCGGGCAGCCCGACCCGGCGACGGTCCGGTGGCTCACCTTCGCCTCCCAGCGGTGGCCCCGGGAACAGCGCCATCCCAGCCGTATGCGGGAGTTGACCAGCAGTTCTGCCACGTCGGCCGCGTCGGCCGGTGCGGTGTCGGGGTCCACCTGCGCGAACAGCTCGGGCATGTCGGCCAAACGCCTGGCCGGTGCGTCGCGGCCGGCCCTCGCGCAGGCCGGGCAGCCGGTGCCGCGGCTGCGGTTGGATATTCGCGCCTGGTACTCGTGCCCGGCCGGACAGCGCCACCAGACCTTGCGCTGTGAGCCGGGCCCGAACTGGTCCGGTGAAGCGTCGTTGCGCGGGTGCCACTCTGCTACCAGGTCAGGGGAGTGCTCGCTGAGCGTGGTCCGGCCACGGGGCACGTACCCGGCGCACTGCGGGCAGCCGGTTCCGGCGACACGGGAATGGACCTGGGCCTGCCAGACGTGCCCGTCGTCGCACTGCCAGAACACAGCCTTGTGAGAGCCGGGACCGATCTGCGCCAGGTCCAGGTCGGCGTTCAACTCCGG
Source organism: Streptomyces sp. NPDC096205 (assembly GCF_044763135.1). Taxonomy (NCBI): domain Bacteria; kingdom Bacillati; phylum Actinomycetota; class Actinomycetes; order Kitasatosporales; family Streptomycetaceae; genus Streptomyces; species Streptomyces sp. NPDC096205. The sequence continues at coordinate 3,637 of NZ_JBIWFS010000010.1, read as the reverse complement.
ATGCCACTGGGCGGCGATGGCCGGGTGCTCGTTGACCAGGAAACGGGTGCGACGTGTCATGAGCACGCACCGTAGGGGGCGCCACTGACATGCCCTTGCCGAGGTCACCAGGCTGGAGCGCATCACCGCCGGAGAGTCCGGTCATGCGCCCTGACGATGCCTCCGGCCGTTGTCAGTGGGCGAGTGGAGAATCGCCGGATGGCCCATGAACCGACGGATGCCGGCGAGTCCGAGACCCTCGCCGTCTCCTTACGCACGTACCTGTCCGAGACCGGCTTCTCCTTCAGTGGCCTGACCGGCAAGGAGGCGACCCAGTCCATCACCCGGGCGGTGGTGCAGTGGGTAGGAGCGTCCGGGTGGAGGTGCAGAACGGAGGCGCAGATGCGCTACATCGACCCGCCCTGCCTGAAGGACGGAGGCTGCACCGCTTACTGGTCGCCGTCCTGGTCTGCCTACCTTGACCTTCGCGTGATCCGCAAAGACGGCCCACCGATCGCCATGGAGATCGACCGCGCCGACGAGAGCACCGCCGTGGACAAGCTCCGAGACGAGGCACTCCGCGGGCGCCCATCGCTGTGGATCCGCTGGCACGGAGCGCTGCGTGCCGAGCTCCCGGCAGGTGTGGCCTGACTTCACCTGCCCACGCGTTCCAGCAAATCGCCCCTCCGGTACTCGCTGACCCCGGTGACCGGCACCGAGGCGATCACCCTCGGTCCACCCCTCACCCCCGAGGCCCGAGCGGACGCCCAGCAGCGGGACCAGCAGCGGATCGCGGACGAGAAGCGTGCTGCTGCCCGCCCGCAGGAACCAGGCCCCACCCGCTGCTACTAGTGACCACCGCGGCTTGAGCGGGGCTCCCAGTCAAGGACGCCGAGGACTGTGTCGGGCCGGCAGTGGATGCACGGCGGTACCTGCTGGCGCAGAGCGTCGAGGGCTTGCTGCCGGGACGCCGGGCTGCACCGGCCGCTCTTGGCCGCCGCCCAGCAGTCGCCGGTGTGCACCGCGTCCACGTTGGTGCGGTTGAGGCCGTACTGGATCAGCCAGTCCGGTGGGGCCGGCCGCATCTCCATGCCCCGGCGCTGCTGAGGCCACGCGCAGGCGTAGGGGCCGTCGCAGCGGCAGGCGCGCTCCTTGCCCAGTTCGACGGCCTTCTGCTTGCGCGGGGTGGCTGGTCCCTTGACCTCAAGCCATGTCCCGATCTCGGGCAGCCAGAAGTCCGGCAGGTAATGCGCGCCTGACGGCAGGGTTATTCGCTCGGGCTCGTACTGCCAGAGGATGCTTTGGGTGTCGAGGGTGCGGGGTCGTGGATCTGGAGAACCTCGAAGAAGTGGGCGAGGGACTGGAGCTTGACTCCCTGCGTGCCGTTCTCGATCTTGCTGACCGTCGACAGGGCCCGGTAGCCCAGCCGCTGGGCCGCTTCCTCCTGGCTCCACCCCAGCCCGAACCGAGCCTGACTCGTGCGGGCCCTCTACACCCGGCAGGACCGCCTCACCGAACCCGCTCCGGCCACCACGTAGTTCGCCGGGGGAGTGCCTTGAAGATCCCAGGGCTTACACGCACACCAGTGCGATGCTCGCGGCTCAGAACCCTCGGGCATCGCACCCCAGTGCGTGTAGGGCCTGGGAGCGGTGCCGCTGGCCCGGACAGAGAAGGACCCCGGGCCGCTCGTGCGCTCCGGGGTCCTGTCGCCGGTCTCACCGCCGCCGACTCCACGCTGTTCGCCCAGTTCGCCGGATACGTTGGCCAGGACAGCTCCACCTTGGAGGTGTCCGACACCGACCGCGTTGAGTCGGAGCGTGCCGCTCAAGACGGGGCGCCGGGGCGGGTGCGGCCGGCGTGCCCGGCCGCGGGTGGGTCAGCGGTTAAAGCGGAGGCGCGACTCCACACTCTGCTGGTCCAGGTCGGATGGATCGCCGACCTGGAGCTTGATGGCGATGCCGTCCAGGGCCGCACTGAAGTAGGGAAGGGCGGCCGCGTACATCTGCTCCGCCTTGGCGGGTGCGCCCTCGGGCTGCCACACGAACAGCACGGTCTTGGTCGTCTTCGCGGCGTCGGCGGTCACCTCGTAGTTGTAGAGCGCGAAGCGCGGGGCGGCCCCGGGAAGGAGGTCACGGAACTCGTAGTAGCCAGCGTTGCCGCTGCGATCCACGACGATCGCGGAGCTGTCGTCGGCCACCTTGCACAGCAGGTAGTTGATCTTCCCCTCCTTGAGCTTCTTGTGCTCCAGGACCACGTCCTCGTTGACGCTCAAACCGCTGCTCATCGCTGCCTCCTCGCTGGTTGCCGGACCGCCTGGCTTCGGGCCGTCCTGTCCAGGACGGCCCCGGGCGGCTCGGTCCGACCAACGAGGGCGCTGGGCCACAGGAAACGCCCTGCTCCTGCCGTCTTCAACGAGGGTGGGCCTGGCACGCTGGTGCCGCACCTCGGCCAGCGCTTGGACCGCACTCACAGCCCAGCCCAGTTGAGCCCGAGGGCGGCGAGCTGCTGGAGTTCGCTTCCCCTGTTCCGGCCCTCCGCCGCGTACAGGGACAGGGACGATGCCTTGAGCGCGGTGTCGTCGCCCATTCGAGTCCGAGGTGGGCGAGTGCGGTGAGTTTGTCGGTGGTGAGCTTCGCGCGGCGTCCCTTCTGGTTCATGATCCACACTCCGAGTTTGACCTCGCCCCCGTCCGGCAACGCCTCTACGTGGCCTCTGGGGACGGTCACGGAGCCCGTTCGGGGTCTTTACTGCGTCAGGCGCGATGCCCCGCTCGAAGGCGCTCACGGGCGTCGTGGATGCCTTGACGGGGTCCTCCGGCGCCGGGGTGAGCGGTGTGATGCCGAGCTGCTCCAGGCGCTCGCGCTGCCCGTCCGTCAGGGCCTCCCAGACCTCGGGCTTGCGTTGCCGGGCCAGCCATTTGCCGATGTCCATGCCGTGGAGGGTGATGCCTGGTGGGACGTCGACGGGGCCGTCCTCGTCGGCGACCATCGTGTGGAGGGCGGCGTAGTGGCGTTGCCAGTCGGCCGGCCACGACGGGTTCCTGACATTGGTGGGGGTGGGAGTTGAGGTGTGGTGTGTGGGGTGAGCTGGGGTGTTGCGGGTTGGGTGAGAACGGGTTGCTGGTGCCGCTTGGCGGGCTTGTGGTGCTCTGAGCTGGTGGGAGCAGGCGCGGGTGTACCGGCAGGCGTCGGACGAGGGCACCGCACTGGAGAGGTACGCCACCCTTGATGCGCTCGGGCAGATCCGCAACGACATCGCCCGGCTCCGGCAGTCGGGGGCCGTGGTGCGCGGCGAGGTCGGCCACGACGCCAAGGCGACGAGCATGTCCTTGGACGCGAAGACGCCGAAGGCGCTCCTCGAGGACTGCGTCGACCTCTCACGCTACGAGACGTACGACACGCGGGCGAAGAAGGTGGTTCCGCTGCCGACCGCGCAGCCGAGGCGGTACGTCGTCACGGCGACGGCGGAGCGGCCCCTGGATGGTGACCGGCATCAACCCCCAGGGCGGGACGGCATGCTGAGACACGCGGCGGCGGCCGCGGCCACGGTGGTGTTATCGGTCATCTGACAAATCCACGGAGGATCACTGCATGAGTGATGCGTTGAGCTGCTGATCTAGTGATCGTCACAGGATCCCGAGCCGTCGTGGCGGATTGAT
>NZ_JBIWFS010000009.1:0-478799 GCF_044763135.1 Streptomyces sp. NPDC096205 | reverse complement strand
TACTGCAGGGGGGACCCTGTGGGAGAGTAGGACGCCGCCGAACAATCATTGAAGAAAAGGCTCACACCTTATGGTGTGGGCCTTTTCTGCGTTTAGGCTCACCCTATGCGCTATGACTTGATCATCTTCGACAACGACGGCGTACTCGTCGACAGTGAGCCCATCTCCAATCGGCTGCTGGCCGAGTACCTCACCGAGGTCGGGCATCCGACGACGTACGAGGACTCCATTCGGGACTACATGGGGTCCGCGATGCACCGGATCCACGATCTGATCGAGGAGCGGACCGGACAGCGGCTGCCGGCCGAGTTCGACGATGTCTTCCACGGCAGGGTCTTCGCGGCGTTCGAGCGGGAGTTGAAAGCGGTGGACGGGGCCGCCGATGTGCTCGAAGGGCTCGACGCGGCCGGGGTGCGGTACTGCGTGGCGTCCTCGGGGAGTCATGAGCGGATCCGGGTGGGGCACCGGACGACCGGGCTGGACCGGTGGTTCGACGAGGAGCGGGTGTTCAGCTCGCAGGACGTGGGGCGGGGGAAGCCGGCGCCGGATCTGTTCCTGCATGCCGCGGAGCGGATGGGGGTGGCGCCCGAGCGGTGTGTGGTCGTCGAGGACAGCCCGCTCGGGGTGCAGGCGGCCGTGGCGGCCGGGATGGATGTGTATGGATTCACGGCGATGACGCCTGCGACCAAGCTTGCGGGGGCCACGCTGCTGTTCTCCTCCATGAAGGAGCTGGCCGGGCTGTTGCAGCGAAGCTGAGGAAAATTCAGCTTCGGCGTATCCAGCCGGACCGCGGGGCCCTACGCTCGCCGCCATGACTGATGTGCTGCGCCGCGGCAGGGCTTCGCTGGCGTTCTCCTTCTTCGCGCAGGGCGTCGCCTTTGCTCTGCTCGTGACACGCATCCCGGCCGTTCAGGACCGGTACGGGGTCTCCGACGCCCTGCTGCCCGCGTTCCTCGCCGCCGTGCCGGTGCTGGCCGGGGCGGGCAGTGTGGGCACCGAGTGGCTGGTACGGCGCATACCGGCCAGTGCCGTGCTGCGCTGGTCCCAGCCGGTCGTGCTGCTGGCGCTCCTCGGGGTGGGGGCGGGGGACCGTATGGCGGAACTGGCCGTGGCGCTGGGGGTGTTCGGGCTGGCCGTGGGGGCGTTGGACGCCTCGATGAACATGCTCGGGGTGAGTCTGCAGCGGGCGTACGGGCGCAGCATCATGCTCGGGTTCCATGCGGCGTACAGCCTGGGCGGGATTCTCGGGGCCTCGCTGGCGTGGGTGGGGGCGCACTGGGACCTGGCGCTGTTCGTGTCCTATCTGCCGGTCGTCGGTGTGCTGTTGCCGCTGTGTCTGGTGGGGAGCCGGTGGTACGTCGGCGGCGGAGGTGACGGGGGCGACGGAGGCAAGGGCGGGGAGTACACCGCCGGTGCCGGGGACAGCGGTGTCGTCTTCAAGATGCTGTTGCCGCTGTGCCTGGTGATGACCTTCGCGTACATCGGGGACTCGACCGTCTCCAACTGGAGTGCCAAGTATCTGCAGGATGTGCTGGGCAGCTCGGAGCAGCTGGCGACGGTCCCGTACAACGTCTACATGGTGACCACGCTGGTGGGGCGGACGCTCGGGGACTTCGGGGTGCGGCGGTTCGGGGCGGTGGCGGTCGTACGGGGTGGGGCGCTGGTGGCGGCGGTCGGGTTCGCGGTGGTGGCCGGGGCGCCCGGGGCGTGGGTGGGGATGCTCGGGTTCCTGCTGCTGGGGCTGGGGTTGTGTGTGCTGGTGCCACAGACGTTCGCGGCGGCGGGGCGGCTGTTCCCGGGGGCGTCGGATGCGGCGGTGGCGCGGCTGAACGTCTTCAATTACGTCGGGTTCCTGATCGGCTCGCCTTTGGTGGGGGCGCTCGGGGACACGTGGAGCTATCGCGGGGCGATGCTGGTGCCGATGGTGTTGGTGCTGGTGACGCTCGTGTATGCCCGGTCGTTCGCGGCTCAACCGGACCGATACGGTGGCGGACATGAGCGGCCGCGCACAGCTGATGTGGGACGAGGCAGTAACGGGCTATGACTTCGGGCCGGGGCATCCGATGGACCCGGTCCGCCTCGCCCTGACCAGGAGTCTGGTCGGGGCGTTCGGGCTGGACCGGGACGTGGAGGTCGTGGCGGCGAAGCCGGCGGGGGAGTCGACGCTGCGGCTCGTCCACCGTGAGGACTACGTGCGGGCGGTGAAGGCTGCTTCGGCGGATCCGGGCGGGGCCGACGGGTCGTACGGGATCGGGACGCTGGACGATCCTGCGTTCGCCGGGATGCACGAGGTGTCGGCGCTGATCGCGGGGCAGTCGGTGGGTGCGGCGGAGGCGGTGTGGCGCGGGGAGGCGCTGCACGCGGTGAACTTCGCGGGCGGGCTGCACCATGCGATGCCCGGGGGTGCGGCCGGGTTCTGCATCTACAACGACGCCTCGCTGGCGATCGCGCGGCTGCTGGAGCTGGGGGCGGAGCGGGTCGCGTACGTCGATGTCGACGTCCATCACGGGGACGGGGTGCAGGCGGCGTTCTGGGAGGACCCCCGGGTGCTGACCATCTCCTTGCACGAGCATCCCCGGACGCTGTTCCCGCAGACCGGGTGGCCCGAGGAGACCGGGGCGTCCTCGGCGGAGGGGAGCGCGGTGAATGTCGCGCTGCCGGCGGGGACCGGGGACGCGGGGTGGCTGCGGGCGTTCCACGCGGTCGTGCCGGAGCTGATCGCCGACTTCCGGCCGCAGGTGCTGGTGACACAGCACGGCGCCGACACCCACTTCGAGGATCCGCTGGCCCATCTCGCGGTCTCGCTGGACGCGCAGCGGGCGGTGCAGGTGGCTTGTCACTCGCTGGCGCATGAATACGCCGACGGGCGGTGGATCGCGCTCGGTGGGGGCGGGTATGCGGTGGTGGACGTCGTGCCTCGGTCCTGGACGCATCTGGTGGGGATCGCGGCGGGGCGGGAGATCGGGCCGGAGACGGTGATTCCTGAGAGCTGGCGGCAGGAGGTCTACGCGCGGACTCGGCAGTTGGCGCCGATGCGGATGACCGATGGGCGGTGGCCGGTTTCCTTCGCCGACTGGGAGGCGGGGTACGACCCGGCGGACCGGTTGGACCAGGCCGTGCTGGCTGCTCGGCGGGCCGTGTTTCCGTTGCGGGGGTTGTTGGCGTAGGGGCGTGGTCGCTGGGCGGGTTTTCGCTGTGCGGGTGGGTCTGGGCTGAGGACGGGGCGTTCGCGCGGCTCAGCGCTACGAGGTGCCGCTGCGCCCACCCGTGCCGCCCTAGCGGCACGATTGCCCGCAGCTATGCGGCTTGCGCCTGCCCGCAGCTATGCGGCTCGCGCACGCGCACAGCTGAGCGGCTCGCGCCTGCCCGCAGCTATGCGGCTCGCGCACGCGCACAGCTATGCGGCTCGCGCCTGCCCGCAGCTGACGGGATCGCGCCTGCGTCCAGCTGAGCGGCGCGCTCACGCGTACAGCTGAGCGGCTCGGGCAGGCCCGCAGCCATGCGGGCTCGCTCACGCGTCCAGCTGAGCCGCTCGGCCGCCCGTAGCTGAGCGGCCGCGCACGCCCGCAGCTATGCGGCTCGCTCACGCGTACAGGTAAGTGGCTCGCGCCCGCCCGTAGCTGAGCGGTCCCGCGCGCCCGCAGCTGAGCGGGTCGTGCACGCGTACAGCTGAGCCGCTCGCGCATGCCCGCGGCTATGCGGCTCGCTCACGCGTCCAGCTGAGCCGCTCGCGCATGCCCGCGGCTATGCGGCTCGCTCACGCGTCCAGCTGAGCCGCTCGCGGACACCCGCGGCCGGGACGGACCTCGGCTGGATGTCCCCAGGGGCGCGGGGAACTGCGCGATCGGCCTGCGACGGCCCGCGGTCGTCCACGGTGGATGGCTCCCGAACCGTGCGCGGCGCGCCGTTACGCCAACCGTGGGGTGTTACCCCTGTTTACGTCCCCCCTCCTCGCCCCCTCCGTCACCATCGCCGCATGGTGAGTCCCGGTGCCCTGCGTGCGCATCTCGTCGCTGCCCGGATCGCCGGGGCGGTGGCGACGTCGAGGGAGGAGAGCCTGCGGAGCTATCGGCTGTTCGCGGCGCGGGACCCCCGGGTGCTGATCGGGCTCGATCCGATGTGGACGTGGGGGCAGCGGGATCTGATCGAGCTCATGGCGGACAAGTGCGGGGTTTCGGCCGATCCGCGCTGCACGTCGGGGCATGATGTGATCGACCCGCAGCGGACGCTCACCGCGCTGGACGCGTTCGCGGAGAGGGTCGGGGCCGCCGCCCGGCGCCGGGTGCCCGTGCTGCTGGGCACCGGACATCCTCACCGGCTGCTCGGCTTCTACGCCGAGCTCGCAGACGCTCTGTCGACGGCGGGATGTACTGTCCTCACCCCAGCGACGGGTCGCTGTGTCGACATAACGACCCGGTTCGGTCTACGTACACACGTCCTCGACTACGTACGAGGCGTCGCGTTGGTGCGCGGCCCCGACGCTCGCGCCCCGGGTCGTGCGACCGGCGCACACACCCACTCACCGCTCCCGGTTCGTACGGCGCTGGCCGCTGCCGCGGAGGCCGGAGGCCCGCTGCCCGAGCTGGTGATCGGCGACCACGGCTGGGTCTGCGGGGCAGGTCAGCTGGGGTTCGAGGCCATCGGGCTCGGCGACACCGACGACCCGGCGCTCTTCGTGGGCGAGGCGGAGGGCGTGGTGTCCGTGGCCGTTCCACTTGATGACGCTGTGCGGTCCGATTACTACCGTCCGCTTACCCGCTACGTACTCAATCGGGCGTGTCTGTCACAGTAGGCCGCCGATGGGTGCACCTCTTCCCCACTCGCATCACCCGCCCCTACATTGGGGAGTGAGCACGCAACGACGAAGAGTCACCGGAAGGGGAAGCCGGTGGCCGTCGAGTGCGGAAGGTTCAGGTGTGTCATGGCTGCAGCTGGCGAGAGGCCTCTGAACGAGGTTCAGTTCCTCACCGTGGCGGAAGTCGCCTCAGTGATGCGAGTGTCGAAGATGACCGTGTACCGGCTGGTGCACAGCGGTCATCTGCCCGCGATCCGGGTCGGTCGGTCGTTCCGTGTCCCGGAGCAAGCGGTTCACGAATACCTGCGGGAGAGTTACGTGGGGGTGGAAACCGCCTGACGGCCACCGGTGAGGAGATCCGTTCCGGGCAACGCAGGGCAATACCGGTCGCTTGTGGATCTCCTCCAGCCCCTCGATTACGACCTCGGCCCTCGGGCGGGTAGGCTAGCCCCTCGTAGGTCGTATGGGCCCATGGCGCCCAGCACCGAGTGATGAGAAGTGAGCGAGGGTAGTCGTGGGCTCTGTTATCAAGAAGCGGCGCAAGCGGATGGCCAAGAAGAAGCACCGCAAGCTGCTCAAGCGCACGCGCGTTCAGCGTCGCAACAAGAAGTAAGCGCCTCGGGCGGCCACGTGTAGTGGCCCGTCCGACGACGGCGTGGCTGTGGCCCCCCACCCTGCGGTGGGGGGCCACACGCATATCCCCCGGCCCCTCTCTTTCCGGTCACCTCCCGCATCCGGAGGTCATCACAGCGCAACGCCGACCCGCTAAGTTGGCCGTACACGGGGAACGCGGCAGGGTACGAGCCAGGGAAACCGGAACCGATCCGAACCGCCAGGCGGAAGGAAGGCGCTGATCTTGGGCAAGGTCGTGCTCGTCACCGGAGTGGCCCGTCGGCTGGGCGGCCGGTTCGTACGACGGATCCTGCGTGACCCGGACGTGGACCGGGTCGTCGCCGTGGACGCGGTGCCGCCCGAGCACCACCTGGGCGGCGCGGCCTTCGTCCAGGCCGACATCCGGCAGCCCACCATCGCGCGTGTGCTCGCCGAGACGGGCGCCGACACGGTCGTCCACATGGACGTCACCGCCACCGCGCTCGGCAGCGGCAGCCGGACCACGGTCAAGGAGACCAACGTCATCGGCACGATGCAGCTGCTGGGCGCCTGCCAGAAGTCCCCGACGGTCAAGCGGCTGGTGGTGAAGTCCAGTACGAGCGTGTACGGCTCGGCGCCGCGCGATCCGGCCGTGTTCACCGAGACGACCCCGCCCAAGTCGCTGCCGAGCGGCGGCTTCGCCAAGGACGCGGTCGAGGTCGAGGGCTATGTGCGCGGCTTCGCGCGCCGCCGCCCCGATGTGGCGGTGTGCGTGCTGCGGTTCGCCAACATCCTCGGCCCGAGCGCGGACTCGCCGCTCGCCGCGTACTTCTCGCTGCCCGTGCTGCCCACCGTCTTCGGCTACGACCCGCGGCTGCAGTTCGTGCACGAGGACGACGTGATGGACGTTCTGCGGATCGCCTCCCACGAGCCGGCGCGCGGCACCCTCAACAGCGGCACCTTCAACATCGCCGGAGACGGTGTCCTGCTGCTGTCGCAGTGCTCGCGGCGGCTGGGCCGCCCCACGGTGCCGCTGCTGCTGCCGGCGGTCACCTGGGCGGGCACGATGGTGCGTACGCTGGGAGTGACGGACTTCTCGCCGGAGCAGATCCGGCTGCTCACCCACGGGCGGGTGGTGTCGACGGACCAGATGCGCGAGACGCTGGGATTCCACCCGAAGTACACGACCGCGGAGGCGTTCGCGGACTTCGCCCGCAGCCGGGGTCCCGGACTCCTCCCGCCGGAGGCCCTCGCCGGGGCCGTGGACCGGATCGCCGCGCTGGCGCGACCGGACGACAGCCCCACGCCCCAGCCCCCGACCCATCCCCGGACGCAGAGCGCCGACTGAGGAGCGCATCAACGATGGCGGACGCCAAGGTCATTCCGTTCGACGACGACCGGTCCCGCGGGGGCGGCGTGCCGCGGCCCGCGCGGCGCCGCGGCGCGGGGAGCCGGCTCAAGGGCACCGAGCCGGTCCGCGAGGTCGAGCCCCTGCCCACGAGGGCGGCCGCGCAGGACGATGTGCCGGTGACGGGCGAGGAGCAGCAGCCGCAGAACGGCCTCGAGCGCAAGGTGGCGAGCGGGCTGGCGTTCCTGCGCCGGCGCCTCACCGGGGACTACGAGGTCGACGACTTCGGCTACGACGAGGAACTCACCGACCAGGTCCTGATGTCCCTGCTGCGCCCGGTGTACGAGAAGTACTTCCGGGTCGAGGTGAAGGGCATCGAGAACATCCCGGCCGACGGCGGGGCGCTGATCGTCGCCAACCACTCGGGCACGGTGCCGCTGGACGGCCTGATGATGCAGGTGGCCGTGCACGACCAGCACCCGGCGGGCCGTCATCTGCGGCTGCTCGCGGCGGACCTGGTGTTCGTGCTGCCGGTCGTCAACGAGCTCGCCCGCAAGCTGGGCCACACCCTCGCCTGCGCGGAGGACGCCGAGCGGCTGCTGGCGCAGGGTGAGCTGGTCGGGGTGATGCCGGAGGGCTTCAAGGGCATCGGCAAGCCGTTCGGCGAGCGCTACAAGCTCCAGCGGTTCGGCCGTGGCGGCTTCGTCTCCACGGCGCTGCGGCAGGGCGTGCCGATCGTGCCGTGCTCGATCGTCGGGGCGGAGGAGATCTACCCGATGATCGGCAACGCCAAGACCCTCGCCCGGCTCCTCGGCTTCCCGTACTTCCCGCTGACGCCGACCTTCCCGTGGCTGGGCCCGCTGGGCGCGATCCCGCTGCCCACCAAGTGGACGATCCAGTTCGGCGAGCCGATCCCGACCGACGGCTACCCGCCGGAGGCCGCCGAGGACCCGATGCTGATGTTCAACCTGACCGACCAGGTCCGGGAACAGATCCAGCACACGCTGTACAAGCTGCTGGTGCAGCGCAGGTCGGTGTTCTTCTAGGCCGTACCGAGACAGCCGTACGCATACGGCGACGGGGTGTCCCTCCTGCTGATGAGGAGGTGCGCCCCGTCGCCGTAAGGGCGTTACTTCGCGTCCTCGCCCTCGATGCCCAGGCCCGGCAGGAGGCCGGGGAGGAGGGGCGGGAGGGTGACGTCGGGTTCGGCGGTGGGTGTCGTGCTCTGGGGCGGCGAGGCGGTGCCGGGCTCCTGGGGTGGTTCGAGGAGGCCGCCGGTGTTGCCGCCGAGGAGGCCCTCGTCGGTGTCGGTGCCGGCCGATCCGCTCGGGCGGCTGGTGCTGGTGCCGTGGCTGCTGTCGGAGGTGCTGCCACCGCCTGAGCCGGGTGCGCTGGAGCGGCCCGCGCCGGAGGTGCCGGTCGACTGGGAGGGGCCGCTGCCCTGCCGGGTGCCTCCGCCCGCGCCGCCGCCGGACTGCGCGGGCGGCTGGGGCAGGAGGGACTGCAGCGGGGCGACTTCTTCGTCTATGGCGTCGAAGACCGAGGACACCTCGTCGCTGACGTCGCCGAGCTGGAGGGGCAGCTTGTCGCGCAGGGCGCCCCAGGCCTCGCGGTGGGAGCGGGAGAAGCTGGACAGCGCCTGGATGGGGCCCAGCGAGTCGGGGTCGCGTTCGTAGGCCTCGCGCAGCAGCCGGTGGCCCTCGGAGGCGTCGTGCTGCATGCCGGACAGGGCGCGGCGGATCTCGCCGAGCGACTCGTGGTCCAGGGGTCCGCTGCGGCCGCGCTCCATCAGGCGGCGTGCCTCGCTCAGGCGGGTGGAGGCGTGGTCGAGGTAGACCTCGCCGCGCTCGGTGTCGCCGTCGGCCAGGTAGTTGAGCTTGAAGTCCTCGATGCCGCGCTTGAGGCCGTAGAGCGAGTCACCGGGGAGGGCGTCGGAGCTGGCGGCTGCGACGCCGCCGAACGCGCCCGCGGCGACGCCCACGCTGAGCCCGCCCGCGGTGAGGCCCTTGGCCAGCCGGGTGCGTGGCCGGAATCTGCTCAGTGGTGTCGCCCGGTGTGCGCCCCGGCTCCGGGAGCGCTGCTCGGGTACCGAAGGGTCCGTAGCCTCGCCCCCCGCGGTGCCCGTCTGCAGCATGGCCTCCATCGCGGCCACGAGCTGGGCCCGCTGTACGACCTTGACCTCGGGGTCCAGCTCCGGCTTGGGCAGCTCACCGAGACCGGCGGCCAGGGCCAAGAGGCGGCCCTGCTCGCTCTGTTCCGCGGGGGCCGGGGTGGGTGCCGGTCCCTCGGACTGCTCGGCCGCCGTGCCCTGCTCGGACTGCTCCTCCAGGGCCTGGGCGAAGGCGTTCGCCCGCCGGTGCGCCGATACGTTCGCGATCACTGGCGGCACCTCCTCTCGTCATGACGGTCGACTCCCTGAGGATCCTGAAAGTTGCACGTCCTGGACCGCTTCCACCCGATCGAGTGACCGGGCTCTGGTTCGGACGTGACCACAGGGAGCCTGCATCCCGCACAACGAGCGGCGTGGCACTTGGGTTACGGACTGCGGATGATCGGATCGAGAAGTCAACGGACTTTCACTGACCGTGAGTTGGGTGTCACCGAGGGTGGTGCGGTCAGCGGGCGTCGTCCGGGAGCAGCCGGGCGAGCGTGCGCACGGCGCGGTACTGGAGGGTCTTGATGGCGCCCTCGTTCTTGCCCATGACCCGGGCGGTCTCGGCGACGGACAGGCCCTGGAGGAAGCGCAGGGTCACGCACTCCTGCTGCTGGGGGTTGAGCCGGCGTACGGCGTCCAGGAGCGCGGCGTTCGACAGGGACTCCAGGACGGAGTCCTCCGGGGAGCGCTCGACCTCGTTGGCGTCGAGCATCTCGCCGGTGGTGACCTCCAGCCGGAAGCGGCTGGACTTGAAGTGGTCGGCGACGAGGTTGCGGGCGATGGTGACGAGCCACGCGCCGAAGTCGCGGCCCTGCCAGGTGAAGGTGCCGATGCGGCGCAGGGCACGGAGAAAGGTCTCGCTGGTCAGGTCCTCGGCGGTGGCCTTGCCCCCGACCCGGTAGTAGATGTACCGGTACACCGTGTCGCTGTACTGGTCGTAGAGCCTGCCGAACGCCTCGGCCTCGCCGGCCTGGGCGCGCTCGACGAGGTCCATCATGCGGGCGCTGTCGCTGTCGGCGGCCGGCCGGCGTGCGGGGGTGGCGGCCGCGCCGGCGGAGCGTCCGCGTCTGCCGACCGCGGCGCTGCCCTCGGCCAGTGCGTAGCACGGGCCGAGGGGCGCGGCGGTGGCGAAGGCGGGGACGGCGTACGCGGTGGGGACGAAGCCGCGCAACAGGTCGAGGACCGTTGCGCGCAGCGTAGCCAGGCCCGAGGCGTCAACCCCGACGTGTGGGTACACGGGACTCCCAGAGGCAGAGCTTCCATCACGTGCAGTGCGGGACCGTTCACCCGTCGTAGCGACGGAGGGGTACCGGTTTGCGTCTGAGGAGAATAACGCTTCGTGCAGGCACTGCTACACCGAGTTGCTCAAATCATCGATTACGTCGCTTCTGTAACCGATTGACGCTCGATCAACTGCCGGAGAGTGACAGGTTGTTGATCGAATCGGTTCGGATTCCGGTTGGAACCAGGGCGTGTTGTGGCAGTGCGCGGACAAGGTGACTGGACAGGGGCTCGGACGGGTACGTCCGTTGGATTGGGCGCGTTTCGCTGCGCGGGCATGCGGTGTCGAGGGCGAGGCCCTAGGGGCGCGGGAAGCTGGGCCCCGCCGACACCTCGCCCGCCGAGCTGCCCCATCCATGCCGTCTCGCGAGCGCGGACCGTGCGGGGTGCTCGCGCAGTTCCCCGCGCCCCTGAAAGGGGCGCTCCCCTAGCGGCGGCGTCGGCTCAGCGCGATCGCCGCTGCCGTGCCGCCGGCCACAGCGCCGACGCCCGCTGCTGCGGGGATGCCGACCTTCGCCGCCTTGCGGCCGGTGCGGTAGTCGCGCAGGCGCCAGTCGAGTTGACGGGCGTGTTTACGGAGCTTGGTGTCCGGGTTGATGGCGTAGGGGTGGCCGACCAGGGACAGCATGGGGATGTCGTTGTGGCTGTCGCTGTAGGCGGCGCAGCGGGAGAGGTCCAGGCCCTCCGCCGCGGCCAGGGCGCGGACCGCCTCGGCCTTGGCGGGGCCGTGCAGGGGTTCGCCGACCAGCTTGCCCGTGTAGACGCCGTCGACCGACTCCGCGACCGTGCCCAGCGCGCCCGTGAGGCCCAGGCGGCGGGCGATGACCTGGGCGATCTCCACCGGGGCCGCCGTCACCAGCCAGACCTTCTGGCCGGCGTCGAGGTGGGCCTGGGCCAGGCCGCGGGTGCCGGGCCAGATCCGCTCGGCCATGTACTCGTCGTAGATCTCCTCGCCGATGGACTGCAGCTCGGAGACGCGGTGGCCCTTGACGATGGACAGCGCCGAGTCGCGTGCTTCCTGCATGTGCTCGGGGTCCTCGACGCCGGCCAGCCGGAACCAGGCCTGCTGCCAGGCGAAGCGGGCGAGGTCGCGCGTCTCGAAGAACTTCCGCTTGTACAGGCCCCGCCCGAAGTGGAACAGGGCCGCGCCCTGCATGACGGTGTTGTCGAGGTCGAAGAACGCCGCGGCCTTGTCGTCGCCGAAGACCGGGAACTGCGGTTCCTCGTCCGCGGTCTCGGGCACGGACTTGCGCGCGGCCTCCGCCGAGGCCTCGCCTGCCAACACGCTCCGCGCCGTGGCGGAGCGCCTACGGGGAGTGAGCCATCCGAGAGCGGCCATGGCGTGAGCATAGCCAGTTTGTTCGGTGGCTTCGGACCGGCCAGGTTCCGGCGCCGTGAACTCTTCACGGCCGCGACGTTGAACAATGACTCGTATGAGCCCCCTCTTCCGCCGCGGCAGGGCCCGCCGCTCTCCCCAGGACCATCTCGTCACTCTCGTCCGCAAGCCGGGGTGTCATCTGTGCGACGACGCGCAGGCCGTGATCGAGAAGGTGTGCGGGGAACTCGGAGTGCCCTGGGAGCAGAAGGACATCACCCAGGACGAGGAACTGCACCGGCAGTACTGGGAGCAGATCCCCGTGGTGCTCGTCGACGGCGAGCAGCACACCTTCTGGCGCGTGAACGAGGAGCGTCTGCGACGGGCGCTCGGAGAGTCGTAGGAGAGCCGTAAGTCACTGACCGGCCAGTACAAGTAGTCCGAAAAGTCGCTTAGGATCGACGGCGAGCTGGTCTCGGGGGCATGGATCGTTGAGGAGAGTGTGCGGTTTTGCCCCCAAGACAGAAGGAACGACGGTGCACAGGCGCCGGTTCCCCGGACGCGCGCCGGGGGCGCGTGACCCCGGTCACGTTGGCCGGGCAAATCGGACACCATCTTTGTGCACGCGTTCACAAAGACATAGCCTGCTGTCGACGGGGCGGTCTGGGGACGTATGACCGCCTGCAGCCCCGCTCTACCCGCAGGAGCACCGTGGCAACTGGCCGAACTCACCGACCGGCGACCCGTAGCCGAGGGATTCCCGAGGCCACCGTCGCCCGGCTTCCGCTGTACCTCCGCGCCCTCACCGCGCTCTCCGAGCGTTCGGTGCCGACGGTCTCGTCCGAGGAACTCGCGGCCGCCGCGGGGGTCAACTCCGCGAAGCTGCGCAAGGACTTCTCCTACCTCGGCTCCTACGGCACCCGAGGTGTCGGCTACGACGTCGAGTATCTCGTCTACCAGATCTCCCGCGAACTGGGCCTGACCCAGGACTGGCCGGTTGTGATCGTCGGTATCGGTAACCTCGGCGCCGCGCTCGCCAACTATGGCGGCTTCGCCTCCCGAGGCTTCCGCGTCGCCGCGCTCATCGACGCCGACCCCGCGATGGCGGGCAAGCCCGTCGCCGGCATCCCCGTGCAGCACACCGACGACCTGGAGAAGATCATCCAGGACAACGGCGTGTCCATCGGCGTGATCGCGACCCCCGCCGGCGCCGCCCAGCAGGTCTGCGAGCGGCTCGTGGCCGCCGGGGTCACCTCCATCCTGAACTTCGCGCCGACCGTGCTGTCCGTCCCGGACGGCGTCGACGTACGCAAGGTCGACCTCTCCATCGAGCTGCAGATCCTCGCCTTCCACGAGCAGCGCAAGGCCGGCGAGGAGAGCGCCGCCGAGGCGAGCGTCCCCGCCGCGACCCGCAAGGAGTCCGCCGACAAGGGGCCCGACGGGGACGTACCCGCCGTGATGCCGGCATGAGCATCCTCGTCGTCGGGCTGAGCCACCGCAGCGCCCCGGTCAGCGTGCTGGAGCGGGCCGCGCTGAGCGCGGACGCCCAGATCAAGCTGCTCCAGGACACCGTCGCCGCGGAACCGGCCGGCGAGGCCGCGGTGCTGGCCACGTGCAACCGCATCGAGCTGTACGCCGACGTGGACAAGTTCCACGCCGGTGTCGCCGAGCTGTCCACGCTGCTCGCCCAGCACAGCGGCGTCGGACTCGACGAACTCACTCCGTATCTCTATGTGCACTACGAGGACCGGGCCGTGCACCACCTGTTCTCGGTGGCGTGCGGGCTGGACTCGATGGTCGTCGGCGAGGGCCAGATCCTCGGCCAGATCAAGGACTCCCTGGCCCGCGCGCAGGACATGCACAGCGCCGGCCGGCTGATGAACGACCTGTTCCAGCAGGCCCTGCGCGTCGGCAAGCGCGCCCACTCCGAGACCGGCATCGACCGGGCCGGGCAGTCCCTGGTCACCTTCGGCTTGGAGCAGCTCGCCCGCGGCGGCGACGTCCCGTCCTGGGCCTCGGGCAAGAAGGCGCTGGTCATCGGCGCGGGCTCGATGTCCTCGCTGGCCGCGGCCACCCTGGCACGGGCCGGGGTCGCCGAGGTCGTCGTCGCCAACCGCACCTTCGAGCGGGCCGAGCGCCTCGCCGAGATCCTCAACCTCGCCGACGACTGCGACGTGGTGGCCCGCGCGGTACCGATGGAGTCGGTGCCGGCCGAGCTGACACGTGCCGATGTCGCGGTGTCCTGCACCGGCGCGACCGGACTCGTGCTGACCGCCGACGCGGTCGCCTCCGCCGTCGAGGACCGCACCGGCGCGCCCGCCGAGCGGATCGCCGGGCAGCACCCCCGGATGCTGCCCGCCGCGCGGACGGACGTACGCCAGCCCGCCGCCGTCGAGGAGAACTGTCCGCTCGACCTCACCGCCGTACAGCCCGGCTTCTCCGTCATGGGAGAGGCCGCCGTCGCCGGGATGGACGCGGCCACGCTGGAGCAGCACGCGGCCTGGGCCTTGAGCGGCACCGGCACCGTGCGCCGCGAGGGCGCCCGGCGCACGCCCGAGGCCGACGCCGAGCTGATCACCGCGCTCGCCGCGACCGCGGCCACCGTCGGACGCATCCCCGAGCGGCGCAAGCCCGAGCCGGTCGCCGAGGCGCCACGGCCCGAGCCGAGCCTGTTCCTGCTGGACCTGGCGATGCCGCGGGACATCGACGCCGCCGTGCACCGGCTCGCCGGAGTGCGTCTCGTCGACATCGAGTCGCTCGCCGAGGCCTCCGCTGACGCGCCGATGGCCGCCGACGTCGACCAGGTGCGGCGGATCGTCGCCGACGAGGTCGCCGCGTTCGGCGCCGCCCAGCGGGCCGCGCACATCACCCCGACCGTGGTCGCCCTGCGCACCATGGCCGCCGACGTCGTGGCCGGCGAGATCGCCCGCCTCGAAGGGCGGCTGCCCGGGCTCGACGAAAAGCACCGGGCCGAGATCACCCAGACCGTCAAGCGCGTCGTGGACAAGCTGCTGCACGCGCCGACCGTACGGGTCAAGCAGCTCGCCGCCGAGCCCGGCGGTGCCGGGTACGCGGACGCCCTGAGGACCCTGTTCGACCTCGACCAGGAGACGGTGGCCTCCGTCTCCCGCGCCGAGGACAGCACCGAGAAGAACCGAGGGCCAGCATGAGTGAGAAGGCACTGAGGCTGGGGACAAGGCGCAGCAAACTCGCCATGGCCCAGTCGGGGCAGGTGGCGGACGCCGTGAGCCAGGTGACCGGACGGCCCGTCGAGCTCGTCGAGATCACCACGTACGGCGATGTCTCGCGCGAGCACCTCGCGCAGATCGGCGGCACCGGCGTGTTCGTCACCGCCCTGCGCGACGCGCTGCTCAAGGGCGAGGCGGACTTCGCGGTGCACTCCCTGAAGGACCTGCCGACCACGCAGCCCGAGGACCTCGCGCTCGCCGCGATCCCCGTGCGCGAGGACCCGCGCGACGTGATCGTCGCCCGGGACGCCCTGAAGTTCACCGACCTGCCCCGCGGGGCACGGATCGGCACCGGTTCGCCGCGCCGCATGGCGCAGCTGAACGCGTACGCCCGCGCCCACGGCCTGGACATCGAGACCGTCCCGATCCGCGGCAACGTCGACACGCGCATCCGGTACGTCCACGACGGCGAGCTGGATGCCGTCGTGCTGGCCGCCGCCGGGCTCAACCGGATCGGCCGCGCCGACGAGGTGACCGACTTCCTGTCGGTCGACACCGTTCTGCCCGCCCCCGGCCAGGGGGCCCTGGCGATCGAGTGTGCCGCGGACAACGCTGCCCTCATCGCCGCGCTCGGCGAGCTCGACGACCCGTTCACGCGGGCCGCCGTCACCGCCGAGCGGTCACTGCTCGCCGCCCTGGAAGCCGGCTGCAGCGCCCCCGTGGGCGCGCTGGCCGACCTCTTGGCCGACGGGCAGATCGTCAAGGAAATGCGCCTGCGCGGCGTCGTCGGCACCACCGACGGCACGCGTACGGTGCAGCTGTCCACCACCGGTCCCGTGCCCGAGACGCACGACCAGGCAGTGGCACTCGGCCGCGAACTCGCGGCCCGGATGCTCACCCAGGGCGCGGCCGGTCTGATGGGGGAGCAAGCACAGTGAGCCCCACCACCCTTCCCGCCGGTCCGGAACACGGGCACGTCACCTTCCTCGGTGCCGGACCCGGGGATCCGGGACTGCTGACCCTGCGCGCCGTGGAGGCGCTGGCGAACGCGGACGTCCTCGTCGCCGAGCACGAGGTGCTCGACGTCGTACGGACGCACGCCAGGCCGGGCGTCTCCGTCGTGAACACGGACACGGATCCCTCGTCGGACCCGAACCCGGGCGCGGGCACGCCTCAGCAGGCGGTTGTTGACGGTGCGTCAACAACCGTTGGTGCTCCCGCTGCGCGGGATGCGGCACATCTTGTCATGGAGGCCGCACGGGGCGGCAGGCGGGTCGTACGTGCGGTGTCCGGGGACCCCGGACTCGACGCGTACGCCGCCGAGGAGATGCTCGCCTGCGCCGCAGCCGGCGTGCCCTTCGAGGTCGTCCCCGGCATCGCCACCGCCGTCGGCGTACCCGCGTACGCCGGTGTGCCGCTGCGCGACGCGCAGGGCGCGGACGTCCGTTTCGTCGACGCGCGCACGGCGTCCGACCGGTGCTGGACGGAGGTGGGGGCGTCCGATGGGACCGTGGTCGTGTCGACCACTCTGGATTCCGTCGCCTCCGCCGCCGGCGAGCTGGTCTCGGCGGGCCGCAAGCCCGACACCCCGATGACCGTCACCGTCGCCGGTACGACGACCCGTCAGCGCACCTGGTGCGCCACCCTCGGCACCATCGCGCAGACCTTGAAGCAGGCCAAGGTGCTGCCCTCGCCCGACGGCGGCCGCACGGTCATAGCCGTGGTCGGTGAGCGCAGCGCCGCCGCCCAGCGCGACCAGCTGTCCTGGTTCGAGTCCAAGCCGCTGTTCGGCTGGCGGGTCCTCGTCCCGCGGACCAAGGAACAGGCCGCCTCGCTCTCCGACCAGCTGCGGTCCTACGGCGCCGTCCCGCACGAGGTGCCGACCATCGCCGTCGAACCGCCGCGCACGCCCCAGCAGATGGAGCGCGCGGTCAAGGGCCTGGTGACGGGCCGCTACGAGTGGATCGCCTTCACGTCGGTCAACGCCGTCAAGGCCGTCCGCGAGAAGTTCGAGGAGTACGGCCTCGACGCCCGTGCCTTCGCCGGCATCAAGGTGGCCGCGGTGGGCGAGCAGACGGCGAAGGCCCTCATCGCCTTCGGCGTGAAGCCCGACCTCGTCCCCAGCGGCGAGCAGTCGGCCGCCGGTCTGCTGGAGGACTGGCCGCCGTACGACCCGGTCTTCGACCCGATCGACCGTGTCTTCCTGCCGCGCGCCGACATCGCCACCGAGACCCTCGTCGCCGGGCTCATCGAGCTGGGCTGGGAGGTCGACGACGTCACCGCCTACCGGACCGTGCGCGCCTCGCCGCCGCCGGCGGACACCCGTGAGGCGATCAAGGGCGGCGGCTTCGACGCGGTGCTGTTCACGTCGTCGTCGACCGTGCGGAACCTGGTCGGCATCGCCGGCAAGCCGCACAACGTGACGGTGATCGCCTGTATCGGTCCGGCGACGGCGAAGACGGCGGAGGAACACGGCCTGCGCGTCGACGTGATGGCCCCGGAGCCGTCCGTCCACAAGCTCGCCGAGGCCCTCGCCGACTTCGGCCTCAAGCGCCGGGCTGCGGCCATGGAGGCCGGCGATCCGGTGACGCGGCCGAGCGAGCGACGCCCCGGGGCACGGAGACGCCGGGCGACGTGATGTGCCGGCCCTCCTCCGTCAGGCCGGGGCGGCCTCCGGGCTGACCGTGTGGCCCTGGCGGAGGAGGTTGTGCGGGTCGTACGCCGCCTTCGTGCGGCGCAGACGGGCGTACACCTCGGAGGTCCGGGCGCGGTCCGGCTCGTCGCCGGGGCGGCCGTGGATGTTGACCATGGTGCGGCCCGTGCCGTACGGGGCCATCGCCGCATCGCCTGCACAGTGGCAGGCGTGTCCGTCGCCGCGGCCCGGGTGCACGTCGGTGTGGCTGCGGCAGGGCGTTTGCGCGGCTCGGCGCTACGAGGTGCCGCTGCGCCCACCCGTGCCGCCCCAGCGGCACGATTGCCCGCAGCTGAGTGGCCTGTACGGGCCGATGTCCCGCGGCGGGTGTGCCGTCAGGGGCGCGGGGAACTGCGCGACCGGCCCACCACGGTCCGCACGCGCACGACGGCATCGTCCCGGCAGCCCCCTCTGTCCCCTCCGCGCCCGGCCTCGCCCCCGACGCCGCGTCGGCAAAGGCACCCGTCGGCCAGGCGTAGCTTAGGGGCATGACGAAGTACGGTTCCTTTCCCGGTACGCGGCCTCGGCGACTGAGGGGCACTCCCGTCATGCGAAGGATGGTCGCCGAGACGCGGCTGCACCCGGCGGACTTCATCCTCCCGGCCTTCGTAAGGGAGGGCGTGAGCGAGCCGGTGCCGATCACGGCGATGCCCGGCGTCGTGCAGCACACGCGGGACAGCCTCAAGAAGGCCGCGGTCGAGGCCGTGGAGGCAGGGGTCTCCGGGATCATGCTGTTCGGCGTGCCGGAGGAGTCGAAGAAGGACGCCCTCGGCACCCCGGGCACGGACCCCGACGGCATCCTCCAGGTCGCCATCCGCGACGTCCGCGCCGAGGTCGGCGACGAACTGCTCGTCATGTCCGACCTGTGCCTCGACGAGACCACCGACCACGGCCACTGCGGTGTCCTCGACGAACACGGCCGCGTCGACAACGACGCCACCCTGGAGCGCTACGCCGAGATGGCCCAGGTCCAGGCCGACGCCGGCGCCCACGTCGTGGGCCCCAGCGGCATGATGGACGGCCAGATCGGCGTCGTCCGCGACGCGCTCGACCAGATCGAGCGGGAGGACGTCGCGATCCTCGCGTACACCGCCAAGTACGCCTCCGCCTTCTACGGCCCCTTCCGCGAGGCCGTCGGCTCCTCGCTCCAGGGCGACCGCAAGACGTACCAGCAGGACCCCGCCAACGTCCGCGAGTCCCTGCGGGAGCTGGCCCTGGACCTGGAGGAGGG
The DNA here is from genome assembly GCF_044763135.1 of Streptomyces sp. NPDC096205. Lineage (NCBI taxonomy): Bacteria > Bacillati > Actinomycetota > Actinomycetes > Kitasatosporales > Streptomycetaceae > Streptomyces > Streptomyces sp. NPDC096205. The sequence goes on along the minus strand of NZ_JBIWFS010000009.1, from coordinate 460,203 downwards.
CGCCGACATGGTGATGGTCAAGCCGGCCGGGCCCTACCTCGACATCCTCGCGCGCGTCGCCGACGCCGTGGACGTCCCCGTGGCCGCCTACCAGATCTCCGGCGAGTACTCGATGATCGAGGCCGCCGCCGAGAAGGGCTGGATCGACCGCGACCGGGCCATCCTGGAGACGCTGACCGGCATCAAGCGGGCCGGCGCGCGCACCATCCTCACCTACTGGGCGACCGAGGCCGCCCGGCTGGTCGCCCAGCAGCGGTAGCGGTAAGTCCACATCCCGAAAAGGAAGTTGTAGGCGGCACGGATTACCTAGGCTGCGGTCACGAACCGCACCGCAGCCAAGGAGCCGTGTCATGACCGCAGCCATCGCCCCCGCTCCCCTCCCGCCGCTCGCCGCGCGCACCGCGACGGTCGGCGGGTCGCCCGTACGCGACATCCTGGCGGTCACCGCACGCCCCGAGGTGATCAACTTCGCGGGCGGGCTGCCCGCGCCGGAGCTGTTCGACCGCGAGGGCATCGCCGCGGCCTTCCGCGACACCCTGGAACACACCCCCGCCCAGGCCCTGCAGTACTCCACCACCGAGGGCGAGCCCTCCCTGCGCGCCGCGCTCGCCGGCCGCGCCACCCGCCGCGGGCTGCCCACCGACGCCGACGACCTGCTCATCACCACCGGCTCACAGCAGGCGCTGTCCCTGCTCGCCACCGCACTCCTCGACCCCGGCGACACCGTCCTCGTCGAGGACCCCTGCTACCTGGCCGCCCTCCAGGTCTTCGGCCTCGCCGGCGCACGCGTCGTCCCCGTGCCGACCGACGCCGACGGCGTCGACCCGCAGGCCCTCGCCGACCTCGTCACCCGCGAACGGCCCAAGTTCTTCTACACCGTCCCCACCTTCCAGAACCCCACCGGCCGCACCATGCCCGCCGACCGCCGCGCCGCCGTCGCGTCCGTCGCCCTGACGCACGGGCTGTGGATCGTCGAGGACGACCCGTACGGCGAACTGCGCTACGACGGCGACCACCTGCCGTGGATCGCCTCCCACGAAGGCGCCGCCGACCGCACCGTCCTCCTCGGCTCCTTCTCCAAGATCATGGCCCCCGGACTGCGGCTCGGCTGGCTGCGCGCACCCGCCGCCCTGCGCCGCGCCTGCGCCGTCGCCAAGCAGGCCGCCGACCTGCACACCCCGACCCTCAACCAGCTCGCCGCCGCACGCTACCTGGACGTCCTGGACGCCCATGTGACCAAGGTCCGCGCCGTCTACGGCGAACGCCGCGACGCCCTGCTCGCCGGCCTGCCCGCCGCCCTCCCCCAGGGCTCCACCTGGCAGCGGCCCGAGGGCGGCATGTTCGTCTGGGCCCGCCTCCCCGACTCCTACGACACCACCGCCCTGCTCCCCGAAGTGGTCAAGCACGACGTCGCCTACGTCCCCGGCGCCCCCTTCTACGCCGGCACCCCCGACCCCGCCACCCTGCGCCTGTGCTTCGTCACCCAGACCCCCGACGAGATCGCCGAGGGCCTGCGCAGACTGGCGCGGGGCCTGGGAGCGGCGTAGGCCCTCAGTCCCACCAGAAGCGCCAGGCGCGCTCGCCGACCAGCCCCTTCGCGTACGCCCCGACACTGCCCGGACCGTCCTGCGTGACCGCGTCCGGGCAGAACGCGAAGTGCTCCGCCGCGAGCGCCTCCGCCTGCTCGAGGTCGGCCGGCGGCGCGGCCACGGACACCACCAGCGTGTCGAAGCCCAGCGCGACGACCCGTATGCCGAACCGGTCCTCCCAGGACCGCAGCACGGCACACAGCCGGGCCACGTCGTTGTCGTGGTTGAGCGGGCCCGTCCAGCCGATCGCGGCCGGTATGTCGGCGGAGCGCCGCGCCGGGACGAGCGACAGGTGCGGCGCCTCCTGCCACGGCCGCGACCCGTCGCACAACGAGTCCGCGACCTGCGCCGCGCACGAGCCCGGCTCGGCCGTGAGCGCACCGGCGGGCGCGAGCCCGGGCCAGTCCGGCCCGAACGGCTCGGTCACCTCGGCGAGTTCCTCGTCCCACTCGTCCTCGTCGCCCTCCCAGTACTCGGCGAGAACGTCCTCGACGTCGTGATCACCGGGATACGACACGCCCGCAGGATCCAACTCCCAGTCAGCAGGCCCACCCTGACGGTCCCCCAGATCCACGAGCACCGGCAGCAGCCCCACTTGGGCCGCAGGGCCGCCCAGCACAGCCCAGTTCCCCGACGAGGCACCCTTCTCGGCATGCCACAACAACGGCTCGTGCCACGGCCCGTCGCCGGTCACGTCGACCAGCCGGCCCGGCGGCAGCCGCAGCCCGAGAGAACGCCCACTGGGATCGGCCGCCAGCCCCGGCAGCGGATTCGGAAGAGTCGCCATGCCCGGGACTGTACGGGCACCCACTGACAACGGCCCGTCTAGCCCCGGCACCGCTTCGTGTACGACCACGTCACCGCCGTCAGCAGGAACGGGACGGCGAACAGCGGGGCGAAGGTGACGGCCCAGACCGTATGGGCCGCGGCGCTCGTCATATAGGTCTGGCTCTCCACGGTGAACGCCACCACCAGCTGCCACAGCGCCCCCAGGAGCAGCACGGCCGACGCCGTCCAGGCCACCGCCCCCAGCACCCGGGGCCGCCGCACGGGCGGGCGATCCGTGACGAGCAACAGGGGAAGCAGCGCCGCCAGTTCGGTGAGGACCGACAGCCCGACGACGTACGCGATGCCCCACCCCGGGATGTCGAAGACCTCCCGCAGGACCCGGTCCGAGTAGCCGACGTACACCCCCGACGCCATCGCGATCCGCCACAGGCCGGACGGCAGGGCGCACAGGGCGATCGCGTGCGCGGCACGACGGGCCCAGACGGGCGCGGGAAGGGACACGGGGGAGGCGGGGAACGGAGCGGTCGCTGTCGTCATGCCCCCATGCTGGCCGTGACGACAGCGACCTCACATCAGTCGCTCCGGTGGACCCTCTCCGCCGCGCGGCGGAGAGGCATCCTCCTGCTAGAGCCGCTCAGGCGTCCGGATGCCCAGCAGGGCCATGCCCTGGTGGAGGGTGCGGGCCGTGAGGTCGACCAGGAACAGGCGGTTCTCCGTCTGCTCCGGGGTGTCGGCCTTCAGCACCGGGCACTGGTCGTAGAACGTCGTCAGGTGGGACGCCAGCTGGTACAGGTACGCGGCCAGCTTGTGCGGGGCGTACTCCGCGGCCGCCTCGAAGACCGTGTCGCCGAACGCGTCCAGGTGCAGGCCCAGCGCCCGCTCCGCAGGGGCCAGTTCGAGCTCCGGGTGCGCGACCGGGGCCGCCCCCTCGGCCTTGCGCAGGATCGACTGGATACGGGCGTACGCATACTGGAGGTAGACCGACGTGTCACCGTTCAGCGACACCATCTGGTCCAGGTCGAACTTGTAGTCACGGTTCGGCGACGTCGACAGGTCCGCGTACTTCACCGCGCCGATCCCGACGTACCGCCCGTTCTCGACGATCTCCTCCTCGGTCAGGCCCACCTTCTCGGCCTTCTCGCGTACGACCGCGGTCGCCCGCTGAACCGCCTCGTCCAGCAGGTCCTCCAGCCGTACGGTCTCACCCTCACGCGTCTTGAACGGCTTGCCGTCCGCGCCCAGCACCGTGCCGTAGCCCATGTTGTGGGCGGTGACCTCGTCGGTCAGCCAGCCCGCGCGCCGCGCCGCCTCGAAGACCATCTTGAAGTGCAGCGACTGCCGCACGTCCACCACGTAGATCAGCGAGGTCGCGTGCAGGTCGACGACACGGTTGCGGATCGCCGTCAGGTCGGAGGCCGCATAGCCGAAGCCGCCGTCCGCCTTCTGCACGATCAGCGGGACCGGCTGGTCGTCCTTGCCGCGGATGTCGTCGAAGAAGACGACCAGCGCGCCCTCGGAGCGCACCGCGACGCCCATCTCCTCCAGGAGCCGGGCGGTCTCCGGCATGCCCTCGTTGTACGCGGACTCGCCGACGATCTCCTCGTCGCGGATCTCCATGTCGAGCTTCTCGAACACGGAGTAGAAGTAGACCTTCGACTCGTCCACGAACTGCTGCCACAGCTCGAGGGTCTCCTTGTCGCCGGACTGCAGGGCGACGACCCGCTTGCGGGCCCGCTCCTTGAACTCCTCGTCCGCGTCGAACAGCACCCGGGAAGCCTTGTACACCCGGTTCAGGTTCGACATGGCCTGCTCGCCGTCGACCTCGGAGGCCGGGGCCAGCTCGCCCGGGTGCTCCATCAGGTACTGGATGAGCATCCCGAACTGGGTGCCCCAGTCGCCGATGTGGTGCCGGCCGATCGTCCGCTCACCCGTGAAGTCGAGCATGCCGCGCAGCGCGTCGCCGATCACCGCGGAACGCAGATGACCGACGTGCATCTCCTTCGCCACGTTCGGCTGGGCGTAGTCCACGACCGTGATGCCGGGCTCCGGCTTGCGGGGCACGCCGAGACGGTCGCCGTCCTCGTACCGCGCCGCGAGGTTCTCGGTGATCGCCCGGTCGGACAGCGTGATGTTGAGGAAGCCGGGGCCGGAGACCTCGACGTCCTTGATCAGCTCCTCGCCCGTGACGATCCCGGCCACCACCTGCGTCGCCAGCTCACGCGGGTTCGCCTTCGCCTTCTTGGCCAGCGCCAGGATGCCGTTGGCCTGGAAGTCGGCCCGGTCGCTTCGTCGCAGCAGCGGGTCGACCCCGTCGGTTTCCGGCAGGGCGGAAGCGAGGGCGTCGGTGAGCTGCTGGTTGACGAGATCGGTGAGCGACGTGACCGAGGTCATGGGGTGGGAGCCGTTCTCCTCGTGGATTGACAGACTCCGCCAGTATCCCATGGAGGGTAAAGCGATTTTGCGGCCGCGGGCCGGTGGGGGCCGGTCGCGCAGTTCCCCGCGCCCCTTGCAGGCCGCTGCGCCGCCTAAACTGAAAGGCGCGGCCGATCGACCGTACAGCCGCCCCGAGGAAAGAAGGACGTGCCGATCGTGGCTCAGAGCACCGAGACCACCGACTGGGTCTCCCGTTTCGCGGATGAGGTCATCGAGGAGTCGGAGCGTCGGGCCCCGGGCAAACCGGTCGTCGTCGCGTCCGGCCTCTCCCCGTCGGGCCCCATCCACCTCGGCAACCTCCGCGAGGTCATGACCCCGCACCTCGTCGCCGACGAGATCCGGCGCCGCGGCCACCAGGTGCGCCACCTCATCTCCTGGGACGACTACGACCGCTACCGCAAGGTCCCGGCCGGCATCGCGGGCGTCGACGAGACCTGGGCCGAGCACATCGGCAAGCCCCTGACCTCCGTGCCCGCCCCCAAGGGCTCCGCCCACCCCAACTGGGCCGAGCACTTCAAGGCCGCGATGATCGAGTCGCTGGCCGAGCTGGGCGTGGAGTTCGACGGCATCAGCCAGACCGAGCAGTACACCTCCGGCGTCTACCGCGAGCAGATCCTGCACGCCATGCGCCACCGCGGCGACATCGACGCGATCCTCGACCAGTACCGCACCAAGAAGGCCCCCGCCAAGAAGCAGCAGAAGCCGCTCGACGAGGCCGAGCTGGAGGCCGCCGAGGGGTCGGGTGCCGCGAGCGAGGACGACGGCTCCTCCGGCTCCGCCGGGTACTTCCCGTACAAGCCGTACTGCGGCAACTGCGACAAGGACCTGACGACCGTCACCTCCTACGACGACGACTCCACCGAGCTGACGTACGTCTGCACCGCGTGCGGCTTCTCCGAGACCGTCCGGCTGAACGAGTTCAACCGTGGCAAGCTCGTCTGGAAGGTCGACTGGCCCATGCGCTGGGCGTACGAAGGCGTGATCTTCGAGCCCAGCGGCGTCGACCACTCCTCGCCCGGCTCCTCCTTCCAGGTCGGCGGGCAGATCGTCGGCATCTTCGGCGGCAAGCAGCCCATCGGCCCCATGTACGCCTTCGTCGGCATCAGCGGCATGGCCAAGATGTCCTCCTCCCGCGGCGGCGTACCCACCCCCGCCGACGCGCTGAAGATCATGGAGCCGCAGCTCCTGCGCTGGCTCTACGCCCGCCGCAGGCCCAACCAGTCCTTCAAGATCGCCTTCGACCAGGAGATCCAGCGGCTCTACGACGAGTGGGACAAGCTCGACGCGAAGGTGACGGACGGCTCCGCCCTTCCGGCCGACGTGGCCGCGCACTCCCGCGCCGTGCGCACCGCCGCCGGCGAGCTGCCGCGGACCTCACGACCGATGCCGTACCGCACCCTCGCCTCCGTCGCCGACATCACCGCCGGCCACGAGGACCAGGCCCTGCGCATCCTCACCGAGCTCGACCCCTCCCGGCCCGTGGGCTCCCTCGACGAGGTCCGCCCCCGCTACGACAAGGCCGAGGCGTGGATCAACACCCACGTCCCCGCCGACCAGCGCACCATCGTCCGCACCGACCCCGACACCGAGCTGCTGAAGTCCCTCGACGACGCCGGCCGCGAGTCCCTGCGACTCCTGCTCGACGGACTCGCCTCCCACTGGTCCCTCGACGGACTGACCCACCTCGTCTACGGCGTCCCCAAGGTCCAGGCCGGATTCTCCGCGGACGCCACGCCCAAGGAGCTCCCGCCGGAGATCAAGACCGCCCAGCGGACGTTCTTCGCCCTGCTCTACCACCTGCTCGTCGGCCGTGACACCGGCCCGCGCCTGCCCACGCTGCTGCTGGCGGTCGGCCAGGACCGCGTCCGGGCACTGCTCGGGGAGTGAGTCGCGCATGAAGAAGGGGCCCTCTCACGAGGGCCCCTTCCGCATGTCCGGGGTTACGCGATGTGCTCGTCCGCCAGCTCCGCGTTCAACCGGTTCGAGAAACGGTTCACCATGCGCTTCGCCTCCGCCTCGGGCAGCGCGATCCCGTACGTCGCCTCCACGTCCGCCATGAACCCGCGCGGCGTCGGCGCCCCGTTCCCGCTCTTTATCGACTCGCGGAACACCTGGTAGTACGCCTCCTCGTCCGGCTCCGAGCCGCCACCCTCACCCAGCTCACGCGTCCGGCCCGGCCCTGCCGGCACCGGGAAGCCACCCGTCTCCTCACCCGAAGGCCCCTCGGGCACAGGCTCCTCCTCATGAGGCGGGAACGGCGACTCCTCGTACGGCGGCCCGTACAGCTCCGGATCGAAGTTGGGGTCGTAGCCCCCGTGGTACTCCACCGCATGCGGGTCCCGGGCATGCAGCCACGGATTCTGCTCAGGGTCCGCATCCGCATCCGCATCCACCGCCCGATCCGACGCGGGCAACTGCTGCTGCGCCTGCACCGGCACGGCGGCGAACCGCGGCTGCTGAATCTGCTGGGCCTGCTGCACCTGGGGCGCCGGCGGGATCAGCGCCGGCTCGATGCCCGCCGCGGCCAGCCCCGCCGGAGCCGTCTCCGCCAGCGGCACGCCGTACCGCGCCAGCCGCAGCGGCATCAGCGACTCCACCGGAGCCTTCCGCCGCCACGCCCGGCCGTACCGGGACCGCAGCCGCGCCTGATAGACCAGCCGCTCCTGCTCCAGCTTGATCACCTGGTCGTACGACCGCAGCTCCCACAGCTTCATCCGCCGCCACAACAGGAACGTCGGGAGCGGGCTCAGCAGCCAGCGGGTGATCCGGACACCCTCCATGTGCTTGTCGGCCGTGATGTCCGCGATCCGGCCGATCGCATGCCGCGCCGCCTCCACGGCGACCACGAACAGCACCGGGATCACCGCGTGCATACCCGTGCCCAGCGGGTCCGGCCAGGCGGCCGCGCCGTTGAACGCGATCGTCGCCGCCGTCAGCAGCCACGCCGTCTGCCGCAGCAGCGGGAACGGGATACGGATCCACGTCAGCAGCAGGTCCAGCGCCAGCAGCACGCAGATACCGGCGTCGATCCCGATCGGGAAGACGTAGGAGAAGTTCCCGAAGCCCTTCTTCAGGGCCAGCTCGCGGACGGCCGCGTAGGAACCCGCGAAACCGATGCCGGCGATGATCACGGCACCGAAGACGACCACGCCGATGAGAACGCGGTGCATCCGTGTCAGCTGTATGGGCGCGGCCACCCGTACTCCCCTCCCACTGCATGCTGTTGTGCGGGCAACAGAGTGGCACACATGTGCGGGGAACGGGTGGCCGGACCGGGGTGATGCTGTCGGCGTCAGCTCTTACGCGTCGACGACTTCGACGAACTCCGCGAAGTGGAGGACGACTTGGAGGCCGACGGCTTCTTCAAAGACGTGCCCGACGAGGTCGACGCGGACTTCGACGGCGACTTCGTCGCGGACGGCACCTTGGCATCGGCGTCCCCGCTGACCGCGCTGTTCGCCTTCAGAACGGCCGCGACAGCCTCCTTCGCCGCCTTCTGGGCGTCCTTCATCAGCTCGTCCGCGTCCGGAGTCTTGTCGCCCGCCAGACCGGCACCGTTGTAGTCCACCGTGACCACGACGTTCTCCACCCGGGCCACGACCGTCTGCTGCTTGAAGGACCCCTCCTTCTTCTTCAGGTCGTACCGCACGGCCGTCGCCTCGTCACCGATGCCCGCGGCGGGAGCCGACTTCACGTTCTTCGCACCCGTCACCGCCCGCGCGTCCTCGACCTGACCCTCGTAGTACTCCGCGGCCAGCTCGTCACCCGCGCCGCGCGCGACGTCCGACTCGAAGCGCAGCATCGAGACATTCAGCCAGCGGAACTGCGAGCCCTTCACGCCGTTGTTGTCCAGGCTGTCCCAGGAACAGCTCGCCCGGGATTCCAGATCGTCCGAACTGCCCTCCTTGCCCGACTTACGGGCCTCGGGCACCAGATCCTCGAGCGTCTTGTCCGACAACACGTCACATGCCTCCGGCAGCGTCGCGTACGCGGCCGCCCGCACCGTCGGCGACGGGCTCGCGGTGACACTCGCAGACGCCTGCTTGGCGTCGCCGCCGTCGGAGTCCGAGCCGGAGGAACAGGCCGCGGCCAGCAGCACCACGGGGAGGGCGGCGGCACCGACAAGGACGCGGCGACCCCGCGTCACTCGCTGGGCACGCTGTTCAGACCGGTCGGCTCGCTGTGCTCGTCGCTGCATGGTTCCTTCACTCATGACGCTCGTGGTTCCTGCGGTCGGATCGGGTCCGAGGGGCCACGGTACGCGGTGCGCGACACCCACGGCCTTCCTACGGACGCATCGCCGGACGGCACGGGCCGGCCGCGCAAGTGGCTCAGCCCGACAGGGAGTCGGCGAGCCGGGACGCCAGTTTCCGCGCCCTGTCCTGCATTTCCTGGCTGTCCGGGGCCGTGCCGATGGTCGCCGGCTGCTCCTCGTACTCGATGGTCACGATGACGTTCGACGTGCGGAACGCCACAGTGACCGTACGGCGCTCGGCCGTCGAACCGGAGCTGCCGAGCTCGTCGTCGACGAACGCCTCGTCACCGAGGTCGTCCAGGAGCCGGGGCTGGAGGGCGGTGGGGGTGGAGGAGGCGGAGGGGGAGGCCGAGGCCGAGGGGGAGGAGTGGGCGCTCGGGCTGCCGGAGGGGGCCTTGGCGGACTTGCTCGGTGAGGGGCTGGCGCCCTGGCTGCTGTCGGCGTCGGCGTCGGCGTCGGCGTCGGCGTCCGCGGCCTCGGCGCTGGTCTCGGTGCCGGTCTCCGTGTCCGTGGCGATCGGCTCGGGGAGGTCCGCGGCGGTGACCTTCGTGGCGAAGAGGGCCTCGGCCTCGCTGTCGTCGCTGACCGCCGTGTCGTACGACACCACCCGCTCGAAGTCGATCAGCAGATGGTCCGTGGCCGTCGCGGACTCGACCTTCCAGCGGCAGCCGACCTTGCGGTCCGTGTCGTAGGTGAGCGTCGCCTCACCCTCGTACGCCTGCTCGCGCTGGACCTCGTCGGGGATCTCGCGGATGCCGGGCAGGAGGGTGTCGAGCGTGTCGCGGCTGACGACTCCGCAGGGCTCGGGGAGCGTGCGGTAGCGGCCCGGCTCGACGTCCGTGACCGTCGTGCCGGTGTCCTCCGGGTTGGAGCCGTCGGAGGTGGCGTCGCCGCCGGAGCCGCCTGTGCAGCCGGCCAGCAGCGCCGCGAGCAGGGCGGCGGTGCCGGGTACGTAGGCCTTCCGCTGCACGGTCGGGCTCCTCTCGGTCGATGTCCCCGCGGGTGCCGGCCGCCGCTTATTCGGTTGCCGGGCGGGGGTGTCACCCGCAGACAATGTGTATCGCACGCAATGCCGTGGACGCCGGTCCGTCATCCCTTTCATCGACCTTGGCGCCGGTTTTGCGATTTATGGCTTCTGATTGCTTTCCGGGGGAATGAGGACGATATGTCGTACGTCGAGGTGCCCGGCGCCAAGGTGCCCATCCGCATGTGGACCGACCCGACGACCGTCGAGGACGTCGCCATGCAGCAGCTCCGCAATGTCGCGACCCTGCCCTGGATCAAGGGCCTCGCGGTCATGCCGGACGTCCACTTCGGCAAGGGCGCCACCGTCGGCTCCGTCATCGCCATGCAGGGCGCGGTCTGCCCGGCGGCGGTGGGCGTCGACATCGGCTGCGGGATGTCGGCCGTCAAGACGTCCCTCACGGCGAACGACCTTCCGGGGGATCTGTCGCGGCTGCGGTCGAAGATCGAGCAGGCGATTCCGGTGGGGCGGGGCATGCATGACTCCCCGGTGGACCCGGGGCGCTTCCATGGGCTCGCGACCGGGGGGTGGGACGACTTCTGGGGGCGGTTCGACGGGGTGGCCGAAGCGGTCAAATTCCGTCAGGAACGTGCCACGAAGCAGATGGGAACGCTCGGATCCGGAAACCACTTCGTCGAGGTGTGCACGGACACGGAGGGTTCCGTCTGGCTGATGCTCCACTCCGGTTCCCGCAACATCGGCAAGGAGCTGGCGGAGTACCACATCGGCGTGGCCCAGAAGCTCCCGCACAACCAGAACCTGATCGACCGCGACCTCGCCGTGTTCGTGGCGGACACCCCGCAGATGGCGGCGTACCGCAACGACCTGTTCTGGGCTCAGGAGTACGCCAAGTACAACCGCACGATCATGATGGCGCTCCTGAAGGACGTGATCCGCAAGGAATTCAAGAAGGCGAAGCCGACCTTCGAGCAGGAGATCAGCGCGCACCACAACTACGTGGCCGAGGAGCGCTACGACGGGATGGACCTGCTCGTGACCCGCAAGGGCGCGATCCGCGCGGGCTCCGGCGACTACGGCATCATCCCCGGCTCCATGGGCACCGGTTCGTACATCGTGAAGGGACTCGGCAACGAGAAGGCCTTCAACTCGGCCTCGCACGGTGCCGGTCGGCGCATGAGCCGCAACGCGGCCAAGCGGCGTTTCTCGACGAAGGACCTGGAGGAGCAGACGCAGGGCGTGGAGTGCCGCAAGGACTCCGGCGTCGTGGACGAGATCCCGGGCGCCTACAAGCCCATCGATCAGGTCATCGACCAGCAGCGGGACCTCGTGGAGGTCGTGGCGAAGCTGAAGCAGGTCGTCTGCGTGAAGGGCTGAGCCGGGCCGTCGCGCGCTACTTCGCGTGCATGACCGCGTAGATCATGACGAGCGCCACGATGTGGATGCCGAAGAGGAAGTAGGCGAGCCACATCCACATCTGGCGTTCGTCGCGTTTTTCGCGGGCCCGGCGGGCCTGGCGGTGGGCCGGGGATTCGGGGTCCGTCACGGCTGCTCTCGGTGGACCTTGGTGTTGGAGGCCTGGGCGCGGGGGCGGACGACCAGGAGGTCGATGTTGACGTGGCTGGGGCGGGTGACGGCCCAGGTGATGGTGTCGGCCACGTCGTCGGCGGTGAGGGGGTCGGGGACGCCCGCGTAGACCTTTTCCGCCTTGGCCTCGTCGCCGCCGAAGCGGGTGAGGGCGAACTCGTCGGTCTTGACCATGCCGGGGGCGACCTCGATGACGCGGACCGGGCGGCCGACGATCTCCAGGCGGAGGGTCTCGGCGAGGACGTGGGCGCCGTGCTTGGCGGCGACGTAGCCCGCGCCGCCCTCGTAGGTGCCGTGGCCGGCGGTGGAGGAGACCACGACGACCGTGCCGTCCCCGCCGGCCTCCAGCTTGGGGAGCAGGGCCTGGGTGAGGTTCAGGGTGCCGATGACGTTGGTCTCGTACATCGTGCGCCAGTCGGCCGGATCGCCGGTGGCCACCGGGTCTGCGCCGAGGGCGCCGCCCGCGTTGTTGACGAGTACGCCGATCGTCCTGAAGGCCGTCGCGAACTCGTCGACGGCGGCGCGGTCGGTGACGTCCAGCTGGTACGCCGTGGCGGAGTGGCCGGCCGCGTTGATCTCCTCGGCCAGTGCCTCGATGCGGTCCTTGCGGCGTGCGGTGAGCACGACGCGGTAGCCGGCCGCGGCGAGCTGCCGGGCGGTGGCGGCGCCGATTCCGCTGCTCGCACCGGTGACGACGGCGATGCGGGAGGCGGCGGACGGTGCGGCGGTGGCCATGGGGCTGCTCCTCGTGCTGGCGTTCGTACGTCGGGCTTCCGCCAGGATAGGCGGCGTGTTGCTGCGGATGACGTGGAGTTTCGTGGGGCGGACGCCTCAGCCGTTGCGCGGGGCCCACATGATGACGGCCATGCCGGTGAGGCAGATCAGTGCGCCGGCGATGTCCCAGCGGTCGGGGCGGTAGCCGTCCGCGACCACGCCCCACAGGATCGAGCCGGCGACGAAGATCCCGCCGTACGCGGCGAGGATGCGGCCGAAGTGGGCGTCCGGCTGGAAGGTGGCGACGAAGCCGTAGGCGCCGAGGGCGAGGACGCCGCCGGTGATCCACAGCCAGCCGCGGTGTTCGCGCAGGCCCTGCCAGATCAGCCAGGCGCCGCCGATCTCGAAGAGGGCGGCGACGACGAAGAGGGCGGCGGAGCGGAGCACAAGCATGGGGGCAGCTTGGCACGGCGGGGGTCTGTCACCTGTTGGAGGGCGCCTGGGGGCCGGTGGGCCGGGGGATACATGGCCGTGCGTACCGGGTGGACATCGGGTGGCCCGGCGCAGTGCGGGAGTGAGGGCTGGTGAACGGCATGCGGGCGGTGGCGCGGCGGCTTGTGGTGTGCGGTGCGGTGCTGGGGCTGGCCGGGGCGGGGGTGTCGGGGGCGGGTGCGGTGAGCGGGCCGGGGCTGTCGGGGGACGGTCGGGAGGTGGGTGCGGCGCAGGGGGAGGCCGATCTGGCGTATCACGGGGCCGCTGTCATGGCGGACGGGCGGATGCGGGTGTGGTTCGTGGCGCGCAATCACGGGCCGGAGGCGGTGCCGGATGCGACGGTGCGGCTGCGCTGGTCGGTGCCGCTGGGCGTCCGGCAGGTCCTGCCGGAGGGCTGTGCGCGGGCGGGTGTGCGGGTGGTGGTGTGCCGTACGGGGGAGCTGGCGGCGGACGGGCTGGGGGAGCGGGTGGAGCTGGCGGTACGGCTGCGGGGTGTGCCGCCGGAGGTGGGGCTGGAGCTGGACACGGTGTGGGGTGGGGGTGCGGTGGACCGGAACCGGGACAACGACCGGCAGCGGGTGCTGGTGCTGGACACCGGGGACACGTACTACTTCTGAGCCTGCAGCGGCTGGTCGTCGTAGCGCTCGCGGGCGCGGTGGACCTCGTCGAAGTGGGTTTCGGCCCAGTCCTTCACGGCGGTCAGGAGCAGGGCGAGGCTGCGGCCGAGCGGGGTGAGTTCGTAGTCGACGCGCACGGGGACGGAGGGGGTGACGGTGCGGGTGAGGATGCCGTCGCGTTCGAGGGAGCGCAGGGTCTGGGTGAGCATCTTGGGGCTCACTCCGGCGATCTTGCGGCTGAGGTCGCTGTAGCGCATGGGTGTGGGGGCGAGGGCGGAGACGACGAGGCTGACCCACTTGTCGCTGATGCGGTCGAGCAGTTGGTTGGTGGGGCAGGCCTTGATGAACGCGTCGTATTCGGCGCGGGCCTGTTCGCGGCGCTGGGCGGCGGTCTGGGTGGCCATGGCTCTCCTCTGCGCTCCCCTTGGGGTGCGGTAGGCACCTTCAGGTAACTACTTCCTTCTGGATAGTAACTCTTCCTAGGGTTGTGGTCACGGGGCGGCGAGCCCCACAAGTGATGGTGAACCGGGGAGAGTTGAGATGCGAGCTGCAGTGGTGACGGAGTTCGGCGGTCCTGAGGCCGTGCGGATCGTGGACGCGCCGGTGCCCGAGCCGGCCGCGCGGCAGGTGCGGATCAAGGTCGCGGCGGCCACGCTGAACCCGGTGGACGCCGGGGTGCGCTCGGGCGCGTTCGGCGGGGCCGGCACGCAGGTGGGGCTCGGCTGGGACGTGGCCGGCACGGTGGACGCGGTGGCCGTCGCCTCGGCGTGGCAGGTGGGCGAGGAGGTCGTGGCCCTTCAGTACGGCGTGGCGAAGGCGCTGGGCACGCATGCGGAGTACGTCGTCGTGGACACGGACGCCCTCGCCAAGGCGCCGGCGTCGGTGGACCCGGTCCACGCGGCCACGCTCCCGCTGAACGCGCTGACCGCCGCCCAGGCCCTGGACCTGCTCGACCTGCGGCCGGGGCAGTCCCTGCTGGTGACCGGCGCGGCCGGCGCGGTCGGCGGCTTCGCCGTCCAGCTCGCCGCGCACGCGGGCGTCACGGTGACGGGGCTGGCCCGCGCCGCCGACGAGGACCTGGTCCGCTCGCTGGGCGCCTCGGCGTTCCTGACCGAGGGCATCGACTCCGGCTTCGACGCGGTACTGGACGCGGCGGTGCTGGGGGAGCGGGCACTGGCCTGGGTGCGGGACGGCGGCGCCTACGCGGGCGTCATCCCGCAGGCCGCTCCCTCCCCGGTCCGGGATGTGCGGGTGGCCGCCGTCGAGGTGAGCCCGGACGGCTCCCGCCTGGCCGAGCTGGCGCGGCTGGTCGACGACGGCGTACTCACCCTGCGGGTCGCCGAGACCATCGCCCTGGAGGACGCGGCGAAGGCCCACGCGCTGCTGGCGGAGGGCGGGGTGCGGGGGCGGGTGGTGCTGGTGCCGTAGCCGATGCCGTAGCCGTCGCCGTCGCCGTAGGGGACGGTCCGGAGAGGCCGCCGACGGCTCAGTGTCCGGCGATCACAAGCCCGCCCCCGTCTCAGGAAACGCCGTGCGGACCGTGAAGCCGATCACTGAGCCGCCGGCCTCTCGGGGGTAGGCGAAGGGGGCGCCGCCGTGGGCCAGGGCGACTTCGCGGACGATGGAGAGGCCGAGGCCGGAGCCGGGGAGGGCGCGGGCGTCGGGGGCGCGGTAGAAGCGGTCGAAGACGCGGTGGAGGTCGTCGTCGGCGATGCCGGGGCCGCGGTCGAGGACCTCCACGCGGACGGGGAGTCCTTCGCCGGGGCCGCCGGTCACGCGGATCTCGATCGGGGTGGTTCCGGCGCGGTCGAACTTGGCGGCGTTCTCGACGAGGTTGGACACGGCCCGGGTGAGGGAGCCGGCGCGGCCCTGGGTGATGGTCACCCCGGTCGCCTGCACGACGATGTCCCGGCCCGTGCGGCGGCGGGCCAGTGCGGCGACGTCCTCGGCGATGTCGGCGAGGTCCACCCGCTGGGGCGGTTCGCTGTCGGACTGGCCGGCGGCGAGGTCGACGAGTTCGTTGACCAGGTCGGTGAGTTCGCGGGCCTCCTGGCCGAGGTCGGCGACGAGTTCCTCGCGGGCCTCGGGGGGCAGTTCGTCCATCCGTCTGAGCAGGGAGATGTTCGTACGGAGGGAGGTGAGCGGTGTGCGCAGTTCGTGGCCCGCGTCCTGGACGAGGCGTCGCTGGTCCTCCTCCGACTGGGCGAGGCGGCCCAGCATGCGGTCGAAGGCGCGGCCGAGGCGTCCCACCTCGTCGTTGCCGGAGACGGGTACCTCGATGCCGAGGCGGCGGGTGCGGGCGACGGCCTCCGCGGCGGAGGTGAGGACGACCAGCCGCCGGGTGATCCGCCAGGCGAGCCACCAGCCGAACAGGCCCGCGCCCAGGACGACCGCGCCGACCAGCACCAGCGTGCGCTGCTGGAGCACCCGCAGCAGGTCCTCGGTGTCGCTGAACTGCTGCCCGACCTGCACCGCGCCGCGTCCGCCGCCGAGTGCGACGGTCGCCACGCGGTAGACGTCGTCGCCGACGCCGACGCCTTCGTGCACCACCAGCCGGCCGGCCGGTGCGGCGCCCGCGATGCGCCGGTCGTCCTCGCCGACCGGCAGGCCCGGGCTGCCCTCGTCGAAGACGTGCCCGTCCGGCCCGAGCACCTGTACGTCCGTGCGGGCCGGGCGGACCAGGTCGTGGCCGGGCGCCGAGGAGAAGTCGGCCGGGATCATGCGGCCGCGCCGCACCTCGGCCCGTACGTCCTGCACCACTTCGTCGAACACGGTCTGCTGGTCCACGCGCACGAGCCGGGCCGCGGCGCCGTAGGACAGGATGCCGACGAGTACGGTGACGCCCGCGGTGACCGCGGCGAAGGACAGCGCGAAGGTGGTGCGCAGCGACACCAGCCGCCAGCGGCGGCCGCCGCTCACTCAGCCCTCCCGCAGGACGTAACCCACCCCGCGGACCGTGTGGATCAGCTGCGGGGCGCCGGGCTCGTCGAGCTTGCGGCGCAGGTAACCGACGTAGACGGCGAGGTTCTTGGAGCCGGGCCCGAAGTCGTAGCCCCAGATGCGGTCGTACACGGTGGCGTGGTCGAGGACCGTGCCGGCGTGCCGTACGAGGAGTTCCAGGAGTTCGAACTCGGTGCGGGTGAGCTCCAGTTCGCGCTGTCCGCGCCAGGCCCTGCGTGCCTGCGGGTCCATCCGCAGCCCGGCCGCCTCCAGCGTGCCCTGGGCGGGCTCGGGAGCGGCGGGGGTCTCGGGCGGGGGGCTGGTGCGGCGCAGCAGGGCGCGCAGGCGGGCGAAGACCTCCTCGACGTCGAAGGGCTTGACGACGTAGTCGTCGGCGCCGGCGTCCAGGCCGGCGATCCGGTCGGCGGTCTCCACCAGTGCGGTCAGCATGAGGATCGGCGTGCGGTCGCCCTCGGCGCGCAGGGCGCGGCAGACCTGGAGGCCGTCCTTGCCGGGCATCATCACGTCGAGGACGAGTACGTCCGGTGGTGTGCGGTGCGCCTGCTCCAGGGCTTCGACCCCGTCGGCGACCGCGGTCACCTGGTATCCCTCCAGGGTCAGGGCGCGCTCCAGGGCGTGCCGGATCGCGCGGTCGTCTTCGGCGAGCAGAACAGTCGGGGCCACCCGCCCAGTGTGGCAAAGCCACCTGTGCGGACGAGCGGCCCCGGCCCGCGTACCGCCTGTTCTTACCTGCTGCTCACCCCGTCGGCCGGAGCGCCGCCAGCCGCTGCTCGAACGGTACGACCGCGAGGTCGTCCTTCGGCGCGGGCCGCCGGGCCCCGCCGAGCCCGCTCATCAGCGCGGCCAGCTCCCCGGCGGCCCGGTCGACGCGGTCCTGGAGCCCTTCGGCGCCCCAGTCCTCCGAGGCGGCGTAGACCCCGGTCGGTACGACGACGGCCCGCAGGTAGGCGAAGAGCGGGCGCAGCGCGTGCTCCAGCACCAGGGAGTGCCGCGCGGTGCCGCCGGTCGCGGCGATCAGCACGGGCTTGCCGGTCAGGGCGTCCTTGTCGAGGACGTCGAAGAACGACTTGAACAGTCCGCTGTACGACGCCGAGAACACGGGCGTGACGACGATCAGCCCGTCGGCCTCGGTCACGGCGTCCAGCGCGGCGGCGAGGGACCGGCCGGGGAAGCCGTTGGTGAAGTTCTGCGCGATCTCGACCGCGAGTTCGCGCAGCTCGACGAACTGCACGTCCACGGGCGTCGCCCGCCCCACCGCGGTGGCGAGGCGGTCGGCGAGCAGCCGGGTCGACGACGGGACGCTCAGCCCCGCGGAGACGACGACGAGCTTCATGCGAGGACCTCCTTCGAAGCGGCGGCGAGCAGGGACTGATGGGTGGGGGCGTCGGGGACGCCGGCGGGCCGCCCGGCCGCGAACTCCTTGCGCAGCACCGGCACGACCTCCTCGCCGAGCATGTCGATCTGCTCCAGCACGGTCTTCAGCGGCAGCCCGGCGTGGTCGACCAGGAACAGCTGGCGCTGGTAGTCGCCGGCGTAACTGCGGAAGGCCAGCGTCTTCTCGATCACCTGCTCCGGTGTGCCGACGGTGAGCGGGGTCTGGTCGGTGAAGTCCTCCAGGGAGGGGCCGTGCCCGTAGACGGGCGCGTTGTCGAAGTAGGGGCGGAACTCGCGGATCGCGTCCTGCGAGGTCCGCCGCATGAACACCTGTCCGCCGAGGCCGACGATGGCCTGTTCGGGGGTGCCGTGGCCGTAGTGGGCGTAGCGCTCCCGGTAGAGCTCGACCATGCGCTTGGTGTGGTCGGCGGGCCAGAAGATGTTGTTGTGGAAGAAGCCGTCGCCGTAGTAGGCGGCCTGTTCGGCTATTTCCGGGGAGCGGATGGAGCCGTGCCAGACGAAGGGCGGTATGCCGTCGAGCGGGCGGGGGGTGGAGGTGAAGCCCTGCAGGGGGGTGCGGAACTTGCCCTCCCAGTCGACGACGTCCTCGCGCCACAGGCGGCGCAGCAGGGCGTAGTTCTCGATGGCCAGGTCGATGCCGTCGCGGATGTCCTTGCCGAACCAGGGGTAGACGGGGCCGGTGTTGCCGCGGCCCATCATCAGGTCGACGCGGCCGTCGGCCAGGTGCTGGAGCATCGCGTAGTCCTCGGCGATCTTCACCGGGTCGTTGGTGGTGATCAGCGTGGTGGACGTGGAGAGGATGATCCGCTCGGTGCGGGCGGCGATCCAGCCCAGCATGGTCGTCGGCGACGACGGCACGAACGGCGGGTTGTGGTGCTCACCCATGGCGAACACGTCCAGCCCGGCCTCCTCCGCCTTCTGGGCGATGGCGACCATGGCCTTGATCCGCTCGCGCTCGGTCGGCGTCCGGCCGTTCGTCGGGTCCGGCGTGACATCGCCGACCGTGAAGATCCCGAACTGCATGGTCGCTCACCCTCCAGTTTTTGTTGACCGTTCAACCATACGCTTGAACGGGGCGGGGGTCCGGCGTATTCCGGGGGTGTGATCACCGAAAGTTGCAGGGTGAGAGGTGGCTCAAGGCCTGCATTCCGCAACAAACCGTGACCACGCCGAGCCCGCGCTCGCCCCCGGTCCGCGCCGGGTGCGCGCCCGGTTTTCGTTACGGTGCCGGCGAGGGGGTCGGTGGTGGATGCGCCAACAACCCCGCCGTCGCAGCGTCGCCGGCCCCCCGCAAGGCCAGTTCAGGCACCCTGCGACCCGTCCCCACCGGGCCGGAACACCGCCCTGAGGTCCGGGCCGCGGCTGCCGACAGTCGTACCGCCAGGCTCGCCTACCTCAGGAAGTCGGATGAACACACGCGTCGATCTGCTCACCAAGGAGTACCCGCCGGAGATCTACGGCGGAGCCGGAGTCCACGCCGCCGAACTCGCCAAGGCGCTGCGGCGTCTGGTCGACCTGCGCGTGCACTGCTTCGGGGCTCCCCGCGACGAGGAGGGGGTGAGCGCCTATGCCGAGCCCCACCTCGCCGACGGGGCCAACACCGCGCTGCGCACCCTCGGGGCGAACGTGGCGATGGCGGCCGGGTGCGAGGGCACCGAGCTGGTGCACAGCCACACCTGGTACGCCAACGCGGCCGGGCATCTGGCGAAGACGCTGTACGGCGTCCCGCACGTGGTCACCACGCACAGCCTGGAGCCGCTGCGGCCGTGGAAGGCCGAGCAGCTGGGCGGCGGGTACGCCCTGTCGTCCATGGTGGAGCGGGGCGCGCTGGAGCATGCCGACGCCGTGATCGCGGTGTCCCGGGGCATGCGGGAGGACATCCTGCGGGTGTACCCCGAGGTCGACCCCGCGCGGGTGCACGTCGTGCACAACGGCATCGACACCGCCGTCCACGGGCCCGACTCCGGTACCGACGCCCTCGTCCGGCACGGGGTCGACCCCGACCGGCCCATCGTGCTGTTCGTCGGGCGCGTCACCCGGCAGAAGGGGCTGCCCCAACTGCTGCGCGCCGCCTTCGAGATCGATCCCGAGGCGCAGCTGGTGCTGTGCTGCGGGCAGCCCGACACCGCGGAGATCGCCGCCGAGACCGCCGCCCTCGCCGAGGAGCTGGGGCGCAGGCGGGGGCGGGTGGTGCGGATCGACGGGATGCTGGACCAGCGCTCGCTGCGGCAACTGCTCACGCATGCCTCCGTGTTCGTGTGTCCCTCGCTCTACGAGCCGATGGGGATCGTCAACCTGGAGGCCATGGCCTGCGGGACCGCTGTCGTGGCGACCGCCACCGGGGGGATTCCGGAGGTCGTCGTCGACGGGGAGACCGGGCTGCTCGTGCCGATCGAGCAGGAGCAGGACGGGACCGGGACGCCGCTCGACGAGAAACGTTTCGCCTCCGACTTCGCCGCCGCCGTCAACCGGCTCCTCGCCGAGCCCGGAACGGCCCGTTCCATGGGCGCCGCCGGACGGCTGCGCGCCGAGCGGGAGTTCGGCTGGGACGTGGCCGCCGAACGCGTGCACGAGGTGTACCGCAGCGCCCTTCGAGGGTGAGGCGGCGCGACCTCATGGAGTCCGTTCGAAGGCGTTGACCGGGGCACCCGCACGGCCGTTACGTTCGCGGACATGTCGGAAGCGCAGTCCCCGTCGACGACGCACGGCGAGACGAGGGTCACCACCCTGGAGCTGTTCTTCGACCTCGCCTTCGTCTTCAACTTCACCCAGCTGGCCCGGCTCCTGAGCCGGGACATGACCCCGCGCGGCCTGGTGCAGGTCCTGCTGGTGTTCTGGCTGCTGTGGTGGATGTACGGCGGCTACGCCTGGCTCACCAACCATCTGCCCCCGCACCGCAAGAGCCACCGGCTGCTGCTCCTGCTCGGCATGGCGTCCTTCCTGGTGCTCGGCCTGGCCACGCCCAACGCCTTCGGCGGGGACGGCGTGGCCTTCGGCATCGGATACCTGCTGACCGTCGGCGTGCACGCGGCGCTGTTCGCGTACGGCGGTCCCGACGCGGCCCGCAACATGCTGCGGATCGCGCCCTTCCACACACTGTCCGCGCTGCTGATCATCGCGGCCGGCTTCCTGGACGGGCCGGTCGTCTACGCGCTGTGGGCCACGGCCGTGCTGCTGGAGGTCGTCGCGCCGATCGTGACCGGCGTCTCCGGCTTCGCACTGCGGCCGGGGCACTTCGTGGAACGCCACGGCCTGCTGATGATCATCGCGCTCGGCGACTCGTTCCTGGCGCTCGGCATCGGCATGGACGGCGGACAGGCCGGGCTCTCGCACGTGACGACGGCCGTCCTGATCTTCGTCATCCCGGCCTGTCTGTGGTGGGTGTACTTCGACGAGTCCGAGAAGGCCCGCCGGGCGGAGCTGGCGCTGGAGAAGGAGGACGCCCACCAGCGTTCCCGGCTCGCGCTCAGCGCCTTCTTCTACGCCCATGTGCCGATGCTGCTCGGGCTGATCCTGATCGCCTCCGCGGTGAAGAAGACCATCGTGCATCCCTTCGACCCCCTCGAGCTCGCGCCCTCCATGGCGCTGGCCGGCGGTGTCTCGCTCTATCTCGCCGGCATCGCCTGGTTCCACGGCATCCTCAAGATCGGGCCGCAGCGCTTCCATCTCGCGGCCTCCGTCATCGGCCTCGGCGCCATCGCCGTCGGCCGCTACGGCAGCGCGGTCTCGGAGGTCGTCGCGCTCGGACTGCTCATCGTGGCCGCCCTGGTCAGTGAGCACCGCTGGTCCCGGCAGATCGACCGGCTCGCACCCCATCTGCGTACGGCCGCCGAAACGGCCGACCGCCCGCACCACCCCCCTGCCCCGCCCACCCGCGTCACCGCGACACCGGAGGTGAACCGTTCATGAGTTCCGTGGCCGACCGCCTGGACGTCATCGACACCTGTACCCGTATGGCCTGGTACACCGACTCCCGCGACTGGGAGAAGCTCGGCGAGACCTTCGCCGACGAGATCCGGCTGGACTACACGAGCCTGAACGGCGGTGAGCCCTTCACCATCGCCCGCAAGGACCTCGTGGCCGCCTGGTCGGGCCTGCTGGGCGCGTTCACCGCCACCCAGCACATCCTGAGCAACTTCCTCGCCGAGGTGTCCGGTGACACCGCGGTCGTCACCGCCATGTTCCAGGCCACCCACCGCATGCCCAGCGACCACGGCGGTCCGCTGTGGACGCTGGCCGGGAAGTACCGCTTCGGGCTGACCCGCACCCAGTCGGGCTGGCAGATCGACGACGTCGTGATGACCGTCCTGTGGGCCGACGGAAACCAGCAGCTGTTCACCGACGCGGCCAAGATCGCGTCCGGCGAGAGCTGAAAGCCGGTCGGCGGGAGCCGAAAGTCAGGAAGTCAACCTTCCCTTTCTTGCCGCAGGTCGAGCGGCCCGCGAATGATTTTCCGGTGAATGCCTGCGCGACCATTCGGCACTCTCTCCACCTTGTCGAGGAGACCCCATGAGCAACCTCACCGAAGAGACCAGGAAAGTCGCCCGGACGTGGTTCGAGGCGCTTACCTCCGGTGATTTCGAGACCGCGCTCAACACACTGGACGAGAACGTCGAGTGGATCAACTACACGATCGTTCCCGGCTACAACGACGACATGAAGTGGATCGGCACGGTCCACGGCCGTGAGGCCGTCCTCGGCACCCTGCAGATCTTCACCGGTGCCGTCGACGTGAAATCCGAGCGGCTGATCAACCTCGTCGCCGACGGGGACCAGGCTTTCGGTGTCATCGACGAGGTCTCCGTCGTCAAGGAGACGGGCGTCGAATTCCACATCGAATTCATCCAGTCCCTCACGGTCCGCGACGGAAAGATCGTGCGCTGGAAGTCCTACACCGACCCCTCCGAGATCATCCGCGCCCTGCGCGGGGACAAGCCCGATGAGGTGGCCGCCTGATGAGCGCCGAACTGATCAAGGCCGTCCGCGGCCGCCAGACCCCCGTCGTCGAGCGCCTGCTCGCCTCGGGCGCCAACCCCGACACCCGCGAGAACTCCTCCGG
Organism: Streptomyces sp. NPDC096205; assembly: GCF_044763135.1. NCBI lineage: Bacteria > Bacillati > Actinomycetota > Actinomycetes > Kitasatosporales > Streptomycetaceae > Streptomyces > Streptomyces sp. NPDC096205. The sequence goes on along the minus strand of NZ_JBIWFS010000009.1, from coordinate 437,330 downwards.
GCTGACCGCGCTGATGATCGCCTCCGGCCAGGCCGACCCCGCCACCGTGCGGGTCCTGATCGGCGCCGGCGCCGACGTCCTCACCACCGACCCGCGCGCGGGCGCCACCGCACTGCACAAGGCCTGCCAGGGCGGCAGCCTGGACGTGGTGCGCCAGCTCGTCGAGGCCGGCGCGTTCGTCGACGCCATCGCCACGACCACCGGCCACACCGCGCTGATGGACGCCCTCTGGTACAAGTTCCCGGACATCGCCGAGTACCTGCTCGCCCAGGGCACCTCGCTGAACATCTACACGCACTACGGCTTCTCGCTGGAGCAGCACTTCCAGTACGAGCTGAACGTGAACACCTTCGGCAAGGACAAGCTGCTCCAGGCCGAGCAGCACCTCAAGGCCCGGCGCGGCGCCGACGAGGCCGCGATCGCCCGCCAGGAGCTGATGGCCGCCACCGCCGAGGGCGACACCGACCGGGTGCGCAAGCTCCTCGACGACGGCGCCGAGGTCGACGAGCGCTACCCCAACGTGGGCGGCTTCAACGACAGCCACACCCCGCTGCTGGTCGCCTCCCGCGACGGCCACACCGAGATCGTGCGGCTGCTGCTCGCCGCGGGCGCCGACGTCAACGCCGTCGAGCCGACCTTCGGCGCGGTCCCGCTGCACAAGGCTGTCTACAACGGCCACGCGGACATCACCGCCGACCTGGTCCGCCAGGACGGCATCGACCTGAACTGGGTCGGCGCCACCAACGGCTACACGCCGCTGCACGACAGCCTGTGGCACGGCTACGAGGACTGCTCCCGCATCCTCGTCGAGGCGGGTGCCGACCTGACCCACGTCGCCCACGACGGCAAGACGCCGCTCGACCTGGCCGTGGAGGTCTTCGGCGAGGGCCACGCCCTGACCGAGCTGATCCGCGCCCGCTCGGCCGGCTGAGCACCCCCGCCCGCCGCCCCCAACCCCCTTTCGTACGACGGGAGTCGTCCATGCTCTTCTACGTCCAGATGAAGTGGATCCACGAGGGCCGCATGACCCTCGACGAGCTCTGGGAGCTCGAGCAGGAAGAGGCCGAGCACGCGCAGGAGACCCTCGACTCCGGGTTCTGCGTGGGCATCTGGAAGGTCGCCGCGCAGAAGCGCGTCATAGCCATCATCGACTCGCCCGACGCCGAGGAGCTGGACCGCACCGCGCTCGGCCGGCTGCCCATGCGCGACTACCTGGAGTTCGAGAAGGTCTGGCCGCTGCGCGACTACCTGGGCTTCGCCGAGGACGTCAAGAAGCGCTACAAGGTCTGAGCCGAGAGGACTGACGCACGTGAGCCGGTCAAGGACCCGCACCGCACTCGTCACCGGCGGCAACCGGGGCATCGGCCTGGAGATCTGCCGGCAGCTGCTGCAGGCCGGGCACGACGTCGTCCTGGCCGCACGCGACGAGGCGCGCGGCCGGTCGGCGGCCCGCGGCCTCAAGGGCGCCGACGGCCGGCTCCGGGTGGAACAGCTCGACGTCACCAGCCGGGCGAGCGTCACGGACTGCGCGACCCGGCTGGCCGCCGACGGCGTCGAGATCGACATCCTCGTCAACAACGCCGGCGTCTACCCGACGGACTCGTTCTTCTCGCTGACCGAGGACACCTTCCGTGAGGCGCTCGACGTCAACCTGATGGGCGCCTTCCACACCAGCCAGGTGTTCGTCCCGGCGATGGCACGGCGCGGCTGGGGCCGCGTGGTCAACGTGTCCTCCGGGCTCGGCGCCATGACCGACAACGTGCCCTCCCCGGCCGCGTACGGCATCTCCAAGGCGGCGCTGAACGCGCTGACGCTGGTGGTGTCCGCGGCGGCCGGGCACGGGGTGAAGGTCAACGCGGTGTGCCCCGGCTGGGTGCGCACCGACATGGGCGGCGCATGGGCGCCGACCAGCGTCGAGAAGGGCGCCGACACGGCGGTCTGGCTGGCCCGGCTGCCGGACGACGGACCCACCGGCGGGTTCTTCCGCCACCGCAGGAGGATCGCATGGTGACTCTGGCCGCACGCCGCCCGAGCAGGCGGCGGATCGTCGCGTACGCCCTGTCCGCGGTGCTGGTGCTGGGCGTGGCACTCGCCTTCAGCAGCGACTATGTGCGGGCCGCCGCCAAGGAGGCGGTGCGCGACACCCCCGAGGAGCACGACGCCGAAGCGCTGGCCTCGCTGCACCCCGCGGTGCGCGGATACGTCAGCGCGGTCGACGACAAGGATGTCGAGGCGCTGGTCGGCACCTTCGCCCCCGACGCGGTCGTCACCGACACCGGACGCGAGTTCCGCGGGCACGAGGAGATCCGTGCCTGGGCGAGCGACGAGGTGATCGGCGGCCGGCTGACCGTGCTGAGGAACACCCCGGAGAGCGACGGCACCTCCAGCGTGCTGCTGCGCTTCGACCCGGAGGGCCCGCTCGTGGGCTTCCGGGCCACCTACCTGTTCGACGTGGACGACGACCGGATCGCCCGGGTGTCCATGGCGTACGCCTGAGCCCGAAGAAAGAAGGACTGCCGTGCGACATCGCATATACGTCCCCCTGGCCCTGGCCGCCACCGTCCTGCTGACGGCCTGCTCCGACGGCGAGGACGACACCGCCGCCGACGGGCCCACCACCAGTGTCTCGGCGCCCCAGGACTCCGGTGCCGGCGCGACGAACGAACCGAGCGACACGAAGGAAACGGACGACGTGGCGAGCAGCGAGAAGCCCGGCGGGATCGACCCGGCGGCCCAGAAGTACGTCGACGCGGTCGCCGCGGAGGACCTGGACGCGCTCGTGGCCGCCTTCCACCCCGACGCCGAACTCACAGACGTCGGCCGTGAGTTCACGGGCCACGACGAGATCCGCGACTGGGCGGACAACGAGGTCATCGGCGGCAAGCTCACGGTGCTGAAGAACACGCCCAAGTCCGACGGCACCACGCTCCTCGTCCGCTTCGCCCCCGGCGGCGACGGCGGCTTCGAGGCCAACTACGAGTTCACCTCCCGCGACGGCCTCATCACGAAGCTCGACCTGCAGTACGCCTGACCCGCCCGACAGGAGAGGTCCACCATGAGTACCCCCACCACGACGGCATCCGGCAGCCCTAACCGGCTCGCGCTGGCCTCGCTCGGTCTGGGTGCCTTCGTCATCGGCACCGCCGAACTGGTCATCGTCGGCGTCCTGGAACTGATCGCGGACGACCTCGGTGTCTCCGTGAGCACCGCGGGCCTGCTGGTCACCGCGTACGCCCTAGGCGTCTCCCTCGGCGGCCCGGTGGTGACCGCCGCGACCATCCGCATGTCGCGCCGCTCCCTGCTGTGGCTGGCCATGGCCGTGTTCATCGTGGGCAACCTGGTGGCCGTGTTCGCCGGGGTGTTCGGGCTCCTGGTGGTCGCGCGGGTGCTGTGCGGCGCGATCCACGGCCTGTTCCTGGGCGCCGCGACGGCGGTCGGCACCGGCCTGGTCGCGCCGGAGCACCGCGGACAGGCCGTCGGCCTGGTCTTCGGCGGTATCTCCGTCTCCACGGTCGTCGGTGTGCCGCTGGGCACGCTGCTCGGCCAGAACCTCGGCTGGGAGGCCACCTTCGCCGGTGTCGCCGTGCTCGGTGTGCTGGCGCTGGCCGCGATGATGGCGTTCGTGCCGTCGGTCGTGCACGGCTCCGGCTCGGGCGGCCTTGCGGCCCAGGCCCGGCACGCCTTCCACCCGCGGGTGCTGGCGATGCTCGCCTCCGGTGTGCTGCTGATGGGCGCGCAGTTCATCGCGTTCACCTATCTCGCGCCGTTCCTGGAGGACGTCACCGGGGTGAGCAGCGGGGCGGTCTCCGCGTTCCTGCTGATCTTCGGTGTGTTCAGCGCGATCGGCACGATCGCCGGCGGCCGCTTCGCCGACATCAACGCCTCGGCGACGCTGTTCATCGGCAACGTGGTGCTGATCGTGGCGCTGGCCGGGCTGTATCTGTTCCGCGGCAACCCGGTGCTGGTCGCCATCGCGCTGGCCGGCTGGGGCATCGTCGGCTTCGGTGTCACGCCGGCGTACCAGCTGCGGGTGATCTCGCTGGCCGGTGAGGGCGGTGACCTCGCGGCGACGCTGGGCGCCTCCGCGACCAACGTGGGTGTCGCGCTGGGAGCGGCCGTGGGCGGCTGGGCCCTGGACACCTTCGAGGTGCGCAATGTGCCGCTGACCGCTCTGATCGTCGCCGTGATCGCCCTGCCGGCCGTGTTCGGCACCAGGTTCCTCAAGGTGCCCGGCACCCCCAGCGAGGTCGCCGCCTCCGGAGCCGCCCAGAAGGCGCCGGTCACCGCCACCGGCTGACGCGTCCCGCCTAGAACGCCCCCCACAAGTTCCGTACCAACCATTCTCAGGAGAGTGAAACCCCGTGACCGAAACCGGGCGGACCGTACGTGACGCCACGCTGGACGTGCTGAAGCAGTTAGGGCTGACCACGGTCTTCAGCAACCCCAGCCACAGCGAGATGAAGCTGTTCGAGAACTGGCTGGAGGGGGACTTCAAGTTCGTCCTGGGCCTGGAGGAGAAGGCCGTCGTCGGCATGGCCGACGGGTATGCGCAGGCCACCGGCGAGCCCGCGCTGGTCATCATCAACGGCGGGCCGGGTCTGGCCAACGCCATGGGCAGCGTCTACACCGCGGCCTCCGCGAAGACGCCGATGGTGATCCTCGGTGGCCAGCAGGCCCGCAAGATGCTCCTGGGCGAGCCGTTCCTGATCGCCAAGGACTCCACCCAGCTGCCCAAGCCGTACATCAAGTGGGCTGCCGAGCCCGCGCGGCCGCAGGACGTGCCGGCGACCATCGCGCAGGCCTACCAGATCGCCAAGCAGACCCCGCAGGGCCCGGTGTTCGTGGCCGTGCCCGAGGACGACTGGGTACGCCCGGCCGACCCGGAGCCGCTGCGCATCGCCAAGGTCGAGTCGGCGGTCGTGCCGGACCCGGCGGCGCTGGAGCAGATCGCCGCCGCGCTCAACGGGGCCGAGCGGCCCGGTCTGATCGCGGGCGGTCCGGTGGACGCGCAGGGTGCCCGCGGGGACCTGATCGCGCTCGCCGAGAAGCTGAACGCACGCGTGTGGGGCGCGCCGGTGTGGGCGCGCGGTGCCTTCCCGGAGAACCACCCGCTGTTCGCGGGTGTGCTGCCGCCCATTCCCGAGCTGATCAACGAGCGGCTGTCCGCGCAGCACGACGTGGTCGTCGTCCTCGGCGGGCCGGCGTTCACGCTGTTCACCGCGTGGGACCTGTTCTCCACCGCCCCGGCCGACCTGGACAAGTCGCCGCGGCCGACGCTGACCGCGGACGTGGACTTCCTGCACGTCACCGACGACCCGCAGGCCGCCGCCGCGACCCTCGCCGGACGCAGCTTCGTCGCCCCGCCGGGTGCCGTCGTCAAGGGCCTGGTGCCGCTGGTCGAGCAGCGTGAGCGGGTCGAGCTGGCGCCGGTGCGCGAGCCGGTCGCGGTGCCGGAGCCGTCGACGCCGCTGACGCAGGCGTACCTGTTCCACGTGCTGTCCAAGGAACTGCCCGACAACGCGGTGCTGTTCGAGGAGCTGCCGATCGCCCGCGCCGACTTCCACGAGCAGATCCCGCTCGGCGAGGACAACGGCTACTTCGCCACGGCCTCCGGCGCGCTCGGCTTCCCCTTCGCGGGTGCCGTCGGCTACGCGCTGGCCCGCCCCGACCGGCGTGCCGTAGTCGTGGTCGGCGAGGGCTCCGCGCAGTACACCATCCACGCCCTGTGGACGGCGGCCCGGCACAACCTGCCGGTCACCTTCGTCATCCCGGACAACTCCGGCTATCTGTCCCTGAAGTACTACCTCCAGGACCAGAAGTCGTGGGAGGCGGGCTACGACCTCAGCGACGTCGACATGGCGCTGATCGCCCGCGGCTTCGGTGTGCGCGGCGAGACCGTCGACTCGCCCGACGGCCTGCAGGAGGCGCTGCGTGACGCGCTGACCGCCGAGGGGCCGGTGCTGATCGACGTCAAGACCGAGGACCCGGGCCTGTTCCGGCTCTGAGCGAGACCACCAACACCTCTGTAGTTGGGAGAGATCATGACCACCACAGCGCAGCCGGGTGCCGCCCCGGCGGCGAACCACCCGGAGGGTGCCGTCGTGCACTGTCCGGCGGGCACGGGCGTGAAGACCGTGTGGTTCGGCGACGCGATCTACAGCTTCAAGGCGATCTCGGAGAACACCGGCGGCAACCTGACGCTGGCCGAGGCCACCGTCCCGCCGGGCGGCGGCCCGCCCCCGCACATCCACCCCCGCGCCGACGAGGCGTTCTACATCCTCAGCGGCCAGATCGAGTTCCTCAACGGCGAGAAGACCTTCGTCGCCGGCACCGGGGACTTCGTGTTCGTGCCGCGCGGCACCCGGCACCGCTTCCGCAACGTCGGTCTGCAGACGGCGCACATGCTGTTCATGTTCACCCCGGCCTACCTGGAGAAGTTCTTCATGGAGATAGGCCAGGAGGCGCGGGCCGGTGAGGCTCCGGCGCCGCTGACGCCCGAACAGAAGCAGATGATCGTGGACCTCGCGCCGCGCCACGATCTGACGCTGGCCCCGTAACCACAAGCGGGGTCGGTGACCGCACGGCGGCGCACCAGCGACAAAGAACGACCAAGGAAAGAGGCTGGAAAAGCGTGGAGAGAGCGACAACCATGCGCGCCGCCGTCATCGACCGTCTCGGTCCCGCCGCCGACACCCTGCGCCTGACCGACCTGCCCGTGCCGCAGCCCGGCCCGGGTGAGGTCCTGGTGCGGGTGGCGGCGGCCGGGATCAACGCCATCGACTGGGCCACCCGCGTCGGGCGGGGCGTCGGCATCGACGCCTTCCCGGCCGTGCTCGGCTGGGACATCGCCGGCACCGTGGCCGCCACCGGCCCCGGCGCAGGCCGGTTCGCCGTCGGCGACGCCGTCTACGGCATGCCCCGCTTCCCGGCCCTCGCCGGGGCGTACGCCGAGTACGCGGTGGCCCCCGAGGACGAGCTCGCCGCCGTCCCCGAGGGACTGTCGATGGTGGAGGCGGCCGCGGTGCCGATGCCCGGCATCACCGCCTGGCAGACCGTGTTCCGGCACGGCGGCCTCACCGCGGGTCAGCGGGTGCTGGTCGCCGGGGCCGCCGGCGGCGTCGGCCACCTGGTGGTGCAGCTCGCCGCGGACGCGGGCGCCGAGGTCATCGGCACGGCCTCGGCCCGCAACCGTGACTTCGTGCTCTCCCTGGGCGCGAAGGACGTCGTCGCGCACGACATGGTCCGCGAGGTGAAGAACGTGGACCTGGCGGTCGACCCGATGGGCGGCGCCGAGTACTTCCGCATGCTCGACGTCGTCCGGCCCGGCGGCATCGTTGTCACCCTCAAGGGTGAAGGTCCGCAACACCGGCGGGCCGCCGACGAGCACGGGGTGCGCGCCGGATTCACCTACGTCCACCCCGACGCGCCCGTCCTGGACCGGCTCGCCCCGCTGCTGGCGGAGGGGCGGTTGCGCCCTCATGTGGAGCGGGTGTTCGCGCTCGGCGAGGTGGCCGAGGCGCACGCGCTCGGCGAGCAGGGGCATGTGCGCGGCCGGCTCGTCCTGGATCTGTCCTGACCCTCCCGGGGAACGGATGACCACCCCATGGCACTGAAGGAGGAGGCGGAATGATCCTGGTGACGGGAGCGACCGGACACGTCGGCGGTGAACTGGTCGCCGAACTCGCCCGTACGGGCCGCCCGGTACGGGCCCTGGCCCGCCGCGCACCGGCGGCGGGCACCCTGCCCGAGGGCGCCGAGGCGGCCGTCGGCGACCTGAACGACCCGGCGTCCCTCAGGCCCGCCCTGGAGGGCGTCGAGGGCGTCTTCCTGCTGCCGGGCTACGCGGACATGCCGGGCGTGCTGGCCGAGCTGGGCACGGCCGGCGTGAAGCATGTGGTCCTGCTGTCCAGCATCGCCGCACCCGACGGCGACCTGGACAACGCCATCTCCCGCTTCATGATCCGCTCCGAGGAGGCGGTCCGGGCCGCGGATGTGCCCTGGACGATCCTGAGGCCGAGCGGCTTCATGTCCAACACCTTCCAGTGGCAGGGCCAGTTGGCGGCGGGCGACGAGGTGCGGGACGCCTTCGGCGGGGTGCGGGTCGCGATGGTCGACCCGTACGACATCGCGGCCGTGGCCGCGCGGGTGCTGCTCGACGCCGACCACTTCGGCGCGGCGCACGCCCTCAGCGGGCCCGAGGCCCTGCTGCCCGCGGACCGGGTGCGCATCCTCGGCGAGGTCCTCGGCCGGCCGCTCACCTTCGTCGGGCTGACCGACGAGGAGGCGCGGGCCGGGATGGAGGGCTCGATGCCGCAGGAGTACGTCGACGCGTTCTTCCGCTACTACGCCGAGGGCACGCTCGACGACTCGATCGTGCGGCCGGGTGTGCGCGAGGTGCTGGGGCGTGAGCCGCGCACCTTCGCGCAGTGGGCCCGGGCGCACGCGCAGAACTTCCAGAGCCAGAGCCAGAGTTGAACTTCGAGAAGGGGTACGTGGCATGACCACTGTCGAGACCGTCCGTTTCAAGCTGATACCCGGTACGGACCCGGAGGCCTTCGGCAAGCTCGACGAGAAGGTCGAGAACGAGTACATGGCCAAGCGGCCCGGGTTCGTCTCCCGTGAGGTGACGCTCAGCGAGGACGGCGAGTACCTCGTCATCGTGCACTGGGCTTCGCCGGAGGAGGCCGACGCGACGATGGGCGGCTTCTTCGCCGCGCCGGAGACGCAGGAGTTCCTCGCCGCCATCGACAAGTCGACCGTCTCCTCCGGGCGGTACGCAAAGGTCGAGCGCTGAGGATGTGAGTGCCTGGGGCGCGGGGTCTGTTCGAGTTGAGTGTGGTTGGTCGCGCCCGCGCGGCGGAGCCGCACATCGAACAGAGCCCCGCGCCCCTGGGCATGTCCAGCCTAGGGAGTCGAGAAGGTGGACCTTTCCGGTCGTTTTCTGCTCGGCCTTGCTTGCTTGTTGTTGGTTACTCGTGCCGCCGGGCTCGTCGCCCGGCGTATGAAACAACCCGCCGTCCTCGCCGAGCTGACCGCCGGCATTCTGCTCGGCCCCTCCCTCTTCGGGGCGCTCGTCCCCGGCGCGCACGCCCTGCTCTACGGCGATGACGTGCTGCCGCTGCTCGACGGGCTCGGGCAGCTCGGGCTGGTGCTGCTGGCGCTGCGGATCGGGCGGCTGCTGGCGCGGGGCGAGGGTGGCGGCTCGGGGGAGCGGGGGACCGTTCTCGCGGTCGGGGCGGCCGGTTTCGTGCTGCCCTTCGCCGCGGGCGTGCCGCTCGCGCTGACGCTGTGCGCCCCGTACGCCGGAGAGCACGCCACCCCGGTCGCGCTCGCCCTGTTCCTGGGCGGGGCGCTCGGGGTGACGGCCGTGCCGGTGCTGGCACGGCTGCTGCAGGACGAGGGGCTGACGGACAGCAGGGCCGGCCGGATCTCGTTGGCCGCTGCTGCCGCCGGGGACGCGGCCGTGTGGGTCGTCCTGACCGCGGCGCTGGTCGCGGCGGGCCGGCTGGGCCCGGGCCGGATCGCGCTGGTGGCCGCGGGGCTGCTGCTGTGTGCCGCCCTGCTGCGGTGGCGCGGTGCCGGGGCCCCCAGCGCCCCTGCGGACGCCGGTGTGCTGGTCGCGGGGTGTGCGCTGGCCGCTGCGGCCTCCTCGGCCGCCGGGCTGCACCAGCTGCTCGGGGCCGTGGTGTTCGGCTTCGTGTGGGGCAGGCGCCGGCCGGTGGAGGACCTGGCCGCCGGGCGGCTGGACACGGTGGTGGACCATGTCCTGCTGCCCTGTTTCTTTCTGGGGTTCGGGCAGCGGGTCGACCTGGGCGGGGTCCCCTGGGACGCCGATTTTGCGCTCCTGCTGGCCGTCCTGCTGTCCGTCGCCGTGGTGGTGAAGGCCGTGGGCTGTGCGGGCGCGGGGGTGGTGCGCGGACTGCCGTCCGCGCAGTGGCTGCGCCTGGGGGTGCTGATGAACGCCCGTGGCCTCACCGAGATCGTGGTGCTGTCGGCCGGGTTCGACGCCGGTCTGATCGACCGGGGTCTGCTGGTCGCGCTGACGGTGGTGGCGTTGGCGACGACCGCGATGGCAGGGCCGGGGCTACGGCTGGTGGACCGGCTGCGGCCGCTGCCCGCCGAGGATCAGATGCCGCTGCTGATCCGGCCGACCGTGAAGGGCAGCGTCGTCGGGTCGAGCCCGAACTGAGAGCGCACGACGTGGATCGAGCCGTCCTTGCGCACGATCGTGGTGGGCTTCATCAGGCTGGCGTCGGTGGCCTCGCTCTCCACCAGGGCTGAGGTGCCCTCGGAGTTCAGCAGCAGCCGGCTGATCTTGTTGGTGCCGAACTGGGCGACCCACATCTTGTTCTTCTCGATCATCAGACCGTCGGCGGAGAGCAGGCTCCCGCCCACGAACTGGACCTTGGTGGCCTTGCCGGTGGCGATGTTGAGGTTGAACAGGTCGCCGGTCATCATGTCGACGGTGATCAGCCAGTTGCTGTACTGGCCCGCCTCGATGCCGTTGAGGGTGATGGCCCCCTCCTCGTGCGGCGCGACGAGGCTGTTGAGGTCGAAGGCGACCGTCAGGGTGCGGTCGGCGCCGGACGAGATCGCCTCGGTGAGCTGGGTCGGCGTGACCTTGTAGACCTTCTGCCGGTTGGAGTCGGTTATGTACGCCGTGCCGTCCTGGGTGATGTCCAGGTCGTTGAGGACGGACTGGCCCGGGGTCGGGGTGACGAAGCGGGCGAGCCGGGCCTTGGTGGCCGCGTCGTAGAGGGTGACGTAGTTCTTGTCACAGACCCAGATGCGGCCGTTCTTGTCGGCCTCGACGCCCATCGCCTCCGTGCGGCCGTCGGTGCCGGCGGGCAGCCAGACCTGGGCCTGGGTCTGGCCGGCCGGGGCCTTGTAGACGGCGCCGGTCGCGAAGGACGTGATGTAGGTGTCGCCGTTGCGGTAGTCGACGGACATACCCTCCGGGTAGGCGTCGGTGCCGGGCAGGCTGATGGCGTCCTGGACGTAGAGCGGACCGTCGACCTTCTTCGGGGTCTCGACGGTCTCCGGCTCCAGGGCCGTCGACGGGGCGGCCGCGGCGGCGACGAGGCCGGACAGCGCCAGGGCGAGGGCCGCGAGGCTGCGGTGCGCGCGGGTGAGTCGCATGAAGGTTCCTCCTTGCACGGATCTGCACGGAAAGTGCATGTGCGTCTGGCCGAAAGGGGCCGGTCAGTTCCGGCCGGGTCGGCGAGAGGAACGTATGGCTGGAACGCCCCCCTCCGTCGGGAGGGAAAAGCGGCCCTGTACACGCAGTTCGTCCTGGCGGGGTGGGTGAACTGGGAGAACCTGTGAAGGGTGCATGGCCGGGATGCGTCGGGTGAACAGGCCGACTTTCGTATGTAGCGGACCTGATTCCGGTTAGCGCACCGGTTTTTGCCGGGTGGAGGGGTGCGCGGGGGCACCGCAGACCGGGTCGGGGGCGCTGCGGAAGAGGTTCTCAGGACAGTAAAAAGCAGCCCTAGGAACGGCAAAAAGCGGCCCCAGGACACCGCCGTGTCCCGGGGCCGCCGTCGTGGGGCGCGTCGCTCAGACAGGCCGCAGCCAGACCGCTCCCAGGGGCGGCAGGGTGATGACGGCGCTGGCCGGGAAGCCCTGGTGGGGGGTCTCCTCGGCGTGCACGGTGCCCGGGTTGAGCACACCGCTGCCGCCGTAGGCCGGGGCGTCGGTGTTGAGGGCCTCGGTCCACTCGCCGGCCCGGGGGAGCGCGATGCGGAAGCCGGGGCGGGGAGTGGGCTGGAAGTTGTAGACGCAGACGAGGAGTTCGCCGTCGTCGCCGTGCCGGGCGAAGGAGTAGACGTTGTCCTGCGCCGCGTCGGCGTCGATCCAGGAGAAGCCCTCGGGGCTGGTGTCATGGCGCCACAGCGCGGGCTGGGCGAGGTAGCCGCCGTTGAGGTCGCGCACCAGGTCGCGCACCCCGGCGTGCGGGGCGTGCTGGAGCAGCGACCAGTCCGGGCCGTGGTCGTGCGACCACTCGGTGTCCTGCGCGAACTCCTGCCCCATGAACAGCAGTTGCTTTCCCGGGAAGGCCCACATGAAGGCCAGGAACGCGCGCAGGTTGGCCAGCTGCTGCCAGCGGTCGCCCGGCATCTTCGTCAGCAGGGAGCCCTTGCCGTGCACGACCTCGTCGTGGGAGATCGGCAGCACGAAGTTCTCCGAGTACGCGTAGACCATCGCGAAGGTCATGGCGTGGTGGTGGTACTGCCGGTACACGGGGTCCTTGGCCATGTAGTCCAGCGAGTCGTGCATCCAGCCCATGTTCCACTTCAGGCAGAAGCCGAGCCCGCCGTGGTCGGTCATCCGGGTCACGCCCTCCCAGGACGTGGACTCCTCGGCGATGGTCAGGGCGCCCGGATTGCGGCGCGGCACGGTCGCGTTGACCTCCTGGAGGAACTCCACCGCCTCCAGGTGCTCGCGCCCGCCGTAGACGTTGGGCAGCCACTGCCCCTCGCCGCGCGAGTAGTCGAGGTAGAGCATCGAGGCGACCGCGTCGACCCGCAGCCCGTCGACATGGAACTCCTCGATCCAGTACAGGGCGTTGGCGACGAGGAAGTTGCGCACCTCGTTGCGGCCGTAGTCGAAGACGAGCGTGCCCCAGTCGGGGTGCTCGCCGCGCCGCGGGTCGGGATGCTCGTACAGCGGGGTGCCGTCGAAGCGGGCCAGGGCCCACTCGTCGCGCGGGAAGTGCGCCGGCACCCAGTCGACGATCACCCCGATGCCGGCCTGGTGCAGCGCGTCGACCAGGAACCGGAAGTCGTCCGGGCCGCCCAGCTTCGCGGACGGCGCGTAGTAGGAGGTGACCTGGTAGCCCCAGGAGCCGCCGAAGGGGTGCTCGGCGACCGGCAGGAACTCCACATGGGTGAACCCCAGCGCCTTGACGTACGCCGGGAGTTCACGGGCCAGCTCGCGGAAGGTGAGGCCGGGCCGCCAGGAGCCCAGGTGCATCTCGTACACGCTCATCGGCTCGCGGTGCGCGGAGAAGGAGGCGCGGCGGGCCATCCAGGTGCTGTCGCCCCAGCGGTGGCGGGGGGTGTGCACGATCGACGCGGTGCCGGGGGCCGGCTCGGCGCGGGTGGCGAGCGGGTCGGCCTTCTGGATCCAGCGGCCGTCGGGGGTGAGGATCTCGTACTTGTAGTGGCAGCCGTCGCCGACGTCCGGCACGAACAGCTCCCAGACGCCGCTGATGCCGAGCGAGCGCATCGGATGGGCGCGGCCGTCCCAGTAGTTGAAGTCGCCGACCACCCGCACCGCACGCGCGTTGGGCGCCCACACCGCGAACGCGGTGCCGGTGACCGGCCCCCAACCCGACTCGTGGGTGCGGACGTTGGCGCCGAGCACCCGCCACAGCTCCTCGTGCCGGCCCTCGCGGATCAGATGCAGGTCGAGGTCGCCGAGCGTGGGCAGGAAGCGGTAGGGGTCGTCGTAGCGGTGTACTTCGTTGCCGCCGCCGTAGACGGCGGTGATCCGGTAGTCGGGGATGGCCGAACCGGGCAGCCGGCCGGCGAACACCCCGTCGGACTCGTGCTCCAGCTCCAGCAGCAGACCCCCGCCGGGGTCGGTGATGCGGACGGCGTCGGCGAGCGGCCGCAGTACCCGCACCGTCACCCCGTCCGGGCCCGGATGGGGCCCGAGCAGGGCGTGCGGGTCGCTGATCTCGCCGGTGACGAGCCGCTTGATGTCGGTGGCGGGCAGGGCCGGTGAGTGCGATGCGGTGGTCACGTCTGCGGGTTCCCGTCCGTGAATATGTGGGCCACTTGGCGGTGCGGGTCCAGGCGTACGTAGTTGTCGCGGCCCCACGTGTACGTCTGACCGGACAGCTCGTCGTACACCTCGAAGCTGTCGGAGCGGTCCAGGCCGAGCGCGGGCAGGTCGAGGAAGACGGTCGCCTCGCGCGCGGTGTGCGGGTCGAGGGTGAGCACGACCAGCACCCAGTCGGTGTCGTCCCGCTTGGAGAAGCAGATCACCGCGTCGTTGTCGGTGCGGTGGAAGCGCAGATTGCGCAGCTGGTGCAGGGCCGGGTGGCAGCGCCGCAGCTCGTTCAGGGTGCGCACCAGCGGGGCGAGCGAGTCGCCGGACGCCTCACGGCCCTCCCAGTCGCGCGGCCGGTACTGGTACTTCTCCGAGTCCAGGTACTCCTCGCTGCCGGGCCCGGCCGGCACGTTCTCGAACAGCTCGTAGCCCGCGTACATGCCCCAGCTGGGCCCCGCCATCGCCGCGAGGACCGCCCGCACGGCGAACGCGGGACGGCCGCCGTACTGGAGGTAGGCGTGCAGGATGTCGGGAGTGTTCACGAACAGGTTGGGCCGCAGGAAGGCGGCCGACTCCTCGCCGCCGAGACCGGCCAGCTCCGAGAGGTAGGACTCCACCTCGTCCTTGGAGTTGCGCCAGGTGAAATACGTGTACGACTGGTGGAAGCCGACCCGGGCCAGGGTGTGCAGCATCGCCGGGCGGGTGAACGCCTCGGCGAGGAACAGCACATCGGGGTCGGTGTCGTGGACGGCCGCGATCAGCCGCTCCCAGAAGGCGACCGGCTTGGTGTGCGGGTTGTCCACGCGGAAGATCCGCACCCCGTGGGCCATCCAGTGGCGCAGGACGCGCAGGCACTCCTCGTGCAGGCCGTCGGGGTCGGTGTCGAAGTCGATCGGGTAGATGTCCTGGTACTTCTTCGGCGGGTTCTCCGCGTAGGCGATCGTGCCGTCGGGGCGGTGCCTGAACCACTCCGGGTGCTCGGTGACCCACGGGTGGTCGGGGGAGCACTGGAGCGCGAAGTCCAGGGCGACCTCCAGGCCCAGCTCGGTGGCCCGGGCCACGAAGTGGTCGAAGTCCTCGAGCGTGCCGAGGTCGGGGTGGATCGCGTCGTGGCCGCCGGCCGGGGAGCCGATCGCCCAGGGCGAGCCCGGGTCGTGGGGCCCCGCCACGAGCGTGTTGCCGGCGCCCTTGCGGTACGTCGTGCCGATCGGATGCACCGGCGGCAGGTACACCACGTCGAAGCCCATGCCCGCCACCGACTCCAGGCGCTTGGCCGCGGTGCGCAGGGTGCCCGAGCGCGGCGGCTGGAGCAGCCCGTCGGCCTGCGGTGCACCGGCCACGACGGCGCCCTCGGAGCGCGGGAACAGCTCGTACCAGGCGCCGTACAGGGCGCGTTCGCGGTCCACCCGCAGCGGCAGCTCCTCGGAGCGGGTGACCAGCTCGCGCAGCGGGCGCGCGCACAGCAGCGCGAGCACCACCGGGTCGGAGGCGGCGGCGAGCCGCTCCTCCGGCGCCTTGTCGGTGTCGCGCAGCCGGCGCACGGCGGCGATCAGCGGGGCGCCCTCACGCTTGGCGAACGCGTCGGCGGCCCGCTCCAGGAGCTGCGCCCCTTCTTCCAGTACGAGGGGTACGTCGATGCCCGCCGGGACCTTGATGTCGGCGGTGTGCCGCCAGGTGGCGACCGGGTCCGACCAGGCCTCCACGCGGAAGGACCAGTCGCCCTCGCGGTCGGCGCTGACGGCGGCGGCGTACCGGTCGGTGCCGGGCGCGAGCAGCCGCATCGGCGTCCACTCGCCCTCGGTGCCGTCGGGCGCGGTGAGCACGACGTTCGCGGCGACGGCGTCGTGCCCCTCCCGGAACACGGTCGCCGACACCTCGAACGTCTCACCCGGCACGGCTCGTGCGGGCCGCCGCCCCCCGTCCACCGAGGGCCGGACGTCCAGCACGGGAATACGCCCCACACTGGGCGCGAACCGCCGTGCGGCGCGCTTCTCCTGCATCATGTGCCTCCTCGCACGGGGGGTGCTGTCGCTGAAAGGGAGGGCCGGGCTTCAGGCCGGCTCACCGGCGGAGCCCCGTCGTGCCGTTGCTGACCTCGGCGATGATGCGGCGGTAGCCGGCGACGAGGGGGTGGTGGGGGTAGGCCGTGGAGAAGACGCGTTCGCCGGCCAGGGTGGCCATCTCGGGCGCGTAGGGCAGGACGGCGGAGACCCTGGTGTCGTAGGCCTTCTCCACCTCGGCGTGCAGACGGTCGTGGACCTGGCCGTCGGGAGCCATGTTGACCGCCACGGTCAGGCCGACCCCGCCGAGGCGTTCGGCGAGGGCGACCGTCTCGCGGGCGCCGGCCAGATCGAGGCGGTCGGCACGGGTGACCACGACCAGGTCGTCGGAGCAGGCCATCGCGGTCACGGTCTCGTTGTTGAACCCGGCGTGGGTGTCGAGGAGCAGCACGTCCAGGGCGAGGGAGTCGATGAGCCGGTCGAAGCCCTCGCGCAGCAGGCCCACGTCGTAGCCGCGGCCCATGATCTCGGCGGCCGCGGTGGACCGGCTGCGCGCCGGGATCAGGAAGAACCCGTCGTGGCCCCAGTCGCCGTCCGCCGGGTACACCGCGTCCTCGATCTCGCACCGGCCGATCAGATAGTCGGTCAGCGAGCGACGCCGTACCTGCTCCACCGAGCCGTCGAAGATCACGTCCAGCGCGGGCGTGTGGATGTCCGTGTCCACCAGCGCCACCCGGCGGCCGGAGGCGGCCAGCAGCAGCGCCAGATTGGCGGCCGTGCTCGACTTGCCGGTGCCTCCCCGATAGGAGTGCACGGTGATGATCTGCGACACGTCTACCCCCGACTGATCAGTTGCTCTGCGGCCCGGGCGGGCGCCAGTGGACGGCCATCATGGTGATGTCGTCGGACTGCTCCGCGGACCCGACGAACTCGCTGAGCGCCCCGTCCATGTGGTCCAGCAGCCCCTCCCCGCACACCTTCGCCGCGGTCAGCTGCCGGATCATCTCGTCCTCGCCGAAGAACAGCCCCGACGCCGACCGGGCCTCGGTGACCCCGTCGGTGTAGATGAACAGCGTGTCGCCGGGGCTGATGCGGGCGTAGCCGAGGGAGAAGTCGACGTCCGGGATGACCCCGACCGCGGGACCCGTCGGCTGCAGCAGCACCGGCTCGGCGCCGCTCGCGCTCAGCAGCACCGGCGGGTTGTGGCCGCCGTTGATGTAGACGAGGTTGCCGGTGGCCGGGTCGAGCACGCCGAAGAACATGGTGGCGAAGTAGCCCTGCCGGATGTGGTTGCGGGTGAGGTAGTTGTTGGTGCCCACCACCGCGTTCAGCAGCGGTGTCGCCCCCACCACCGGGATGGCCCGGCTGTGCTCGGCCCAGGTGGTCTCCTCGCCCATCAGCTCGGCCGCGATCAGCGACTGCAGCCCGCTCTGCTCGGCGGTGTGCCGCAGCAGCGAGCGGATCAGCGCCATGAACAGCGCCGCGCCCACGCCCTTGTCGCACACGTCCGCCACGATCAGCGCGAGCCGCCGCCGGTTGACGATCTCGAAGACGTCGTAGAAGTCCCCGGCCACCGTCCGCGCGGGACGGAAGCGCACATGGATCTCCCAGTCGTCGGGGCTGGGCAGGTCGTCGGGCAGGAAACCCAGCTGGATCTCCCGGCCGATCTCCAGCTCCCGCTCGTAGGACAGCAGTTCCGCGTGCGCGGCCACGTCCTCCATCGTCCGGCTGAACTGCGCCTTCTCATGGCAGTCGCGCAGTCGCGCCCGCACCAGATGGGTGTGGAACGGCGGGACGAGGTAGTCCGCGCCGGCTCCCACGTGGCCATCCAGCAGATGCAGATGCTCCTGGTCGGCGTAGGCGACCACGGCAGGCTGCAGTCCCTCGTCGTCCAGTCTGCGCGCCACCGCCCGGACGGTGTGGGGGGTCAGCTCCGCATGGGCCAGGACCACCGTCACCTCGGGCAGCCGCCCCGGCGAGGTCGCAAGCACCTCGCCGGGGCTGTGCACGTGCACCTCGGCGCCCACGCGCTTCAGGGCGTCGTGCAGGTCCGGAGGCACGCTGCGATGCTCGCCCAGAACCAGCACCTTCGTCTGCACCATCTCCGCCTCGTCTACTCCGCTGTCGGCTCGTCGTCGCCGCCCCGGGTCCGGGGCGGACGTGTGCTTCCGCCCCGGCCGGGGAGCAGCATGACCAGCGTGCTCACGTTGCGTCCGGCCACGAGTTCGTACCGGTACTCGTCCACCGCCGTGACGGCGAGATACACGCCCAGGCCGCCGATCCGCCGCTCGGACAGCGGCGCGTCCAGCTCGGGCGCGCGCATGCCCTGATGCGGGTCGAAGGCCGGGGCGTCGTCCTGGAAGCGGACCCAGAGCCGCTCGGGCTCGATGGCGGCCTCCACGGCGATCTCACCGGACCGGCCGCGGTATCCGTGCATGACGATGTTGGTCGCCAGCTCGTCCGCGGCCAGCCGCAGCCGGTACAGCGCGCTCTCGTTCAGTCCGGCGCGGCGGCCGACGTCCAGGACGAAGGCCGCGACGCGGTCGAGTTCCTCCAGAGCGGCGCGCACCTTGATGCGTCCCGCGCTCACCGCGTGCTCCGCGGTGGCGCGGCGGACGACACCCAAGGGGAGGCCGCCGCCGCGGGCCACCTGGGCGGGGACTCCGGCGGCGGACGGCGCACCGTGGTCGATCGCCATCGGCCTGCCCGCCCCCTCACACGTCGACGAGGTCGATGCTGTGGTCGAACCCGGCCAGCCGGATGGTCCGGGCGACGGGCTCCGGCGCTCCGACGACGGCGATCCGCACGTCGTCGCCCATCTTCTGGCGGGCGAAGACCAGCGAGCGCAGTCCGGCGCTGGACAGGTAGGAGAGGTTCTCGGCGCGGATGACCAGCTCGACGGCGCCCGCGGAGGCGGCCTCGTCGACGGTGTCGTGGAACTGTCCCGCGGTCGCCGCGTCGAGCTCACCGCTCAGCTCGATGGTGGCGACACGCTCGTTGACCCTGAGCTTCACTTCGAAAGACACGGTGGAATCTCCTTCGCGGGGGATGGTGCGGGGGTGGGGCGGTCAGCGGCCGACGAGGACCACCACGGAGTGCGCGCCGAGGTGGTAGCTGTCGGGATGCTCCAGCGGCGGCTCCTGGCCCAGCGGGTGGGCGCCGGCCGCGGAGGTGTCCGCGAACAGCCGCCACTTCAGGCCCTCGGGCAGCCGCGGGAGCTCCAGGTCGTGGCCCTCCCAGTGGGAGTTGATGGCGATGTAGACGTGGTCGTCGGCGACGGTGCCGCCCTTGGCGTGCTTGCCGCACCGCATCAGCGCCAGCACCCGGCAGTGGCTGGACCAGTCCGGCGCCCAGGCGCGCACACCGTGCCAGCTGATGTCGGGGTAGCCGCTGCCGACCTGGTCGGCGCCGATCGGGTGCATCGAGTTGCGCAGCACCGGATGGGCGTGCCGGAAGGCGATCAACGACTTGGTGAACTCCAGGAGTTCGGCGTTGGAGTCGACCAGGCCCCAGTCGAACCAGGACAGCTCGTTGTCCTGGCAGTAGGTGTTGTTGTTGCCCAGCTGGGTGCGGCCGACCTCGTCGCCGGCCACGAACATGGGCACACCCTGGCTGGTGAGCAGGATCGCCATCAGGTTCTTCATCTGCTTCATGCGCAGCGCGCGCACGTGCTCGGAGGCGGTGGGGCCCTCCTCACCGCAGTTCCAGCTGTTGTTGTCGTTGGCGCCGTCGCCGTTGCCCTCGCCGTTGGCCTCGTTGTGCTTGTCGTTGTACGACACGAGGTCGTACAGCGTGAAGCCGTCGTGGGCGGTGATGAAGTTGACGGACGCCGAGGAGGTGCGGCCCTGGTAGAGGTCGGGCGAGCCGGCCATCCGGGTCGCGAGTTCGCCGACCAGTCCGGGCTCACCCTTGACGAACTTGCGGACCGTGTCGCGGTACTTGCCGTTCCACTCCGACCAGCGGCCGTAGTTGGGGAAGTTGCCGACCTGGTAGAGGCCGGCCGCGTCCCACGCCTCGGCGATCAGCTTGGTGTGCCTCAGGATCGGGTCGGCGGCGAGCTGCTCCAGCAGGGGCGGGTTGGGCAGCGGGGTGCCGTCGGGGGCCCGGTCCAGGATCGAGGCGAGGTCGAAGCGGAAGCCGTCGATGTGGTACTCGGACACCCAGTAGCGCAGGCAGGACAGCACGAAGTCGCGCACCACGGGGTGGTTGCAGTTGACCGTGTTGCCGGTGCCGGAGAAGTTGTAGTAGTACCCCTCCGGCGTGAGCATGTAGTACGTGGAGTTGTCCAGGCCCCGGAAGGAGATCGTGGGGCCCTGCTCGTTGCCCTCCGCGGTGTGGTTGAACACCACGTCGAGGATGATCTCGATGCCGGCCTTGTGCAGCTCCTTGACGAGCGACTTGAACTCGTCGGCCTGCATGCCGAAGCGTCCCGTGGCGGCGTATCCGGCCTTGGGCGCGAAGAAGGAGACGGTGTTGTAGCCCCAGTAGTTGTACAGGCGCTCCCCGGTGGCCGGGTTGCTGCGCGTGTTGTCCAGCTCGTCGAACTCGAAGACCGGCAGCAGCTCCACGCAGTTCACGCCGAGTTCGCGCAGGTACGGGATCTTCTCCCGCAGGCCCGCGTAGGTGCCCGGCGCGGCCACCTTCGAGGACGGGTGCCGGGTGAAGCCGCGCACATGCGTCTCGTAGACGACGAGGTCCTCGCTGGGGATGCCCAGCGGGGTGTCGTCGCCCCAGTCGAAGTCGTCGTCGGGGATGGTCGCCCGGTACTGGTAGACGTTCGACCAGTCGGGCTCGGCGCCCCACACGTCCCGGCCGGAGACCGACCGGGCGTAGGGGTCGCTGAGCACCTTCGTCGGGTCGAAGCGGTCGCCGGCGCCGGGGTCGAAGGGACCGTCGGCGCGGAAGCCGTACTCGAGGTTCTCGGTGTCCAGGTCGAACACCGTCATGGCGTACACGCTGCCGATACGGAACTCGGGCGGGAAGGGCAGCTCCACCAGCGGCTCCTTGGCGCCACGCTCGAAGAGCACCAGGCTCATCGAGGTGGCGCGGTCGGAGTACACGGAGAAGGTGACCCCACCCGGGACCGGGTGCGCGCCGTACGGGAACGGACGTCCCGCGCGCACCCGGTAACCGGAGATCTGGCGCGTCGGATAACCGTCGACGCGCTCTCGTACGTCCTGGACGGTCATCGGCCCGCGTTCTCCAGTGCGGAGCCGAGGTCCTCGGCTATGTCGAAGAAGTCCAGGAAGCCGGTCGCGGACATCACGAACCTGACCTCCTCGGACAGCCCGACCAGCGTGACGCGGGCCTCCAGCTGCTGGGCACGGCGGTGCACGATGAGCAGCGTGCGCAGCCCGGCGCTGGAGATGTAGCTGATCCCGGTCAGGTCGATCAGGACGCTGGAGCTGTGCCCGATGAAGGGCAGCAGCTGGGCCTGGAGACCGCCGGAGGTGGTGGAGTTGATCTCCCCCTCCAGGGCGACCACACAGGCCGAGCCCTCCATGCGGGACGTGAGCTTGACGGTCATCCGGACACCTCCGTGGGCGAGAGCCGGACCTTGACCTTGACCCGCCCGGAGGTCTCGGGCAGCCGCACGGTCAGCGCGCCGGCGTCGAAGTCGGTGTGCTCCTCGCCGTCGATCTCCACGCTCTCGATGCGCACCGAGCCGGCCGGCAGCAGGTCGGGGGAGACGCGCAGGGTGCGCTCGGGCAGGTCGGACGGGTCCGGCTTGAACCAGAAGTCCATCGCGTTGCCGTTGATGAGCAGGTTGTTGTACACCGCGGCGAGGTAGCACAGCTCGGCCGAGTGGTACATCGACATCGAGTGGCTGCCCTTGAGCCGCTCCACCCCGAGCAGGTACGGCAGGCCGTTGGCCAGGGTGTTGAAGTAGACGGCGCCCTCGTCGTGGTCCAGGAAGAAGGCGTTGTAGAAGGACTCCGCGTCACGGGCCTCGGAGCGGAAGTCCTCACGGCCGGTGAGGCCGTGCAGGATGAGGTAGGCGAGGATCGCCTGCTCCTGCTGCCACCAGGCCTTGCGGTCGTGCCAGGCGAAGCGGAACCTTTCCTCACCGTCGGCCAGGACCCGCTCGACGACGTCGTACCAGCCGCCGCGCTGCCGGTCGCTGCCGATGGGCGGCATGGTCTCGCCCAGGCTCGTGGCGAGCTTGACGTAGTCGTCCTTGGGGCGCAGCGAGTGCATGCGCATCAGGTTCCAGGCGATCTTCAGGTTGTGGCCGACGACCGCGCGGTTCTGCTGCCAGCCGTGCTCGGTGTCCGCCGACCAGTCCTTGTGGAAGCGCTCCTGGACGAACGGGCTGTGCTCCAGGTCCGGGAAGCGCTGCACGATGGTGTCGAAGGTGTACTCCAGCATGTCGGCGTAGGACTTCTCGCCGGTCGCCAGGTACAGGTTGATCAGGTACGCCGGGGCGTGGTCGCCGACGGAGTTCCAGTTCTTGCGCGAGCGGTTCGGGCCCAGCGACTCGTGCTCGGGGCTGAGCAGGATCGGGTCGATGTGGCTGAAGTACCCGCCGTGCTCGGGGTCCAGGTAGAACCGGTCGAACAGGCGGATCGTGGCGTCCGCGTCGGACTTGATCCGCGGGTCGCCGGTGACCCGGTAGGTCTGGATCGGGCCGGCCAGCGCATAGATCTGCTCGTAGGCGGGCAGCGCGTCGTAGTCGTCGGAGAACTCCGAGGTGAACAGCTTGGTCTCGGTGTCGCCGTCGACCTTCAGGCCGTGGTACCAGTACACGACGTTCTCGTCCTGGTCCACGAACCGCATGTGCTCGCGCAGGTACTCGGTGCCGCGCTCGGCGACCTCCAGGTACTGGTCGTCACCGGTCAGCAGGAACGCCGACGCCATGCCGTACACCAGCCGGGAGATCGTGTCGGTCTCCTGGATGTGGCTGGCGGTCTTGTCGCCGCTGAGCCGGATCTCCGTGCGGTAGTTCTTGAAGTCGACGGGTCCGTCGCCGAACTGGGCCTTGCGGTAGAACGCGGCGATCTCGCGGATCTGCCGCACCCACCAGCCGGGCTCCTCGTAGCGGTAGTCGTCCGTGTCACGGCCGACGAACACCAGGCGCTTGGCCTCGAACCGCAGTCCTCCGCCCTGCGGGTAGAAGATGCCGTACGCCTGGAGGAAACGGCCCGGGGTCAGCAGGTCGTAGATGTGACCCGAGGCGTCCTGGTAGGGCTCTCCCAGGTTGTGCAGCAGCTCCGCGCTGGGGGCGCCGTCCAGGGAGACGTCGAAGCTCCGGCCGTCGGCCGTGGCGACGGTCACCACCGCGGCGTCGCGGTCGAACGCGGTGACGCGGCCGGCGATGGTGTCGGAGAAGGTGAAGTTCACGGTGCCGGGGTTGCTGGTCATGTCTCACGCACCTCGCAGCACGAGTTCGTCGATGATGGTCCTGGCGAAGAGATGGCAGTGGTCGCCGGTACGTCCGGTCACCAGATCGCCGTCCACGACGACGTCCTGGTCCACGTAGTTGGCGCCCATGTTGCGCACGTCGCCGATGAGGTTGTTGTGGCAGACGACCTTGCGGCCGCGCACCACGTAGGGGATCGAGGCGGCCAGCCACATGCCGTGGCAGATGATCCCCTTGACGACCCCGGACCGGGCGAACGCCCGGCGCAGCAGGTCCGTCGCGGGCGGCAGCTTCTCGATGTCCTCGGTGTAGCGCAGCCGGTCGGCGACCATGCCGGAGGGCACGATCAGCGCGCTGTACTCGAGCAGCGCCCGGTCGTCGATGTCCTCCAGGCTCTTGTCGACGACCAGCGGCGCCCGGTACTCATGGCCCGAGAAGGTGATCGACTTGTTCCCCCACAGCCGGGTGATCAGGTCGACGCGGGCGCCTTCCTCGGCGAACCGGCGCTGGTAGTAGGCGATCTCGGGCTCGTAGAAGTCGCTCTCGGTCAGGATCGCGATCCGGCGACCGGAGAGCACTCCGTCGCGGGACGGGATGGGTCCGGCCATGGCTCAGGCTCCCTCGGTGGTGCGCAGGTCGACCAGGAACGGACGGTCGTCGGCGAG
The DNA here is from genome assembly GCF_044763135.1 of Streptomyces sp. NPDC096205. Classification (NCBI taxonomy): domain Bacteria; kingdom Bacillati; phylum Actinomycetota; class Actinomycetes; order Kitasatosporales; family Streptomycetaceae; genus Streptomyces; species Streptomyces sp. NPDC096205. The sequence goes on along the minus strand of NZ_JBIWFS010000009.1, from coordinate 413,526 downwards.
CATCCGCTTCACCGCGTCCGCCACCTGGTCCTTGGTGTCCACCCGCACCCCGTCGACGCCGAAACCGCGTGCGATCTCGGCGAAGTGCAGATCGGGGTGGGACAGGTCGAACGGCGTCGGGAACTGGTGCGGCTGGACGCCCCGCTCCCGCCAGTACTGCTCGATGTTCAGGTCGAGCAGCTTGTAGCTGCGGTTGTTGCAGATCACGAACTTGGCGCCGATCTCATGGCGGACGGCCGTGTACAGCGCCTGGAACGTGTACATCGAGCCGCCGTCGCCGGTGAAGCCGATCACCGTCTTGTCCGGGTGGGCCAGCTTGATGCCGAGCGCGCCCGGGATGCCGACGCCGAGCGAGCCGCCGCGGGTGGAGAACCAGTGGCCGGGCAGCCGTCCGGGCAGATGGGCGTTGAGGGGGCCCGCCGCGGTCAGCGCCTCGTCGAAGACCATCACGTCCTCGGGCACCGCGCCGGCCAGCTCACGCAGGAAGGTGTTCAGCAGCGAGCCGTCGTCGGCCGGCAGCAGCGCCTGCTGCGCCCGCCGCTCGGTGAGACGCGCGGCCGCACGCGAACGGTCGGCGGCGGACAGCTTCGTCTCCAGCTGCTCGGCGAGCGCCTCCAGGGTGGCCCTGGGGTCGGCGACCAGGCCGAGGCTCACCGGGTGGTTCTTGGCGATCTCGTAGCCGTCGAGATCGATGTGGACGATCCGCGCGTCCTCACGGAAGGGGTTCCCCAGGTTCGGGAACACCTCCGGGAAGACATAGGTGCCCACGATCAGCACCGCGTCCGCGTCCTTCACGTGCGAGGTGGAGACCTCGCCGAACATGTGGCCCAGCTGCCCGCGGTAGAGCGGATGCCGGGCGTCGAGGTTGACCTCGGAGTAGTCCACGCCCCAGATGTCGGCGCCCAACTGCTCGGCCACCCGGGTCAGTTCGGCCTGCCCGCCGGACACCGAGACGCCGTCGCCCACCAGGACGAGCGGCTTCTCGGCGCCGGCCAGCAGCGACGCGGCCTGCTCCACCAGCGAGGGCACCGGAAGGGCCTCGGTGCGCAGGACCGTGCTCGGCACGACCTGCTCGGTGTTGACCGCGTCGAGGACGTCCATCGGAAGCGCGACGAAGACCGGGCCGCGCGGCGCGGTCATCGCCATCTTGTACGCCCGGCGCAGCGTCCGCAGCACGGAGTTCGGGTCGGTGACCCGGGTCGCGTACTTGGTCACCGGGCGGGCCATGGCGACCAGGTCGGCCGCCATCTGCGCGTCCATCGACTCGTACTTCACACCGGACTCACCGGCGATCACCACGAGCGGGGTGTGGCCGCGCTTGGACTGGTACAGCATGCCGATCGCGTTGCCGAGACCGACACCGCTGTGCAGCTGGAGCAGGGCGGGGCGGCCCGTGGCGCGGGCATAGCCGTCCGCGATGCCGGCGGCGACCGTTTCCTGGAGCGTCAGGATGTACTGGAGTTCGTCATAGTTCTCCAGCGCGTCCAGAAAACCCTGCTCGACCGTTCCTGGATTGCCGAACATGAACGGGATTCCGTCGGCGATGAATTGCTCGATGATCGCCGCATTGCCCTGCCTGGCCATGTCTTCCTTCTCTCGCTGAGACTGCGCTGTGTGCTGCGCCGAGTTCTGGAATTACCAGCCGAAGCGGGTCAGCCCGTCTTCGAGAACCTCGACGATCTTCTCGCCCGTGAGATACGAGTCCGGAGTGGAACGGCCCGTGATGAACGGGAAGTCCACGATCACCGAGGTCTCCTTGCCGAAGTTGCCGTGGTAACGGCCCTCGGGTCCGGTGGCGTCCCGCAGGATGTACTCCAGCGGGTACGGCGGCGGGCCCATCTGGAAGTCGGTACCGAGGAACCCGGTGCCGTCCTTGTAGTCGTACTCCTTGCAGTGGCCCGTGACGTGCTTGCCCCAGATGATCGACTTGCGGTCCTCCCAGTCACGGGCGAACGCCAGGCAGGTCACGCCGTAGCACTCGGCGGCGACCGGCTTGCCGGCCCGCAGGAAGGCGAGGATCAGCTGGTGGACGCGCTCGTTGTTGGCGAGGTCGACGATCGGGCCGGAGCCGCCGACGATCAGGATCGCGTCGTAGTCCTCGATCTCCTGCGCGACGACGTCCACCGCGCGGTGGTACGCCTCCAGCTTGCGCAGGTAGTCGTCGTCGGAGGTGTAGGGGCGCTCGGGCACCCAGCTGGAGATGTCGATCGGGTCGTCGAGACGGTCCGAGTCGTCGATCTCCTTGGTGATCTTGGCGACCTTCTCGGAGGTCACCGAGCGGCCCAGCGGCGGGTCGATGAACTCGGGGTCCATGGACGGCGGCAGCGCGTGCGCGCGCTTGCCGGTCGGGGTGGCGAAGACGACCTCGTAACCGCGCTGGTCGAAGTGGGACAGGGGCCCGATGAGCTCCTCGCCCCAGTACCCGTACTCCGACAGGATCACGAGGATCTTCTTGGCATTCCTCCTGGCCACGACAGCTCCTTGGATTCGTGGTGGGGTGGTTCGGGGGACCGTCGGCGGGCCGTCAGCGGGCCTCGGGGCCGATGATCCAGTTCTCCTTGACGGCGAGGGAGAAGACGTACTTCGGGTCGACGATCTCGTCCCGGGCCGCCTTGACCTTCTCGGTGAAGTACGGCGAGGCGACGGCCTCCCGCAGCGCGTCGACGTCGTCGAACCACAGCTGCTCGACCGAGTCGAAGGACGCCTCACCGAAGGTGTAGGCACCGTCGACCGTGTGGGCGTGCAGATAGCGGCGCAGGCCCGGGGTCTCCTTGACCACGTCGGCGTAGCCGCCGAGGCTCTGCTTGCGGTACGCCTCCAGCTCCAGGCCGGGGCGGCGCTTCTGCAGCAGCGTCAGCTTCACCCACTCCTGGCCCTTGGCGAGCGCGGGGCCGGGGACGATCTCGTGGGCGTTGGTGTCGACCACGATCGTCAGCCAGAACGCGGCCCAGTTGGGCTCGTCCAGGCGGGCGCCGTTGAGGAACTCGTCGGTCTGCAGCGACGCGACCTGCTCCTCGGGGTTGAGCCAGATCTCCGCGATGCCCTGGTGCGGCAGAGCCGGCGTGCCGAGGTTGCCCTCGAAGTCGACGACGGTGTCGACCATGTACTTCCGGATCTGCGGGATTTTCGATGCGTACTGCACCGCGTGCACATTCACCCAGTAATCCTGGAATTCCTGCGCGGTCATACCCGGCTTGGGCGCCGCCAGAATGAACTGGTGGATCATTGAATTTCTCCTGTTCCACACCGGTCCGGACTCGGAAAAGCGTGTCAATACGACACGCGCCCGGCAATGAACTTCGGACGACTTCCTGACCTGAAGAGCTTTCAGACGGCCTCGGGCCGGCCCTGGGCGAGACGCCGTACCGCGGCCAGCGGGATCGCCAGCCATTCGGGTCGGTTACGGGCCTCGTACACCGCCTCGTACACCGCCTTGTCGGCCTCGAAGGCCCGCAGCAGCACCGGCGCGCAGCGCGGGTCCACGCCGCCGGCCTGTGCGTAACCGGCGCTGAACGCCCGCCGGTTGTGCACCGCCCAGGCCGAGGCGCGGCGGGCCAGCTTGCTGCCCTTGAGGCCCGCCTGCGCCTGCGCCCCGGGCGGGGCGCCGAGCACCTCGGTGAGGGCGTGGTGGGCGGCGTAGTCGAAGGAGCGCAGCATCGCCGCCACATCGCGTACGGCGGGCTGGAGGCGGCGGCGTTCCTCCAGCGGGTGGCCCGGCTCGCCCTCGAAGTCGATCAGCACCCAGCCGTCCTTGGCGCGCAGCACCTGGCCGAGGTGGAGGTCGCCGTGGACGCGCTGCACGAGGAGGGGGTGGCCGCGGGCGGCGATGCCGTGCAGATCGCGGTGGATGTCCCTCAACTGCTTGGCGAACGGCACCAGTTGAGGCACCGTGTCGACGGCCTCGTCGAGCCTGCGGGTCAGCTCGGCGGCCAGCGCGCCGATCTCGTCGGCCGCCAGGTGCCGGCTGTCGAGCTGCTGGGCGAGGGCGGTGTGCACCTGGGCGGTGGCCCGGCCCAGCGCGTGCGCCTCCTCGGCGAACCCGCCGAAGGGGGCCACCGAGGCGCACTCGCCGGTGATGCACTCGGCCGCCTCCCGGGTGGCCAGCGCCCAGCCGTCGCCCTGCGAGGGCACGAACTGCTGGAGGATCGCCAGCGTGGTGCGGCCCGCCGCGAACGCGTCCGAGGTCTGCATCCACGCCAGCGGATGCGCGCTCGGCACGTCGCCCGCGCGCCGCAGCGCGGTGAGCATCTCCAGCTCGGGGTGCGGGCCGGGCTGCAGGCGCCGCAGCACCTTCAGCATCAGCTTGTCCCCGAAGGCGATGGAGGTGTTCGACTGCTCGGCGGTCATCACATGCGGGGTCAGCCCGGCCGGGATGTCCGCGTCGGCCACCCGGTGGCACTCCACGGTCCCGTCGGCGTCCTCCGCGGCCAGATGCGCGAGCAGCCCGGACATCAACTCCGGGTCACCGGTGGCCTCGTAGAAGAGGAGTCCCGATCCGCTCGCCCGCCCGATGACGGCCTCCGCGGGCGGTTCGGGCCCCTGCTCGCGGACGCCGACCAGCAGCTGGTACCACTCCTCTTGGCCCGGCTGCCCGGCCCGCACGATCAGCTGGAGCAGCGCCGGGTCACCGGCCTGGACCAGATCGGCCAGCACCGGCTCGACGACCGGCGCGCTCTCGCCCTTCCCGGCGAACCAGCGCCGCCCGGCCAGCCAGCCCGGCAGCAGCTCCCGCAACTCGGCGGCGAGCCGCGGGGCATCGGTGGTGATCAGGGGCGTGTTCATACGGCACCTGCCCGGGTGGGGGGAGCGTCGGAGGAGTCGTCCTTGTCCTTGAAGCCGGGGCTGAGGCAGCCCTGCCCGTCGATGAGATGCCAGCCGCTCTTACGACCGAGCAGCAGCTGATGCCCTAAGGGGCGCGGGGCTGTATCCGATATGCGGCTGTCGCCGCGTGGGCGCGACAAGCCACGACGAACCGGCGGCCGCCCACCGGCAGAACCCCCCGGGTCGGCGGGCGCACTCATGCCACACCCACCCGGGCAGGACGGACACCCGAAGGCACGGGAGCCCCGGAGGCGTTGGCCAGCGCAGCAGCCGCGTGCGCCACGCTCACCATCGTCATGTGGTGATGCCAGCCCCGGAACGACCGCCCCTCGAAGTCCCGCGCACCGAGCCCGTCGGTCACCTCGGAGAGATCCCGCTCGACCCGTCTCGCCAGCATCGCGGTGCGATAGATCGTGCCGAGCTGGGTACGCGAGAGATTGGACAGCCAGTACTCGGCCGGCGCCCGCCGGTTGCGCGAGGTCCAGGCGCCGAGCAGGACGAGCTCCTGCCGCTCGTTGAGCTGGGCCGGTACCGCACGGCGGCGTCGTAACCGCACGCGCATGGTGCCGACCGACGTCGCCCGGACGGTGTCCGTGACGTGGTCGTACCACTCGACGGGCATGCAGTTGCGGCTGAGCGCGGCGGTCAGCACGTCGGTCGCCTGCGCGCGGTCGGCGAGCGCCGGCTGCTGCAGCGGCTCCAGGAGGGCGAACCGTGAGGCCGGGTCGATCCGCACCACGAACGGGATGTGACGGGCGTTCAGTTCGGCGCACGCGGCGTACGGGTCGCCGTCGCGCAGGTCCATCACCACCGGCCGGCCGGGCAGGTTCCACTCGGAGGCCATCCGGTCGACCGCGCCGATCCCGCACTGCTCGGGTGGCGAGGAGTCCACATGCGACGGGATCGAGGCGCGCCGGCGGCGCTCGGGGTGCTCGGTCCAGCACTCCGGCAGCGCCAGCCGCCAGTCCACCGGGCAGCTGCCCTGCTCCGACACCAGCCAGACCCCGGCCGCCTGCTGGCAGTTGACGATCCGGCCGATGTGCGCGACCCACTGGCGCTCCACGCCGACCGAGTGCTCACCGATCTTCGTGATGACCAGCGGGTGGACCACCCAGGCCCGCGGGGTCAGCCGCTCGCTCAGCAGCTGCGCCACCGCACGCCGCACCGGCCCGCACTGCCACGTGGACTTGGTGATGAATTGGTAGAGGCTTTGCTCCACGCTGTTTCCGGCACCGTTGGCGAGCGCGCGCATCGTCTTTTTGCCATCGACCGTGAGCAGACCCCGGACATAAAGTTCTGCCCAGCGCCGTTGATCGCTGCGCGGAATCGACTCCAGAGCCCGGGAGAGGATGGCCGAGAATACGTCCTCCGGCATTCCCTCCGGCAAGTTCTGCCGATGTTCTACGGACATGGTGGGGCCCTCTCTGCAAGTGGTGCTGTTTGCTCGCCGCCGCAGTGGAACAAGGGCATCCGGCCGGTTTTGGGCCGTGGATCATCAGGCCCGGAAAAGCGGTCGCTCACTCCGGGTGCGTGGAATTGCCTGTCCAGATGTCGGGTTTTCGGGCACGCGGTGTTGCGTCCCCCTGCGCGGGGGACGTGGACCGGGCCCGGTGCGGGCGGCGGCGACGGGACCCGGGGCGGGACGGCGGCGCGGCAGCGCTGCGTGGCCGGCTCGTCCCGGCCCCGGATCCTTCAGGAGGCCCGGCGGGAGGGGGGTTCCCGGCGGGCGGTGACCGTGGGGTGCGCGGTTCAGCCGGCCCGGCCGGACCAGGCCAGCAGCCGGTCCGGGGTGAGCCTGCGGTACAGCGGCGACCAGTCGGCCGGGGCGTCGCCGGGCTCGTTGTAGAGCTCGAACGTCTTGCCCACCGCCTCCGGCACCCGCAGAGCCTGCACACAGGCCTCCGCCACGGCGCCCCGGGAGACCCAGCCGTCGCCCCGGTCGTCCTGTTCCAGACGGACACCACAGCCGGCGAAGGGGTCGTCGGTCAGCCAGCTCGGGCGTATCACCGTGTACGGCAGCCCGCTGGCCCGCACGGCGTCCTCGCCGCGCAGCCGCCAGTCGAGCAGCCGGCCGTAGGAGTTCATCGGGTGTTCTCGCCGGGTCACGAAGATCTGGCTGACCAGCACGAAGTGCGGGCGTTCACCCTGTGCGGTGGCCGCGGCGAGCACATTGCGCACACCGTCGTACATCGTGGTCTCGGGGCTGTCGGGGCCCGAGTCGGCCGTGCCGGGTTCGACGGTGAACACCACTCCGGCGCATCCCCGTAGCGCCGGAGCGAGCGTGTCGGCGTACCGGACGTCGGCCCGGTGCAGTTCCACTCCGAGTGGCAGCCGGCCGCTCTGCGGCCTTCTGCTCACCACTCGTACGCGATGGCCCTGTTCGGTGAGCCGCCGGGTGATGCGCGTGCCGAGCCGGCCCGCCCCGCCCACGACGGCGATGGGGTTCTGCATGGGTCCCCTCCCTGGTCGACGCCTCACACCCAGCGCAGGATGTCCTCGGCGCTCCTGAGTTCGGTCCTTGCGGGCAGTCCCGTCAGCGCGGGCACCCTCAGCCGCGGGTACACAGTCACCCCGCAGAGTCGCGATCCCGGCCAGAGCACGGCGCCGTCGCCGATGGCCGAGTACCTCTCCAGCCGGATGGGCCGGGCGCGCTCGGAGCACACCTCCGCCATCGGGCCGACGTAACTGTCGGATATGTCGGCGTAGCGGCCGACGACCGCGGATTCGCCGACGGTGGAGCGCACCACGGTGCTGCCCTCGCGGACCTCGGCTCCGTCGCCGATGTCCGCGTGCTCCAGGCGCACACCCCGGCCGATCTCCACGTCCTCGCCGATCCGGACACCGGGGCCGATGACCACGGAGCCCTCCTCGATCTTCTGGGCGAGGGTGGTGCCGGTGGCGTCGTCCTTGGTCCGCAGGCTGCTCTCATGGATCCACAGCCGTCCGGAGCCGTCCTCGGGGCGGTCGGTCAAACGATTCATCTGCTCGTACGCGCCGTTGAGCACGAGCCGCACGGTGTCCAGGTAGTCGGGCACGTTGCCCATGTCGCCGAGCCTGCCGATGGTGTGGGTGGCCACGGGGTGCCCCTGCTCGACCAGGTGCGGGAGCAGATCGCCGCCCACGTCGAGGCGCTGGTGGGAGCGCCGGAACAGCTCGGGCTCACGGGCCAGCAGCCGCAGGCGGGCACAGTCGACGAGGTACATGCCGGCGTTGGTCGGCAAGGTGGCCGCCGGGTCCTGTGCGGTCTGCGGGAACAGCTCGCGCAGCTCGCCCTCGGCCGGCTTCTCCACGAAGCCGCGCACCAGCCCGGACTCGTCCGTGCGCATCACTCCGTACTTGCGGGCGATGTCGGCAGCGGTACGGGCGACGGAGGCGACCGTGACCACGGCGCCCTGTTCCTCGTGGGTGCGTGCCATGGACGCGAGGTCGAAGTCGAAGAGCGAGTCGACCGGCAGGACCAGTGCCCTCCCCTGGAGGTCCCACTGCTCCAGATTGTGGAGCGTCGCGCCGGCGGAGCCGACGTTGTAGCGGTCGAAGCGGGAGCGTGAGTACGTGATGCGGACGCCGTACCGTTCGCCGTGCCCGAGCAGCAGCTTGATCTGGTTGCGGTTCTCCAGGCCGTGGGTCACCACGTAGAAGCGGCGGATCCCCTGCTCCCGGCAGGACTCCAGCACCCACTCGACCAGCCGTCGGCCGACGAGCGGGATCAGAGCCTTGCTCCTGATGTAGTCGGCGGACTCAAGAGTGATGGGCTTGGCCCGTTCGCCACGGCCACCGGCCAGCAGGATGCCGACGATTTCCGAATCGGTGCTCATCACGCCCCCATCGTGTTGAGTGGACTTTGGTTTACGGCCAGTTGTCGTCGTCCGGGCCGAAAACGACCCGCTCCGAAGCGATCTGGGCGGTCTGAGTGCCCGAGTCGCCCTCGGCCGTCGAGATTCCCGAGGGGGCCGCCGCGGTGCCGATGGCTATTGCCATCGCCAGCGTTCCGATAAATCCCTTCACGGCGTGATCCGTGAATTGCATGTCCTCTCCCGTTTGGCTGAAACTGAATCGCGCTTTCGCCTTCAGAATCATGCCGTACGAACCCTGCCCAACTGGGGCTTGGGTAGCATCGTGAGCACGCAATGTCAGAACCGGAAGGGGGGGCAAGTGTGCAGGAATCCGGACATACATCCCCAACCCAATGTCGTTCGTCTGTGCGAAGAAGGCCTGGAGGCCTACCGCGAGGCCCTGACGAAAGGTCCGATCCGCGGCGAGGTGCCCGAGTGTCTGGTCGAGCTGGGTCTGCTGCGTCCGTTGGCCGAAGAGCCCGCGCTCCTCGGTGCCGTCCCGCCCGACATCGCGAGCAGTGAGTTACGCCGCCCCATCGAGCGGGCCGTCCTGGTCCAGCAGCATGCCATCGCCGCCATCCAGGAGGCGCTCAGCGCGGCCGAGGACATCTACCGCGAGGAGCACCGTGAGTCGGGCACCGCGGTACGGCTGCTACGGGGCATCGACGTCATCCGGGCCGCCCTGCGGCAGGCCCGCGACAGCTGCGTGGAAGAGGTGATCACCGCCAAGCCCGGCGGGGCCCGGGAACCCCACCTCCTGGAACAGGTCCTGCCCTCCAACCTCTCCATGCTGAAGAAGGGCGTCAAACAGCGCACGCTCTACCAGCACACCGTGCGCACCCACGGCCCCACCCTCGCCTACATCGAGCAGGTGGTCGCCGCCGGGGCCGAAGTCCGCACCCTCAACGAGGTCTTCGACCGCCTGATCATCTACGACCGGCGCATCGCGTTCATCCCCGAACCGGTACTCGACATCAACTCCACGGCCGTGGCCATCGAGCACCCCGCGATCGTGCACTACCTCGCCATGGTCTTCGACAACGCCTGGCACCGGGCCGAGCCCGTCACCATCACCTCCCAGCAGGCACGTCCCCCGCTGATGACCGACGAAACGCGGAAAGCCGTACTCCGCCTGATGATCGAGGGTCACACCGACGCCGCGATCTCCAAGCGGCTCGGCATCAGCACCCGTACCGTCTCCACGCACATCAAGAAGGCGTCCGAGGCGTTCAACAGCCGCAGCCGCGCCCAACTCGCCTTTCTGCTCGCCAAGTCGTCGATCATCGACGACGAGGCGCTCTGAACCGGCCCGGCCTCAGCGGCGCCGCTCGTCCATCCCGGCCAGCGGCGCCTGGCGGCTGCGCACGGTGTGCCGCGTCCGCCGCAGCCGCAGCGCCAGCTGCACCTCCAGCGACCGGCCCGGCTCCTGCCAGTGCGGGCCGAGCAGTTCGGTGATGCGCTCCAGCCGGCGCGAGACGGTGTTCGGGTGCACATGCAGGCTCTCCGCGGCCCGCCGGGGCGAGCCGCCCGAGGCGAAGTACGCCTCCAGGGTCCTCGCCAGCTCGGTGTCCTGCCGGGCGTCGTAGTCGAGGACCGGGCCGATGGTGTCCGTGATGAACGCCGCGGTGTCGGGGTTGTCCGCCAGCACCAGGCCCAGAAAGCCGAGATCCTGCGGCGAGGCACTGCCGCCGGCCCCGCCGAGCGCGGTCAGCGCGTCCAGACACCGCCGTGCCTCGGCATACGCGCGGTGCACGGCCCCGGGCTCGGTCACCGGCCCGGCCGACCCGACCGTCACCGGATGACCGAGGGCCGTACGCAGCGCGTCGGAGGCGTCCCGCCCCGCCGCCGAAGGGTCGCTGCCCGGCAGTGCCAGCACCAGACAGCCGCCGTCGGTGGTCTTCAGACCGGCGTGTCGATGCGCGTAGGAGGACGCCCACACCAGGGCCCGGCCCGATGGCCCGCCCTCCGGCCGCACGGCGAGCACCACATGCGGCTGGTCCAGATCGACGCCCAGCCGGCGGGCCCGGCGCTGCACCTGTTCCAGCGAGCGCGGCGGGTCGCGCAGCAGCTCGGCCAGCAGTTCGTCGCGCCCGTTGCCCTCGGCGTCCGACGCGGTGGAGCGCAGCCGCAGCAGGACGGCCGTGGACTGTGCGACCGCCTCCAGCAGCCGCGGCGCGCATAACTCGAGGCCGGCGCCCGGAGCGAGGATGAGCGTGCCGACGACCTCCTCGCCCGCGACCGCCGGACACACCCACAGCCCGCCCTCGCTGCGGACCGCGGTGCGCGCCTCCTGCGCCTGCAGCATCCGCCGGTACAGCTCGCCGTCCTCGACCGGCGGGAAGCCGTCCGTCACCGCGAGGGTGCGCCCGGCCGCGTCGCGCACCAGCAGCGCGCCGTCCAGCTCGGCCGCCGCGCTCGCCGCCAGCTCCGTGATGTCGCAGCCGCGCAGCACCATGTCGATCAGCCGGGTGTGCAGCTCCTCGGGCCCCGCCTGCGCCGAGCCCTCCGCGGCGCGCGGCCCGGTGATGCGCGGCCCGCCGGCCCGCGGCCCGCCGGCCCGTGGCCCGCGGCTCCGCGACCCGGTGGGCGCCTCGCCCGCCAGCTCCTGCAGCCGCGCCTTCTCGATCGCGAGGGCGGCCAGATCACCGAGGGCCGACATCAGGGTGATCTCGTCCGGTGTGAAGTGACGTACCGCGCGATCGGCGACGTACAGCGTGCCCAGCACGGTGCCGCCCTGCTTCAGCGGCACCGCCAGCAGGGCGTGCAGGCCGTCCTCGCGGATGGTGTCGTCGAGCGCGGGGGCGTGCGGGAACCGCTTGTCGGCGAGATAGTCCGGGGTCCAGAACGGCGCCGAGCGGGCGGCCGCCGTGCGGCCCGCGCCCGCGGCCGGCGGCACCGAGAAGCCGACGGTCAGGGCGGTGGTACGGCCGTCGGTGGTCACCACGAACGACCGGCCGCCGGCCGGGGAGGTCAGATTGACCCAGGACGTGTCGCAGTTCAGCAGCAGCCGGGCGCGCCGGGCCACCACCCGCAGGAACTCGTCCACGTCGTAGGGGACGGTCAGTTCGCGGGTGGTCTCCATCAGCGCGGCCAGACCCGCCTCGCGCTGCCGGCGCCGGGCGAACAGCCCCTGCACATCGCGCGCCAGCCCCTGCGCGGGCTCCTTGTACGGCTCGGCGTCGGCCTCTTCGTCGGGCTCTTCCCCGGCCTCTTCGTCCCGCACGAGCGGTGCCGGGGCGGTGCCCGGGCGGCCCGTCCGTGCCGGCTGCGCCTCCATGGCCAGGATCTCCAGAAGTCCGAGCAGCCCGTCGCGTACGAGACGGTCCTCGTCCGGCACCGTGTGTCACCCCCAGCCAGGCCCTGGCGGACAGGGGGAATCCGCACCGGGCCTTTGTGAACCTAGAGTGCTCCCGCGGTTACCGTCAACATTGGCCGGAACCCTTCGCTCCGCCCCTTTTTGACGTGGCATCACCGCAGGTGGGAGACGGTCGGGTGGCGCAAGCACCACCCGGCGTCCGAATGCTGTTGCCTAAACACCTTCCCCCGCCGCCGCCGGGCGGGCAGCCTCGGTGTGCAGGGCCGTTCGAGAAGGCGGCGGGGAGAGCGGTGCGCAGGGGTGGCGACGAAGGGAAGCGGGCGTTCATGCGCCGAGTGGGGGAGAGGGACGACGCGGACATACGTGTGCTGCGGACCGAAGGGGCGCCCGACGTCGGGCCCGCCCCGGCGCGTCCGCCGACGGAGGACGGCGTACGGCGTTGAGACCGGCCGGGTCGCGGCGTACGGAGCCCGCACCGGGCGGGCACCGCGCGTGCCGTGCGGCCGCCTCAACTGCCGGGCACCCCGGTCAGGGTCTGGTCGCGGAAGCCGGGACCGAGGTGCAACTGGTCCAGGCGGATGCCCTGCCGGCGCAGGGCGGCCAGCTCCGAGTGGCCGCGGACGTGCTCGTTCAGCAGGGTGTCGCCGCGCAACCCGGCGACGGTCAGACGCTGTTCGGCCAGCTCGGCCGGCACGGTGTGCGCGGTGTTCCAGCCGACGAGCGCGGTCAGATGGCGGGGCGTGGACATCGTCCACAGCAGCTTCGGCGGCTGGGCGCCACCCGCCCTGAGCACCCGCCACCAGCCGTCGTCCAGGCGTTCCTCGCGCATCCGGAACAGCACCCGGGCCAGCGCGAGCGAGGCCTGCACCCGGCTGCCGCCGGCATGGCGCCCGTCCAGGCGGGCATTGACCGCCGCGTCGATCGCCCCCACCGGGACCGACGTCACGGCGGTGCCGGCCGGCAGCGGCAGCCCACGGGCCAGCGCCTGCTCCAGCCCGGCGAAACAGGCCTCCAGGACCCGGCCGTAGGACTCGAGGGTGGTCACCGGAGCGGCGTCCACCCGAAGGCCCCGGCCCAGCGCCTCGGCGATGGCGGCGAGGCCCTCGGTGTCCGGCACGATCCGCACCAGCAGGTTGGGCCGGCCGACCGCGAGCGCGGCGTCCGGGTCCAGCGCCGCGGAGACCAGACCGGCGCGCCCGTCGCAGGACAGGTGCGCGGGCAGCAGCGCGTCGCACAGGGAGCGGACCTCCGCCACCGACACGGCCGCGCTGACCAGCCCCTGGAAAGCGTCCGGGGCACCGGTGACGAGCCGTCGCAGCGTGGCGACGGCGGCCGGGGCGCCGGGGCTGTCCGCCAGCCACACGGCAACACCCTCGGCTGCGAGTTGGGCCACAGCGGTGGCCGCGGACGGGCAGAGCATGCGAACGGAGCGTAGAGGAGGCCAACCGGCTGCCCAAGAGGTGAAGGCTGTGAAACCACTGTGACTTTCCGCTGGAGGGAGTGGAGTCGAGGTCATGAATCCGTTCGGAGCCACCGCGGCGACGCGTCGGGCACCCCGTCCCGGGGTGTGGACCGCGCGGGGCACCCGGGTGAGGCGATGAGCCTGTCCGGCTACGAGGCCTACCGCAACGAACTCACCGCACTCGCCCGGCACGACGGCCGGATCGTGTGTCTGGACGCCTCACCGGGGCGCACCGACCACCCCTTCGAGCTGCGTCACCCCGACCGCTTCTTCGGCCTGGCCGGCGTCGCCTCCGCGATGGTGGACGTCGTCTCGGGCATGGTCGCGGCCGGGTTCCGCCCGTTCGTCTGCACCGGCCCGGGGCCACGCGGCCTGGGCACCGCGGGCAACCTGGGGCTGCGTGCCCGGCTGCTCGAGGCCGGCGCGAGCGTGGTCACGCCGTACGCCGGTTTTCTGGAGGACTATCAGGTGTTACGGCGCCTGGAGGGGGTGACACTGGCCGCGCCCTGCGGGGACGCGGAGACCCGGGCGGTCGTGCGGGCCGCGGCCGCCACGGACCGGCCCTTCCACATCAGAGTGGGCACCGTGCCACGCCCCTACTGGCCACGCCCCGACCTCGTGCCGGGCGCGCTGACCCGTCCCGTGGCCTGGGAGTCACCGGGCCACGGCGACGAGGACACCGTCTGTCTGGTCTCGGTGGGCGAGTACGGCACCGGCACCGCCCGCGCCGCCCGTGCCCTCGCGCCCTGGCTCGCCCATGCGCACCTGGTGTACCTGGACGACGGCAACCTCGCGGTGGCCGCGGCCGAACTGGCCCGCAGCCACAGCCGTTTCCTGATCGTCGGCGCCCGGACCTGCACCCGGGGCATGGCCGACGCCCTGGCCCGCCACCTGCCCGACGCCTACGTGGACCTCGCCCCGGCGGCCACCGACGGCAACGGCAACGGCGTCACCGAGACTCTCCGCGCAGCCGACCGCGCGGCAGGGTACGGGGTCCGCCGGATCGTGTGAGGCGGGCGGGGCGGGGGTGCAGGATCGTCCGACCCGGGCGGGGCGGGAGGCGCCCCGGCCGCGAGGGCGAGGCGCCATGACAGCGGGGCCACGCCCTGATGCCTGGTGCCACGTCCCTCCGACTCGCCTGGCTCGGGCGGGGGACGACCTGATGGAATCGGCGGCGTGGACTTCCTGAGGATCGCGCCGATCGAGACCGCCCGACTGAGCCTCGTACCGCTCGCGGTCGAGTACGCGCGGGAGATGGCCGAGGTGCTCTCCGACCCGGCGCTGCACGCCTTCATCGGAGGCGCCCCGCACTCGGCCGAGGCGCTGCACGCGCGCTACGAGCGCCTGGTGGCCGGCTCGCCCGATCCGTCGGTGACGTGGTGGAACTGGGTGATCCGGCTCCGGGAGGAGGGACGCCTGGCCGGGACGGTGCAGGCGACGGTCGCCGACTCCGAGCGCGGGCCCGTCGCCGAGGTGGCCTGGGTGGTCGGCACGCCCTGGCAAGGGCACGGCGTGGCGACGGAGGCCGCCCGAGGCCTGGTCGCCTGGCTGCCGGAGCGAGATGTGCGGGTGGTACGCGCCCATGTCCACCCGGAGCATCACGCCTCCGCGGCCGTCGCTCGTGCCGCCGGCCTGACGCCCACCGGCCTCTGACACGAGGGCGAGATCAGATGGGAAGGCCCGGCGGGCGGTCTCAGTCGGAGATGACCGCCGTACGGTGCACCCACTCGCTGCCGTGGGCCGCCCGGTGCATGAAGGCGGCGACGTCCGCGCGGCTGATCGTCGGGCTGCCCTTCATCGGCAGCCGGTCGTCCGCGTGGTAGCTGCCCCGGGCCGGGCCGTTGGTGAGCCGGGTCGGGTAGACCAGCGTCCAGTCCAGGCCGCTGGAGCGGATGTCGTCGTCGGCGATCTCCTTGTCGGCGTACAGGGAGCGCAGCAGCGTGGCGTACATCAGCTTCTGCGTCAGGCTCGACCACGGGAAGGTGTGACCGACGCCGAAGGACGACAGCCAGACCAGACGCGACACGGCGGTCTCCTCGGCGGCGGCGAGCGCGGCCGCCGAGGCGCGGGTGAACAAGCCGTCGGCGACCACGGACCTGCCCCGGCCGAGGGCGGAGACGAGGGCGTCCTGCCCGGCCAGAGCGCCTGAGACGTCGGAGCGGGAGGTCGCGTCCCCGGTCAGCACGGTCACCCGGTCGGCCGACTCGCCCAGTCCCGCTGGGTTGCGGACCAGGGCGGTGACCTGGTCGCCGGACCGCAGGGCCGCATCGACGACATGGCGGCCGGTGGGGCCGGTCGCGCCGAGGATCAGGAGCTTCATGCACTTCTTTCCTGTGGAGGAGCGCCTGCGCTCCGTTCGCAGCGGGCCGGCGGGTCAGGGCCAGACCAGGCAGTACGGCTGATGCCCCGCCTCGTGCAGCCGCTTGGAGAAGTCCTGCCACTCGTGCAGCAGCTGGTACACGTTGAACGCGTCCCGCGGGCCGCCGCGGTCCGGGACCGTCGACCAGATGAAGGCCGCCGCGCCGACGGCCTCCTCGCCGATGTCGCGCAGGGGGTCGACGACGGTCATGGGGAGTTTGACGACGGCGTAGTCGGGGTGGAGGACGACGAGTTCGAGCGGGGGGACCTTGTGCAGGGGGACGCCCTCGATGCCGGTCAGGACCATCGCGGCCATCGTCTCGGGCTTGATCTTGGTGAACATGCCGTTCATGCCGAGCTCGTCGCCGCCGAGTTCCTCGGGGCGCATCGAGATCGGGACGCGGGCCGCGGTCGCGCCGTCCGGCGCGCCGAAGTACTTGTACGTCACCCCCACCCGACCACCATTCCTGCTCCCCGCCCGGAGCCCCTCGACGCGCTGGTCGATCCGCTCGGGCTCCCTGTGCCCGCCCTGGGCCTGCCGTGCCTCGGTCGTTTCCTCCGCGTCGCGCCGGTGCCTTCCCCGCCGGGCACGTCGAGGACCCAGATCGTCAGTCCCCTCGCCCAGTCCGCCACCGCGATGCATATCTCCACCCGACTGCTTTTCTAGGACGCGTGGCCCCCGCCGCGCAACCCGATCATCGTGTCAGTGACCTCCCCCACGGTTGCCCGCCGAAACGTGCGGTGGGAACTCCTGTCCGCAGGATCTTTGCAGCCCCTGACAACGATCGTCCGAATGACGTGTGTGTGTCAGCTCTCAGTTTCGCAGATGCATTCCCCGGCGGCGGATGACCGATCGACCGGGGGCGCGGCCTACCCTGAACACGTCACTGCCCACCGGAGTCCGAGAAGTCGGAGAAGTCGCAGGTCATGAGCGAACTGCCATATCCATACGAAGCACCCGTCTCGCAGGCGCTGTTCGACCGTGCGGCGGCCGTCACGCCGGGCGGCGTGAACTCCCCGGTGCGGGCCTTCCGTGCCGTGGGCGGCACGCCCCGGTTCATGGTGTCCGGCACCGGGCCGTACATGACCGACGCGGACGGGCGCGAGTACGTCGACCTGGTGTGCTCCTGGGGCCCGATGATCCTCGGCCACGCGCACCCCGAGGTCATCGCCGCCGTGCAGGAGGCCGTCGCGCGCGGCACCTCCTTCGGTACGCCCGGTGAGGGCGAGGTCGCGCTCGCCGAGGAGATCGTCGCCCGGGTCGAGCCGGTCGACCAGGTGCGGCTCGTCTCCAGCGGCACCGAGGCGACCATGTCGGCGATCCGCCTCGCCCGCGGGTTCACCCAGCGGTCCAAGGTGATCAAGTTCGCCGGGTGCTACCACGGGCACGTCGACTCGCTCCTCGCCGCGGCCGGCAGTGGCCTCGCCACCTTCGCGCTGCCCGACACCCCCGGTGTCACCGGCGCCCAGGCGGGCGACACGATCGTGCTGCCGTACAACGACCTGGAGGCCGTGCAGGAGGCCTTCCACCGGCACCCCGGCGAGATCGCCTGTGTGATCACGGAGGCCTCGCCCGGCAACATGGGCGTCGTCCCGCCGCTGCCCGGCTTCAACCAGGGCCTGAAGGACGCGTGCGAGAAGAACGGCGCGCTGTTCATCTCCGACGAGGTCATGACCGGCTTCCGCACCAGCCGCGCCGGCTGGTACGGCGTCGAGGGCGTCGTCCCCGACCTGATCACCTTCGGCAAGGTCATGGGCGGCGGCTTCCCGGCCGCGGCCTTCGGCGGGCGCGCCGACGTCATGGCCCACCTCGCCCCCGCCGGGCCCGTCTACCAGGCCGGCACCCTCTCCGGGAACCCGGTCGCCACCGCGGCGGGCCTCGCCCAGCTGCGGCTCCTCGACGACGCGGCCTACGACACCCTGAACGGCGTGTCGAAGCAGATCCAGGCGCTCGTGACCGAGGCGCTGACCAAGGAGGGCGTGGCCCACCGGCTGCAGACCGCCTCCAACATGTTCTCGGTGTTCTTCACCGACCGTGAGGTGCGCGACTACGAGGACGCCCGCCGCCAGGAGTCCTTCCGCTTCAACGCGTTCTTCCACTCGATGCTGGCGCAGGGCGTGTATCTGCCGCCGTCGTCCTTCGAGTCCTGGTTCGTGTCCACCGCGCACGACGAGCGCGCGATCCAGAAGATCGCCGACGCCCTCCCGGCGGCGGCCCGAGCCGCGGCGGAGGCCACCGCGTGAGCAGCGAGAAGGACATCACCGTCGTCCATGTGATGCGGCACGGCGAGGTCGCCAACCCCGACGGCATCCTCTACGGCCGCCTGCCCGGCTACCACCTCTCCGAGCTGGGCCGGAAGATGGCCGAGCGGGTCGCCGACCATCTGGCCTCCCGCGACATCACGTACGTCTGCTCCTCCCCGCTGGAGCGGGCGCAGCAGACCGCGACGCCGATCGCCAAGGCGCACGGCCTGGACATCGCCACGGACGCCCGGCTGATCGAGGCGGACAACGTCTTCCAGGGCAAGACCTTCGGCGTCGGCGACGGCGCCCTGAAGAAGCCGGCCAACTGGAAGCACCTGGTCAACCCGTTCAAGCCGTCCTGGGGCGAGCCGTACGTCGACCAGGTGGTGCGGATGATGGGCGCGCTGGACGCCGCCAAGGACGCCGCGCGCGGGCACGAGGCCGTGCTGGTCAGCCACCAGCTGCCGATCTGGATCGTGCGCTCCTTCGTCGAGAAGCGGCGCCTGTGGCACGACCCGCGCAAGCGGCAGTGCACGCTCGCCTCGCTGACGTCCTTCACCTACGCGGGCGACCGGATCGTCTCCGTCGGCTACAGCGAACCGGCCATCGACCTGGTCCCCGCCCACCTGCGCGCCGGCGCCAAGCCGGTGAAGGGGAAGGACAAGGCCTTCGGGGCCTAAGTGGTCGATCGTTACAAAACCGGGAAATAGCGCAGGAACCCCCTCGTTCGTCGTGCCCTCTGAGTGAGTGACCACCTCAGAAGAACGACGAACGGGGGGCGCCATGCGCACTCTCACCCGCAGGGGAGCGCTCGGACTCGGTGCGGGCGCTGCCGCGGCGGCCTCACTGGCCGGCTGCGGCACCCACAACTCCTCGGACGGGGCCGCGCCCGGTCCCGGTTCCGTGCAGCACCGGCCGACCGGCAGCCCGACTCCCACCGTCCGCCCCATCGGGGACGGTTCGACGTCCTTCACCGGCAGGCAGCCCCACCAGCCGGAGCGGCCCGTCCCGCTGGAGCCCGGCGAGACCCCGCCGCAGTTCGTCGTCTTCTCCTGGGACGGCGCGGGCGAGGTCGGCAACGGCCTCTTCCCGCGTTTCCTGGACCTCGCCAAGGAGCACGGCGCGTCCATGACCTTCTTCCTCTCCGGGCTGTATCTGCTGCCCGAGTCGAAGAAGCGGCTCTACGACCCCCCGAACAACCAGCGCGGCGCCTCCGACATCGGCTACCTCACCGACGAGCACATCAGGATGACGCTCGACGGCGTGCGCCGGGCCTGGCTCGAGGGGCACGAGATAGGCACCCACTTCAACGGCCACTTCTGCGGCGAGGGCCACGGCTCGGTCGCCCACTGGACGCCCCAGCAGTGGCGCAGCGAGATCGACCAGGCGAAGTCGTTCGTGAAGCAGTGGCGCACGAACACCGGCTGGACCGACCTGCCGTCGCTGCCCTTCGACTACGACAAGGAGCTCGTCGGCGGCCGTACGCCCTGTCTGCTCGGCCAGGACAACCTGCTGCCCGTCGCCCGCGAGCTGGGCTGGCGCTACGACGCCTCCTCGCCCGGCGGCCTCCAGGTCTGGCCGACGAAGAAGCAGGGCATATGGGACCTGCCGCTCCAGCAGGTGCCCTTCCCCGGGCGGAGCTTCGAGGTCCTCTCGATGGACTACAACATGCTCGCCAACCAGTCGCTGAACTCCACCAACGCGCCCGCGTACAACTACCCGGCCTGGCGTGAACAGGCCGCGCAGGCCTACATATCCGGCTTCAAGCGGGCGTACGAGACAAACCGGGCACCCTTCTTCATCGGCAACCACTTCGAGCAGTGGAACGGCGGCATCTACATGGACGCCGTCGAGGAGGCGCTCAAGCACATGGCCGGCCAGAAGGACGTACGGCTTGTGTCCTTCCGGCAGTTCACCGACTGGCTGGACGTGCAGCGGCCCGAGGTGCTCGACAGCTTGCGCACCCTGGGTGTCGGACAGGCGCCCGCAGAGGGCTGGAAGCGGCTGTGAAATGCGGCTTTGCGCCCGCGAGGGGGGTGCGCAAGATCCCCGGAACGGACATGCGAAACTTTTCACATGAGTGCCGCCAGCCGTACCACCCTGCTCGCCGCCGGTGCCGTCGTCACCGCGCTGGCACTGTCCGCCTGCACCTCCGGGGGGACGTCCGGCGGGGGCGGCAGCACCAACTTCGTCACCGGTGACGACGGCATCGCCACCGCGGCGAAGGGCGAGCGGGCCGCCGCGCCCGAGCTCGACGGCGAGACGCTGGAGGGCAAGCCGCTGAGCACCGCCGACTACAAGGGCAAGGTCCTCGTGGTCAATGTGTGGGGCTCCTGGTGCGGCCCCTGCCGCGTCGAGGCGAAGAACTTCGAGAAGGTCTACCGGGGCGTCAAGGGCCAGGGCGTCGAGTTCGTCGGCATCAACACCCGCGACACCAGCACGGTCCCCGCCCTCGCCTTCGAGAAGGAGTGGGGCATCACCTACCCGAGCCTGTACGACCCGACCGGCAAGCTGATGCTCCGCTTCAAGAAGGGCACGCTCAACCCGCAGCTCGTGCCCTCCACGCTGGTCATCGACCGCGAGGGAAAGATCGCGGCGCGTGCGCTGCAGCCGCTCAGCGAGGACAAGCTGCGCGGCATGATCGAGCCGGTCCTCGCGGAGAAGTGACGTGACCGCGCTGTCCACCCTGGCCGCGGCCACCGACCCGAACGACACCGTGATGCACGGCGCGCTGCTGCTCGCGCTGCCGCTCGCGGTCCTCGGCGGCCTCGTCTCCTTCTTCTCCCCCTGCGTCCTGCCGCTCGTCCCCGGCTACCTCTCCTACGTCACCGGCGTCAGCGGCACCGACCTGGCCGAGGCCCGGCGCGGGCGGATGGTCGCGGGCGCCTCGCTGTTCGTGCTCGGCTTCACCGTCGTGTTCGTCTCCGGCGGGGCGCTGTTCGGCTTCTTCGGCTACACCCTGCGCGAGCACCAGGCCGTGCTCTCCAAGGTGCTGGGCGTGCTCATGATCCTCATGGGCGTGTTCTTCATGGGCCTGATGCCCTGGCTGACCCAGCGCGAGTTCCGCTTCCACAAGCGGCCCACGACCGGCCTGCTCGGCGCGCCGCTGCTCGGCGCCCTGTTCGGCATCGGCTGGACGCCCTGCATCGGCCCGACCCTCGCCTCCGTGCAGACTCTCGCCATGGAGCAGGCCAGCGCCGGGCGCGGCGCGATACTGACCGTCGCCTACTGCCTCGGCCTCGGCATCCCGTTCGTGCTCGCCGCGGTCGCCTTCCGCAAGGCGCTCGGCGCCTTCGGCTGGATCAAGCGCCACTATGTGTGGGTCATGCGCATCGGCGGCACGATGATGATCCTGACCGGTGTGCTGCTGCTGACCGGCGCGTGGGACAGTCTGGTGCGCGAGATGCAGACCTGGTCCGACGGCTTCACTGTGGGGATCTGATCCATGAGCAAGACGACACCCGGCACCCGTGAGGACCAGGACCTCGATGCCGCCGGCTCCCAGCTGTCCACCGCACCCCAGGAGGAGGCCGCGACCGGCCTGCCCGCCCTCGGGGTGATCGGCTGGCTGCGCTGGTTCTGGCGGCAGCTGACCTCCATGCGGGTCGCGCTGCTGCTGCTCCTGCTGCTCTCGCTCGCCGCGATCCCCGGCTCGGTCATCCCGCAGACCGGCGTCGACATCACCCAGGTCGAGGACTTCCGGCAGCGGCACACCACCCTCGCGCCGGTCTACGACAAGCTCGGCCTCTTCCACGTCTACAGCTCGGTGTGGTTCTCCGCGATCTACATCCTGCTGTTCGTCTCCCTCATCGGCTGTATCGTCCCGCGCACCTGGCAGTTCGTCGGCCAGCTCCGCGGCCGCCCGCCGGCCGCGCCCAAGCGGCTGACCCGGCTGCCCGCGCACACCACCTGGCGCACCGGGGCCACGCCCGACGAGGTCCGCGAGGCCGCGCTCGGCCTGCTGAAGGGGCGCCGCTACCGCGCGCACATCGCCGGGGACGCGGTCGCCGCGGAGAAGGGCTATCTGCGCGAGGCCGGCAACCTCGCCTTCCACATCGCGCTGATCGTGATGCTGGTCGCCTTCGCCTGGGGCCAGCTGTTCAAGTCCGAGGGCAACAAGCTGATCGTCGAGGGCGACGGCTTCTCCAACACGCTCTCGCAGTACGACGACTTCAAGTCCGGCAGCCTCTTCCAGAACGACGATCTGGAACCCTTCAGCTTCAAGCTGGACCGCTTCACCGGCACCTACGAGCTCACCGGCCCCAACCGCGGCACCCCCCGCACCTACGAGGCCGACCTCACCTACAGCGAGGGCGCCGACGGCAAGGAGAAGAAGACCACCGTCGAGGTCAACGAGCCGCTGCACATCGGCGACGCCAAGGCCTACCTCGTCAGCCACGGCTACGCGCCCGTCATCACGGTCCGCGACGGCAAGGGGAACATCGTCTTCCAGGACGCGGTCCCGCTGCTCCCGCAGGACGCCAACGTCACCTCCTCCGGCGTCGTCCGGGTCATGGACGGCTACAAGGACCCCGAGGGCAGGAGCGACCAGCTCGGCTTCCAGATCTGGTTCCTGCCGACGTACAGCCAGGGCCAGATGGTCTCCGCGTTCCCCGCGCTGATCAGCCCGATGATGGCCGTCAACGCCTACCACGGCGACCTCGGCGTGAACTCCGGCATCCCGAAGAACGTGTACCAGCTGGACAAGACGCACATGAAGGAGTTCAAGGACGCCAAGGGCGGCCTGCTGAAGAAGCAGCTGCGCCCCGGTGACACCCTGACGCTCCCCGGCGGCTACGGCTCCATCACGTACGAGAAGGAGACCCGGGAATGGGCCGGCTTCCAGATCGTGCAGCAGCCGGGCGGCGGCTGGGCGCTGGTCGGCGCCCTCGCCGCGATCGCGGGCCTCGCGGGCTCCCTCTTCATCCAGCGCCGCCGCGTCTGGGTGCGGGCCACCACCGGCGACGACGGAGTGACGGTCGTCGAGATGGCCGGCCTCGGCCGCAGCGAGTCCGCGAAGCTGCCCGAGGAGCTGGGCGAGCTCGCCGACGCCCTGTACCGGAAGGCGCCCGGCGCCCCCGAACCCGAGAACGAAGCCGCACCTGCCGAAGGGGCTGACAAGCCGTGAACTTCGCCGCCGCGAGCGATCTGGCCGCCGCGACCAACGAGAACCTCGCGAACCTCAGCAACACGCTGATCTACTCCGCGATGGCCGTCTACACCCTGGCCTTCCTCGCCTACATCGCCGAATGGACCTTCGGCAGCCGCAGCAAGGTCGGCCGCACGGCCGCCGCGCTCACCGCGCAGCAGCAGTCCGCCCCGGCGGTGACGGTGAACAAGGCGGGCGGCACCGCGGTCCTGGAGCGGCCCAAGGTGACCGTGCGGGCTGCGTCCGGCACCCGTGACGTGCCCGACGGCCCGGGGGCGCACGGCGGTGACGAGCAGGGCGACCTCTACGGCCGTATCGCCATCTCCCTCACGGTGCTCGGCTTCCTGCTGGCGTTCGGCGGGGTGCTCGCCCGCGCCTGGTCGGTGCAGCGGGCGCCGTGGGGCAACATGTACGAGTTCAACATCACCTTCTCCACGGTGGCCGTCGGGGTGTACCTCGGGCTGCTGGCGCTGAAGAAGAACGTCCGCTGGATCGGCCTGTTCCTGATCACCTCGGTCCTCCTCGACCTCGGCATCGCCGTCAAGGTCCTGTACACCGCCAGCGACCAGCTGGTTCCCGCCCTCGACTCGTACTGGCTGTACATCCACGTCTCGACGGCGATCTTCTGCGGCGCGGTGTTCTACATCGGCGCGGTCACGACGATCCTGTACCTGTTCAAGGACTCGTACGAGAACAAGCTGGCCGGCGGCGGCAAGCCCGGCAGCTTCGCCCACTCCGTCCTGGACCGGCTGCCCTCCGCGGCTTCCCTGGACAAGTTCTCCTACCGCGTCAACGCGGCGGTCTTCCCGCTGTGGACCTTCACGATCATCGCGGGCGCCATCTGGGCCGGTGACGCCTGGGGCCGCTACTGGGGCTGGGACCCCAAGGAGACCTGGTCCTTCATCACCTGGGTCGCCTACGCCGGCTACCTCCACGCCCGCGCCACGGCCGGCTGGAAGGGCCGCAAGGCCGCCTGGCTCGCCCTGTTCGCCTTCGCCACGTGGCTGTTCAACTACTACGGCGTGAACATCCTCTTCTCCGGCAAGCACTCCTACGCCGACGTCGGCCTGGGCGCGCTGCACTCCGTGGGCTTCTGAGTCACGCTGGAGGCATGACCGGAAAGACCGGAGCCATCGAGCAGGGCACCAGCCAGACCCACGGGAACACGCACATCCTGCATTTCCTGGTGCGGCTTCCCCGGCCCATGGAGTCGGTCTGGCCCGCGCTGTCCACCCCGGAGGGCCTCGCGGGCTGGCTGGCCCCGGTGGACACCCTCGAACCCCGGCTCGGCGGCGCGGTCGGGCTGCGCGGGCTGGGCTCGGGGCGGGTCACCGCGTGGGACGTGGACCGGGTCGCCGAGTACACCGTGGAGGCCGGCGGCCGTATCCGCTTCCATCTGGAGCGCGACGGCGAGTCGGGAAGCGCGCTGCGCTTCACCCACGAGTTCCAGGGCGAGGGCGAGACGGAGCGGGGCTGGCGGGACCGCTTCGAACGCCTGATCGAGTCGTTCGGGGACTAGCTCTCCCCGATGTCCTCCCCGATGTCCTCGTTCCACAGCGCGGGATGCCGGGCGACGAAGTCACGCATGAGCCCGGCGCACTCGGTGTCGTCCAGCAGCACGATCTCCACGCCGTGCGAGGCCAGCCAGTCGTGCCCGCCCCGGAAGGTCTCCGCCTCGCCGACCACCACGCGGGAGATGCCGAACTGGCGCACCAGCCCCGAGCAGTACCAGCAGGGGGAGAGGGTCGTCACCATCGTCGTCCCGCGATACGACCGCTGCCGGCCGGCCGCCCGGAAGGCCGCGGTCTCCGCGTGCAGGGACGGGTCGTCGTCCTGGACCCGGCGGTTGTGGCCGCGCCCCAGCAGGGTGCCGTCGGGGCCGTAGAGCGCGGCCCCGATCGGGATGCCGCCCTCGGCCAGTCCGGCGCGGGCCTCCTCCAGCGCGGTGCCGAGCCATACGCGGGCCGTCGCCCGGTCCAGGGTGTTCATCAGGCAGCTCTCCTCCACGACGAGCGGACAGGAAACGGCAAGGGCCCCCACCAGGAAATCCTGGCAGGGGCCCCTGTGTCAGCCGGAGCTACCGCGTGCCGCCGGAGGCCTCACGGTCGCCGGCCGGGGTGTTGGCGAGCCAGCAGCCGCCGCCGGCGGGGTGCCAGTCCACCGCGTCGAGGGACTCCAGGACCCGGCGGACCACGCTGTCCGCGTCGCCGGACCAGGCCTCGAACCCGGTCTCCCCGAGGTCGCCCACGTTCATCAGGCCGCCGCGCACCAGGTGCGTCAGGACCCGCTCGGTGACCTCCCGGGGCGGCTCCCCGGACTGTTCGGCGAGCTCACCCGCCAGGTACAGCACCTGGTCGACCATGATCCAGTCGTCCAGCCCCTCTTCGAGGAGCTCGCGGTAGATCTCTTCTTCCTTCATCAGCTCGTCATTCCTCGGATCTCATTCCTCCGGGAGGTGCACCTTCATCGGCTTGCCCTTGGGCGGAGTGATGTCGATTGTCTCTCCGCCGGACTTGGAGGAGAGCCGCCACTGGATCACGGTGCCGTCCTCCAGCTTGTAGACCTCGGGGATCTTCGGTCCGCGCGCCGGGAGCTTCTCGGCGCCGTTCGTCCACTTCTCGAAGGCGGTCCGCAGTTCCTTGGTCGTCTGCATCAGACGGACGTGGCCCTGCTTGCCCTTGGGCAGCTTGTCGAACTCGCCGCGCCACACTCCGCACACGCCGTCCGAGTTGTGCACCAGGATCGGTGTGCTGCCGGCCAGCGCGTAGTACGTGTGCACGCCCTCGACGGTGAGGTTGTACGTGCGCACGTGGTCCGTGTACTGGCGGGCGCCGGTGACCTCGACCGTGCGGCCGTCGTCGGTGCGCAGGGTCATGCCCGGCTTCAGGTCGCCGGCCGCGATCCAGCCGTGCTCCGAGACGGACCAGAACGGGTGCTCGTAGGTCGCGGTGAGGTGTTCCTCGCCGTGGCCCGTGGCGATCGTCAGCTCGGTGAAGTGCTTGTCCGAGTCGGTGACGATCGTCGCGGTGACCTCACGGGCGCTGGTCCTGCCGGTCTCCGGGTCGGTGGCGAGCACCTTGTCGCCGAGGACGATGTCCTCGATGTCCTTGGTGCCGCCGTCGGCCATGAGGACGTCGGTGCCGGCCAGGAAGCAGTTGCAGCCCGGGAGCTTCTTGGCGTCCTTGAGATCCTTGATCTTCTTCAGCTTGTTGATCTTGAGGATCTTGGCGGCCTTGAGCCAGGGCAGGTCGGTCGACGCCCAGGCGCAGCTCTTCCACTTGCCCTCGGTCAGGCACTCCTTCCATGCCTGGGTGTCCGGCAGCAGCAGGACCTTGATGACCTCGCGGCCCTCCTGCGCGTCGTACCAGGGCGCGTCGGTGGTGCACCGGATGGCGTTGAGGAAGTTGTCCCGGCCGGTGCAGGCCGCCGGGAGCTGGTTCTCGACGGTGACCTTGACCTGGACCTTGCCGTCGTTGCCGTTGTTCCCGGTGGTGTTGCCCTTGTCGTCGTTGTCGTAGTAGCCCTTGCTGCTCGTGGCGATGCCGGGGCCGTCGTCCTTCCACTTGCAGCCCGAGGTCGGCACGGGGACACACGGACCGGAGACGGGGTAGTACTTCAGCCCGTCGGGGTCGGAGAAGGTGACAGGGCTGTTGTTGCTGTAGGCGTACCCGTTGATCTGCTGCGGGTCGTAGGCGTCCATCACCGGGTCGACCGAGATGAACCGGCCCGTCGAGGCGTCGTACTCACGCGCCCCGAGGTGGGTCAGACCGGTCGTCTTCGTGTCGTCGGTGCCGCCGACGAAGCCCTTGGTGCCGGTCCAGGTGCCGGTCGAGGTGCCACGGGTGCCGCCGAAGGGCAGCGTGCGGCGCTGCGACAGCGACAGATCGGCGGTCTTCACCGAGAGCTGGCCGGTGCCGACGTGGTCGGCGACCGTGACGGTGATCGAGCCGTCGTTGGACTGCACGGCCTGGTTGCCGCTGCCGAGGTCGATGTACCGGGTGGCCTTGGCCGTCGTCGCGCCCTTGGGCAGGACGACCTCGGTGTTGCCGACGTACAGCGTGGTCTCGGCCGGGCCGCGGGCGATGAGCCGGTTGCCCTCGGTGTCGTAGACGTAGTCGGTGACCTCGTCCGGCTTGCCCGTGACGGGCTGGGTGACCTTGACGACGTGGCCCTCGGCGTCCCACACCAGCTTCTGGGTGGTGCCGCTGATCACGCGGTCGGTGGTGTTGCCGGTGGCGTCGTAGAGGTAGCTGGTCTTCGACGTCCCGGACGGCTTCGTCTCGTTGACCTCCGTGAGGGTGTGCGGCTGCGGGCCGCCGGCCGGCGGGTAGACGTACGACCGGGTGGTGTCCCCACCGGACGCGTGCAGCGTCTCCGTCTTGCGGTTGCCGGTCTTGTCGTAGCTGTACGAGTTCCAGTACGGCGCCACACCGCCGACCACCGACTGGGCGGGGGCGGCCGAGCAGCTGGTGTCGCCCTCGGTCCACGCCTCGGTCAGACGGCGCAGGTAGTCGTAGGCGAAGCACTGGTTGTCGGTGCCGGCGCGCGAGACGTCGGACATCGACAGGACGTTGCCCGCCTGGTCGTAGCCGAAGGTGTCGGCCCGGTCGACGCCGGCGACGTCCTGGCGGTCCACCCGGGAGGTGGCCAGGCGCTGGGTGCCCCACTCGTAGGTGTTGGTGACCCAGGTCTTCTTCGCACCCGTCGCCGTGGAGGCGAAGGCGTACTGCAGCGGCTTGCCCGTGTTGGAGTACGTCGTGTCGGCCTGGAAGCCGTCGCCCAGGATCGACACCGGCCGCAGGGCGGAGTCGTACGTGTAGCTGTACGAGCCGCCCGGCAGCGCGCCCGCCGCCGAGTACGACACACCCGCGACCAGGCCGGACGGCTGGTAGCTGGTGCCCGCCTGGTAGGTGCCGGCGAGGGCACCCTCGGTGGCCGGGATCGTCACCGAGGTGCGCAGCGGCCGGTACTGCTGGTCGTACATGGTGATCCGGCTGACGTACTGGGCGCCGTTCACATACCGGGTCGAGGAGGCCAGATAGCCCTTCGCCCCGGCGAGCGTGTCGTACGTCCAGGACGCGCGCAGGGTGCCCGTGGCGCTGGTGTCGCGCAGCTCGGTCGCCCGGCCGAGCTGGTCGTACACGTGGTAGAGGACCCGGTGCTCGGCGTCCTCGGTGGTGAGCAGCTGGCCGCGGTCGTCGTAGGTGCTGATCGTGAGGCCGCGGTCGGGGTCGGTGGACCTGGTCTGGTTGCCGAGCAGGTCGTACTCGTAGAACCAGTTGTTGCCCGCCGGGTCCGTGACCTGCGACAGCTTGCCCGACGGCGTGTACTGGTACCTGGTCGCGTCGTAGGGGGCGGTCGCGCTGCGCGAGGTGTGCTGGCGCAGCTCGACGATCCGGCCGCGGGCGTCGGTCAGCGACGTCGTCGCGGTGCCGCCCACCGGCGGGATCACCGTGGTGCGGTCGCCGTTGTACGAGGTCGTGGTGGTGCCGAGGTCGGCGCCGCCGTCACCGTTGCCGGCGACCTTCTTCTGCGTGATCTCCCGGTTCAGGCCGTCGTACGTGTGCCAGATCTGCGTCTCCACGCTCAAGGCGTCGGCGGGCTTGAACAGCTCCCGGTTCGGCGCGCCGGTCGTGTAGTAGGAGGCCCACTCCCGTGCGACCAGGCCGCGTTCGTCGTAGAACGTGTCGGACAGCAGCCGGCCGCCGTCGGGGCCGACGTCCTGCGTCTGGCGGGCGCGCAGCAAACCGTCGTACAGCGTGTACGCGGCGACCTGGCCGCCGCTGTTGTTCAGCGTGAGGGTGCGGACCGCGATCGGCTTGCCCTCGTCGATGAAGTAGTCGAAGTCGTACGACGGGAGCTGGGTGGTCTGCCGGTCGGCCAGCCACACCTTGTCGGCACGGCCGAGCGCGTCGTACGTGAAGTTCTTGAGCTTGCCGTTGGTGTCCTTCTGCTGCGTGGGCAGGCCGCGCAGCGGGTCCAGGGTGGTGGTGGTCGTCTGGACGGTGGTCGAGTCCCCGGCCTTGGCGGGCGGAGTGGTGGTGACGACCGTCGTCGGGAAGCCGGTGGCCGGCGTGTACGCGGTGGTGTTGGTCAGGCCGTCGGTGCGCGCGGTGCGCACCGGGGCGGTCGACTCGGTGGCGGTGACGTTCGCCGTCAGGTCGGTGACGGCCGTCGAGCGGCCGTAGCCGTCGAAGGTGGTGCCGGTCTCCGTGTAGGTGCCGGTCGTGCCGTCGTGCTTGGTCAGCGTCGCCGTGGCGGTCTCGTCGCCCTTGGTGGGCGCCGTGCCGTAGGCCAGCCCGTCGTAGGCGCTGCGCACGTCGGAGACGACCTGGGCCTTGCGGTCCGGCGTGGTCGCGCACTTCACCGCGACGGTCTCCACCCGCGAGGGCAGGGTGAGGATGTTGTCGGTGGTGTTCGTGGCGTACGTCGTGCGGGTGCAGACGTCGTCGGTGGTGACGGAGGTGTCGCCCTGGTCGTCGACCTGGGTGACCCGGCCCGCGACCGTGTCGTACGTGGTGTCGACCAGGGTGGTGCGCCACTGGGCGCCCGTACCGTCGTCCAGCGACGTCCACGTCCGCGACTCGTCCGTGCCGGTGTAGTTGGCGGTCACCGTGCCCCAGGACCGCGTCTTCTTGGCGGTCTGGTGGTACCAGGGCCGCTCGACGGTCTTCTGCAGGACCTTGCCGCCCGGACCGGAGTACTGGGCGGTCTTGTAGGTGAAGCCGGCCGCCGACTCGTGGTCGGTGATCGCGGCGCCCTCACCGGTGTCCAGGGCGACGCTGACGGACTTGGTGCCGCCGTCCTTGTTCAGCCGGTCGCCGTTCATGCCGCGCAGGAACCAGCTGTCCGCCTGCGTCTTCAGATACGCGTCGCCGCCCTGGCCGCCCGTCTTCACCCGGACGTGGCCGTAACCGCGCCACTGCGACCAGGTCTTGTTCTTCTCCTTGGTCAGACCGTCATCGTCGTCGTAGTGCCAGGCCGCGCCGTCCAGGTACTCGTACGCGGTGACGTTGTCCGGCGCGCCGCCGGTGCGGTCGGTGGCGGTCACCGAGGTGACGACGTACTTGGTGAACCAGTGCTGCTCCGGGGCCTCGGTGTCCGAGCCGCCCAGCAACTGCGGGAAACAGCGGGTGGTGTTGGTCTCCGGCGTCGGCAGCGCGGCCGCGTCGCAGGCCGACGTCGAGTAGTTGACGTCGATCTGGCCGCCGTGCTCGTCGGCGACCGTGGACAGGCGCGCCTTGACGAACGGGGCGTAGCCGTCGCCGGCCTTGTCGAGCCGGTTCTCCAGCTGGGTGTACGCCAGCGTGGTCTTCGGCAGGGTGATCGCGGTGGCGCCGGTGTGGCCGGTGCGCTGGATCGAGTCGAGCAGCAGCTGGTAGTCGACGTCGGCCTGGCCCCAGCGGTGGGCCAGCGCCCAGGAGTCGACCTTGCTGTAGGCGCCCGCGTTGTAGACCTGCGCGGTGATGCCGGTCAGCCGCTTGCGGGTCCAGAAGGTCGGCGCGAGCCGGCCCTGGTCGCAGTCGGTGCCCGCCGTGCAGTTCATGTCCCACGGGGTGTCGTACCAGTAGAACGAGTCCGTGGAGATCGACGAGCAGGTGGTGTTCGCGTCGGGGATGCACCGCTCGGAGCTGGTGAAGTCGACCTTCGCCAGTGCCGGAGTGCCGTACATCGAGGACGACTTCAGGCCGTACTCGATGCGGTCCAGGTAGCCGCCGCGCGTGTAGGGGGTGTCGTCCGTGGCCTTGAGGTTGCGGCCGTAGGAATTGTCCTCCTTGGTGTAGTAGTACGCCATGGCGTTGCCATGGGTGTCGACGGCGTAGTCGAGGTTCCAGCGCCAGGCCTGCTGGCACCAGGAGTCGGCGAACGCGGAGGCGTTGCAGGGCTCGCCGGAGTCGTCGCCGAAGACGGGGACGTTCCACGTCGAGTCGGTGGTCTCCTTGCCGTCGACCCAGCCGGGCAGCCGGTTGTAGCCGAAGTAGAAGCGGTTGCCCTGCGGGTCGGTCACCCGCCAGTACTCGCCGTCGTTGTCGCCGTTGCCGCGGCCCGTGGACCTGAGGCGGGTGACGCGGGAGCCGTCGTCCTTCTGGAAGCGGAACTCGTCGGCGGTGGCGGTGGGAACCAGCTCGCCGCCCTTGCCGTTGAAGGTGATGTAGGCGTTGTCGTAGCCCCAGCACAGATCGCCGGGCTTGTTCACCCCGTCGGCGGCCGTCTGCCCGTCGTCGGCGCACGGCTTGTAGCGGCGCTCGATGAAGCCGGGCGACAGCTCGAAGCCGTCACCGACCCAGGAGGACTGGTTGTTGGTGTTGCCGGTCCGTCCGTCGATCTGCCCCGAGGAGTACGACAGGCCCACGTGCGGGGCGAAGTCGCCGGGCACCTCGGGCACCGGGATGTCGTAGGACCAGTTGAAGTCACCGGTGTTGAGGTCGGTGCTCCAGGTGGAGGACGGCGACAGCGGGGTCGCCTTGTAGTCGCCGGTCTTGCCGGAGTCCGAGGCGACCGCGGCCAGCATGGTCGGCGAGCCGCTGCTCACCATGACCGAGCGGGCGGTGAGGGTCTGCGCCTCGGTGTCGTTGTCGGTGACCACCGGCGTGGTGGTGCGGCACGCCTTCTTCTTCGGCGTGGTCAGCGCACAGGCGGGCAGCTCGACCAGGGTGAGCCGGGAGGCGTAGGCGCCGCCGTACGCCTCGGCGAAGTCGGCGTAGTCCAGGGTGGCGCCGACCGTGCCGGAGGACGCCTTGTCCCTGGCCCGCAGGGTGAACAGCACCCCGTCGAGGCCGGCCTTCGCGGCGGCCGCGTGGCCGACGACCTTCGTCTCGATGGTGCCGCCGGTCGCCGACCGCACCTTCTTGGCGAGGGTGTTCAGCTCGACAGGGAGACCCTTGGCCGCGACCGGGGCACCGGCCCTGGCGGCCGGCTCCTTCAGCGTGACGAGAGCCGAACCCGCCTCGGGCCAGTCGGCCTTCGGCTTGTCCTTGGGGGTGCGCGGGCCCTTCTGGACCTTGCGCGGCTTCAGCTTCGTGACGGACGTGCCCGTGACCGGCTTGTCCGGTTCGGACACCCCCGGCCGTCCCTTGCCGGTGTCCTGCGCCTCGGCGGCCGGCGCGAACGCCGTCGCCTGGAGCAGCGTGGCGACCATGACCGCCGATGTCCCCAGGGCGACTCTGCGCCCCAGGGCGGCTACGCGCCAGGAGCGCGCTCTGCCATACATGTGATTGCTCGTTTCCTCATCAAGGGGGCGCCCGGGGCCTGTCCGGCCCCGAGCGCCCCTGTTGCACACGTCAGTCGCCGGGAACCCGAGTGGGTACGTCGAACCAGCTGACCGACAGCTTCTCGATCTGCGCGTCCGTGAGCGCGCCCTGGAAGGTCCACACGTCGTCGACCAGGCCCGGGAAGTACGAGCCGGCCTTCGTGCCGGTGCCGGACCGGCCGATCTGCAGGGAGGTGGCCTTGAACGCGAGCGTGTTCTCCGCCCACGGCACCACGTCCTCGCAGCCGGCCACGTCGGCCTCGCCGTCACCGTCGGCGTCGGCGCACGCGATCTCGGCGAGCCCGCCGTTCACATACAGCCGGGCCTGCTTGGCGAAGCCGTCGTAGACCAGGGCGAGATGGTTCCACTGACGCGCGTCGTAGAACTCGCCGTTGTCGGCCTGCACCACCGTGGCGTCGGTGGTGTCCGAGTCGGCGACCGCCAGCTGCCAGCGGCCGGGGCTGCCCTCCGGGTTGGTGGCGTCGGGCACGAACTTCACGGTGAACGCGGAGCGGGTCGCCCCTTCGGCGCTCGCCAGGGTCACCGCCCCGGACGGCATCGTCGATGCCTGCGCCCACGCGGTCAGCGTGAAGCTGCCCGAGGTGTCCACCGGCAGCTTCGCGGCGGACGCGTAGGCGGTGGTGCCGTTCAGCTCCATCGCGCCGAAGTCGATGAACCCGAAGTCCGACTTCACCGCGCCGCCGTTCAGGGTGAGCGGGTTGGTGGTGCTCACCGCGTCCGGGGTGGTGACCGGAGCGGTCCCGGCGGTCGACTCGAACTGCCAGCGGCTCTTGACCAGCGGACGCTGCTTGAACAGCTGGTACACCTCGTCGCCCGACACCGCGCGGTCGAAGAACCGCACGTCGTCGATCTGCCCGGTGAAGAACGAGGCCGCGGCGCCGTCGAACTGGCTCGCGCCGATCTGCACCGCTCCGCCCGCGTACCAGTTGGCGGTCATCTCCGTGGAGCCCGCCAGCGAGCCGTTGACGTACAGCAGCAGCTTGTCGGCCACCGTGTCCTGTACGCCGACCAGATGCGCCCACTCACCGGCCGCGGCGGTCTTGCCCTCGGCCTGCATGGCGCGGATCGGGGTGCCGGCCGTGGAGTCCTCCGAGTACTGGTTGAACACCCAGCGGTCGTAGCCGCTGGAGTAGTACAGCTCGAAGCCCGGCCGGTGCGTGCCGACCTGCGTGGCGATGACACCGGCGTGGCTGGGCTTGGTCGAGGGCAGCTTGGCCCACGCCGACACCGCGAAGCTGCGCTGGTTGTTCAGCAGCGGCCGGTTGGTGGTGGCGTAGTCGTTCGTGCCGTCCAGGGACAGCGCCTTGCCGGCCACGCCCTCGGCGCCCGCGGTCGCGCCGCCCACGTACGAGGCGTCGAGCACCTCGGGCCTGCCGGTCAGCTCGGTCGCGCCCGGCTGCTCGTCCATCGCGAAGACCATCCGGGCCGGACGCCCGACGACCAGCGAGGCCTTGGTGCCCAGCTGCGTCACCTCGGTCTGCGACAGCGGCTTGTCGAAGATCTGCACCTCGTCGATGTCACCCGGGAAGAACGAGCCGGGCTGACCGCTGTAGGAGCCCGCGCCGATCTGCAGACCGCGCCGTGCGTCCCAGGGGGTGGCGTAGGTGGTCGTGCCGACCAGCGTGCCGTCGACGTACAGCTTCAGCTCGTCGCTGCCCGAGCTGTACGTGCCCACCAGGTGCGTCCACTTGCCGACGGTGGCGCCGCCCGCGGAGGCGGGCATCACCCGCACCGGGGTCGCGGAGGCGGAGTCGGAGGTGTACTGGTTGAACGCCCACCGGTCGTAGACCTTGGAGTAGTACAGCTCGAAGCCGGGGGAGTGGTTGCCGGGCTGGGCCGCGATGATCGCCGCAGTGCTCGGCGCCTGGGTCAGCTTCGCCCACGCCGACACCGAGAACGAGCCGTCCGTGGCGATCGTGGGGATGTCCGTACGGGCGTAGTCGTCCACGCCGTCGAAATGCACGGCCGTGCCCTTGGCACCCGCCGCGCCGGGCGTCGGCCCGCCGTACAGCGTGGCCGGGCGGTCCTTGGCGGTGGCGGTCGCCTTGGTCGCGCCCGCCTCCTCGTCGAGGTCCCATTGGCCGCGCTCGGGCTGACCGGACTTCACCCGGAACTGGTAGGTGCGGATCTCGCTGCCGTTGCCGGCCGCGTCGAAGGCCTGCGCGGTCACGAACTTCAGACCGGGCTCGTCCGGCAGCACCTTGGCGATCTGCGCCGCACCGCCGCTGGTCACCAGCGTGTTCTTGGAGCTGGGGTCGGCGTTGACGCCGTAGTAGTACTTGACCACGTCGGTCTCGACGGAGTCGATCGTGAACGAGCCGTACTTGCCGACGCCGTCGTACCACGGGTCCGCGGGGTCCTCCGTGTTGGACTCGGGGTACTCGCCCGAGGTCACCGAGGGGGCCTTCGGCACGTTGGTGTCGTAGACGAAGTAGCAGCCCGTCGCGTCACCGGCGTACGACCACGGCGAGTAGTTGCCATCGCCCTGGCTGTCGGTGTCGCGCACCCGCACGTACCAGTGGACCTGCTTGTTCGGCGTGATCGAGGTCGGCAGGCTGACGGTGAAGCTGGAGCCGGAGTCCTTGTACTTGGTCAGCCCCGGCGTCCAGCGGGCGATGAGGCCCTTGCCGTCGCCCGAGTCCCACTTGGCCTGGAACTGCACGGCCACGTCGTCGCCGTCGGGGTCGGTGATGTTCTTGGCGGTCACCTTGCCGAGCGTGCGCACCCGCGCCGGGCTCGTGTACTTCTTGCAGGTGCCGCCGTACTCCATGGTGAGCTGCGACATCTTCACCTGCGGCGGCGGGCGGTTGTACTTCACCCGCAGGAACGCCTTGTCGGAGAACCGCTTCCAGGCGTACGCGTCCGTCTCGCTGGCCGCCCGCAGACCGAACGTCATCGACGGGTCCTTGGCGGTGGCGGCCGCCTGCACCGCGGACTTCACGTTGAACTCGGCGTCGGCCGCGGAGCAGCCCGAGTAGCCGTACGCGAACGAGTCGGAGGCGAGCTGCTTGTTCCAGAACCCGGACGCGCTCTGCGAGTTCCAGGTCGTCTGGTCCGTGATGGGATCGGTGTCCCACAGCTCGACCGTGCGGTCCGAGCAGGAGGCCGACCAGGTGTTGCGGACCACGAACTCGGCGGACAGGATCGTCTTGCCCGCGAAGGCCGAGGTCGGGATGCGGTAGAAGAGGCGCTTGGTGTCGTACGGCTGGCAGTACGACCAGCCGCAGTAGCCCAGGCCCGCGTCCGAGTCGCCGTTGAACTTCCACTGCGGGGAACCGGCCCAGTACTTGGAGGCCATGGTCCACGCGGAGGCGCGCGGCGAGTACCACTGCGGGTCGATGAACACCGGGTACCGCGTGTCGGCGCCCTTCAGGACGGCCGGGTCCGGGGTGAGGACCAGTTCCTTGTCACCGGCGGGCAGGTCCACGCCGACCGGGGCGACCCGGCCGGAGTCGGCGGCGCCGGGCTCGTCGGCCGGGGGACCGGCGAGGCCGCGGGCCTTGGCGCTCAGGGCAGCCTTGGGGGCCGAGCCGGACCTGCCGGGGCTGGAGTCCCACATGACCGGCTTGGGCGCCTCGAAGACGGTGCCGTCGGTGCCGTCGGCGACGGCCCGGAGCCCGCCCTTGGCGTTCTCCTTCACCGCCAGGCCGTCCGCCTTCAGCTTCAGGCGCAGCTCCGCCAGCTTCGGGTTCTTCGCGGCCTCGGCCGACTTGACCACGAGCAGCTGGGTGAAGCCGTCCTCCTGCGCGGTCAGGCGCAGGTCGACACCCGGCAGGACCTCCGGGTAGGTGGCCGTCGCGCCCGACAGCTCCGGCTCGGGCAGCGCGGTGGGCCACGACAGGCTCATCGTCTTCCCGGCACGCTCCATGCGCACCAGCGGGTCGGCCGACCCGCCACCGGAGAACGCCAGATCGACCGTGGTGGCCCGGGGCGCGACCATTCCGCCCGTGGCGGGGGCGAGTTCGGTGTCGACCCGCTTCCACGCGCCGCCGTCCCGCGTCCAGGTCGGCCGCAGGTACTCCCTGGCCTCCAAGTCGCCGTCGGGGGTGGCGAACACCTCGGTGGTCTCACCCCGCAGGGCGAGCACCTCCACCTTGTCGCCGGTCTTCCTGGCCTTCGCCAGCGCCTGCGCCTCGGTGGCCGCGGGGGTTCCGTCAGCGGCCTTCACCGTGTCGGTGGCAGGGGCTGCTGTCTGGGCCATGGCGACGCCGGTCCCGGGGACCAGGCCGACGGCCAGTGTCACTCCGAGCAGCGTGCCAACTGCTCTGCTGCGGCCGCGCAATCGGGCCGATATACCTGTCATAGCTCACTCACGACGTATTCACACTTGCGACGAGTACGTAACGACGTGAGTGATCGCCAAGTCAATTCCAAGTTGCCGCATTGTGAGGTCAAGATTCGGCAAAGTGGGTGGCGCGGGCCGGTAATTGGTGTTTTGTCAGGGCGTGCTCAGCCCTGGCGCTCCAGCACGGCGTAGTCCATGAAGCCGCGGCGGTACCGGGTGTGCCGGGTCTCCTGCGTGTGGCGTCTCTGCCATTCCTCCACATCCGCCGGGTGTGCACACAACCCCGACGTGGCCCCGCAGTCCGCCTCGTCGCCCGACACGCACCGGGCCTCGTACTCCGGCTGCGCGGAGGCGTCCTGGACGATCGAGTACGGCACGTACCGGAAGACGCGGCGACCGGTGCCGGTGGACCTCTCGTTCGCCGCCCGGAGGCCGGCGGCTAGCCGCTCCTCCGTTGTGGCGGCCCGGATCCGCACGGGATCGGCCTCCCACTCGCGGCCTCCGCCGACGGGCCGCAGCAGCACGTAGGGGCCGACCTTGGCCTGAAGTGTGCCGACCTTGCGCGTCCGGGGGTCGTAGACGAGTGCCCCCGACTCCAAGTGCTCTTGCATGTCCGACTCCGAGCATCTTCCGTGACTCTGGGTATACCGAGCGTCGCCCACGGGTACGGTCTGCATCAACGCTCCACGCGTGCCACCGGGTCGCTGTCACGGAGGGGTCGGCCTGTGACCAGTAACGCCGTGCTGTTCGGAGAACTCCTGCGCCACTTCCGCGAGTCCGCGCTCCTCACTCAGGAGGCGCTGGCCCGCGAGATCCCTTGCGACCGGTCGTACGTGGCCCGTGTCGAAGCGGGGGCGCGGGTTCCGCAACATGCGTTTGCAAAGAAGTGTGACGAAGTCCTGGGCAGCGGTGGGGCGTTGGGGAGGCTGTGGGGGAGGGTCGACTGGTATCCGCAGGTGGAGCATCCGGATTGGTTCGAGCGCAGGGCGCAGATGGACGCGGAAGCCACCGCCGTGCGGGCGTACCAGACGCAGGTGATTCCTGGCTTGTTACAGACGGCCGACTATGCGCGGGCGCTGTTCTCCCGGCGCCTCACGGACGTCGATGAGGTGGAGGATCGCGTGCGGGCGCGTCTGAGTCGACAGCAGCGCTTCCTCGCGGAGGACGGACCGCTCTACCTGGCGGTGCTGGACGAGAGCTGCCTGCGTCACGTGGTGGGCGGCCCGGAGGTCATGCGCGGTCAGTGCGCCCACCTGCTGGAGGTCGGACGTCTGCCCAACATCCGTGTCCAGGTGTTCCCTTCGTACTGCTCGGACGTCGACCGTCCCGACACCTCGCTGTCGCTGATCACGATGCCCAAAGGGGAGCAGTGGGTGTACTCGGAGTCGCTGGAGAGGGGGCACCTCATCAACGATCCAGCCGTCTACGCGCGCCACGAGCGGACCTATGATGTGCTCAGGGCGGATGTCCTCTCAGCCCCCCAATCCGCCGCTCTTATCAGCGACTTGATGGAAGGGTACGGCCACCATGGACAAGGGCCTGTTGAGTGTGGCGACCTGGATCAAGAGCAGCTACAGCGGGGCCAACGGCGGCGACTGCGTGGAGGTCGCCCCCGGGTTCGGGTCCGTCGTCCCCGTGCGTGACAGCAAGAGTGGCCCCGACGGGCCGGTCCTTCTGATCGGCCACTCCGCCTGGGGTGCGTTCACCGGAGGGCTAGTCCTCGCGCAGGACTAGGTCCAGGAGCCCGGGGAAGCGGGCGTTGAACTCCGTGCGGCGGAGGCGGTTGACCCGGCGGGGCCCCTCGTCGCGCTGCTCGACCAGGCCCGCGCCGCGCAGGACCGTGAAGTGGTGGCTCAGGGCCGCCTTGCCGACGGGGACGTCGAAGCTGCCGCAGGCGCGGGACCACTCGGCCGAGGAGGCGAGTTCCCGTACGAGGGTGAGCCGTACCGGGTCGGCCAGGGCCGCGAGCGCGGTGAGGACGGGGACGTCGTCGGGATGGGTGTGTTCCGGTGCGGCCCGGTGACTCTGCTGTGCCATGCCCTGCCCTGCCCTTCTGGCATCGTGCGCGGCGGTCGTCTTGCGGAGTGTTCGATGAAAACCATACAGTCTCGAGTGTTCGCTTTTCGTTGAACACCTCGAAGGGGTGTGGTCTGTCATGCGTACGGTGGAGTTCCACGAGACCGGCGGTCCCGAGGTCCTCGTCACGGCCGAGCGGGAGATCCCCGAGCCCGGCCCCGGCGAGGTCGCCGTCGACGTCGCCTACGCCGGGGTGAACTTCGCCGACGTGCTGGCCCGCGCCGAGGGCTACCGCGTCGAGAACCTGCCGTACGTCCCCGGCCTGGAGGTCTCGGGACGGGTCCGCGCCCTCGGCGAGGGCGTGACGGGCCTGGCCGTCGGCCAGGAGGTGACGGCCCTGACCGAGGGCGGCGCCTACGCCGAGGTGGCCGTCGTGCAGGCGGCGACCGTCTTCCCGGTGCCCGAGGGCCTCGACCTGCGCACGGCGGCGGCGCTGCCGACCGTCCTGCCGACGGCGTACGCCCTGATCCACCAGGTGGGCCGGCTCCAGCCGGGCGAGACGGTCCTGGTGCACAGCGCGGCGGGCGGGGTCGGCACGGTCGCGGGCCAGCTGGCGAAGGCGGCGGGTGCGGGGCGCGTGCTGGGCACGGTGTCGTCGGAGGCGAAGGCCGCCCACGCCCTGGCCCACGGCTACGACGACGTCCTGGTTGGTGACTTCGAGCGGGACGGCGGCCTGGAGAAGGCGGTCCGCGCCGCGACCGACGACCGAGGAGCCGACCTGGTCCTGGACGCGGTGGGCGGCGAGACCTTCCGCGCCTCTCTCGCCTCCCTGGCCCCCTTCGGCCGCCTGATCAACTTCGGCAACGCCGGCGGCGGAGCGCCCTGGAGCGTCACCCGCGCCGACCTCAACCCCCTGGGCGCCACGGTCGCCGGCTTCTCCATCCTCACCCTCGCCGCCACCGCCCCGTCACGCCTGCGCGCCCTCGCCGAGCAGGCCTTCGCCACGGCGGCGGACGGGACGGTCTCGATCCCCGTCACCGCCGAGTTCGACCTCACCGACGCCGCCGAGGCCCACCGCCTCATGGGCGCCCGCACCAGCACCGGCAAGCTCCTGCTGCGGGTGAACCCCGCCTGACGCGGGGCCTCACTGCGCCGACCAGCTCTGCGACGCCTCCCCCCGGCAGGTCGAGGTGACCACGTCCGTCTGCCCCATCCCCAGGTCCAGACAGCCCCCGTTGGAGACGCTGACCAGGCTGCCGCCGGAGCCGCTGCGCCAGACCTGCGAGGACGAGCCGTCGCAGGTGCCGACGAAGACGGCCTGGCCCAGCATGTTGGCGTACAGGCAGCCGCCGGACTGCTGGTTGACCAGCCGGAAGCCGCCGGAAGTGCTCTGCACGGTCCAGTACGTGGCCGAGCCGGAGCACTCGCCGTGGCTCGCCGAGCCGTAGACCTGGCTCAGGCACACGCCGGTGTCGCCGTTGCGGTAGCGGTGGGTGCCGGAGGTGGAGGGTGGCGGGGCCTGGGTGGTGGGGGCTCGGGTGGGGGTGTCCGAGCCGGTGCTTTCCCCGGTGGTCCCGGTCGAGCCCGTGGAGCCAGTCGAGCCCGTGGAGCCCGTGGAGCCGGTCGTGCCGTCGCCCGAGCCGGTACCCGAGCCGCTACCCGTGCCCGTATCCGTCCCCGCGCCCGAGCTGCCGCCGATCGAGGTGCCTCCCGCACCCGTCCCGCCCTTGTCGCCCTCGCCCGGCCGCTCCTTGCCGGCCGGCGACGCGGAGGCCCGCTTGCCCGGCCGGGCGCGGTCCGAGGCGGAGGCGGACACGGAAGGGGAGCCGGCACCGCCGGACCCGGACACCGTCACGCCCGGGTCGGCCGCCCGCGTGTCGTCGCCCTTGTCGCCGTCCGGCGAGAAGGCGTACGGCAGCAGCTGCACGGCCACGGTCGCGGCGGCCGTCACGACCACGGGCACGACGGCGAGGAACACGCGCGTACGCCGACGCCGCTCGCGAGGGGCGACCCCCTTCGCGACCCCCTTCGCGGCCCCCTCCGAGGCCTCCTTCGCGGCCCCCGTCCCCCCGGCCTCCTCCTCGGCGGTCTCCGGGACGAGGACCTCCTCCGGCACCTTCCCCGCGAACGCCGCCCTCTGAGCCAGCACCTCCACGACCGGCGCGGGCCACACCCCCGACGCCCCGCCGGACGGCACATGCGGCGCGGCCAGTTCCACCAGCTCGGCGGCGGTCGGCCGGCCCTCCGGGTCCTTGTCCAGGCAGGACGCGACGACCTCGGCCAGCTCGGGATCGACGGCCCGCAGCGGAGCCAGATCGGGGGCCTCGTGCACGATCCGGTACAGCACCGCGTGCCCGGACTCCTCGCCGAAGGGCGGACGCCCGCTCGCGGCGAACGCGACGACGGAGGCGAGCGCGAAGACGTCCACCGCCCCGGTCAAGCCCCGTGCACCCGAAGCCTGTTCGGGTGACATGTAGGCCGGTGTGCCGACGACCATCCCGGTCCGGGTCAGCTGGCTCTGCTCGGCCGCCCGCGCCACGCCGAAGTCGATGAGGGTGACCCCGTCGAGGGTGAGCATGGCGTTGGACGGCTTGAGGTCACGGTGGACCATGTCCCGCTCGTGCACCCGCGCCAGCGCGGACGCCGCCTCGTGCAGCAGCAGCCACAGCGCACCGGCCGGCAGCGGACCACCGTAGGACTGGACGCATTCGTGGAGGGTCAGCCCGGGCACGTACGCCGTGGCGAACCACGGCGGGCGCGCCTCGCGGTCACCGGCCAGCAGCGGCGCGGTGGTGCCGGCGGGCAGCCGGGCGAGATTGTCGAGTTCGTGTCCGAAGCGGCGGACGAAGTCCTTGTCCTCGCCGACGACGGAGGGCAGCAGCTGCTTGACGGCGGCGTAACGCCCGTCGTGGACGCCCAGGTACACCCGGCCCATACCGCCCGAGCCGAGCCGCCCGAGCAGCGGGACCGGTCCGATGCGCCGCGGGTCGTCGTCCTGGAGCGGCTCGGCCCCGCTGCCCGTCAGGTCGTGGGTCATCGTGCGTAGGCCCCCAGGCCGATCAGGCAGTACACGTACTCGTTGATGGTCGTGCCGTTGAGCGTGTAGCGGTAGTTGTAGGCGTACTCGGTGCGCGGGTTGCTCTGGCAGCGGGTCATGTCGGAGGTGAAGGGGATCGTCTCGATCACCTGGTAGTGCGCGTCGGACGCCGAGCAGTCGACCTCGTCGACGCTGACCTCCTGCGCGGTGGTGGAGTCGGGCAGCTGACCGTTGAGGCAGGTGCCGGCGGTGTAGGGGTCGGGCTCCTCGGACTCGGTGGGCTCGGAGCCGTAGTCACCGCTGTCGTAGGGATCCTCGGTCTCGTAAGGATCGTCGGTCTCGTACGGGTCCTCGGTCTCGTACGGATCACTCGTGTACGGGTCCGGCGTCTCGGTCGACGGGTCGTACGGATCGTAGGTGTCGTACGGCGATGAAGTGACCGACGAGTCCGCCGAGTTGTCGCTGTCGTCGTCGTTCGCCTGACTGAACAGCCCGACGCCGAGCACAATGGCGCCGATGACCGCGACGACGGCCAAGCACCCGCCGGGCCGCGGCTGTTGAGGATTCTGAGACATACGGGCCAGTCTGGATCACAGCGGCCCAACCTTGGAGACCTTTTCTAGAAATTCACTTCAGAAACTGGCCGTGATCTACGCTGCACTGCATGAGCCCCAAGCAACAACGCGGTGAGGCCACGGTCGAACTGCTCCTGGACGCGGCGCTGCGTGTCTACGCCGAGTCCGGCGAGCAGGGCCTCACCGTCAGCGCGATCACCAAGACGAGCGGCGTCAGCCTCGGCAGCCTGTACCACCACTTCGGCAGCATCGACGGGCTGATCAACGCGCTCACCCAGCGCTGGCTGGGCCGGCTGCTGACCGAGCTGGCCGGGGCTCTCGCGCACACCCGCACCGCCCGCTCCGGCATCCGCGCCGTCACCCGCACGTATCTGGCCTTCATCCAGGAGCACCGCACGGCCTCCCTGCTCCTGCACTCCTCGCGCGCCGACCAGCAGGGCATGGCCCGCGGCCAGGAACTGCGCGACAACCAGGAGGCCCGTATCTCGGCCTTCGCCGTCTGGATCCAGCACCACATCGACTCCGGCGAACTCGCCCCCCTCCCGCAGCCCCTCGTCGAGTCCCTCGTCCTCGGCCCCATCGTCGCCACGGCCCGCCGCTGGCTCTCCGGCATCGAGGACATGTCCCTGGACGAGGCGGCGAAGATCCTGCCGGACCGCATCTACAGATCGGTCGCCGCCGAGCCGAAGTGACGGCAGAGGCCGGCCGGTCCGCACAACGTTTCGCCCCCGTCCCGCGTCACAGTCCCGAAGGCAACGGACGGAGAGGCCCATGGACTATCGCACCCTCGCAGCAGGCACCGCCGCCGCGGCGGCCGTCGTGGCGCTCGCGCTGTACGTCGACGCGAACGAGAAGGGG
This sequence comes from Streptomyces sp. NPDC096205, assembly GCF_044763135.1. NCBI lineage: Bacteria > Bacillati > Actinomycetota > Actinomycetes > Kitasatosporales > Streptomycetaceae > Streptomyces > Streptomyces sp. NPDC096205. The sequence goes on along the minus strand of NZ_JBIWFS010000009.1, from coordinate 370,301 downwards.
AGCGGGAGGGGGAACGAGAAGGGGCGGACCTACGTCGACACGGCCGGCTCGTCGCGGGACAGGACGTGTGAGGGGGAGCGGCCCGGCTCCGGTGTCGACGAGGAGGGCACCGACGACACCCCGCTGAACCGCACCATCGCGCGGATCGACGAGCTGGCCGCCGGCCGGCATGCCGCGGTGTTCACCGGGCTGGCCGTCGACGAGGAGCGGGACGCCGCCGATGTGTGGCGGATTCCGTCCGCGGCCTTCGACGCCGCCGTCTGCGGCCTCGCCGAGAAGGGAGTCACCCTCCGGCTCCACGACACCGACGCCAGCCGGGCCGAGCTGGACGCCCTCGCCGACCGGATCGGGGAGGACATGAACCGCTGGAACGGCACCTTCCAGCTGAGGGAGGTCGGGGTCGACGAGCACGGGTACGTCAGTGTCGGCGTCGACGACCCCGAGGTCGCCCGGCCGCTCATCGAGGACGCGTTCGGCGACGAGCACATCAGGGTCGAGCACGTGGAGCAGGCGACCCTCGACTGACCAGCGCCCATCGACGGGCCCGATGCCCCCATCGGAAGGACGCCCCAGCAGCGCGTGGACCGGCACCTACGCCCGCTCGTAGCGTCCTGGACATGACCTCACAGACCAAGGGCACGGCCCAGCTCACCGCCGCCATGGTGCTCTCCGGCACCCTCGGCGTCTTCGTCGTCGAGTCGGGCGCCTCGCCCTTCAACGTCGTGTTCTTCAGGGTCCTGTTCGGCGCGCTCGCCCTCGGCGGCTACGTCCTCGCCCGCGGCTGGCTCCGCGACCACGGCTTCACCCCCCGCACCCTCGGACTCGCCGTACTGGGCGGGGTGTTCATCGTCCTCAACTGGGTCCTGCTCTTCCAGTCGTACGAGAACACGTCGATCTCCGTGGCCACGGTGGTCTACCACACCCAGCCGTTCTACGTGGTCCTGCTCGGCGCCCTCCTCTTCCGCGAACGCCTCACCGCCGCCAAGGTCGGCTGGACCGGGCTCGCCTTCGCGGGGCTGATCCTGGTGTCCGGGGTCACGCCGGGGGACTTCACCAGTGGCGGCGGCTATCTGCTCGGCATCGGCCAGGCCCTCCTCGCCGCGCTGCTCTACGGGCTGTCCACCTTGGTCACCATGGGGGTCCCCCCGCGCGTCGAGCAGCGGGGGAGGATCAGCGGCGTGCGCCCGCACCTCATCGCCCTCGTGCAGGTCCTCGTCGGCATCCCGCTGCTGCTGCCCTTCGCCGACTTCGGCGCGATGGCCGGCACCGGCGCCGACTGGGGCTGGCTGGCCGGGCTCGGCGTCATCCACACCGGGCTGATGTACGTCCTGATGTACGCCGCCTACGCCCAGCTGCCGACCTCGAAGATCGCCGTGCTGGCCTTCGTCTACCCGGCCGTCGCGATGGTCGCCGACTGGGCGGTGTACGGCCACCACATCGGCCTCGTCCAGGCCCTCGGCGTCCCGCTGATCGTGACCGCCGGCCTCAAGGTCACCCTTGCTCGGCCACGAGCCGCCGCGCCTGCTCCACGAACAGCCGCGCATGGGACGGAAGCCGCTTCCCCGACCGCCACGCCAGTTGCGTCCGAAGCGTGAAGGGCGGCTGCCAGTCCAGCCGGACCAGACTCCGCGCGGCGAGTTCGGCGGCGACCGTGATCTCGGGCAGCAGGGCGACCCCGAGGCCGGCCGCCGCCGCGCGCTTGGTCGCCTCGATCGTGCCGAACTCCATGAACGACACGGACTGTCCGAGCTCCCGCTCGAACAGGTCCCGGTAGGCGCACCCCGGTTCGGTCGCCAGCAGGGACTCCATGCGCAGCTCCGCGAGCGTCACCCGCACGCCCTCCAGCACATGCCCCGGCGCCGCCACCAGCGCCAGCGGCTCCACCGTGAGCACCACGCTCTGAAGGCCCGGGTGCTCGGTCTCCTCCTCCATCAGGAAGCCCACGTCGTAGGTGCCCTGCCGCAGCGCCTGCCGGGTCTCGTCGCCGATCGTCGTCCGCAGGGCCAGCCGCACCTTCGGGTAGCGGTGGTGGAAGTACTCGAGCAGCGGCGGCAGACGGTGGTTGGTCAGCGACTCCATCGTGCCGACGGTGAGCGTGCCCGACGGCTCCTCCGCGCCGGCGACGGCCGCCCGCGCCTCCTCGGTCAGCTCGATGATCTGCCGGGCGTACGGCAGCAGCCGCATCCCCGCCTCCGTCAGCCGGATGTGCCCGCCGAGCCGGTCGAACAGCTCCGTGCCGAGCGTCGACTCCAGCGAGCGGACCTGCGCCGTCACACTGGACTGCGCGTAGCCCAGCTCGGCCGCCGCGCGGGTGAAGCTCAGCACGGTGGCGACCTTCTCGAAGGCCACCAGCAGCCGCAGCTCCATCTCACTCGCCCTTGGGGTCGTCGTCCTTCTTCTTCCCGGGGTCCTCGTCGAGGGATTTCAGGAAGTCGGGGTTGTCGTCCGGTGCCACCCACTGCGGGCGCCCGCCGCCGCGCACCCCGGACCAGCCGTCGGCGGCCGGGCTGCGCCGCTTGCCCGCGATGATCCACGACAGCGAGCCCACCAGCGGGAACAGCAGCACGAGGATCGCCCACAGCGGCTTGGGCATGTGCCGGACGTCCTTCTCGTCCGTGCTGATGCAGTCGATGAACGCGTAGATGCTCAGTGCCAGCGGCACGAGGAACATCAGCACCCGGAGCATGTCGTCGGTCCCTTGTGAGTACGGGCCCGGGGCGCGGCACCCCGGTGACGCCCCCAGCGTAGTGCGTGCCGGATACTTGACCCCATGGCTTATGACGATCTTCGCTCCCTGCTCAGGGCACTGGAGCGCGAGGGAGACCTGAAGCGCATCAAGGTGGAGGTCGACCCGCACCTGGAGGTCGGGGAGATCGTCGACCGGGTCAACAAGGCGGGCGGCCCCGCGCTGCTCTTCGAGAACGTGAAGGGCTCCTCGATGCCCCTCGCGATGAACGTCTTCGGCACCGACCGCCGCCTGCTGAAGGCCCTGGGCCTGACGTCGTACGACGACATCAGCGACAAGATCGGCGGCCTGCTGAAGCCGGAGCTGCCGCAGGGGTTCGTCGGTGTGCGGGAGGCCTTCGGCAAGCTGGGCGCGATGACGCACGTGCCGCCGCGCAAGGTGAAAGAGGCCCCCGTGCAGGAGGTCGTCCTCAAGGGCGACGAGGTCGACCTGGACCTGCTGCCGGCCCTGTTCACCTGGCCGCAGGACGGCGGCTCCTTCTTCAACCTGGGCCTGACCCACACCAAGGACCCCGACACGGGCATCCGCAACCTCGGTCTGTACCGGCTCCAGCGCCACGACAAGCGCACCATCGGCATGCACTGGCAGATCCACAAGGACAGCCGCAACCACTACCAGGTCGCCGCCCGCCGCGGTGAGCGCCTGCCGGTCGCCATCGCCTTCGGCTGCCCACCCGCGGTGACGTACGCCTCGACGGCCCCGCTCCCCGGCGACATCGACGAGTACCTCTTCGCGGGCTTCGTCGCCGGCAAGCGCATCGAGATGGTCGACTGCAAGACGGTCCCGCTCCAGGTGCCCGCGCAGGCGGAGGTCGTGCTCGAGGGCTGGCTGGAGCCCGGCGAGATGCTGCCGGAGGGGCCCTTCGGCGACCACACCGGCTTCTACACGCCGCAGGAGCCGTTCCCGGCGCTGACGATCGACTGCGTGACGATGCGGAAGCGGCCGCTGCTCCAGTCGATCGTCGTAGGCCGCCCCCCGACGGAGGACGGCCCGCTGGGCCGGGCCACGGAGCGGTTCTTCCTGCCCCTGCTCAAGATCATCGTCCCGGACATCGTGGACTACCACCTGCCCGAGGCGGGCGGCTTCCACAACTGCGCGATCGTCTCGATCGACAAGAAGTACCCCAAACACGCGCAGAAGGTGATGCACGCGGTCTGGGGTGCGCACATGATGTCCCTGACCAAGCTGATCGTCGTCGTGGACGCCGACTGCGACGTCCACGATCTGCACGAGGTCGCCTGGCGAGCACTCGGCAACACGGACTACTCCCGTGACCTGACCGTGGTGGAGGGTCCGGTGGACCATCTGGACCACGCCTCCTACCAGCAGTTCTGGGGCGGCAAGGCGGGCATCGACGCGACGCGCAAGTGGCCGGAGGAGGGCTACACGCGCGACGGGGGGTGGCCGGAGATGGTCCTGTCCGACCCGGATACGGCGGCGAAGGTGAACCGCCGCTGGAAGGAGTACGGCCTGTGAGCAGCGCTTCCGCGGCACTCCCGCAGCCAGGACGCACCAAGGCCTTCCTGCGCCTGGTGATGATCGAGCACTCGGTCTTCGCGCTGCCCTTCGCGTACATCGCCGCGCTGACGGCGATGTTCGAGCTGGACGGCAACATCCACTGGGGCCGGCTGCTGCTGGTCACCGTCTGCATGGTCGGGCTGCGGACCTTCGCGATGGCGGTCAACCGGATCATCGACCGGGAGATCGACGCGCGGAACCCGCGGACGGCGCAGCGGGAGCTGGTGACCGGCGCGATGAGCGTGAAGCACGCCTGGACGGGCGCGCTGATCGCGGTGGTGGTCTTCCTGGGCTCGGCGGCTCTGCTGAATCCGCTGTGCCTCGCCCTGGCGCCGGTCGCGGTGATCCCGATGGTGGTCTACCCCTACGGGAAGCGTTTCACGAACTTCCCCCAGGCCATCCTGGGTCTCGCCCAGGCGATGGGCCCGGTCGGCGGCTGGCTGGCGATCACGGGCTCCTGGTCCTGGGACGCGGTGATCCTCGGCCTGGCCGTCGGCATCTGGATCGGCGGCTTCGACCTCATCTACGCCTGCCAGGACGTCGACACCGACCGCGAGATCGGCGTCCGCTCCGTCCCGGCCCGCTTCGGCATCCCTGCAGCGATCTGGGGCGCCCGCGCCTGCCACACCGTGACGACGGCCCTGTTCACCTGGTACGCCCTGCTGACGGACGCGGGCACCTTCTTCTGGCTGGGCCTGCTGATCGTGGCGGCGGCCTTCGTGTACGAGCACACGATCGTCCGCCCGCATGACCTGTCCCGTGTGAACAGGGCGTTCTTCAGCGTCAACGGCTTCATCGGGATCGCCCTGTTCGTGTGCGCGTTGCTGGACCTCATGGTGCGGGGTCTGACGGTCTGAGTGGACCCCAAGGCCCCCCACCCGTCCTGAGGCACGTTCGTCCCACCGGTACGCTCAATATGTGAACGCAGGAGAATCGCAGCGCAAGCCTTGGATCGTGGGGGTGTCCGGGGCGTCGGGGACGCCCTACGCGGCGGCTGTGCTGCGCGGGCTGCTGGACGCCGGGGAGAGCGTCGATCTCGTGGTCAGCAGGGCCTCGCGGCTCACGCTGCTGGACGAGACCGGGATCTCCTTCCGGGACGCCCACTGGCAGGACGACCTGCGGGAATGGCTGGCCCGAGGGGCCGACGGGAAGCCGGACCGCTTCGACGTCGACCTGACCGGGGTGCGGTACTGGAACGCCGGTGACCTCGCCGCCGGACCCTCCTCGGGCTCGTACCCGGCCAAGGGCATGCTGATCGTGCCCGCCTCCACGGCCTGTGTCGCGGGCGTCGCGCTCGGCCTGTCCAAGGACCTGCTCCAGCGCACGGCGAGCGTCACCCTCAAGGAACGCCGCACCCTGGTCGTGGCCGTACGCGAGACCCCGCTGAACGGCCAGACCCTGCGCCACCTCGTCGCACTCGACGACGCGGGCGCCTGCGTCGTCCCCGCCTCGCCCGCCTTCTACGCCGGCGCCACGCACATCCAGGACCTGGTGGACTTCGTGGCCGGACGCGTCCTGGACGCGGCGGGCGTCGCGCACGACCTCTACCGCCGGTGGAAGGGCGACCTCGGCGGGGCCCGCCCCTCCTGACCGGCACCCGGACTCTTCGACCCATCACCCTTTATCTCGGAAGGCTTCGATCGCATGGACGCGGTGGACAGGCAGCTCATCCAGGCCCTGAGGGAGAACGGCCGGGCCTCCTACGCGGAGCTGGGACGCCTCGTCGGCCTGTCGGGACCCAGCGTCACCGACCGCATCAACCGGCTGGAGGCGGCCGGGGTGATCACCGGCTACCGGGCGACGGTCGACTCCGCCTCCCTCGGCCTCGGCGTCACCGCCCTCATCGGCATCTCCCTCTCCGACGCCGCCGACCACGAGGACGTGGCGCGCCGGCTGAAGGACTTCACCGAGATCGAGGACTGCTGGTTCATCGCCGGCGACGACTCCTTCATGCTCAAGGTGCGCGCCAACGACGTCGACGGCCTGGAGAAGATCATCCGGCGGCTCAGCGGCACCAGGGGCGTCTCCCGGACCCGTACCACCATCGTGCTCTCCACCAAGTGGGAGAACCGGGTGGGTGAGCTGCCCGAAGAGGTGTAGTCGCGGGGGAGTACCGTTGGCCGGGCTGTCGTAGAGAGGGGCAAAACGCATGGACGTCGGGCTCAAGCGCGAGCTGGAGGAGAAGGTCCGCTCCGGTGAGCGGCTGACTCGCGAGGACGGCATCGCGCTGTACGAGTCGGACGACCTGGCCTGGCTCGGCGGGCTCGCCCACGAGGTGCGCACGCGCAAGAACGGTGACGTGGTGCACTTCAACGTCAACCGGCACCTCAACATGACCAACGTGTGCACGGCCTCCTGCGCGTACTGCTCCTTCCAGCGCAAGCCGGGGGAGAAGGACGCGTACACGATGCGCATCGAGGAGGCCGTCAAGCTCGCCAAGGCGATGGAGTCGGAGAACCTCACCGAGCTGCACATCGTCAACGGCCTGCACCCCAGCCTGCCCTGGCGGTACTACCCGCGTTCGCTGCGCGAGCTGAAGGCCGCCCTGCCGAACGTGTCGCTGAAGGCCTTCACGGCGACGGAGATCCACCACTTCGAGACGATCTCCGGCCTCTCCGCGTCCGAGATCCTCGACGAGCTGATCGACGCCGGCCTGGAGTCCCTCACCGGCGGCGGCGCCGAGATCTTCGACTGGGAGGTCCGGCAGCACATCGTGGACCACCGGACCCACTGGGAGGACTGGTCCCGCATCCACCGCCTCGCGCACGAGAAGGGCCTGAAGACGCCCTCCACGATGCTCTACGGCCACATCGAGGAGCCCCGCCACCGCGTCGACCACGTGCTGCGGCTGCGCGAGCTGCAGGACGAGACCGGCGGCTTCCAGGTCTTCATCCCGCTGCGCTACCAGCACGACTTCGTCGACATGCAGGACGGCAAGATCCGCAACCGCCTCCAGGCGCGCACCACCATGGCGACCCCGGCGGAGGCCCTGAAGACCTTCGCGGTCTCCCGGCTCCTCTTCGACAACGTCCCGCACGTCAAGGTCTTCTGGGTCATGCACGGCGTCCAGACCGCCCAGCTCGCCCTGCAGCACGGCGCGGACGACATGGACGGCTCGGTCGTCGAGTACAAGATCACCCACGACGCCGACAATTACGGCACGCCGAACAAGCTGACCCGTGACGATCTGCTGGACCTGATCCGTGACGCCGGGTTCCGCCCGGTGGAGCGGAACACGCGCTACGAGATCATCCGCGAGTTCGAGGGGCCGGCCGTCGGCCGTCGGGAAGAGCCCCAGTCGATGAGGTTCTGATCCCTTGAAACAGGGCTGCGGGGGGTGCCCCTAAGGGGCGCGGGGCTGTATCAATTTGCGGCTCCGCCGCGTGGGCGCGAGCAACCACACACAACCAGTACTGGGTACCCGGCGGTCATGACCACCTCGGAAGACCAGTACACGGCGGAGCCCTTCGTCCCGGAGGGCGCTTCCCTCAGCGCCCTCCGGAAAGCCGCAGCCGGTTGCCGAGGCTGCCCCCTCCACCGCGACGCGACGCAAACCGTCTTCGGCGAGGGAAAGACGACCGCCCGCGTCATGCTCGTAGGAGAACAGCCCGGCGACCAGGAGGACCGCCAGGGCAAGCCCTTCGTAGGCCCCGCAGGGAAGCTGCTGGACCGCGCCCTCGCCGAGGCCGGGATCGACCCGGGCGAGGCGTACGTCACCAACGCGGTCAAGCACTTCAAGTTCACCCAGGCCGAGCCGAAGAAACGGCGTATCCACAAGTCTCCGAACCTGCGCGAGATGACGGCGTGCGGCCCCTGGCTGGCCGCGGAGCTGGCGATCGTCGAGCCGGAGCTGATCGTGGTGCTCGGCGCCACCGCGGGCAAGGCGCTGCTGGGCAGCTCGTTCAAGGTGACCGAGGTGCGCGGCACCGTGCTGGAGCGGGAGATCCACGGACGCCAGGAGCGGCTCGTGCCGACCGTGCACCCCTCGTCCGTGCTGCGGGCCGACGACCGCGAGACGGCGTACGAGGGGCTCGTCCACGATCTGGAAACCGCGGCACGCGCGCTGACGTAATGGCTACGATGCCTGCGTGGCCCTTACTTTCACTCTTGACCCGGTCGTCACCCCCGAGCTGCGCGACGGCCTCCTCGACCTGTGGACCGATGTCTCCAACGCGGGCGGAGCCGTCGGCTTCGTGCCGCCGGTGGAGCGGGAGACGATACGCCCGGAGCTGGTGAAGCACTTCGCGGCGATGGCGGAGGGACGCGTCCGGCTGCTGGTCGGACACGACGAGGACGGCCGCGTCGCCGCCACCGCGTTCCTCAGCTTCAACACCCACCGGCTGATGACGCACTGGCTGTGGCTGTACACGGTGATGGTCCACCCGCGCCACCAGGGCAAGGGCTACGGCCGTGACCTGCTGGCGGCCGCCGAGGACGCGGCCCGCGGCCTGGACGGCATCGAGGCGATCCGTCTCACCTGCCGCGGCGGCCTCGGCCTGGAGCGGTTCTACGGCTCCTGCGGCTACAAGGAGGTCGGCCGCATCCCCGGCGCGATCCGCGTGGCCCCGGGCGACGACCGCGACGACGTGATCATGCTGCTGTCGCTCGGCTGAGCCCGGCTGACCCCCGTACAAGATCGGGGGCCCGGCGTGCTTCACTGGACGGTGCCCCCTTTTGGATTCGGAAGAGTGGATTGAGATGCTCCGGTACACGCTGATGCGCCTCGGGATCTTCGTGGCCTGCTTGGTGGTCGTCTGGGGTCTCGTCCACTCCGGCATCGTCCCGCGCGGCCTCGGCGGCTCGAACGGCATGTGGGTCGTGCTGCTCGCCCTGGTGATCTCCGCGCCCATCAGCTTCGTCGTGCTGCGCGGCGAGCGGGACCGGGCCTCGGCGCAGGTCGTCGAGCGGGTCGAGCGGGCCAAGGCGAACTTCGAGGCCAACCGCAGCCAGGAGGACGCCGCGGTCGACGAGGCCGCGCGTACGCGCAGCGCGTCGTAACTACCCTTGCTCCCATGGGAGCTGTGAAGACCAAGCGGATGCCGCGTGCCGTCCGTGAGCAGCAGATGCTGGACGCCGCCGTACGGATCTTCGGGCAGCGCGGGTACATGGCCGCCTCGATGGACGACATCGCGGAACTCGCGGGTGTGTCCAAGCCGTTGGTGTATCTGTACCTGAACTCCAAGGACGACCTGTTCTCCGCGGTCATCCGCCGTGAGGCCGCCGCGCTCACCGAGGCCGTGCGCGCGGCCGTGCGTCTGGAGGAGCCCGCCGACCGCCGCCTCTGGGACGGCCTGCTGGCCTTCTTCACCCACACCGCGCAGCACCCGGACGCCTGGTCGGTGCTGCATCTGCACGCCCGCACCCACGGCGACCGCTTCGCCGCCGAGGTCGCCGCCCTGCGCAAGGAGATCGTCACCTTCGTCACCCAGCTCCTCGCCGTCGCCGCCCGCGAGGCCCACCACAACCCCGACCTCCCCGACCACGAGATGGCCGGCCTGGCCGAGGCGTTGGTGGGCGCGGCGGAGTCATTGGCGACCTGGGCGAACGCCACGGAGGGGGTCACGGCCCAGCAGGCGGCCGCGACGCTGATGAACTTCGCGTGGTCGGGCTTGGGGTCCTTGATGGAAGGACGCGGCTGGACTGTAGGTAGTTAGGGGCGCGGGGAACTGCGCGAGCAACCACAGACAACCCCCACTCGGGAACGCGCGATCACCACCCCCGAACGGTCCCGACCAAGTGCACCCGCCCGTCACTCCGCAGCTCGAACCCCTCATCGGACGCCCCGTATTCAACCCTCCCCGGCAACAACACAGGCGCCCGAAACTCCACCCGAACCCGCTCCACCTCCCCAAACGCGGCCAGACACCGAGCCGCCGTCCACATCCCATGGGCAACCGTCCGACGGAACCCGAACAGACGGGCGGTCACCGAGGTCAGGTGAATCGGGTTCCGGTCCTCGGAGACCGACGCATACCGCCGCCCCACATCCGCCCCCAGCCCCCACTCGTCCCGCACCGGCAGCGGATCGACAGGCTCGACAGACCTCCGCTCGGACTCCCCACCGTGCCGCGCCAGATACGTACTGGTCGACTCCCAGACGACCGCCCCACCCCACCGCGCCTCCGTGACCACCGTCGCCTCCGTCCCCCGCCGATGCGCGGCCAACCCCGCGACATGAACGGCGAGTTCGTACTCGCCCCCCACCGGCAGCGGCCGATGCCGCGCAAGAGAGATCGACGTGTGCACCAACCCCAGCAACGGCAATGGAAACGCCCGCGCGCTCATCAACCGCATGGCCAGCGGAAAGGCCAGCACATGCGGGTACGTCACGGGCAGCGCCTCCGCCCCCGTCGGGAACCCGCACACGCGCTCGTAGCGGGCGAGGCGGGCGGCGTCCACGCGTACCCCGGGCAGTACGAGCCGCTCGCGGGGGAACGCGGCGTCGGGGTGCGGTCGCCGGAAGGGGGAGCGGACCGCGCCGCGGACGAGGAGAGGGGCCAGAGCGGGTGGTGCGGCGAGGGTGACCTCGGGCATGGTCGGCTGCTCCCGGGCGCGTTCGGTGTGCACGGCTCTTCCTTCTTACTGCGGAGTAAGGTTACCGTAGGTAAACCAAAGGCGCGCAAGGGCTCGAGGCTGCACAGGCCCGGCCCCGGACCACCTCCGGAACCCCCCGGAACCCGCACGGACTCCCCACGAGGGCACCGTACGATCACGCATCTGACCGCCGGTAACCCCCTGCGCTGAACGCCGCGGTGCGGGACCCGCGTACCTCATGCAGCACAGCAAGGACGCAGCTGCAGGCCTCAGGAGCCGACATGCCGATCTCGTACTCGTCCCCCTCCGTGCCCGAGCCGACGGCCGAGTCGTCCCTGGAGTACGACCCGGACGGCGGCCCCGTGCTCGTGCGGCCCGAGCTGCGCCGGCTGGACGGAGAGGTGCGCGAGGCGGCCGTACCGCCGCTGGTGCCGCCCGTGTCCCACGGCTCGCTGGCCGACCTGCCGTTCGAGAACGCCGGGGTCGACCCCGGACACCGCGTCCTCAGCCGCCGTATGGCGGACGGCACTTGGCAGGACGTGACGGCGGCCGAGTTCGCCGCGCAGGTGCTCGCCGTGGCCAAGGGGCTGATCGCGGAGGGGCTCGTGCCCGGCGACCGGCTCGCCGTGATGGCGCGCACCTGCTACGAGTGGACGCTGCTGGACTTCGCCGCGTGGGCCGCCGGGCTGGTCACCGTGCCGGTCTATCCGACCTCCTCCGCCTTCCAGGCCCGGCAGATCCTCCAGGACTCCGGCACGGTCGCCCTGATCACCGAGACGGCCGCACAGGCCGGCACGCTCGGACCGGAGCTCGGGCACCTGCCCGACCTGCGCCATCTGTGGGCCATCGACCAGGGACACGTCCAGCGGCTGGTGGAGCTGGGCGCGCAGGTGCCCGACCAGGAAGTGGCCGTACGGCGTGGGGTGCTGGGCCCGGACACGCTCGCCACGCTCGTCTACACCTCCGGCACCACCGGCCGCCCCAAGGGCTGCGCCCTCACCCACGGCAACTTCCTCGCCGAGGTCGACAACGCCGTCGAACTGCTCTACCCCGTCTTCAAGGAGAAGATCGGCGGCGAGCCGGCCACGCTGCTGTTCCTGCCGCTGTCGCACGTCTTCGGCCGGATGGTGGCCGTCGCCTGTGTACGGGCCCGGGTGCGGCTCGGGCACGCGCCCAGCCTGAAGGCCGAGGATCTGCTGGCCGACCTGGCCGCCTTCAAGCCGACCTTCCTGCTGGCCATCCCGTACATGCTGGAGAAGGTGTACAACAACGCCCGCGCCACCGCCGAACGCGGCGGCAAGAGCGCCGCGTTCGAGCGGGCCGCCGGCACCGCGCGCCGCTACGCCGAGGCGGTCGAGGCCGCCCGGCACGGCACCGGGTCCGGTCCCGGCACGACCCTGAAAGCGGCCCGGGCGCTGTACGACCCGCTGGTCTACCGGCGGGTGCGGGGTGCCCTCGGCGGGCGGGTCCGGCATGTCATCTGCGGCGGCTCACCGCTGGGCCGCGACCTCGCCGCGTTCTTCGGGGGCGCGGGCATCGCCGTGTACGAGGGCTACGGCCTGACCGAGACGACCGGCGCGGCGACCGTCACCCCGCCGCTCAAGCCCCGCCTGGGCACGGTCGGCTGGCCGCTGCCGGGGACGCGCGTGCGGATCGCCGCCGACGGGGAGATCCTGCTGGCCGGCGGTCAGGTCTTCCGCGGCTACTGGGACCCGGCCGCCGGGGGAGTGGTCCCGGCCACCCCGGACGGCTGGTTCCCCACGGGCGACCTCGGCCGTCTCGACGAGGACGGCTATCTCGTCATCACCGGCCGCAAGAAGGAGATCCTGATCACCTCCGGCGGCAAGAACGTGGCCCCGGCCCCGCTGGAGCACTACCTGCGCTCCCACCCCCTGATCTCCCACTGCGTCCTCGTGGGCGACCGCCGGCCCTACGTCACCGCCCTCATCACCCTCGACATGGAGGGCGTCACCCACTGGCGCCGGATGAACGGCCGCCATCCGGTACCGGCCGAACTCCTGGTGGACGACGAGGAGTTGCGCAACATCCTGCAGCGAGCCGTGGACGAGACCAACCGCCTCGTATCCCGACCCGAGTCCATCCGCCGCTTCGCGATCCTCCCCGCCGACTTCACCGAGTTCTCCGGCCATCTCACCCCCTCCATGAAGCTGCGCCGCCAGGCGATCCTGCGGGACTTCTCGGACGTGGTGGAGGGCCTGTACGACGGCGCGTGAGAGTGACGTGCGTCACTCGGGAGCTGGTGCGGTCACGTTCTTCCTCCGCGGTGTGTCAGTGAGGTGAACACCCACCGCGCACCGACGAGGAGCCCACCATGTCCATCGCCTACGCCGTCGTCACCGTCCTCGGAGCCCTCATGGCGGGCTTCTCCGCCTGGGCCCTCTTCAGCCGCCAGGAGTGGGTCGTCGCGCCGCTCACCGAGTACGGCGTCCCCAAGTCCTGGTGGAACCGGCTCGCCGGCGCCAAGGCGGCCGGAGCGGTCGGCCTGCTGGCGGGCCTCGCGGTACGGGGCATCGGCATCGCGGCGGCGATCGGTCTGACCCTGTACTTCACGGGCGCGGTCGTCGCGGTCCTGAGGGCCCGCTCCTACGGCCACGTACTGTTCCCGATGCTGTACGCGGCCCCGGCGGTGGCATCCCTGGCCCTGCTGTGAACAGGCTTCGAGGGGACGCCCTCAAGGGGCGCGGGGCTGTGTCGATCTGCGGCTCCGCCGCGTGGGCGCGACAAGCCACGACGGCGCAGTAGACGCGACGCGAGGGCAGGGTCTACGGCGAGGGGCGCTCGAACGTGGCCGCGACCGTGTCGGCGAACGCCCGCGCGGCAGGCGGCAGCGCGTCCCACCGCCGTACGGCCCACCCCACCCGCAGCGGCCGCAGCCCCGGCACCGGAAGCAACCGCAACCGGCCGTCCTCGGCCGACAGTCCGGGCCGGGCCGGAATCATCGCCCGCCCCAGCCCCAACTCGGCCAGCAGCAAGGCCGTGTCCCAGTCGGCGACGCCCGTGTCGAAGGCGAACCGGACGCCCAACTCCGTGCAGGCGGCGTCCAGGTGGGCCGCCGAGGTCGAGTTGGGCGGCAGCCGTATCAGCCGCAGGTCGGACAGCCCAGCGAGCTGCTGTGCATCGACCGCCGACTGCCGGGCCAGCGGATCGTCGGGCCGTACGGCAAGGACCCACGGCAACTCGGCCACAGCCCGCTGCTCGACCCCCCGCACCGGCGCCCCGAGGGTGATCCACGCGAGGTCGAGTTCACTGTCGGCGAGCGCGCCGAAGCAGGCCCGGCTCGAACTCTCCGTACGGAACTCGAGGTTGACCTTGGGATGAGTCCGCCGGAACGCGACGATCGCGTCCGCCATGAAGTGCCGCACGGTCGTCGCGCCCGTCGCCACCCGCACCGACCCGCTCTCCCCGTCCGCGAGGTCCCGCAGCCGCCGCAGCGCCAGGTCCAGCCCGGCGATCCCCTCCGCCGCGGCCGCCTCCAGCACCCGCCCCGCCGCCGTCGGCGCCACCCCGCGCGGCAGCCGCTCCAGCAGGCTCACCCCCGTCTCCCGCTCCAGCCGCTTCACATGCTGGCTCACCGCGGACTGGGTGCACCCGAGATCCCGTCCCACCGCACTGAGGCTGCCGGCCCGGCACACGGCAACGAACACCCGGAGATCGTCTAGGGTCATGCAGCGACAATACCCAAGCCAGAGCTTGGAGTTGGCGACAAATACTTAGGATTGACTGGGCTCCGCCGCCGTACGAGGATCTTCACAGGGCCCAGGGCGGCAACCCGCTCCGCGCCCCGCCGAGGTCCGGACCAGGGCGGGGAGGGGAGCGGGTGCCGACCCACACCGGGCCCCGTCATGAAGGGACCTTCCGCTCATGTCCAGCGAAGTGCACGCGTTCCTGAGCCGGCTGGGCGCCGAGTCCGTCGCGCACCCCGGCGGCACCCTCCTCGCCCACCTGGACCGCGTCCGGCAACGCCTCGCCGCCTGGGGCGCACGCCGTGAACTGCAACTGGCCGGACTCTGCCACGCCTGCTACGGCACCGACGGCTTTCCCACCGCCCTGCTCCCCCTCGACCGGCGCGCCGAGCTGGCCGCCCTGATCGGCAACGAGGCCGAGGAGATCGTGTACGCGTACGGCAGTTGCGACCGCGGCGCCTCCTACCCGGTCCTCGCCGAACCCGGCTCGCCCTTCCGCGACCGCTTCACCGGCCGCACCCACGTCCCCGGACCACGGCTGCGGCGCGACCTCGCCGAACTGACCGCGGCGAACGAGCTGGACCTGGCCTGGGAGGACCCGCTGTTCCGCGAGCGCTGGGGCCCCGACCTGCTGAAGCTGTGCACCCGGCTGCGCCCGCTGCTGAGCCGGACGGCGTGGGAGGAATGCGTGGCCGTCCTGGGGCGCGCTGCTTAGGGGAGACGGGGCTTCAGCGCGATCAGGAAGGCCTGCGGGGTCTTGTCGCCCAGTGCCTCGTCGCGCTCGCGCACGATGCGGGAGTGCGGCTCGAAACCGGCCTCCGCCAGCAGCGCCGCCATGACCTCCGGCCGCCTGCGCTGGAAGTCCAGGACGACCGGGTGCCCGAAGGGCTGCTCGACGCGGCTCGGGACGTCTCCGGCCTGGAAGGCGAGCAGGAGCGGGGCGCCGGGGGCGAGGGCCCGGTGGAAGCCGGCGAACAGGTCGGGGAGGCGGTCCACAGGGGTGTGGATGGAGGAGTACCAGCACACGATGCCGGCGAGATGCCCGTCGGGGACGTCGAGGTCCAGCATCGAGCCCTGCTCGAAGCGCAGCCCGGGGTTCTCGCGCCGGGCCACGGCCAGCATCGACGCCGACAGGTCCAGCCCGTACGCGTCGAGCCCCAGCGCCGCCAGCCTCGCCGTCACCCGGCCCGGCCCGCAGCCGAGGTCCGCCACCGGGCCGGGGCCCGTCACCAGCTCGGCGTACGCGGCCAACAGGGCCCGTTCCAGGGGCCGGTCGGCGAGGTCCGAGCGGAAGTGGTCGGCGTAGTCCTCGGCGATGGTGTCGTAGAAGGTGCGGGTGGCGGTGAGGAAGTCGGTGTCGGTCATGGCGGGGCACCCTAGCGGCCCCCACCGACACCGGGCCTCCTTCAGGCCACCCACACCCACATCGGCCTTCACGCCACCCCCAGTGCCCGCAGCACAGCCGCCGTCGCTGCCGCTCCCAGGACCACCACCGCGAACGGCGCCCTGCGCCACGCCAGCAGCCCCGCGGCCAGCACCCCCGCCGGGCGGGCCCACCCCGCGAAGCCGCCGCCCTCGGTGAGCGCGCCGGTGGCGAGGAGCGCGGCCAGCAGCACCACCGCTCCGGCCGACAGCAGGTCCCGGACCCGGGGCGGGATCTCCACGCGGCCGTGCAGGGCGGGGCCGACCAGCCGGAAGGCGTAGGTGCCGAGGGCGAGAGCGAGGATCATCGCGACGGTCGGGCTCATGCCGTACGCCCCCTGCCGTACAGCGCCAGCCCCGCCAGGGCCAGCAGCACCGGCACACCGGCAGGCACGTACGGCGTGGCCGCGAGCGCCAGGGCGGCGCCGGGCAGGGCGGCCCTGCGTACGGCGGCGTCCGACCGCACGGTCGGCAGGACGAGCGCGACGAGCACGGCCGGGAAGGCGGCGTCCAGGCCGAACCGGCCGGTGTCGCCGAGGGCGGTCCCGGCGAGCGCGCCCGCGAGGACGCCCGCGTTCCACACGGCGAACAGGGCGACGCCCGAGACCCAGAAGGCGGCCCGGCGGCGGCCGGGGTCCCGCTGGGCGAGGGCGAAGGCGACCGTCTCGTCGGTCACCAGGTGCGCCCCGACGAGCCGGGCCAGGCGGCCCCGGCCGATGACGCCGGCGACGGCGAGACCGAAGGCGGCCGTGCGGGTGTTGAGCAGCAGCCCTGTAGCGGCCGCGGCGACCGGGCCGCCCCCGGCCAGCAGCACGCCGACCGCGCTGAACTGGGCCGAGCCGGCGTACACCACCAGGGACATCACCACCGGCACCCAGACCGGCAGCCCGCCCGCGACGGCGATCGCGCCGAACGACACACCGACGATCCCGCCCGCCAGGCAGACGAGGGAGACATCGCGGAGGAGTTCGGCGTCGATCGCCGTGGTTGTTCGCTGTGTCGAACGCATGTTTTCTACAATGAACAGCAGACCCGTCGTTCGTCAAGGCGAACGCTGCGTACCGATGGAGCGAACGAACATGCCGGGACCCGTACCGCCCCGCCTTCCCCTCGACTGGATCGCCGCCGCGCTGCGGCGCGAGCGCACCCGTGTCGGGCTGTCCCTGTCGGAGCTGGCCAAGCGCGCGGGGATCGCGAAGTCCACGCTGTCGCAGTTGGAGGCGGCGAGCGGCAACCCCAGCATGGAGACCATCTGGGCGCTGGCGGTGGCGCTCGGCGTGCCGTTCAGCGCCCTGGTGGAACCGCCGGTTCCGGCCGTTCGGGTGATTCGCTCGGGGGAGGGCCCCGCGGTCCAGTCCGAGCAGGCGGACTATGTCGCGACCCTGCTCTCGGCGAGCCCGCCGAGCGTGCGGCGCGACATCTACGACATCCGCCTGGAGCCCGGCACCGTACGGGATTCGGAGCCGCACATTCCGGGGTCCGTGGAGCACATCGTGGTCAGCGCCGGGAAAGTGAAAGCCGGGCCGCACGGGGAGAGCGTGGAGCTGGGGCCGGGCGACTACATGAGCTATCGGGGTGATGTGCCGCACGCCTACGAGGCGCTGGAGCCGGGCAGCCGGTTCGTGCTGATCATGCAGCACGTCTGAGAATTCGCCGGGAATTCACCCGAAGGGAAGATCCGGAAAGGCAGGAGCCCCGCTGCCACGAGGGGTAGCGGGGCTCCTTGGGTACTGCACTCAATTCGACCGGATCGGATCAGGTCAGATCAGACCGGGGTGACGTTCTCCGCCTGCGGGCCCTTGGGGCCCTGCGTGACGTCGAAGGACACCTGCTGGTTCTCCTCGAGCGAGCGGAAGCCGCTCGCGTTGATCGCGGAGTAGTGGACGAAGACGTCGGGGCCGCCGCCTTCCTGGGCGATGAAGCCAAAGCCCTTTTCGGCGTTGAACCACTTCACGGTTCCGGTAGCCATAAGCCCTCCTTGGGCTCAAAGGGTTGCCCTGCTCCAGAACCAGCAAGTGTGAAGACAAGTCCTGCACAACTGCATCCGCCTGAATACGACGAGAGCCCGCGGTTACATGCTCCGCAGGCTCTGTACTGCAAGGGAAACCAAACTGCAACTTGCGGCGAGCCTAGCACGCGGGAAGCCGAAAGCAATAGAGGTCAAGATCACGTCACCCGGATGTTTGAAGATCCGGTGAAGGGGTTGACCAGGGGGTCGGAGTCCGTGGCGTTCCCGACGGGGTCTAGCCTCGCGATGTGGACAATTCTCGCACCCGGCCGCGCGTCGGACACATCCAGTTCCTGAACTGCCTGCCCCTGTACTGGGGGCTCGCGAGAACCGGCACGCTCCTCGACTTCGAGCTCACCAAGGACACCCCTGAGAAGCTCAGCGAGCGGCTGGTCCGCGGCGACCTCGACATCGGTCCGGTCACCCTCGTCGAGTTCCTCCGCAACGCCGACGACCTCGTCGCCTTCCCCGACATCGCGGTCGGCTGCGACGGCCCGGTCATGTCCTGCGTGATCGTCTCGCAGGTGCCCCTGGAGCGCCTCGACGGCGCCCGCGTCGCCCTCGGCTCCACCTCGCGCACCTCGGTCCGCCTCGCCCAGCTGCTCCTCGCCGAGCGCTACGGGGTCCAGCCGGACTACTACACCTGCCCGCCCGACCTCAGCCTGATGATGCAGGAGGCCGAGGCCGCCGTCCTCATCGGCGACGCCGCCCTGCGCGCCAACCTGCACGACGGCCCCCGCTTCGGCCTCCAGGTGCACGACCTCGGCGCACTGTGGAAGGAGTGGACCGGGCTGCCGTTCGTCTTCGCCGTCTGGGCCGCCCGCCGCGACTACCTGGAGCGCGAGCCGGACATCACCCGCAAGGTCCACGAGGCCTTCCTCGCCTCCCGCAACCTCTCCCTCGAAGAGGTCGGCAAGGTCGCCGAGCAGGCCGCCCGCTGGGAGGCCTTCGACGAGCAGGTCCTGGAGCGGTACTTCACCACCCTCGACTTCCGCTTCGGCGCCCCCCAGCTCGAGGCCGTCGCCGAGTTCGCCCGCCGCGTCGGGCCGACGACAGGGTTCCCGGCGGATGTGAAGGTGGAGCTGCTCCAGCCGTAGTCCGTGTCAGCTCGCCGCCGAGGGGCGCTCGGCGCGCGGTGCCGTGTACCGGACGAGCACGGCGATCAGCAGCGCCCCCACGGCGAGCGTGACCAGCAGGCCGACCAGCCACACCCACGGGTAGTGCACATGCACCCAGCAGGGGTGACCCTCGCTGAAGCACTCGGTGTCCCAGTCCCGGCGGTGCTTGGGCCGCAGCACGCCGGAGATGACGGCGCCGAGCCCCTGGCAGGCGAGCAGCCCCGGCAGCGCGGCGCAGGCCCAGGCGAGCGAACGCACCTTGCTTCTGCCCCAGTCCATCCGGGTGAGCGGGGTGACGAAGGCCGCGAAGGCCAGGGGCACCAGGGCGCCCACGGTCGCGGCGAAGCCGTAGCCGCCGCCCGGCCAGTCCGCCGCGACCTCGCCCCAGATGGTCTCGCCCCAGGTGAGGGCCGCGACGGCCACCGGCACGATGAGCGCCAACGCCACCAGCAGCACCAGCAGGGCGAAGCCGCAGCTCCACTCCCGCTCCTTCGCCCCCGGCAGCCGCGGACGCCGGCGCCGATGCTCGTACGCCAGGCTCGCCCCCGCCGCCCGGCGGCGCTTCGGACGCGCGGAACCCCCACCCATGCCCGCCCCTATCCCGGCACCACGACGGTGCGCAGCTCGCCGTCGCCGAGGTGCAGCATGCCCTTGCCGGGGGCGACCTGGCCGCCGACCAGGCTGCGGGACAGGCGCAGGCCGATGAGGTCGCCGCTGGAGGACTCCTGCGGGGAGAGGAGGATGCCGCGGCGGGCCTTCTTGGCGTCGACCTGCCAGCCGGAGAAGCCGCTGCACACGTCCTCCTCGTCACCGGCGATGACGAGAGCCAGACCGCGTTCGGCGCCCCGCGAGACGACCTTCTTCAGCTGGCTCGCGGCGTCGGCGTCGTCCAGGATCTCGGCGTCGTCGATGAGCACGGCGACCGGCGCGTCGGTGGAGGGCTCGGCGTCGTCGATGAGCTCCTCGAACTCGTCCTCGTCGATGTCGTCGCCGGTGAAGACCTTCAGGACGCCTTCCGTGCCGTCGAGCTGCCGCAGCGGCGACTGGCGGGGCGCGGCGATCACCAGCCGTACGCCCTGCCGGAGGTAGGACTGCGCGAAGTTCATCAGCACCGTCGAGCGGCCCGACTTGGCCGGGCCCGCGATCACGAACGCCGGCACGCCGTCGGCCAGATCGGGGCCGAGGCCGACGATCTCGTCGCCACCGATGCCGGCCAGCGCCCACAGCTTCGAGCGGGCCGCCTCCGGGTCGCGCATCTCCCAGGCGTCCGCGAAGTTGATCCGGCTGGGCAGGCTGTCCACGCGGAACGGCCGCCGCGAGCGCGGCACTTCGGCGTCCCGGGCCGCGGCCGCCTCGCCGATCGCGGTCAGCGCCGCCGCCTGGCCCTGGCCGGTGGTGTCCTCGGCGAGCAGCGCGAACTGTGTCTCCGTACCGGACTCGTTGCGGAAGGCACGGCCCGGGGGGATCTCCTCGGGCACCTTGCGGGCCGGGATGCCGAGCGCGGAGAAGTCGCTGCGGTCGGCGAGCCGCAGACCGTACTTGTCCTCGGTGAGGGTCGCGATCCGGCCGACCAACAGGGTGCGGTCACCGGTGAGGACCAGGTGGAGGCCGACGCTCGCGCCCTCGCGCATCATCGTCTGCAGCTCGTCGGTGAGCGAGCCGTGGTCCAGCTCGCCGAGCGTGGGCACCCAGCCCTCCCAGCGGTCGAGCAGCACCACGATGTGCGGCAGCCGCTCGTCCTCGGCGGCCGCGGCCCGCTGCTCGCCGATGTCCGCGAAGCCCTTGTCGGCGAGGAGGTTCTGCCGCCGGTCCATCTCGCCCTTGAGCCGGTTGACGAGCCGGATCACCCGCTCCGTCTGGTTGCGGCTCACGACCGCGCCGCAGTGCGGCAGCCGGGTCAGCGCGTTCAGCGCGCCGTTGCCGCAGTCGATGCCGTACAGATGGACATCGGCGACGGAGTGCGTGCGCGCGAGGGAACCCGCGAGGGTGCGCAGCACCTGCGAGCGGCCGCTGCGCGGGGCGCCGCCGATCATCAGATGCCCGAAGCTCTCGAAGTCCACGACGACCGGGCGCCGTGCCTGGAGCGCCGGCAGGTCCTCGACGCCGTACGGCGCGGGCGCGAGCCTGCCCGGTGCGGGCGTGAACGCCGGTGCCGGTACGTCGTCCAGCAGCAGCGTCTCGTCCAGCGCGGGCAGCCACGGGCTGTGCTGGGGCGGGATGCCGAGCGAGCGGTTGGCGTCGCGGATGGTGTCGACGAGGACCTTCAGGTCGGTGATCTCGTCGTCCTCGCGGGCCTGTGACTTGGGCTTGGCGAGCGCCGCCCGGCCCAGGTCCTCCCAGGCCAGCGGGCCGACCCAGGGCGCGAGCGCGGCCGGGTCCGCGGCACCGGGGCGCCGGCCACCGACGCGGCCGGACTGGAAGGGGACCAGGGAGGCGTGCCCGAGGCGGGCGTAGGCACGGCCCGGGGTGTTCTTGGAGATGTGCCCGGCCTCGGGCGAGTCGATGACGTCACTCGACTCGCCGCCGTCGGTGACCCGCAGGGCGATACGGAGGTTGGTGTTCGCCCGGATCTCCGGCGAGACCACGCCGCTCGGCCGCTGGGTCGCGAGCAGCAGGTGAATGCCGAGGGACCGGCCACGCTGGGCGATATTGACAAGTCCCGTGACGAAGTCCGGCAGATCACGCACCATCGACGCGAACTCGTCGATGACGATGAGGAGTCGGGGCACGGGCTTGTGGGAGGGGTCCCTGCGAACGAGATCCTGGTAGTCCTCGATGTCCTTGGCGTCCGCGGCGGCCAGGATGTGCTCGCGCCGGTGCAGCTCCGCGCCCAGCGACTCCAGCGCCCGCTCCACCAGATGGGCGTCGAGGTCGGTCACCATGCCGACGGTGTGCGGCAGATGGACACAGTCCTTGAAGGCCGCGCCGCCCTTGTAGTCGACGAGCACGAACGTCATGTTCTCGGGCGTGTTCGCCACCGCCAGCGCCGCCACGATCGTCTGCAGCAGCTCCGACTTACCCGAACCGGTCGTACCGGCGATGAGACCGTGCGGGCCGTCCTTGCGGATGTCGATGCCGAACGGACCGTCGTACGACTCACCGATGACGGCCAGCGTGGACTGACCGCCCATCCGCCAGCGCGCGGTGATGGCGTCGGGGGTCGGCGGTTCGAGCTGGAGCACGTCCAGCAGCCGGCTGGAGCCGGGCAGCGCCGAGTCCTCGGTCTCACCGCTGATGTCCCGCAGCGGCGCGAGAGCCCGGGCCAGCCGCAGACACCAGGCCGGGGAGACGAAGTCGGGCCGTACGTCCTTGATCCGCTCGGCTCCGGCCTCCTCGACGCGCAGCCGCAGTTCGAGCACCCGGTCGTCGGAGCGGGTCTCCTGCGGGGCGGCGGTGTGCCAGGCCTGGAAGGAGGGGAAGCCGCCGGGCGCGGCCGCGGGGGCGGCGGCGTCGGTGTGCTGCTCCTTTTTCTGCCGGGGCTCGGCGACGACGAACGCCTGGCACTCGCCGGGCAGGAACCGCTCCTCCGCGTCGAGGCAGACGGCGAACATCGACACCGAAGGGCCCTCGCGCAGCAGCCGTACGACACCGGGCAGGGAACGCAGCCGCCGCGAACCGTCCCATACGACGACGATGTCCGGGTCGGAGAAGGTGGCGGCCTGGCCGCGGTTCTGCTCGGCGGCCTTCTTGCGGGCGTCGAGGATCTGCGTCAGCTCGCCGATGCGGGCGCCGACGGTCTCGGCGTCGGTGCCGATGAGGATGTTCACGTCCAGGCCGGCGGCGGGCCGGGTGTGCGGCAGCCAGCGCAGCCAGTCCCAGCTGTCGCGGGCCGAGTTGTCGCTGAGGACGCAGAACTGCACGTCCATCGGGCTGTGCAGGGCGGCCGTCTGCGCGACGGCCCAGCGTCCGAGGGCCCGTGCGGAGTCGCCGGGTCCGGCGATGCCGATGACGCCGAGCGAGCGCAGGGACAGGGCGACGGGGGCGTCCTCGATGTCCCAGGTGACCTGACGGCGGTGGTCGTCCTGCTCGGGGTCGTCGAGGACGACCTCGGAGGGCAGGGTGCCGGTGCCGACCCGCAGCAGCAGATGGTCGGGGTCGGTGCGCCGCCGCTCCCACAGCCGGGTGCGCGGCCCCGTGCCCAGCGACAGCACGGCCGCCGGGTCGGGCACGGCGTGCCGCCGGTCGTCCCGCTCGTTGCGCAGGGCCTCCTGCGCGTCGGCCTCGATCCGCTCCTTCTGCTCCTTGTACTCCTTGACCTGCTTGGCGTGGGACTTGCGCCCGTGCTTCTTGTCGTTGAAGTAGTTGGCGAACAGCAGGATCGGGCTGAGGCCCGCCATGATCAGGTAGTACCAGCGCTGGAAGATCAGCACCGAGACGACGGCGCCGACCAGCGGGGTGAGCGCCATCAGCCAGGGCAGCGGCCGGGCCTCGTACTCGCGGGGCGGGCTGGGCAGCCGGAACTTGGTCTGCCGCTCGGCCGGCCGCAGCCGGGGCGGCCGGTTGTAGTCGAGCCCGATGCCGTCCTCGGACCACTTCAGCGCGGCGTCGGGCGGGGAGTAACGGGCCAGCTGGAGCAGGGTGTTGCCGACGGACACCTGGGCGCCGAGGGGCCACTCGTCACCGTCCACGGCCTTCCCGTCGAGGCGTACGGCGTCCTCGTCCTCCCCATGCACGGCGAGGGTGCAGGTGCCGTCGGAGGCGACGGACAGGGTCAGGGCACGGGCCTCGACCTCGGGATCGTCGATCCGGACGTACGACGCCGGCCCGCTGCCGATGTCGTACCGCCCGACCCCCAGCCGGTGCACGAACCCGGCCGCGGGCCCGCCGACGACCCGCAGTTCCACCAGCCCGGCGGGCTCACCGGGCAGACACCCCGAAGGGTCCTGGAGGCTGACGACCGCGCCGTCGCGCAGCGGCGAGCGCACGACGGTGGCGCTCGGATCGACGGCGTACCCGTCCACATAGACGAGCGGACCGCCGCCGGCCCTCGCCTGCTGGCCGATCGGAATGACCTGGGCGCCCATGCCGCCGACCTGCATGGCCAGTTCCTGGGCGATGTCCCCGACGGTGGACTCGGGATCGGCATCGAGGACGACATCGGCGGAGCCTCCGCCGAACGGATCGACGACGGTCAGAGTCAGGCGCACGCTAGTCCTCCCCAGTGCGAGTCGTTGTGACGATATCCGCTTGGGGGGACAGGAGGCCGAGCGGGGGACGGGCCACACTTCCCGATGGCAACGCGGAGGGGCGTCACTCCGGCGCGAAACACACAACTCGGCCACGCGCCCACGCGTCTTGTTCACACGGCCGGGATGTGACACCGCAAGCCCCACACGTAAGCTGCTGCCTCAAGAGCGGACGATCACACCGGTCACCGACCGGCCCCGCAACCGGCCACCGTGATCGAAGCGTCCGCAAACAGGGAGCCACGGGGGTTGGCCCTGCGGCGTTGTGAATAGGGAGCGGCTTCATGGCCAAGGACCTTGACATCACATACCAGGACATGCGCGACGCGGCCAAGCATGTCGTGAAGGAGAAGGAGAAGCTCCAGGAGAAGCTGGAGGGCCTCCGCAAGTACATCAACAACCTGGTCCAGTCCGGCTACGTCACCAAGTCCTCCTCCAAGGCCTTCGACGAGAACTTCGACGAGTTCGTCCGCGGCACGAAGGACACGCTGGACGGCCTGGACGGCATGGGCGACTACCTGACGACCGCGGCCGACAAGTTCGAGCAGATCGATGACGAGCTGGCGAAGGCGGCGCGGAGCAAGTGACCTCGGCTCTTCGCTGACAGTTGGGAGGGTGCGGCGGGCGCGATCGCCCGCCGCACCAGCCATTTGGGAATGGACCCGCCACCTTCTACGACGGGAGCACCATGTCCGGCGAGGGCGACCACACGCGAGCCGATCTCGACCTCATCAAGGAGATGGGCAACGGGCTCGGACGAATCAAGAGGGCGTTCGACGACTTAGGGAAGTTGAACGGAGCCTACGGGGACGACTTAGGCCACGAGGAGTTATCAAGCAAGCTCGACGACTTCGCCGGGAACTGGGAGATCAGCCGCAAGAAGCTGACCGAGGACGTCGAAGCCCTGGCCAAACTCGCCAAGGACGCGGCCAAGGTCTACGAGGACATCGACCATCAGTTGGCAGAGGCCATCCGCGGCGCCCAGGGCGGCAAGCCGGCGAAGAGGGGGCGTTGAGTGTCCCCCAGGCCCCGAGACTGGCATCCATTGGCGGACAGTGACCCCGTCCCCGGTGACCCTGACCAGGTCGCGGCGTTGGGCCGACAACTCCGCAGAACCGCAGACGAGCTACAGCGACAGATCCGGAACCTGAGGGCCATCGCCGAAGTCGATGCCTGGGACAGCAAGGCCGGCGCGGAGTTCCGCGACAAGGCCAAAGGCAGCGTCACGAAGCTGGAAGCGGCACTGCGGCGCTACGACACCGCGGCCGACGCACTGGGCACGAAGGTCGCCGAGGCCAGCGGCAGCTACCAGGACCGACTTCACGCCAAACCCACGAACTACGCCTCCGACCTGAACCGGGCGCAGGAGATCGCGGACATGGCCCTCAAAGAGGCCAAGGACGCAGAGGACCGCAAGAGCGCGGCACAGCGCACCCTCGAGGGTCTCTCCGAGAAGGAAAAAGGCGACAAGAAGAAGCTCGAAGAGCAGCGGGACACCGCCGGTGACGACATCACCGCAGCCCGAGAGAGAATCGCCCGCGCAAAGGAGATCCGCGACAGAGCGGCCCGGGCGGCTTGCCAGGCAATCGAGGCTGTCAGTGATGACTCATTGAAGGACGGCTTCTGGGACAAGTTCGACGACTGGGTCGACAGGATCGGGACGTGGGCGGAAGTATGGGCCACCCGTTTAGGGGTTGCCGCTCTCGCGCTCGGCTGGATTCCCGTCATCGGGCAGGCTTTGGCCGGTATTCTGGGCGCCCTCTCGACGCTTCTCACTCTGGTCAGCTCCGTCGCCACCCTGATCCAGGTGCTGCGCGGGGACAAGGGACTCAAAGATCTGGCTTTCACCGTCCTGGGCCTGGCCATGATGGGCGTGGGCAAGGCCTTCGCCAAGATCGCGGGACGCTACGCGGACCAGGCTCTCGCCAGGATGGCCAAGGCCGGGGTCGCCAGGACCAGCAAGCAACGGCTCCGGGCGGACAGGCGGTTGAACAAGCTCGCCGGTTCCGAGGTGAAGTGGGAGCGCGGAAAGTTCAAGGATTCGCTCAAGCGAAAGATGGATTCGTTCAAGCTTGAGCCCGGGGAGGGCTGGAAGTCGATGAAAGAGCCGTTCACCGAACCCTTCTCGAACGTATGGCGGGAGAATCTCCGGGTGCTGCGGCCCGGCAGCGGAAACTACACGGCTGCTTGGCAGAAATTGGTGATCCGAGGGGACGGCAACGCTGCCGTCGGCGTGGGGCGCTCACTCTCGGCGGCCGATCCGGGGATCGCCTCACAGCTGAAAGACATCAAATTCGCCGCGCAGGGGCTGGAAGGATACAGCTCGGTGAATCGTCTCTCGCGCGCCGCCACCGGTTTCTCGGTGGCGGGAACCGCCGTGACCTCCGCCGGTATGGCGCTGGACGGTAATCTGAACCCACTGCTGGACTGAGCTGTTTCCCTGAAACGCCCAAATACGCCGAAGGAACGCCGGTGGAACACCATGTCACCCAATTCGATTTCCAGCAGGGCTGGATCGATCTGACGCTGGAGTACGGCAGCAGCGAGACCGAGGCACGGGAGCTGGCGGAATCCGTCATCCCGCGCTTCAACCCTCTGGAACGCACGGTCGGTGACCGCGATCTGCTGAACGACCTGGTTGACAGGGCACTGTTCCTGAACAAGGACGAGCCGCTTCTCGCCGCTGCCTACTACACACCCGCCGGCGTGCCGCTGGCAGATCTGTGGGTCGACTCGTACGCCGAAGAGAACGGTCCCAGACCGGCGCCGGCCGAGGTCGTCCCGCTGCTTCTGGACTGGTCCAACGCCAAGGTCGAAGGCGAGCCGAGCGTCACCTACCCGCACTTGGCCGCGGGGACCTCAGTCCGGGTGCAGGCCATGCTCAAGGCCAAACGGCTTCTGGGCTTCGGGTCCCAGCTGGCCGAACTCGTGAGGTACGCGGTCTTTCCACCGGACATGCCCTCCGTGGTCGTGATCACCGCGACCTGGCAAAACATGTCCCGCTCGGACGAACTTACTGCACTGACACATGAGTTGGTCTCCACCTTGAGGCTTGTCCCGGTGGACGCCCAGGGCGTCGAAGCCGATCCGGCCGACTGAACGGTATGCTCATGAAGAACGCTGATGCCTTTGCCTCGCCTCCCGCCGACTACCACCTCCTGGTGCCGGACGGCTGGTTCCAGATCTCGCTCGACCCGCACGAGAGGGACCGGAGCATCATGGCCCTGGCCGACCTGCAGTTCCGCGGTATCGACAACGCTCCGCACCTGAAGCAGGAGCTGATGCGGGATCTGCAGAAGAAGGCCAAGAGCGCGTACGGGATCGGTGGCACGGAGCTCTACCTGTCGTTGCTCACCGTCGGCCCTGTGCCCTTGTCCTCCTCGCTGCTCATCAGCGTCCCGGCCGCCGACGAATGGCCCGCCTGCTCGGATCCGGAGGAGCTGGCTGAGCACCTCGCCGAGCGCAGCGGTCATGGGCGGCAGGGTGAGGTGGAGGTGAGGACGCTGGAGGCGGCGGGCAGGGCGGTACGTGTCCGCCGTCGTGCGGCTCCCGACCCCGAGACACAGATGGGCAACACCGTCCCCACCACCACGGTCACCTACTACGTCCCGATCCCGGCCACCGAGCGCTGGCTCATGCTGAGCTTCTCCACCCCGGTCGACCCGCTGGCGGACCCGATGGTGGAGTTGTTCGACACCGTGGCAGGGACGTTGCACTGGTCCTGACGTCTGGGCGAGGACGGCTTGGCCTTGCCCGAAGCGGTGCCGGGGCGCAGGTCTGGGCTGAGGCGGGGAGGGCGGCGGCGGACGCTGCCGCCGCCCGTCAGCGGCAGGGAGCGGACTGTCGTAGCGCGTGCATGTGGAGTTCGCTGCGCGGTTCTTCGGTTTCGACCCGCAGCCAGGACCCGTCCTGGAAACGGATCAGCAGCATGCGTGTCTCGAACTCGCCGAGGAAGGGGTCGTAGAGATGTGCCTCGGCGGCCGGGATCCGTGCCACGACCTGGAGGTGCTTCTCGCGTCCCACGCTGACGCGTTGTGGTGGTGCCGCCAGGACGATTCCTTGCGGGGTGGCCAGTAGCAGGCGCTGGTGGTGGGTGGAGTGGGTGTACCACCGCAGGAGGAACTGTCCGGCCTGGCCGTGCCAGTCCCCGTCGAAGACCTTGTCCAGCCCTTGCTGGGCGACGATGACCTCACGGCGCGCTTTCTCGTCCCGCCGCTTGGCACGCAGCCGGTCCTTCTCGACCTTGGGATCGAGGAATCGCATGAACGCCTCTTCGCCCTTCGCCAGGAGTTCGAAGAACATGACGAGGGGTATGAAGGGCGCCCCGAGCGCCGCGCCGACCATGCCGAGGGGCGGCATCCTGGCGGGGCGCAGGCGGGGGTCTCCCGCAGCCGCGAGTACCTCCGCCGGGGGCTGCGGGATCCTGTCGATCGTGCACCAGTCACCGGCCTCGGCGCGAACACCGAGCCGCTCCGCGGTCACGCGATGCTTGGGCCTTCGTGTCACGTTCAGTCCCTCTCTGCAGCTCGTGGTGGAGGCGGTGGCCAGGCGGCCGGCGGCTGCCGTGAGCGCGTCGGCGACCGGCAGAGCACGGCGATTCAGTCAAGAGGCTCGGCGTCGTCGACGTCGTTCTCGAACGGGTCGACGAAGGAGACGGTCTGCAGGATGGCCGTAAGGGCGCGGTAGAGCTCGGTCCAGTGGTCCAGGGATGCCGTGTAGAGGGTGAAGACGGCGGTGAACGGACCGGTCGGGAAGGGAACGTGGACCTGGACCTGCCCCGTCAGCAGCTTCGCCGCCTCACCGTTCGCGGTGATGTCCGGGCCGAGTGAGTACTCGCGCATCGTGATGCACGACACGGCTGGGCCGCACGGCAGGTCGAGCCAGATGGCGTCGTTGTAGGGGTCGTTGGAGAGCGTCGCGAGGATGCCCTGGGCGACGACGTCCGTGTCGGCGGTTGCCTGGTCCGTGGCGACGACGGCGACGGTGAGCGCGCAGTGGGCGACGCCCTCGGACGGCTCGTGTCTGACGATCTCCTCCTGCGTGGAGGCGTCCGGCTCGGCGGTGGAGAACAAGCCTATGGCGGCGTAGGCGACACCCGTGTCCGCCATGAGTTCGGCAATCGCCTCGTAATAGGGGGCGGCCGGCTGCCAGATCTCCTCGTCTCCACGGGAGTAGAGCTCTCGTACGAACGAGCGGGCGCGCTCGGCGCGTTCCTCGGGGGTGGCGGCGAGCGGCAGTGCGAAGAAGCCCTCGGGAGTGAGGAACCACAGGGGCGGCAGGTTCTCGTCCGCGGGGCTGACGTACAGGTTGGCGGCGACCGTCATGTCAGGAAGTCCTCAGGGTGGTACTCGGTGAGCTTCAGTCCGTTGCCGCGGGCGTCCATGACTGTGTTCAGACCGGGGTGACCGAAGGATGCGCCGATGGCGCTCGGGGCCACCACCTCGATACGGAAGCAGCCACAGGGGTTCCTTTTCACCAGAGGCGGCTGGGCATCGGGTGCCTGGGCCGCCGCGAAGGCCTCCGCGGTTTTCAGCTGGGCCGCTGTCAGCGAGGCGGGCGGGATGAAGTCCAGGGGCTCGATGAGATACCGGGTGAGCCGCTCCCGGAGCGTGCTGCTGACCCGGCACCACGAGCCGTCCGAGAAGATGATCTTTGCGTCGTTCCCTGTCCTGAAATCCCGCAGTTCGACTCTTTCGATGGCGGACCGGGGAACTTCCCAGAGCAACTCGTCGCAGACGAGTTTGTCGTTGCCCGCGACATGGGGAAAGCCCACGATCACGAGCCGGCGGTCGGTGACGACCGCATGCGTGCGGTACGCCTTCTCGTCGCAGCGCGCCGGATCCAGCTGCCACGGCAGCGTGCGGGCAAGAGTGCCCGGCGCGGCCCACATGACGGGAAAGTCGTCGATCTCGTCGGCCCGGTCGTCGGACCGGTCCGAGCCCTTGTCCGAACGGCCCGGACCCACGCTTCCCGACTGAGAGCTCAGGAGCCCCATGACGGCCGCGCCGACGGCGACAGCGGCACCCTTGACCGTGTTCCGAGCCGCAGTTCCGCCGGAGGAACGGGGAACGTACGTCGGTCCCTCGGGCCAGCCGTCGAGCTCGTGCTGAATGTCCTTGCGGTCGAAGTCGCGAAACCAGCGCATGCCCTTGACACGCGTGGCCGCACCCGTGGCGAAACGCACCGGGGCGCGCGCGATGAGTGTTTCTCCCGTCCCGGGGAGCCAGACGCTCCTGTCCATACCACCCTCCGTCGCGATCATCTCGGTCCGATGGTTCCGCACCACGCCACCCGATGCGGGACGGACACTCGGCGGGCGAACACCGGCTGCTCGGGCTAATCGCCTGTCACATGCTCAAGGATCTTGGGGGCGACCTTCAGCCCGGCATCCAGGGCCCTGCCGCCGGCTCCGAACGGGTCGATGGTCACACCAGGAATGAGATTCGCGCCCTTGGTTCCGAGGAACTGGCCCTGGTGATATCCCGCCACGGACAGGCCTCCCATGCGGGACATCAAGCCACTGCTCGCATGCGCGACCTGGTAGACGTCATCCGACTTCCCCCCGATGACCACCAGGCCGGCCTTCCCGAACCCGCCGGCGATGTTCGCGGATTCCTTTCCGAAGGACAGGACGATGCGCGATCCACCGGCGATCTTGGTCGCCTCGAAGCCCTTGCCGAGCTTTGTGGCCGTCGCCGCAGCCTTGCCCGCGCCGATGATCTTGGCCCCCTTGCCGAACATCCCGATGCCCGGCAGCAGTCCCACCGCGTCGAGCCCCATCGTCGCCCAGCTCACGTCCGCGCCCGAGGCCTTGGCCACGCCATGAGCTGCCAGGGTGAGCCCCGCTCCGATGAGGGCGGCCGTGCCGAAGATCGCCGCGAGCGGGGGGAAGGGGAGCGTCACGATGGCCAGCAGTCCGAGAACCGCTGTGATGTTGCTGAGCACATCACCGATCGACTTGATCAGGTCGGCGTGCTCCTTCAACCAGTCGCCCGTGGCGTCCCAGGCGTCCGCGATGCTGTTGCCCAGCTTGTCCCAGAAGCCGGGCTCGTCGGGCGCGATGTCGGCGGCCTTGTCGAGTTCCTTGCCGATGTGGCCGGCGGCACGCCGATAACGTTCCTCCAGGTCGTGGACCTTCTGGATGAGGTCATTGACGGCGCTGGAGGCCTCACCGAGCTCCTTGCTGCCTTTGCCGCCGGCCTTCGCCTCGGCCTTCGTCCGGTCGTCGAGCTTCTCCCCGGCGGCCTTCTCCAGTCGGTCCGCCTCGTCCTGGAAGTCCTGGAGTTCACCCGCCCACCGGTGCAGGGCGCGAGAGGCCTTGTCGAAGGACTCGTGGCTCTTGCGGATGAGCGGAGCGACGTCCTGGCCGATGTACTCGGTGAAGGCGATCGCCGTCTTGCCCTTCCAGGCGCCGCACTCGATCCGCTCCAGCTCCTCGGCAGCCGTGCCCAGTTCACTCGCCAGAGCGCCGAGGCGTCTGGCGAGTTCCCGGGTGTCCTCCACGCTTCCCGGCGTGGGATCCCAGCCGATGTGCGGAAACGACGGTCGCCGGCCGGTCACCTCACTTGCCCTTCTTCCTGGCCTTGAGCGATTCGGCCAGCTCCAGGTCGAGCCCGTCGAACGTCTCACCTATCTTGTTGATCATCTTGACCGCGCCGTGCGTGTGCTTGCCGAGCTGCTTGATGCCGTAGGCCCAGTCGTCGGCGAAGTCCTGCACGTCCTCGATGAGCTTGCTCTCTCCGACGGCGGAGGCATCGGTGCCCTTGAGGCTGCGGCGGGCGTCCTCCATGCGGTCGCTGAGGGAGGAGAAGGTCTTCTTCAAGTGCTCGAAGATCGTGTCTTCGAGGCGCAGGTCGCTCATGTCGAGTCTCTCCCCGGAGGTACGGCCGACTGGGCCGCCTGCCTCACCGGTTGACGGACTGGATCTCCTGGACGACGACGGCCTGTTCGTTGCCGAAGGTGCCGTCGGGAAGGTCGCCGCCCGCGCCGCCGGTGCCGGTCCAGTTGATCTCCCAGGTGATGGTCGCCCGGAGCTTGTAGGAGCCGTTGCCGGAGGAGCGGAGGTAGCGGAGGCCGCAGGGCGGGGTCTGGTCGGCCTTGCCCTTGGCATAGGGCTCGCCGATGGAATCGTCGGCGTTGATGGCGCACTCGCCGGAGGCCGGGTAGGTGTCGGCGTCCTCGGTGCCGGGCTCCAGCTTGAGGGCGACCGGCTTGGCCGTGGTCGTGGCCTGGATGTTGAAGCCGGGGACATTGAGCGCAGCCGTCGCCTGGACCTCGTCGAACACGGCCCGGTCGAGCCACGCCCAGGTCGGCAGGTTCACCTTGGTCGTGCCCTCGGGCGCGAGGGAGGCCTTGGTGTCGGGCAGCTGCATGTGCTGGTAGGCGAGGGCCGCGAGTATCTCGGGACTGATGGCCTCTTCGTACCGGGGCGGCGGAGCCTCGCCGTTGTCCACCCAGAAGGGCAGCTCGTCGCACGAACCGCGTTCGAGGGGATCCGGCTCGTCAGGGTTCTCGACGGCGGCCCAGAACATCCCCTCGCCGTCCTTGTCGACGTTGTAGTCCTTGTAGCCGGGGGTGTCGGTCCAGCCGTACTCGTCCTCGTAGTGCCGCTGTAGCTCGCTGAGTGCCGCGCCTGCGTGGCCGCCCATGCCGGGGGCGTTCATCTGGTCCTCGATGTTCTTGGACATCAGCTTCTTGAAGTCCTTGGCACCGAGGAACGGGGCGTACCAGCAGGGCGGGGGCGTCCAGTTGACGTCCGCGGAGGTGACATTGCCCTTGCCGCCGCCCTTGGCGACGGAGCCGGAGTATGTGATGCGGGCGGTGGCGTAGATGCCGTTGCCGTCGCCGCCGCCGGACTGTTCTGTGTTGGAGCCCTGAGTGTTGCCCGGCTGTTCTCCCGCGTAGGCCGGTTCCGTGAGTGCGAAGACGCCCATGACCAGCGCCAGGGCAGCCGCGCCGGCACTGAGAGCCGTACTCTGAGACCTGTTCACTGGCACTTCGCCGCCTTTGCCTCGACGTACACCTTGGACGCCTGCCAAAGGTCCTCTCCGGTGGGGAGCTTGACCATGATGATTTTGAAGTAGTCGAAGTCCGTGATGCTCGGCGCGCCCTTCAGGACCTTTCCGGTCTTGACCTCTTTTGAGTAGAACTTGGTCGAGTCCACGCAGAACGCGACCTCCACCGAGTTGCCGTTCGACGAGGACCGGGTGGTGGCCTGGTAGTGGCGCCGCGTACCGGTCGCCGTCCAGCCCCCTTCGAGTCTGACGTCGATCTGCGTCTTCCCGTACTTCAGGCCATCGCCCGTGGAGTAGGTGACCAGGGCGGCATCGTTGGTCGTGCGCTTGTCCACCCCTCGGTAGATGGCACGGACGAAGTTGGCGGCATCATCCATCGCCGCCGCCTCGTTCTCGTCCCCCGGCCTCTCCCAGTCGAAGACCAGGTTCATGTCCTTGGGCAGCGACACGTCGACACCGTCCGGCTTGTCCGACGCCGGGGCGCCCGACGGCTCGGCCGACTTCGTCGGCTTCTCCGTCGCCTGGTCGGCTCCGGCGATCTTGTCGTTGGCATCGGACTTGTCGTCCCCGCCCCCGCAGGCGGTCAGCAGCAGTGCTGCCGACGTCGCGAGCGCGACAGCAACGGGCAAAGTGCGGCGCTTCACAGTGGACTCCCCGTGAGACAGAAGTTCAGTCAAGAGCTCAGACGGTATCGGTGCGGTTCTTGGTTTCGCCAGCGCGAAGTATTTGCTGAGCAGAGGAAATTGTGGACATAGGGGATAGGTGAAATATGGCGCGGCCTAAAGTGTGCGCCGGGTGAACGCCGAGTCGGCTTGCGGTCGGACGAGAAGAGGGAGATGCGTGGAAGGACAGCTTCAGCCGCGTCGGGACGTGATCCGCTGGCTGCTGTTCAGCCTCGTCTGCGCCGGGGGTTCGCTGGGGTTGGCGTGGCTCGGGCCGGTCGTGCCGTTGCCGGGTCCGCTGCGGGGAGTGGCCCTGCTTCTCGCCTGGATCGTGCTGCCGCTCGCTTCCCTGCTGGGGCCGCTTCTGCTGCTGCGCAGGGTGCCGCGGAAGCGGCGGAAGATGGCATGGCAGCTGGTCGTGCCCGTCATCGCGGGCGTGGCTCTGGGGGTGCTCGGCAAGGAAGCCGGTGACCAGGCCGGCCTGGCCGCGCGCGGCACGTGGGCCGACGTCGAGGTCGTACGCGTGGAAGAGGCGAGGACGAACCGCTGCGACCTGCGCACGACCGACGGACGCAAGGTCTCGCCCTCGCTCTCGGAGGGCGACGGCTGCGACGGCCCGATCGCGAAGGGGGACAGGCTTCGCGTGCGCTACGACCCCGAAGGTGTCGCCGGTCCGACCGAGCGGGCGGACAGCACGTCGTACGGCGGGCTGATCGCCGGCCTGTTCCTGGCCGCCGTGGCGATGGGCACCTGGGGTGGCGTGCGGCAGAACCGTTGGGACCGGGAGTACATCGGCTGACCTCACAGACGGGTGTCAGCCCAGCTTCGCGTTCTGCGCCTTCACCAGATCCGCCGGGATCTCCGCATCCCCGGCGCGGGCGCTCATGAAGGCGCCGCTGTCCAGGGTGAAGTAGTTGGCGACGGTGTCGCCGAAGCGGAAGGTCTGGGTGCGGACGGTCTGCGGGAGGCCCTGGAAGTCGAAGGTGGCGGACGTCGCCAGCGACTCGTCGCCCGCCTGGGGCGCGTTCTCCGTCTTCACCGAGTCGTACATCGCGCTGCCGTCACTCTTCGATGTCGCGGTGAAGCCGCCTCCGCAGGACGCGGCCGCCGCGGTGAGTTCCTTCATCGCGGCCTCTGCCTTGCCGTCCTCGTATGTGCTCAGCGTGACGTACGTGAGCATGGAGGACGAAGCGCCGCCATGCGTGACCCTGGTGAGACGGGCCTCGGGGTCGCCGAGAGGTAGGTCGTTCATCGCGTACACCAGTGGAGCGCACTCGGGCTTGTCGACGGTCACCTCGTCGGTGCTCGTCGCGAACGCCTCCTTGGTCTGGGGCTCCTCCAACGTGTACTTGGGCGACTCGGCCTTCGTCACCATCAGCTTCGCCAACTGCTCATCCGGTGTCAGCTGCTTCGCCTTCGGCGACGAGGGCGCGCTCTCCGGCTTCGCGTCCGAGTCGCTCCCGCTCCCGCCGCAGGCGGTCAGTACGGCGGCGAAGGAGAGGAGGGAGGCGGCGGCCAGAGCCGTGCGCTTCATGGGGGGACTCCTTGGGTGGGGGATGGTTTTCTCCGCGCGGCGTTTCTCCGCGTGGCCGTTCCCGGACGGCCGCGTCAGTCTTCCAGCAACTCGCGCAACACAGGCGGCAGTTCGGCCACCGGCGCCCCGGCCGCCTGCGCCGCCGCCACCGTCCTGACGTACGCCACCGCCTCCGCGCGCAGTGCCTCCTTCTCGCGGCCCTGGCGCCGGCCCGCCATCCAGACCGCGATCGCGACGGGGACGAGGGCGAGGAGGCCGTAGCCGAGCGGGACGTCCTGCGACCAGGCCCAGCTCGCGCCGATCAGCGCGGCGAAGAGCAGCAGACAGCCGGTCTCGTCGTGCCAGCCGCCCGCGTCGGCGATCTCCTCGTAGTGGGCGACGGCGGCGGGCTTGGGCGGCACGGTGACGGGCTGCGCGGGTGTGTCCTCGGCCATCGTCGGCACCGCCGTCGGCACCGACGGTGGTGCCGACGATGGCCGGGGTTCCGCGCTCGGATATGACGGAATCGGCACCGACGCCTTCCCGCCGCCGGTCGACGACCGGCCTTCCAGCCACGCCGGTACGTGCGTCAGCGGCAACCCGTGGGCCCGGGCCACGCCGAGGACCTCGCGGTAGCCGGTGAGGGAGGGATGGGTGAGCTCGCGCTTCCAGCGCACGTGTACGGCGGTGAGGGCGGCCACGGCCAGTACGACGACCGGGCCGGTGGCGAGGAGGGCCGCCTTCGCCGTGCGGTCGGGCAGTGCGGTGGACAGCATGGGCAGGACCACGCCGGCTGTCAGCGCCAGTCCGCCGATCCACGCGAACCAGCCACGCTGGGTCGCCCGGACCGCCCGCCGGCGCTCCGCGAGCAGCGCGGTCACGGCCTTGTCGTTCGTGTAGTCCACCCCGTAGCGGGCGCCGATCGCGCGGACCGCGTCCAGTACGCGGGTGTCCGTCGCGAGCGTGGCTCCGCCGATCGGGAGGAGGGTCGTCGCCGTCGTGTCCGTCATGGCCGCAATCGTCCCCGCGTAACCCGTTGTTCTTCGATGAGGTCAAGATCATGGCATGGTCGTTCACCGCCCTCGTGAGCGAATCGTGCAGGCCTTATGGCTGACGCGTGACGAAGGCCCCGAGGAGGGCGGGCCGGCGGTTCGCGCTCGCACAGAAAGGCACAGCTCCCAGGCCCTTGTGCAACTGGGCGCCCGGTGGCGCTCGTTGCAGCCGGGTAACAGTCCGCCCGCTGAGCTCCAGGGGAGCGGACGCGCCTTGAGGGGCCTATGAGCGACTGATACGGTGCTTTGGCTTGACACTCACCCCAGCGCTGGCTACCCGCGGGGGCCGCGACGGCAGGGCGCGAAGACGGGTGAAGTGTCCGGAATTGCAGAGAATTTGGCAGACTTGGCAGACAACGTCTTGGGTGTACGGGGAGCGGTTGCGTGAAGATCCAAGAGCGTACGGGGGCGGGCGCCGGGCGTTCCGCCGGTCCGGCTCAGCCGTCGGTCGGTGACCGCCTTCCCGCGCCGCCTCGCGAGCGCAAACCGGCACTGGCGGCGCTCGCCGTGCTGCTGATCCTCGTCGGCGCGCTCGGCGCGACGATGCTGGTGCTGCGGGCGGGGGACCGGATCGAGGTCGTGAAGGTGACCAGCGAGATCCAGGCCGGTGAGTCCGTCGGCGACAACGTGACCTCTGTTCTGGTCGCCGCCGACGACAGCATCAACTACATCCCCTGGGAGCAGCGGGAGTCGCTCAAGAAGCTCAAGGCCAAGTCCACGATCTACGACGACACGGTCGTGATGGGGCAGATGTTCGCCGCGGGCGAGAGCCTGCCGGCCGGCAAGGCCGCCGTCGGTGTCGCCCTCAAGGAGGGCCAGTACCCGGCCGACATCAAGTCCGGAGACACCGTGGCCGTCTACAACGTCGACGCGCCCGCCGGCTCGGACAACGACGACTCCGCCGGCGCGACATCCACCAGTGGTCTGCTGGTCGACAACGCGAAGGTCCAGAAGAAGGCCGAGAAGAGCGACGCCACCATCTCCACCGGCAACCTCTCCCTCACGCTGCTCGTGGACGAGGCCGACGCCGCCGCCGTCGCCAAGGCCGCGTCCGCCAACGCGGTCGCCATCGTGCACGTCCCCAACAAGCAGTAAGGCGGGCAGCACAGCCATGGCGCTCATCGCTCTCGCCGCCGACAAGGGTTCCCCCGGCGTCACCACCGCGGCCGTCGCCCTCGCGGCGGTCTGGCCGCGCCGCGTCCTGCTGGCCGAGACCGACCCGGCCGGCGGTGATCTGGTGTACCGGTCCGCCGCCGCGCACGGCGGGCCGCTCAACCCGAACACCGGGATGCTGTCCATCGCCGCGACCGCGCGGCGCGGCCTCGTACCCGACCAACTCTGGGACCACGTACAGCCGTTGAGCGGCGGTCTCGAGGTCCTCGTCGGGCTCGGTATGGCCGAGCAGGCGGCCGGTCTGGCGGGGCTGTGGCCGACGCTGGGCCGGGCCTTCGCCTCGCTCGCGGACTCTCCCAACGCGCCCGCCGACGTCATCGCCGACTGCGGCCGGATCAGCGGGGACACGCCCGCCGTCGAGCTGTTCCCGCACGCGGCGCTCGTGCTGCTGATCTCGCGTACGGAGCCGGAGGCCATCGCGCGGGTACGCGACCGGGCCGCCGCCCTGTCCACGAAGCTGCACGGCGGCTCGCGCGGGGTCGCCAGCCTTGGCACGCCCCTCATCGGCGTCGTCCTCATCGCCGACCCGAACAACGCCGGCAAGCTCGCGGGCCAGGTCAACGACATGCTCGTGCACGCCCAGACGGGCGCCCGCGTGGTCGGCACCATCGCCGACGACCCGGCCGGTGCCGAGCAGCTCGCCGGGCGCAAGCGCGGCCGGCTGGACAAGTCGCTGCTCATCCGCTCGGCCCGCAAGGTCACCGCGGACCTGTACCAGCAGTACGGCGCCGCCTGGTCCGTGCCCGGGCAGGCCCCGCAGGGAGCCGGCCGATGACCGCTGTCGACCACCAGCTGGTCAAGCGGTTCCGCCAGGACGCCGGTGACCGTATCGCCGAGCAGCGGCGGCAGGACCAGGCCGCCGGTGTCACGCCGATGTCCGGCGAGGACGAGCGGCACTACGCCCGCGCGGTCATAGCCCAGATCCTGGAGGACCACGCCCGCCAGGAGATCAACGCAGGCCGTACGCCGCTGGACGCCGAGACGGAGGAGGCGTACGCGGCAGCCGTGCACGCCGCGCTGTTCGGCGTGGGCCGGCTCCAGCCGCTGCTGGACAACCCCGAGGTCGAGAACATCGACATCAACGGCTGCGACCAGGTGTTCGTCGGGTACGCCGACGGGCGCGAGGTGCGCGGCGAGCCGGTCGCGGAGACGGACGAGGAGCTCATCGAGCTCATCCAGGTGCTGGGCGCGTACAGCGGTCTGTCCTCCCGCCCCTTCGACTCCGCCAACCCCCAGCTCGACCTCCGCCTGCCGGACGGCTCGCGTCTGTCGGCCGTGATGGATGTGGCCCGCAGGCCCGCGCTGTCCATCCGTCGCGCCCGTATGGGCAAGGTCTTCATCTCCGACCTCGTCGGCAACGGCACGCTCAGCCCGGAGATCGGCCACTTCCTCGCCTGCGCGGTGCGCGCCCGCAAGAACATCATGATCGCGGGAGCCACCAACGCCGGTAAGACCACGCTGCTGAGGGCGCTGGCCAACGAGATCCCGCCGCACGAGCGCCTCATCACCGTCGAGCGCGCCCTGGAGCTCGGCCTGGACACCTTCCCCGAACTCCACCCCAATGTCGTGGCGTTCGAGGAGCGACTGCCCAACTCCGAGGGCCAGGGCGCCATCTCCATGGCCGAACTGGTCCGCCGGTCCCTGCGTATGAACCCCTCGCGGGTCATCGTCGGTGAGGTCCTCGGCGACGAGATCGTCACCATGCTCAACGCGATGTCCCAGGGCAACGACGGCTCGCTGTCCACGATCCACGCCAACAGCTCCAGCGAGGTCTTCAACCGCATCTCGACGTACGCCCTCCAGGCCTCGGAACGGCTGCCCATCGAAGCCAGCCAGATGCTGATCGCGGGCGCGGTGAACTTCGTGGTGTTCATCCAGCGCCGCAACAACTTCCAGAGCGGCGGCCGGCTCCAGCGCAGCGTGACCTCCATCCGCGAGGTCAACGGCGTCGACGGACGCGTGCTGTCCAGCGAGGTGTTCGCCGAGGCGCCCGACGGCCGGATCGTCCCGCACGCACCGATCGCCTGCATCGACGACCTGATGGCGCAGGGCTACCGGCCGAACGCGGCGTGGGGGTGACGTACCGAATGACCATGAACCTTGCGGCAGTGGGCCAACTCGGTTCCATGGGCGGCCTGTTCTCCACGACCGTCCTGTACTCCATCGCCTGCGGCGTCGCCGTCGGCGGCGGCCTCGGCCTGCTCCTCGTCGCCGTACGAGGACTGCCCGCCAAGCCCGAGCACGAGAAGCAGAAGGCGGCGGAGCGGGTCAACGAGCTGATCCGGTTCGCCGGGCGGCGCGGTTCGCTGGCCGCGCTCGTCGGCCTCGCCGTGCTGCTGCTCACCCGCTGGGCGGTGGCCGGCATCGCGGCCGGCGTACTCGTCTTCTTCTGGGACCGGCTCTTCGGCGGCGCCCGCGAGGAGCGTTCCGCCATGCGCCGCGTGGAGGCCCTCGCCTCCTGGACGGAGTCGCTGCGCGACACCATCGCCGGCGCGGTCGGCCTGGAGCAGGCGATCCCGGCGTCCGCGCGCGCCGCGGCCCCCGTCCTGCGTCCGCACCTCGACGCGCTCGTCGACCGCCTGCGCGCCCGCACCCCGCTGCCCGACGCGCTCCAGCTCCTCGCCGACGAGATCGACGACGCCTCCGCCGACATCATCGTCGCCGCGCTCATCCTCAACGCCCGACTGCGCGGACCCGGTCTGCGCCAGGTCCTCGGCGCGCTCGCCAAGTCGGCGCGCGAGGAGGTCGACATGCGTCAGCGCGTGATGGCCCAGCGCGCCTCCACGCGCCGCTCGGTCCAGATCGTCGTCGCCGTGTCGGTCGCGTTCGTCCTCGGCCTGTCCGTCTTCAACCGCGAGTTCGTCGAGCCGTACGGCACCGCCGTCGGCCAGCTGGTCCTCGTCCTCGTCTGCGCCCTGTTCGCGCTCGGCTTCTGGTGGCTGCGCAAGCTGTCCACCATCGAGACGCCCGAGCGCTTCCTGGTGCGCGACGAGTCGTCGGTGCAGTTCGTACGGCCCCGTACGCCTGTTTCCGAAGAGGGGGTACGGCGATGAGCCGCACGAGCGATGAGGGGGTACGGCGATGAGCCTCACCATGCCGATCGTCGTCGGCGTCGTCTTCGGTCTGGGCGTCTACGCCCTGATCCGCGCCCTGATGCCGAGCAAGCGCAGCGCCATCGCGCAGGTCGCCCGGATCGACGCGATGCGGGCGCGCGGGGCGGCGTACGAGTCGGCGCGCAGCAGCCAGGACACCGGCCGGTTCGCCTCCCTGCGGGCCGAAGTCGGCGTCCGGGTGGCCGAGTTCTACCTCCAGCAGGGCTGGGAGCAGCGCTCGCTGCGGGCCGATCTGGCCGTCCTGGACCGCAGTTGGGAGAAGTTCCTCGCGACGAAGGTGCTGCTGGGCACGACGGGTCTGATCTTCGGCCCGTTCCTCTTCGCCGTCGTCTACACGCTGGGAGTCGGCCGCAGCCCGGTCATCCCGGTGTGGCTGGCCCTGGTGTGCGCGGCGCTGTTCTTCTTCCTGCC
This sequence comes from Streptomyces sp. NPDC096205, assembly GCF_044763135.1. Taxonomy (NCBI): domain Bacteria; kingdom Bacillati; phylum Actinomycetota; class Actinomycetes; order Kitasatosporales; family Streptomycetaceae; genus Streptomyces; species Streptomyces sp. NPDC096205. The sequence continues at coordinate 329,127 of NZ_JBIWFS010000009.1, read as the reverse complement.
CGACCTGGAGGTACGGCGGGACGCGGCCGACAAGCGCCGTGACCTGCGGCGCGTCATCGGGGCGTACCTCGACCTCGTGTCGATGAGCCTCGCGGGCGGGCGCGGTCTGCCCGAGGCGCTGATGGCCGCCGCCGAGGTCTCCGACGGCTGGGCCACGCAGCGCATCCGCAACGCCCTCGCCGACGCCCGGATCACCGGCCTGAGCCAGTGGCAGGCGCTCGGGCAGCTCGGTGAGGAGCTGGGGGTCGAGGAGCTGAAGGACCTCTCGGCCTCGCTGGCCCTGGTCGCGGACGACGGCGCGAAGGTCCGTGAGTCCCTCGCCTCGCGCGCCGAGACCATGCGCCACCGCGAGATGGCCGAGATCGAGGGCAGCGCGGGCGAGAAGTCGCAGTCGATGCTCGTCGCGCAGCTGCTGCTGTGCGCCGGCTTCCTGGTGTTCCTGATCTTCCCGGCGGCGATGCGGGTGTTCCAGGTGTGACGTGACCGACCGCAACCGCCCGAGCTGATTTGAGAGGAAAGAGAACACTCATGAACGCACCGAAGAACTTCCGCACCGGCATCCCCGCGGTGGACTTCCTCGTCACCTTCCTGGGCGCCCGCGTCGAGCGCGCCCGCTCCGGCGAACTGGACCGCGGTGCCTCCGCGGTCGAGTGGGTCATCATCTCCGCGGTCGTCGTGGCGATCGTCGGCGTGGTGGCCGCCATCATCAACGCCGCGCTGAGCGAGGGCGCCAACAAGGTCGGCGACTGCATCAAGGGCGCGGACGCGGGCAAGACCTGCTGACGGCCGCGGGATCGACGGGGGTTGCTGGTGGGCGTGGTGCGCTGGGTACGCCGTAGAACGGAGGCCGTCTCCGCGCGCGGCGACTCCGGCATGACCGCGATCGAGTTCGTGCTGCTCACGCCGGTGCTGTTCTTCATGATCTTCGCGACGGTGCAGTTCGCGCTGTACTTCTTCGCCGATCATGTCGCCCAGGCGGCCGCCCAGGCGGGCGCGCGCAAGGCCCGCGCGACGGCCGACGCCCAGCCGGGGGCGTGGCGCGGCGAGGCACGGACCGTCGTCGACTCCTACATCGAGCAACTGGGCCCGCAGCTCGTGCTGTCGCCGGACGTGAAGATGCTCCAGCCGGAGCAGAACACGGTCGGCGTGGAGATCACCGCGCGGGTCCCCACGGTCTTCCCCGGCCTGGACCTGACGGTGCACGCGCAGTCGTCGGGCCCGGTGGAGCGGTTCGTGCGGGAGGGGGAGAACTGAACATGATCCGCAGGGACGAGGGGCTGTCCACGGTCGAGGTGGTGATCCTCGCACCCGTGATGATCCTCTTCATCCTGGTCCTGGTGGCGTTCGGCCAGCTGGTCGACGGCCGCGGCGCGATCGACGGCGCGGCCCGGGACGCCGCCCGCGCGGGCTCCATCCAGAAGGACCACGGGACGGCGATCGCGGAGGCGCGGAAGGCCGCCGAGGCAGACCTGGAGGACGTCTGCTCGGGCCCGGTCTCCGTCGTCCAGACCAGCCCCGGCTTCGAACCGGACACCTTCTTCACCGTCGAGGTCAGCTGCCAGGTCCGCGGCCTGGCGATGCTGGGCCTGGACGTCCCTACGACGTTGTCGGCGAGCTTCAGCTCCCCGCTGGACCCGTTCCGGAGGACGGCGTGAGGACGTGGCTGCACGCCCGCCGGGCGATGCTGGACGACAGGGGCTCGGGCGCGGGCGCGGTGATCATCTTCGCCCTGGTCTTCCTGTCGTTGTCCGCCTTCGTGATCGACGGCGGCCTGTCCATCTCCAAGCGCGAACGCGCCGCCGACATCGCGGAACAGGCCGCCCGCTACGCCGCCCAGGACATCGACCGCGAGGCCCTCTACGACAACGAGGGCGGCCCGGCCCCCATCAACTTCGCCAACTGCGACGCCCGCGTGAAGGCCTTCGCCCGCGAGATGGACATGACCGGCGCCGACATCGCCGCGAGTCACTGCGTGGCAGCCGACGCGGCTCAGGTCGAGGTCGAGATCCAGCTGACGTACTCCCCGGTCTTCAGCGGCATGTTCTACGGGGGGGATGTGGTGGTCCATGGTCAGGCGGTGGCGGAGAACGAGGTGGGCTGACACGCGCGGTATCTGTCACTCCTGCTCCTACTGACATTCCCCCCACCTGGAGGTACACCCCTCATGCGCACGCGCACCACAGCCGCGGCGGCCTTCCTGGCGACCGCCACCCTCCTTCTGACCGCCTGCGGCGGCTCGGACGGCGAGGACAAGGCGAACGACAAGATCGCCGGGGCGGACACGGGCACGACGGCGGCCGCGTCGCCCTCGGCTTCGGCGACGGCCGACGGGGTCGACCGGCCGGAGATCAAGCTGCCCAAGGAGGTGGTGAACGTCTTCGAGGGCGGCGAGACCGGTGATCCGAAGAAGGACGCGGTCCTGGCGGACAACGAGCGGCGGATCAACTCCGTGGACGAGGCGATCACCGTCGACGCCGAGAAGCATCCTGCGCTGGAGTTCTATTCCGACGGCGACGCCCTGATGTCGGCGGCGTCGTACATCAAGTCGTTCTACGACGAGGGACGGAGCTTCGTCGGCAAGACCCGTTACTACGACCGTGAGGTGACGTTCCTCAAGGACGGCGCGGCCGCTGTCACGTACTGCATGGACGCGACCGAGACGTACCCGATGGACCGTAGGACGAAGAAGGTCGACCGGTCGGTCGAGGGCTCACCGAGCGACTACGTCTTCTACAACACGCGTCTGGAGAAGAACGCCGACGGTGTCTGGCAGACCACCAGTGTCAGCTCGACGGAGGCGGCGAAGAGGTGCATGTGATGCGGATCCGGAGCGCACGACGGGCTGTGGCCGTATCCGGACTCGCGCTGGCGGTGGTGGCCAACCTGCCGGCCACGGCGGTGGCAGGTGGCGGCAAGGGCGGCGGCAAGAACGGCGGGTTCGAGGGCAGTGGCAAGGGCTCCGCCCAGGACGGTGTCATCCGCGCGAAGACCAAGGTCACCGTGACGACCTCGGGCGCCCCGGGTTCGTCGAAGAACGGCACGCTGACGCCGTCGAACAGCAACTGGACACCCCCTGCCTGCTGGTACGAGCCCTCCTTCTCGCCCAAGGAGATCGAGGCCACGGTCAAGGCGTGGCGCGGCATCGACTTCCTGCCGTTCCTGACCGGGATCGGGGACGCGGTGGGCAACGTCCTGGACTACCGGTACAAGGACGGCAACCCGTACAAGAACTACAACCTCGACAAGCAGGGCGAGGGGATGTTCTGGGCGGCGGTGAAGAACCCGAACCGCAAGGACGACCCGGAGGCCAACTCCTGCGACAAGCAGCCGTTCTGGGTGGACGCGGGCAAGCCCCCCGCGGAGCCGCTCGCCGTCAGCCCGAAGATCCTGGCCGAGTACGCCTACGACGAGCTCCCCGTACCCGGCACGGAGATCGAGATGGCGCCGACGGGCGAGTCGACCGTCAACCTGCCGACCTGGATCTGGCTGGACAAGGCCAAGTTCAGGAAGATCTCGGTCACGGCCGGCCTCCCCGGCACGGGCCTGTCCGCCACGACGACCGCCGAGCCGGTGTCCCTCCACATCGACCCGGGCACGGCCGGCGCCGAGACGTACCCGGCCTCGGGCGAGTGTGTCTTCAAGGGCGATGGCAGCATCGGAGAGCCGTACGCGAAGGGCAAGGCGGACCAGACGCCGCCCTGCGGGGTGACGTACCTGCGCTCGACGGGGACGAACGGCGCCTACGCCCTGAAGGCCACCGTCACCTGGAAGATCACCTGGACCAGCACGACGGGCGAGGGCGGGAAGCTGCCGGACGGCACGTTCGGGGCGACGCAGGATGTGACCGTACGAGAGATCCAGTCGGTCAACCGATGAGACCCTCACAGCCCTCGTGGGTGCCGTCGATCTCCCCGCGGTAGGGCCAGGGCCGGCTGCCGGGATCCTGGGGTGTCAACCGGAAGAAGCAGGCCGGCGGCGATCCACGGGTCAGCTTCGGTCGAGACGGATGCCCAGGTCCCGCGTCGCGATCTCGACGAGCCGGGTCTCGGCGACCGGGGGAGGGGTGTGGCCGAGGCGTCGGACATGGCCGAGGAACTCGGCGGGCAGGGCCAGGTGGTACGTCGACAGGTAGTACGGGAGGTCCTCACGCCAGAGCCAGGTGCCGTCCGTGCGCAGGGAGCCGATGCCGGACAGGACGGGTGCCTCGGGGTCCAGTACGTCGGGTCCGGCACTCATCTCGCTCCAGAGCCCCGTTCCCTGCCCGAGGTACTCGGCGATCCGCCTCTCGTCCGGCTCGCCCGCAGGCCTGACGGCATCCCTGATCGAACCGTCGAGAGGCATGCCCCACCCCGGGCGGAGTTCCGCGAAGAAGCCGACGGGGCGGACCGGCGGGGTCACTTGCCGCCGCCTCCGTCACCTTTGCCGCCCTTGTCGCCCCTCGTGTCCTTGACCTTCATCGCGTCATTGACCTGCTTGGCCAGCTCGTCGTCGAGCTTCTTGAACTCCCGCACCACCGCGTCGGACATCTTGGCGAGGGCGTCGAGCTGCTGGGAGATGTCCTCGCGGCCGTCCTCCCAGTTGTCCTCGAAGTCGCTGAGGGCGTTGTTGACGCTGCCGTCGCCGATGTCGTCCTCGTACGACTCGAAGGTCTTCTTGGTGCCGTTCATGCGGCTCTTGATGGACCGCAGCCGGCGGCCGAAGTCCTCCAGCTCGGTCAGCGGCAGTGACAGGTCGCTCTTGCCGTTGCCCATGTGTCCCCCGTCCCGCGGTCCCTCGTAGGCTCGTCACTAGGCTCATCGCACCGTACAACGAAGTGATGTCCGTACGGGGAGCGAAGGAACGGGGAAGGTCGACGTCATGGCCCGCTACATGGAGGCGCTCACGATCGAGCGCGGTGGTTTCCGGATCAATGTGCCGGAGTCCTGGTGGGAGTTCGACGTGCGCCCGGAGTCGCGCGACGACTCGATCCGGCGGATGGTGAACGAGCGGATCGAGGGCCACCCCGAGCTGGCCCGGTACCGCGACACCTACACCGACTTTCTCCGCAAGGCCGCCGCCGACGCGTGGAAGTCCGGCGCCCTGTACTGCGGCTGCATGGCGGAGAGCTTCGGCGGTGACACCCCGATCACCGGCTCGGTCACCGTCTCCCTGGTCGGCGGCCGCAGCAGCACCGGCGAGCCCCTGCCCACCGACCCGGCCGCCATCGTGAGCCGGCTCGCCGTGAAGGAGGCCAGGAAGGCAGGCGACTCCTGGCGCAAGGTCACCACGGTCGACATCCCTGGGGTGGGCCCCGCCGCCCGGACGTACGGCATCGAGGACATCGTCGTACCCGATGACGCGCTCAAGCGCACCGTGCGGGCCGTGCTGATGCAGACGTTCATCCCGGTCCCCGGCCAGGAGGGCAAGGTCGCACTGGTGGCGGGGAGCAGCCAGGTGCTGGATCTGGCCGATTCCTTCTTCGACATCTTCGACGCGATCACGTCGACGTTCCGCTTCGCGGAATAGAGACTCGCCCTCGCCCATGCGCCGCCGTCCCGCCGAAGGGTCGGTCAGACGAAGCGGAACGTGCTCGTCACGGCGTCGAAGATGTCGTGGAAGGCCTCGGCCAGGTCGAGGACAGGGCTGGCGCCGGAGACGAGGACGACCTGGCCGGTGGCCCCGGGGATCGGGATATACGTCTGGGTCAACGCCATCCGCAGGGTTCGGCTGTCGCCCTGCGCCACTGGCACGTCCTCCACGCCGTACGTCCGGGCGGCGACCCCCACCCCGGGAATGTCGACCGTGGTCACCTTCCGCCACGCGTCGCCCTCCCGCCGCGGCGTGATGGTCCGCAGGCTCTCCGCGATGGCCCTCGGGTCGGTGGACAAGGCGACGCCCTGCTTGTTCTTCGCGCCGAGGACGGAGACGGTGATGGTCGCCGAGAGGGGCACACCGTCGAAGTTCTCGGCCATGCAGCCCAGGTAGACCGCTCCCGATTCGTGAGCGTCCTTTGCCATCTTGCGCAGCATCGCAGTGAGCTCGGAACGGTAGGGGGCGAGTTCGGGTACCTCACGAACGCGCTCGTCGACCAGCTTCCTGATGGTCGACTCCCTGCCCTCGGGGCGGATGTCGAATTCCCACCATGAGTCCGGCACTGAGAGCGACAGACCCACGGGCGACGCACCGGTCAAAGCCGCCATCTCTACTCCTCGTCCTCGAAACTGACCGGCGTGTAGTGCTCCGCGTACTCCGCCAGAAAGGCACGTGCCTCCTGTGGGACGGCGAGGGGGACTCGGACCACATACTCCAGAAGGCGCTTCGGCGGGTAGTAGTCAACGAATTCATACTCGATCTGAGCGAGTGTCTCAGGCGACCCGTACCTGTCGGCCACGCCGAGAGCTGTCAGAAGGCCTTGAAGGTCGTAGGAGGCGATGCCTTCGAGATCTTTCGGCAGACGGTAGGGAAAGACATTGGCCGGAGAGAGCGGCGTTCCGCCGCGGGCGACCTGCGCGAGGTCGTCCGGGCCGAGCTGGACCCACGGTCCGCTGTGACTCACGACCATCCATCGGTCGGCGACGCCGCTCCGATAGACGCGGCATTCCGCTCCGGCGAAGATCTCCGCCATGCCCAGGCCCATTCTGGTGAGCGGCGGCGGTGACCCGTCGAGGCTCTGGACCTCCTCGTGCCCCGCCTGGAGCATGTGCGTGAACTCCTCGACGAATACGACGTGCTTGTCGGACCGGGCCAAGCACGAGAAATGAACGTTCCCGTCGAAGAAGGCAGGACGTTCGGCCCAAGGGTCCCGGATCAGTCGATAGCCCGCGACTCCGTCGCAATGTCCCGGGACGAGAGGGGCGGGCGCCCCGCAGATCTGGCACTCGTTGAGATCCGGCATGTCCGTTCGCCTGTCGTTTCGATCGGTCTACTGGGCCTGACGTGGGCGGGTCCGGTCACTATATGCCGGGTACGGGCACGATCCCGCCGCGGTCGCTGATCGGCCCACCTGGCGGATATGTGCCCTGCGGCAGTTCCAGCACGCCGCTGTTGTCGAAGAAGCGGACATTGCCGTCCCGGCTGATCACTGCCTCCATGTGAGGTGTGCGTTTGTTCTCCAGATCGCGGCTCATGCTGTTCTTCATGCCGCGTGCGGCTTCCAGATCGTCGGGTGGACCGGGTATGCGATCCTCGGGGTGAGTGTGCACCGTGAACTTGTAGCCCTCGTCGCGCAGTTCCTTCGGCACGATGGTCGTCACCTGGTCGCCCTGGAAGAGCCGCATTTCACCGAGGGGGTTCTGCACCACGGCGTGCTCGACACCGTGGAACTTCTGCAACTCGGCCATGTGCGTGATGTGAACCTCGTTCGGGGAGATGCGGACAGGGCCCGTGGTGAGGGCCTTCGCGAGCTGTCTGGCCTTCGGGGAGAGCTCACGGTACGGAATCGTTCCGCCGAACAATCGGGTCGACCCCTTGAACGGGCGGTAGATGGAGCGCAATGCGTCGCCGGAGCGCAGCGCCTGGTACTTCTTCGCGAAGCCCCCGCCGATCCCCTTCATGAACCCGGCGCCCAGCGCCTTCAGCCCGCCCGCCTTCCACAGCTTGCCCAGCTTGGCCAGGCTGGTGAAGCCCTTGGTGGCGGGAATGCAGTCCAGCACCGCCCAGGCCAGATCCCCCCACCCAGCTGTGCCGTTGAGCATTTTTCTCACCGTGTCCGCGAGGACGACGAGCGCCGCGGCGAACACCAGCCAGCCCAGCGGACCGCCGATGATCATGACGATGATGCCGACGATCGTGACGACCCATTTGCAGACGGTGACGATCTCGTCCCAGTGGTCGGAGACCCAGTCGCCGATCTCCTCCCACCAGTGCCGGTTGCGAATGCCGGCGTCGGAGGCCTCCTGGAGTTTGGTGACGGTGCGGCGGGCGGCCTCCTCGCGCAGGCCTCGTGCCTGCGCGGCGAGCTTCTTCGCCGCATCGAGGGCGTTCTGCGCGGTCTGCACGTCCCGCTCCGCCTGCTCCTGGCGGGACTTGGCGTGCTGTGCGTCGCGCGTGGCGCGGCGGACTTCGGCCTCGTCGGGCTTGGGGATCTCCTTGCCGGCGTTCTTCGACGGGTCGTAGGAGTCGGCCTTCTCGGTCGCCCGCCGCACCCAGTCCTCGGCGCCGGACAGGGACGTCTGGGCGGTGCTCAGCTCCTCGCGCGCCTTACGGCCGTCCCGCAGGGCCTTGTCCGCCTTCTGCTGTGCTTCCTGGAGATCCGGCCAGAAGGAGGCGAGGGCGTCGCCCGCGAGGTCGTACGACTTCTTCAGCTTGCGCAGCTTCTTCGGGGCGTCGGCGAACTCCTCGGCGAAGACCTCGGCCGTCTTGCCCGCCCAGGAGAGGATCTCCTCCTCCTTGGCTATGCCCTTCAGGTCGCGCAGGGCCTCGGCCACGTCGTCCGCGAAGTCGTGCAAGGTGCCGGCCAGTTGGCGGATGCGCTGCGGGTCGCCCGGGGTCGGGTCCTTCTCCAGGTCGAGTACATGCCAGTCGGTCGCCCTGTGGGACACGCGTTTACCCCCGTAACGCCCGCGATCGCGCAAGAGAACGTACGTGTGAATCTATCCTGTGGACGGAGGCCGACCGGGTGGCGGCCTCCGGCGTGGCAGACGCAACCAGCGAGGCCGCGGTTGCGACCGTCGCCGGATGCTGCCTCGGCAGGCGGTCCTGGCGGGACTCGGCCGAGCTTGCGTGCTTCGGGTGCGGGACGTTGGTTCCGCGGCCACCAGGTGTCCGCTGCCGCAGGATCCGTATCCGGCCGACATGGCCATCCCCTGAGGAGGACAGCAGCCGTGCGCCTGGTCATCACGTCACAGAAGGCCGACACGCGCGACCGGTGGCAGCGTGTCTTCGAAGGCTGCGCGGACGCGGTGTGCCAACGAGGACTGCGGTCGGACACACCGGTCGACGCCGTCCTCATGGCCGGCCTGTTCGCCCATGGGCGCTACGGCGGCCGACCGAACTTCTCCACGGCGGAGATCCTGGAGAACCGGCGGGACGACGGCTGGCCCGGCCTCGTCATCGTGCCGCCGACCCGGCCCATGACGAAGGACTCCGACGGAAACTGGACGGTCCACGCGGATTACGCGGACATTCCGCCCGCGTATTTCGCGGCTTCCCGCTCCTTCCAGGCCGTCGTGGAATGGAACAGCACACACGAGAGCCAGATCTCCTCGGCCGAGATCAACCTCGGGCTGATGAACATGGACAATCCCGTCGACGATTCCAGCGCACGCGCCTTCAGGGAAGCCTTCGAGGAGTACCGCGACCGTCTGGCCCCTCGGGCATGACGTCCTCTTCAGCAGCACCCAAGCTGCTCATCGACCTGCTCGATCAGGTCGCCCCGACGCGCGCGGCGCATCTGGCGCTTGACTTCGCGGAGCACGTGCGCGACATCGCGCGCGACGACCTCCCCGAGCCGGTCCTGGCCGCGAGTCCGGAATTCATCGCGGCGGCCCATGAGGCGATCGACCTCGGCGAGCGGCACCCGAGACTGTTCACGGCCCGCGAGCGGCTCTGGGAGGCCGCCGCGCGGTGGCAGGGCAACCGGTACGAGCTCGCCACGGGCGCGGGTCTCGTCCTGGACGCCGCGCGGGTCGGCACCCAGCGCATGATGGAGAAGGCGGCCGGACACCGGCCGAGCAGCCTGCCGCGCTGCCTCGACGTCGCCCGAAAGTGCCAGGCGGAGGCCGGACGGTGGCACGCGCAGCGGTGCTCCGGCGACACCGACGAGCGCCTTGCCGCCCGCCACGCCGCTGGGAGGAGGCGCGCTGGCAGGTGCTGCACATCATCGCCACGGAACCGGCTCTGGGCAGCGGCCGCGAGGGACGGCACCCCGAGGCGGGGCATGACTGAGGGCGCCACTCCGACTCCCGAGGCGGTGTTGGTGCGCAGTGCGCAGTGCGCAGTGCGCAGTGCGCGGTCAGCTGGGAGGAAGGGCGGAGGGGCGGACCGCTCTGCGAACTGCTGGAGTAGGGCGACTGCCCGATGAAGTTCACGTTCTCCGTGGCCGACGACGAGTTGCCGCCGGCCAGCGGCTTCGACCTCGGGCACATGGACGTCCTCGGCAGCGAGGGAGAGGCGAACTCGCGGGACCGGACGCCGGACCAGGCGATGATGATCTACCTCTCGGTGACCCTGCTGCTGGATGGAGTGAGGCACTTCCTGACCGGGCGGGAGCGCACCTACGAGTCCGCGGCCGTCGTCTCCTCGTTCTCGCTGAAGTTCAGCAGAAAGAAGGGCGGTTGGTTGGAGACGCGCCACGAGAGCGCGCTCGTGGACCGGTCGAGCGAGAAGGACCTCGCCGCCGCCCTCTACCAGGGCGCCGACACGTTTGCCCGGGCAACCCTGCGTCACCTCCCGCTCGACGACGCCGGCCGGGGGGACCTGGAGGCATCTCTGGCGGAGTTCGGGCGGTGGTACGTCCGGCAGCGCCTTGAGGTACGGCATGACTGAGCACGTCACTCCGATCCCCGAAGAGGTCTACGCCCGCGCCGTGTTCGCGCCCCTCGGGGGGATCGTGGAGGTCGGAGCGGTGAATGCCACCGGCACCTGGCGGCTCGCCGACGTTGCCATCCACGACTTCCTGGCACACCGACGGGACGATGTGGAGCGCCTGTTCAACGACATCCGCTCGGTCTGCCGCTTCAGCGACTGCGCGATGGCCGTCGTGGACGAGCTGGGTTGGTTCCGCGACCACGAGGTGTCCGGGGCCCTCCTGCTGCTCTGGTCGGCGGGTGTCACCGGCGTGCCCCAGCCTCTGTCGCGGCTCGAAGAGCCACCCACCGTGCGGCGCATGTGCCGTATGGCCGCGGACCTGCAACTGACCGCCTTGCTGCAGGCGTTGATCACAACCGCCGTCGCCGCCGGTACGCCCGCCTCGCGCGGCGCGCCCACGATCGCCGGCGTCCTCGCCACCGCCTGCGACCTGGCCGACCCGACGGGCCGGAGCACGCCGGACGTCGTCCTGCGGATGTGGCGGGTCGCCCATCTGGCGGGCATCCTCAGCCCTGGCTCCGACGCGCCCGAGAACGGCAGGGCCGGCTTCCGGGCGTACGACCGGACGCTGGAGGAGCTGATCACGTCGGCCGGGAGCGAGCAGGAGGAGAGCTCGTGACATCCGCGTGGGACTGGGAAGGCGGCGAGGGCCTGCTGTCGCTCGACGACCCCGAGGAGTGGGACGCGGCGTACGCGTGCGGCCGGGATCACCTCGGTACGGCGGTGATCGGGCTGGCGTTGAACTGCCCGCCGGCGCAGGCGGCGCCGCGGATCCTCAGGGCGATGCGGCTGCCGGACGCCGGTCAGCGGGCGTACGCGTTCACGGCGGCGGGCCACGCCGCCCGGCTCAACGGGGAGCTGACGCCGGAGCTGTACGACGCGCTGCGTGCCGCGGGGCACAGGGGCGTCGCCGAGACCGCCGTCGACGACACGCTGACGTTCGTGCCGTTCCGGGAGCTGCCGCCCTGGTTCAAGTGGCGGTATGTCGTGTCGGCGGCGCGGGGCCAGGCGGAGAGCTGGCGGCTCACCGTCGCGTACGCGGCCGAGGACGCCCGGCAGGCCCTGCGCCGGAGCCGCTCATGAAGGCGCCGGCCTCGCACACGGTCTTCATCCCGCGGGGGACGGCCGAGGCGCAACGGCGGCTGGCCGAGCTGGAGGCGAGGGGCGGCCGGGTCCATCACTTCGACGCCGGGGACCTGTTGACCGAGCGGGGGATCTACGACACGTTCGCGGACGTCCTGCGCTTTCCCGGCTACTTCGGCCGGAACTGGGACGCCCTTGTGGACTGCCTGGACGACCTGTGCGGCGAGGTTACCGGTGGGGTCGGGATGGCCGGTGTCATCAGTGACGCGGATCTGCTGCTGGAGGCGGAGCACTTCCCGTTGTTCGTGTCGGTCCTGTGCCAAGGGGCGGACCGTGCCAACGCGGTGGTCGACCTGGACGGCTTTCCGCTGGACCGGCCGCCCGTCTCCCAGCACTTCGTGTTCGAGTTCCAGGACTTCGACCGCGACGAGATCGCACAGCTCCTGGAGCAGCCGGACCTCGTCGTCACCAGGACGGACGGATACGTCACCGCAGGCCTCGACCCCGAGGAGTGGGGGATTGTGAGGAGGTTGTGAGGACCGCTCCGGGTTTCGGAGGTCAAATCGGGCTTTCCGTGCGGTCGGTGCGAAGTCGGCGCGGAGCTGGTCGGCCGGCCTCCCGTGACCCCCGGGCGACTTCATAAGATCTCGGTAGGCTCAGTACCCCCATCAAACCCACCCCAGGACACCCGCCATGCCGCGACGCCGCAGTTCCAGCTCGTCAAGCTCGACGGGAAGCCCGGCCACCCCGGGGAGCACCCCGCGGAACCGTACCCCGCAGCCCGTACGTGTACGGCGGCGGACGTTCGGTGACTTCGTGAAGGCGTTCTTCGCGTTCGTGGCGCTGGCCGCGCTGGTCTTCGGCGTGCCGCTGGGGCTGGCGTCGCAGCTGGGGTGGCCGCTCCCCGACGGGGCGCCGAGTGTGGACTGGCTGCAGCGTGAGATCTCGGTGCAGACGTTCCTGAACATCCTCACCGTGATCGTGTGGCTGGCCTGGGCCCAGTTCACCGCGTGCGTGCTGGTCGAGGTGAAGGCCGCCGTGTCCGGGGTGGGCGTGCCGGGGCGGGTGCCCGGGGCCGGGCCCAGTCAGCTGCTCGCGCGGCAGCTCGTCGCGGCGCTGCTGCTGGTCGGCGCGACGGCAGCCAGCCTGACGCCCGGGCTGTCGCAGCTCGGGCAGAACCTGGAGGGCAACCAGCGGCCCACGGTCGCCGCGGCGCAGCAGACGCCCGGACTCTTCGCCCAGCAGCAGGAGCAGGCCGCCTCCGCCGCGGCCGCCCTCGCCGAGCAGGCCGCCGACGCCGCGGACCACGCCGACAGCGGCACCACCGCCCGCAGCGGCGACACGAAGTACTACCGGATCCAGCCGCCCGAGGGCCGCCACCACGACTCCCTGTGGGAGGTCGCCGAACGCCACCTCGGCGACGGCCGCCGCTACAAGGAGATCTACGAGCTCAACAAGGACCGCGTGCAGCCCGATGGCTCCCGGCTGTCCGAGGCCAGCCTCATCCGGCCCGGCTGGATCATGGAGATGCCCGGCGACGCCCGCGGTGGCGAGCTCGTGGAGATGCCCGACGAGGCCCCCAGCGTCTCGCCCGAGGTCCAGCAGCAGATCCGCGACTACGCGAGGACCGGCGACCACGCCGAGCAGCAGCGGCCTGGCGGCGACCACGCCGAGCCGCAGCCCGGTGCCGACCACGGCGACACGCGTGTGTCCCTGCCCGAGCAGCGCCCGGCCCCCGCCCCCGAGGCCCCGCAGCACCAGGAGACCCCCCAGGCCTCCGCACAGTCCGACGAAGGCCAGTCCGACGCAGGCCACTCCTTCGGCCTCCCCGAAGCCCTCCTCGGCGCGCCCCTTCTCGCCGCCGGCCTCCTCGGCGCCCTCGGCCGGCGCCGCCGCCAGGCCCTGTGGCAGTCGGCGCTCGGTGCGGTCGGCGGACGGCGCGGCATGGAGCCGCCCACCCCGACCGGCGCCGCCGCGGACGCCCAGGACGCGCTTCTGGTCGGCGCCGACCCCGAGGCCGTACGCCTCCTGGACCGTTCGCTGCGCGGCCTCGCCGCCTCGCTCGCCGCCGAGTCGCGGCCGCTGCCGGTGGTGTACGCGGCCTGGCTCAGCAACGGCGACCTGCACCTCCAGCTCGCCCAGCCGTCCGGGAAGCCGCCCGCGCCGTGGCAGACCGGCCAGGACCAGACGTTCTGGCTGCTGTCCCGCGCCGACGCCGAGCGCTACGAGGACGTCGACACCGCCGCCCCGTACCCCGGCCTGGTCAGCCTCGGCACCATGGACGAGTCGCGGCTGCTGCTCAACCTGGAGGCCGTGCCCGGCATCGTCTCGCTGAGCGGCCGCGAGGCCGACCGGGCCGCCGTGTTCGCCTCCGTCGCCGCCGAACTCGCCACCAACGGCTGGTCGGACCGTATGACCATCACCCTCGTCGGCTTCGGCGAGGACCTCACCCCGCTCGCCCCCAACCGGCTGCGCCACCTCGACGGCATCGACGACCTCATCGAGACCATGGAGGCCGAGACCCGCCAGCGGCGCGGCGCGCTCGGCGCCGCCGGACAGGACTCCGTGCTCACCGGCCGCACCGGCCCCGCCCAGCACACCCGCTGGGCCCCGCACCTGGTGCTGCTCGCCGCCCAGCCCTCCGCCGAGGACGCCGTCAAGCTCGCCGAACTCGCCGCCGACGCCGGCCGCCTCGGCATCGGCTACCTCGTCGGCACCGAGTCCGGCGATCTGCCCGGCGCCGCCTGGGAGATGGAGATCACCGGCGAGGGCAAGCTGCTCGCCCCGCTCCTCGGCCTCGAACTCGACGCCCAGCTCCTGCCCGTGCCGCAGCAGCGCGCGGTCGTCGAGCTGTTCGTCGAGACCGCCCCGGACAACGACAACCCCCAGGGGCCGGCCCCCACGCCGCCCTTCCTCGTCGACGTCAGCGAACAGGGCCGGCCCGCCGTCTACGCCCGGCTCGTCGGGTCGTACGAGATCATCGGCCTGGACACCCCCGACGGCGAGCGCAGCGCCCTGCTGCACGAGGCCCTCGCCCTGCTGCTCCTGCACCGCGAGGGCGTGCACCCGCGCGTGCTGGCCTCCGCGCTGTGGCCGCGCGGCGTCACCGACGACGTACGCGACGCGCTGCTCGACCGGCTGCGCGACTGGCTCGGCGCCGACCCCGACGGCACGCCCCGCCTCGCCACCGACGCCACCGGCCGCCTCACCCTCGCCAAGTCGGTCGTCTCCGACCTCGACGTGCTGCGCTCGCTCTACCACGAGGCCACGCAGGGCCGGGGCGTCGACAACCGTGCCGTGCGCGGCCGGCTGCTCACCGACGCGCTCGTGCTGGTGCGCGGGCCGCTGCTCGCCGACCGGCCCGAGGGCCGCTACCGCTGGCTCACCCACGAGATCATCGACGCCCAACTCCCGCTGCTCGTCGCCGACATCGGGCTCGCGCTGTCCGCCTTCCACCTGGAGAAGGACCGCGCGGAGAAGGCCATCGAGGCCCTGAACGCCGCCCTGCGCACGGCCCCGGCCGACGAGCGCCTGTGGAACGAACTCCTGCGCGCCACCCACGCCACCGGCGACACGGCCCGTCTCACCGCCCTCGCCGCCGACCTCCTGGGCCGCAGCGGCGCCCGCGGCCTGCCGCCGCGCACCGAGGCCCTGCTGGACGAGCTGCTCCCGTCCTGGCGCGACAGCGCCGCGGCCGTGGGATGAACAGCACTGTGCTCGTGATCGCCGCCGCGCTGTGGGGCGCGGCGGCGGGCGCCCTGCTCCCGCGCGCGGTCTACCGCTTCGCGGCCCCCTCCGGCGAGCCGTGGCGGGGGCTGTGCCCCGGCGGGCACCCGGTCCGGGGCTGGCTCGGCCGCGGCTGGTGCGGCGAGTGCGCCCGTACGACGACGGAGGCCGCGGGCGAGGCCGGGCGGGCCGCGTCCGACCCGAGCCCCGAACCCCTCACGCCGGCGGCCACCGCCCAGCACGGCCGCCCCGCCGACGAACCGGCCCCCGCCGCCCCCGACCTCTCAGCGGCAACCGCTCCCCAGGGGAGCCCCACCGACGTCCCGGCCCCCGGCGCCACCGACCCCTCAGCGGCAACCGCTCCCCAGGGGAGCCCCACCGACGTCCCGGCCCCCGGCGACGTCGAGCCCCCGGCCACGGTCACCCGCACCTCACCGTCGTACGGCCCGAAAGTCCTGCCTCTGGCGACCGTCACCGCACTCGTCTGCGCCGCCCTCGCCGCAGCCACCGGCACCCGGCCCGAGCTCGGCGTCTGGCTGCTGCTCGCGCCCGTCGGCGTACTGCTGGCGGCGGTGGACTTCCGGGTGAAGCGGCTGCCGGACCCGCTGACGCTGCCCCTCGCGGCGGCGGCCCTCGCCCTGCTCGGAGGCGCCGCGGCGGCGCCCGAGCACGCGGGGGAGTGGACGTCGGCGCTGTTCGGCTCCCTCGCCCTCGCGGCCGGCTACTTCGTGCTGTTCCTGATCAACCCCGGCGGCATGGGCTTCGGCGATGTGAAGCTCGCCCTCGGGGTCGGGGCCGCGCTCGGCTGGTACGGCTGGGGGACCCTGATGCTCGGCACCTTCGCCGGGTTCCTGCTGGGCGCGCTGTACGGCGGCGCGCTCGTCGTCGCGCGGCGCGCGAACCGCAAGACGGCGATCCCGTTCGGCCCGTTCCTCATCGCGGGGGCCTTCCTGGGCCTTCTGGCCGGGGCATACGCGGCCTGACGTCGGCGGCACAAAGCCCCTGGCGTACGCTGGATCAGTCCGTCCACAACCCTTGACGAAAGGGACACCCGGTGACCGAGAAGGCCGACCTCCAGTCCGTCCTCGACCGAGCCGCCGGGGGCGGGCGCATCACCCCCGAGGAGGCGCTCGACCTCTACCGGGACGCCCCGCTGCACGCGCTGGGCGCGGCCGCCGACGCCGTACGCCGCCGCCGTTACGCCGGGGTCGAGCACATCGCGACGTACATCATCGAGCGGAACATCAACTACACGAACGTGTGCGTCACGGCGTGCAAGTTCTGCGCCTTCTACGCCCCGCCGAAGAGCGACAAGGGCTGGACCCGCGACCTGGACGACATCCTGCGCCGCTGCGCGGAGACCGTCGAACTCGGCGGCACCCAGATCATGTTCCAGGGCGGCCACCACCCGGACTACGGCGTCGAGTACTACGAGAAGCACTTCTCGGCCATCAAGAAGGAGTTCCCGCAGCTCGTCATCCACAGCCTGGGGGCGAGCGAGGTCGAGCACATGGCCCGGATCTCCGAGGTGAGCGTCGAGGAGGCGATCCAGCGCATCCACACGGCCGGCCTCGACTCCTTCGCCGGCGCCGGCGCCGAGCTGCTCCCGGAGCGGCCGCGCAAGGCGATCGCCCCGCTGAAGGAGAGCGGCGAGCGCTGGCTGGAGATCATGGAGACCGCCCACAACCTCGGTGTCGAGTCCACCTCCACCATGCTGATGGGCACCGGCGAGACCAACGCCGAGCGCATCGAGCACCTGCGCATGATCCGTGACGTCCAGGACCGCACGGGCGGCTTCCGCGCCTTCATCCCGTACCTGTACCAGCCGCAGAACAACCACCTGAAGGGCCGCACCCAGGCCACCATCTTCGAGTACCTGCGGATGATCGCGATCGCACGGCTCTTCCTCGACAACGTCGCCCACATCCAGGGCTCCTGGCTCACCACCGGCAAGGACGCGGGCCAGCTGACCCTGCACTACGGCGCCGACGACCTCGGCTCGATCATGCTGGAGGAGAACGTCGTCTCGGCGGCCGGTGCCAAGCACCGCTCCAACCTGATGGAGATGATCGAGATGATCCGCGGCGCCGACCGGGTGCCCGCCCAGCGCTCCACGACGTACGAGCACCTGCTCGTGCACGACGACCCGGCGAACGACCCCGTCGACGAGCGCGTCGTCTCGCACATCTCCTCCACCGCGATCGAGGGCGGCACCGCGCACCCCGAGCTGAAGATCCTCGCCGCGAACTGAGCCAGGTGTGCTGACCCTTCACGTCGCCGAGGCCTCGCCGGAGGCCGCCGTCCTGGTCGACGGCGCGCACATCGCCGCCGTCGGCCCGTACGACGAGCTGGCCGCGGCCCATCCGCAGGCCCGGCTGCGCCGCTGGCCCGGCCTGCTCCTGCCCGGGCTGCTCAACCCGTACGGGCCGGAGCTGCTGGAACGCACGTACCACCCGGACCCGCGCGAGGCCGACGCCCTCGGCACCGAGCCGATCGGCGGGCCGCGCGCGGAGGCACTGTTCCGCGCGGACCCCGCCCGCCGGGGCGCCAGCGCGCGCCGCGGGGTGCAGCGGCTCCTCGCGTACGGCACCGTCGCCATCGCGGGTGAACTGCGCGACCGGGCCGCGCTGGACGCCGTACGGCGTGCCGGCCTGGCCGTCGGGCAGCGGCCGCCGTCGTTGCCGGGGCCGCCGTCCCTCTCGCCGTCCCCGCTGATCCTGCTCCCGGCCCTGGCCGCGGGCGGGCCCGCCCGGTTCGCCGTCTTCGACGTCCCGGACCGGGCCGGGCTCGTGCGGCAGGGCGCGGGCACCTGCGTGGCGACCGTGCTGGGCGGCCGGCTGGTGTACCGGGCCCGCTAGCGAGGGCCGCTTCCCGGCATCCCGGGCCCCTGCTGCCACAATGAGGGCGTGACCCGCGCATCCCTGGACAAGCAGCCGCACGAAGTCGCCTCGATGTTCGACGACGTGGCGGAACGGTACGACCTCACCAACGACGTGCTGTCCCTCGGGCAGACGCGCGGCTGGCGCAAGGAGGTCGCCAAGGCCGTCGACGCCCGCCCCGCGCAGAAGATCCTCGACCTGGCGGCCGGCACGGGCACGTCCTCGGGGCCCTTCGCGCAGGCCGGCGCCTTCGTCGTCCCCTGCGACTTCTCCCTCGGCATGCTCCAGGTCGGCAAGCGGCGCCAGGCCTGGATGCCGTTCACGGCCGGGGACGCCACGCGGCTGCCCTTCAAGGACGACACCTTCGACGCGGTGACGATCTCCTTCGGGCTGCGCAACGTCCAGGACTTCGACACGGCCCTGCGCGAGATGCACCGGGTGACCCGGCCCGGCGGGCGGGTCGTGATCTGCGAGTTCTCGCAGCCGACCTGGGCGCCCTTCCGCACGGTCTACACCGAGTACCTGATGCGCGCCCTGCCGCCGGTCGCCCGCGCCGTCTCCTCCAACCCGGACGCGTACGTCTATCTCGCCGAGTCCATCCGCGCCTGGCCCGACCAGCCCGCCCTCGCCGCGCGGCTGCAGCAGGCCGGCTGGGCGGACGTGGCGTGGCGCAACCTGACGGGCGGCGTGGTCGCGCTGCACCGGGGGTTCAAGAAGGGCTGAGCCGGTTTCCGTCGCTTCGCAGGCGGTTCGTCGGCGGCCGGGCGCTTCGTCAGCGACCGGCTGACCTGGGGCGGGCCTCGTCAGCGGCCTGCTCGGCGCGGATCACCGTAGGGCCATGTCCGGCCAGTGCAGGGCCACGTCCGGTCACCACAGAGCCATGTCCGTCACCGCAGGGCCATGTCCGTCACCGCAGGGCCATGTACGGATCTCCCGGTTCGTCCAGCTCCCGCTCCAGCCCGCCGCCGCCCGGACGCGGCAGGCGCGGCTCGCGCACGCCTCCGCCGCCCTCGCCGTCGCGGAAGTCGAACCACACCGTGACCACGGCGTCCCGCGGCACCTCGACGCCGGGCGGCGGGTACTGCCGTACGACGTAGTCGACGACGGTGAGATGGAAGTCCGGCCGGTCCGGCGAGGCCAGCAGCACGCCGTGCCGCTCGGCCTGGCGGCGCGCGTCGACCGCCATCAGGCCGACGAGTTTCGGCACGTGCACTTCGGGTGTTTTATGAGGTATACGCACAGATGTCACCCCCAGCGGTACTGGCAGGGTAACCGCCCGGGGTGCCGTCCGGAAGCGTCAAGTCGCTTTCTGTAGCAGGTCGTTACTCTGTGTCACAGATCGAGTTGGTAGCAGCGTCCCTGCTGCTTCGACTCCGGGCTGACGAAGGTCTCCGCGAGCCGCATGCCGAGCCGCTGGGTCACCGCGATCGAGCGGGTGTTGCGGGCGTTGACCATCGCGACCACGCTGCCCACGCCCGCCGCGCGGACCCGCTCCAGCGTCATCTGCGCGGCCGCCGTGACGTATCCCTTGCCCCAGTGCGCCCGGCCGAGCCGCCAGCCGATCTCGATCTCGCCCTTCGGGCCCCAGTCCTGCGGCCATGGCTGGGCCCCGGTGAAGCCGATGACCTCACCGGACTCGTCCAGCATGGTCCACAGGCAGAAGCCCAGTTCGGCGTCGTGCCGGCGCTGGCGGGCGGTCAGCTCCTCGTAGACGGAGAGCTCCGCGGACCTGCCGCCGTGGAACTCCATGACGTCCGGGTCGTCGAAGGCCCGGTGCCAGGCGACGGCGTCCTCGTCGGTGGGAACGCGCAGCCGTACTACGGGGAGAGCTCGGTTCACGGGGCAGCCCTTCAGCCGGGTGATCAATTCTGCTGCATAGACTGCCCATGTCCAGTGCCGGTCGGCACGCAGATTTCGAGCCTTGGGGAGATCCCGCCGTGGCCGTCGTGACTGAGCCTCTCTCCGACAACACCGCTGATGTGATCGTCGTGGGCGCGGGGCCAGCCGGCTCCACCACCGCGTACCACCTTGCCAGGGCCGGCCTGGACGTCCTTCTGCTGGAGAAGACCGAGTTCCCCCGCGAGAAGGTGTGCGGCGACGGCCTGACCCCACGGGCCGTCAAGCAACTGGTGTCGATGGGCATCGACATCTCCGAGGAGGCCGGCTGGCTGCGCAACAAGGGCCTGCGCATCATCGGCGGCGGCGTCCGCCTCCAGCTCGACTGGCCGGATCTAGCCTCTTTCCCGGACTACGGACTCGTCCGCAAGCGCGACGACTTCGACGAGCAGCTCGCCCGCCAGGCCCAGAAGGCGGGCGCCCGGCTGTACGAGCAGTGCAACGTCTCCGGCCCGATCGTCGACGACCGCACCGGCCGCATCATCGGTGTGACCGCCAAGCTCGGCGACTCAGGTGAGAAGCGCGAAGTCACCTTCCACGCCCCGCTGGTGGTCGCCGCCGACGGCAACTCCACCCGGCTGTCCCTCGCGATGGGCCTGCACCGCCGCGAGGACCGCCCGATGGGCGTCGCCGTACGGACGTACTTCACCTCGCCCCGCCACGAGGACGACTACCTGGAGTCCTGGCTGGAGCTGTGGGACCGCCGCGGCCCCGGCGAGGACCGGCTGCTGCCCGGCTACGGCTGGATCTTCGGCATGGGCGACGGGACCTCCAACGTCGGCCTCGGCGTGCTGAACACCTCCGACTCCTTCAAGGAGCTGGACTGGCGCGAGGTCCTCAAGGCCTGGTGCGCCTCCATGCCGGAGGACTGGGGTTACACCCCGGAGAACATGACCGGCCCGATCCGCGGCGCGGCCCTGCCCATGGCCTTCAACCGCCAGCCGCACTACACGCGCGGGCTGCTGCTCGTCGGTGACGCGGGCGGCCTGGTGAACCCCTTCAACGGCGAGGGCATCGCCTACGCCATGGAGTCCGGCCAGATCGCCGCCGACGTCATCGTCCAGGCACACGCCCGCTCCACGCCCGCGGGCCGCGAGATGGCGCTCCAGCACTACCCGCGCGTGCTGAAGGAGACCTACGGCGGCTACTACACCCTCGGCCGCGCCTTCGTGAAGCTCATCGGCAACCCCAAGGTCATGAAGATCGCCGCCCAGCGCGGTCTGACCCACCCGATGCTGATGAAGTTCACCCTCAAGCTGCTGGCCAACCTCACCGACCCCACGGGCGGCGACGCGATGGACCGCATCATCAACGGCCTGAGCAAGGTGGCACCCAAGGCCTGAGGCCGCCCTGCCCCTTGGGGGAGGCCGCCGGGCCCCTTCGGGGGTTTCGGGGGCAACGAGGCGGCCTCCACGGCTTGAGGCCGCCGTCCTGCCGCTTCGGGGGTACGGCGAAGGGCCGCTGCCCCCGAGCGGCTGCGGCCCTTCATCCGGTTCACCCGGTTCACCCGGTTTCGCGTGCGCGGGTACGCGCTGCGCGGCTCAGAGCACGCGCACCGCACCCGACGCCGGGTAGCCGGACAGATCCTGGATGACGACGCCCTTGGACGGGTTGGCCGCGTCCAGGTACTGGCCGTCGCCGATGTACACGCCCACGTGGTACGCGGAGCCCTTACCGCCCCAGTACAGGATGTCGCCGACCTGGAGGTTGGAGGTGCCGACCTCGGTGCCGAACATCGACTGGTCCTGGGAGACGCGCGGCAGGTCCACGCCGACCTCACGGAAGGCGGCCTGCACGAGGCTGGAGCAGTCCCAGGCGTCGGGGCCCGTGGCACCCATGATGTAGGCGTCGCCCACCTGCGCCTTGAGGAAGGCGATGACGGTCGCGACGGAGCCGCTGGCCGGCGTGGAGACGGTGGTGTCGGCGGAGCCGGCGGTGCTGTCCGCGCTCGCGGACGTGGTGGCGAGGGCCTCGCGCTCCGCGGCGCGGGAGGCGGCCTCCTCGGCGGCGGCCCGGCGGGCTGCCTCCTCCTCGGCCTTCTTCTTGGCGGCGGCCTTCTTCTTGGCCACCGCCAGGTCCGCCCTGGCCTGCTTGGCGGCCTGGGCTGCGGCCGCGTCACGCTCGGCCTCGAGCTCGTAGTTCGCGGCGGCCAGTTCCGTGGCGTCCGCGGACTCGGCGACCTGGGTGGCCAGGTCCGCCGTCAGGGTGGGCAGTTCGAGCGTCTGCGTCACCGGCTCGGCGGCGTTCGCCGAGGCCGACGCACCCGCCGCCGCCATGCTGAGGACGCCACCGGCAACTCCGGCGCGCATCGCGAGCGTCGAGGACGCGTTGCGGCGGGGCTTCCGGTGGCTGCGTATGTGAGCGGTGTGGGACATGAGAGCAATCGGTATCAGGGGCTCCTCCATACCTTCAAGAAACGTGGCCTGCGCCACAGTTGTTCAATCGGGCCCCCGAAACCCGTACGCGTCGCTCTTTATTGACGCCGTAACGGACATTGCGGACGCACCCTGTCAAGCCTGTGATCATGGGCTTTCGTCGTTACGTCCGGATTGCCCCGGGGCCTACCACTGGTTGCGACCGTTGGCCAAGCCCGCTTCTCATCGGCCTCTCATGAATGTGGCGCAGGTCACGGAACGGTCACCGTGTCGGCCGCGTCCCGCGCGGGCAGACGACGGCCCTCGCGCTCGTGAACGCGTGCACACGTCCACACCCCGCCCCGCACCTCCCTCTGATGTGTGAACGCCGCCCTCTACCAAGCGGTCCCGTCCAGCGCCAATTTGCATGCAGCGGAAGTCTCTTGATATGGAGACGACCCCTCTGAGCTGCCCTGACGAGCGAAAATGTCACGTCTGGTGATCACTCGGACGCTTCGCGTGTGAAGATCACCGCTCATCCGACTTCATGATCCTTCGTCAGGTGGTGGAGATCACAAAGCTGGTGTAAGACCCCGTGTCGCAGATCACAGAGCGGCGGGCATAAGATGCGAGGCAGTTGGGCTTGTGACCTGCTTCACATGTTCTCGATCTTGGCCCGGGACAAGCGGGGTTCGAGGGAGCAGTGGGGCGCTTGTGAGCCCGATGCAACCCGCCAGCAGTCAGTGCCGACTGAGAGGAGCGAGGAGCGGTGAACGCGTATGCGCCCATCCTCGTACTGGGAGCCCTCGGGGCAGGCTTTGCGATCTTCTCCGTGGTCATGGCCACGCTGATCGGTCCGAAGCGGTACAACCGCGCCAAGCTCGAGGCCTACGAGTGCGGCATCGAGCCGACACCGACGCCGGCCGGCGGCGGGCGCTTCCCCATCAAGTACTACCTGACGGCGATGCTTTTCATCGTCTTCGACATCGAGATCGTCTTCCTCTACCCCTGGGCCGTCACCTTCGACGCCCTGGGTGTGTTCGGGCTCGTGGAGATGCTGCTCTTCGTGCTCACCGTCTTCGTCGCCTACGCCTATGTGTGGCGGCGCGGCGGCCTGGAATGGGACTGAGGGGCCTTTTAAGACATGGGACTCGAAGAAAAGCTGCCGAGCGGATTCCTGCTGACCACCGTCGAGCAGGCCGCGGGCTGGGTGCGCAAGGCGTCCGTCTTCCCGGCCACCTTCGGACTCGCCTGCTGCGCCATCGAGATGATGACCACCGGCGCCGGTCGCTACGACCTGGCGCGCTTCGGCATGGAGGTCTTCCGCGGATCCCCGCGCCAGGCGGACCTGATGATCGTCGCCGGCCGGGTCAGCCAGAAGATGGCGCCGGTCCTCCGGCAGGTCTACGACCAGATGCCGAACCCCAAGTGGGTGATCTCCATGGGGGTCTGCGCCTCCTCGGGCGGCATGTTCAACAACTACGCCATCGTCCAGGGCGTCGACCACATCGTCCCGGTCGACATCTACCTCCCCGGCTGCCCGCCCCGGCCGGAGATGCTGATGGACGCGATCCTCAAGCTCCACCAGAAGATCCAGTCCTCCAAGCTCGGCGTGAACGCCGAGGAAGCGGCCCGCGAGGCGGAGGAGGCGGCGCTCAAGGCCCTGCCCACGATCGAGATGAAGGGGCTGCTGCGGTGAGCGACGCACCCAAGGACGCGAACGGCGTCAACCCCGAGAAGGCGCTCTCCGCCGAGAACCTCCCCGGCCAGCGCGGCCAGGGCGGCGAGGAGATCCGCGTCCAGCGCGGCATGTTCGGCGCCGCGAACGGCGGCGACACCACCGGCTACGGGGGCCTGGTCCGCTCGGTCCGCCTACCGGGACCGGCGAGCCGGCCCTACGGCGGCTGGTTCGACGAGGTCGCCGACGAACTCGAGGGCGCGCTGGAGGAGCAGGGCCTCCTCCCCGAGAACGCGATCGAGAAGACGGTCGTCGACCGCGGCGAACTCACCTTCCACATCGAGCGCGAACATCTGCCGCGCGTCGCCCGCACCCTGCGCGACGACCCGGCCCTGCGCTTCGAGCTGTGCACCGGGGTCAGCGGCGTCCACTACCCGAGCGACAAGGGCCGCGAGCTGCACGCCGTCTACCACCTGCGCTCGATCACCCACAACCGGCTGATCCGCCTGGAGGTCAGCGCCCCCGACGCCGACCCGCGCATCCCCTCGCTCGTCGCCGTCTACCCGACGAACGACTGGCACGAGCGCGAGACCTACGACTTCTTCGGAATCGTCTTCGACGGTCACCCGGCCCTGACGCGGATCATGATGCCGGACGACTGGCAGGGCCACCCGCAGCGCAAGGACTACCCCCTCGGCGGCATCCCCGTCGAGTACAAGGGCGCCCAGATCCCGGCTCCGGACCAGCGGAGGTCGTACTCATGAGCACGCAGCACGCAACTCCGCGCGAGACCACCGAAGGCACCGTCTACACGGTCACCGGCGGCGACTGGGACGAGGTCGTCCAAAGCGCGGCCCGCGCGGACGACGAGCGCATCGTCGTCAACATGGGCCCCCAGCACCCCTCCACCCACGGGGTGCTGCGCCTGATCCTGGAGATCGAGGGCGAGACGGTCACCGAGGCCCGCTGCGGCATCGGCTATCTGCATACCGGCATCGAGAAGAACCTCGAGTACCGCACGTGGACGCAGGGCACCACCTTCGTCACGCGCATGGACTACCTCACGTCCTTCTTCAACGAGACCGCCTACTGCCTCGCCGTCGAGAAGCTCCTCGGCATCGAGGACCAGATCACCGAGCGAGCCAAGATCATCCGGGTGCTCCTGATGGAGCTGAACCGGCTGTCCTCCCACCTGGTGTGCATCGCCACCGGCGGCATGGAGCTCGGCGCGACCACGATCATGATCTACGGGTTCCGGGACCGCGAGATGATCCTGGACCTCTACGAGCTGATCACCGGCCTTCGGATGAACCACGCGTACATCCGCCCCGGCGGACTCGCCCAGGACCTGCCGCCCGGCGCGGTGGACCAGATCCGCGAGTTCGTGAAGAAGATGAAGAAGAACCTCCCGGAGTACGACAAGCTCGCCACCGGGAACCCCATCTTCAAGGCCCGCATGCAGGACATCGGCTATCTCGACCTGGCCGGCTGCATGGCCCTCGGCGCCACCGGCCCGATCCTGCGCTCCACCGGCCTGCCGCACGACCTGCGCAAGACGCAGCCCTACTGCGACTACGAGACCTACGACTTCGACGTCCCGACCACCGACACCTGCGACGCCTACGGCCGCTTCCTGATCCGCGTGGAAGAGATGCGCCAGTCGCTCGGGATCGTCGAACAGTGCCTGGACCGGCTCCAGCCCGGCCCGGTCATGGTCGCCGACAAGAAGATCGCCTGGCCCGCCCAGCTCGCCCTGGGCCCGGACGGCCTCGGCAACTCCCTCGACCACATCAAGAAGATCATGGGCACCTCCATGGAGGCCCTGATCCACCACTTCAAGCTGGTCACCGAGGGCTTCCGCGTCCCGCCGGGACAGGCGTACGCGGCCGTCGAGTCCCCCAAGGGCGAACTCGGCGTACACGCCGTCTCCGACGGCGGCACCCGCCCCTACCGGGTCCACTTCCGTGACCCGTCCTTCACCAACCTGCAGGCCATGGCGGCGATGTGCGAAGGCGGCCAGGTCGCCGACGTCATCGTCGCCGTCGCGTCCATCGACCCCGTGATGGGAGGCGTCGACCGGTGACCACCTCATCCTCGGAGCGAGCCGAGCGAGGCGTCAGCCTGGGCATGCCCGAGCTGCCCGCGCCCGGCTACCCGGACGACGTCCGCGAAAGGCTGGAGCGTGACGCGCGCGAGGTCATCGCCCGCTACCCCGACTCCCGCTCCGCCCTCCTGCCGTTGCTGCACCTCGTGCAGGCGCAGGAGGGCCACGTCACGCGCACCGGCATGCAGTTCTGCGCCGACATGCTCGGCCTGACCACGGCCGAGGTCACCGCCGTCGCCACCTTCTACACCATGTACCGGCGCAGGCCCTCCGGCGACTACCAGGTGGGCGTCTGCACCAACACCCTGTGCGCGGTGATGGGCGGCGACGCGATCTTCGACGCCCTCCAGGAGCATCTGGGCGTCGGCAACGGCGAGACCACCGACGACGGCAAGGTCACCCTGGAGCACATCGAGTGCAACGCGGCCTGCGACTTCGCGCCGGTCGTGATGGTCAACTGGGAGTTCTTCGACAACCAGACCGTCGAGAGCGCCAAGCGCCTCGTGGACGACCTGCGCATCGGGCGGACGGTCTCGCCCACGCGCGGGGCACCGCTGTGCACCTTCAAGGAGACCGCGCGGATCCTGGCCGGCTTCCCCGACGAGCGGCCAGGGGCCGTCGAGGCGAGCGGCAGCGCGGGACCCGCCTCGCTGGTGGGCCTCCGCCTGGCCAAGGGAGAGACCGCACCCGCGCGCGTGGTCCACCCGCGTGACGGCGGACCGCACGACGAGCCGCAGGACAGGGTGCACGAGCCGTCACCGTCCGAGCACCTCAGCTCGCACGATGCGCCACAGGACACGTCGGCATCCGACCCCGCCCACCCGGCAGGGCCCACCGCCGAGGAGGGGGAGTGATGACCTTGGCACCCGAGCTGAAAGACACCAGCCCCGAGAAGCTGCTCGCACCCGTGCTGTCGTCCTTCTGGGACGAGGAGCGCTCCTGGACGCTGGACGTCTACCGAAGGCACGAAGGATACGAGGGACTCCGCAAGGCGCTCGCCATGTCGCCGGACGACGTGATCGCGTACGTCAAGGACTCCGGTCTGCGTGGGCGCGGCGGCGCGGGATTCCCCACCGGAATGAAATGGCAGTTCATTCCTCAGGGAGATGGAAAGCCGCACTATCTAGTTGTCAACGCCGACGAGTCGGAGCCCGGAACCTGCAAGGACATCCCGCTCCTCTTCGCGAACCCGCATAGCCTCATCGAGGGCATTGTCATCGCGTGTTATGCCATCAGGTCGTCTCATGCCTTCATCTATCTGCGTGGTGAAGTCGTCCCTGTGTTGCGGCGGTTGCACGAGGCCGTGCGCGAGGCCTACGCGGCCGGCTACCTCGGCGAGAACATCCTGGGCAGCGGTCTGAATCTGGAACTCACCGTGCACGCGGGTGCGGGCGCGTACATCTGCGGTGAGGAGACCGCTCTCCTCGACTCGCTCGAAGGCCGCCGCGGTCAACCGCGGCTGCGTCCCCCCTTTCCTGCGGTGGCAGGTCTCTACGCCTGCCCGACTGTTGTGAACAACGTCGAGTCCATCGCGTCGGTTCCCGCGATCCTGCAAAACGGAAAAGAATGGTTCAGGTCGATGGGCAGCGAGAAGTCCCCGGGCTTCACGCTCTACTCGCTCAGCGGCCATGTCGCCGGCCCCGGCCAGTACGAGGCCCCGCTCGGCATCACCCTGCGCCAGCTGCTGGAGATGAGCGGCGGAATGAGGCCCGGGCACCGGCTGAAGTTCTGGACGCCCGGCGGCTCCTCGACGCCGATGTTCACCGACGAGCACCTCGACGTCCCTCTTGATTACGAAGGAGTCGGCGCCGCGGGTTCCATGCTCGGCACCAAGGCGCTCCAGTGCTTCGACGAGACGACCTGCGTCGTGCGGGCCGTCACCCGCTGGACCGAGTTCTACGCCCACGAGTCCTGCGGCAAGTGCACGCCCTGCCGCGAAGGCACGTACTGGCTCGTGCAGTTGCTGCGCGACATCGAGGCCGGCAAGGGCGTGATGAGCGACCTCGACAAGCTGAACGACATCGCCGACAACATCAACGGCAAGTCGTTCTGCGCCCTCGGCGACGGCGCCGCCTCGCCGATCTTCTCCTCGCTGAAGTACTTCCGCGAGGAGTACGAGCAGCACATCACGGGCCGCGGCTGCCCCTTCGACCCGGCCAAGTCGACGGCCTGGGCCGACCGTACGGAGGTGAACGCATGACAGTGACCACCAGCGCTCCCTCCGGAGGAGGCGAGGCGGCGGTCCCGCCGGAAGACCTCGTCACGCTGACCATCGACGGCATCGAGATCAGCGTGCCCAAGGGCACTCTGGTCATCCGGGCCGCCGAACAGCTCGGCATCGAGATCCCCCGCTTCTGCGACCACCCCCTCCTCGATCCCGCCGGCGCCTGCCGCCAGTGCATCGTCGAGGTCGAGGGCCAGCGCAAGCCCATGGCGTCCTGCACGATCACCTGTACGGACGGGATGGTCGTGAAGACTCAGCTGACCTCCCCGGTCGCCGAGAAGGCGCAGCACGGCGTGATGGAGCTGCTCCTCATCAACCACCCGCTGGACTGCCCGGTCTGCGACAAGGGCGGCGAGTGCCCGCTGCAGAACCAGGCCATGTCCCACGGCCAGGCCGAGTCCCGCTTCGAGGGAAAGAAGCGGACGTACGAGAAGCCGGTGCCGATCTCCACCCAGGTGCTGCTGGACCGCGAGCGCTGCGTGCTGTGCGCGCGCTGCACCCGCTTCTCCAACCAGGTCGCGGGCGACCCGATGATCGAGCTGATCGAGCGGGGCGCGCTCCAGCAGGTCGGCACCGGTGAGGGCGACCCCTTCGAGTCGTACTTCTCCGGCAACACCATCCAGATCTGCCCCGTCGGTGCGCTCACCTCGGCGGCCTACCGGTTCCGCTCCCGCCCCTTCGACCTCGTCTCCTCGCACTCGGTGTGCGAGCACTGCTCCGGCGGTTGCGCCACACGCACCGACCACCGGCGCGGCAGGGTCATGCGGCGCATGGCGTCCCCGGACCCCGAGGTCAACGAGGAGTGGATCTGCGACAAGGGCCGCTTCGCGTTCCGGTACGCGCAGCTGCGCGACCGGCTGGAGACGCCGCTCGTACGAGGCGCCGACGGTGAACTCGCCCCCGCCTCCTGGCCGGAGGCGCTCCAGGCCGCGGCCGAGGGTCTGCTCGCAGCCCGCGGCCGCACCGGCGTGCTCACGGGCGGCCGGCTGACCATCGAGGACGCGTACGCGTACAGCAAGTTCACGCGCGTGGCGCTCGACACCAACGACATCGACTTCCGCGCGCGGGTGCACAGCAGCGAGGAGACCGACTTCCTCGCCGCGCGGGTCGCCGGCCGCGGCCGTGACCTCGACGGTACGGGCGTCACGTACACCTCGCTGGAGAAGGCGCCCGCCGTCCTGCTGGTCGGGTTCGAGGCCGAGGAGGAGGCGCCCGGCGTCTTCCTGCGGCTGCGCAAGGCCTGGCGCAAGCACGGCCAGCGGGTGTTCGCGCTGGCCACACACGCCACCCGCGGCCTGCAGAAGGCGGGCGGCACACTGCTGCCGGCCGCTCCCGGCACCGAGACCGAGTGGCTGGACGCGCTCGCGGGCGGCGTCGGACTGGAGGAGCCCGGCGGGCTGTGCGCCGAGGCGCTGCGCACCGAGGGCGCCGTGATCCTGGTCGGCGAACGCCTCGCGGCCGTCGCGGGCGGGCTCACCGCCGCCGTACGGGCCGCGTCCGCGACCGGCGCGCGGCTGGTGTGGATCCCGCGCCGGGCCGGTGAGCGCGGCGCGATCGAGGCGGGCGCGCTGCCGTCGCTGCTGCCGGGCGGCCGTCCGGCCACCGACCCGCGCGCGCGTGAGGAGGTGGCGGCCGCCTGGGGCGTCGCCGAACTCCCACACCGCTACGGCCGTGACACCGGCCAGATCGTCGAGGCCGCGGCCTCCGGCGAGCTGCGGGCGCTGCTGGTGGCGGGCGTGGAGGTCGCCGACCTGCCCGACCCGGCACGCGCGCGTGAGGCACTCGCCGAGGTCGGCTTCCTGGTGTCGCTCGAACAGCGGCCCAGCGAGGTCACCGACCACGCGGACGTGGTGCTGCCGGTCGCGGCGGTCGCCGAGAAGGCCGGCAGCTTCCTCAACTGGGAGGGCCGGGTGCGCTTCTTCGAGGCCGCCCTCAAGCCCGACCAGATGACCCGCCGCCTGGCTCCCGCCGACGCGCGCGTGCTGCAGATGCTGGCCGACGCCATGGACGTACATCTGGGTCTGCCGGATCTGCGCACCACGCGCGCGGAGCTGGACCGGCTCGGCGCCTGGGACGGGCCGCGGGCCACCGAGCCGCTGGAGACCGGGGGCGTGCTGCCCCGGCCCGCCGCCGGGGAGGCCGTGCTCGCCGGGCACCGGCTGCTGCTGGACCAGGGTGTCCTGCAGCAGGGCGACGAGGCGCTCGCCGGGACCCGGCACGCGGCACGCGCGCGTCTGTCGGCGGCCACTGCGGTCGAGGCGGGCGTGAAGGACGGCGACGTCCTGACCGTCACCGGCCCTTCCGGCACCGTCGAACTGCCCCTGGAGGTCACCGAGATGCCTGACCGTGTGGTGTGGCTCCCGCTGAACTCCACCGGCCGGGGCGTGGCCTCCGACGCCGGGGTGCAGCCCGGCTCCCTCGTCCGCATCGGTCCGGCGACCCTCGCCGCCGAGGCCCCCAAGGAGGTGGAGTCATGAGCTGGTACCTCGCCGCCGAAGACCTCTCCCTGTTCGGCCGCGACCCCTGGTGGCTCGTCGCGATCAAGGCGGTCTTCTGCTTCGCCTTCCTGATGGTGACCGTGCTGTTCTCCATCGTCTGGGAGCGCAAGGTCGTCGCCTGGATGCAGCTGCGCATCGGCCCCAACCGGCACGGCCCTTGGGGGATGCTCCAGTCCCTCGCCGACGGCATCAAGCTGATGCTGAAGGAAGACCTCATCGTCAAGCGCGCGGACAAGGTCGTCTACGTCCTCGCGCCGATCGTCGCGGCCATCCCGGCCTTCATGGCGATCGCGGTGATCCCCTTCGGCCCGGCCGGCAACGAGATCTCGATCCTCGGCACGCGCACCACGATGCAGCTCACCGACCTGCCGATCGCGATGCTCTACATCCTCGCGGTCGCCTCGGTCGGCATTTACGGCATCGTCCTCGCGGGCTGGAGCTCCGGGTCGACGTATCCGCTGCTCGGCGGCCTGCGCTCCTGCGCGCAGATGATCTCGTACGAGATCGCCATGGGCGCCGCCTTCGCGTCGGTGTTCCTCTACTCGGGGTCCATGTCGACGTCGACGATCGTCGAGCAGCAGGCGGACCGCTGGTACATCGTGCTGCTGCCGGTGTCGTTCGTCATCTACATCGTCACCATGGTCGGTGAGACCAACCGGGCGCCGTTCGACATGCCCGAGTCCGAGGGCGACCTGGTCGGCGGCTTCAACACCGAGTACTCGTCGATCAAGTTCGCGATGTTCATGCTCGCCGAGTACGTCAACATGGTGACCGTCTCGGCGGTGTCCGTGACCCTCTTCCTCGGCGGCTGGCGCGCCCCGTGGCCGGTGAGCGGCTTCTGGGAGGGCGCCAACCACGGCTGGTGGCCGATGCTCTGGTTCACCGTCAAGGTGCAGCTGCTGCTGTTCTTCTTCATCTGGCTGCGCGGCACGCTTCCGCGCGTGCGCTACGACCAGCTGATGAAGCTCGGCTGGAAGGTCCTGATCCCGGTCTCCCTGGTCTGGCTGATGCTCGTCGCGACCGTGCGGGCCCTGCGCAACGAGAACTACGACTTCGCCGACATCGCCCTGTACGTCGGCGGCGGCGTGCTCGTCCTGCTGCTGCTCTCCTTCGTCGCGGACCTCTTCCGCGACCGCGGCAAGCAGACGGAGGCGGCGCCCGCCGAACCCGCCGCGTTCGACCCGATGGCGGGCGGATTCCCCGTGCCGCCGCTGCCCGGACAGGAGCTGCCGGCGGCGCCCCGTCGCCGCTCGCGCCGGGACCGGGAGCTGATTGTCAGTGGTGGGCCCGATACTCACAGTGACGGATCGCTGGATGGAAAGGAGGCGTCCGATGGCTGAGGAGCCCAAGGAGTCCGGGCAGGCGAAGCCCGGCTTCCAGAACCCCGTCGCCGGCTTCGGCGTGACCTTCAAGGCCATGTTCAAGAAGCGGCTGACCGAGCAGTACCCGGAGCAGCAGAAGACCACCGCTCCGCGTTTCCACGGACGGCACCAGCTCAACCGCCATCCGGACGGCCTGGAGAAGTGCGTCGGCTGCGAGCTGTGCGCCTGGGCCTGCCCCGCCGACGCGATCTACGTCGAGGGCGCGGACAACACCGACGAGGAGCGCTACTCGCCCGGTGAGCGCTACGGCCGCGTCTACCAGATCAACTACGCCCGCTGCATCCTGTGCGGCCTGTGCATCGAGGCGTGCCCCACGCGCGCGCTGACGATGACCAACGAGTTCGAGCTGGCCGACTCCAGCCGTGCCAACCTCATCTACACCAAGGAGCAGCTGCTCGCCGGTCTGGACGAGGGCATGGTCGACAGCCCGCACGCCATCTACCCGGGGATGGACGAACAGGACTACTACCGGGGCCTGGTGACCGAGGCCGCGCCCGGCACGGAGCGCCAGGTCGCCGTCTCCAAGGGCGAGGCCCCGCAGGAGGCGTCGTCCACGTTCGGCCCGGACGAACCCGCCTCCGAGGAGGTGATCGGCCGATGAGCGCGCAGCTCGCCGCCTACTCCACCTCCACCGGAGAGGCCGTCCAGTTCTGGGTCCTCGGCACGGTCGCGGTGATCGGCGCCCTGTGCACCGTCCTGATGAAGAAGGCCGTCCACAGCGCGCTGTGCCTGGCCGGCACCATGATCATCCTGGCGGTGTTCTACCTGGCCAACGGCGCCTACTTCCTGGGCGTCGTCCAGATCGTCGTCTACACCGGCGCGATCATGATGCTGTTCCTGTTCGTGGTGATGCTCGTCGGTGTCACCGCGGCGGACTCCCTGAAGGAGACCGTCAAGGGCCAGCGCTGGCTGGCCCTGCTGTGCGGCCTCGGCTTCGGCATCCTGCTGGCCGCCGGGATCGGCAACGCCTCCCTGAAGGAGTTCAACGGCCTGGGCCAGGCCAACGCGGGCGGCAACGTGGAGGGCCTGGCGTCCCTGATCTTCACCAAGTACGTCTTCGCCTTCGAGATCACCGGCGCCCTGCTGATCACGGCCGCCGTCGGCGCCATGGTCCTCACCCACCGCGAGCGCACCGAGCGGGCCCTCACCCAGCGCGAGCTCGCCGAGCAGCGCGTCCGCGAGGGCAAGCACCTGCCGCCGCTGCCGGCACCCGGTGTGTACGCGCGGCACAACGCCGTCGACATCGCCGGCCTGCTGCCCGACGGCACCCCGTCGGAGCTCACGGTCAGCAAGACCCTGCGCGAGCGCGGCCAGATCCGGGACGTCTCGGTGGAGGCGCTGAACGACCTCAAGGCCATCGAGCAGCGCGCCGAGGAGCGCCTGGAGCGCACCGCGATCGAGCCGCCGCACTTCAAGCGGGCCGAGGAGGCGTCCAAGTGAACCCGGTCAACTACCTGTATCTCGCCGCCCTGTTGTTCACGATCGGCGCCACCGGCGTGCTCATCAGGCGGAACGCGATCGTGCTGTTCATGTGCATCGAGCTGATGCTCAATGCCTGCAACCTCGCGTTCGTCGCCTTCTCCCGGATGCACGGCAATCTCGACGGCCAGATCATCGCCTTCTTCACGATGGTCGTCGCCGCCGCGGAGGTCGTGGTCGGGCTCGCGATCATCGTGTCGCTGTTCCGTTCCCGCCACTCGGCCTCGGTCGACGACGCCAGCCTGATGAAGCTGTAAGGGGTCGCTCACGTGGAGAACCTGATTGCGCTGCTGATCGCGGCGCCTTTGCTCGGAGCGGCCGTACTGCTGTGCGGCGGCCGGCGGCTCGACGCCGTCGGCCACTGGATCGGCACGGTGCTGGCGGCCGTCTCCTTCGTGCTCGGCCTGGTGCTGTTCACCGACCTCCTCGGCAAGGGCGCCGAGGACCGCACCGTCACCCAGCACCTGTTCAGCTGGATTCCGGTCGAGGGCTTCCAGGCGGACGTCGCCTTCCGCCTCGACCAGCTGTCGATGACGTTCGTGCTGCTGATCACGGGCGTCGGCTCGCTGATCCACCTGTACTCGGTCGGGTACATGGAGCACGACGAGCGCCGCCGCCGCTTCTTCGGCTACCTGAACCTGTTCCTCGCGGCGATGCTGCTGCTGGTCCTCGCCGACAACTACCTGCTGCTGTACGTCGGCTGGGAGGGCGTCGGTCTCGCCTCCTACCTGCTGATCGGCTTCTGGCAGCACAAGCCCAGCGCCGCCACCGCGGCGAAGAAGGCCTTCCTGGTCAACCGCGTCGGCGACATGGGCCTGTCGATCGCGATCATGCTGATGTTCACCACCTTCGGCACCTTCGCCTTCGGTCCCGTCCTCGGCACGCACGGGGAGCCCGGCCTGGTCGCCGACACCGGTGAGGGCAAGCTCACCGCCATCGGCCTGATGCTGCTGCTCGCCGCCTGCGGCAAGTCCGCCCAGGTGCCGCTGCAGTCCTGGCTCGGGGACGCGATGGAGGGCCCGACCCCGGTCTCGGCTCTGATCCACGCCGCGACCATGGTGACCGCGGGTGTCTACCTGATCGTCCGCTCCGGGGCGATCTTCGACGCGGCGCCCGACGCCCAACTCGTCGTCACCATCGTCGGCGCGGTCACGCTGCTGTTCGGTGCGATCGTCGGTTGCGCGAAGGACGACATCAAGAAGGCGCTGGCCGGCTCGACCATGTCGCAGATCGGCTACATGGTGCTGGCCGCGGGCCTCGGCCCCATCGGCTACGTCTTCGCGATCATGCACCTGGTGACCCACGGCTTCTTCAAGGCGGGGCTGTTCCTCGGCGCCGGCTCGGTGATGCACGGCATGAACGACGAGGTCGACATGCGCCGCTACGGCGGCCTGCGCAAGTACATGCCGGTCACCTTCGTCACCTTCGGCCTCGGCTACCTCGCCATCATCGGCTTCCCGGGCCTGTCCGGCTTCTTCTCCAAGGACCGGATCATCGAGGCGGCGTTCGCCAAGGGCGGCACCGAGGGCTGGATCCTGGGCGGCGTGGCCCTGCTCGGCGCGGCCATCACCGCGTTCTACATGACGCGCGTGATGCTGATGACGTTCTTCGGTGAGGAGCGCTGGCGCAACGCCCCGACGCCGTCCCCGGCCGAACCCAGCGTGGAGCCCGCCGCCGAGACGCGCGGCGAGCACGCCGAGCCGCACCCGCACGAGTCGCCGAAGGTCATGACGATCCCGATGATCGTCCTGGCCGTCGGCTCCGTCGCGGGCGGCGCGTTCTTCAGCATCGGCGACCGCTTCCTGCACTGGCTGGAGCCGATCACCGGGCACGACCACGGTGACGCGCCGATCAGCGCGGGCGTGGTCACCGGCGCCACCGTGGCCTGCATGGTCATCGGCGTCGCACTCGCCTGGGCCATGTACGGCCACCGCCCGGTCCCGGCCGTCGCCCCGCGCGGGTCGCTGCTCACCCGGGCCGCCCGACGCGACCTGCTCCAGGACGACTTCAACCACGTCGTCCTGGTCCGCGGCGGCGAGCACCTCACCCGGTCCCTGGTCTACGTCGACCACACACTGGTCGACGGCGTCGTCAACGGCACGGCTGCCTCGGTCGGCGGCCTCTCCGGACGGCTGCGCCGACTGCAGAACGGCTTCGCGCGGTCGTACGCGGTCTCGATGTTCGGCGGTGCGGCACTCATCGTCGCCGCGACCCTGCTGATGAGGGCGGTCTGATACCGATGTCCTTTCCTCTGCTGACAGCGACGGCGGTGCTCCCGGCCGTGGGGGCGGTGGCCACGGCCGCCATGCCCGCCGCGCGCCGCACCGCCGCCAAATGGCTGGCCCTGCTGGTCTCGCTGGCCACGCTCGCCCTGGCCGTCGCGGTCCTGGTCCGCTTCGACCCCGACGGCGACCGCTACCAGCTCACCGAATCCCACGCCTGGATCAAGGAGTTCGGGGTCCGCTACGAGCTGGGCGTGGACGGCATCGGGGTGGCGCTGATCGCGCTCACCGCCCTGCTGATCCCGTTCATCGTCCTCGCGGGCTGGCACGACGCCGACCCGCTGGAGACCGGAAGCCGCCGCTGGCGGCCGACGCAGGGCTTCTTCGCCCTGATCCTCGCCGTCGAGGCGATGGTGATCCTCTCCTTCGAGGCCACCGACGTCTTCCTCTTCTACATCCTCTTCGAAGCCATGCTCATCCCGATGTACTTCCTCATCGGCGGCTTCGGGGACCGTGCCCACGAGCACGGCGAGGAGGCGGCCTCGACGCAACGCTCGTACGCCGCGGTGAAGTTCCTCCTCTACAACCTGGTCGGCGGGCTGATCATGCTGGCCGCGGTGATCGGCCTGTACGTGGTCGCCGGGAACTTCTCCCTCACCGAGATCGCCGAGGCCCGCGCGAACGGCTCACTCGACATGGCGGCCAACACCGAACGCTGGCTGTTCCTGGGCTTCTTCTTCGCCTTCGCGGTGAAGGCGCCCCTGTGGCCGCTGCACACCTGGCTGCCCAACGCGATGGGGGAGGCCACCGCTCCGGTCGCCGTCCTCATCACCGCGGTCGTCGACAAGGTGGGCACCTTCGCGATGCTCCGCTTCTGCCTCCAGCTGTTCCCGGAGGCGAGCAAGTGGGCGACACCCGCGATCCTGGTCCTCGCGCTCATCAGCATCGTCTACGGTGCTCTGCTCGCGGTCGGCCAGCGGGACATCAAGCGCCTGGTGGCGTACGCGTCGATCTCGCACTTCGGCTTCATCATCATGGGCATCTTCGCGATGACCAGCCAGGGCCAGTCCGGCGCGACCCTCTACATGGTCAACCACGGCATCTCGACGGCCGCGCTCATGCTGGTCGCGGGCTTCCTGATCTCGCGGCGCGGCTCGCGGCTCATCGCCGACTACGGCGGTGTGCAGAAGGTCGCCCCGGTGCTCGCCGGCACCTTCCTGATCGGCGGTCTGGCGACGCTGTCGCTGCCCGGACTCGCGCCGTTCGTCAGCGAGTTCCTGGTGTTGGTCGGCACGTTCGCCGAGTACCCGGTGGTCGGCATCATCGCCACCTTCGGCATCGTGCTCGCCGCGCTGTACACCCTCGTCCTGTACCAGCGGACGATGACCGGCCCGGTGAAACCCGAGGTCGCCGCGATGCCCGACCTGCGGGTGCGTGAACTCGTGGTCGTGGCACCGCTGATCGTGCTGCTGATCTTCCTGGGCGTCTATCCGAAGCCCGTGACGGACATCGTCAACCCGGCGGTGAAACAGACCATGTCCGACGTACAGAAGCAGGACCCCCGGCCCGAGGTGGAGGCGGCCAAGTGAGCGCAACAGCCGTCCACAGCCTGTGGACAACGGCGGCCGATCCGATCTCGAAGATCGACGCGCCGAAGATCGAATACGGACAATTGTCGCCCACCCTGATCGTCGTGGGCGCGGCGATCATCGGGGTGCTGGTCGAGGCGTTCGTGCCGCGCAAATCCCGCTATTACGCCCACCTGTTCGTGTCCGTCGTCGCGCTGGCCGCCGCGTTCGCCGCGGTGGTGGCGCTCGCCGCGGACGGGTACGGCACCACCAAGGCGCGCGTCGCGGCGATGGGCGCGATCGCGGTCGACGGACCGGCGCTGTTCCTGCAGGGCACGATCCTGCTGGTCGCGCTGGTCGGCCTGTTCACCTTCGCCGAGCGCCGACTGGATCCGCAGACGCACGGCAACCGCGTCGACTCCTTCGCCGCGCAGGCCGCCTCCGTGCCCGGCAGCGACAGCGAGCAGGCCGCGGTGAAGGCCGGGTTCACCACCACCGAGGTGTTCCCGCTGCTGCTGTTCGCGGTCGCGGGCATGCTGCTGTTCCCCTCGGCCAACGACCTGCTGACGCTGTTCGTGGCCCTGGAGGTCTTCTCGCTGCCGCTGTACCTGCTGTGCGCGCTGGCCCGCCGCAAGCGGCTGATGTCGCAGGAAGCGGCCGTGAAGTACTTCCTGCTCGGTGCGTTCGCCTCCGCGTTCACCCTGTTCGGCATCGCGCTGCTGTACGGCTACTCGGGTTCGATGTCGTACGCCACGATCGCGCAGGTCGTCGACGGCTCGGTCACCGACGTCACCCCCGCGCTCGCGGACACCATGGGCAACGACGCGCTGCTGCTGATCGGAGCCGCGCTGATCGTGATGGGGCTGCTGTTCAAGGTGGGCGCGGTGCCGTTCCACATGTGGACGCCGGACGTCTACCAGGGCGCGCCGACTCCGGTGACCGGCTTCATGGCTGCCGCGACGAAGGTGGCCGCGTTCGGCGCCCTGCTGCGGATCCTGTACGTCGTGCTGCCGGGTCTGCGCTGGGACTGGCGGCCGGTGATGTGGGCGGTGGCGATCGTCACCATGCTGGGCGGCGCGATCGTCGCCATCACCCAGACCGATATCAAGCGGCTGTTGGCG
Source organism: Streptomyces sp. NPDC096205 (assembly GCF_044763135.1). Taxonomy (NCBI): domain Bacteria; kingdom Bacillati; phylum Actinomycetota; class Actinomycetes; order Kitasatosporales; family Streptomycetaceae; genus Streptomyces; species Streptomyces sp. NPDC096205. The sequence continues at coordinate 290,407 of NZ_JBIWFS010000009.1, read as the reverse complement.
TACTCGTCGATCGCGCACGCGGGCTTCATCCTCGCGGGTGTCATCGCGACCACCCCGGACGGCGTGTCCTCGGTCCTCTTCTACCTGGGCGCGTACTCGTTCGTGACGATCGGCGCGTTCGCGGTCGTCACGCTCGTACGGGACGCGGGCGGCGAGGCGACGCACCTGTCGAAGTGGGCCGGTCTCGGCCGGCGCTCCCCGTTGGTGGCGGCCGTGTTCGCGGTGTTCCTGCTCGCCTTCGCCGGCATCCCGCTGACCTCGGGCTTCACGGGCAAGTTCGCCGTGTTCAAGGCGGCGGCGGAGGGCGGCGCGGCCCCGCTGGTCGTGGTCGGCGTGATCTCGTCGGCGATCGCGGCGTTCTTCTACATCCGCGTGATCGTGCTGATGTTCTTCAGCGAGCCGCGTCCGGAGGGGCCGACGGTCGCCGTGCCGTCGCCGCTGACGATGACGGCGATCGCCGTGGGTGTGGTGGTCACGCTGGTGCTCGGTGTGGCGCCGCAGTACTTCCTCGACCTGGCCGGCCAGTCCGGGGTGTTCGTGCGCTGATCTGCGGTTTCACACGGTGGGCCCCGGTTCCCAGGGTGGGAGCCGGGGCCCGCGTGCGTGGGCGGTCAGGACGCCGTGGCGCACACGACCGTGGGGTTGGGGCTCTTGAACAGCCCGTTGGGGTTGGACTTGTAGATCCAGGCGTGGAGCGTGAAGTAGCCGGGATGCTGGCCCTCGTCGAACTTCTGCCCGAAGAGTTCCGGCGTCTCCTGGCCCGTGTCCACCACGGCCCACTCCACCGCGACCAGCCTGCGCGTGTTGCGCGGACCGTCCTCGTACACCAGCACCGCCGGCTCGGCCGGGTCGACCGAGTCGATGAACTCGGGGTTGACGTAGTGGTAGCCCAGGCCGGGCACGCACGTGTTCATACGCTGGTAGCCGCCGGCCTGCGCCAACGGCTCGTAGGCGTACTGGCCGGTCGCCGTGTACGTCGGGGTCAGCTGCACCCAGGCGAACGGGTTCGGGTCCGCGGCCTGCGCGGGCGCGGCGGCGAGGGTGAGGACTCCGGCGGCGGCCAGGCCGACGGCGGCTTTGAGGGGCCGAGAGGGCATAGGGGCACTCCTACGGGACGGAAGGGGCGCTGGCGCGCCGTGCGAAGGGCGGGCCTCCCCGTCCCGCTCGTGCAGCATGACCCGCCCGCGATCGGTGTCGCCAGGTGACGAGGGCCATTAGATTGATCACGGAGAGTAGCGATTGTCACTCGAACGGGTCTGTGGATAACTCCGGGAGTGTCGGTGCCGGCGCCTATCGTGGACGCAGTGGTCGAGACACGACGTACGGGGGACACGACGATGGGCGGGACGGGCGGGATCATCGAGATGCCAGAGGTGACCGGAGTGCCGGCGGACGCGAGCGAGGCGCTGGTCACGCTGCACCGCGTGTTCGGCTACGAGGCCTTCCGCGGTGAGCAGGAGGCGGTCATCGAGCATGTGGTGGCCGGCGGCGACGCCGTGGTCCTCATGCCGACCGGCGGCGGCAAGTCGCTGTGCTACCAGATCCCCGCCCTGGTCAGACCCGGCACGGGTGTCGTCGTCTCCCCGCTGATCGCGCTGATGCAGGACCAGGTGGACGCACTGCGTGCGCTGGGCGTGCGGGCCGGGTTCATGAACTCCACGCAGGACTTCGACGAGCGCCGGATGGTGGAGGCCGAGTTCCTGGCGGGCGAGCTGGACCTGCTCTACCTGGCGCCGGAGCGGCTGCGCCTGGACGCCACGCTCGACCTGCTCTCCCGCGGCAAGATCTCGGTCTTCGCGATCGACGAGGCGCACTGCGTGTCCCAGTGGGGCCATGACTTCCGCCCCGACTATCTCGCTCTGTCCCTGCTCGGGGAGCGCTGGCCGGACGTGCCGCGCATCGCGCTCACGGCGACGGCCACCCGGGCAACGCACCGCGAGATCACCGAGCGGTTGCACATGCCGACGGCCCGCCACTTCGTGGCCAGCTTCGACCGGCCCAACATCCAGTACCGGATCGTGCCGAAGGCCGAGCCCAAGAAGCAGCTGCTGAGCTTCCTGCGCGAGGAGCACGCGGGCGACGCGGGCATCGTCTACTGCCTGTCGCGCAACTCGGTCGAGCGGACGGCCGAGTTCCTCACGGCCAACGGCATCGCCGCCGTGCCCTATCACGCGGGTCTGGACGCGGGCACCCGCGCCGCCCACCAGTCCCGGTTCCTGCGCGAGGACGGCCTGGTCGTGGTGGCGACCATCGCCTTCGGCATGGGCATCGACAAGCCCGATGTGCGCTTCGTCGCCCACCTGGACCTGCCCAAGTCGGTGGAGGGCTACTACCAGGAGACCGGCCGCGCCGGCCGTGACGGACTGCCCTCGACGGCCTGGCTGGCCTACGGGCTCAACGACGTCATCCAGCAGCGCAAGCTGATCCAGTCCGGCGAGGGCGACGAGGCCTTCCGTCGCCGGGCCTCCGCCCACCTGGACGCCATGCTCGCCCTGTGCGAGAGCGCCCAGTGCCGGCGCGGCCAGCTCCTCACCTACTTCGGCCAGGACGCCGACCCGGCGGGCTGCGGCAACTGCGACACCTGCCTGACCCCGCCCGAGACCTGGGACGGCACGGTCGCGGCCCAGAAGGTGCTGTCGACGGTGGTGCGGCTGCAGCGCGAGCGCGGGCAGAAGTTCGGTACCGGGCAGATCGTCGACATCCTGCTCGGCCGGCGCACCGGCAAGGTCATACAGTTCGACCACGACCAGCTGTCCGTGTTCGGCATCGGCGAGGACCTCACCGAGGCCGAATGGCGCGGCGTCATCCGGCAGTTGCTGGCGCAGGGACTGCTCGCCGTCGAGGGCGAGTACGGCACGCTGGTGCTGACCGAGACGAGCGGCACGGTGCTGCGGCGCGAGCGGGAGGTGCCGCTGCGCAAGGAGCCGAAGAAGCCGGCTGGGTCCCGGTCGGGCTCCTCCGGCCGGGGCGAGCGCAAGGCGAAGGCCGTCGCGGCCGAGCTGCCCGAGGCCCTGCTGCCCGCCTTCGAGGCCCTGCGCGCCTGGCGTGCGGAACAGGCCCGCGAGCAGGGCGTCCCGGCGTACGTCATCTTCCACGATGCCACGCTGCGGGAGATCGCCACCGTCTGGCCCACCTCGGTGCGTGAGCTCGGCGGCGTCAGCGGGGTCGGCGAGAAGAAGCTGGTGACGTACGGGGAGGGCGTGCTGGCGGTGCTGGCGTCCCTGGGCGACGGACCGGGCTCCGCCTCCGGTGCGCCGGCCGAGGGCGGGGCCGAGCCGGACGACTGGCCGGAGATGGACGCCGAGCCGGAACCGGACGACTGGATATAGCCGGAACCGGCCCACGGGCGAGGAACCGGCGCCGGAAGCGGGGTCAGCTCAGCTCAGTGCCGTCAGACCCGGTGCGAAGGTGATCAGCAACGGCAGCAACGGCACCAGCGCCGCCACCGTCGTCGTCAGGGCCCGCTGCCCGCGCTCCAGGCGGGGCGGCGGCTGGAGGAGACGGTCGACGCGCTCGCCGAGGAGGCGGTTGCTGGAGGCGCAGGACAGGACGCCGCGGTGCTGGTTCAGCTCGATCAGGGCCAGGGCGGTGGTGAGGTGGCCGCACCGGCGGGAGGCCGTGTCGTCGGCGGCGAGCTCGACCAGGCGGCGGGTCTGGTCGCAGAAGTGGGCGAACAGCGGCACCCGCGGAAAGCCGGTCGCCAGGGCCGTCGACAGGTGCAGCAGCCAGTCGTGGTGCGCGCGGGCGTGGCCCCGCTCATGGGTGAGCACGGCGTCCAGCTGACGGTCGGTGAGGCGGTGCAGGGCGCCGGTGGTGACGACCAACTGGGGCGGGTGGCCCGGCATCCACCAGGCGTCGGGGTATTCGTCCTCCAGCACCAGCAGGGGGCCGCGGGCGGCCGGGAGGCCGACGGGCAAGTCGGGGGCGCGTTCCCGCAGGTGCGCCCGGGCCACGCCCCGACGGCGGCGGGCCTCCACCAGCTCGCGGGCGAGCATCGCGGTGGTCCAGGCGGCCCCGCAGGCCAGAAGAAGGGTGAGGACGGTGAGCCAGGGCGGCGCCGCGGAGAGGTCGTAGGCGGCGGTGACGGCCGACGGGGCCGGAGCGAAGACCCGGGCCCGGACGGTCTCGAAGACGGCGGCGGCACTCAGCAGGAGGGCGGTGAGACAGCTCAGCAGGACGGTCGCGACCAGGCATTGCCACACCCACAGTGCGACCACGGGCTCCCGTTCGGGCCACACGGCCCGGGTGAGGGCACGGGGGACCGGCACAGCGGCCGTCACGGCGACGACGCTCAGCAGGAGCATGCAGACAGTCATGCCACGGGCTCCGGATCCTGATCGGGAGGGGTCGGCTGCGGGGCAGGCGGGCGGTGCACGGTGGAACGCCGGGCACCTCACCCTCCGGCCGACGGACCGGACCGGCGATCGCCCGCCGCCAGTATGACGGCGACGGGCGAGCGACGTAAGAAATCCAGCACGACCGCTCCGCGGAACGAGCACCCCGGTGCACCCGCACGGTGACCCCGGCCGCATCCGATGCCGTCCGGCGACTCGGGCGCACTCGCCCCGGCGGCCCGGGCCGTATCCCGATCCTGTCGGGGTCCTCGGGCGCACTCGGTCCGGCGGCCCGGGCCGTATCCCGGTCCTGTCGGGGTCCTCGGCCGCACTCGCCCCGGCGCCCCGGGCCGTATCCCGATCCTGCCGGGGTCCTCGGCCGCACTCGCCCCGGCGCCCCGGGCCGTCTCCCGTCCGGCGACCCGGCCGCAGGGCGACTCGGCCGCGGTTGCCCTGGCGGCCCGGGCCATATCCCGTGCCCACCTGCCGAGCCGGTCGGCTCAGCCGTGGAGCGGCCGGCTCAGGCCGTCCGTGCCGGGGCGATCCGGCCCGTGACCTCGCCGAGGCCCACTCGGGTCCCGCCCGGCCCGGGGGCCCAGGCGGTCAGGGTGACGACGTCGCCGTCCTCCAGGAAGGTGCGCTTGCCGTCGGGGAGTTCGAGGGGGTCGCGGCCGTTCCAGGTTAGTTCGAGGAGGGAGCCGCGCTGGGCCTCGGTGGGGCCGCTGATGGTGCCGGAGCCGTAGAGGTCGCCGGTGCGCAGGGAGGCGCCGTTGACCGTCATGTGGGCGAGTTGCTGGGCGGCGGTCCAGTACATGGTGGAGAAGGGAGGTTCGGAGACGACATGGCCGTTGATCGCGACGGAGAGGCGCAGGTCGTAGCCGTGGGGCTCCTCGTCGGTGTCGTCGAGGTAGGGCAGCAGCGGGTGGGTGCGCTCCGGCGGGGCGACGCGGGCCTCCTCCAGCGCCTCCAGCGGGGTGATCCACGCCGACACGGAGGTGGCGAAGGACTTGCCGAGGAAGGGGCCGAGGGGGACGTACTCCCAGGCCTGGAGATCGCGCGCGGACCAGTCGTTGAGGAGGCACAGGCCGAAGACGTGGTCGCGGAAGCCGGCGAGCGGCACCGGGCTGCCCATGGGGGACGGCGTGCCGACGAGGAAGCCGACCTCGGCCTCGATGTCCAGGCGGATGGACGGGCCGAACACCGGGGCCGGGTCGGTGGGCGCCTTGCGCTGGCCGGCGGGGCGGAGCACGTCGGTGCCGGAGACCACGACCGTGCCGGAGCGGCCGTGATAGCCGATCGGCAGGTGCTTCCAGTTCGGGGTGAGGGAGTCCTCGGCGTCGGGCCGGAACATCTGGCCGACGTTACGGGCGTGGTTCTCGGAGGCGTAGAAGTCGACGTAGTCCGCGACCGTGAACGGCAGGTGCAGGGTCACCGAGTCGAGCGGGTGCATGAGCGGCTCGATGGTCTCGCGGTACGAGGGCACCGTCACCCACGCCGTCAGCGCACGCCGGACGTCCGACCAGGCCGTGCGGCCCGCGGCCAGCAGCCGGTCCAGGGAGGGCTGGGCGAGCAGGGTGGCGTAGGGGGAGCCGAGGGCCCGGGCCGCCGCGCCCGCGTCGAGGACGTGGTCACCGAGCCGGACGCCGACGGTCCGCTCGTCCGGGTCTCCGGTGGAGAACACACCGTACGGAAGGTTGTGCGGGCCGAAGGGGTCGCCCTCGGGGACATCGAAGGGGGGCATGCGGTTGTGCCTCGCTCTCGTGCGTGCCGTGTGCGGTGCCGTGCGGCCGCCCACCGGTGCGGGGCACAGGTGGGTGGCTGGGCCACACGTTACGGCCGAGGTGGCCGTCTTGGGCAGTGCCCCAGGCCTCGGCGAGGTCCCGCCGCCGGGACGGGGCAAGGAGGGCGCCGGGCACGGAGGTCGTCGGCCCGGGAGGCGACACCTGGGGGTGAATTACCGGAGCGCAAAAGGGAGTTGAAGGGGCGCGTGGGCTGGGAGGAGGCGCCTTGCGCGGGTCGGTTCGCGCCGGGGTGGGGGCGCGCGATGTCCGTATTCTCTGATCATGGCCGCACCCACCGCATATGCCGAGCGCACCACGTACTCACTCATCGCCACCGATCTGGACGGCACGCTGCTTCGCGGCGACGACACCTTCTCCGATCGGTCGCGGGCCGCTCTGGCGCTGGTGGCACACGCCGGCGCCCGACATCTGGTGGTGACCGGCCGGCCCGCGCCCCGGGTGCGCCCCCTCCTCGAGGACCTGGGCTGTACCGGCCTCGCGGTGTGCGGGCAGGGCGCGCAGCTCTACGACGTGGGCGCCGACCGGCTGCTGTGGTCCGTCACCCTGGACCGGGAGCTCGCTGAGACCGCGCTCGGCAAGATCGAGGCCGAGGTGGGGCAGGTGTACGCGGCCGTGGACCAGGACGGCGTCGACGGGCTCACCCTCATCGAGCCCGGCTACACGATGCCGCACCCGACCCTGCCCGCGGTGCGTGTGCGCCGCCGCGACGACCTGTGGTGCGAGCCGATCAGCAAGGTGCTGCTGCGCCATCCGGACCTGAACGACGACGAGTTGGCGGCAGTGGCGCGGGCGGTGGTGGGTTCGCTGGCCACGGTCACCATGTCGGGGCCCGGGACGGTGGAGCTGCAGCCGTGCGGCGTCACCAAGGCGACGGGCCTGGCGCTGGCGGCCCGCCGGCTCGGCCTGACACCCGCGGACACCCTCGCCTTCGGTGACATGCCCAACGACATCCCGATGTTCGACTGGGCCGCGCACGGCGTGGCCATGGCCAACGCGCACCCGGAACTGAAGGCGGTGGCCGACGAGATCACCTGCTCGAACGAGGACGACGGCATCGCCGTCGTCCTCGAACGGCTCTACGGCTGAGGGGCCGGGAGGCGGTCAGTACGCGCCGAAGACGTTGTCGATCGAGCCGTAGCGGGCCGCCGCGTAGTTGCAGGCGGCGGTGATGTTCGCGACCGGGTCGTACGGGTCGAAGGCGGTGCCGGGCACGTGGTACGCCGCGAAGGTGGGGTCGATGACCTGGAGCAGGCCCTTGGACGGGGTGCCCGCGAGCGCGTTGGAGTCCCAGTTGTTGATGGCGAGCGGGTTGCCCGACGACTCGCGCATGATGTTGCGGTAGATGCCGTCGTAGCTGCCCGGGATGCCGTTCTGGGCCATGACGTCGAGCGACTGGCGGATCCAGCCGTCGAGGGTGTTCGGGTAGATGGTCGCCGACGTCGTGGCCGTGGGGGCGGCCGAGGCGCCGGTCGCGCCGGCGAACGGCAGGGCGAGCGCGGCGGCGGCCACACCGGCGGCGGTGAGGGCACGGACGAGACGGGGGCGGCGGTTTGCATGCGTGTGCGCAGGCATGGGGAACGTCCTCTCCGGCGCCTGCGAGGTGAGCTGTCGGGTTCGGGCGGAAAGGTGCCCGGCCAGGCCCGAAGAGGCATGGCTTGACCCCAAGCCGTGCCGGGTGTCGTAGCTGGTACGACGTCCGGTACGGCGACTTACCTGGGTCCCCCGCTCCTGCCGCTGCGTGGTCGGTGGATGCCAATGGGCGGCGGCAGGATTCGGCGTTCCGCCCGGCAGGCCGGGAACGTATGCGAGAGCACATGGGCGAAACAAGTACCGGATTCACACAAAGCACCGGTCGGGCATGATCAGTGCGTTTGCGGCACTTGATCCTTTATGGCGATTTCCGCTCAACCAAGCGGCGGGGCCTGGCGCGTGCCGTGAGAGTCGATCACCGCACACCCGGCCCCGCAGTGAGCCATCTCACCGGCAGTCACAAGAGCGGCAATTGGGGCATCACCCCCAACTCGCCCTCAATCGGCGGTCCGTGGAATGCGCCTCTCCCAGGTGCGGTGGAACACGACCTCGCCGCCCTCCGTGCACACCACCTCGTCGGAGGTGACGAAGTGCTCCGCGTCACAGCCGATCTCCGAGCGGGTGCGGACGGTGGCGGCCCAGGGCAGCTCGGGCCGGTGCAGCCCGATCGACCACTCCGTGCGGGCGCGGGCCGACAGCGGGTCGTCGGCGCGGATCGTGTACGTCTCCAGCGCCTCCTCGGTGAGCTCGAGACCGTCCGGGTACGCGCGCGTGCCGCCCCGAACCGGAAGGACCTCCAGACGCCACACGCCCTCGGCGACCTCGCGCACCACCACCCGCTCCGGCCGCGGCTCGTCCAAGGTGGCCGGCAGGCTCACCCCCAGCGGCCCGGCCTGCTCGGGCTCCTCGAAGGCGACCTCCGCGCCCGCCCGGCGCGAGCGCACCGGCAGCTCCAGCGTGCTGCCCGCCGGGTCCAGCGTGAAACCGGCCGCCGACTCCGGCTCGGGCCACACCCACGGCCAGTACGCCGAGGAGACGGCGAGCCGGATGCGATGCCCGGCCGGAAAGGCGTACCCGACGGCGCTCAGCGAGAAGTCCGCCGTCTGCGACGACCCCTCGGCCGCGAGGTCGAGCATCCCGCGCGTGACCAGCGTCGAGGACCCGTCCGGGGCCACGTCGCACAGCCGGGCGGCCACCTGCCCGCGCGGCGTCGCGCAGCTCAGCCGCAGCCGCACCCGGGGCCGCCCCAGCACCCAGGTCTCCTCGCCCACCTCGAACTCGAAACACACCGACCGTGCGTCCTCCTCGCGCTGGTCGGGCGGCAGATCGGCGTCGTGACCGAGCGGGCGGAAGCGGCCGGCGTCCACACCGGTGTGCATCGGCGACCGTACGACGACGGGGGCGCCCTGGAGGGCGTACGCCACCGGCGTCACCAGCGGCGACGGCCAGGCGGGCTCGCCGGTCCAGCGGCCGGGCAGCGAGGGGTGCGCCGTGGCCGGTCGGTGCGCGTCGGTGACGTAGGAGCGCAGCAGGGGCTCGCGCAGGACGCCGGTGTCCGCGCCCTTGAGCCAGTGGTCCCACCAGCGCAGCGTCTCCTGGAGGAAGCCGATCGCCGGGCCGGGCGGCCGGTCGCGGTCGGGGTAGCGGTGGGGCCAGGGGCCGAGCAGGCCACGGACCCGGTCGGCGGGCAGGCGCTCCAGCAGGTGGAGCACGGTGTCGCGGTACGGGTCGTGCCAGCCGCTCACCGCGAGCACGGCCGCACGGATCGCGTCGGGGTCGACACTGCCGCCGCCCTGCGGCCAGGGGGCGTCCCCGGGCTGCTGGTCCAGCCAGGCGTGCACCACCGGCGAGACGGCCTCCAGACGCTTCAGCCACAGATCACGCCAGTCCTGACCGGCGTACGACGGGTCGGGCGGGAGGCAGACCCGGGCGAGGGCCGCGGCGGAGCGGGTCTGCACCTCTTCCGCCCGGACGGAACCCGAGGCGGAGTGCGGTTCGTTGTCCGGATGGTCGTCCGCGCAGCAGACCGCGACGACCGCCCTGAGCGGCTCGGGCGCGAGAGCCGCGACACGGAGGGAGCTGAGGCCGCCGCGGCCGATGCCGAACATGCCGACCCTGCCGTCGCACCAGGGCCGGCCCGCCAGCCAGAGCACCACATCCACCCCGTCGGCCGTCTCCAGGGCCGAGCGGCCGTCCGCGGGCAGCCCCTCGCTGTTGCCGTACCCGCGGGCGTCGACCCGGACGGAGGCATAGCCGTGCCCGGCGTACCAGGGGTGGCGCTGGGCGTCACGGGCCGCAGTCGAGTCGGTCAGCCGGTCCGGCGCGTATTCCAGGATCACCGGGACGGGCTCGTCCGTCAGGGGCCGCCATACGCGCGCGTGCAGGAGCGTTCCGTCAGCGAGCGGGACACGCAGGTCCTCGTGGGCCGTGTCGTGGGGAAAGGACGTACGGATGCGCATGGCGTGATCCCTCGGGGGGTACCTGGGCTCAACGTTCCGTTAAGTCGATAAATGTCCGTTCTTATCGATTGATCAGCAACATACCGGCCGTGCCGCAATACCGCCCGGCCTGCGGGGTGGGTGGCGGCAGTGATCGAAACGTGACCGGATACGCTGACTTGAGTGATGGCAGCGACCTATCGACATACCGCGTAATCGCCAGTAGACACCAGCAGACAGGAGACCCCTCGTGACCGTCGTCGGGCCGTTCGGGCTGAGCGTGCGGGACCAGGCTCTGGAAGCCGATGTCCAGGCCGGATTGGCGGCTGTCGAGGAAGGGCTGCTCGAGGCCACCAAGAGCGAGGTGCCCTTCATCACCGAGGCAGCCCAGCATCTGGTGCGGGCGGGCGGCAAGCGGTTTCGGCCGCTGCTCGTGATGCTCGCCGCCCAGTTCGGAGACCCCTACGCGCCGGGCGTCGTGCCCTCCGCGGTGGTGGTCGAGCTGACCCACCTCGCCACGCTGTACCACGACGACGTCATGGATGAGGCGTCCGTGCGCCGCGGCGTGCCCAGCGCCAACACCCGCTGGGGCAACTCGGTGGCCGTCCTCACCGGCGACTTCCTCTTCGCCCGCGCCTCGCACATCCTGGCCGACCTCGGCCCGGAGGCGGTGCGGGTGCAGGCCGAGGCGTTCGAGCGCCTGGTGACCGGGCAGATCCTGGAGACCGCGGGACCGGCCGACGGCCGTGACCCGGTAGACCACTACCTGGACGTGCTCGGCGGCAAGACGGGCTCGCTGGTGGCGGTCTCCTGCCGCTTCGGCGCCATGATGTCCGGCGCCGACGAGACGGTCGTCGACGTCCTCACCCAGTACGGCGAGCGGCTCGGCGTCGCCTTCCAGCTCGCGGACGACGTCCTGGACATCGCCTCCGACTCCCACGAGTCCGGCAAGACGCCCGGCACCGATCTGCGCGAGGGCATCGCGACGATGCCGGTGCTGCGGCTGCGCGAGCGCGCGGCCCGGCTCGGGCTCGCCGAGGACCTCGCACTGTGCGAGCTGCTCGACTCCGACCTCACCGACGACACCCGGCACGCCGAGGCGCTCGCCGCCATGCGGGCGCACCCCGCCCTGGAGCAGGCCCGCCGGGACACCGTCCGCTTCGCGGAGGAGGCCCGCGCGGCGCTCGTGCCGCTGAAGGAGTGCGACGCGAAGGCGGCGCTGATGGAGCTGTGCGACGCGGTGGTGCACCGGGCCGGCTGACGCCCCGTCCACCGCGTTCCGCATGAGGGCGGCGCACCCTCGACCCCTACGGGTCGGGGGAGGCGCCGCCCTTACGTGTCATACCGCAGTAGTACACGGAGTTGGCTCCGCGGAGTGACGCCCCGGCGGCGTGCGTTTGGTCAGATGGAGACCAGACGGAAAACACCACTCCTCACCGATTCGGGTGAGAATGGCGGCTCAGGGTGAACAGTGCGCATCGAGCTGAACGGCCGCCGCCGACACGGAGGTAGGGCACACATGGCACCGTACGAATCCGACGAGAGCACCACCGCCGCGGAGTCCGACGACCTGCGCGCGGGCCGACGCAGGGCCGCGCGGTACGTCGTCCCGGTCGCGGTGACCGGCGTCGCGGTGGCGACCATCGGGCTCGTCCCGGCACTGGCCGACTCCGGCAGCCCCGACCTGCCGAAGATCAGCGCCGAGCAACTCGTCCAGAACATCGCCGAGTCGGACACCGAGCGGCTGTCCGGCACGGTCCGCATCAACACCGACCTCGGCCTGCCCGACCTCGGCGGACTGGAGAGCGGCCTGCTGGCCGGCGCCGGCCAGGGCGGGGACGGCGGCGAGGGCTCCGCGGCCGATCCGTCGGCCCGCCTCACCGAACTGGCCACCGGCACGCACACCCTGCGCGTGGCCGCCGACGGCCCCGACCGGCAGAAGGTGTCACTGCTCCAGGACGCCGCCGAGTACAGCCTCATCCACAACGGCAAGGACGTCTGGGGCTACGACAGCAAGTCCAACGAGGTCTACCACTCCACGACCGCCGGGAGCGGCAAGGCCGAGGACGTGCCCGCCACGCCCAAGGACTTCGCCGAGCAGGCGCTGAAGGCGGTCGACGACACCACGTCCGTCACCGTCGATGGCACCGCCCGGGTCGCCGGCCGCGACACCTACAAGCTGCTGATCAAGCCCAAGCAGTCCGGCAGCACCGTCGGCGCGATCAGCATCGCGGTGGACGCGAAGACCTGGACGCCGCTGAAGTTCACGCTCACCCCCACCAGCGGCGGCGCGGCCGTGGTGGACGCCGGCTTCACCCAGGTCAGCTTCGACAAGCCGGCCGCCTCCACCTTCGACTTCACCCCGCCCAAGGGCGCGAAGGTCACCCAGGACGGCGATGTCGAACACCACGAGGGCGCGCAGCCGTTCGAGACCGAGGAGGATGCCGCCGCCCGCGGCGCCGAGGGCATGAACACCATCGGCGAGGGCTGGAACGCGATAGCCACCTTCGACACCGGCGGCGAGGGCATCCCCTCCGGCCAGGAGGTCGGCGGCGACTTCGGCGGCTTCCTGGACTCCCTCGGCGACCACGTCAGCGGCAAGTTCGGCTCCGGCACCGTCTTCAAGACCCGCCTGATCAACGCCCTGATCACCGAGGACGGCAAGGTCTACGTCGGCGCGGTCACCAAGGACGCGCTGGTGAAGGCGGCCGAGTCGCAGCGCTGACAGCCGGGGCGCGGCGCTACGGCCGAGCAGTGGCACTGCGGGCCGAGCCGTAGCGCTGTCGGCCGAGCCGTAGCGAGAAGGGTGGTGCCGCGGTGGAGGGCGTGCGTGTGGGGCAGTGAGTACCGTACGCGCGTACGACGAGTCGAGGGAGCCGGGGGAGCCCATGCGTGAAGCGCCTGCCAGGGAGCCGGAACGGACCGACGAGGGCGAAGGCGCCCCCGGAGGGAGCCACGCGGGCGACGGCGTCATCGCCACCCGCGGCCTCACCAAGCGCTACCGCGGCGGCCAGCTCGCCGTCGACGGCCTCGACCTGACCGTCCCGGCGGGCAGCGTCTTCGGCTTCCTCGGCCCCAACGGCTCCGGCAAGACCACCACCATCCGCATGCTGATGGGCCTGATCGCGCCCACCTCGGGCACGGCACGCGTCCTGGGGCAGCCCATGCCCCGCGCCGCGCGCGCCGTGCTGCCGCAGGTGGGCGCGCTCATCGAGGGCCCGGCGCTGTACGGCTTCCTGTCCGGCCGCGACAATCTGCTGCGCTACGACGCCGCCGACCCCACCGCCGACCCGCGCACCCGGCGAGCCCGGGTCGCCGCGGCGCTGGACCGGGTGGGACTCGCGGCCGCGGCCGGCAAGAAGGCCAGGGCGTACTCCCTCGGCATGAAGCAGCGGCTCGGGCTCGCCGCGGCCCTGCTCCAGCCGCGCCGGCTGCTCGTGCTGGACGAGCCGACCAACGGGCTCGACCCGCAGGGTATGCGGGAGATCCGCACCCTGGTCAGGGAACTCGCCGCCGACGGCACGACCGTGTTCCTGTCCTCCCACCTCCTCGACGAGATCGAGCAGGTCTGCACTCACGTGGCCGTGATGGCCCGCGGCCGGCTCCTTACTCAGGGCCCGGTCGCCGACCTCGCGGCCGGGGCGCGCGGACGCCTGGTCGTCACGACGCCGGACGCGGGGGACGCGGCCCGGGTGCTGAAGGAACAGGGCGTCGGCGATGTGGTGGTGGACGGGGACCGGGTGACGGGTGAGCCGCCGGAGCGGGAACTCGCGGACCTCACCGCCGCGTTGGTGCAAGCAGGGGTGCGGGTGCGCGGATTCGGCGTCGAACGGCCCTCGCTGGAAGAGGCATTCGTGGCACTGACGGGGGAGGGATTCGATGTCGCAGGCTGAGACCGCCGTCGCCGTGCGGCCGAACCCCCTGTGGACCCTCGGCCTGCTGCGCAGCGAACTCGTGATCACCTTTCGGCGCTGGCGCACACTCGCCCTGCTGGGCGTGCTGGCGGCCGTGCCGGTGCTGGTCGGGATCGCCGTGAAGATCGAGACCGGCGACGGTTCGTCGGTCGGCGGAGGTGGCGGCGAGGGCCCGGCGTTCATCTCGCAGATCACCAACAACGGCCTGTTCCTGGTGTTCACGGGCCTCGCAGCGACCCTGCCGTTCTTCCTGCCGATGGCCGTCGGCGTGGTCGCGGGCGACGCCCTCGCCGGGGAGGCGAACGCGGGCACCCTGCGCTATCTGCTGGTCGCGCCCGCCGGCCGCACCCGGCTGCTGCTCACCAAGTACGCGACCGTGATCGCCTTCTGCCTGGCGGCCACCCTCACTGTGGCGATATCCGCGCTCGCGGTCGGGGCACTGCTCTTCCCGCTCGGCGACCTGACGACCATCTCCGGGACCCGGATCAGCTTCGCCGAGGGCCTCGGCCGGGCGGTGCTGATAGCCCTGGTCGTCGCCGCGTCCCTGCTCGGCATGGCGGCACTCGGACTGTTCGTCTCGACGCTGACCGGCAGTGGCATCGCCGCGATGGCGACGACCGTCGGCCTGCTGATCACCGTGCAGATCCTCGACCAGATACCCCAGTTGAGCGCCCTGCAGCCGTACTTCTTCTCGCACCACTGGCTGTCCTTCGCCGACCTGATGCGCGAGCCGGTCTACTGGGAGGACCTGCGCAAGAACCTCGGTATACAGGCGCTGTACGCGGTCGTGTTCGGCTCGGCGGCGTGGGCGCGGTTCACGGCGAAGGACATCACCGCCTGAGACCGCCCGGGGCCTCGACGCCCCGGACCGGCCTCGGTGCCCGTCAGTTGTCGTACGGGAAGCGGGCGAAGGGCGCCTCCTGCGCGAAGAAGGTCTTGGCGCGGGTCAGGGCCTCGGTGTCGTTCAGGACGTCACCGGGCTTGCTGCCGTTGCCGAGCAGCACGCCGCCGAAGCGCATGCCCATGTACGCGGCCGAGTGGTTGAGGGTGCCGACGAGCGGGTCGGCGACCTCGGTCTCGCGGTGCGCCAGAGTGGTCACGCCCCACAGGGTGCGCCCGGCCATCGTCGCGCGGAAGTCGACGCCGGGGTGACGCAGCCAGCCCGACCAGTAGTCGAGGTAGCGCTTGGCCTGCGCGGAGAGCGAGTACCAGTACAGCGGCGAGACGATGACGAGGTCCGTCGCGGCGAGGGTGGCGTCGAGGAGCAGGTCGACGTTGGGGTCGGCGGAGCGGACGCGGTCGGGGTCGTGCCGCAGGTCCTCGAAGTCCGGCAGGGGATGGTCGGCCAGGCTGATCCACCGCTGCTCGACGTCCGCGGGGAGCTGCTCGGCGGCACGGCGGGCCAGCAGCTCGGTGTTGCCGTCGGCGCGGCTGCCGGTGATCAGGAAGAGGAAGCGGCGGGTCATGGGTCCCCCAGGTCTCGGTGTGGTGCCTTCAGCAGGCCACGCCAGTATATGCACACGCATCTATCTGGCGCGGACATCCGGATTTCCGGGTCTGCAGGGGCCTGGACCGGCGCTTGGGACGAGGCTGTGACGTCGTAGTGACGTGTGCAGGGCCGGTGAGCGGAGAGACTCGTCAGTGCGTGTCCGGCGGCGTTCGCGGACACATGTGAGTGGGGGGACCGATGACGATGACACGATCCAGCCGCGGCGAGCAGCGTGAGCAGCCGTACGGCGTCGACGCGCCTGCCGCCGGACCGGCGGCACCGCTCGATGTCCGCGTCACAGCGGCCGGTGCCCTGGTCGACGAGGTGCGGGTGACCGCCGCCTCCGGCGAGGAGATCCAGCGCGCGGTCCTCAAGCACCTGCACACCCTCGCCCGTGCCGCCGGTCATCCCGTCCTCGCCCTGGTCCACGACGAGCGCATCGGCTACGTCGTCCCCCTCCAGGTCGACCCGGACGGCGCGAGCCGCTTCACGGGGGAGCCGGTCCGGGTGCGGGCCGAGTCGCGACCGGAGTCGCACCGGGCCTCGCAGGACGCGGCGCGCCAGGTGCCGGGTGCGGCGCCGGAGAGGGAGGACCCGTCCCGGAGCGAGGCGCCTGGTGCGGAGGGGGCGGGTGCGGGGTCGGGCTCGTCGGGGTCGCCGTCGCTCACGTCGTCGCTCACGCCTTCGCCTTCGCTGTCATCGTCTCCGGCTGCTCCGGCTGCTCCGGCTGCTCCGGCTGCTCCGGCCACGTCGGCTTCGTCGTCGTCCCCGGCCGTTTCGACCCCGCAGGCTTCCTCTTCGCCGTCCCCCGCCGCTCCGGCCCCCTCGCCGTCCCCGGCGTCCCCGTCCCCGGCCGGGGGCTTCGGGCCGCCGCCCGTGATGGGGGTGCCTTCGCGTGAGGCCGAGTCGTGCGGCGGTGGGCAGGCGCCGGTGCGGTCGGCAGGGTCGCCCTATGCCTCGGTGCCGCAGCTTGCCCAGCAGGGGGAGTCCAACCCGTACCTCCGGCCGACGGAGGGCCCGTGCGCGGAGTCGGGCCCGAGCCGGCCGTCACCGCAGCAGGCCCCGCATCCGACGCCCGCGCCGCTCCCGACCTCCAAGGACCCCATGGCCCCGATGGCTCCCCCTGCTCCGCCGGCCCCGGCTCCGACGCCTCCCAGGGCCCCGTTCGCTCCCACGGCCCCCATGGCCGCCCTGGCTTCCGCAGCCTTCGTGGAGTCCTCAGCCGCGGCTACCTCCACCACTCCCACCCCGCCGCGAGGGTTCGACGCCATAGCGGAAGCCGTGCTGGACGACGACCAGAGTGTGCCCGGGCCGCTGGCGGAGCCCATGGCCGGGATCAACGAGGCCGTGCGGTCGGGGCAGGTGGAGAGGGCCGCCGAGCTGGCCGGGCGGGTGCTCGGGCAGGCGTCGGGGGCGTTGGGTGATGAGCACCCCGATGTGCTGCGGCTGCGGGAACTGGCCGCGTACATCGCCTACTTGGCGGGTGACGGCGAGCGCGCCCTGACGCTGTCGCTGGAGCTGGCCCGGACGCATCGCCGTCGGCGTGACGCCGAGGCCGCCTACAGCAACGTCCAGAGCGCGGCCACGGCCTGGCGTGCGGTGCGCGACCCGCGGCTCGGGCTGCACCTCGGTCGCGAACTGATCGGGCTGTGGACCGAGCTGGCGGCCGAGGGCGGCCCCGCGGGCGACGACCTGGAGGAACTGGAGTCGGCCCACGCCCGCATGAGCCGCCTCACGCAACGAGCCGAGCGGGCAGCACGGGCCGAGTGAGGGGGCGGGCCGAGTGGGCCAGGAGGACCCGAGGGGACGTCGACTGCTGCCTCCAGGGCAGGCGCCCCCGCCTCCAGGGCAGGCGCCCCTGCCTCCATGGCAAGCACCCCCGCCTCCAGCGCAAGCACCCCCGCCCTACTGCACGCAGAACTCGTTCCCCTCCGGGTCCGCCATGACCACCCATTGCCCCGAAGGCTCCTTCACCTCCCGCAGCACGCTCGCCCCGAGTCCCTTCAGCCGCTCCACCTCACCCTCGCGCAGCCCCTCACCCGGGTGCAGATCGAGGTGGAGCCGGTTCTTGCCGGTCTTCGGCTCGGGGACGCGCTGGAAGAGCAGCCGCCGGCCGAGGCCGGTGCCGCTGTCCGGGGCGACGGGGTCGTCGGGATGCCGTACGGCGACCAGGTCCCGGAAGGCCAGACGGGCGTGGAACTCCACGACGGCCTCGCGCGGCAGGGCGCCGAGCTCCAGCAGCCGCTCGATGAGGGCGTTGTTGTCCTCGACCTCGTAGTGGAGGGCGGCGGCCCAGAAGTCGGCCTGGGCCTGAGGGTTCGCGCAGTCGATGACGAGTTTGAAGTGGACGGGCGCCGGGGAGCCGGACCCGCTCGCGGGTACGTCGCTGTCGTTCATGTAACCAGTTATATTGGTTACGTGAGCGAGCGGGCAACGGAAACGCCGAAAGCATCAAGAGCACCTGGTCTGACCCTGGTCTCGCGCGAGGGCAAGCCGTACCGCTTCGACCCCGGTGCCCTGTGCCTGGAGCTGCTGACCACGGGCGGCCCGGGCGCGTTCGCGCGCTACGAGGTGCTGCACGAGCCCGCCGACCTGGTGGCGTGGGTGGGGCACAGCCGTCTGGCGGAAGGGCTGGAAATCGCCGTCACCGACGAGGAGCTGAGCGCCGTACGGCACTTCCGTGACGTGCTGTTCCTGCTCACCGCCGACCGTGCGCACGGTCGGCCGCTCCAGCCGGGCCATCTCGACGTCGTCAACGCGGCCGCCGCCGAGCCGCCCCTCGTCACCCGCCTCGGCCCCGACGGCTCGACCGCCTGGGCGCCCGGCGCCACCGGCACCCGGCTGCTGGCCACGCTGGCCCGCGACGCGATCGAGCTGTTCAGTGGGCCGTACGGCGAGCGCATCCGGGAGTGCGGGGCGTACAACTGCTCTCTGCTGTTCGTCGACACCTCACGCCCGGGCCGGCGCCGCTGGTGCTCCATGGAGCACTGCGGCAACCGCGAGAAGGTCCGCGCCCACCGGGCCCGCGGCGCGACGAAGGCCCAGCGCTAGCCGTAGTCGTAGCCCAGCCCCCAGCCCCCAGCCCTAGGCCTCCTGCTTGGCCTCCGCGACAGCCACGTCCTCCACCCCGACCACGCCCTCCTCGGCCGCCACCGCCGCAGCAGCACCCCGCAGAGCCCGTGCCGTCCATCGAGCCGTCCGCAGCGCGTCCCACGTCAGCAGGGTCAGGGCCAGCCATACCAGTGCGAAGCCGGCCCAGCGCTCGGGCGGCATGGCCTCGTGGAAGTAGAAGATGCCGCACAGGAACTGGAAGACCGGGGCGAGGTACTGCAGCAGCCCCAGCGTGGACAGGGGCACCCGGATGGCGGCGGCACCGAAGCAGATCAGTGGCAGCGCGGTCACCACGCCGGTCGAGGCGAGCAGCGCTGCGTGCCCGGCACCCTCCGTGCCGAAGGTCATGCCGCCCTGGCCGCTCAGCCACAGCAGATAGGCGAGCGCGGGCAGGAACTGGATCGCGGTCTCGGCGGCCAGCGACTCCAGGCCGCTGAGGTTGACCTTCTTCTTCACGAGCCCGTAGGTGGCGAAGGAGAAGGCGAGGATCAGGGAGATCCACGGCGGTCGCCCGTAGCCGATGGTCAGCACCAGCACCGCGGCCGCGCCGATCCCGACGGCCGCCCACTGCACGGGCCGCAGCCGCTCCTTCAGCAGCAGCACACCCATGGCGATGGTGACGAGCGGGTTGATGAAGTACCCCAGGGAGGCCTCGACGACCTGTCCGTCGTTCACGGCCCAGATGTAGACGCCCCAGTTGACGGTGATCACGGCGGCGGCGATCGCGATCAGTCCCAGCCGCTTCGGCTGCCGCAGCAGCTCACCGGCCCAGGCCCAGCGCCGTACGACGAGCAGGACGGCGGCGACCAGGACGAGGGACCACACCATCCGGTGGGCGAGGATCTCCACCGCCCCGGCGGGCTTGAGCAGCGGCCAGAAGAGCGGGACCAGGCCCCACATCCCGTAGGCCGCGAAGCCGTTCAGCAGTCCTATGCGCTGCTCGCCCTTCGACTCGCCCACGGGCCCTCCTCACCTCGTCGCCGTCACCCGTCCGGACGACGGTAACGCCGAGCACCCCCGGCTGTCATGCCCGTATCGGCATACGGTCATGACAGGCCTGGGGTGTCAGGTGTTCGCGCAGGTCAGGTCAGCCCTTGAGGGCGTCCGCGACCGCCTGCTCCAGCGACGTGGTCGGACGCCCGGCCAGCCGGGACAGGTCGCCGGTGGACACCACCAGCTCGCCCTTCTCGATGGACGCGTCCACCCCGGCGAAGACCGCGGCGAGCGGCTCGGGCAGCCCCGCGCCGGTCAGGATGCCGGTGAACGCCTCGACCGAGACCGGGTGGTACGCGATCTCCCGGCCGGTCTGGCGGCTCAGCTCGGCCGCGTACTCGGCGAAGGAGAAGGCCGTGTCGCCGCCCAGCTCGTAGGTCTTGTTCTCGTGGCCCTCGCCGGTCAGCACCGCGGCCGCGGCGGCCGCGTAGTCGGCGCGCGAGGCGGCCGAGACCCGGCCCTCGCCGGCGGCCTGCACGACGGCGCCGTGCTCCAGGACGGGGGCGAGGTGCTCGGTGTAGTTCTCGAAGTACCAGCCGTTGCGCAGCAGCGTGTAGGGCACGCCGGAGCCGAGCAGGATCTCTTCTGTCGCGCGGTGGTCGTCGGCGAGCGCGGCGGTGAGGGAGCCGGGGGCGCTGGTGTAGGCGAGCAGGGCGATACCCGCGGCCTTCGCGGCGTCGATGACGCCCTTGTGCTGGGCGGGGCGGCCCTTGTCGAACTCGTTGCCGGAGATCAGCAGCACCTTGTCGCCGGCCGCGAACACTCCGGCGAAGGTCTCCGGGGCGTTGTAGTCCGCGACCGCCAGCTGCACGCCGCGCTCGGCGAGGTCGGCGGCCCGGGCCTTGTCCCGCACGACCGCGGTGATCTGCTCGGCCGGGACCTTCTCCAGCAGCTGCTCCACGACGTGACGGCCGAGCTTTCCGGTGGCTCCGGTGACGACGATGCCCATGGTTCCTGTCTCCTTCGGTGGGGTCTGACACTCACCCTAGGAGAGGCGCTAACTATTCGTAAGTACCCACTTTGAAGTAAGGTACTGGTATGGCAGTAAGCACCCACCGGTTCAGCCCCGAAGGCAAGGCCGACCCCGAGGCCATGTGCCCCCACCGCCTCGTCCTGGAGCACGTCACCAGCCGCTGGGGCGTCCTCGTGCTGATCGCCCTGCTCGACCGCTCCTACCGGTTCAGCGAGCTGCGCCGCGAGATCGGCCGGAGCGGCCGGGGCGTCAGCGAGAAGATGCTGACCCAGACCCTGCAGACCCTGGAGCGCGACGGCCTGGTCCACCGGGACGCCAAGCCGGTCATCCCGCCCCGGGTGGACTACTCCCTCACCGAGCTGGGCCGCGAGGCCGCCGAGCAGGTGCGTGCCCTCGCCGGGTGGACCGAGCGGCGTATGAGTGCCGTGGAGGAAGCCCGTAAGGCATACGACGAGGCCCGGACGACGGACGTCCGGGCCTCCTGAAAACAGCCTTCTGAAAACAGCTTCCTGAGAGCGGACGGGTCAGCCGACGACCGTCCAGGTGTCCCCGCCCGCCAGCAGCGCCGCGAGATCGCCCTTGCCGTTCTGTTCGACGGCCGTGTCGAGCTGCTCGGACATCTGGGCGTCGTAGACCGGCCGTTCGACCGAGCGCAGCACGCCGATCGGCGTGTGGTGCAGGGTGTCCGGGTCGGCCAGCCGCGACAGCGCGAAGGCGGTGGTCGGGGAGGCGGCGTGGGCGTCGTGGACCAGCACGTCCGCCTCGTTCTCCGGCGTCACCGTGACCACCTGCAGATCACCGGTCGCGCGATCCCGTACGACCCCCTTGGCGAGGTCCGTGCCGAAGCGGATCGGCTGCCCGTGCTCCAGCCGGATCAGCGCCTCGTCGGCGGAGTCCTTGTCCTTCAGGGCGTCGAAGGCGCCGTCGTTGAAGATGTTGCAGTTCTGGTAGATCTCGATCAGCGCCGTGCCCGGATGGGCGGCGGCCTGCCGCAGCACCTCGGTCAGATGCTTGCGGTCGGAGTCGATCGTGCGGGCCACGAAGGACGCCTCCGCGCCGAGCGCCAGCGACACCGGGTTGAAGGGCGCGTCCAGCGAACCCATCGGCGTCGACTTGGTGATCTTGCCGACCTCGGAGGTGGGGGAGTACTGCCCCTTGGTGAGGCCGTAGATCCGGTTGTTGAACAGCAGGATCTTGAGGTTCACATTGCGGCGCAGCGCATGGATCAGATGGTTGCCGCCGATGGACAGGGCGTCCCCGTCACCGGTCACCACCCACACGCTCAGGTCTCTTCGCGAGGCGGCGAGACCCGTCGCGATGGCCGGGGCGCGGCCGTGGATGGAGTGCATGCCGTACGTGTTCATGTAGTACGGGAAGCGCGACGAGCAGCCGATGCCGGAGACGAAGACGATGTTCTCGCGGGCCAGACCCAGCTCCGGCATGAAGCCCTGGACCGCCGCGAGGATCGCGTAGTCACCGCAGCCGGGACACCAGCGCACTTCCTGATCGGACTTGAAGTCCTTCATGGACTGCTTGGCCTCGGCCTTGGGGACCAGCTTCAGTGCCTCAGTCATCGATGGCCTCCTTCAGGGCCCTGGCGAGCTGCTCCGCCTTGAACGGCATCCCGTTGACCTGGTTGTACGAGTGGGCGTCCACCAGATACTTCGCCCGGATCAGCGTGGCGAGCTGGCCGAGGTTCATCTCGGGCACCACCACACGGTCGTAGCTCCTGAGCACGTCACCGAGGTTGCGCGGGAACGGGTTGAGGTGACGCAGATGGGCCTGCGCGATCTCCTGCCCGGCCGTCCGCAGCCGCCGTACCGCCGCGGTGATCGGGCCGTACGTCGAACCCCAGCCCAGCACCAGCGTCCGCGCACCGTGCGGGTCGTCGACCTGAACGTCGGGCACCTCGATGCCGTCGATCTTGGCCTGGCGGGTGCGGACCATGAAGTCGTGGTTGGCCGGGTCGTAGGAGATGTTCCCGGTGCCGTCCTGCTTCTCGATGCCGCCGATACGGTGCTCCAGACCCGGCGTGCCCGGCACGGCCCACGGACGGGCCAGGGTCTGCGGGTCGCGCTTGTACGGCCAGAAGGTCTCGGTACCGTCGTCGAGGGTGTGGTTCGGGCCCTGCGCGAACTGCACCTGCAGATCGGGCAGCTCGTCCACCTCGGGGATCCGCCACGGCTCGGAGCCGTTGGCCAGGTAGCCGTCGGACAGCAGGAAGACCGGGGTGCGGTACGTCAGCGCGATCCGGGCCGCCTCCAGCGCCGCGTCGAAGCAGTCCGCCGGGGTGCACGGGGCGACCACCGGGACCGGCGCCTCGCCGTTGCGGCCGAACATCGCCTGCAGCAGGTCCGCCTGCTCGGTCTTGGTCGGCAGACCCGTCGAAGGACCGCCGCGCTGGATGTCCACGATCAGCAGCGGCAGCTCCAGCGACACCGCGAGCCCGATGGTCTCCGACTTCAGCGCCACACCGGGGCCGGACGTCGTCGTCACCGCGAGGGAGCCGCCGAAGGCCGCGCCCAGCGCCGCGCCGATGCCCGCGATCTCGTCCTCGGCCTGGAAGGTGCGCACACCGAAGTTCTTGTGCCGGCTCAGCTCGTGCAGGATGTCGGAGGCCGGGGTGATCGGGTACGAGCCCAGGAACAGCGGCAGGTCCGCCTGCCGGGAGGCCGCGATCAGCCCGTACGCCAACGCCAGGTTCCCGGAGATGTTGCGGTAGGTGCCCACCGGGAAGGCCTTCGCCGCCGGGGCCACCTCGTAGGAGACCGCGAAGTCCTCGGTCGTCTCACCGAAGTTCCAGCCCGCGCGGAACGCCGTGATGTTCGCCGCCGCGATCTCCGGCTTCTTCGCGAACTTCGACGTCAGGAACTTCTCCGTGCCCTCCGTCGGCCGGTGGTACATCCATGACAAGAGGCCGAGCGCGAACATGTTCTTGCTGCGCTCGGCCTCCTTACGGGTGAGGTCGAAGTCCTTCAGTGCCTCCACCGTCAGTGTGGTCAGGGGGACCGGGTGGAGGTGGTAGCCGTCCAGCGACCCGTCCTCCAGCGGGTTGCTGTCGTAGCCGACCTTCTGCATCGCCCGTTTGGTGAACTCGTCCGTGTTGACGATGATCTCCGCGCCGCGCGGCAGATCCCCCACGTTCGCCTTCAACGCGGCCGGGTTCATCGCCACCAGGACGTTCGGCGCGTCGCCCGGCGTGAGGATGTCGTGGTCGGCGAAGTGCAGCTGGAAGCTCGACACACCGGGCAGGGTGCCGGCGGGCGCCCGGATCTCGGCAGGGAAGTTCGGCAGCGTCGACAGGTCGTTGCCGAAGGACGCCGTCTCCGAGGTGAAGCGGTCACCGGTGAGCTGCATACCGTCACCCGAGTCCCCCGCGAACCTGATGATCACCCGGTCGACGCGCCGGACATCCTTCGCCCCGGCCGGTTTGCGCTGCTCTCCTACGACGGCTCCGTCGGCCTGTTCCGCTGGACTGCTGACCCTACTGGTCACTGAACTGGACCTCCTTCGAGGCGGCTGTCGGGGAGCGGCCTTCCCGCAGGCCTTCCCAGGATCAACCCTACGTCCGTAAGGGTCGCCTTCCCTGGACCATTCGCGCGACGATCACCGCATCGAGCCCATCCGGCCCCCGTACGCGCCCTCGATCCGGCGCCCTGCCATGTCATCTCGTCCTCGCCCCCCGGCGTCGCTGCTGAAGACGTGCACCGCTCATCGTTCGGTTCTGGGCCGGGCCCCGGCCCGAGGACGGGGCTCAGGAGTTCAGATAGGTGAGCACGGCCAGCACCCGCCGGTGATCGCCCTCGCTCGGGGAGAGCCCCAGCTTGAGGAAGATGTTGCTGACGTGCTTCTCGACCGCGCCGTCGCTGACCACCAGCTGTTTGGCGATCGCGGAGTTCGTGCGTCCCTCGGCCATCAGCCCCAGCACCTCCCGCTCCCGCGGGGTGAGTCCCGCGAGCACGTCCTGCTTGCGGGAGCGCCCCAGCAATTGCGCGACCACCTCCGGGTCGAGCGCCGTACCACCCCCGGCTACCCGCACCACGGCGTCCACGAACTCGCGCACCTCGGCGACCCGGTCCTTCAGCAGATAGCCGACACCCCGGCTGGAGCCGGCCAGCAGCTCGGTGGCATAGCGCTCCTCGACGTACTGCGACAGCACGAGGACACCGAGCCCCGGATGCGACTGACGCAGCCGGACTGCGGCCCGTACGCCCTCGTCGGTGTGGGTCGGCGGCATCCGCACGTCCGCGACGACCACGTCCGGCAGCGCACCCTCGGCGTCCAGCTCGGTGATCGTCTTGATCAGCGCCTCGGCGTCCCCGACCCCGGCGACCACGTCGTGACCGCGGTCGGTCAGCAGCCGGGTCAGGCCTTCTCTGAGCAGCACGGAGTCCTCAGCGATGACTACGCGCACTCTGTTCTCCACGTTGTTCGGTCCCCCCGTGCCCTGGCTCTGCCCGTACGGTTCTCAAGCATTCCAGGGAATGGGGGGCGGCGGGGGGAAGTAAGGGCAGCGGGGACTGAATCCGGTCAGCCCCGCCAGGGGAGTAGGGGCAGGAGGGGCGGAATCCGGTTCGGCCCCGCCAGGGAAGTTCGGCAGCGAGGGTGGAACCCGCTTCAGCCCCGCCAGGGAAGTACGGGCAGCGGGCGCGGAAGCCGGTCAGCCCCGCCAAGGAAGTACGAGCGGCGAGGGCGGAATCCGGTCCAGGCCCGCCGGGAAGGTACGGGCAGCAAGGGCGGCACCCGGTTCAGCCCCGCCAGGGAAGTACGGGCAGCGAGCGCGGCACCCGGTTCAGCCCCGCCAGGGAAGTACGGGCAGTGAGGGCGGAACCCGGTTCAGCCCCGCCAGGGAAGTTCGGCCGTCACGGTCGTCGGGCCGCCCGCGGGGGAGTCCACCACCAGGATCCCGTCCACGGCGTCCAGCCGTTCCGCCAGACCGGCCAGGCCGGAACCCCGGCTCGCGTCGGCACCGCCGACACCGTCGTCCGTCACCTGGAGCATCAGCCGGCTCTCGGCGCGCCACACGTCCACCGAGGCCGACCGGGCCCGCGCGTGCTTGCTGATGTTCTGCAGCAGCTCGGAGACGGTGAAGTAGGCGATGCCCTCGATCGCCGGAGCCGGCCGGGACGGCAGGTCGACCTCGACCGTGACCGGGACCGTGCAGCGGGAGGCGACCGCGGAGAGCGCGGCGTCCAGGCCGCGGTCGGTGAGGACGGCCGGGTGGATGCCGCGGGCGAGGTCACGCAGCTCCTGCAGCGCGGTCTTCACCTCGCCGTGCGCCTCGTCCACCATCCGCGCCGCCGCCCGCGGGTCCTCGGCCAGCTTCTCCTTCGCCAGGCCCAGCCCCATCGCGAGGTTCACCAGCCGGGCCTGCGCCCCGTCGTGCAGATCCCGCTCGATGCGCCGCAGGTCGGCCGCCGCCGTGTCGATCACGACCCCCCGGTCCGACTCCAGCTCCACCACCCGCGCCGACAGCCGCGACGGCCCGAGCAGCCCATGCACCAGCAGCCGGTCCACCATCGTCAGCGCCCGTACGATCCACGGCGTGGCCAGCGTGATCAGCAGCCCGATCAGCGCGGTGACCCCGATCTCGAAGGGGTTGTCCAGATAGACCGAGTGCGTCTCGTCGCCGTACAGCTGAAGCCCGTCCTGACCGGCGTACGCCGGGAACACCCAGAACCACAGCGGATACGTCAGCATCGCCCAGCCGTACGACCAGAACGCCACCGACACGGTGAAGGAGAACACCGCCCACGGCAGGTGCAGCACCGCGTACAGCAGCTGCCGCCAGGACGAGCCGCTCTTGAAGACGGCGCCCATCCACGCCATCAGCCCGCTGTCGCGCATCCGCAGCGGCTCCGGGTCGGCCACGTCCACCCGCAGCAGCGCTCGCGCCCGGGCCCGCTCCATCGCCCCGAGCCCCCGGCACCCGGCGAGCGCCGCCGCCAGCACCGGGATGCCGAGGAACGTCACCAGCAGACCCGCCCCGAGCGACACCATCGTCACGGCGTACGTGAACATCAGCACGCTCACCGGCAGGCTCAGCAGCACATAGCCCAGCTCGCGCCAGTGCCGCGCCTCGAACGGCGCCCGCAGCCCGGCGGGCATCCGGCGCCGCCCGCCGTCGCGCCCGTAGCCCTGCCCGTACCCCGTGTCGCCGTACCCGGTGTCCCCGTACCGCGTGGTGGCCATCGCCCGCCGTCCGTTTCTGCTCGATGCTCGCTGCTCGCGGATTCCTGCTGTTCTACGTCCAGCCTGTCGGCCCGGCGCTCCACGGACCATGGAGGCCGTCGGCGTCTTGGAAGGGGGGTTTTCCCTACCTCGGGCGGGCGCGCCAGGGCAGTTCGGCGGTGATCGTGGTCGGACCGCCCTGCGGCGAGTCGACGACGAACAGCCCGTCGACCGCGCCCAGCCGCTCCGCGAGCCCCCGCAGACCGCTGCCCGCGTCCAGCGAGGCACCGCCCCGGCCGTCGTCCTCGACCTGGATCAGCAGCCGGTCCCGGCTCCGCCACACCTCCACCGCGGCGGACCGCGCCGCCGAGTGCTTGCTGATGTTCTGCAGCAGCTCGGACACGGTGAAGTAGGCGATCCCCTCGATGGCCTCCGCCGGCCGCCCGTCCAGATCCACGGTCACCTTCACCGGCACCGTGCACCGCGAGGCCACCGACGACAGGGCCGCGTCCAGACCGCGGTCGGTGAGAACGGCCGGATGGATGCCGCGCGCCAGATCCCGCAGCTCCTGCAGCGCCAGCTTCACCTCGCCGTGCGCCTCCTCGACCATCACGGCCGCCGAATCCGGGTCCTCCAGAAGCTTCTCCTTCGCCAGGCCCAGCCCCATCGCGAGGTTCACCAGCCGGGCCTGCGCCCCGTCGTGCAGATCCCGCTCGATCCGCCGCAGATCGGCCGCCGCCGTGTCGACCACGACCCCCCGGTCGGACTCCAGTTCGGCGATACGGCGCTCCAGCTCGTCCGACGGCGACAGCAGCCCGCGCACCATCGCCCGGTCCGCGTTCGCCAGCCCCCGCGCCAGATACGGCAGCACCGGCCACAGCACGAACAACGACACCAGCGTCAGCGCGAACGTCAGCACGCCCCACGGCAGCCGGATGAAGTCGTACAGCAGCGTCCGCCAGCCCACCGGGTCCTTCAGCATCATCCACAGCTGCTGAAGGAACCCGCCCCGCCCGCGCAACGGCAGCGGCGACGGCTCCTCCACCCGCACCCCGAGCAGCGCCCGGGCCCGCGCCCGCTCCAGCTTGCCCAGCTGCCGCGCCCCCATCAGCCCCGCCGCGAGCAACGGGAACCCGATCACCGTGACGGTGAGCAACGCGCTGGTGAACACCACGGTCGTCACATAGACGAAGCCCAGCAGCGCCGCCGGAAGGTTCGCCAGGAGATGCGCGATCTCCTTCCAGGTGTGAGCGTCGTAGGCGAGGCGAGGCGGCGGCAACGGCTCGGCAGTCCCGGCGCCCACGGACGGAGTACGTTCGGTCATACGGCTCAGCCTGCCCGCCCGCGCCCGGCCACGCCATGAGGCGGACCGCCCGGCTCTGCTGGGGAAAACCCCACCCCGGCATCTCAAGGCGTGACGGGCTGCTTACCGTCTCTTTATCAGGGCCTAGACTCCCGTGCGTACAGATCGTCGAACAGGTCGTCGTCGCGGGTCGAGGGCCGAGGGCCAGGGAGCGAGGGGACGGACGTGCGGGAATCGACCGTCGAACCGGCTGTCGTCGTCGCGGCGGACTACTTCCAGTCCTATTCCGTCGTCGGACTGCTCGCCGCCGTCGGCGTGCTGTTCGTCGCCGTCGCCTTCGGGGCCGGCCGGCTGCTGCGGCCCGTCGTGCCCACCCCCGAGAAACTCCTGACCTACGAGTGCGGCGTCGACCCGGTCGGCGAGGGCTGGGCCCACACCCAGGTCCGCTACTACGTCTACGCCTTCCTCTACGTCATCTTCGCCGTCGACTCGATCTTCCTGTTCCCCTGGGCGACGGTGTTCGCCGCGCCGGGCTACGGGGCGACCACCCTCGTCGAGATGTTCATCTTCCTCGGCTTCCTCGCCGTGGGCCTGCTCTACGCATACAAGAAGGGCGTCCTGGCATGGACGTGACCCCCTCGGAACCGGTTCTGCTTCCCGAGCCGAAGCGCCTGGGCGCGCTCGCACGCCTGGCCCCCGAGCCGATGAAGGTGGTCCTCAACTGGGGCCGCCGCTACTCCCTCTGGGTCTTCAACTTCGGCCTCGCCTGCTGCGCGATCGAGTTCATCGCCGCGTCGATGGCCCGCCACGACTTCATCCGCCTCGGCGTGATCCCCTTCGCGCCGGGCCCGCGCCAGGCCGACCTGATGGTGGTCTCGGGCACGGTCACGGACAAGATGGCCCCCGCCGTCAAGCGCCTGTACGAGCAGATGCCCGAGCCCAAGTACGTCATCTCCTTCGGCGCGTGCAGCAACTGCGGCGGCCCCTACTGGGACTCCTACTCGGTCACCAAGGGCGTCGACCAGATCATCCCCGTCGACGTCTACGTCCCCGGCTGCCCGCCCCGCCCCGAGGCCCTTCTCCAGGGCATCCTCAAGCTCCAGGAGAAGATCGCCCGCGAGTCCCTGGGCGAGCGCTACGGCCACACCGCCACCCGGCCTTCCACGGCAGCCCTGCAGAGCGGCCTGGTGCGGCCGCCGGTACCGGCCGAGGAGACCGACTCGGGTACGGAGGGCGCGCGATGACCGCCACCGGCTGGCTGCCCGCCCCCGCCGAGGAACTTTTCGGCCCCGACGCCACCGCCGAGGAGTCCTACGACGTCCTCACCGTCGACGTGCCCCCGGCCGCCTGGATCCAGGCCCTGCGCACCGCCCGCGACGAGCTGGACTGCACCTACTTCGACTGGCTGAGCGCCGTCGACGAGCCCGGCACCGGCTTCCGCGTCTCGGCCCACGTCGTCGCCCTCCACCCGGTCCGGCGGCTGTTGCTCCGCACGACCGTCCCCCACGAGACGCCGCTGCTTGCGTCCGCCGTGGACGTCTACGCCGGTGCCACCTGGCACGAGCGCGAGACCCACGAAATGTTCGGCGTCACCTTCGAGGGCCACCCCGGCCTGGAACACCTCCTCCTCCCGGAGACCTTCGAGGGCCACCCCCTGCGCAAGGACTTCGTCCTCGCCGCCCGCGTCGCCAAGGCCTGGCCGGGCGCCAAGGAGCCGGGCGAGTCCGACCACGGCGGCCCCAAGCGCCGCCAGATGCTCCCGCCGGGCGTCCCCGACCCCAACGACTGGGGCCCCCTCAAGGGCCAGCTCCCCCCTGCCCCCGCCCGCCCGGCCCGAGGCGCCGCCCGCCCAGCAGGCGAACGCCCGGCCCGCCGCACCCGCACCGCGAGCGAGGGCTCCGCAAGCCAGACCACCCCCACGACGGACACCTCCGCCGACCAGACGCCCCCGGCCCCGGAAGCCTCCCCCGGCCGGACGCCCCGCGCCCCGGAGGCCCCCGCAGGCCCGCGCCGCGCCCGCACCGCCTCACAGGGCTCGGCCTCCCAACGCCCGATGGCCGCGACCACGCCCGCCACGGAGTCCGGCCTGGAGTCCGCCAGGGAGTCCGGCACCGAGGGGGCGACCTCGGCACCGACGGCCCCGGCCGGTCCCCGACGTGCCCGCAGCGCGTCGCAGGGGTCGGCCTCTCAGCGAGTCGCGGCTCCTGCGGAGCAGCAGGCGTCGGCTGATCGCGCGGAGCAGCAGACATCGGCTGATCAGCAGGCCCCGGTAGACCAGCAGGCCTCTGCTGGGCAGCAGGGTCCCGCCGGGCAGCAGGCATCTGCCGAACGGCAGGCCCCCGCTGAGGCGAAGCCCCGCCCGGCCCCTCGCAGCGCGGACGCGCCTTGGCACCACGCCCGGCCGGCCTTCGACGAGCCGAAGCCGGAGCGGGAGCAGGGCCCGGGGCCGAAGCCGGAGCCGGAGCAGGAACCGGAACAGCCGAAGGCACCGCAGGCCGCGGGCACGTCCGAGGCGGCGC
Source organism: Streptomyces sp. NPDC096205 (assembly GCF_044763135.1). Lineage (NCBI taxonomy): Bacteria > Bacillati > Actinomycetota > Actinomycetes > Kitasatosporales > Streptomycetaceae > Streptomyces > Streptomyces sp. NPDC096205. Next base: position 259,830 of record NZ_JBIWFS010000009.1, on the reverse strand, counting down.
CGACGCGAGAGTCGGAGGCGCAGGCCACAGGCACGTCCGAGACGGTGCCGGCCCAGGAGCCGGATGCCCAGGCCGCGCGCACGCCCGAGACGGCACCGACCCAGGAGCCGGAGGCGCAGGCCACAGGCACCTCCGAGACGGTGCCGGCCCAGGAGCCGGATGCCCAGGCCGCGCGGGAACCCGGCGCCGAGGCATTCCCGGAGCCCCTCGGAACCACCGCCCAGGAGACCGGCTCCCGAGGTCGCGCGTCGGAGAGCCCCGCCCCCGACAATGCCGGCCCTGACGAGACCGGCCCCGACAACCCCGGCCCTGACACCCCCGACCACACCGAAACCCCCGCCGACCCCTCAGGAGGCCCGCAGTGAACGACGCTCTCGACGTCGCCCTGCGACTCCTGATCGTCTTCGGCGTCTTCCTCACCTTCCCGCTGATCATCGGTCAGACCGAGCACAAGGTGATGGCCCACATGCAGGGCCGCCTCGGCCCGATGTACGCAGGTGGCTTCCACGGCTGGGCCCAGCTCGTCGCGGACGGCGTGAAGTTCGCGCAGAAGGAGGACGTCGTCCCCACCGGCGCGGACCGGCGGATCTTCCAGCTGGCCCCGGCCGTCGCTCTCCTGCCCTACCTCCTCGTGCTGCTCGCCATCCCGATCGGCCCGAGCGAAGGCGCGGTCGGTGAGGTCATCGACGCGGGTGTCTTCTTCGTCCTCGCGGTGATGGGCGTCGGCGTCCTCGGCTCTCTCATGGCCGGATGGGCCAGCGCCAACAAGTTCTCCCTCCTCGGCGGTCTACGTACCGCCGCCCAGTTGCTCGCCTATGAACTCCCGATGCTGCTCGCCGCCGCCTCGGTGGCGATGGCGGCCGGCACGGTCTCCCTCCCCGGCATCATCGACGCGTTCGAGTGGTGGTGGCTGCCCTGGCAGATCGTCGGCGCGATCGTGTTCTTCGTCGCCGGTCTGGCAGAGCTCCAGCGGCCCCCCTTCGACATGCCCGTCGCCGACTCCGAGATCATCTTCGGCGCGTACACCGAGTACACCGGTCTGCGGTTCGCTCTCTTCCTCCTCGCCGAGTACGCCGGGATCGTCGTCCTGTGCGGCCTGACCACCGTCCTGTTCCTTGGCGGCTGGCACGGCCCCTGGGGCGCCGACGGCCTCGGCTGGGTGTGGACCCTGCTGAAGACGGCCGTCCTCGCCTTCGTCGTGATCTGGCTCCGCGTCACCTATCCCCGCCTGCGCGAGGACCAGCTCCAGAAGCTCTCCTGGACCCTCCTCGTCCCCCTCTCCCTCGCTCAGATCGCCCTCACCGGCATCGTCAAGGTGGTGATCTCCTAGTGGCCCCCATTCCTGGCTCCGGCCTCGCCAAGGGCCTGGCCGTCACCCTCCGCACGATGACGAAGAAGACCGTCACCGAGCAGTACCCCGACGTCCAGCCCGACCTCCCGCCCCGCACCCGCGGTGTGATCGGCCTGTTCGAGGAGAACTGCACGGTCTGCATGCTCTGCGCCCGTGAGTGCCCCGACTGGTGCATTTACATCGACTCCCATAAGGAGACGATCCCGGCGGCGACGCCCGGCGGCCGCGAGCGCAGCCGCAACGTGCTCGACCGCTTCGCCATCGACTTCTCGCTGTGCATGTACTGCGGTATCTGCATCGAGGTCTGCCCCTTCGACGCGCTCTTCTGGTCCCCGGAGTTCGAGTACGCCGAGACCGACATCCACGAGCTCACCCACGAGCGCGACAAGCTCCGCGAGTGGATGTGGACCGTGCCGGCCCCGCCTGCCCTCGACCCGGGCGCGGAGGAACCGAAGGAGATCGCCGCGGCCCACAAGACGGCGGAGAAGCTCGCCGCGGCCCAGGCTGCCGATGCCGAGCCGACCGAGCCGACCAAGCCGCAGGGAACCGGGCCGCAGGGAACCGAGTCGCAGGGAGGGGACGCGTGAGCCTCGCCTCCCTCGCCATGGCCCCCGGCTCCACGGCGCTGACCACGGTCGCCGCGGACAGCCACGGCTTCCTGTCCCCGACCGGCGTGGAGATCGCCTTCCTCCTCGTCGGCCTGGTCACCTTCGGCGCCGCCCTGGTCACCGTCACCACCCGTCAGCTGGTGCACGCCGCCCTGTGGCTGGTGGTCACCCTCGGCGGCCTCGCCGTCGAGTACCTCCTGCTCACCGCAGAGTTCATCGCCTGGGTGCAGGTCCTGATCTACGTAGGCTCCGTCGTCGTCCTCCTTCTCTTCGGTCTGATGCTCACCAGGGCACCCATCGGCCGCTCCCCGGACGCGGACTCCGGGAACCGCTGGGCCGCCCTCACGGTCGCCGTCGCCTCGGCGGCCGCCCTGATCTGGGTGGTCGTCGATGCCTTCCGCGCCACCTGGATCGACCTCGACGGCGCCCCGGCCGGCTCCACCGAGGTCACCGGCCAGGCGCTCTTCCAGAACTGGGTCCTCCCCTTCGAGGCCCTCTCCGTCCTGCTCCTCGCGGCCCTGGTCGGCGCGATCGTCCTGTCCCGCAAGGCGAAGGCGGAGTCGAGCTCTCCCCCTGTGAACTCCCGGGCCACCACCGGTGGTTCCCCCTTCGCCCCGAATTCCCGTAATCACCCGATCGGGCGAACCAAGCCGGTGGAGCGAGCGGAGTCGGCCCCGCGACGCGACCCGTCCGAGGGCGTCACCCCGTCCGAGCAGGAAGGCGCCCGCTGATGCACCTCGCCTATCCCGCCGTACTCTCCGCCCTCCTCTTCTGCACCGGCCTGTACGGCGTCCTCGCCCGCCGTAACGCGATCCTGGTCCTGATGTCGGTCGAGCTGATGCTCAACGCCGTCAACCTCAACCTCGTCGCGTTCGACGTCTGGCTCAGCCGTACCGCCGAGGAGACCCTGCACTCCGGGCAGGCCCTGACCCTGTTCACCATCGCCATCGCCGCCGCCGAGATCGGCATCGGCCTGGCGATCGTCCTCGCCGTGTACCGCAACCGCGGCACCGCGGACATCGACAAGCTCCGCGACACCGCCGAGGGCCACGAGACCGACGTCCCCGAGGCGGGGACGGCCGCCGAGAAGGCTGAGGCCACCGCGTGACCACGACCACCCTCGCCGTTCTCGTCCCCCTCCTGCCGTTCCTCGGCGCTGCCGCCGGACTGCTCCTCGGCCGCACCGCCCCCGGTTTCGTCCGCCCGCTCGCCGTCCTGCCGGTCCTCACCTCCCTCGTGCTGGCCTGCGTCGTCGCGGCCCGCCAGGGCGGGGACGCGGCCGTCGACGCGGCCACCGAACTGACCCCCACCGGCTCGGTCCCGATCGAACTCGCCCTGCACATCGACGGCTTCGCCGCGCTCGTCGCCGTGCTGGTCGCGTTCGTCGCCGGCTGCGTGCAGATCTACTCCACCGGCTATCTCCGCGACGACCCGCGCTACCCGTCGTACGCCGCCCTCGTCTCGCTGTTCACCTCCGCGATGCTTCTGGTCGTCTACTCCGGCGACCTGATGGTGCTGCTCGTCGGCTGGGAAGTCATGGGCATCTGCTCCTACTTCCTCGTCGGCCACTACTGGGAGACCCCCGAGGCCCGCGCCGCCTCTCTCAAGGCCTTCCTGGTGACCAAGCTCGGTGACGTCCCCTTCCTGATCGGCCTGTTCGCCCTGGCCACGGACGCCGGGTCGTTCCGCATCACCAAGGTCCTCGGTGCCGTCGCGAGCGGCGGCCTCGACCACCCGACGCTGATCGCCCTGCTGCTCCTCGCGGGCGTGGCGGGCAAGTCGGCGCAGTTCCCGCTGCACACCTGGCTCCCCGACGCGATGGCCGGCCCCACCCCGGTCTCCGCGCTGATCCACGCCGCGACGATGGTCGCCGCCGGTGTCTACTTCATCGCCCGGCTCCTGCCCGTCTTCCAGGCCTCCACGGCCGCGATGGTCACCCTCGCGGTGATGGCCGCCGTCACGATGGTCGGTTCCGGCCTCGCCGCGCTCGCCCAGGACGACATCAAGCGCGTCCTCGCGTACTCGACGATCGGTCAGCTCGGCTACATGACCGGCGCCCTCGCCGTCGGCGACCGTGGTGCCGCCGTCTTCCACCTCCTGTCCCACGGCGCCTTCAAGGCGCTGCTGTTCCTCGCCGCCGGCGTGATCATCCACGCCGCCGGCACCAACTCGCTGGCCGCCATGTCCCGGATGAAGGACCTGCGCGACCGCGTCCCCGACGCCTACTGGACGATGACCGTGGCGCTCCTCGCGCTCGCCGCGATCCCGCCGTTCAGCGGCTTCTTCTCCAAGGAGTCCGTCCTCGGCGCCGCCGAGCACGTCTCCACCGGGCACACCGAGCACGCCCCCGGCGCCGCCGGGTGGATCGTCCTCGTGTCGGGCCTGGTCACCGCCCTGCTCACCGCGGCCTACGCGATGCGGCTGTGGCTGCGCGCCTTCCGCGGCCGGGGCGCCGAGGCCCCCGACCACGGCCGTCAGCCGCTGACGATGACCGCGGTGCTGTGGGTGCTCGCCCTGCCGTCCCTCGCGCTCGGCGGCCTCACCTACCGGCTGATGCCCGACTGGTTCGACGGCAACGACCTCGCGCCCACGCTCACCACCTCCGTCCTCGGCACGGGCGTGGCCCTCGTCGGCGGCCTCGTCACGTACGCCGCCTGGCGGCACACCACGGCCCTCGCCGCGCGCGTGCCCCTGGGCGCGGTCGCCGCCCACCCCGAGGGCGACGCCGGACTCGTCGAGGCCGAGGCCATCGCCAGCCACGCGCCCGCCTACGGCGACATGGCCTACGCCCCCGACCCGGCCGACCCCGGGAGGCTGCTGCTCGGCCCGCTGCACCGGCACGCGGCCGTCGGCTTCCACCTGGACGCCGTCTACTCGGCGCTGTTCGTCCGTCCGGTGCGAGCTGGTGCGAGCCTCGTCCGGTTCCTCGACCGCGAGGTCGTCGAGACCTACGTACGCGGCGCGGGCGCCCTGCCCCGCCTGCTCGGCGCGGCCGTCCGGCGCGCCCAGACCGGCAATGTGCAGACCTATGTGAGCGCGCTGCTCGCCGGCACCGTCGTCCTGGCGGTCGCCGTCGTCCTCGTCGCCACGGGAGCGTGAGCAGGCGTGATCGATATCAACGAGTCAGTGATGCAGTTCCTTCTGGCGTTCGTCGTCGTCGGCCCGCTCCTCGGCGCCGCCGCCGCTCTGCTGCCCGCCCCGCCCGGCCTGAAGGGGAAGTCGCCCGAGCAGGCCGTGCTACGCCACGGAGTCACCGTCACCGGTGCGGTCCTTCTCGCCGCGATCGTCCTCGCGCTCGGCTTCGACCACGACCACCCGTCGAAGATGCAGGCCGGCACGGACATCAGCTGGATCCCCGCACTCGACGTACGCATCCACCTCGGCATCGACGGCATCTCCCTCCCCCTTCTGGTGCTGACCGCGCTGCTGACCTTCCTCTGCGCGCTCTACTCGTACTTCAAGATGCCCGCGGGCCCGTCCCCGAAGGCCTTCGTCGCCCTGCTGCTCGTCCTGGAGTCCGGCACCCTCGCCACCTTCGCCGTCCTCGACCTGCTGCTGTTCTTCCTCGCCTTCGAGATGGTCCTGATCCCGATGTACTTCCTCATCGCCCGCTGGGGCGGCGAGGGACGGGCCGAGGCCGCCTGGCGGTTCATCCTCTACACGCTGCTCGGTTCCGTGGTCATGCTGCTCGGCCTGCTCCTGATCGGAATCAAGGCGGGCACATTCGACATGGTGGCACTCGCCACTGACAACGGCCGGTCGCTGACCACGTCCGTGCAGGTCATCGCCGTATTGGCGATCGGTCTCGGGCTCGCGGTCAAGACCCCGATGTGGCCGCTGCACAGCTGGCTGCCCGACGCCCACACCGCCGCCCCGACCGTCGGCTCGGTGCTGCTCGCGGGCGTCCTGCTGAAGATGGGCACGTACGGGTTCGTCCGCATCCTGCTCCCGGTCGCGCCGGACGGGTTCCGGGACTTCGCGCCGTATCTCGCCGCCTTCGCGGTCGTCGGCATCATCTACGGATCGCTCGCCTGTCTGGCCCTCGCCAGGCGCGGCGCCAAGGGCGACCTGAAGCGGCTCATCGCCTACTCCTCCGTCGGCCACATGGGCTTCGTCCTGCTCGGCATCGCCACGATGACCCCCACCGGCGTCAACGGCGCCCTGTTCGCCAACGTCGCCCACGGCCTCATCACCGGCCTGCTGTTCTTCCTGGTCGGCGCCCTGAAGGACCGCACCGGCAGCACCGACCTCGACACCCTCGCCGAGGAGACCGGCGCCGCCCTGTACGGCCGTGCCCCGCGCCTCGGCGGCCTGCTCGCGTTCGCCGCGGTCGCCTCTCTCGGCCTGCCCGGACTCGCCGGGTTCTGGGGCGAGATGCTCGCCCTGTTCGGCGCGTTCGACCCCGCCGACGGGCTCAGCAGGCCGGCGTTCCTCACCTTCATGGCGATCGGCGCCTTCGGCACGCTGCTCACGGCCGCCTACCTGCTGGTCGTGGTCCGCCGGGTGTGCATGGGCGCCCCGCAGGACGAGGTGCCGAAACTGGCCGACGTCCGCACGTACGAGTTCGCCGCCTGGACCCCGCTCGTCGTCCTCACCGTCGTCGCCGGGCTGTGGCCCAAGACCCTCCTCGGCCTCACCGACCCGGCCGTGCAGCAGCTCCTCGCAGGAGGCACCCGATGAGCTCCCCGGCCCAGATGCAGGCCGTCAACCTCGTCCAGGACGTCGACTGGCTCGCCGTCGCGCCGCCCACCATCGCGGCGGTCGTCGCGCTCGCCGTCCTCGTCGCCGACCTGTTCGTGGCCGACGGCAGGAAAGCCGTACTCGGCTGGATCTCGGTCGCGGGCCTCGCCGCTTCGACCGCCATGCTGCTGCCCCTGCTGGACGGCGACCGCTCCACCTTCTGCCTCACCGGCGACACACGCGTGTGCAGCTATACGGCGGACCGCTTCACCCTCGTCATCCAGTTCCTGGTCCTCGCCGGAGCCCTGGTCGCCGCCCTGCTGTCGGTCACCGCGCTGAAGGACGCGCGCAAGGAACTCCCCGAAGGGGAGTTCTGGTTCCTGCTGCTGTCCTCCGCCGCGGGCGCCGCCCTGCTGCCCGCCTCCCGTGACCTGGCGACCCTGATCGTCGCCCTGGAGGTCGCGTCCCTGCCCGCCTTCGCGCTGGTCGGCCTGCGCCACGGCGACAAGCGCTCCTCCGAGGCGGCCCTGAAGTTCTTCCTGTCCTCGGTCACGGCCACCGCCGTCAGCCTGATGGGCATCAGCTTCGTCTACGCCACCACCGGCACCCTGTACCTCACCCAGGTCGCCGACCGCATCCAGGACGTCGACGGCCAGCTGCACACCCTCGCCCAGACCGGCGTCGTCCTCACCCTTGTCGGCTTCGCCTTCAAGACGGCCGCCGTGCCCTTCCACTTCTGGGTCCCCGACACCTATGTGGGCGCGCCCCTCCCGGTAGCCGCCTATCTGTCCGTCGTGGGCAAGGCGGTCGGCTTCTCCGGCCTGATCCTCGTCACCGTCGTCGCCCTGCCGTCCTACGCCGACGTCTGGGGCCCCGCCCTCGCCGTGCTGGCCGCGCTCACCATGACCGTCGGCAACGTCGGCGCCCTGCGCCAGCAGGCCACGCGCGCGTACAGCGCCGTACGCCTGCTCGCCTGGTCCTCGGTCGGTCAGGCCGGCTATCTCCTGGTGCCGATCGCCGCCGCCGCGTACTCCGACGACGCCGAGCACTCCGTCGGCTCCACCCTCGCCTACGCCCTCATGTACGGCGCCGTGAACCTCGGCGCGTTCGCGGTGGCCGCGCTGGTGGGCCGTACGCACGCCCTCAACCGGGTGGCGGACTACCGGGGCCTGTACGCCAAGAACCCCGTCACCGCTCTGGTCCTGGCGTTCTTCCTGCTGTGCCTCGCGGGCCTGCCGCCGGGCATCATCGGCCTGTTCGCCAAGGTCACCGTCTTCTCGGCGGCCGTCGGGGCGGGCCTGGGCTGGCTGGCCGTGGTGATGGCCGTGAACGTCGTGATCGCGCTGGTCTACTACCTGAAGTGGACGGCCCTGCTCTTCCGTGCCCCCGAGGGCGAGCCCGGCCGGCACACCGTTCCGGCGCCCCTCACGGCCGCGATCGCCGTCACGGCCGTCATCGGCGTCGCCCTGTCCGGAGCACCCCAGCTGGTCCTGCGCTTCGCCGACACGGGCCTGTTCTGAGACGCGCACCTGCTCCGAGATCCGCAGGCCTGTCTTGAGACGCGCGGACCGGTTCTGAGACGCGTGGGCCGACGGTCACCCGTACGGCCCACGCCCGCCTCGGAGCGCCCCCACGGGCACAAGGGAACTAGTGGCTCTCGCCTCGCGTTGTCCAAAGCGGGAGGGTCCACTGGACGTGACACCACGGCACCAGTGGCATCGAGATCGACACAGCAAAGGGTTCCCCTGCCGCACCACTTGGAGGGCGTACCGTGCACCGCCGGCACAACGGGCTCAGGACCGCAGTACTCCTCGGGGGACTGTCCGCACTCATCATCGTCATCGGCGGCTTCTTCGGCCGTACGGGACTGATCGTCGCGGTGCTGATCGCACTGGGCACCAACGCGTACGCGTACTGGAACAGCGACAAGCTGGCCCTGCGCGCCATGCGGGCCCGTCCGGTCAGCGAGTTCGAGGCGCCCGCCCTGTACCGCATGGTCCGCGAGCTCTCCACGCAGGCCCGCCAGCCCATGCCCCGCCTGTACATCTCCCCGACGGAGGCGCCCAACGCCTTTGCGACGGGCCGCAATCCGCGCAACGCCGCCGTGTGCTGCACGGAAGGCATCCTGCGCCTGCTCGACGAGCGCGAGCTGCGCGGAGTCATCGGCCATGAGCTGAGCCATGTCTACAACCGGGACATCCTCATCTCCTCGGTCGCCGGCGCCCTCGCCTCGGTGATCATGTTCCTGGTCAACTTCGCCTGGCTGATCCCGGTCGGCCGCTCGGACGACGACGACGGCCCCGGCCTCCTCGGCATGCTCCTGATCATGATCCTTGGCCCGCTCGCCGCGTCGCTCATCCAACTGGCCATCAGCCGCTCCCGCGAGTACCAGGCCGACGCCTCCGGCGCCCAGCTCACCGGCGACCCTCTCGCCCTCGCCTCAGCCCTGCGCAAGCTCGACGCCGGCACCAAGCAGCTTCCGCTGCCCCCCGAGCCCAGAATCGAGACAGCGAGCCACATGATGATCGCCAACCCGTTCCGGCCCGGACAGGGCATGTCCCGGATGTTCTCCACCCACCCGCCCATGGCCGAGCGCATCTCGCGCCTGGAGCAGATGGCAGGTCCCCGCCGATGAAACTGATCCTGAACGTCATCTGGCTCGTCCTGAGCGGCTTCTGGCTCTTCCTCGGCTACCTGGCCGCGGGCCTGCTGCTCTGCATCACGATCATCGGCATCCCGTTCGGGATCGCCGCGTTCCGGATCGGCGTCTATGCCCTGTGGCCCTTCGGCTACACCACGGTCGAACGCCGCGGCGCGGGCGCCCCGTCCTGCCTGGGCAACGTCCTGTGGCTGCTGCTGGCCGGCTGGTGGCTCGCCCTCGCCCACATCGCCACCGGCATCGCCCTGTGCCTGACGATCATCGGCATCCCGTTCGGCATAGCCAACTTCAAGCTGATACCCGTCTCGCTGCTCCCGCTGGGCCGCGAGATCGTCCCGACGGACCAGCCGTTCGCGGCCCGCTGACCCGACCGGCAGCGCCCGAGGGTCGGAGGCGTCCGTCAGGCCGGCCGCGTCCGAGGCCCGGGAGGCCCGCCAGGCGGCAGCGCCCGCCAGGCCGGCAGCATCCGCCAGGCCGACAGCGTCCGCTACGCCGACCGCGCGCGTACGCCGTAGGCGACCGCCCCGGCAGCCAGTACGGCCGCGCCCACCAGCACCGACACCCCCGGCAGCGAGAACGCCAGCACCGCGCAGCCCAGCAGGCCCAGCGCGGGCAGGGCGCGCGCCCTGGGGGAGGGGTCGAGGGTCCAGGCGGAGGCGTTGGCGATGGCGTAGTACGTCAGGACGCCGAAGGAGGAGAAGCCGATCGCGCCGCGTACGTCGGCCGTGGCGGCGAGGACCGCGACCACCGCACCGACGGCGAGCTCCGCCCGGTGCGGCACCTGGAACCGCGGGTGCACCGCCGCGAGCGCCCCCGGCAGGTGCCGGTCCCGGGCCATCGCCAGAACGGTGCGCGAGACGCCCAGGATCAGCGCGAGCAGCGAGCCCAGCGCGGCCACGACGGCGCCCACGCGCACGACGGGCACCAGCCCCGGCAGCCCGGCCGCCCGCACGGCCTCGGCGAGCGGCGCGGCCGCCTGCCCGAGCCGGTCAGGGCCCAGCACGGCCAGCACGGCCACCGCCACGCACGCGTACACGGCCAGGGCGATCCCCAGGGCGAGCGGAATCGCGCGGGGGATGGTCCGCGCAGGGTCCCGCACCTCCTCGCCGAGCGTGGCGATCCGCGCGTACCCGGCAAAGGCGAAGAACAGCAGTCCGCCCGCCTGGAGCACACCGCCCAGTCCGCCGGAGAGGCCGATGTCCAGGTGGGCGGCCACCGTGTGCCCGGAGCCCAGGCACACGGCCACCACGAGCACGAGGACGGCCAGCACGACCGCCACGATCGCCCTGGTCAGCCGGGCGGACTTCTGTACGCCCCCGTAGTTCACCGCGGTCAGCGCGACCACGGCCGCGACCGCCACGGCGTGCGCCTGCTCCGGCCAGACGTACGCCCCCACGGTGAGGGCCATCGCCGCGCAGGAGGCCGTCTTGCCGACGACGAAGGACCAGCCGGCGAGGTAGCCCCAGAACGGCCCGAGTCGCTCGCGTCCATACACGTACGTGCCGCCCGAGGCCGGATACAGCGCGGCCAGCCGGGCGGAGGCCATGGCGTTGCAGTAGGCGACCACGGCGGCCAGCGCGAGCCCGAGCAGCAGCCCGGAACCGGCCGCCCGCGCGGCGGGCGCGAGCGCGGCGAAGATCCCGGCCCCCACCATCGAGCCGAGCCCGATCACCACGGCGTCGCTCACACCGAGCGTGCGCCGCAGCCCGGGGCCAGAGGGGTGCGTCATGCGGCGCACCCTAGCGAAGGAATTCGAACGTCCCGTTCACCGACGAGGCGGGCGGGCATCCCGGGAGCTCCCCGGATGCCCGCCCGCCAGGACGGGTGAGATCACCGGTAGTTCACGAACTGCAGCGCGAAGTCGAAGTCCTTGCCCTTCAGCAGGGAGATGACGGCCTGGAGGTCGTCACGGCTCTTCGAGCTGACGCGCAGCTCGTCGCCCTGAACCTGGGCCTTGACGCCCTTGGGGCCCTCATCCCGGATGATCTTCGCGACCTTCTTGGCGTTGTCCTGGGAGATGCCCTCCTCGATCGACGCGAAGATCTTGTACTCCTTGCCGGAGAGCTGCGGCTCGCCCGCGTCCAGCGCCTTCAGCGAGATGCCCCGCTTGATCAGCTTGGACTGGAAGACGTCGAGGACCGCGTTGACCCGGTCCTCGGAGTTGGCCTCCATGAGGATCTTGTCGCCGGACCACGAGATCGAGGCGCCGACGCCCTTGAAGTCGTAGCGCTGGGAGATCTCCTTGGCGGCCTGGTTGAGTGCGTTGTCGACCTCCTGCCGCTCGACCTTGGAGACGATGTCGAAACTGGAGTCGGCCATGACGTGTGGCTCCTTGCTCGGTCCTGGGATGACGCTCTGCGGGTAGGCCCCAAGCCTAGCGATCTCGCCGCTGATCAATCGGGTGGCGAAGCACCCCCCGGGATCAGGTATTGTTTACGTCGTTGCCACGGAGCACCGCCGAAAAGCGGCTCCGAGCAGCAATCCCAGGCGGTGTGCCCGAGTGGCCAATGGGAGCGGACTGTAAATCCGTCGGCTTAGCCTACCCAGGTTCGAATCCTGGCGCCGCCACACTGGGGAAGACCCCCTCCGTGCGAACGGAGGGGGTCTTTGCGTTGCCTGGGAAGGCGGCCATTGTCAGACCCGGCGGGCACACTGATCCCATGTCGTCCCGCCGCAGGCGCTGCCCCGAGTGCCGTCGTGAAATCGCCGTCGTCGCCGGACGGTTCGCCCGGCATGACCCGCCCGGGGCGCGGGAGGGCGACCGGCTCGTCTCGTGTCCGGGCTCCCGCCGGCCCGCGCAGCTCGGAGCGGTGCAGCCGTCGCTCGACGGCTACGTCGTCCCCGAGTTCCCCGGCCAACTGCCCCTGTTCTGACCCCGGTCCCGACGTAGAGGCACATCGCCCGCCGCCGACTTCACCCCACCCGAGGCTCAGTCGCCCGCCTGCGACTCCTCTCCACCGACGCTCAGTCGCCCGGCGACGACTCCTCTCCACCGCGGCTCAGTTGCCCGCCGGTGACATCCCCGCGCCGACGCTCAGTTGCCCGCCACCGACTTCACCGCCACCGACACCGGCACCGATCCGCCGACCAGTTCGAGAGTCAGACCGGCCGTCGCAGGGGTCTCGATCAGCTCCGCGAGCACGGCGGCCACGTCGTCACGCGTGACCGCGCCACGGCCGGTGTGCGCCTCGAGCCGGACCAGCCCGGTGCCCGCGTCGTCCGTCAGCGAACCGGGGCGCAGGACCGTCCAGTCCAGGGCGTTCAGGCCCTGGACGTGCGCGTCCGCCTCGCCCTTGGCGCGCAGATAGACGTCGAAGACCTCGTCGCCCTGATGCCCCGGGTCCGCGCCCATCGAGGACACGAGGAGGAAGCGCCGTACGCGCGCCCGGACCGCCGCGTCCGCGAACAGCACGGCCGCGCCCTTGTCCACGGTGTCCTTGCGGGCCGGTCCGCTGCCCGGGCCCGCGCCCGCCGCGAACACCGCCACGTCCGCGCCCTGCAGATGCGCGGCGACCTCCTCCACCGCGGCCGACTCCAGGTCCAGCAGCACCGGTTCGGCGCCCGCCTCCCGCAGATCGTCGCCCTGCTCGGCCTTGCGGATGATGCCCGCGACCTCATATCCGCGCGCGGCGAGCAGCTTCTCCAGCCGCAGCGCGATCTGACCATGACCTCCAGCAATGACAATGCGCATGTCTTCGACCGTACGCCCGAACGCCCGCCCCCGCCGCGCGACTCGAACGTCGCGCCCCGGCCTGCCGGAGGGATTCGGCGCACCGGCGCTACGACACCTCACCCCGCCCCTGCCGCGGCAGCCCCAGCTCCGCCGCGGCGGCCGAGTTGCAGTACTCCCGCACCGCGCTGGTGCGAGCCACCACACGCCCCCGATGGACGACGATCCGGCTGTACGCGAGGGACAGCGCGCCCGACAGCCGGTCCCCGCGCACCGCGAGCAGCTCCGCGGGGAAACCGGCCTCCACGCGTACCTCGGGCAGGCCCAGCACGGCACGCGCGGACGCGCTCACGGCGTCGTAGGCGTCCTCGGGGCGCAGCCCGTAGCGCGAGGACAGCAGGTACGCGGCCTCCAGCGGGTCACCGCGCCCCACCGGGTTGGAGACGTCCCGCAGCGCCCCGCTGCCGGCCGCGAGGCGGACACCCGCGGCGCGCAACAGCCGTACGGGAGCAGTACCGCGCCCGTCGACGCCCGCGCAGCCGCCCTGCGGCAGACACACCACGCCCACCCCCGCCGCGGCGAGCTGGTCGGCGGTGCGCGTGACCGCCTCCACGGGCAGCCGGGCCAGGCCCGCGCAGGGACTCAGCGTCACACCGGGCCGCAGCCCGCCGGCCATCGCAGCCAGCCGGGCGAGCCGGCCCGGGTCGCCGGCGTCGGTGTGCAGGTCGACGGGGCAGCCGTGCTCGGAGGCCACCTCCAGGACCGCCTCGACGTAGCCCGTGGGGTCGGGGTCGAGGTCGGGACAGCCGCCCACCACGGACGCGCCCATCTTCACCGCGTCCCGCAGCATCGCGAGGCCGTCGGCCCCGGCCACCCCCGTCAGCAGCCGCGGTACGGCCACCGTCGTCAGCTCGGCGAGCCCGCGCAGCGAGCGCCGCGCCTGGAGTACGGCGCCCAGCGCGCCGAGCCCCTGGACGTCGCCCACGCGCACATGGGCCCGCAGCGTGGTGGCGCCGTGCCCGAGTTGCAACAGAGCCGCCTCCGTGGCGCGGCGCTGCACGTCCCGGGCGTCGTAGGAGACCGGCCCGTCCTCGTCGGCGGTGAGCGCGGTGTCGCCGTGGGCGTGCGGTTCGGCCGGGGCGGGCAGCAGGAGGTACCCCGAGAGGTCCACGCGCGCGCCCTGGCCCCGGACGGCTCCGCCCAGGCTGCCGGCGGTGCCGACCGCCTCGATACGCCCGCCGCCCAGCCGCACGTCGACGGTCCGGCCGTCGGTGAGCCGTGCCCCGCACAGCAGCAGCGTGTCGGACAGCCCCGAGGAGCCCGGCGAGGACGACGGGCGTGGCGGCTGCGGCTGGCTGTCGGGCATCGCGCTCCAGGGGCTCGGCTCGGGGCTCGGATCTGACGGGCTCAGGGCTCGGGACGAAGGGCTCGGACTGACGGGCTCAGGCTCGGGGACGAAGGGCTCGGGACTCGGATGTGACGGGGCACCAAGCCGCACGACCAGGACTGCACGACCAGGACGGCACGCACGGCACGCACCGCACACCCCGCACTCCATGGCACCGCGCGACTCCGCCCTGCTCAGACCGCATCCGCCGCACAGCACGCAAGATCACGCAAAGATCACGCAGAGTGAGTCGAGCCTAGGGCGGCGGTCCGCCCCTGGCCGGGAGGAGCGCAATAGTCGTACCGGTGTGGCCCCAGGTGGACGCATGGGGTGGACGGGACCGGAAGGGCCGCCGAGAGCGGTGTGGAGCACAGGCGAAGGGGGTCCGGGATACGGATTTGGGTGAACGGCCACGGACCGTGTAATGTCTTCATCGCTCGCCCCAATAGCTCAGTCGGCAGAGCGTCTCCATGGTAAGGAGAAGGTCAACGGTTCGATTCCGTTTTGGGGCTCTGGTGAGAGAAGTTCCCGTCGCAAGACGGGAACCGATCCCACCGCAGCGGTGTAGCTCAGTCGGTAGAGCAAGCGGCTCATAATCGCTGTGTCACCGGTTCAAGTCCGGTCACCGCTACTAATAGTAGCCGATTGCGGGGTCGGTCCTTCAGTCGGCTACTCTTTCTTGTGTTGAATCACCTACCGTTTCGTCAAGGAGCACTCACGTGGCTGCCACCGACGTCCGCCCGAAGATCACGCTGGCCTGCGTGGAGTGCAAGGAGCGGAACTACATCACCAAGAAGAACCGGCGTAACAACCCGGACCGTCTTGAGATGAAGAAGCACTGCCCGCGTTGCAACGCGCACACCGCGCACCGCGAGACGCGCTGACTTCAGACTTACGTACGAGGCCGCCCCCATCATTCAGGGGGGCGGCCTCGTGCCGTTTGCCGCAAGAAGCAGGACCACCGCCGCAAGAAGCAGGACCACCGCTGAGACCAGGAGGCGCCGAACCATGGCACTCGACCAGTCCTTCGTGGGGCGCACGTATCCGCCCACCGAGCCCTACGAGGTGGGCCGGGAGAAGATCCGTGAGTTCGCGGAGGCCATCGGGGACACCAACCCGGTCTACACGGACCCGGAGGCCGCCAAGGCGCTGGGTCACGCCGATGTGATCGCCCCGCCGACCTTCGTCTTCGCGATCTCGTTCAAGGCCGCGCAGGAGGTCGTCCACGACCCGCAGCTCGGCCTGGACTACAGCCGCGTGGTGCACGGCGACCAGAAGTTCGCCTACGCGCGCCCGGTCCGTGCGGGCGATCGCCTGACGGTCACCTCGACCATCGAGGCGATCAAGTCGATGGCAGGCAACGACATCCTGGACGTCCGCGGTGAGGTGTACGACGAGGCCGGCGAGCATGTCGTCACCGCCTGGACCAAGCTCGTGGCCCGCGCGGCCGAGGAGGCGTGAGCAGCAGATGACCGCCAAGATCGCGTACGCCGACGTCGAGGTCGGCACCGAGCTGCCCGCGCAGACCTTTCCCGTGACGCGTGCCACTCTCGTCCGCTACGCGGGCGCCTCCGGGGACTTCAATCCGATCCACTGGAACGAGAAGTTCGCCAAGGAGGTCGGGCTGCCGGACGTCATCGCGCACGGCATGTTCACCATGGCGGAGGCCGCGCGCGTGGTCACCGACTGGACCGGCGACCCGGGCGCGCTCGTCGAGTACGGCGTGCGCTTCACCAAGCCCGTCGTCGTCCCCAACGACGACCAGGGCGCCGAGATCCAGGTCAGCGGCAAGGTCGCGGCCAAGCTCGACGACCACACCGTCCGCGTGGACCTGACGGTGACCTGCGCCGGACAGAAGGTGCTGGGGATGTCCCGCGCGGTCGTACGACTCGCCTGAGGGTCGAACTCGCAGTGAAGGGGCGCCTGCCGCGAGGGGCGCCCCTTTCCCGCACTTGACTTAGTTAGTGATTGAGTACTAACTTAGCCGCATGGTCAGGATGAGCGCAGAAGAGAGGCGCGAGAGCGTCGTCCGCGCGGCGATGAAGGAGTTCGCCCGCGGCGGCTACCACGGCACGTCGACCGAGGCGATCGCCAAGCGCGTCGGCGTCTCGCAGCCGTACCTCTTCCGGCTCTTCCCGGGCAAGAAGGCCATGTTCCTGGCGGCGGCCGACTGGTGCATGGAAAGCACCATCCGCACCTTCCAGGAGGCCTCCGAGGGGCTCCATGGCGAGGAGGCCCTGCGGGCGATGGCCAACGCGTACACCAAGGTCATCGCCGAGCAGCCCGAGCGGCTGATGATGCAGATGCAGATGTTCATCGCCGTCGGGGCCGCCGAGGAGGAGGGCGACCACGAGTTCGGCGAGGCCGTGCGGACCGGCTGGATGCGACTGTGGGACGTCGTCCACCTGCCGCTGGGAGCGGACGTCAAGGAGACGACGACGTTCATGGCGTACGGCATGCTCATCAACAGCCTGGTGGCCATGGGTTTTCCGCCCGAGCACCGCGTGTGGGAGGGGCTGTACCCGCAGGCGAGGCTCAAGGGCACGCTGGAGAAGTAGGGCACCACCGTGAGGAGACGGAACCGCCGCCTACTCATGGCCGCAAAAGTTAGTCATCAATAACTAATCAAGCATCCTCTGGGGGAGAGATGTCACAGCACAGCGCACCGGGCGCCCGCCGCACAGGAGTCGGCTGGGCCCTCGCCATCACCAGCGTCGCCGGGTTCATGGCGGCCCTCGACAACCTCGTCGTCACCACCGCCCTGCCCTCCATCCGCGAGGACCTCGGCGGCGGACTGCACGACCTGGAATGGACCGTGAGCGCCTACACGCTCACCTTCGCCGTGCTGCTGATGTTCGGTGCGGCGCTCGGCGACCGCTTCGGCCGCCGCCGGCTCTTCGGCGTCGGCCTCGCGATCTTCACCGTCGCCTCCGCCGCCGCGGCCCTCGCGCCCGGCATCGACTCGCTGATCGCCGCCCGCGCGGTGCAGGGTGTCGGCGCGGCCGTCATGATGCCGCTCACTTTGACCCTGCTCACCGCCGCGGTCCCCGCCGAGAAGCGCGGGATGGCGTACGGCATCTGGGGTGCGGTCAACGGCCTCGCGGTCGCCTCGGGGCCGCTGATCGGCGGCACCCTCACCGAACACGTCTCCTGGCAGTGGATCTTCTGGCTGAACGTTCCGCTCGGCATCGCCCTGCTGCCGCTCGCCCGACTGCGCCTGGCCGAGTCGCACGGCACCGGCGCCCCGCTCGACCTGCCCGGCACCCTGCTCGCCAGCGGCGGCCTGTTCGGCATCGTCTACGGCCTGGTCCGCGGCCCCGCCGACGGCTGGACCGCCCTGCCCGTGCTGCTCGGCCTGTTCGCCGGAGCGGCCCTGCTCGCCGGGTTCGTGCTGCACGGCACCCGCGCCAAGAACCCCATGCTGCCGATGCGGCTCTTCCGCTCCCGGGCCTTCGCCGGGATCAACGCCGCGAGCATGCTGATGTTCCTCGGTATGTTCGGCTCGATCTTCCTGCTGAGCCAGTACATGCAGGGCGTCCTCGGCTACTCGCCCACCGAGGCCGGGCTGCGGATGCTGCCCTGGACCGGCATGCCCATGCTCGTCGCACCCATCGCCGGCATCCTCTCCGACCGCATCGGCGGCCGCCCGGTCGTCGCCGCGGGACTCTTCCTGCAGGCCGCCGGCCTCGGCTACCTCGCCTACGTGGCCACCGCCGACGCCTCCTACGCCTCCCAGCTGCCCGGCCTGATCCTCAGCGGCATCGGCATGGCGCTGTTCTTCGCGCCGGCCTCGGCGCTGGTCATGGCCAGTGTCACGGCCAAGGAGCAGGGCATCGCCTCCGGCGCCAACAACGCGCTGCGCGAGGTGGGCGGCGCGCTCGGCATCGCGGTCATGTCCTCGATCTTCTCGGCCCAGGGCGGCTACGAGTCCGCGCAGGCCTTCGTCGACGGGCTGCGGCCCGCGGTCGCCGTCGGTGCCGGGATCGTCGCCCTGGCCGGGGTCGCGGCCCTGGTGGTCCCGTCCCGCCGCGGGACCCTGCCGGACGTGACCGACGCCACCGAGCCCGCTCCGGTCAAGGTTCCCGCCGGCTCCTCCCACTGACCGCGCCGACAGGAGTCCGACATGCCCACCCTTCCCTGGACCGTGCCGAACACCCCGCCCGCCGGCGCCGAGATCCACGTCTTCGCCTCCCGCTTCGAGACCCGCACCCTGTGGGGAGCGCTCAAGTTCCTCGCCCGTACGCCGGGAGTGTGGCGGCAGGTGAGCAGCGCGCCCGGCGCCTACGGGGCCACCTTGAAGGCCGAGCCGCTGAAGCGGACCTTCTGGACGCTCTCCGCCTGGGAGTCGCCCACCGCCCTCAAGGCCTTCGCCCGGGCCGGAGCACACGCTCCGACCTCCCGGGGGCTCGCCGCCGAGATGAAGGACGTGAAGTTGGCGACCTGGTCGGTGTCCGCCGAGGAACTGCCGCTCGGCTGGACCGAGGCGGCCCGGCGCCTGACCTGAGACCGAACCCCGGCGCCTGACCTGAGACCGAACCCGGCACACGCGTGTACGGCCCCGCCCACTCCGGCGGGGCCGCACGCGCGTGTGCCGGGGCTGTCAGTGGGGTCTCGTAGTCTTGAGCGCGTGCAGGAACTCCACGACGCCCCCCTCGCCCCGCTGACCACCTTCCGGCTGGGCGGCCCCGCCACCCGACTGGTCACCGCGACGACCGACGCCGAAGTGATCGACGCCGTCCGTGAGGCCGACGCCGACGGCACCCCGCTGCTGGTCATCGGCGGCGGGTCGAACCTGGTCATCGGCGACAAGGGCTTCGCCGGCACCGCCCTGCGCATCGCCACCCGCGGCGTGGAGCTGACCGGCACCCGCCTGGAGCTGGCCGCAGGCGAGGTGTGGACCGACGCCGTCGCCCGCAGCGTGGAGGCCGGGCTCGCCGGCATCGAGTGCCTGGCCGGCATCCCCGGCTCGGCGGGCGCGACCCCGATCCAGAACGTGGGGGCGTACGGCCAGGAGGTCTCCTCCACCATCACCGAGGTCATCGCCTACGACCGCCACGCGGGCGAGACCGTCGCGCTCACCGGCGCCGAGTGCGGGTTCTCCTACCGCCACAGCCGCTTCAAGGCCGACCCCGAGCGGTACGTCGTCCTGCGCGTCCGCTTCGAGCTGGAGGACGCGGACGGCCTGTCCGCGCCGATCAAGTACGCCGAGACGGCCCGCGCCCTCGGCGTCGAGCCCGGCGACCGGGTACCGCTCGCCGAGGCCCGCGAGACCGTGCTGAAGCTCCGTGCGGGCAAGGGCATGGTGCTCGACCCGGAGGACCACGACACCTGGTCGGCCGGGTCGTTCTTCACCAACCCGATCCTCACCGACGCCCAGTTCGCCGCCTTCCACGCGCGCGTGCGTGAGCGCCTCGGCGAGGGCGTCGAGCCGCCCGCCTACCCGGCGGGGGAGGGCCACACCAAGACCTCCGCGGCCTGGTTGATCGACAAGGCCGGCTTCACCAAGGGCTACGGCACCGGCCCGGCCCGCATCTCCACCAAGCACACCCTCGCCCTCACCAACCGCGGCGAGGCCACCACCGAGGACCTGCTGGCGCTGGCCCGCGAGGTCGTCGCCGGAGTCCGCGAGGCCTTCGGCATCACGCTGGTCAACGAGCCGGTGACGGTCGGCGTCAGCCTGTAGCGCCTCCCGGCGCGTCAGCCTGTAGCGCCTCCCAGGGCGTCAGCCTGTAGCACTTCCGGCGCCGAGGCTCAGTAGGCGACCCCCACCCCCTGCTTCACCGCGCCCGGGTCCCCCGTCAGCGCCAGCATCGCGTGGGCCACGTCCGCGCGGCCGATGAAGCGGCCCCGGGGCGGGAAGCCGCCCACGACCGTGCGATAGCGGCCGGTCAGCGGCTTGTCCTGGAGCCGCGGCGGCCGTACGACGGTCCAGTCCGTGGCGCTGCCCGCCAGCGCGGCCTCCATCGCCCGCAGGTCGTCGTAGACGTCCCTGAGCACCGTCGAGACGATCGCGCGCATCCCACGGTCGAGGAAGCCGTCGTCCGGCTCCGGCCCCACCGGCGCCGCGCTCACCACGACCAGGCGCCGCACCTCGGCCGCCTCCATGGCGTCCAGGACCGTACGGGTCAGGCGGGCGGCCACCCCGGCGTCCTTGCGGCTGCGGGCGCCGAGCCCCGACAGCACCGCGTCCCGCCCCGCGAGCGCCGCACCCAGTGACCGGGCGTCGGTCAGATCGGCGCGCACCACCTCCAGCCGGCCGTCGCCGTCGCTGTCGATGCCGAGCCGGGAGGGGTCCCGTACGACCGCGGTGACCTCGTGGCCCGCGTCCAGGGCCTGACGGACGACGTGACCGCCGATGCCGCCGGTGGCGCCGAAAACGGTGAGTTTCATGGCGGACTCCCGTCCATCGAGTGGTGGGTGAGTATTCACTCACCCCCTTGCCCTCTAGGGTGGGTAAGCACTCACCCACCCGTCAAGGGCGATTGGACGACAACCCATGGAGCACAAGCCGGCCCAGGTCCGGATTCTCGACGCCGCGCACGAACTGATGCTCACGGTCGGGCTGGCACGCACCACGACCAAGGAGATCGCGCGGGCCGCCGGATGCTCCGAGGCGGCGCTCTACAAGCACTTCGACAGCAAGGAGGAGCTGTTCATCCGCGTCCTCACCGAGCGGCTGCCCCGGCTGAACCCGCTGCTGCACAGCCTCGCCGCCGCACCGGGCCGCGGCACGCTGGAGGACAACCTCACCGAGATCGCCCGCCAGGCGGCCCTGTTCTACGAACAGAGCTTCCCGATCGCCGCCTCCCTGTACGCCGAGACCCAGCTCAAGCGGCGGCACGACGACGCGATGCGCCGGATGGGCATGGGCCCGCACCTGCCCATCGAGTCGCTGGACGCGTACCTGCGGGCCGAGCGGACGCAGGGCCGCCTGCGCGCGGACGCGGACACCTTCGCCGCCGCCTCCCTCCTCCTCGGCGCCTGCGCCCAGCGCGCCTTCGCCTACGACGCCGACGAGGAGGCCCGCCCACCCGTGGACGAGTTCGCCGCCCGGCTGGCACGGACGCTGCTCGCCGGAATCTCCGTTGCCGACAGCGACCCCGGGCCGCGACCCTGAAGGGCATGCACCTGCCTGCCGTAACCCCCGCATGCGCCTGAGACTTCGCCGGTTCCGGCCCCGGACCGGCCCCCACGAGCACCGCGTCGTCCAGCCCCTGCACCCGCTGCGCCACGCCTCACTGCGCGACCCGGACCCCATCGGCCACCTGCTCGCCGACCACGACGGACTGAACCGTCTCGCCGGGCTGTTCTCGTTCGCCGCCTACTCCCGGCACACCGTCGTCCACATCCCGCTCCGCGACGGCGTCCCGCCCGACGAGGGCATGGGCGAGCTCGTGGACCTGGTCCTGGTCCACCACTCGTACGGACTGCGCCCCAGCCAGTGGCCCGGGCTGCGCCGCAGGCTCACCCACGGCACCCCGCTCACCGTCCGCACCGACGAGGCGCGCACCGCCCGGGACGCGGCGGCCTGGCAGGCGCGCGCGCACCGCGCGGACCGCCGCGACGAACTGCGGCACACCACACACGCCCGGACGTTCTTCCTGTTCGGCAGCCGGGACGTGTTCGCCGAGGCCGCCGACTCCTTCGCGTACGCGGCGGGCAACGGCCCCCTGCACAAGCGTGTCCAGCAGGGCGACCTCGCCCTCGTCTCCGCGATTCCCGGGCTGCGTCAGCCTCCGGGCGGCGGGCATCCCTTCGAGGTGCTGATCTGCTTCAAGCCGTATCCGCCGTACGCCCACTTCAAGCGGCCGGGCCGCTGAGCCAGTCGTCCACCCCCGCGAGCAGCTTCGCCTTGGTCCCCTCGGGGGCCGACGAGGCGCGCACCGACTGGCGGGCCAGCTCGGCCAGCTCCGGGTCCGTGAAGGCGTGGTGCCGGCGGGCGATGTCGTACTGGGCCGCGAGGCGGGAGCCGAACAGCAGGGGGTCGTCGGCGCCCAGGGCGAGCGGGACGCCCGCCTCGAACAAAGTGCGCAGGGGGACGTCCTCGGGCTTCTCGTAGACGCCCAGGGCCACATTCGAGGCGGGGCACACCTCGCAGGTCACGCCCCGGTCGGCCAGCCGCTTCAGCAGACGCGGGTCCTCCGCCGCGCGCACCCCGTGCCCGATCCGGTCGGCATCCAGGTCGTCCAGGCAGTCGCGGATCGAGGCCGGACCGGCCAGCTCGCCGCCGTGCGGGGCCGACAGCAGGCCCCCCTCACGCGCGATGGTGAAGGCACGGTCGAAGTCCCGCGCCATGCCCCGCCGCTCGTCGTTGGACAGCCCGAAGCCGACCACACCCTGATCGGCGTACCGCACCGCCAGGCGGGCCAGTGTGCGCGCGTCCAGCGGGTGCTTCATCCGGTTCGCGGCGACCAGCACCCGCATCCCGAGCCCGGTATCCCTGGAGGTCGTCTCCACCGCGTCCAGGATGACCTCCAGCGCCGGGATCAGCCCGCCCAGGCGCGGCGCGTACGAGGTCGGGTCCACCTGGATCTCCAGCCAGCCGGAGCCGTCCCGAAGGTCCTCCTCCGCCGCCTCGCGCACCAGCCGCTGGATGTCCTCCGGCTCCCTGAGGCACGAGCGGGCCGCGTCGTACAGCCGCTGGAAGCGGAACCAGCCGCGCTCGTCCGTCGCCCGCAGCTGCGGCGGCTCCCCGCTCGTCAGCGCCTCGCTCAGGGCGTCCGGCAGACGCACCCCGTACTTGTCGGCCAGCTCCAGCACGGTCCCCGGCCGCATCGAGCCGGTGAAGTGCAGGTGCAGATGGGCTTTCGGCAGTTCGGCGACATCACGTACACGCTCCATTCGCCGATCCTGCCGTACGCCGTACATGTCCCGGTAGCCGTTTCCCCGGACGGGGGCTTGCTCGTACGAAGAAACGGGCCGCCTCCCCGAAGGGAGACGGCCCGTCCACGCGCGCGTGCGTCAGTCGCGGGCCTCGGCCAGCAGCTTCTGGATGCGCGAGACGCCCTCGACGAGGTCCTCGTCACCGAGCGCGTACGACAGGCGCAGGTAGCCCGGGGTGCCGAAGGCCTCGCCCGGAACGACCGCGACCTCGACCTCCTCCAGGATCAGCGCGGCCAGCTCGACGGTGTCCTGCGGGCGCTTGCCGCGGATCTCCTTGCCGAGCAGGCCCTTCACCGACGGGTAGGCGTAGAAGGCGCCCTCGGGCTCGGGGCAGAGCACGCCGTCGATCTCGTTGAGCATCCGCACGATCGTGCGGCGGCGGCGGTCGAAGGACTCCTTCATCTTCTCGACGGCCGACAGGTCGCCGGAGACGGCGGCGAGGGCCGCGACCTGCGCGACGTTGGAGACGTTCGACGTGGCGTGCGACTGGAGGTTCGTCGCGGCCTTGACGACGTCCTTCGGGCCGATGATCCAGCCCACGCGCCAGCCCGTCATGGCGTACGTCTTGGCGACACCGTTGACGACGATGGTCTTGTCGGCGAGCTCCGGCACGACCACCGGCAGCGAGTGGAACTCGGCGTCGCCGTAGACCAGGTGCTCGTAGATCTCGTCGGTCAGGACCCACAGGCCCTTCTCGGCGGCCCAGCGGCCGATCTCCTCGATCTGCTCACGGGAGTAGACCGCGCCGGTCGGGTTGGAGGGGGAGACGAAGAGCAGGACCTTGGTGTTCTCCGTGCGAGCCGCCTCCAGCTGCTCCACCGAGACGCGGTAGCCGGTCGTCTCGTCCGCGACGACCTCCACCGGGACACCGCCGGCCAGCCGGATCGACTCCGGGTACGTCGTCCAGTACGGGGCCGGGACGATGACCTCGTCGCCCGGGTCGAGGATCGCGGCGAAGGCTTCGTAGATGGCCTGCTTGCCACCGTTGGTGACGAGGACCTGCGCGGCCTCCACCTGGTAGCCGGAGTCCCGCAGCGTCTTGGCGGCGATGGCCTCCTTCAGCTCGGGCAGGCCGCCGGCCGGCGTGTAGCGGTGGTACTTGGGGTTCTTGCAGGCCTCAACGGCCGCCTCGACGATGTAGTCCGGGGTCGGGAAGTCCGGCTCGCCCGCGCCGAAGCCGATCACCGGACGCCCGGCGGCCTTGAGGGCCTTGGCCTTGGCGTCCACGGCGAGGGTGGCGGACTCGGAGATCGCGCCGATTCGGGCGGAGACCCGGCGCTCGGTGGGAGGGGTTGCAGCGCTCATGCAGCCCATCGTTCCAGACCCGAAACCTGCCCGGCACACGGGTTTCACGGACTGAACATGGACGGGCAACGCTGTGGACAGGTGTCCGGATCCGCCGCCCGGCCTGGGTGATCTTCCGGCGATCTTTCGCTTTCCCGGCAGCTTTCCCTGCCCCACAGGCACTTTCTGTTCGACGCCCGGCCCCGGACCACGTACACTCTCACCTCGTCGGCCTCCACCGGCACGCACTCCAGACGGTGCACACCGAGCACCCGTCCGGATGCGGTACGTTGGGGGACACACAAAGGGTCGTAGCTCAATTGGTAGAGCACCGGTCTCCAAAACCGGCGGTTGGGGGTTCAAGTCCCTCCGGCCCTGCTACACACACCGCCAGGATGTGTGCGCAGGTACGTACAGCAATGCACCGCCGTGCGGCTCAGACCGGGCGCGGCACGGCCACGACCCGGGATCAGGTGAGGATGAATGACGGACGCCGTGGGCTCCCTCGACACGCCTGACGCCCGGGATGAGGCGCCTGAGTCGAAGAAGGCCCGCAAGGGTGGCAAGCGCGCCAAGAAGGGCCCGCTGAAGCGTCTCGCGCTCTTCTACCGCCAGGTCGTCGCGGAACTCCGCAAGGTCGTCTGGCCCTCGCGCAATCAGCTGACCACGTACACGACCGTCGTGATCGTCTTCGTGGTCATCATGATCGGCCTGGTCACCGTGATTGACTATGGACTTGACCACGCAGCCAAGTACGTCTTCGGCTGAGCCAAGAGCGAAGGGCGCCGCGGTTACCGGCGCCCCTTTCGCATGTTCCACCCCTATGTATCCAGGAAGAAGCAGCCACCGTGTCTGACCAGAACCTGAACGACGCCATCGAGCCGGAAGAGTCGGTGGACGACGAGCTCGACATCGTCGAGGGCGCGGACGAGGACCTGGACGAGTTCGAGGCTGCCGAAGCCGAGTCGGGCGAGCCCGCCGAGGAAGCCGCTGTGCACGTCGAGGACGAGGACGAGGTCCTCGCGACCGACGAAGAGGCCGGCGAAGAGTCCTCCGACGAGGAGCCCTCCGACGAAGAGGCCACTGACGAAGAGGTCGAGGAAGAGGAGGCCGAAGAGGCCGCTCCCGTCGACCCCGTCCAGGCCCTGCGCGAGGAACTGCGCACCCTGCCCGGCGAGTGGTACGTCATCCACACGTACGCCGGCTACGAGAACCGCGTGAAGACCAACCTGGAGCAGCGCGCGGTCTCCCTGAACGTCGAGGACTACATCTTCCAGGCCGAGGTGCCGCAGGAAGAGGTCGTCCAGATCAAGAACGGCGACCGCAAGACCATCCGTCAGAACAAGCTGCCCGGCTACGTCCTGGTGCGCATGGACCTGACGAACGAGTCCTGGGGCGTCGTCCGCAACACCCCCGGCGTCACCGGCTTCGTGGGCAACGCCTACGACCCGTACCCGCTGACCCTGGACGAGATCGTCAAGATGCTCGCCCCGGAGGCGGAGGAGAAGGCGGCCCGCGAGGCCGCCGAGGCCGAGGGCAAGCCCGCTCCGCAGCGCAAGGTCGAGGTCCAGGTGCTGGACTTCGAGGTCGGCGACTCGGTCACCGTCACCGACGGTCCGTTCGCCACGCTGCAGGCCACGATCAACGAGATCAACGCCGACTCGAAGAAGGTCA
Organism: Streptomyces sp. NPDC096205; assembly: GCF_044763135.1. NCBI lineage: Bacteria > Bacillati > Actinomycetota > Actinomycetes > Kitasatosporales > Streptomycetaceae > Streptomyces > Streptomyces sp. NPDC096205. Next base: position 233,634 of record NZ_JBIWFS010000009.1, on the reverse strand, counting down.
AGGGTCTCGTGGAGATCTTCGGCCGCGAGACGCCGGTCGAGCTGAGCTTCGACCAGATCCAGAAGAACTAGTTCTCTCTGGACCTACCGCTTCCGACCAGGTCGGGCGGGCCGCTGAGGCCCGTCTGACCTGCTCGGTTTTTGGCCGCGCATCCATACCCGTTATCGTTGTGCGGTATGCCTGCGTCCGGGTGATTCCCGCGCGCGGGCAGGACCCGAATCGAAAGGACCCGGAGAGCTATGCCTCCCAAGAAGAAGAAGGTCACGGGGCTCATCAAGCTCCAGATCCAGGCCGGTGCCGCCAACCCGGCTCCGCCGGTCGGCCCCGCGCTGGGTCAGCACGGCGTCAACATCATGGAGTTCTGCAAGGCCTACAACGCCGCGACCGAGTCGCAGCGTGGCTGGGTCATCCCGGTGGAGATCACGGTCTACGAGGACCGCTCCTTCACCTTCATCACCAAGACCCCGCCGGCCGCGAAGATGATCCTCAAGGCCGCGGGTGTGGAGAAGGGCTCCGGCGAGCCGCACAAGACCAAGGTCGCCAAGATCACCGAGGCGCAGGTCCGCGAGATCGCCACCACCAAGATGCCCGACCTCAACGCCAACGACCTGGACGCCGCCGCGAAGATCATCGCCGGCACCGCCCGTTCCATGGGCATCACGGTCGAGGGCTGAGCCCCAACCTCGTAGACCAGCAGTAGTGGCAGGGCCTGCTCGGCCCGGACCACGACTCCTAAGAAAACCCCAGGAGCAGTAGTGAGCAAGCGCAGCAAGTCTCTCCGCGCTGCGGACGCCAAGATCGACCGGGAGAAGCTGTACGCCCCGCTCGAGGCCGTCCGTCTCGCCAAGGAGACCTCCACGACCAAGTTCGACGGCACCGTCGAGGTCGCCTTCCGTCTGGGTGTCGACCCGCGCAAGGCCGACCAGATGGTCCGTGGCACCGTGAACCTGCCGCACGGCACCGGCAAGACTGCCCGGGTCCTGGTCTTCGCGACCGGTGACCGTGCTGCGGCCGCGGAGGCCGCCGGCGCCGACATCGTCGGCTCCGACGAGCTGATCGACGAGGTCTCGAAGGGCCGCCTGGACTTCGACGCCGTCGTCGCCACCCCGGACCTCATGGGCAAGGTCGGCCGCCTCGGCCGCGTGCTCGGTCCGCGTGGTCTGATGCCGAACCCGAAGACCGGCACCGTCACCCCCGACGTGGCCAAGGCCGTCACCGAGATCAAGGGTGGCAAGATCGAGTTCCGCGTCGACAAGCACTCGAACCTGCACTTCATCATCGGCAAGGCGTCCTTCGACGACACCAAGCTGGTGGAGAACTACGGCGCCGCGCTGGAGGAGATCCTCCGTCTGAAGCCGTCCGCCGCCAAGGGTCGCTACATCAAGAAGGCCGCCATCACCACCACGATGGGCCCCGGCATTCCGGTCGACCCGAACCGCACCCGCAACCTCCTCGTCGAGGAGGACCCGGCCGCGGTCTGAGCCCCCAAGGCTCACTGAAGCAGGCCACGGGCCCCGCACCTTCTCGAAGGTGCGGGGCCCGTTCCCGTTGCCCGGTCCTGCGCTAGCGTGCCGGCAGGGACGGGCGCGGGGGAGGGCGTATGGCCGGCGGCAGGGCATGGCGGGGCCGGGTACTGATGGCGGCGCTGCTGCTCACGGGCGCGGCCGCCTGCACCTCGGCGGACAGCGACTCCCCGGCGGACCACGCCGCTGAACGTCGTACGGCCCGGGCGGCGCCCGCTGTCCTCGCTGCGCTGCGGGACGCCGAGCGGGCCACCGAGAGGGCCGGGTCGGCGCGTGTGCGGTCCACGACCACGCTCGGGCCGGACGCCACCATGACCTCCACCGGCACGCTCGCGTGGCGCGACGGGCTCACCGGCGCCCTCGCCCTCACCTACACCGGCGGCGGCGTCGCCGCGACCCTGGCGGAGCTGGGCAGCACCTCGACGCAGGCCCGCTATCTGCCCGACGCGTACTACACGCGCGTGGGCGAGGCGTTCGCGGCGAAGGCGGGCGGCCGGCACTGGATCCGGTACGGCTGGGACGACCTGGCCGACCTCGGCGACGCCTCCGGCGCCCGGCTCGCCGCGCAGATCCGGGAGGCCGCCCCGCACCGGGCCGTGGCGCTGCTGCTGGCCTCCGGGGACGTACGCCTGGTCGGCACGGAGCCCGTTCGCGGCGAGCCGGCCACGCACTACACGGGCAGCGCGCAGCCCGCAGGCCTCCCCGGGCAGACCGTCGACCTGTGGATCGCCGGCGACGGCCTGCTGGTCAAGAAGGCCGAGAGGAGCGGGACGGTGATCCAGACCGCGTACTACGACGACTACGGCCTGCGCGTCTCCGTCCAGCCGCCGCCCGCGCGGGACACCCAGGACTTCAAGGACCTCGTCCGTCCCGGCCGGAATTGAGAGGTCGGCTGTCGGTGGCCTCGGATACGCTCGACAGACTGACTGTGTATCGGCCGTTCGTTCCGTGGGGGGAATCATGGGCCTTTCTGTACGTACCCGGGGTGGGGCCACTCTCGCCGGTCTCTCGGCGCTCCTGCTCGCGGGCGGGGCCGTCGGCTGTGGCGGGGACAAGGGGGACAGGGCCGACCGGACGCCGTTCCAGGTCCTGACGGCGGCGTACGAGAAGACCGCCGAGGCCAAGTCCGCCAAGGTCCACATGACCATGAGCGCGCCCGGGATGATGGGCGGCGGCGACAAGGCGATCGTCAGCGGCGTCATGGGCTGGGACCCGGCCGTGATGGACCTCACGGTCGAGGGCTACGCGGCGGAGCCGGACATGCCGGAGAAGATCCGCATGATCATGCGCGACGACGTCATGTACATGGACGGCGGCAAGGAGGCCGCCGTCGAGATGGACGGCAAGCGCTGGATGAAGCTGGACTTCGGCGCCGCGGCCGAGGCCGCCGGCAACGAGGACCTGGCCCGCCAGATGACCGCCGGCATGGACAACATGAACCAGAACCCGGCCGAGCAGATAGCCCTCCTGCTGGAGTCGCCCAACCTCAAGCACGTGGGCAGCGAGAAGGTCGGCGGCGTCGAGGCCGAGCACTACAAGGGCACGCTCACCGTCGCCGAGATGATGAAGACCAACAAGTCGCTGGAGGTGCTGAAGCCCGCCGAGCGCAAGCAGCTCCTGGACAACATCGAGAAGTCCGGCATCAAGGGCTACGACACCGAGGTGTGGGTCAACGATGACGACCTGCCGGTCCGTATGGACATCGGGATCGACACCCCCGAGGGCGACGTCGACATGAGCATGACCTTCTCCGACTACGGCACCAAGGCCGAGGTCGAGGTGCCGCCGGCGTCCGAGACCTTCGACCTCATGGAGATGTTCAAGGACCTCGGCGAGGACGGCGGCTTCGACGAGAGCGCCATCGACGAGGACACGCTCGACCTGGAGGGCCTGGACGACAGCGAGCCTCTCGGCACGAGCTGAGCCCCTTCTCGGCCTCTGCGAAGATCCTGGTACGACCGGATTTGCTTCCCGGCGATCCGGTCACGTAATCTCCTTCTCGAAGCCAAAGACCGCTGGTCGTTGCCGTGCGCTCGTGAGAGGGCGCGGTGGCCGAAGGATCCGCTGAAAATGCGGACGACCCGCGCAGGTGACCGTGGAAGAACTCCCGGAGTGCACACCGAAGTGTGTGTACGGCCGGTCGAGTCCGCCCCGAGCGCCTGCGCCGGGGCGTTTCGTTTTCCCCAGTCCTCCTTCGGGTCCGCGCGGTCCGAATCACCCGGAAGGAGGCCGAGGCTCTATGGCGAGGCCCGACAAGGCTGCCGCGGTTGCCGAGCTGACGGACAAGTTCCGTAGCTCCAACGCCGCCGTGCTGACCGAGTACCGCGGTCTCACCGTGGCGCAGCTCAAGACGCTGCGTCGTTCGCTCGGTGAGAACGCCCAGTACGCCGTGGTGAAGAACACGCTGACCAAGATTGCGGCCAACGAGGCCGGGATCACGCTGGACGACCAGCTCTTCGCTGGTCCGACGGCCGTCGCCTTCGTCACCGGTGACCCGGTGGAGTCGGCGAAGGGTCTGCGCGACTTCGCCAAGGACAACCCGAATCTCATCATCAAGGGCGGTGTCCTTGACGGCAAGGCGCTGTCCGCCGATGAGATCAAGAAGCTTGCGGACCTCGAGTCCCGCGAGGTTCTGCTCGCCAAGCTGGCGGGCGCCATGAAGGGCAAGCAGACGCAGGCTGCGCAGCTCTTCCAGGCGCTTCCGACGAAGCTCGTCCGCACCGTGGACGCTCTTCGCGCCAAGCAGGACGAGCAGGGCGGTGCCGAGTAATTCGGCTCGCAACATGATCGCCGCCTGAGGCGCTCCGCCGCAGGCAGTGGTCGTAGCGGGCCAACGTACGCCCGCCATTCATGTACATCCCGGCACCAGCCGAATTAGTGGAAGGAAAGCCATCGTGGCTCTCACCCAGGAAGAACTGCTCGCCGAGTTCGAGGGCATGACCCTGATCCAGCTCTCCGAGTTCGTCAAGGCGTTCGAGGAGAAGTTCGACGTCACCGCCGCCGCCGCGGTCGCCGTTGCCGGTCCGGCCGGTCCGGCCGCCGCCGCCGAGGCCCCGGAGGAGAAGGACGAGTTCGACGTCATCCTCACCGGCGCCGGCGACAAGAAGATCCAGGTCATCAAGGTCGTGCGCGAGCTCACCTCCCTGGGCCTCAAGGAGGCCAAGGACCTGGTCGACGGCACCCCGAAGCCGGTCCTGGAGAAGGTCAACAAGGAGGCCGCGGACAAGGCTGCCGAGTCCCTCAAGGCTGCCGGCGCCTCCGTCGAGGTCAAGTAAGACCTCACGGGTCCACACGGCCGCGCGCCGGTAGGCGCATATTGATGCGGCGGCGCGAGCTGAACGCGGCCCGATAGGGCTGTAACGCGAACGCACCGAAGAGCGATCATCCATCCGGGTGGTCGCTCTTCGGCGTTTGCGGGGGGCCGGCCGCGGTTGCCTTGCACCCGGTACGGCGGGGGGTATGGTGATCTTCGTCGTGTCTCCGAACGTCCTGGTTCCGGCCAGGGGGCCTTGACGAACCGAACGCAGCGCGCAATTCTCAGGACGCGTCGTCACAACGGTCCGAATCCGAGGCATGGATCGACGACGAAGAGGGCAGTATCAACGTGCGTTGAGGGCAGGCATGCCGCAGACGTTGAGAACAAAGAGGGTCCCTATGGCTGTGGTGCAAACCGGGACTGGACATCAGTGTGCCAAGTGGCTACACTGACCCTTTGCGCTGCCTGTTAGCTGTCCCCTGCCCGTCACCAGGGGTCTGCCCTCACCTCAGCACTGACGATCAGAACTCTCTGACCTGGCCGAACAGCCACAAAGGGAAGCCTGTCGCCATGTGTGAGTGAGGGGCCGGTACGCGCGTAGTGAGTCCGAGCCCTCGGAAGGACCCCCTCTTGGCCGCCTCGCGCAACGCCTCGACCGCGAATACGAACAACGGCGCCAGCACCGCCCCGCTGCGCATCTCTTTTGCAAAGATCAAGGAGCCTCTCGAGGTTCCGAACCTGCTCGCGCTGCAGACCGAGAGCTTCGACTGGCTGCTCGGAAACACCGCCTGGCAGAGTCGGGTCGAGGAGGCTCTGGAGAACGGTCAGGACGTCCCCACCAAGTCCGGTCTGGAGGAGATCTTCGAGGAGATCTCCCCGATCGAGGACTTCAGCGGGTCGATGTCGCTGACCTTCCGTGACCACCGCTTCGAGCCGCCGAAGAACTCGATCGACGAGTGCAAGGAGCGCGACTTCACGTACGCCGCGCCGCTCTTCGTCACGGCCGAGTTCACCAACAACGAGACCGGCGAGATCAAGTCCCAGACCGTCTTCATGGGCGACTTCCCGCTCATGACGAACAAGGGCACCTTCGTCATCAACGGCACCGAGCGTGTCGTGGTGTCGCAGCTGGTCCGTTCGCCGGGTGTCTACTTCGACTCCAGCATCGACAAGACGTCCGACAAGGACATCTTCTCCGCCAAGATCATCCCGTCCCGGGGTGCCTGGCTGGAGATGGAGATCGACAAGCGCGACATGGTCGGCGTCCGCATCGACCGCAAGCGCAAGCAGTCGGTGACCGTCCTGCTCAAGGCGCTCGGCTGGACCACCGAGCAGATCCTCGAGGAGTTCGGCGAGTACGAGTCCATGCGCGCCACCCTGGAGAAGGACCACACCCAGGGCCAGGACGACGCGCTGCTCGACATCTACCGCAAGCTGCGTCCGGGCGAGCCCCCCACGCGTGAGGCCGCGCAGACGCTGCTGGAGAACCTCTACTTCAACCCCAAGCGCTACGACCTCGCCAAGGTCGGCCGCTACAAGGTCAACAAGAAGCTGGCCGCGGACGCCCCGCTCGACGCGGGCATCCTGACCGTCGAGGACATCATCTCGACGATCAAGTACCTGGTGAAGCTGCACGCCGGTGAGACCGAGACCGTCGGCGACAACGGCGACACGGTCGTCGTCGAGACCGACGACATCGACCACTTCGGCAACCGTCGTCTGCGCAGCGTCGGCGAGCTCATCCAGAACCAGGTCCGTACGGGTCTGGCGCGTATGGAGCGAGTCGTCCGCGAGCGCATGACGACCCAGGACGTCGAGGCGATCACGCCGCAGACCCTGATCAACATCCGGCCGGTCGTCGCCTCCATCAAGGAGTTCTTCGGCACCAGCCAGCTGTCGCAGTTCATGGACCAGAACAACCCGCTGTCCGGGCTGACGCACAAGCGTCGTCTGTCCGCGCTCGGCCCGGGTGGTCTGTCCCGTGAGCGGGCCGGCTTCGAGGTCCGAGACGTGCACCCGTCCCACTACGGACGTATGTGCCCGATCGAGACCCCCGAAGGCCCGAACATCGGTCTGATCGGTTCGCTCGCCTCCTACGGCCGCGTCAACGCGTTCGGTTTCGTCGAGACGCCGTACCGCAAGGTCGTCGACGGCCAGGTCACCGACGAGGTCGACTACCTGACCGCCGACGAGGAGGACCGCTTCGTTATCGCGCAGGCCAACGCCGGCCTGACCGACGACATGCGCTTCGCCGAGAACCGCGTCCTGGTCCGCCGTCGTGGCGGCGAGGTCGACTACGTCGCCGGTGACGACGTGGACTACATGGACGTCTCGCCGCGCCAGATGGTGTCGGTCGCGACCGCCATGATCCCGTTCCTCGAGCACGACGACGCCAACCGTGCCCTCATGGGCGCGAACATGATGCGCCAGGCCGTTCCGCTCATCAAGGCGGAGGCCCCGCTCGTCGGCACCGGCATGGAGTACCGCTCCGCCGTCGACGCCGGTGACGTCGTCAAGGCCGAGAAGGCCGGTGTGGTCCAGGAGGTCTCCGCGGACTACATCACCACCGCCAACGACGACGGCACGTACATCACGTACCGCCTGGCCAAGTTCGCCCGCTCCAACCAGGGCACCTCGGTCAACCAGAAGGTCGTCGTCGCCGAGGGCGACCGCGTCGTCGAGGGCCAGGTCCTCGCCGACGGTCCCGCCACCGAGAACGGCGAGATGGCGCTGGGCAAGAACCTGCTCGTGGCGTTCATGCCGTGGGAGGGTCACAACTACGAGGACGCGATCATCCTGTCGCAGCGCCTCGTGCAGGACGACGTCCTCTCCTCGATCCACATCGAGGAGCACGAGGTCGACGCCCGTGACACCAAGCTCGGCCCCGAGGAGATCACCCGGGACATCCCGAACGTCTCCGAGGAGGTCCTCGCCGACCTCGACGAGCGCGGCATCATCCGTATCGGTGCCGAGGTCATCGCCGGTGACATCCTCGTCGGCAAGGTCACCCCGAAGGGTGAGACCGAGCTGACGCCGGAGGAGCGCCTGCTGCGCGCGATCTTCGGTGAGAAGGCCCGTGAGGTCCGTGACACCTCGCTGAAGGTGCCGCACGGCGAGACCGGCAAGGTCATCGGTGTGCGCGTCTTCGACCGCGAGGAGGGCGACGAGCTTCCCCCCGGTGTGAACCAGCTGGTGCGCGTCTACGTCGCGCAGAAGCGCAAGATCACCGACGGTGACAAGCTCGCCGGCCGTCACGGCAACAAGGGCGTCATCTCCAAGATCCTGCCGATCGAGGACATGCCGTTCCTGGAGGACGGCACCCCGGTCGACATCATCCTCAACCCGCTGGGTGTGCCGTCCCGAATGAACCCGGGACAGGTCCTGGAGATCCACCTCGGCTGGCTCGCCAGCCGCGGCTGGGACGTCTCCGGCCTGGCCGACGAGTGGGCGCAGCGCCTCCAGGCGATCGGCGCCGACCGCGTCGAGCCCGGCACCAACGTCGCCACCCCGGTCTTCGACGGTGCGCGTGAGGACGAGCTCGCGGGTCTGCTGCAGCACACCGTCCCGAACCGCGACGGCGAGCGCATGGTGCTCCCGACCGGTAAGGCGCGGCTGTACGACGGCCGTAGCGGTGAGCCGTTCCCGGACCCGATCTCGGTCGGCTACATGTACATCCTCAAGCTGCACCACCTGGTCGACGACAAGCTGCACGCCCGTTCGACCGGCCCGTACTCGATGATCACCCAGCAGCCGCTGGGTGGTAAGGCGCAGTTCGGTGGCCAGCGCTTCGGCGAGATGGAGGTGTGGGCCCTCGAGGCCTACGGCGCCGCGTACGCCCTCCAGGAGCTGCTGACCATCAAGTCCGACGACGTCACCGGCCGCGTGAAGGTCTACGAGGCCATCGTCAAGGGCGAGAACATCCCCGAGCCCGGCATCCCCGAGTCCTTCAAGGTGCTCATCAAGGAGATGCAGTCGCTCTGCCTGAACGTGGAGGTGCTGTCCAGCGACGGTATGTCCATCGAGATGCGCGACACCGACGAGGACGTCTTCCGCGCTGCGGAGGAGCTCGGCATCGACCTGTCCCGGCGCGAGCCGAGCAGCGTCGAAGAGGTCTGACGGGAGTCCGGCGGGGGGACCAGTGATGGTCCCCCGGCCGGCCCCAGGACCCCCGTTTCAGACCCCAAGACTTACAACCCTGAGAGGGATTGACGCATAGTGCTCGACGTCAACTTCTTCGACGAGCTCCGGATCGGTCTGGCTACCGCTGACGACATCCGTCAGTGGAGCCACGGCGAGGTCAAGAAGCCGGAGACCATCAACTACCGCACGCTCAAGCCCGAAAAGGACGGACTCTTCTGCGAGAAGATCTTCGGTCCGACCCGGGACTGGGAGTGCTACTGCGGCAAGTACAAGCGCGTCCGCTTCAAGGGCATCATCTGTGAGCGCTGTGGCGTCGAGGTCACGCGCGCCAAGGTGCGCCGTGAGCGGATGGGCCACATCGAGCTGGCCGCCCCGGTCACGCACATCTGGTACTTCAAGGGTGTCCCGTCGCGCCTGGGCTACCTGCTCGACCTCGCCCCGAAGGACCTGGAGAAGGTCATCTACTTCGCGGCGTACATGATCACCTTCGTCGACGAGGAGCGCCGCACCCGCGACCTGCCCTCGCTGGAGGCTCACGTCTCCGTCGAGCGTCAGCAGATCGAGCAGCGCCGCGACGCCGACCTGGAGGCCCGCGCCAAGAAGCTCGAGACCGACCTGGCCGAGCTCGAGGCCGAGGGCGCCAAGGCCGACGTGCGCCGCAAGGTGCGCGAGGGCGCCGAGCGTGAGATGAAGCAGCTGCGTGACCGTGCGCAGCGCGAGATCGACCGCCTCGACGAGGTGTGGAACCGCTTCAAGACCCTCAAGGTCCAGGACCTGGAGGGCGACGAGCTCCTCTACCGTGAGCTGCGTGACCGCTTCGGCACGTACTTCGACGGTTCGATGGGTGCCGCGGCGCTGCAGAAGCGCCTGGAGTCCTTCGACCTCGACGAGGAGGCCGAGAAGCTCCGCGAGATCATCCGCACCGGCAAGGGCCAGAAGAAGACCCGTGCGCTCAAGCGCCTGAAGGTCGTCTCCGCGTTCCTGCAGACGTCCAACAGCCCCAAGGGCATGGTGCTCGACTGCGTGCCGGTCATCCCGCCGGACCTGCGTCCGATGGTGCAGCTGGACGGTGGCCGCTTCGCGACCTCCGACCTGAACGACCTGTACCGCCGTGTGATCAACCGCAACAACCGTCTGAAGCGCCTGCTCGACCTGGGCGCTCCGGAGATCATCGTCAACAACGAGAAGCGCATGCTTCAGGAGGCTGTTGACGCCCTCTTCGACAACGGTCGTCGTGGTCGCCCGGTCACCGGTCCCGGTAACCGCCCGCTGAAGTCCCTCAGCGACATGCTGAAGGGCAAGCAGGGTCGATTCCGTCAGAACCTGCTCGGTAAGCGAGTCGACTACTCGGCGCGTTCCGTCATCGTCGTCGGCCCGCAGCTCAAGCTGCACCAGTGCGGTCTGCCCAAGGCCATGGCGCTGGAGCTCTTCAAGCCGTTCGTGATGAAGCGCCTGGTCGACCTGAACCACGCGCAGAACATCAAGAGCGCCAAGCGCATGGTGGAGCGCGGCCGCACGGTCGTGTACGACGTCCTCGAAGAGGTCATCGCCGAGCATCCGGTTCTGCTGAACCGTGCTCCCACCCTGCACCGCCTCGGCATCCAGGCCTTCGAGCCGCAGCTGGTCGAGGGCAAGGCCATCCAGATCCACCCGCTCGTCTGCACCGCGTTCAACGCGGACTTCGACGGTGACCAGATGGCCGTGCACCTGCCGCTGTCCGCGGAGGCGCAGGCCGAGGCCCGCATCCTGATGCTGTCCTCGAACAACATCCTCAAGCCCGCCGACGGCCGTCCGGTGACGATGCCGACCCAGGACATGGTCCTCGGTCTGTTCTTCCTCACCACCGACGGCGAGGGCCGCAACGTCAAGGGCGAGGACCGTTCGTTCTCGTCGGTCGCCGAGGCGATCATGGCGTTCGACGCCCGTGAGCTCTCGCTCCAGGCGCGCGTGGACATCCGCTTCCCGGTGGGCACCATCCCGCCGCGTGGCTGGGAGCCCCCGGCGCGCGAGGAGGGCGAGCCGGAGTGGCAGCAGGGTGACAGCTTCACGCTGCGCACCACGCTGGGCCGCGCGCTCTTCAACGAGCTGCTGCCCGAGGACTACCCGTTCGTCGACTACGAGGTCGGCAAGAAGCAGCTCTCCCAGATCGTCAACGACCTGGCCGAGCGCTACCCGAAGGTCATCGTGGCGGCGACGCTCGACAACCTGAAGGCGGCCGGCTTCTTCTGGGCCACCCGTTCCGGCGTCACCGTCGCCATCTCCGACGTCGTCGTCCCTGAGGCGAAGAAGGAGATCGTCCGCGGGTACGAGGCGCAGGACGAGAAGGTCCAGAAGCAGTACGAGCGCGGTCTGATCACCAAGGACGAGCGCACGCAGGAGCTCATCGCGATCTGGACCAAGGCGACCAACGAGGTCGCCGAGGCGATGAACGAGAACTTCCCCAAGACGAACCCCATCTTCATGATGGTTGACTCGGGTGCCCGAGGAAACATGATGCAGATGCGGCAGATCGCCGGTATGCGTGGTCTGGTGTCGAACGCGAAGAACGAGACCATCCCGCGTCCCATCAAGGCGTCCTTCCGTGAGGGCCTGTCCGTGCTGGAGTACTTCATCTCCACGCACGGTGCCCGTAAGGGTCTGGCGGACACCGCTCTGCGTACCGCCGACTCGGGTTACCTCACCCGTCGTCTGGTCGACGTCTCCCAGGACGTCATCATCCGCGAGGAGGACTGCGGCACCGAGCGTGGTCTGCGGCTGCAGATCGCCTCGGTCGAGGACGGCACCCTGGTCAAGGCCGAGGACGTCGAGACCTCCGTGTACGCGCGCTGCCTCGCCGAGGACATCGTCGTGGACGGCAAGGTCCTGGCCCCGGCCGGCACCGACCTGGGCGACGTGCTCATCGACGAGCTCATCGCCAACGGCGTCGCCGAGGTCAAGACCCGCTCGGTCCTGACCTGTGAGTCCGCCGTCGGCACCTGCGCCATGTGCTACGGCCGCTCGCTGGCCACCGGCAAGCTGGTCGACATCGGTGAGGCGGTCGGCATCATCGCCGCCCAGTCCATCGGTGAGCCCGGTACCCAGCTGACGATGCGTACCTTCCACACCGGTGGTGTGGCCGGTGACGACATCACCCAGGGTCTGCCGCGTGTCGTCGAGCTCTTCGAGGCCCGTACCCCGAAGGGTGTCGCCCCGATCTCCGAGGCCTCCGGCCGCGTGCGGATCGAGGAGACCGAGAAGACCAAGAAGATCGTCATCACGCCGGACGACGGCAGCGACGAGACGGCGTACCCGATCTCGAAGCGCGCCCGACTCCTGGTCAGCGAGGGCGAGCACGTCGAGGTGGGCCAGAAGCTCACCGTGGGTGCCACCAACCCGCACGACGTGCTGCGCATCCTGGGCCAGCGTGCCGTCCAGGTCCACCTGGTCGGCGAGGTCCAGAAGGTCTACAACTCGCAGGGTGTGTCGATCCACGACAAGCACATCGAGATCATCATTCGGCAGATGCTGCGCCGCGTGACGATCATCGAGTCCGGCGACGCCGAGCTGCTGCCCGGTGAGCTGGTCGAGCGCTCGAAGTTCGAGACCGAGAACCGTCGTGTGGTCCAGGAGGGCGGTCACCCGGCCTCCGGTCGTCCGCAGCTCATGGGTATCACCAAGGCCTCGCTGGCCACGGAGTCCTGGCTGTCGGCGGCGTCCTTCCAGGAGACGACGCGAGTCCTCACGGACGCGGCGATCAACGCCAAGTCCGACTCGCTCATCGGCCTCAAGGAGAACGTCATCATCGGTAAGCTCATCCCGGCCGGTACGGGTCTGTCCCGCTACCGCAACATCCGGGTGGAGCCGACCGAGGAGGCCAAGGCCGCGATGTACTCGGCCGTCGGCTACGACGACATCGACTACTCGCCGTTCGGCACCGGCTCCGGCCAGGCCGTCCCGCTGGAGGACTACGACTACGGTCCGTACAACCAGTAAGACGCGAGCGTCCGCTTGATCTGAAGGGCGGTCACCCTACGGGGTGGCCGCCCTTCGGCGTGTTCGGGCCAGGCGTTCGAGTGACGGGGCCGTGTCCGCGGCTGTCTCCGCGTGCCCCCGTGCGACCTTGTGAGCCCGGCCGACACGGAGCGGAGGTGCTGACGTCATGAGGTCAGCGATGGCCCGGAGACTCGCCGTGGCAGCGGCGCTGGCGGTACTGGCGGGGACGGCGGGGTGCGGGGGCGGTGGGGGAGGCGGCGGTGAGACCGTCGAGGAGCCGTCCGCTCGGTCTTCGTCGAGCGCGGGGTCCGACGAGGAGTCCGAGTGGGCGCCGTCCGAGGACACGTCCACGGCGACCCCTTCTGACGCGGGTGGCGGGCAGGAGGGGGAGGGCACGATCTTCCCGGGCAGTGACACCGAGAAGCCCCGGGCGTCGCCGCTCAAGCTGCCGAGGACGAAGGTGGGCGAGCAGACGACGGGGACGGCCTCGGTCGAAGCCCCGAGTGCGAATCTGTCGAAGCCGCTCAACACGGTCAACGGCGTGTACATCGAGATCGAGGGACAGTCGGTCCCGCCCAGCAACACCTGCGTGGGCGAGTCGGACGACTGCACGGTGGTCTTCGAGTACACGCCGACGGAGCCGGGGCCGTACTCCGGGATCATGACGGTCTCGCTGTCCAACGGCGCCACCCTCACCGCCCCCATCTCCGGCGAGGCGGTCGCCGACGAGGGCCCGACCTCGACCCCGCCCACCAGCGTCGCCCCGCCCACGACACCGTCCGAGGGCGAGGAGGAGGTGCCGCCCGAGGACACGCCCCCCTCCCCGGAGGAGGACGCGGACGAACTGGTCCCCGAGTAGGCCGTCAGGCGCCGCGGATCTCCAGCCAGGTGGTGCCGTCGTCGGGCAGCACCACCACATGGCGGTCCTCGTAGCGTGAGGCGTAGGAGACGAGGTAGAAGCGGGCCGGCGCCTTGGCGAGGATGCGGAAGCCCCGGTACTCGTACCGGTACGGCTCGCTGCGGCGGCCGTGGTCCTTGAACACGATGCTCTTCGCGCTGTGGTCCAGCGGCACCTTCGAGTGCACCACCACGAACGGCGTGCCCCGATAGCCCTCCTCGGCGTCCAGCACGGCGTCACCGCGGCCGACGTCGGCGACGTACTGCGCCATGGCGTAGAAGAGGCTGACCGTCAGCAGGCCGATGAGCAGGGTGCCGCCCGCCAGCCACATCCGCTCGCCGGCCGCGGCCTCCCGGACGCGGGTGCCGGTGCCCTCGCTCAGGCGCAGATGGACGGCGAAGACGGCGAGGATGGACCCCAGGGCCGCCAGCAGGCCCGGCAGGTAGCGGCGGGGCCAGCCGACCGGGAAGACGGCGGCGAGATCCGAGAAGAAGGCGGGCAGGCCCACCAGGATCAGGGCGATGCCGAGCCCGAGCAGCCAGACGACGGCCGCACGGCGCCGCACCGCGTGCTCCGGTCCGGCCAGGACCCGCCCCAGCCAGCCGAGCCCGAGGAACACGATCAGCCCCGCGGCCAGCAGCCCGCACAGCGGCAGGAACACCGCGCTCGTGCTGTTGGCGACGACGCCCTGGATGGAGAAGCCGAGGTCCTCCGGCAGCACGCCGAGGGCGGAGTAGTACGACTTGAGGTACAGGCTGCCGAAGTAGTAGAGCAGGCCGAAGGTCACGGTGCTCGGCGCCGCCACGATCGCCGCCTTCTCCAGGAACGCTGCGGCGGGCGAGCGCGGCGGAGGCGGCTCGGGAGGGGCCGGCGGCGTCTGCGACGTGGACATGGCCACAGTCTGTTCGCCCCGGACCCCCCTCGCACGCAGGGCCACTCCACTCGGGACTGTGCCGATCGTGCGCTTCGGCGCATGATGGTGTCGCACAGTCTCGGGAGGTGCTCTTCGGTGTCGTACCCCGCATGGCAGCCGTGGACCGGGCAGAACGCCCCGTCCCTGCTCGCCTCCAACGCCGACCGCGAGCGCGCGGTCGACGTCCTGAGGGCCGGTTACGGGGAGGGGCGGCTGGAGCGGTCCGAGTTCGAGAAGCGGGTGGAGCGGGCGTACGGGGCCCGTACCGTGGGCGAGCTGGCGCTGCTGGTGGCGGATCTGCCGCAGGGGCCGATGCCGCAGCCGGCGAGCGTGCCGGTGACCTTCATGCCGATGGGCCGGCCGAAGACCAACGAGAAGGCGATCGGGGCGGCGATCTGCGGCGGCCTGGTGTTCTTCACCGGCGGTCTCACCGGCATCCCGGCGATCGTTCTCGGCCACGCGGCGCGCACCGAGATCCGCCGCAGCGGGGAGGGCGGCGACGGACTCGCGCTGGCCGGTCTGGTCCTGGGCTGGCTGGCCACGGCCGCGTGGGCGGCGGGCCTGATCCTGCTGCTCGTGCTGGCGGTCGCCCTGGTCTGAGCCCCGGCCGGCGCCCGGTTCCGGCGGGCGCGGACACAGGCGGCAAGTCGGGCAGGTCGGGCCCGGTTCCATTTGTTTTGACCGCAGCGAATGCGGTAGGTACGCTCAGACCTTGTGCCTGGGGTGTGCCCTGGCCCTCGTGCGTGCCTTCGACCGCATACGGGCCGAGCGCGGCCACCGTAATCTGCGCCCTTCTCGCCTTGCGGCGGGGGTTCGCGGGATTCGACACACCCGACCGCGTGGGTCGGCGACGTTCCAGGTTAGCTTCACCATTCGGCACACAGAAACCGGAGAAGTAGTGCCTACGATCCAGCAGCTGGTCCGCAAGGGCCGGCAGGACAAGGTCGAGAAGAACAAGACGCCCGCACTCGAGGGTTCCCCTCAGCGTCGTGGCGTCTGCACGCGTGTGTTCACGACCACCCCGAAGAAGCCGAACTCGGCCCTGCGTAAGGTCGCGCGTGTGCGTCTGACCAGCGGGATCGAGGTCACCGCTTACATTCCGGGTGAGGGACACAACCTGCAGGAGCACTCCATCGTGCTCGTGCGCGGCGGCCGTGTGAAGGACCTGCCGGGTGTTCGCTACAAGATCATCCGCGGTTCGCTCGACACCCAGGGTGTCAAGAACCGCAAGCAGGCCCGCAGCCGCTACGGCGCCAAGAAGGAGAAGTAAGAATGCCTCGTAAGGGCCCCGCCCCGAAGCGCCCGGTCATCATCGACCCGGTCTACGGTTCTCCTCTTGTCACCTCGCTCATCAACAAGGTGCTGCTGAACG
This sequence comes from Streptomyces sp. NPDC096205, assembly GCF_044763135.1. Classification (NCBI taxonomy): domain Bacteria; kingdom Bacillati; phylum Actinomycetota; class Actinomycetes; order Kitasatosporales; family Streptomycetaceae; genus Streptomyces; species Streptomyces sp. NPDC096205. Next base: position 217,560 of record NZ_JBIWFS010000009.1, on the reverse strand, counting down.
GCAAGCGCTCCACCGCCGAGCGCATCGTCTACGGCGCCATGGAGGGCCTGCGTGAGAAGACGGGCAACGACCCGATCATCACGCTGAAGCGCGCTCTGGAGAACATCAAGCCGACCCTCGAGGTCAAGTCCCGCCGTGTCGGTGGTGCGACGTACCAGGTTCCGATCGAGGTCAAGCCCGGTCGTGCCAACACGCTCGCGTTGCGCTGGCTGGTCGGTTACTCCCGCGCCCGCCGCGAGAAGACCATGACCGAGCGTCTGCTCAACGAACTTCTCGACGCCTCCAACGGCCTCGGTGCCGCTGTGAAGAAGCGCGAGGACACGCACAAGATGGCCGAGTCCAACAAGGCCTTCGCGCACTACCGCTGGTAGTCGCAGACCCCATCGAGACCGAGAGAAGACTGAAGCCTTATGGCTACCACTTCGCTTGACCTGGCCAGGGTCCGCAACATCGGGATCATGGCCCACATCGACGCGGGCAAGACGACCACCACCGAGCGGATCCTGTTCTACACCGGCGTTTCGTACAAGATCGGTGAGGTCCACGACGGCGCCGCCACCATGGACTGGATGGAGCAGGAGCAGGAGCGTGGCATCACGATCACCTCTGCTGCCACCACCTGTCACTGGCCGCTTGAGGGCGTCGACCACACCATCAACATCATCGACACCCCGGGTCACGTCGACTTCACCGTCGAGGTGGAGCGTTCGCTCCGCGTCCTCGACGGCGCCGTGACGGTGTTCGACGGCGTTGCCGGCGTGGAGCCGCAGTCCGAGACGGTGTGGCGTCAGGCCGACCGTTACGGCGTTCCGCGTATCTGCTTCGTCAACAAGCTGGACCGTACCGGCGCCGAGTTCCACCGCTGCGTGGACATGATCTCGGACCGCCTGGGCGCCCAGCCGCTCGTCATGCAGCTGCCGATCGGCGCCGAGGCCGACTTCAAGGGTGTCGTCGACCTCGTCACCATGAAGGCGCTCGTCTGGTCCGCCGAGGCCGCCAAGGGCGAGATGTACGACGTCGTCGACATCCCGGACACGCACACCGAGGCTGCCGAGGAGTACCGCGGCAAGCTCATCGAGGCCGTGGCCGAGAACGACGAAGAGATCATGGAGCTGTACCTGGAGGGCGAGGAGCCTTCCGAGGAGCAGCTGTACGCCGCGATCCGTCGCATCACCATCGCGTCCGGCAAGTCCCAGGGCACGACGGTCACCCCCGTGTTCTGCGGCACCGCGTTCAAGAACAAGGGCGTCCAGCCCCTGCTCGACGCGGTCGTGCGCTACCTCCCCACCCCGCTCGACGTCGAGGCCATCGAGGGCCACGGCGTGAGCGACCCGGAGGAGGTCGTCAAGCGCAAGCCGTCCGACGACGAGCCGCTGTCCGCGCTGGCGTTCAAGATCATGAGCGACCCGCACCTCGGCAAGCTCACCTTCGTCCGGGTCTACTCGGGCCGCCTGGAGTCCGGCACGGCCGTGCTGAACTCCGTCAAGGGCAAGAAGGAGCGCATCGGCAAGATCTACCGCATGCACGCGAACAAGCGTGAGGAGATCGACTCGGTGGGCGCCGGCGACATCATCGCCGTCATGGGTCTGAAGCAGACCACGACCGGTGAGACGCTGTGCGACGACAAGCAGCCGGTGATCCTGGAGTCCATGGACTTCCCGGCGCCGGTCATCCAGGTCGCCATCGAGCCCAAGTCCAAGGGTGACCAGGAGAAGCTGGGTGTCGCCATCCAGCGTCTCGCGGAGGAGGACCCCTCCTTCCAGGTCCACTCGGACGAGGAGACCGGCCAGACCATCATCGGTGGTATGGGCGAGCTGCACCTCGAGGTGCTGGTCGACCGTATGCGCCGTGAGTTCAAGGTCGAGGCCAACGTCGGCAAGCCGCAGGTCGCGTACCGCGAGACGATCCGCAAGGCCGTCGAGCGCGTGGACTACACCCACAAGAAGCAGACCGGTGGTACCGGTCAGTTCGCCAAGGTGCAGATCGCGATCGAGCCGATCGAGGGCGGCGACGCCTCGTACGAGTTCGTGAACAAGGTGACCGGTGGCCGTATCCCGAAGGAGTACATCCCTTCGGTGGACGCCGGTGCTCAGGAGGCCATGCAGTTCGGCATCCTGGCCGGCTACGAGATGACGGGCGTCCGCGTCACGCTCATCGACGGTGGCTACCACGAGGTCGACTCCTCCGAGCTCGCGTTCAAGATCGCCGGTTCGCAGGCCTTCAAGGAGGCCGCGCGCAAGGCCAGCCCCGTGCTGCTCGAGCCGATGATGGCCGTCGAGGTCACCACGCCCGAGGACTACATGGGTGAGGTCATCGGTGACATCAACTCCCGCCGTGGCCAGATCCAGGCCATGGAGGAGCGGGCCGGTGCCCGCGTCGTGAAGGGTCTCGTGCCCCTCTCGGAGATGTTCGGCTACGTCGGCGACCTGCGCAGCAAGACGTCCGGCCGCGCCAGCTACTCCATGCAGTTCGACTCCTACGCCGAGGTTCCGCGGAACGTCGCCGAGGAGATCATCGCGAAGGCCAAGGGCGAGTAACGCACCGCGTTCTCACGCCGTAGGCTTGACTCCGGAGCCTCACGGGGCAAACGCACACGATCGTGGGTGTTTGCCCCGGGTTCCGGGACTTAACAGCAAAGATCACCTGGCGCCGATGAAGTAAGGCGTACCAGAACCACTCCCAGGAGGACCCCAGTGGCGAAGGCGAAGTTCGAGCGGACTAAGCCGCACGTCAACATCGGCACCATCGGTCACATCGACCACGGTAAGACGACCCTCACGGCCGCCATTACCAAGGTGCTGCACGACGCGTACCCGGAGCTGAACGAGGCCACCCCGTTCGACAACATCGACAAGGCGCCCGAGGAGCGCCAGCGCGGTATCACCATCTCCATCGCGCACGTCGAGTACCAGACCGAGGCGCGTCACTACGCCCACGTCGACTGCCCCGGTCACGCGGACTACATCAAGAACATGATCACCGGTGCCGCCCAGATGGACGGCGCGATCCTCGTGGTCGCCGCGACCGACGGTCCGATGCCGCAGACCAAGGAGCACGTGCTCCTGGCCCGCCAGGTCGGCGTGCCGTACATCGTCGTCGCCCTGAACAAGGCCGACATGGTGGACGACGAGGAGATCCTGGAGCTCGTCGAGCTCGAGGTGCGTGAGCTCCTCTCCGAGTACGAGTTCCCGGGCGACGACCTGCCGGTCGTCAAGGTCTCGGCGCTGAAGGCGCTCGAGGGCGACGCCGAGTGGACGCAGTCCGTCCTCGACCTGATGAAGGCCGTCGACGAGTCCATCCCGGAGCCCGAGCGTGACGTCGACAAGCCGTTCCTGATGCCGATCGAGGACGTCTTCACGATCACCGGTCGCGGTACGGTCGTCACCGGCCGTATCGAGCGTGGTGTCCTCAAGGTCAACGAGACCGTCGACATCATCGGCATCAAGACCGAGAAGACCACCACCACGGTCACCGGCATCGAGATGTTCCGCAAGCTGCTCGACGAGGGCCAGGCCGGTGAGAACGTCGGTCTGCTGCTCCGTGGCATCAAGCGCGAGGACGTCGAGCGCGGCCAGGTCATCATCAAGCCCGGCTCGGTCACCCCGCACACGGAGTTCGAGGCCACGGCGTACATCCTGTCCAAGGACGAGGGTGGCCGCCACACGCCGTTCTTCAACAACTACCGCCCGCAGTTCTACTTCCGTACCACGGACGTGACCGGCGTCGTGCACCTCCCCGAGGGCACCGAGATGGTCATGCCGGGCGACAACACCGACATGCGCGTTGAGCTGATCCAGCCCATCGCCATGGAGGAGGGCCTGAAGTTCGCCATCCGTGAGGGTGGCCGGACCGTGGGCGCCGGCCAGGTCACCAAGATCCTGAAGTAAGCTCTCCGCTTGCTTGAGGGTCGGTTGACCCGGTAGCTCCAACGAGCTCCAGGAGGGGCCCGCACGACTTCGGTCGTGCGGGCCCCTTCGCTTTGCCCTGCGGCGGGTGGTGAAGTCTTCGGGAACGCTGGGCGGCTCAGGGGCGAGAAGTGGGTCAACAACGCCGAGCAGGTGGGTGAAATGGCCCCTTGTGCCCGCAAGGGGTGGAAGGTGCCCGCGTAGCGTGCGGGTGTGCTCAGATCGTCGATAGCCACGCACGGTGTCGCCGTCGCCGAGCGGCCCGCCCCGACCCCGCCGGCCGGCACGCCCGAAGCGCCCGGCGCCCTGCGCAAGCGCCCTCGGCTGTACCTGGTCGACGGCATCCGGCTCGCCGCGGCCCTGCTGGTGGTGATGCACCACTTCGCCGGCACCAAGCGCGCCGACCAGCCCGGCAACGCCATCTGGGACCGGCCGGTGCAGGACATCATGCCGACCGTGTTCCGGGTCGCGTCCTTCGGCTGGATCGGCGTCGAGATCTTCTTCGTGATCAGCGGCTTCGTGATCTGCATGTCCTGCTGGGGCCGTACGCCGCGGCAGTTCTTCGTCTCCCGGGTGATCCGGCTGTACCCGGCGTACTGGTTCGCGGTGCTGTTCACCACCGGGGTGGTCGTCGCCCTCCCCGGGGTCTGGGAGCGGCTCCCCGCGCGGGACGTGCTGCTCAACCTCACCATGCTGCAGACCGGTTCGCGCGTCCCGCACGTCGACGCCGTCTACTGGACCCTCTGGTCGGAGCTGCGGTTCTACCTGCTCTTCCTGGTCGTCGTCGCCATGGGGCTGACGTACCGCAGGGTCGTCGTCTTCTGCTGCGTCTGGGGCGCGGCCGCGATGCTCGCCCCCGTCGCCGAGCTGCCGCTGCTCACGCTGTTCGCCCAGCCCGACGGCGCCTGGTACTTCATCGCCGGCCTCGCCCTCTACCTCATGCACCGCTTCGGCCAGGACCTGCTGCTGTGGGGCATCCTCGGCATGTCCTGGCTGATGGCGCAGCACGAGCTGGCGCAGCGCGTGGTGTACGAGGGCGTCTCCAGCTGGCGTGGCGCACTGCTGATCTACACCACGTTCCTGCTGGTCATGGTCGCCGTCGCGCTCGGCCGGGCCGACCGCTTCCAGTGGCGGTGGCTGGCGACCGCGGGCTGTCTGACGTACCCGCTGTATCTCCTGCACTACGTCGCCGGTACGGCGGTCATCAACCGGCTGCGCGACACGATGGACCCCCGGCTGCTGATCGCGCTGGTGACCGCCGGGTTCCTGGTGCTGAGCTGGCTGGTGCACCGGTTCGTGGAGCGGCCGGTGGCGCGGGTGATGAAGCGGGGCCTGGACGCGTCGTTCACACGGCTGCGTCAGCGGGCCTGAGCGCCTCTGACCCGGGAGTCGCTGGTCGTACGGCGGTGCCAGACCGGGCCGCTCCGTGTGGTCCTGCCGAGGAACAGCGCGAGCACGGCCGCCACCGCCAGCGCCGCCACCGGCAGATAGCCCGTCAGATGCGAGGCGCCACCCGTCAGCACCGGCAGAGCGCAGGCGGCCGCCGCGGCATAGGCGCCGACGACGGCGAGGCGGGCCCAGGGCGTCGTCGTACAGGCGCCTTCCCAGGGGCGGGCGGTGACGGACCGGTCCGTGCCGACCAGGGCCCCGCGTCCGGCCGTGAGGGAGCGGACGTCCGCGCGGAGGGCGTCGAAGTGGCACACACGGCCGTCCGGGGCGACGTACACACCCGGCACCGAGTGCTTCTCGTCCGTCAGCTCCCAGCGCCGGGCGAACAGCAGCCGGCCCCCGACGCCGCCGAACTCCTTCGCCAGAGGCGCGATCTCCTCGCTCGGCACGAACAGGCGCAGCGAGCCCGACTCGGTGTCGGCCTCCAGGGACACCCTGACCTCGACCTTGATGCTGCCCGGCCGGGAACCGACCGTCCGGTGCTCACCGCGCACCGCCGTCAGCCGGCGCACCGCCACCGCGTACACACGCCCCTGCGCCGCGTCCTCGCGCAGCAGCCGCCGGGCACCGCGGCCCGTCAGCCGGGAGCGGTCGGAAGCGCTCAGGAAGAGCAGACCCGCGACGACGACGAGAAAGTACGGCGCGAAGGCGAGCGGCGGCCGCCAGGTCTGCGCGTACGCCGTGATGTCGGTGCTGTCGTCCACCCACCCGCCCAGCTCCGGCCGGCCCGGGACATGCAGCACGTCCACCTCGTCGTAGGCGTAGGGCGTCCCCGCGACGATGCCGCGGTCCACGGCGAGGCGGGTGCCGTCCGGCAGCTCGACGGTGAACGAGGCGTAGTGGTACGCCCCGAACTTCTGCCCGGAGACCCCGACGTGGGTCCTCTCCTCGGCCGTCACCGCGGTGATCCGGGCGTGCGACACCCGCGCCCCCGCGTCCTGGATCGCCGCGAGCGTACGCCCCTGCCCGCCGTCCGGCTGCCAGGCGAGCAACTGCGCCGCGACCAGGGCGTACGCCGCGAGGGCCAGTGCCGTCCCACGCCCGAACGAGGACACCGGCATCCGCGGAATCACCCCCGGCACCGGCCCACCGTCCCCCTGCCGCGCCGCCCCGAGCAGCGGAGCCCGTCCCGTCGCCACCACCCACCCGAGCCCGCACACCAGCGCCCCGGCCAGCGCGGCCATCACGTCCCAGCGCGGGACCGGCGCGCCGTAGCGCAGCAGTGGGAGCAGCACGGCCACGGCCGCGGACACCAGAGCGGCCGCGCCCCAGCGGCGCGTCCAGGGGGTGGATCTTCGCATGATGTGATCAAACCGGGTGCGCGGGCGGCTGTACAGGCTCTTGTGCGAGCAGCGGGGTGCAGTAAATTCACACCCGCATACGAACGTTGACGCTGATGCACTGGTGACGGGGGTTGCTGCATGGCGGGCCATCGGCCGACGGACTGGCATGTCCTGGATCTGGACAAGGACCCGGTGCCGGGGGATCCGCAGCGGGTCCGCCAACTGGCCAAGTCTCTGCATGACTTCGCGGACGATGTCTCGGACGCGTTGCGGCTGGTGAAGGGGATGGCGGGGGAGTCGACCCTCGCGGAGTGGGCGGGTAAGTCGGCGGAGGTGTTCAAGGAGGACTTCGCCGATGTCCCGAAGAACCTGAAGAAGCTGGAGAAGTCGTACTCGCTGTGCGGGGACGCGCTGGCCGACTACTGGCCGAAGCTGGAGCGTGCGCAGGCGCTGGCGGACCGTGCGTTGGTGAAGGGCCGTGAGGCACGGTCGGACCTCTCTTCCGCCAAGTCGCGTCTGTCGTCGGCGGATTCGTGGGTGACGCGGGCGGGGAAGGAGGCGGACAAGTACAAGGACGACCCGACCGGCAGCAAGTCCACCGAGAAGCCCGACGAGGCGAAGGTCCGTGCGGCGACGCGCGATGTGCAGCACGCCGAAGCTGCGCAGGCCAGTGCGCAGTCGGATGTCTCCACGGCGCAGAGTGCGCTGGACGCGGCGAAGAAGATGGCCGAGGACGCGCGCAAGATGCGTGAGGAGGCTGCGCGGACGGCGAAGTCGAAGATCGACGAGGCGTCGGACGCGGGCATCCAGAACCGGTCGTGGTGGGAGGAGATCGGGGACTGGTTCACCGACAACTGGGACAACATCGTCGCCGTCTGCAAGGTCGTCGTCGCGGTCCTCGGCATCGTCGCGATGATCATCGGCGGGCCGATTCTCGGCGCGATCGTGCTGATCGCGGCGTTGGTGGTGCTCGCGGACACGCTCTACAAATACTCACAGGGCAGAGCGTCCTTGTGGGACGTGGCGTTCGCCGCGCTGGACTGCATACCCGGCATGAAGGGCCTGACCACCCTCGGCGGACTCGCCAAGGGGCTGAAGGCGTTCGGCAAGACCGGCCTGAAAGGCATGGCGCTGGGGGCCAAGGGGCTGGGCAAGGGTACGAGAGCCCTCGGCCGGCAGATGAAGAAGCTGTTCACCTGCGGTGATCCCGTCGACATGGCCACTGGACAGATGGTCATGCAGGAGACCGACGTCTCTCTCGACGGCGTTCTTCCCCTCGTCCTGGAACGCTGTCACCGCACCGGCGTCCGAGGCGGTCGGCTGTTCGGGCGCAGTTGGATCAGCACGCTCGATCAGCGCCTCCTGCTCGACGCGACCGGTGTGCGGCTCGTGACCGCCGACGGGATGATCCTGCACTACCCGGTCCCCGGACCCGATGTCGCCGTGCTCCCGGTGGAGGGACCTCACTGGCCGCTGAGCTGGGACGGCGCGCCGGGCGGCACGTTCACCGTGAGCCAGCCCGAGAACGGCCGCACCCTCGCCTTCCGGCCGGTGGCCGCCGGGGTGTCGGCGGAACTGCCCCTCCATGAGATCAGCGACCGCAACCACAACACGGTCACGGTCGAGTACGAGGACGGACTGCCCGCCGAAGTCGTCCACCACGGCGGCTACCGCGTCACGGTGTCGTGCGAGGACGGCAGGATCACCGAACTCTCTCTGCGCAACCACCCCGACCGGCCGACCCTGATCCGCTACGGCTATGACGCGCGCGGCGACCTCACCGAGATACGCAATTCGTCCGGCCTGCCCCTGAAGCTGTCGTACGACGCCGACCATCGCATCACCGGCTGGGAGGACCGCAACGGCGCCTGGTACCGCTACGAGTACGACACCGCCGGCCGCTGCGTCGCCGTACGCGGTGTGGACGGCATGCTCGACTACACGTTCACCTACGACGAGGAAGCGCATCTGACGCTCGCCGCCGACTCGTCGGGCAACATCACGCGGTACCAGTTCAACGACGCCTACCAGCTCGTCGCCGAGACGAATCCGCTCGGCCACACCGTTCAGCAGGAGTGGAGCCGCCGCGACCAGCTTCTCTCGCGGACCGATGCCCTGGGGCGGACCCTGAGCATGGACTGGGACGAGTCCGGTCGCCTCACCGCCGTCCGGTTGCCCGACGGGACCTCCTCGACGGCCCGCTACAACGAGCTGGGGCTGCCGGAGGAGCTGACGGAGTACGACGGCAGCGTCCTGCGCCAGGAGTGGGACGAGCGGGCCAACTGCGTCGCCCTGATCGAGCCCGACGGACGCGTCACCCGCTTCACCCGGGACCTGACGGGCGCCGTGTCCTCGATGACCGACGCGCTGGGCGGCGTGACCCGGTTCGAGAACAACGCGGCGGGACAGCCGGTCTGCGTGACCGACCCGCTGGGCGCGCGGACCCGGCTGCGCTACGACGCGTTCGGGCGCACCTCCGAGATCACCGACCCATTGGGCCGGACGACCCGCCAGACGTGGACCGTCGAGGGGTTGCTCGCCGCAAGGACGGGACGGGACGGCGCTACCGAGGTGTGGAACCACGACGGTGAGGGCAACCGCGTCGCCCACACCGACGCGGTGGGCAGGACCACACGTTTCGAGTACGGCGGGTTCGACCTGCTGACCGGCCGCACGACCCCGGACGGCACCCGGTACACCTTCCGCTACGACACCGAGCTGCGGCTCGTGCAGGTCACCAATCCGCAAGGGCTCACCTGGGACTACTGCTACGACGCCGCGGGCAACCTCGTCTCGGAGTCCGACTTCGACGGGCGTGCCGTCACCTATCAGTACGACGCGGCGGGACAACTCGTCGCCCGCACCAACGCCTTGGGCCAGAGCGTCCGGTTCTCCTACGACGTGGTGGGCAACCAGATCGAGAAGTCCGTCGACGGCCGGACGACGGTCTACGCGCACGACGCGGCGGGCCGCCTGATACGTGCGGCAGGCCCGGACGCGGTCCTGGCACTCCGCTACGACACGGCCGGCAACATCGTCGGTGAGTCCGTGGACGGGCGTGAGCTGGCCACGGAGTTCGACGCCCTGGGCCGTCCGGTACGCCGCGTGACACCGACGGGCGCGGTGACCACGTACTCCTACGACGCCGCCGGGAACCGGATCGCGCTCACCGCGGCGGGGCGCGTCCTGACCTCGACGTACGACGCGGCGGGCCGGGAGATCACGCGTCGGCTCGGCGAGGGGCTGACGCTCGCCCTCGGCTGGGACACGGGCAACCGTCTGGCCGGACAGTCCCTGACCGTCACCGGAGCCGCCCGTCCGCTGCTCGGCCGCTCCTACGTCTATGCGGCCGACGGCAACCTGACCGCCCAGGAGGACCAGACCGGCCGACGGCGGTCCTTCGACCTCGACGCACTGGGACGGGTGACCGGCGTGAGTGCCGGGGACCGGTCCGAGACGTACGCGTACGACACCATGGGCAACATCACCGAGGCCGTCTGGCCGGACCGCATGCCCGAGCCCGGTGCCCGGGGCGAACGGGCCTATGCAGGGAGCCGTGTCCTGCGCGCGGGCTCCCTGCACTACGAGTACGACGCGGCCGGGAGAGTCGTACTGCGACGCAAGGCCAGGCTGTCCCGCAAGCCGGACATCTGGCGCTACACCTGGGACGCGGAGGACCGGCTCGTCTCCTGCACGACGCCGGACGGCTCCCAGTGGAGCTATGTGTACGACGCGCTGGGCCGCCGGATCGCCAAGCGGAGGATGGCGCAGGACGGCACGACCGTGGTGGAGGAGACCCGCTTCGTGTGGGACGGGCCCCACCTGGTGGAGCAGACCACGCACGGCACAGGCGACGCCGCGGCCGAGGAGGTCACGCTCACCTGGGAGCGGGACGGCATGGTTCCGCTGGCCCAGACGGAGCGCCGTGGACGGTCCGGTCTCTCCCCGGACGAGGTCGACCGACGCTTCTTCGCCATGGTCACCGACCTGGTCGGCACACCCACCGAGCTCATCGGCGAAACCGGGGCGACCGCCTGGCAGGCGGACACCACGCTCTGGGGGCTCGGCCTGCCGGACCCCCGGGCCGAGGCGGCGACACCACTGCGCTTCCCGGGACAGTACGACGACCCGGAGACGGGCCTCCACTACAACTACTTCCGGCACTACGACCCTGCCGCCGCGATGTACGTCAGCCCCGACCCGCTCGGCATGGAGGCAGGACCCCACCCCAGGGCGTATGTGACGAACCCGCTCCTGTGGCGGGACTACCTGGGACTGAAGCAGTGCTCCAAGATCCTCAGGGACAACATGGCGAAGGAGGGGCGCATCGTCGGCCCGGGACAGGCGGCGGCCCACATCGTTCCGTCGGGCTTCAACCGCTCCGGCGCTCCCGGCATGCGGGCCCTGCTGTCGAAGTACAAGGTCGACATCAACGACGCGGCGAACGGCATTCCGCTCGGTCACCCCCGGCCCCACAACTTCACCCACACCGACCGGTTCCTGGGCCGCCTCGACGCTCACCTGCACAACCTGGTCGCGGACAGGGTGGCCAGGGGCTACGGCGACCGGGCCATTCGTACCGTGCTGCGCCGCGAGCTGCGCCAGATCGGGCGTGAGATCGAGGGCGAGCTGGCCGGTGTCACCACACAGGTGCCGAGCACCGCGTACTGGACGGCGTAAGGATGACTTCCATGACCACCTCCACACCTCTGGCCGCCTACCGGATCACGCCGAGCGAAAAGAATCTGCGGACGCTCCGGCTGGACGACTCGTTGATCGACCTCAAGCGCTGGCAGATCCAGGGCGCGCGAGCCGAACTGCCCACCGCGTTCGGTGCGACATGGACCGGCGATCCCAAGGCGCCGAAAGCGGAGTTCGCCTCCGACTATCCGGGCGCGCCGATGTTGAGCCGGCGTCTCGCCGACCGGTTGGGTGACCAGCTGGAAAAGGCGGGCCACCTGGTGCCGGTGCGCGTCGAGGGGGCGGAGTCGGACGACTACCTCCTCTACGTCGTGGAGCCCCTGGTCGACTGCGTCGACGCACGCCGGTCCTCGCATCCGAAGAAGAGCACCGGAGAAATGCAGAAGATGGTCTTCCGCCCCGATGCCTACCCTGCCGCCCTGCCCGCCTTCCGGGTGCCCGGGTTTCCTGTGGCGGTCTGCTGGAACGGCTGGATGCTGGAGCTCCTGCACGACCTCGTGGGCGACGACGTCACCGGTCGCCTGCTGTGGTCACAGGATCCGGCGGCCACCCCGCACCCCCGCCCCTGGGGCTTGTGAGTCGGGGCCATGGCTGACGTGAGCGAGGAGGCGGCTCGGCTGTCCGAGCTCGGCCGCCTCACCGGCCCGGCCGCGGCCGCCGTTCTCCACGCCGCTGGCTGGCAAGGCGAGCGCAGGAATCCGGCGAAGGACTGGGCGACGACCTGGCGGCGGGACGGCGCGCACGCGTGGATCCAGGGGGACGGGCCGTCCGTGGAGGTGGAGTTCACCCTCTGGTACCGGGAGGTCGAGGAGGAGTGGCCGGACCCGGACACGTACATCGACGACCTCTACGATGCCGCTTCCGCCGAACTTCCGCGCGTGGCCGCCCAGTTGGAGTCCGGGGAGCTCGGCGCCCGGCTGGAGACCGTCGAGGAGGACCTGACCGGCGGTGTGGACTACATCGACCACACCGCGTGGAGGATCTCGGACAAGGTTCTGCTGGCCGGGGTGAGGCACGACGACACCGAGGCGCCGGTGCGGCTGGTCGTGCTGGTGCGTGAGTATGGCGGTGCCATGGAGGACGACGGAGGAGAGTGGCTGTGAGGGGTGCGGACGCCGATGCGGGGCGCCGTGGCCCCGGCGCGCTGAAGTCCTCCGTGTACCGCCTGCAACCCGCTTACAAAGACGTCCGGACCCTCCTCCTCGGCCCTCGCTCACCCAGGTCATCCGCTGGCTGATCGGTTCCGCCGCGGAGCCGCCCGCCTCCGTGACGGCCGAGTGGGACGGCAACCCCAAGCTGCCGGAGTCCGAGTTCCCGTCCGGGTACACGGGTGCGCCCGTGCTGAGCCGGCGGGTCGCGGAGTCGCTGGGGGAGGATCCGGGGAAGGCGGGGCGGATGCTGCCGGTCGAGGTCGAGGGGGCCGGGGAGGGGGCGTATCTGCTCTACGCCGTCGAGGCGGTCGTCGACTGTGTGGACGTGCGCCGCTCGTCCAGGCCCAAGAAGGGCGGTGGCCCGATGAAGATCACCGTCTTCCGTCCGGACGCCCTGCCCACCGAGCTGCCGGCCTTCCGCGTGCCCGAGTCGCCGGGTGTCGTCCACTGGAACGGCTGGGCCGTAGAGCGGCTGGCCGGGCTGCTGGGGGAGCGGCTGGAGGCCCGGCTCGTCTGGTCCGAGGACAGGTCCCTCACGCCGCATCCCGACCCCTGGGGCTTCTGACCATGCACGAGACTCTCCGCAAGCACGTCCGGCGCGGGGCCGAGCGGGCGCTGGAGGGGTTTCCCGAAGCTCTGCGACCCGAGATCTACGCCGTCTCCTTCCGGATCTGGCACGAGGACCAGGACCCCCGGTTCCCCTACGTCGCCGTCGGCTACCACACCGAGACCCAGGCACGGCGGGAGGGGCCGCCGGCCCGGTGGCACTACCCGTACTGGCTGCTGGACGGGTTCCAGCGGATCGGGCATGTGCCCGAGGACCCGGTCGGCAGTGCACTGCATCTCGCCGAGGCCCGGGCCGCCGGGATCTGGTACGCCGACGATCTCGACGAGGACCTGGTCGAGGAGTACGACGACGAGCTCGTACGGCGGTTCGACGAGGTGTGTCTCGACGCCGCCCGGGCGCTGCACAGCGGCGGGCACCTCGCGCGTGTGCTCGGCAGGGACGTCCCCGTCGTCGTGTTCGACATGGACCGGCCGGGCTGGGAGGTGGAGGCCACCGTGGCCGTCAACCCGGTGGAGCTGATCGGCGGGTTCCTGGAAGACCACGCAGGACCGTGACCCCGGGTTTGACGTCCGTCACTCCCGGGGTATTCTCTCCGGCTCGATTGGCGTCTGCCATGCCCCGTATGGCAGACTGTCGGAGTTGCTCGGTCGAGTGTTGATGCTGCGCGCCTCCCGCCGGGAGGACTGGAAGCGAGTCCCACAGTACTCGTCGCCCTAACTGCCTGATGGCAGCACTGGGGCGGACGTACGGGAATCTTCCGGGAAGCGTATGCGCGGCACCGGCCAGGCACCCGGTGGGCCTTCCGCCCCCGGCTTGCGGTTCCGGAAGGGCCGTGTGCATTCCCCGCAGGGATGTTCGAACAAGGGACATCCGTGTCAGCGGGAGCGCGACACGCCCGACCGCGTGGGTCGGAGAACGAAGGGCAGAACACAACTGCCGGGTTCCAGAGCTGTAGAGAGACAGGACTACTGAGTAGCCATGGCGGGACAGAAGATCCGCATCCGGCTCAAGGCCTACGACCACGAGGTCATCGACAGCTCGGCGAAGAAGATCGTCGAGACGGTGACGCGCACTGGTGCGTCGGTCGCGGGCCCGGTGCCGCTGCCCACTGAGAAGAACGTGTACTGCGTCATCAAGTCGCCGCACAAGTACAAGGACTCGCGCGAGCACTTCGAGATGCGCACGCACAAGCGCCTGATCGACATTCTCGACCCCACCCCCAAGACCGTTGACTCTCTGATGCGACTCGACCTCCCGGCCGGTGTCGACATCGAGATCAAGCTCTGAGGGTCGGTGAGCTGAGAATGGCTAAGCAGATCAAGGGCATCCTGGGCGAGAAGCTCGGCATGACGCAGGTGTGGGACGAGAACAACCGTGTTGTTCCGGTCACCGTCGTCAAGGCCGGCCCCAACGTCGTGACCCAGGTCCGTACGAACGACGTCGACGGCTACGAGTCGGTCCAGATCGCCTTCGGCGAGATCGACCCGCGCAAGGTGAACAAGCCCCTCAAGGGCCACTTCGCCAAGGCCGACGTCACCCCCCGTCGCCACCTCGTCGAGATCCGCACCGCGGACGCCTCCGAGTACACGCTCGGCCAGGAGATCACCGCTGAGGTGTTCGAGGCCGGCGTCAAGGTCGACGTGACCGGCAAGAGCAAGGGCAAGGGCTTCGCCGGTGTCATGAAGCGCCACAACTTCCGTGGCCTCGGCGCCGGACACGGCACCCAGCGCAAGCACCGCTCGCCCGGTTCCATCGGTGGCTGCGCCACCCCGGGCCGCGTGTTCAAGGGCCTCCGCATGGCGGGTCGCATGGGCAACGAGCGGGTCACCACCCAGAACCTGACCGTCCACGCCGTTGACGCGGAGAAGGGTCTGCTGCTCATCAAGGGCGCGGTTCCCGGTCCGAACGGCGGCCTCGTCCTGGTCCGCACCGCGGCCAAGGGGGCCTGAGGTAACCGATGAGCACTGTTGACATCCTTTCGCCGGCGGGCGACAAGGCCGGTTCCGTCGAGCTCCCCGCGGAGATCTTCGACGCCAAGGTCAGCGTTCCGCTGATCCACCAGGTCGTCGTCGCGCAGCTGGCCGCTGCCCGCCAGGGCACGCACAAGACCAAGACCCGTGGCGAAGTCCGTGGTGGTGGCAAGAAGCCTTACCGCCAGAAGGGCACCGGCCGCGCCCGTCAGGGCTCGACCCGCGCCCCGCAGTTCGCCGGCGGTGGCGTCGTCCACGGCCCGCAGCCGCGTGACTACTCGCAGCGGACCCCCAAGAAGATGAAGGCCGCCGCCCTGCGCGGTGCCCTCACCGACCGGGCCCGCCACAACCGCATCCACGTCGTCTCCGGCGTGGTCGAGGGCGCGGTTTCCACCAAGGCCGCCAAGACGCTGTTCGGCAAGATCTCGGAGCGCAAGAACCTGCTCCTGGTCGTCGAGCGCGCCGACGAGGCCGCGTGGCTGTCCGCCCGCAACCTGCCCCAGGTCCACATCCTGGAGCCGGGCCAGCTGAACACGTACGACGTTCTCGTCTCCGACGACGTGGTCTTCACCCAGGCCGCTTTCGAGTCCTTCGTGTCCGGCCCGAAGGCCACCGACACCGAAGGGACTGAGGTCTGATGGCTATCCGTCACCCCGCCGTCGCCTCGAAGGCTGCCAAGAAGGCCAAGGAGGCGCGCGTCAAGAAGGCGCGTCGCCACGCCGCCGAGGGCAAGAACACGGTCATCACCCCGCTCAGCAAGTCGTACACGGACCCCCGTGACGTGCTGATCAAGCCGGTGGTCTCCGAGAAGAGCTACGCGCTCCTGGACGAGAACAAGTACACGTTCATCGTCGACCCGCGCTCCAACAAGACCCAGATCAAGCAGGCCGTCGAGACGGTCTTCGAGGTCAAGGTCACCGGGGTGAACACGATCAACCGCGTGGGCAAGCGCAAGCGCACCCGCACCGGTTTCGGCCAGCGTGCCGCGACCAAGCGCGCGATCGTGACCCTCGCCGAGGGCGACCGTATCGACATCTTCGGCGGTCCGACCGCGTAAGCGGTCAGGATCGTCCGAATATCGGACGAGGACTGAGAAATGGGTATCCGCAAGTACAAGCCGACGACTCCTGGCCGTCGTGGCGCCAGCGTCGCCGACTTCGTCGAGGTCACGCGGTCCACGCCGGAGAAGTCGCTGGTTCGCCCCCTGCACAGCAAGGGTGGCCGTAACAACTCCGGTCGCGTGACCGTCCGCCACCAGGGTGGTGGCCACAAGCGCGCCTACCGCGTGATCGACTTCCGTCGTCACGACAAGGACGGCGTGCCGGCGAAGGTCGCTCACATCGAGTACGACCCCAACCGCACCGCGCGCATCGCGCTCCTGCACTACGCGGACGGCGAGAAGCGCTACATCCTGGCCCCCAAGGGCCTCAACCAGGGCGACCGGATCGAGAACGGCCCCGGCGCCGACATCAAGCCCGGCAACAACCTGGCGCTGCGCAACATCCCCGTCGGTACGACGATCCACTCCGTGGAGCTTCGTCCCGGTGGCGGCGCCAAGTTCGCCCGCTCCGCCGGTGCCTCCGTGCAGCTGCTCGCGAAGGAGGGCTCGATGGCCCACCTCCGCATGCCGTCCGGTGAGATCCGCCTGGTCGACGTGCGCTGCCGCGCCACCGTCGGCGAGGTCGGCAACGCCGAGCAGTCCAACATCAACTGGGGTAAGGCCGGCCGTAAGCGGTGGCTGGGCGTTCGCCCGACCGTCCGTGGTGTCGTCATGAACCCGGTCGACCACCCGCACGGTGGTGGTGAGGGCAAGACCTCCGGTGGTCGCCACCCGGTCAGCCCGTGGGGCAAGAAGGAAGGCCGTACTCGTTCGCCCAAGAAGGCGTCGAACAAGTACATCGTCCGCCGCCGCAAGACGAACAAGAAGCGCTAGGAGCGGGTTTAGATGCCGCGCAGTCTCAAGAAGGGGCCCTTCGTCGACGACCACCTGATCAAGAAGGTGGACGCCCAGAACGAAGCCGGCACCAAGAACGTCATCAAGACCTGGTCCCGTCGCTCCATGATCGTGCCGGCCATGCTCGGCCACACGCTCGCGGTGCACAACGGCAAGACCCACATCCCGGTGTTCGTCACCGAGTCGATGGTCGGCCACAAGCTCGGCGAGTTCTCGCCGACGCGCACCTTCCGGGGTCACGTCAAGGACGACCGGAAGTCGAAGCGCCGCTAGTAGCGGATCGCACTCAGACACGTAAGAAACTGAAGGGACAACCATGGAAGCCAGGGCCCAGGCGCGGTACATCCGCGTCACGCCCATGAAGGCCCGCCGCGTGGTGGACCTCATCCGTGGCATGGACGCCACGGAGGCCCAGGCTGTTCTGCGATTCGCTCCGCAGGCAGCCTCCGTGCCGGTCGGCAAGGTGCTCGACAGCGCCATTGCCAACGCCGCGCACAACTACGACCACACGGACGCCTCCTCGCTGTTCATCAGCGAGGCGTACGTCGACGAGGGCCCGACCCTGAAGCGGTTCCGTCCGCGTGCACAGGGCCGTGCCTACCGGATCCGCAAGCGGACCAGCCACATCACCGTGGTCGTCGCCAGCAAGGAAGGAACCCGGTAATGGGCCAGAAGGTAAACCCGCACGGGTTCCGGCTCGGTGTCACGACCGACTTCAAGTCGCGTTGGTACGCCGACAAGCTGTACAAGGACTACGTCAAGGAAGACGTCGCCATCCGTCGGATGCTGACGTCCGGCATGGAGCGCGCCGGCATCTCGAAGGTTGAGATCGAGCGCACCCGTGACCGTGTCCGCGTGGACATCCACACCGCGCGTCCCGGCATCGTCATCGGCCGCCGCGGTGCGGAGGCCGACAAGATCCGCGGTCAGCTGGAGAAGCTGACGGGCAAGCAGGTCCAGCTGAACATCCTCGAGGTCAAGAACCCCGAGACGGACGCTCAGCTGGTTGCTCAGGCCGTCGCCGAGCAGCTTTCCTCCCGCGTCTCCTTCCGTCGGGCCATGCGCAAGAGCATGCAGTCCGCCATGAAGGCCGGCGCCAAGGGCATCAAGATCCAGTGCGGTGGCCGCCTCGGCGGCGCCGAGATGTCCCGCTCGGAGTTCTACCGCGAGGGCCGTGTGCCCCTGCACACGCTCCGCGCGAACGTGGACTACGGCTTCTTCGAGGCCAAGACGACCTTCGGCCGCATCGGTGTGAAGGTCTGGATCTACAAGGGCGACGTCAAGAACATCGCCGAGGTCCGCGCCGAGAACGCTGCGGCCCGTGCGGGTAACCGCCCGGCCCGTGGTGGCGCCGACCGCCCGGCCCGTGGTGGCCGTGGTGGCGAGCGCGGCGGGCGCGGTCGTAAGCCGCAGCAGGCTGCCGGCGCCGAGGCCCCCAAGGCCGAGGCTCCCGCCGCCGCTCCGGCTGAGAGCACCGGAACGGAGGCCTGACCGTCATGCTGATCCCCCGTAGGGTCAAGCACCGCAAGCAGCACCACCCGAAGCGCAACGGTATGTCCAAGGGTGGAACGCAGGTTGCGTTCGGCGAGTACGGCATCCAGGCGCTGACCCCGGCCTACGTGACGAACCGCCAGATCGAGGCGGCTCGTATCGCGATGACCCGCCACATCAAGCGTGGCGGCAAGGTCTGGATCAACATCTACCCGGACCGTCCCCTCACCAAGAAGCCTGCCGAGACCCGCATGGGTTCCGGTAAGGGTTCGCCGGAGTGGTGGATCGCCAACGTCAAGCCCGGACGCGTCATGTTCGAGCTGTCGTACCCCAACGAGAAGATCGCCCGTGAGGCGCTGACTCGTGCGGCCCACAAGCTGCCGATGAAGTGCCGGATCGTCAAGCGCGAGGCAGGTGAAGCGTGATGTCGGCCGGTACCAAGGCGTCCGAGCTGCGCGAGCTGGGCAACGAGGAGCTTCTGGCGAAGCTCCGCGAGGCCAAGGAAGAGCTGTTCAACCTCCGCTTCCAGGCGGCGACGGGTCAGCTCGAAAACCACGGTCGGCTCAAGGCCGTCCGTAAGGACATCGCGCGGATCTACACCCTGATGCGCGAGCGCGAGCTGGGCATCGAAACGGTGGAGAACGCATGAGCGAGAACAACGTGACTGAGCAGAACACCGAGGCCCGAGGCTTCCGCAAGACCCGTGAGGGTCTGGTCGTCAGCGACAAGATGGACAAGACCGTCGTCGTCGCCGTCGAGGACCGTGTGAAGCACGCGCTGTACGGCAAGGTCATCCGCCGTACGAACAAGCTCAAGGCCCACGACGAGCAGAACGCTGCGGGCGTCGGCGACCGCGTCCTCCTCATGGAGACCCGGCCGCTGTCCGCGACGAAGCGCTGGCGCGTCGTCGAGATCCTCGAGAAGGCCAAGTAATTCCTGCGGGGTTATCCGCAGGACAGTTCCGCCAGGCTCGGCAGGGGTCCCGTAACAGGACCCCTGCCGGGAACCGGCAGACGATCAGGAGATAGACGTGATCCAGCAGGAGTCGCGACTGCGTGTCGCCGACAACACTGGTGCGAAGGAGATCCTTTGCATCCGTGTGCTCGGTGGCTCCGGTCGCCGCTACGCGGGCATCGGTGACGTCATCGTCGCCACCGTCAAGGACGCGATCCCCGGTGGCAACGTGAAGAAGGGCGACGTCGTCAAGGCTGTCGTCGTGCGCACCGTCAAGGAGCGCCGTCGTCCGGACGGCTCGTACATCCGCTTCGACGAGAACGCCGCCGTCATTCTGAAGAACGACGGCGACCCTCGCGGCACCCGCATCTTCGGCCCGGTCGGCCGTGAGCTGCGCGAGAAGAAGTTCATGAAGATCATCTCGCTCGCGCCGGAGGTGCTGTAAGCATGAAGATCAAGAAGGGCGACCTGGTCCAGGTCATCACCGGTAAGGACAAGGGCAAGCAGGGCAAGGTCATCGCGGCCTTCCCCCGCGAGGACCGCGTCCTGGTCGAGGGTGTCAACCGGGTCAAGAAGCACACGAAGACCGGCCCGAACCAGGCCGGCGGCATCGTGACCACCGAGGCGCCGGTCCACGTCTCCAACGTCCAGCTGGTCGTGGAGAAGGACGGCAAGAAGGTCGTCACGCGAGTCGGTTACCGCTTCGACGAAGAGGGCAACAAGATCCGCGTTGCCAAGCGGACGGGTGAGGACATCTGATGGCTACCACCACCACTCCGCGTCTGAAGACGAAGTACCGCGAGGAGATCGCGGGCAAGCTGCGTGACGAGTTCAAGTACGAGAACGTCATGCAGGTTCCCGGCCTCGTCAAGATCGTGGTCAACATGGGTGTGGGCGACGCCGCCCGCGACTCCAAGCTGATCGAGGGCGCCATCCGCGACCTCACCACGATCACCGGTCAGAAGCCGGCCGTCACCAAGGCCCGCAAGTCCATCGCGCAGTTCAAGCTGCGTGAGGGTCAGCCGATCGGTGCCCACGTCACGCTTCGTGGCGACCGCATGTGGGAGTTCCTGGACCGCACCCTGTCGCTCGCGCTGCCGCGCATCCGCGACTTCCGTGGTCTGTCCCCCAAGCAGTTCGACGGCCGTGGCAACTACACCTTCGGTCTCACGGAGCAGGTCATGTTCCACGAGATCGACCAGGACAAGATCGACCGTGTCCGGGGTATGGACATCACCGTGGTCACCACGGCGACCAACGACGCTGAGGGCCGCGCGCTCCTTCGTCACCTCGGCTTCCCCTTCAAGGAGGCGTGAGCGAGATGGCGAAGAAGGCTCTGATCGCTAAGGCTGCTCGCAAGCCCAAGTTCGGTGTGCGTGGCTACACCCGCTGCCAGCGCTGCGGCCGTCCGCACTCCGTGTACCGCAAGTTCGGCCTCTGCCGCGTGTGCCTTCGTGAGATGGCTCACCGTGGCGAGCTGCCGGGCGTGACCAAGAGCTCCTGGTAATCCCCTAAACAAGGGATTCCTGGACCTCTCGGTAAGCAACTGGGTCGGCAGGGGCCCCACCTCTGATGCCGTAGGCTAGGAGGGTTGGGCCTCTGCCGCCCTGGATCGACTTACTACGCCGTAGGTCCCCGCACCGCACCCGTCCCGTCTGCAGAAGTACGGGGAGAGGGATGGCGCATATAGGAAACCCCGGCGAGAAAGGCCACAGGCCAATTCATGACCATGACTGATCCGATCGCAGACATGTTGACGCGTCTGCGTAACGCGAACTCGGCGTACCACGACTCCGTGGCGATGCCGCACTCGAAGATCAAGTCTCACATCGCGGAGATCCTCCAGCAGGAGGGCTTCATCACGGGCTGGAAGGTCGAGGACGCCGAGGTCGGCAAGAACCTCGTTCTCGAGCTGAAGTTCGGCCCGAACCGTGAGCGCTCCATCGCGGGCATCAAGCGGATCTCCAAGCCCGGTCTCCGGGTTTACGCGAAGTCCACCAACCTGCCCAAGGTGCTGGGTGGCCTCGGCGTGGCGATCATCTCCACGTCGCACGGGCTCCTCACCGACAAGCAGGCCGGCAAGAAGGGCGTGGGTGGGGAAGTCCTCGCCTACGTCTGGTAGCAGAAGGGAACGGAGGAAACAGCTATGTCGCGCATCGGCAAGCTCCCCATCGCGGTTCCCGCCGGCGTGGACGTCACCATCGACGGCCGTACGGTCAAGGTCAAGGGCCCCAAGGGCGAACTGACCCACACCGTCGTGGCGCCGATCGAGATCGCCAAGGGCGAGGACGGCACCCTGCAGGTGACCCGCCCCAACGACGAGCGTCAGAGCAAGGCCCTGCACGGCCTCTCCCGCACGCTGGTGGCGAACATGATCACCGGCGTGACCCAGGGTTACGTGAAGAAGCTCGAGATCAGCGGTGTCGGTTACCGCGTGACCGCCAAGGGCTCGAACCTCGAGTTCGCGCTCGGTTACAGCCACCCGATCGTTGTCGAGGCCCCCGAGGGCATCTCCTTCAAGGTGGAGACCCCGACCCGTTTCCAGGTCGAGGGCATCGACAAGCAGAAGGTCGGCGAGGTTGCGGCCAACATCCGCAAGCTGCGCAAGCCCGACCCGTACAAGGCCAAGGGCGTCAAGTACGAGGGCGAAGTCATCCGCCGCAAGGTCGGAAAGGCGGGTAAGTAAGCC
Source organism: Streptomyces sp. NPDC096205 (assembly GCF_044763135.1). Classification (NCBI taxonomy): domain Bacteria; kingdom Bacillati; phylum Actinomycetota; class Actinomycetes; order Kitasatosporales; family Streptomycetaceae; genus Streptomyces; species Streptomyces sp. NPDC096205. The sequence continues at coordinate 195,445 of NZ_JBIWFS010000009.1, read as the reverse complement.
ATGGCATACGGGCAGAAGATCCTGAAGGGCGACGCCTACAAGCGCGCCGCGATCAAGCGCCGCCACCTGCGGATCCGCAAGCGGATCAACGGCACGGAGGAGCGCCCCCGTCTCGTCGTGACCCGCTCCAACCGCCACATCGTGGCGCAGGTGATCGACGACCTGAAGGGCCACACCCTGGCGTCGGCGTCCACCCTGGACGCGTCGATCCGCGGTGCCGAGGGCGACAAGTCGGCACAGGCCAAGCAGGTCGGCGCTCTCGTCGCCGAGCGTGCCAAGGCCGCCGGTGTCGAGGCCGTCGTGTTCGACCGTGGTGGCAACCAGTACGCCGGGCGCATCGCCGCCCTGGCGGACGCCGCCCGCGAGGCCGGGCTCAAGTTCTGAGCCGCTTGTAGCTAGCGGAAAGAGAGAGGTAATCCAATGGCTGGACCCCAGCGCCGCGGAAGCGGTGCCGGTGGCGGCGAGCGGCGGGACCGGAAGGGCCGTGACGGCGGCGCTGCTGCCGCCGAGAAGACCGCGTACGTTGAGCGCGTAGTCGCGATCAACCGCGTCGCCAAGGTTGTCAAGGGTGGTCGTCGCTTCAGCTTCACCGCGCTGGTCGTGGTGGGCGACGGTGACGGCACCGTGGGTGTCGGTTACGGCAAGGCCAAGGAGGTGCCGGCCGCCATCGCCAAGGGTGTTGAGGAGGCCAAGAAGCACTTCTTCAAGGTCCCCCGCATCCAGGGCACCATCCCTCACCCCATCCAGGGTGAGAAGGCTGCCGGTGTCGTTCTCCTCAAGCCGGCTTCGCCGGGTACCGGTGTGATCGCCGGTGGTCCCGTGCGTGCCGTCCTGGAGTGCGCCGGCATCCACGACGTGCTGTCGAAGTCGCTCGGCTCCGACAACGCCATCAACATCGTGCACGCGACCGTGGAGGCCCTGAAGGGCCTGCAGCGTCCCGAGGAGATCGCGGCTCGCCGTGGTCTGCCCCTCGAGGACGTCGCCCCCGCGGCTCTCCTTCGTGCGCGTGCCGGGGCGGGTGCGTAATCATGGCGCAGCTCAAGATCACGCAGGTCAAGTCCTACATCGGCAGCAAGCAGAACCACCGTGACACCCTGCGCTCCCTTGGTCTCAAGGGCATCAACACGCAGGTCGTCAAGGAGGACCGCCCCGAGTTCCGCGGCATGGTGCACACCGTCCGCCACCTCGTGACGGTCGAGGAGGTCGACTGATCATGGCGGAGAACAACCCGCTCAAGATCCACAACCTCCGTCCCGCCCCGGGCGCCAAGACCGCCAAGACCCGTGTGGGTCGTGGTGAGGCGTCGAAGGGTAAGACGGCCGGTCGTGGTACCAAGGGTACGAAGGCCCGTTACCAGGTTCCGGAGCGCTTCGAGGGTGGCCAGATGCCCCTCCACATGCGTCTTCCGAAGCTGAAGGGCTTCAAGAACCCGTTCAAGACCGAGTTCCAGGTCGTGAACCTCGACAAGCTGGCCGCGCTGTACCCGGAGGGTGGCGAGGTCACCGTCGAGGGTCTCGTCGCCAAGGGTGCCGTTCGCAAGAACAGCCTCGTCAAGGTCCTCGGCCAGGGCGAGATCTCCGTGGCGCTGCAGGTGACGGTCGACGCCGTCTCCGGCTCCGCCAAGGAGAAGATCACCGCCGCCGGCGGTACCGTCACCGAGCTCGTCTGAGTCCCTCAGGCGTCTCGATGACTTGAGCGATCCCGACCGGGGATACCCCACAAATGGGGTATCCCCGGTTGGTCGTTCCTAGGGTGGCAGTCTCGCCGGTAAGGTGGCCTGCACTGCCAACTTCCACTGGATGCCTCACATGGGGCACCCTGAGCGGCAGTTGACCGTTACTTATTCGTCGAACCTCAAGACCGTCACCCTTGACGCACTGGCGCGGGGGTCGCAGGAGGCACCGTGCTCACCGCGTTCGCCCGGGCGTTCAAGACGCCCGACCTGCGCAAGAAGCTGCTCTTCACGCTCGGCATCATCGTCGTCTACCGGGTCGGTACGCACATTCCGATCCCCGGCGTCGACTACCGGGCCGTGCAGGCATGTGTGGATCAGGCATCCGCCGGCAACCAGGGCCTGTTCGGTCTGGTCAACATGTTCAGCGGCGGCGCGCTGCTGCAGATCACGATCTTCGCGCTGGGCATCATGCCGTACATCACGGCGAGCATCATTCTGCAGCTGCTGACCGTGGTCATCCCGCGCCTCGAAGCCCTCAAGAAGGAGGGCCAGGCCGGTACGGCGAAGATCACGCAGTACACCCGTTATCTGACGGTGGCCCTCGCCATCCTCCAGGGCACCGGTCTGGTGGCGACCGCCCGCAGCGGCGCGCTGTTCAACGGCTGCCCGCAGGCCGCCTCGATCGTGCCGGACCAGTCGATCTTCACCACCGTCACGATGGTCATCACGATGACCGCCGGCACCGGCGTCGTCATGTGGCTCGGTGAGCTGATCACCGACCGCGGCATCGGCAACGGCATGTCGATCCTGATGTTCATCTCGATCGCCGCGTCCTTCCCCTCCGCCCTGTGGGCGATCAAGGAGCAGGGCGACCTGGCGGACGGCTGGATCGAGTTCGGCACCGTCATCCTCGTCGGCCTCGTGATGGTCGGCCTGGTGGTCTTCGTCGAGCAGGCCCAGCGCCGTATTCCGGTGCAGTACGCGAAGCGGATGATCGGCCGCCGCTCCTACGGCGGTACGTCCACGTACATCCCGCTGAAGGTGAACCAGGCGGGTGTGATTCCTGTCATCTTCGCTTCGTCGCTGCTCTACATTCCGGCTCTGATCGCCCAGTTCTCGAAGAGCACCTCGGGTTGGAAGACCTGGATCGAGAGCACGCTGGTCAGCGGCAACCACCCGATTTACATCAGCTTGTACTTCTTGCTCATCGTGTTCTTCGCGTTCTTCTATGTGGCGATCTCGTTCAACCCCGAGGAAGTCGCCGACAACATGAAGAAGTATGGTGGCTTCATCCCGGGCATCCGGGCTGGCCGACCGACCGCTGAGTACCTCTCGTACGTGCTCAACCGGATCACCTGGCCGGGTTCGCTGTACTTGGGCCTGATCGCTCTCGTGCCGACGATGGCGTTGGTTGGTTTTGGGGCGAACCAGAACTTCCCGTTCGGCGGGACCAGCATCCTGATCATCGTGGGTGTCGGTCTCGAGACGGTGAAGCAGATCGAGAGCCAGCTCCAGCAGCGCAATTACGAAGGGTTCCTCCGCTGATGCGAATCGTCCTCGTCGGGCCGCCGGGTGCCGGTAAGGGTACGCAGGCCACGCGCCTCGCTGAGAAGCTGCGGGTACCGCACATCTCCACGGGCGACCTGTTCCGGGCCAACATCAGCCAGCAGACCGAGCTGGGCAAGCTCGCCAAGTCCTACATGGACGCCGGCAACCTCGTCCCCGACGAGGTCACCATCGCCATGGCCAAGGACCGCATGGAGCAGCCGGACGCGGAGAACGGCTTCCTGCTGGACGGCTTCCCGCGCAATGTCTCGCAGGCCGAGGCGCTGGACGAGCTGCTGACGACCGAGGGCATCAAGCTGGACGCGGTGCTGGACCTGGAGGCCCCCGAGGAGGAGGTCGTCAAGCGGATCGCCGGCCGGCGCATCTGCCGCAACGACTCCGCGCACGTCTTCCACGTCACGTACAAGAAGCCCGCCAAGGAAGGCGTCTGCGACGTCTGCGGCGGCGAGCTGTACCAGCGTGACGACGACACCGAGGCGACGGTCCGCAACCGGCTCGAGGTCTACCACACGCAGACCGAGCCGATCATCGACTACTACAAGGCCCAGAGCCTGGTGGTCACGATCGAGGCCATGGGCCCGGTCGACGAGGTCACCGAGCGCGCCCTGGCCGCGCTCACGGGCGAAGACGCGTAAGCGTCCGTACGTCGCCGTAGCCGCGGTCCCTTCCCGAAGGGGCCGCGGCTGCTGTGTGGCTAGGCTGTTTATCGTGGATGGTTGAGTCATCCGTTCTTCCGGTCCAGAAAGGCCGTAGTCCCCATGGTGCAGATCAAGACCCCCGAGCAGATCGCCAAGATGCGGGCGGCGGGCCTGGTCGTGGCGGCCATCCACGCGGCCACGCGCGAGGCCGCGGTCCCGGGGGCCACGACCAAGGATCTCGACGAGGTCGCGCGCAAGGTGCTCGCCGAGCACGGCGCGAAGTCGAACTTCCTCGGCTACGGCGGCTTCCCCGCCACGATCTGCACCTCGGTCAACGAGGTCGTCGTCCACGGCATCCCCGCGGAGGACGTCGTCCTGAAGGACGGCGACATCATCTCCATCGACTGCGGCGCGATCGTCGACGGCTGGCACGGTGACGCCGCCTACACGGCCTTCGTGGGCTCCGGTCACGCCCCGGAGCTGATCGAGCTCTCCCGGGTGACCGAGGAGTCGATGTGGGCCGGCATCGCCGCGATGAAGCAGGGCAACCGGCTCCTCGACATCTCCAAGGCGATCGAGACGTACATCCGCCGCCAGCCGAAGCCGGGCGGCGGCCGCTACGGGATCATCGAGGACTACGGCGGTCACGGCATCGGCACCGAGATGCACATGGACCCGCACCTGCTGAACTACGTCGACCGGCGCCGCGGCAAGGGCCCCAAGCTGGTCCCCGGCTTCTGCCTGGCCATCGAGCCGATGGTGTCGCTGGGCACTCCGCGCACGGAGGTCCTGTCGGACGACTGGACGGTCATCACGACCGACGGCACGTGGTCGTCGCACTGGGAGCACTCTGTCGCGCTGACGGCTGAGGGACCTCTTGTGCTCACCGCCCCTGACGGTGGCAAGGCGAAGCTGGCCGAGTACGGAGTGACTGCCGCTCCCGACCCGCTGGCCTAGTTCCCCGCGCCCCTGGGTGGGCTGGGCTTAGGGATCTCTCCAGCAGGGCAGACTCCTCGGAACCCGCCCGATTCGTGTTTCCGGATGCGCTGACGTAGACTGACTCGTCGGCTCTCGTGTATCCGCATGTCTGCATGCCTCACGGAAGCCGATCAAGGTAGTCGATTCGAAGGGCGAAGCGTGGCCAAGAAGCAAGGTGCCATCGAGATCGAGGGCACTGTCGTCGAGTCTCTTCCGAACGCCATGTTCAAGGTCGAGCTCCAGAACGGCCACCAGGTTCTGGCACACATCAGCGGCAAGATGCGCATGCACTACATCCGCATCCTCCCTGACGACCGGGTCGTGGTGGAGCTGTCTCCGTACGACCTGACCCGTGGCCGGATCGTCTACCGGTACAAGTAGATCTTGCCCGCGCCCCGGGGTCTCCCCGTGGCGATGGCACTGACCCGGAGAACCTCACCCAATGAAGGTCAAGCCGAGCGTCAAGAAGATCTGCGACAAGTGCAGGGTGATCCGCCGTCACGGCCGGGTCATGATCATCTGCGAGAACCCGCGCCACAAGCAGCGCCAGGGCTGATCGCAGCAGATCACACCCTCTGCACCTCTATTGCAGAGTCTTCGCGCGACGCGAGCTGAATTTGTTCATACGCAGAGCCCAGGCGACCTCACGAGTGTCTGCCTGACACCCCCGGTTCGGAGGCCGGGGACCCAGTTCGTACCTGGTACGGCGGCTGGGAGTCGGTTCTGCGGAAGACCTCCGAAGATCACCAGGAGCCATTGAATGGCACGCGTTTCCGGTGTTGACATCCCGCGCGACAAGCGCGTGGAGGTCGCCCTCACCTACGTGTTCGGCATCGGCCGGACCCTCTCGAAGGAGACGCTGGCTGCGACCGGCGTCGACCCCAACACCCGCGTTCGCGACCTCTCCGAGGAGCAGCTCGTCGCGATCCGCGAGTACGTCGACAACAACATCAAGACCGAGGGTGACCTCCGTCGCGAGATCCAGGCCGACATCCGCCGCAAGGTCGAGATCGGCTGCTACCAGGGTCTGCGTCACCGTCGCGGTCTGCCCGTCCGCGGTCAGCGCACCAGCACCAACGCTCGTACCCGCAAGGGCCCGCGTCGCGCCATCGCCGGCAAGAAGAAGCCGGGCAAGAAGTAGTCCGCAGCGGACACCTGTCCACGGTCTTCGCTGTAGGACCGACCACCTCCCGTAGGAGTTAAAGGATGCCCCCCAAGGGACGTCAGGGCGCTGCCAAGAAGGTGCGCCGCAAGGAAAAGAAGAACGTCGCTCACGGCCACGCGCACATCAAGAGCACGTTCAACAACACGATCGTGTCGATCACGGACCCGTCCGGCAACGTGATCTCCTGGGCCTCCGCCGGCCACGTCGGCTTCAAGGGTTCCCGGAAGTCCACGCCGTTCGCCGCGCAGATGGCCGCCGAGTCGGCTGCCCGCCGCGCCCAGGAGCACGGCATGCGCAAGGTCGACGTGTTCGTCAAGGGCCCGGGCTCCGGTCGTGAGACCGCGATCCGCTCCCTGCAGGCCACGGGCCTCGAGGTCGGCTCCATCCAGGACGTCACCCCGACCCCGCACAACGGCTGCCGTCCGCCGAAGCGTCGTCGCGTCTGACGTACGGCTGCTTCGAGCAGGCTTGGTTTCGGGCGGTACGGCTCTGTAGGGCCGTATCGCCCGTACCCTTGCAGTACCCGTCCCTTTTGCCGGGGACGGTTCCGTCGGGCGTCAAATAGCGGGCGTCCACGAAAGAAGGATCTGATCCACACATGCTGATCGCTCAGCGTCCCTCGTTGACCGAAGAGGTCGTCGACGAGTTCCGCTCCCGGTTCGTGATCGAGCCGCTGGAGCCGGGCTTCGGTTACACCCTCGGCAACTCCCTCCGCCGTACCCTCCTCTCCTCGATCCCCGGCGCTGCTGTCACCAGCATCCGGATCGACGGCGTGCTGCACGAGTTCACCACCGTGCCGGGCGTCAAGGAGGACGTCACCGACCTGATCCTCAACATCAAGCAGCTGGTCGTCTCCTCGGAGCACGACGAGCCGGTCGTGATGTACCTGCGCAAGCAGGGCCCGGGTCTGGTCACCGCCGCCGACATCGCGCCCCCGGCCGGTGTCGAGGTGCACAACCCCGACCTCGTCCTCGCCACGCTCAACGGCAAGGGCAAGCTCGAGATGGAGCTCACGGTCGAGCGTGGCCGTGGTTACGTCTCCGCCGTGCAGAACAAGCAGGTGGGCCAGGAGATCGGCCGTATCCCGGTCGACTCCATCTACAGCCCCGTGCTGAAGGTCACGTACAAGGTCGAGGCCACGCGTGTCGAGCAGCGCACCGACTTCGACAAGCTGATCGTCGACGTCGAGACCAAGCAGGCGATGCGTCCCCGTGACGCCATGGCCTCCGCCGGTAAGACGCTGGTCGAGCTGTTCGGTCTCGCCCGCGAGCTGAACATCGACGCCGAGGGCATCGACATGGGTCCGTCCCCGACGGACGCCGCCCTGGCCGCCGACCTCGCGCTGCCGATCGAGGAGCTGGAGCTCACCGTTCGGTCGTACAACTGCCTCAAGCGTGAGGGCATCCACTCCGTGGGTGAGCTCGTCGCGCGTTCCGAGGCCGACCTCCTGGACATTCGCAACTTCGGTGCGAAGTCCATCGACGAGGTCAAGGCGAAGCTGGCCGGCATGGGCCTGGCCCTGAAGGACAGCCCGCCCGGATTCGACCCCACGGCCGCTGCCGACGCCTTCGGCGCCGACGACGACGCGGACGCGGGTTTCGTGGAGACCGAGCAGTACTGATCAGTACTTGATCGGTCCTTGCCGGTGAGCATCCGCTCATCGGGTTCCTGACCCCGGTACCTGATACGGCCGGGGCAGACACACAGGAGAAAGAACATGCCGAAGCCCACCAAGGGTGCCCGTCTGGGCGGCGGCGCCGCGCACGAGAAGCTCCTCCTCGCGAACCTGGCGAAGAGCCTCTTCGAGCACGGCCGCATCACCACCACCGAGGCGAAGGCGCGCCGTCTGCGTCCGTACGCCGAGCGTCTGATCACCAAGGCGAAGAAGGGTGACCTTCACAACCGCCGTCAGGTGCTGCAGGTCATCACGGACAAGGGCATCGTGCACACGCTCTTCACCGAGATCGGCCCGCGCTACGAGAACCGTCCCGGTGGTTACACCCGCATCACCAAGATCGGCAACCGCCGTGGCGACAACGCGCCCATGGCTGTCATCGAGCTGGTCGAGGCGCTGACGGTCGCGCAGCAGGCGACGGGTGAGGCCGAGGCCGCCACCCAGCGTGCCGCCAAGGACGCCGCGGCTCCCGCCGAGGCCACCGAGGCGACCGAGGCTCCTGCCGAGGAGTCGAAGGACGCGTAAGCGTTCTGCCGGGGGACTGTGCGTCCGCGGCCGCGGCGTCGTCGTGGCTTGTCGCGCAGTTCCCCGCGCCCCTGGCGGCGCTGCGGGCCCGCTCCCTTTTCGGGAGCGGGCCCGTTTTGTTGAGAGGATTCTGGGGTGAGTGACGAAGTACAGCCCGGGCATGTCCGTATCCGACTCGACCTGTCCTACGACGGGACCGACTTCTCCGGCTGGGCCAAGCAGGCCGGCGGGCGGCGGACCGTGCAGGGCGAGATCGAGGACGCGCTGCGGACGGTGACGCGGTCGCGGGAGACGTTCGAGCTGACGGTGGCCGGGCGGACCGATGCGGGGGTGCATGCGCGGGGGCAGGTGGCGCATGTGGATCTCCCCGAGGGCGTTTGGCGTGAGCATCACGAGAAGCTGCTCAAGCGGCTCGCCGGGCGGCTGTCGAAGGATGTGCGGGTGTGGGCGCTGCGCGAGGCGCCCAGCGGGTTCAACGCCCGCTTCTCGGCGGTGTGGCGGCGCTACGCCTACCGGGTCACCGACAACCCCGGGGGAGTGGACCCCCTGCTGCGGGGCCACGTCCTGTGGCACGACTGGCCGCTCGACGTGGACGCCATGAACGAGGCGGCGCGGGGGCTGCTGGGGGAGCACGACTTCGCGGCGTACTGCAAGAAGCGCGAGGGTGCCACGACCATCCGCACGCTGCAGGAGCTGAGCCTGGTCAAGGGCGCGGACGGGATCATCACGGCGACCGTGCGGGCGGACGCGTTCTGCCACAACATGGTGCGCTCGCTGATCGGCGCGCTGCTGTTCGTCGGGGACGGGCACCGCCCGGCGGACTGGCCCGCCAAGGTGCTGGCCGCCGGCGTGCGCGACTCGGCCGTCCATGTCGTACGGCCGCACGGGCTGACGCTGGAAGAGGTCGGCTACCCGGCGGACGAACTGCTCGCGGCGCGGAGCCGGGAGGCCCGGAATCGGCGGTCGCTGCCCGGTTCGTCCGGGTGCGAAACCTGTTAGTTACCTGCTTTTCTCACCAGAACTTCCGGCATATGGCGACATACCGGACGTAATCCTTCGCTTACCTCTTACGACTTTCACACCTCCCGTATAGCCTTTCCCTGCTCGGCCATTGGTTCGAATGGGGAGGCTGGGCCAGGGTGGGGGTCAACGGGCCTGTTGTGGCCCAGGGTGGGTTTCTTAGGCATGAGTTCTGTGGGACCCGTGCGCGCCGGCGGCCGTCGTGCCGTACGGCAGAGCGGCGGCCGGCGCAGGGCGGGGCGTGGGGGGCAGGCTTCGCTGGGCCTGCTGCCGCTGCCGCCGACGGACCGGGAGAAGTACTCGTACGCACGCCGGTATCTGTGGATTCTGACGGTCAGTTCGCTCGTCAGCTTCTGCTGTCTGACGGTGAGCCAGTTCAAGCTGGCGCAGTCCACGCCCATCCTGTGGGCGTACACGCCGCTGCTGGTCTTCACGGTGCTGTACTACCTGGTGTCGCTGCGGGTGAACGGCTTCACCCGCGACTTCGACATCGGCCACCACAAGCGCCTGGTGCACAACTGGCGCCCTGCGGTGTATCCGACCGTGGATGTCTTCCTGCCGGTGTGCGGTGAGCCCATCGAGGTGCTGCACAACACCTGGAAGCACGTGCGGGAGATGGCCGACCACTACCCGGGCGTCTGTGTGCCGTTCGTGCTCGACGACTCCGCCAGCCCCGAACTGGAGGCCATGGCGCGGGACTTCGGGTTCCGCTACGGCACCCGGGAGAACCGCGGCTGGTTCAAGAAGGCCGGCAACCTCCACTTCGGGTTCGCCCAGTCCGACGGCGAGTTCATCCTCATCCTGGACGCGGACTTCACCCCGCGCGCCGACCTGCTCGAAGAGCTGCTGCCCTACATGGCCGAGGACCCGCGCATCGGGATCGTCCAGTCGCCGCAGTACTTCCGGGTGCTGGACTCGCAGAACTGGATCGAGCGCGGCGCGGGCGCGGTGCAGGAGCTGTTCTACCGCTCCGTGCAGGTCTCCCGGCAGGGCAGCGACGGCGCGATCTGCGTCGGCAGCTGTGCCGTCTACCGGCGTGCCGCCCTGGAGACCAACGGCGGCACCACCCTCATCGAGCACTCCGAGGACGTGCACACCGGCTTCGACCTGCGCGGCCTCGGCTGGGACCTGCGCTATGTGCCGGTCGCGGTGTCCACGGGCGTGTGCCCCGACAACGCCGGCGCCTTCTTCAACCAGCAGTACCGCTGGTGCTCCGGCTCCATGAGCCTGCTCGGCAGCCGCAAGTTCTGGCAGGCGAGGATCAAGTTCTCCAGCCGGCTCTGCTACATGTCCGGCTTCTTCTACTACATCCACACGGCGCTGTTCACCTTCGCCGCCCCGGTCATCCCGATCGTGCTGCTGCTGGCCATGCCGGAGAAGCTGATGGTGGAGCATCTGCTGCTGGTCGCGCCGAGCATCCTCTACACCACGATCGTCTTCCCGATGTGGCACCGCGCCCCCTACCGCCTCGAGGCCTGGGCCGCCCGCATGATGTACGGCTGGGCGCACGTCTTCGCCATCTGGGACATCCTGCGCAAGAACCGCATGGGATGGCAGCCGACCGGCTCCTCGGGCGCCAAGAAGAACAAGACCCGGCGCTTCTGGATCGGCATGTGGGTCTGGAGCGGCGGCACGGCCCTGATCTGGGTCCTCGCCGCGGTGTACCGCACCTTCACCATGGACGCCCCCGACTTCGCGCTGATCCTGTCCTCCGGGCTGTTCTACGCGCTCGTCGTCGGCCGCGTCCTGGTCCAGCCCCGCGCGGAGGCGACGGCCCGATGACCTTCCTCACCCGCACCCGTACGGCCCTCGTGGCCTGCCTGATCACCCTGCTCGCGCTCAGCGGCTGCTCGCTGCTCGGCGACGACGACACCGGCGCCGACGGCTCCGCGAACGGCGGCGGCAAGGGCGGCCCGCGGGTCTCCGAGAGCGCCGAGGCGGCCGTCCCCTACGACGTCGTCCCGCTGCTGCGGCCGGAGAAGAAGTACTTCGGCGCCGCCGTCGAGGGCGCGCCGAACTCCATGGACGGCTACCGGGCCTACTCCGACATGGTCGGCAAGCAGCCCAACCTCATCGAGTACTACGCCGCCTGGGGCGACGGCTTCGACGCCACCGGCGTGCGCAACGCCTGGCGCGAGGGCGCCCTGACGCTGGTGTCCTGGGAGCCGTTCGACGTCTCCCTCGCCGACATTGCCGCGGGGAGGTCGGACGCCTACCTCACCGAGTACGCGACGGCGGTCCGCAGGCTGAACCTGCCCGTCGTGATCTCCTTCGCCGACGAGTTCAACGGCCACTGGGAGAAGTGGGGCACCAAGTACGCCACGCCCCAGCAGTACGTCGCCGCCTGGCGGCACTTGCACGACGCGTTCGCCGAGGCCGGCGCGACCAACGTGATCTGGGCCTGGTCGCCGAACATCGTCAACCCCGTCGCGAGCGTCAGGCTCGAGCCGTACTACCCCGGCGACGGCTACGTCGACTGGATCGGCCTGATCGGCTACTGGACCGTCGAGCAGCCCAACGCCTTCGACAGCGTCTTCGGGCCCACCCAGAAGCAGGTGCGCGGCTTCACCGAGAAGCCGATGATCCTGCTGGAGACCGCCGCCATGGCCGGTGAGCGGCGCCGGGACGACATCCGCATCCTCTTCGAGAGCGTGGCCGCGGACGAGGACCTGCTCGGCTTCATCTGGTTCAACCACAACAAGCGCGCCGACTGGCGACTGGAGGCGAGCCCGCTGGCGCTGGAGGAGTTCAAGCGCCTGGCCGCCGACGACCGGTTCGGCTTCGACGTACGGAAGCCGCGATGACCTCCCGATACGAGCACTACACGCCCCAGCCGTACGATCCCTACGCCGACCAGTCCGATCACCCGTACTACCAGGACGCGTACCAGCAACAGCACTACGGCTACGACGTCCAGGCCGAGCCGTACCAGCAGGAGTACCGGCAGCAGCAGCCGGTGCAGGACCCCGCGCCGCAGGAGAGCTGGGAGCGGCAGGAGTTCTGGGAGCCGGAGCAGCCCGCCTACCACGTGCCCGAGACGCCCGAGGCCGGCTGGGACGACCAGCCGAGCCGGCGCCGCGACCGGGTCAGCCGGGGCCTCCTCCTGGTGATCCTCGTGATCCAGGCGGCGCTGTCGCTGCGGCTGGCCAACACGGCCTTCCAGGACGAGGCCCTCTATGTGGCGGCCGGGCACAACATCATCGACCACTGGACCGACGGCACCCCGCTGAACAACGGCTACGAGAAGTACTTCTCCGGCTCGCCGGTGCTCTACCCGGTGGCGGCCGCGTTCGTGGACGGGTACTTCGGCCTGACCGGGGCCCGGCTGCTCAGCCTCGTCTGCATGCTCGGCGCGACGGCCCTGCTGTACTCCTTCACCCGGCGCCTGTTCAACGAGCGCGTGGCCCTCGCGGCCGCGGCCCTGTTCGCGGTGACCCAGCCCAGCATCGTCCTCGGCTTCTTCGCCACCTACGACGCCCCGGCGATCTTCCTGCTGTCGCTCGCCGCGTGGATCGTCGTGCGCACCGGCCGGGGCCCGGTCGTGGCCGTGCTGCTCGCCGCGCCGGTCATGGTGCTGGCGGTCGCCGTGAAGTACGCCTCCGGGCTCTATCTGCCGACGCTCGTCGTGCTCGCCGCGCTGACCGCCTGGCACAGTCGCGGCTGGGCCGCCCTGCTGCGTGCCCTCGTGCTGGGCCTGGGCACGGCCGCTCTCGTCGGCCTGGGCCTGCTGTACACCGACGTGCTCGCCGGTGTGCAGCAGACCACCACCAACCGGCAGCACGGCACCGACTCCGCGATGTCGCTGATAGAGAAGTCCGTCGAGTGGGGCGGCCTGATGTTCGCCACCGCCGTCGCGGGCGCCCTCGCCTACATGCTGCGCGGCCGGATGAACGAGTCCCCGCGCTCCTACGGCCTGATGGGCCCCGGCTGGCGCTGGCGCGCCCTGCTCGGCACGGTGCTCACCTGCACCGCGCTGCTGGCCCCGGCGTACCAGATCCATCTGCAGACCTCGGTCTCGCTCTACAAGCACCTCGACTTCGGCCTGCTCTTCGCCGCGCCGATGGCGGGTGTCGGGGTGATACGGCTGGTCGGCAAGCACTTCCGCTATCCGCAGCTGGGCATCCTGCTGTGGGTGTCGGCCCTGTGCCTCGGCGTCTCCCAGTCCGAGTGGCGGTTCGGGCTGTGGCCCGACTCCCGGGCGATGGTCCAGGCGATCGAGCCGTACATGAAGCCCGACGGCCACTACCTCGGCGCGACCTACGAGGTGCCGACGTACTACCTGCGCGACAGGACCGACCACGCGCAGTGGTCCTCGACGTACGGCTTCGGCTACTCGGACAAGCAGGGCAAGCCGCACGAGGGCCGGGAGGCGTACCGCCTCGCCCTCCAGGACGGCTACTTCGATCTCGTCCTGCTGGACGGCATCGCCACCCCGGACCTGGAGGAGTTCCTCGCGCGGGAGATCACCAGAAGCGGCCACTACCGGCTGATCGGCAAGATCCCGCACGAGATGCCGGGGGCGACGACCTCCTACCGGATCTGGGTCAAGACGTCCTGAGCGGCCGAGGGGGGCCGTATCGGGTTTCGGGCGCAGGGCACACCGCGTCCGCAGGGGAGGGGAAAGAGAGATGACGTACGACACGGAGGGCGTCCGCGTCACCGTGGTGATGCCCACCTACAACGAGGCGGCCAATCTGCCGCGCATGGCCGAGGCGGTGCTGGGGCTTCCGTTGCCGGGGCTGCGGCTGAAGGTGGTAGACGACTCCAGCCCGGACGGCACCGGGCGGGTCGCCGAGGAGCTGGCGGAGAAGTACAACGCCGACGGCCCGCGCATGAGCGTGCTGCACCGCACCGAGAAGGACGGACTCGGCCGCGCCTACGTGGCCGGTATGAGCGCGGCGCTCGCCGAGGGCGCCGAGTACGTCGTCCAGATGGACGCCGACGGCAGCCACCCGGTGGACGCCGTGCCGCGCATGCTCGACACGGCCCTGACCGAGGGCGTCGGCCTGGTGGTCGGCAGCCGGTACGTCGAGGGCGGCGCGCTGGACGAGGAGTGGGGCCGGCACCGGGTGCTGCTGTCCCGGTTCGCCAACCGCTACGCCCGGACCGTGCTCGGCACCGACATCCGGGACATCACCGCCGGCTTCAACCTGTGGTCGGCCGCCACGCTGCGCGACGTCGACCTGGCCGCCCTGGACAGCGCGGGCTACAGCTTCCAGGTGGAGCTGAAGTACAAGGCCGTACGTGCGGGGCACCGGGCGGTGGAGGTCCCCATCCGCTTCGAGGAGCGGATGGAGGGCACCTCCAAGATGACGCTGCGCACACAGCTGGAGTCGGCGGTGGTGCCGATCCGGCTGCGCCTCAAGCGCCACTGAGCGCCACTGAGCGCTACTGCTGGGCCGCCGCCGACGCCTGGGCCTCGCCGCGGCGGCGGATCTGGCGGAAGGTGAACTCGGCCAGGTCGTCGCCCTGCTTGAACACCGCGGTGTCCTTGGTGGTGACGTCCTTGCCGCCGGTGAACCCGGTGACGGTGAAGTAGGCGTACCGGCCGTAGCTGTTCGTCGTCGAGCGGCAGACGGCGCCGTCGCAGAAGTCCTTGACGCCGTTGCCGGACAGTGCGCGCACCAGGCTCTTGGAATCGGCCTGCCCCTTGGCCAGGGTGGCCTGCGTCTCGGTGTCGAAGACGGCCACGCCGACGGTCACCGCGACACCGTCCTTGATGTACGTCACCCGCAGCAGACGCCGGCAGTCGTTGTCCTTGAGGACCTTCGGGAGCGTGCCCTGGGTGGCCGAGGCGCAGTTCTTCGTGTCCGCGGTCGGGCCCTTGCGGTACACGGTCTCGCCCATGGTCAGCTGCGTGCCCGGGAAGAGGATGTCCGGGCTCAGCGGGGCCGTGTCCTTGTTCTTGCTGGAGACGAAGTCCTTGGGGTCCAGCGGCGGCGGCGCGGTCGTCGGCTCGAAGGACGGCGCCGGGCCCGTGGAGCTGGGGATGTCCGCCGTCGCGGGCAGCTGCGAGGCCGGCCCGTTCGCCTCGGGCCCGCCGTCGTTCGCCGAGACCACGGCCACGGCGACGGCCGCGCCCACCGCGACGGTGGCCAGCGCGCCGCCGACGACCATCAACAGCCGGCGTCGCTTCTTGCGCGCCTCCGACGCCTCGGCCAGTGCCGCCCAGTCGGGGCTCCCGTCGGTGCCGCTGTTCCAGGACTGCTGCTGCGAATGCGGTGTCCAGGGATCCCACTGGGACTGGGGTCCCCCCTGCCCATAGCTCATGGGGGTGCATCTTAGAGGGGGCCCTTGTGCGCCGTACGCGTAGACTGGGTGCTTCGAACAGCCCACAGCGGTGGCGTTCCGGCTCGTTTTGACCCGGCCGTGGCGCCGCAGGTATCCTGCGTGTTCGTTGTGTATTGGCTTGCTCATTCTCACGGGACGGGCCCTTACACCGGTCCACCGGGCCGATGACCAGCGACCAGCACGCGGTTTGCGTCACCGCAGTGCGGTCAAGGCTGTCGTGATCGTTTCGGTGACCTGTTCAGGACCATTCACTCGAAGCGAAGGCTACGAACCGTGCGTACGTACAGCCCCAAGCCCGGCGATGTGACGCGCCAGTGGCACGTCATCGACGCTCAGGACGTTGTCCTGGGTCGTCTCGCCACCACCGCCGCGTCCCTTCTGCGGGGCAAGCACAAGCCGATCTACGCGCCCCACGTCGACACCGGTGACTTCGTCATCATCATCAACGCCGACAAGGTGCACCTGTCCGGCAACAAGCGGACCCAGAAGATGGCGTACCGCCACTCCGGTTACCCGGGTGGTCTGCGCTCCGTCCGCTACGACGAGCTGCTGGCCAAGAACCCCGAGAAGGCCATCGAGAAGGCCGTCAAGGGCATGCTCCCCAAGAACACCCTGGGCCGTCAGATGCTCTCCAAGCTGAAGGTCTACTCGGGCGACCAGCACCCGCACGCTGCCCAGCAGCCGGTGCCGTTCGAGATCACCCAGGTCGCGCAGTAAGTCCGGCCACCCCCTAAGACTGAAGAGAATCTGAGGAGCATCGTGGCCGAGACCACTGCCGAGCAGCCGCTCGAAGAGCTTGACATCGACAGCTACACCACCGAGTCCGAGGTTCCGGTGGAGGGCGAGTACACCACCGAGTCCCTCGCCTCCCGCTTCGGCGAGCCCCAGCCGGCCGCCGGCCTGGGTCGTCGCAAGAACGCCATCGCCCGCGTCCGGATCGTCCCGGGCACCGGCAAGTGGAAGATCAACGGTCGCACCCTCGAGGACTACTTCCCGAACAAGGTGCACCAGCAGGAAGTCAACGAGCCGTTCAAGGTTCTCGAGCTCGAGGGCCGTTACGACGTCATCGCCCGCATCGCCGGTGGCGGCGTCTCCGGCCAGGCCGGCGCCCTGCGCCTCGGCGTGGCCCGTGCGCTGAACGAGGCCGACGTCGACAACAACCGCGGCCCGCTGAAGAAGGCCGGCTTCCTCAAGCGCGACGACCGTGCGGTCGAGCGCAAGAAGGCCGGTCTGAAGAAGGCCCGCAAGGCCCCGCAGTACAGCAAGCGCTAAGCTTCGCTGCCTGCTCGTACGTCTTCGGGGCCCCGCCCCGCCTGCGTACTTCGAACGCCCCGGCGGCACGCCACGTGCCGTCGGGGCGTTCGTTTATCCCAGTGATGGGTTTATCCCAGTGATGGGCGTATAACGACACAAGGCGATCGTGGGCCTGTGTCATCTGAACACCGGGCATCGAGCCCCTCGTGCGCCCGGTACGGAAGCGGCGTGCGCGAGCCGCACCGGCACGCCCTTCCCGAACTGACGCTTTTCTCAGGAGGACAAGTGGGACGACTCTTCGGCACGGACGGCGTGCGCGGTGTCGCCAACGCGGATCTGACGGCCGAGATGGCCCTCGGTCTCTCCGTCGCGGCGGCCCACGTGCTGGCCGAGGCGGGCACCTTCCAGGGCCACCGGCCGACCGCGGTGGTCGGACGGGACCCGCGCGCGTCCGGGGAGTTCCTGGAGGCCGCGGTCGTCGCGGGCCTCGCCAGCGCCGGGGTGGACGTGCTGCGCGTCGGCATCCTGCCCACGCCGGCCGTCGCGTACCTGACCGGTGCGCTCGGCGCCGACCTGGGCGTCATGCTCTCCGCCAGCCACAACGCCATGCCCGACAACGGCATCAAGTTCTTCGCCCGCGGCGGCCACAAGCTCGCCGACGAGCTGGAGGACCGTATCGAGTCCGTCTACGAGGAGCACCGCACCGGCGCGCCGTGGGACCGGCCGACCGGGTCGGGCGTGGGCCGGGTCCGCAACTACGACGAGGGCTTCGACAAGTACGTCGCCCACCTCGTCGGCGTCCTGCCCAACCGCCTCGACGGCCTGAAGATCGTCCTCGACGAGGCGCACGGCGCGGCCGCCTGGGTGTCGCCCGAGGCGTTCTCCCGGGCCGGCGCGGAGATCGTCACCATCGGCGCCGAGCCCGACGGCCTCAACATCAACGACGGCTGCGGCTCGACCCACCTCGACAAGCTCAAGGCCGCGGTCGTCGAGCACGAGGCCGCGTTCGGTATCGCGCACGACGGCGACGCCGACCGGTGCCTCGCCGTGGACCACACCGGCGAGGAGATCGACGGCGACCAGATCCTGGCCGTCCTCGCCCTCGCCATGCGGGAGCGGGGCGCGCTGCGGTCCGACACCGTCGTCGCCACCGTCATGTCCAACCTCGGGTTCAAGCTGGCCATGGAGCGCGAGGGCCTCCAGCTGGTGCAGACCGGGGTGGGCGACCGGTACGTGCTGGAGTCGATGAAGCAGCACGGGTACGCGCTCGGTGGTGAGCAGTCCGGGCACGTGATCATCCTGGACCACGCGACGACCGGTGACGGCACGCTGACGGGGCTGATGCTCGCCGCGCGCGTGGCCGAGACGGGCAAGTCGCTGCGGGAGCTGGCCTCGGTGATGGAGCGGCTGCCGCAGGTGCTCATCAACGTCCCTGACGTGGACAAGTCCCGGGTGAAGACCTCCGGGGAGCTGGCTGCGGCGGTCTCCGAGGCGGAGCGGGAGCTGGGGGCGACCGGGCGGGTGCTGTTGCGTCCCTCCGGGACCGAGCCGCTGGTCCGGGTCATGGTGGAGGCGGCTGACATCGAGCAGGCGCGGTCCGTGGCCGGGCGGCTGGCTGATGTGGTGAAGTCGGCGCTCGGTTAATTGCCGGGTTTGTGGGGTGCGGGGTTCTGTGCGTTGCGGGCTTTCCGTTGTGGGTGGTTGCTCGCGCAGTTCCCCGCGCCCCTTCAGGCACGCCTCCAGAGCCATTTTTGAAGCATCAAGGTCATCGTCCCCGCGGCCACGATTCCGCCCAGGTTGGCCAGGAGTTGGGCGGCTGAGCCCCAGGTCTGGGAGTAGTCGCTGTAGCTGAAGGCCATGGCGGCGTTGGCGGCGGCGGGGACGGTCGTCACCGAGATGGCGACGCCGATCAGGGCGCCGGACTTGGCAGAGGTCAGGGAGAGCGTGCCGGCGATGCCGGCCAGGAAGGCGACCACGAAGGACATCCAGTCCGGCTGCCAGATGAAGGCCGTGTTGGGGCGGGCGGCCTCGATCATGTCCTTGTCGAAGAGGCCGAAGGCGTCCATGAGCCAGCCGAAGCCCGCGGTGAGGATCATGGCGGCGGCGAAGCCGGCCAGCAGCGCCCACAGGCAGCGCCACACGCGGTGCGGGGTCCGCTGGACCAGGGCCGTGCAGATACCGGCCAGCGGCCCGAACTCGGGGCCGACCGCCATCGCGCCGACGATCAGGATGGCGTTGTCGAGCATCACACCGCAGGCCGCGAGCATGGTCGCCACGGCCAGGAAACCGATGTAGGTGACGCTGAGCGTCGACTCCTCGTGGGTCACGTCCGTCAGGTGGTCCCACAGGACCGCGTCGGCGCCCTCGCCGGGGGCCTCCTCCTCGGCCTTGTCGGCGCGCTTCGACAGCGACAGGTCGATGTTCTCCACGGCGATCGAACCGGTCGCGTCGAGCCCCAGTTCCTGGAGGTCGCCGATGAGTTCGTCGGCGGCCTCGCGGGCCACGTCACACATCACGACGTCCCCGGCCGGGTTGCGGGCGGCGCCCGGAACCACCACCACGTGGGTGGTGCCCACCGTCTTCTCGATGAGACGGACCACGGCGTCGGTCTGCCCGGCCGGTGTGATCAGACGCAGATGCAGCATGCGGCCTTTCTAGCAGGCCCGTCTTTCCGGCGTGTCAGAGCTTCCGCAGGCTGAGGCGCTGCACCTTGTGGTCCGGGCCCTTGCGCAGCACCAGGGCGGCGCGGCCGCGGGTCGGGGCGATGTTCTCCACCAGGTTCGGCTTGTTGATCGTGCGCCACATCGTGCGGGCGTAGTCCAGGGCCTCCTCCTCGGAGACCTGGGTGTACCGGCGGAAGTACGAGGACGGGTTCTGGAACGCCGTCTCGCGCAGGCGCTTGAAGCGGTTGAGGTACCAGCGCTCGATGTCCTCGATGCGGGCGTCGACGTACACGCTGAAGTCGAAGTAGTCGGCGAGGCCGACCCGGGTGCGGCCGTCCTTGCCGGGCAGGGCGGGCTGCAGGACGTTCAGGCCCTCGACGATCAGGATGTCCGGGCGGCGGACCGTGAGCTTCTCGCCGGGGACGATGTCGTAGATCAGGTGCGAGTAGACGGGGGCCGTCACCTCGCCCTTGCCGGCCTTGATGTCGGCGACGAACCGGGTCAGGGCCCGGCGGTCGTACGACTCCGGGAAACCCTTGCGGGACATCAGGCCGCGGCTCTGGAGCTCATGGGTCGGCAGCAGGAAGCCGTCCGTCGTGACCAGCTCGACGCGCGGGTGCTCGGGCCAGCGCGAGAGGAGGGCCTGGAGCAGTCGGGCGACGGTGGACTTTCCCACGGCGACCGAACCGGCGACTCCTATGACGAAGGGGGTGCCCGACTGGGAGCCCTGCTCGCCGAGGAAGGTGTTCAGGGCGCCGCGCAGACCGTCCGTGGCACCGACGTAGAGATTGAGGAGCCGGGACAGCGGCAGGTAGATGTCCCGGACCTCGTCGAGGTCGATGACATCGCCGAGACCGCGCAGCTTCTCGACCTCCTCGGCACTCAGCGGCAGCGGCGTCTTGTCACGCAGCGCGCTCCACTCGGCTCGGGTGAGGTCGAGGTAGGGAGTCGCCTCCGGCCTGGGCCGGTGGGCGCTCCGGGGCATCGCGGGGACCGGAGAGATCACAGTCCATTGTTAACGCTGTTTGAACGGGGTGGTGGGTGTGCTCCGTCACGCCGGGTCTTCACCGCCGACCGATGTGGTGCTCTTGAGGGGCCGAACGGGGCTGATTATTTCCGAATCCGGGCACGCGAAGGGGTGTTCAGGCATTCGGACGCCCTTAGGCTGCCTCGCATGTGCGGAATCGTGGGATACGTAGGGCCGCAGTCGGCGCTAGAGGTCGTCATGGCCGGACTGAAGCGGCTGGAGTACCGGGGGTACGACTCGGCGGGCGTCGCCGTGCTCTCGGACGGCGGGCTCGCCGCCGCCAAGCGGGCCGGCAAGCTGGTCAACCTGGAGAAGGAGCTGGCCGAGCACGCGCTGCCGACCGGCTCGACCGGCATCGGACACACCCGCTGGGCCACGCACGGCGGCCCGACCGACGCCAACGCCCACCCTCACCTGGACAACGCCGGGCGGGTGGCGGTCGTGCACAACGGCATCATCGAGAACTTCGCCGCGCTGCGCGCCGAGCTGGCCGAACGCGGGCACGCGCTGGCCTCCGAGACGGACACCGAGGTGGTGGCCCATCTCCTGGCCGAGGAGTTCTCCGCGACGGCGGACCTGGCGGAGGCGATGCGGCTCGTGTGCCGCCGCCTTGAAGGTGCGTTCACGCTGGTCGCGGTGCACGCGGACGAGCCGGACGTGGTGGTGGGCGCGCGCCGCAACTCGCCGCTCGTGGTCGGCGTCGGCGCGGGCGAGACCTTCCTCGCCTCCGACGTGGCCGCGTTCATCGCCCACACCCGCTCGGCGATCGAGCTGGGCCAGGACCAGGTGGTCGAGCTGCGCCGGGACGGCGTCACGGTGACCGGCTTCGACGGCCGTCCCGCCGACGTCCGCTCCTACCACGTCGACTGGGACGCCTCCGCCGCGGAGAAGGGCGGCTACGACTACTTCATGCTCAAGGAGATCGCCGAGCAGCCCAAGGCGGTCGCCGACACACTGCTCGGCCGCATCGACGCGGCCGGCTCCCTCACGCTCGACGAGGTGCGCATCTCGGCGGCCGAGCTGCGGGAGATCGACAAGGTCGTCATCATCGCCTGCGGTACGGCGTACCACGCGGGCCTGATCGCCAAGTACGCCATCGAGCACTGGACCCGCATCCCCTGCGAGGTCGAGCTGGCCAGCGAGTTCCGCTACCGCGACCCGATCCTGGACCCCCGTTCGCTGGTCATCGCCATCTCCCAGTCCGGCGAGACCATGGACACGCTGATGGCCCTGCGCCACGCACGCGAACAGGGCTCCAAGGTCCTGGCCATCTGCAACACCAACGGCTCCACCATCCCCCGCGAGTCGGACGCCGTCCTCTACACCCACGCGGGCCCGGAGGTGGCCGTCGCCTCGACGAAGGCGTTCCTCACCCAACTGGTGGCCTGCTACCTGGTGGCCCTGTACCTGGGCCAGGTCCGCGGCACCAAGTGGGGTGACGAGGTCCGCGCCGTGATCCGGGACCTCGCCGAGATCTCCGGCGAGGTCGAGCGGGTCCTGCGGACCATGGAGCCCGTACGGGAGCTGGCGCGGTCCCTGGCCTCCAAGGGCACGGTCCTGTTCCTGGGCCGCCACGTGGGCTACCCCGTCGCCCTCGAAGGCGCCCTCAAGCTCAAGGAACTCGCCTACATGCACGCGGAGGGCTTCGCCGCGGGCGAGCTCAAGCACGGGCCCATCGCCCTGATCGAGGAGGACCTGCCCGTGGTGGTGGTCGTCCCGTCACCTCGGGGCCGGTCCGTCCTCCACGACAAGATCGTCTCCAACATCCAGGAGATCCGCGCGCGAGGTGCCCGCACGATCGTCATCGCCGAGGAGGGCGACGAGGCGGTCGTCCCGTACGCCGACCATCTGATCCGCATCCCTGCCACCCCTGTGCTCCTCCAGCCCCTCGTCTCGACCGTCCCGCTCCAGGTCTTCGCATGCGAACTGGCCGCTGCGCGGGGCAACGAGGTGGATCAGCCTCGGAACCTGGCGAAGTCGGTGACGGTGGAGTAGGCCTTCAGGGCCTGGAGAAAGGGAGCGAAGGCTCCGACCTGGAGGGTGAGGGTGCCGCGGGTCGGGGCCTTTGAGTCGCGGATGGATATGTGGGTCCGCGTGTGGGCGACTTCGACACAGGCGTTGCCGTCGCCGCTGCCGGAGTAGGACGACTTGCGCCAGGGGGTGGTCTTCACGCTGTCGAGGAAGGCGGTGAAGGCGGCGGTGGGGAAGGTGAGGGGGCCGTGGGTGGGGGCTTTTGAGTCGCGGATGGCTATCTGGGCCCGTCGGTCGGCGATCTCCACACAGGCGTCACCCTGGCCCCCACCGGAGTAGGACGATTTGTGCCAGGTGTCGAGGGTCGTCATGGCCTACAGCTCCTTCGCCAAGCAGCGGATGAACTCACGAGAGCGGTCGGGTTCGAGTGACACTGCTTCCACCCTACGAAGGAGCGTTCGATAACGGCTGAGCTGGGCTTCGGAGTCGATGAACACCGGGCCGTTGGGGCCGTCGCGCACCACGGTGTCCAGCTTGGGGATGGGGCCGCCCGCGCGCCGGGCGGGGTGGACACTCCGGCCCGGGGCGGCGGCTTTCCGCCGGTGGGAGTGGCGCGCACCCACTCGGTGAGTGTCTGCATCATTTGTTGCAACCTGGGGCGGGCAGCAGGCCGTACGGACCGCTGTGTGCGCAACAAACGATGAGAATCCACTGACGCGCCGCCCCGGCCGGTCCCCCGTCCCCGGTTCCCGGCCTCCGGTCCCCTGGGGCGGCACCACCCCCATCCACGGCCGCAAGCCGCCGAGCCAGCCCGCCTCCACCACGGCCCCGGCGCGCCCGGCACCACCACCGGCGGGTGGCCGCTGAGCCCGCCCGGCGTGCCGCCACGGGTCTGCCGCGTGCGGCACCCGGGACGGCCTGGCGGCGCCAGGCAATGCCGGAGTGCCCCCGGCCACCCGCCGCGCGCGGCGCCCGGGACGGCCCGGCGGCCGCTAAGCCGTGGCGGCGTGCATGTGCGGCGCAGGCGCGCTCCCGCAACGCCCATCCCGCTCCCAGGTGGGCTCAGGGGGTCACTTCCCTGGCCCCCCGTTTTCCGGGCCTGCCCGCTCGCTTCTCCCTCGTGCTGGAGCGCCCCGTGTCAAGGGTGGCCCGCAGGGCCATCGGCGGCAGCCGACGCGACCGCAGGGAGCGCCCTTTACTCGGGGCGTGGAAGCACGACACTGGCAAAGAAGCGGGCGGCCCAACCTCAGCCAAGGCAGCGCGGCTCATCGGCAGCGCGCTTTCCGAGTCGCTCTGGAGGGGCCTAATCGAGGACGTCCCGCCACGCCCTCCGCAGTGCCTCCGCCACGTCCTGCGCCCCCACGGGTGCGCCCTGTGCGGCGTACCGCCCTGCCAGGCCGTGGAGGTAGGCCGCCGCGCTCGCCGCGTCCCGTGGGGCGAGGCCTGCTGCCAGGAGGGACCCCGCCAGGCCTGACAGGACGTCGCCGCTGCCTGCTGTGGCCAGCCAGGAGGTGCCTGTCGGGTTCACTCGTACCGGGGTGTCCGTGGTCGCGTCGGCCACCAGGGTCGTCGAGCCCTTCAGGAGGACCGTCGCCCCGTAGCGCCTCGCCAGTTCGCGGGCCGAGTTCAGGCGGGCGCGCTCCACCTCCTCGCGCGTCACCCCCAGGAGGGCGGCCGCCTCTCCGGCGTGCGGGGTCATCAGGGTGGGGGCCGTACGGGCGCGTACCGTCTCCTGGTCCGCCAGGCGCAGGCCGTCGGCGTCCAGGAGTACGGGGACGTCCGTGGACAGGACCTCGGCCACCGTCGCCGCGTCATCGCCTGCACCCGGGCCCACCACCCAGGCCTGGACCCGGCCGGCCTTGGCCGGGCCCCGGTCCGAGACCAGGGTTTCCGGGAAGCGGGCGATCACCGCGTCCGCGGCGGGGCCCACGTAGCGGACCGCGCCTGCGCCGCCCCGTAGGGCGCCCGCCACGGCCAGGACCGCCGCGCCCGGGTAGCGGGCCGAGCCGGCGGCCACGCCCACCACGCCCCGCCGGTACTTGTCGCTCTCGGGGGCCGGTACGGGGAGCAGCCCCGCCACGTCTCTGTGCTGGAGCGCCTCCACCTCCGGGACCTCCGGCAGGGTCAGGCCGATGTCCACCAGGCGGACCGAGCCCGCGTACTCCCGCGCCGGGTCGATCAGCAGGCCCGGCTTGTGCGTGCCGAAGGTGACCGTGAGGTCGGCCCGGATCGCGCGGCCGTGCACCTCACCCGTGTCGGCGTCCACACCGCTCGGCAGGTCCACCGCCACGACCGGAACACCAGCACGCTCGCAGACGACAGCCAACCGCTCCGCCTCCGGGCGCAGGCCCCCCTTGCCGCCGATGCCCACGATCCCGTCCAGGACCAGATCCGCCCGGGAGATCCACTTCTCCGCGTCCGTCGTGTCCCGCACCTTGCCGCCCGCCCTGCGCAGGGCCGCGAGGCCCCCCGCGTGCGCCCGGTCCGGGGTCAGCAGCACCGCCGTCACGCCCGCGCCCCGGCGCACCAGCCTCGCCCCCGCGTACAGGGCGTCGCCGCCGTTGTCGCCGCTGCCGATCAGCAGCACGACCCTGCTGCCGTAGACCCGGCCGAGTACGTCGGCGCAGGCCGCTGTCAGGCCGGCCGCGGCCCGCTGCATCAGCGTCCCCTCCGGCAGGCGTGCCATCAGGCTCCGCTCGGCGGTCCGTACCGTTTCCACGCTGTAGGCAGTACGCATGACGACGAGTCTGCCCTCAGCCCTCCGCGATCACCACCGCCGAGGCCACTCCCGCGTCATGGCTGAGCGACACATGCCAGGCACGGACGCCGAGTTCGGCCGCGCGCGCCGCAACGGTGCCCCGTACGCGAAGGCGTGGCTGCCCGCTGTCCTCGACGTACACCTCGGCGTCCGTCCAGTGCAGGCCCGCCGGTGCGCCCAGTGCCTTGGCCAGGGCCTCCTTCGCCGCGAAGCGGGCGGCCAGTGAGGCCTTGCCGCGGCGTTCTCCGCCGGGGAGCAGCAACTCGCTGTCCAGGAAGAGGCGTCGGGCGAGTCCGGGCGTGCGTTCCAGGGACGCGGCGAAACGGTCGATCTCCGCCACGTCGATACCGACCCCGATGATGCTCATGCCGAGCACCCTAGACGGCCCCGGTGCCTCCGCTCGTCGCTCGTACGCCCGGGTGACTCCCGCCGCGCGGCGCCCCCACGGCCGTGCGGCGGGCCGTTTTGCTGAATCGTGTGATGAGTGGACCGACTGTCTCCAGAAGCGTCGCCGTACTCCTCTGCGCCCTGACCCTGCTGTTCGCCGGCACCGCGGCCGCCGCCCCCGTGCCGCCCGCGCCCGCGGGGGCGTACGACCCGGTCGAGTACGTGCCTCTCGGGGACGTCGTCACGCGCGTGATGTGCAGCAAGCGGACCGGGCCCTATCAGCGGCAGGTCGAGAAGTGGCTGAAGCGGAAGGCGGACGGGAAACAGTCGGCGGCCGACTGCCGGGCGATCAGGGCATTCCAGCTCAAGTACGGCATCAAGCCCGCCATCGGCTTCGCCGGGCCCGTCACCTGGGCGCACATGATGCTGCTGTCCGCGCGGAAGAACCCCAACGCGGCGAAGAAGTGCCCGGTGCGGACGTACCGGGTCGCCTGTGTGGACCTCGCCCGGCAGGTGACGTGGGTGCAGAAGGGGAAGAAGGTCGTCTACGGGCCCGTACCGATGAGGAGCGGGCGGGCCGGGTACCGGACGCGGACCGGGTGGCACACCGTCTACTGGCGGCACAAGAACCATGTGTCCACGCTGTACGGCCAGCCCATGCCCTACGCCCAGTTCTTCGACGGAGGGCAGGCCTTCCACGCCGTGTACGGGACCATCTTCACCACCGTCGGGTCGATGGGCTGCGTCAACCTGCGGCTGGGCGACGCCAAGAAGCTGTGGGGCGTGCTGAAGAAGGGCGACCGGGTGTACGTGTGGGGTCGCCGGCCGGGGACGTGAGCCCGTGCCCGCCCGGCGCTGTCCGGCCCCTCTGAGACACTGGGCGGGATGAGTGAGACTGCGTTCCTGCCCTCCGCCCCGCTGCGCGCCCGCGCCGAGATCGACCTGGCCGCGCTGCGGGCCAATGTGCGCACCCTGCGGGAGAAGGCGTCGGGCGCGGCCGTCATGGCCGTGGTGAAGTCCGACGCGTACGGCCACGGGGCGGTGCCGTGCGCCCGCGCGGCTCTGGCGGCGGGAGCGACCTGGCTGGGCACGGCCACACCCGAGGAGGCCCTGGCGCTGCGGGCCGCCGGGCTGAACGACGTACGCATTCTGTGCTGGCTGTGGACGCCCGGCGGGCCCTGGCGCGAGGCGATCGAGGCCGACGTCGACGTGTCCGTCAGCGCCATGTGGGCCCTGCGCGAGGTCACCGCGGCCGCCCGGCAGGCGGGGACCCCCGCGCGGGTGCAGCTCAAGGCCGACACCGGTCTTGGCCGGGGCGGCTGCCAGCCGGGCGCCGACTGGGCCGAGCTGGTCGCCGAGGCCCTGCGCGCCGAGCGCGAGGGGCTGATCCGGATCACCGGCCTGTGGTCGCACTTCGCCTGCGCCGACGAGCCCGGCCATCCGTCGATCGCCGCCCAGCTCACCCGGTTCCGGGAGATGCTGGCGTACGCCGAGCAGCAGGGCGTACGCCCCGAGGTGCGGCACATCGCCAACTCGCCGGCCACGCTCACGCTGCCCGAGACCCACTTCGACCTGGTCCGCACCGGCATCGCCGTCTACGGCATCTCGCCCGCCCCCGAGCTGGGCACCCCGGCCGAGCTGGGCCTGCGCCCGGTGATGACGCTGTCGGCGTCCCTGGCCCTGGTCAAGCATGTGCCCGGCGGCCACGGCATCTCCTACGGCCACCACTACACGACCCCCGGCGACACCACCCTCGCCCTGGTCCCGGTCGGCTACGCGGACGGCATCCCGCGCCACGCCTCCGGCGCCGGGCCGGTCCTGATCGGCGGCAAGTGGCGCACGGTCGCGGGGCGGATCGCGATGGACCAGTTCGTCGTCGACCTCGGCGGGGACGAGCCGTCGGCGGGCGACGAGGCCGTCCTGTTCGGCCCCGGCGACCGCGGCGAGCCCACCGCCCAGGACTGGGCGCAGGCCGCGGGCACCATCGCGTACGAGATCGTCACCCGGATCGGAAGCCGTGTGCCCCGCGTCCATGTGAACGGGGAAGAACAGGGGTAGCCGACCCCGGACCGAGGTGACACCTAGTTGAGGAGCGGTACGTGAGCGAGAGCAGCGCGGAGGCCGTCGCGGCCGTCGCCTCCGCCACGGGGGCGGTGGCCACCGGGAGCTGGCGCCGGGCCACCGGCATCGCCGGTGTGGCGATAGGTGTCGTCGCGGCGGGCGCGGCGGCCGGCGTCGCCATAGAGCGGCTGACCGTGGGCCGCGGCATGCGGCAGAAGGCCCGCCTCGCCCTGGACTCCGCCGGCCCGTACGGCGCGCTGCGCGGCACGCCCGGCAAGGCGTACGCCGACGACGGCACCGAGCTGTACTACGAGGTCGACGAGGTCGACCCCGAGGGCGGCGGAGCTCCGCGGCGGCGCCGGCTGTTCGGCCGTAAGGCACCCGCCCCCGTCACGGTCGTCTTCAGCCACGGCTACTGCCTCAGCCAGGACTCCTGGCACTTCCAGCGGGCCGCGCTGCGGGGTGTCGTACGGACCGTGCACTGGGACCAGCGCAGCCACGGCCGGTCCGGGCGCGGGGTGGCGCAGGTCCAGGGCGAGGCGCCGCTGAGCATCGACCAGCTGGGGCGTGACCTGAAGGCCGTGATCGACGCGGCCGTGCCGGACGGGCCGATCGTGCTGGTCGGGCACTCCATGGGCGGCATGACCATGATGGCGCTGGCCGCGCAGTACCCCGAGCTGATCCGGGAGCGGGTCGTCGCGGTCGCGCTCGTCGGTACGTCGTCGGGGCGGCTCGGCGAGGTCAACTTCGGGCTGCCCGTCGCCGGGGTGAACGCGGTGCGGCGGGTGCTGCCGGGCGTGCTGAAGGCGCTGGGGCAGCGGGCCGAGCTGGTGGAGAAGGGGCGGCGGGCGACGGCCGACCTGTTCGCCGGGATCATCAAGCGCTACTCGTTCGCGTCCCGGGACGTCGACCCGGCCGTGGCCCGGTTCGCCGAGCGGATGATCGAGGGCACGCCCATCGACGTGGTCGCCGAGTTCTACCCGGCCTTCACCGACCACGACAAGACGGACGCGCTCGCGCACTTCCGTGAGCTGCCGGTGCTGGTGCTGGCCGGGGTGCAGGACCTGGTCACGCCGAGTGAGCACAGCGAGGCGATCGCCGACCTGCTGCCGGACGCGGAGCTGGTGCTGGTGCCGGACGCGGGGCATCTGGTGATGCTGGAGCACCCGGAGGTGGTCACCGACCGGCTCGCCGACCTGCTCACTCGTGCGGGGGCCGTCCCGGCAGGAGCTACCGTGGGTGGCTATGGAAGCAGCAGCACCGCACAGCCGCGTTGAGACCCGGCTGACCGTGACCTCCCCCGACCAGATGCGTGAGCTCGGCCGGCGCCTGGCCGAGGTGGTGCGCGCGGGGGATCTTGTGATGCTCAGCGGGGAGCTGGGCGCGGGAAAGACGACGCTGACCCGGGGGCTCGGGGAGGGGCTCGGGGTGCGGGGGGCCGTCACCTCGCCGACGTTCGTCATCGCCCGCGTGCATCCGTCCCTGGGGGACGGGCCGCCGCTGGTGCATGTGGACGCGTACCGGCTCGGCGGGGGGCTCGACGAGATGGAGGACCTCGACCTCGATGTGTCGCTGCCGGAGTCGGTGGTGGTTGTCGAGTGGGGCGAGGGCAAGGTCG
This sequence comes from Streptomyces sp. NPDC096205, assembly GCF_044763135.1. Taxonomy (NCBI): domain Bacteria; kingdom Bacillati; phylum Actinomycetota; class Actinomycetes; order Kitasatosporales; family Streptomycetaceae; genus Streptomyces; species Streptomyces sp. NPDC096205. The sequence continues at coordinate 166,173 of NZ_JBIWFS010000009.1, read as the reverse complement.
AGGAGCTGACCGAGGAGCGGTTGCAGGTCGTCATTCATCGGGCTGTGGGGGATACGACCGATGAGGTGCGGCGGGTGACGTTGACGGGGCTCGGTGCGCGGTGGGCTTCTGTGGATCTGGATGCGTTGGGCGCCTGAGCGTGTGCCTCCGGCGGTTGTCCGGCGTCTGCCGCGCCGTTGTGGCCGTTCGCGCAGTTCCCCGCGCCCCCGGAGCAGCGTTGTCCCGCTCGGCGTTTCGTGGTTAGGTTTGCCTTACTAACTCCGCCGCCCACTCCAGGAGGCGTTCGTGAGCGCGACTGAACGAGACGACAAACAGCCCAGCGAGCCGTCCGTCATCTCCATGCGCGACCTGCTGGCGGCCTGCGCCGCCGCCACCGTCGTCTCCACGCCGCCCCCGGCGCCCCAGCCGGAGGCGGCTTAGCCCTAGCGGATCACCACGACCCTCCGGCCGATCGTCGCGAACTCCCACATCGCGTCGCCGTCCTTGCGGGACTCGCGGATGCCGCCCGTTCTGCGGCGCGGGTCGGGCGCGGGTGTGGAGCCGTTGCGGGCCGCGCTGAAGCCGACGGCGACGCCTTTGACGCTGGTGAAGCGGACCACGTGCTCGATGGGGGTGCCGTCCGTGCCGGTGACCGTGCTGGAGCGGGAGGTGACGGTGTAGGTGCCGGGGCGGGGGTCGACGGTGCCCGGGGTGACCTTGAAGGTCCGCAGGATCTGGTGGCCGGGGCCGACGAGCCAGACGCGGTCGTCGTCCACCGAGTACACGACACGTTCACCCGATCCGGACCCCGACGGCAGGGCGGCGGGGTGCCTCCTGTCGCGGGGTGCCTTGACGGGGGAGACGTCCGAGGGGGAGAGCGCCTGCGGGTGGCTCAGCTCCGGCGGGACGTTCGCGGAGGCCTGGTAGGTGAGGAAGCCGACCGTGGCGACGGCCGCCGCGGTGAGGGCGGCCACGAACCCCGAGCTGCTGCTTGTCACCGTCGTCCACCTCTGCGTCGTACGTCCCGGTTCGTGGTGACGTTAGCAGTCAGCGCGTGGCCGACCGGGGCGGCCGTGCCCGCAGCGTGGGGGCCGTAGGCTGTTTGCGTGCTCTTGCTCGCTCTGGATACCGCCACTCCCGCCGTCACCGTCGCGCTGCACGACGGCACGGACGTCATCGCCTCGTCGAGCCAGGTGGACGCGCGCCGGCACGGCGAGCTGCTGCTGCCGGCCGTGGACCGTGTGCTGGCCGAGGCCGGACTGAAGCTCGACGCCGTCACCGGCGTCGTCGTCGGCATCGGCCCCGGCCCCTACACCGGTCTGCGCGTCGGTCTGATGACCGCCGACACCTTCGCCCTCGCGCTCGGCGTGCCCGTGCACGGCGTGTGCACGCTGGACGGCCTGGCGTATGCCGCCGACATCGAGAAGGGCCCCTTCGTCGTGGCGACCGACGCCCGGCGCAAGGAGGTCTACTGGGCGACGTACGCCGACTCCCGGACCCGGCTCACCGACCCGGCCGTCGACCGGCCCGCCGACATCGCCGAGAGGGTGGCCGGACTGCCCGCCGTAGGTGCCGGTGCGCTGCTCTACCCGGACACCTTCCCCAGCGCCCATGAGCCCGAGCATGTGTCGGCCGCGGCGCTGGCGTCGCTGGCCGCCGAGAAGCTCGCCGCGGGCGAGGAGCTCGAAGCGCCCCGGCCGCTGTATCTGCGCCGGCCGGACGCGCAGGTGCCCAAGAACTACAAGGTGGTCACCCCCAAGTGACCGCGCCCGTGACGACCCCGCGACTGCGCGAGATGCGCTGGTGGGACATCGACCCCGTGCTGGACCTGGAGAAGGACCTCTTCCCCGAGGACGCCTGGTCGCGGGGCATGTTCTGGTCCGAACTGGCCCATGCGCGGGGCCCCGGCTCCACCCGCCGCTATGTGGTCGCCGAGGACGGCGGGCGGATCGTCGGCTACGCGGGCCTGGCCGCCTCCGGCGGACTCGGCGATGTGCAGACCATCGCCGTGGCCCGCGACCAGCAGGGCACCGGGCTCGGCGCGCGGCTGCTGAGCGAGCTGCTGCGCGCGGCGACCGCCTTCGAGTGCTCGGAGGTCATGTTGGAGTGCCGGGTGGACAACACCCGCGCCCAGCGGCTGTACGAACGCTTCGGCTTCGAACCCATCGGGTTCAGGCGCGGGTACTACCAGCCGGGGAACGTGGACGCCCTGGTGATGCGCCTGAACGACCCAGCGAACGCACAAGGAACCGAGAACAATGGCTGACGAACCCCTCGTACTGGGGATCGAGACCTCCTGCGACGAGACCGGCGTCGGCATCGTCCGGGGCACCACGCTCCTCGCGGACGCCGTCGCCTCCAGCGTCGACGAGCACGCCCGGTTCGGCGGCGTCGTGCCCGAGGTGGCCTCGCGCGCCCATCTGGAGGCGATGGTCCCCACCATCGACCGTGCGCTGAAGGAGGCCGGCGTCAGCGCCCGTGACCTCGACGGCATCGCGGTCACCGCGGGGCCGGGCCTCGCGGGCGCGCTGCTGGTCGGCGTCTCGGCGGCCAAGGCCTACGCCTACGCCCTGGGCAAGCCGCTGTACGGCGTCAACCACCTCGCCTCGCACATCTGCGTCGACCAGCTGGAGCACGGCCCGCTGCCCGAGCCGACGATGGCCCTGCTGGTCAGCGGCGGCCACTCCTCGCTGCTGCTGTCCTCCGACATCACCTCCGACGTCCGCCCGATGGGCGCCACCATCGACGACGCGGCCGGCGAGGCCTTCGACAAGATCGCCCGCGTGCTGAACCTCGGCTTCCCCGGCGGCCCGGTCATCGACCGTTACGCGCGCGAGGGCGACCCGCAGGCCATCGCGTTCCCGCGCGGGCTGACCGGGCCGCGCGACCCGGCGTACGACTTCTCCTTCTCCGGTCTGAAGACGGCCGTGGCCCGCTGGATCGAGGCCAAGCGCGCCGCGGGCGAGGAGGTGCCGGTGCGTGATGTGGCGGCCTCCTTCCAGGAGGCGGTCGTCGACGTGCTCACCCGCAAGGCCGTACGGGCCTGCAAGGACGAGGGCGTCGACCACCTGATGATCGGCGGCGGTGTCGCGGCCAACTCGCGGCTGCGGGCGCTCGCCCAGGAGCGCTGCGAGCGGGCGGGCATCCGGCTGCGGGTGCCGCGGCCGAAGCTGTGCACCGACAACGGCGCGATGGTGGCCGCCCTCGGCGCCGAGATGGTCGCCCGGGGCCGGGCCGCCTCCAGCTGGGACCTGTCGGCCGACTCCTCCCTGCCGGTGACGGACCCTCATGTGCCGGGTCACGACCATGTGCACGAGGTCAGCAAGGAGAACCTGTACCCGTGACGGTCGCCCTGATGTGGGAGGCGCGGGCCGTGCCCGGCCGGGGCGGGGAACTGCTCGCCTGGGCACGCGCGCAGGAGTCGGCCGGCGGACCCCTGCTGCGCCGCGAGACCTTCCGCGCGCCGCAGGACCGGGTCCTGGTCATCACCTGGTGGGACGCGCCCTACGACGCCGACCTCCCCGAACTGCCGGAGCCGGACGGGGAGTTGGTGACCCGGGCGGTACACCGCTGGCGGTTCGAGTCGGTCGGCTGACCTCGCCCTTCCTACAGCCCCAGCAGCTGCGCCAGGGTGCTCGCGCAGCAGCCTTCAGCTGGACGGAAGTTGGGCCGTCACCTCGCAGCGCAGCCGGCGTGTTCCGTCCAGGACGCGCGTGTCCCCGGTCAGCCGCAGCCGCGCGGTGTGCCGTACGTCCGTGCTGGACGCGCCCACCCGCAGCTCCAGGTCGCCCGGTTCGACGATCCGCCGGCCGCGTGTGTCCGTGAAGGAGGACAGGTCGGCGTGGAAGCGGAAGGTGACGCGGGCGGCCTCGCCGGGGTCGAGGTCGAGGCGGTGGTAGCCGACGAGGCGGATGTCGGGGCGGGTGACGGAGGCCACGGGATCGTGCAGATAGAGCTGGACGACCTCGGTGCCCGCGCGGTCGCCGGTGTTGCGGACGGTGAGCGCCAGGTCGAGGGAGCCGTCGGTGGCGATGTCCGTGCCGTCGGTGAAGTCCTCCCAGGCGAAGGTCGTGTAGGAGCGGCCGTGCCCGAAGGGGTACAGCGGCGTCGGGTCGAGGCTGCTGACGTCCCCGGCCAGTCCGAGCGGCGGCTGGAGGTAGGTCCAGGGCTGCCCGCCCGGCCCGCGCGGCACGCTCACCGGGAGGCGGCCGGAGGGGTTCACCCGGCCGGACAGCACGCCCGCGAGCGCGGGGCCGCCCTCCTCGCCGGGGAAGAAGGCCTGCACGGTCGCGGCCAGCCGGTCGTGCCAGCGGCCCAGCGCGTAGGGGCGGCCGGTGAGCAGCACCAGCACCACCGGGACGCCGGTGGCGAGGAGCGCGTCGAGCAGCTCGCCCTGGACGCCGGGCAGCTGCAGGTCGGCCACGTCGCAGCCCTCGCCGGAGGTGCCCCGCCCGAACAGGCCGGAGCGGTCGCCGAGCACCGCCACGCACACATCGGCCTCGGTGGCCCGCGCGACGGCCTCCTCGAAACCGGCCGTGTCCGGGGTGTCCACCCCGCAGCCCTCGGCGAACGTCACCTTCGCGTCGGGGAGTTCGGCCCGCAGCGCGTCCAGGACGGTCGGGATGTCGACGCCCATGGGGATCTCGGGGTGCTGGACGCCCACATGGGAGGGGAAGGAGTAGCAGCCGAGCATGGCGAGCGGGTCGGTCGCGCGCGGGCCGACCACCGCGATCCGGGCGTCCGGGGACAGCGGCAGTGTGCCGTCGGGGTCGGCCAGCAGCACGACCGACTGCTCGGCGAGGCGCCGGGCCAGCGCGCGGTTCTCCGCCGAGTCCAGATCGACCGACTCGGGTACCTCGGGCTGCCAGTCCTCGTCCAGCAGGCCCAGCTCGCACTTCTGCAGCAGGACCCGGCGGGCCGCCCGGTCCACCAGCTCCTCGGGAATCCGGCCTTCCTGTACGGCGGTCAGCAGCGGGTCGCCGTAGCAGTCCAGGGTCGGCAGCTCGACGTCCACGCCCGCCGCGAGGGCCGCGTGCGCCGCCTCGGCCGAGCCGGCGGCCACCCGGTGCAGGGTGCGCAGGAAGTCGACGCCGAAGTAGTCGGAGACGACCGTGCCGGTGAACCCCCAGGTCTCCCTGAGGAGTTCGGTCAGCAGCCGGGCGTCGGCGGTCGCGGGCACGCCGTCCGTCTCGTTGTACGCCGCCATCACCGACCGCGCCCCGCCCTCGCGCAGCGCCATCTCGAACGGCGGCAGCGTCACGTCCCCGAACTCGCGCACACCCGCGCGCACGGGGGCGAGGTTGCGGGCGCCCGCGGAGGACGCGTACCCGGCGAAGTGCTTGAGCGTGGCCACGATGCCGGCCGACTCCAGGCCCCGCACATAGGCGGCGCCGATGGTGCCCACCAGGTACGGGTCCTCGCCGATGGTCTCCTCGACACGGCCCCAGCGCGCATCGCGTACGACGTCCAGGACCGGCGCGAGGCCCTGGTGGACGCCGACCGTGCGCAGGTCGCGGCCGATGCTGCGGGCCATCTCCTCGACCAGGGCGGGGTCGAAGGAGGCGCCCCAGGCGAGCGGCACCGGGTAGGCGGTCGCGCCCCAGGCGGTGAAGCCGGCCAGGCACTCCTCGTGGGCCATCGCCGGGATGCCGAAGCGGCTCGCGGCGGCGATGGTGCGCTGGGCCGCGGCCAGGGAGCGGGCGCCGGCCGCCGCCTCGACGGGGGCCGTGCCGAAGGGGCGGGTGAGCTGTCCGAGCCCGTGGGTGATCAGCTCCTCCCACTCGTAGTCGGCGTTCATCTGGTCCTGGTGGGGGGCGACGCCGTCGCCGTCGGTGCCGGCGCCCACCCAGACGCCGTACAGCTGGGCGGTCTTCTCCTTCAGGGACATCCGGGAGAGCAGGTCGTCGACGCGGGCGGAGGCGGGCAGGGCGCGGTCGCGCCAGGGGGCGGTGGTCATGAAACTCCTGTCAGAGTCGGGTGGGACGGCGGGTTGGCGTCGGTTCACTTGCCGCCCACGCCCATCAGGCCGCCGACGAGGGCGCGCCGGGCCACCAGGTAGACGGCGAAGATGGGGATGCCGGAGAGGACGACCGAGGCGAGCAGGGCGGGGATGTTCACGCCGAACTGGCTGACGTAGTTGAACAGGCCGAGGGTCAGCACCCGCGGTTCGTCGGACTGGGTGAAGATCAACGGGAAGAGGAAGCCGTTCCAGGCCTGGAGCGCCGAGTAGATGACGACCGTGCTGATGCCGCCCTTGGCCAGCGGGATCGTCAGCCGGAAGAGCTGCCTGAGCGCGCTCGCCCCGTCCAGCGCCATCGCCTCGTACAGCTCCTCCGAGATGTCCCGGAGCGTGCCGACGAGCACCAGCACCGAGACCGGCATCGCGAACGCGGCCGTCGGCAGGATGACCGCGAGGAGGGTGTCGTACAGGTCGAGCTTGGCGATCAGCAGGTACAGCGGGACGACCACCGCCTGCGCGGGGATCGCCACGCCCAGCAGGAACAGCCGGAAGGCGGCGCCGGACCAGCGGTCGCGGGTGCGGACGACGGCGTAGGCGAGCGGCACGCACAGCGTGAGCACGATGCCGACGACGGCGACCGCGACGATCGCGGTGTTGCTCAGCAGATGCCAGAAGCCGCTGTGCAGCACGGTGTTGTAGTTGTCGAGGGTCGGTTGCGCGGGCGGCTTGAGGGGGTTGCCGGTGAGCGCCTGGTCGGGGCCGGTCAGGGACGCGGAGAGCATCGCGTAGACCGGGATCAGCACGATCACCAGCCAGATCAGCGCGCCGAATCCCGCGACCGGGTTGGGACGCCGCGTCCAGTGGCGCCTGCGGCGAGAGGGCTTGTCCGGCGGCGGTGTCCTGCGGCCGGAAGTCTTCGCCGGGCGCGGCAGCGTGTCGTGGGACATCTCGTCACATCCCTTCGCGGGTGCTGCGCATGCCGCCGAAGCCGGTGAGCTTGACCAGCAGCAGGGACAGTCCGGTGGCGGCGAGGACCAGGAAGGAGGCGATGGCGCTGGCGTAGCCGAAGTCGTAGGAGCGGAAGCCCGCCTCGTACATCAGGTACGGCAGGATCGCGGTGTCCGTGCCGGGGCCGCCCTTGGTCAGGATCAGGACCGTCTCGAAGTAGGTCAGGGAGCCCACCACGATCAGCACCGTTGAGGTGGTCATGGTGTGCCGCAGCTGCGGCAGCGTGATGGAGAAGAACTGGCGGTAGCGTCCGGCGCCGTCGATGGCCGCCGCCTGGTAGAGGACCGGCGGGATCTGGCGGGCGCCGCCCTGGTAGATCAGGGTGTGCAGCGGGATGAACTGCCAGCCGCCGACGAAGACGATCGCGAGGAAGGCACCGGAGGACGAGCCCAGGATGTCCTTCTGGATGATGCCGAAATTCGGGTCGAGCAGCGCGTAGAAGAGCAGCGCGACGGCGGTCGACGACAGCAGCAGCGGCACGAAGAAGATCGCCGAGAGCACGGCCCGGTTGCGCTGCGGCCCCGCCGCCCACACGCCGAGCAGCAGCGAGACGACGGTCTGGAACAGCCAGCTGGTCACGGTCAGCATCACGGTGAGCTTGAGGGACTGGGTCAGCCGTGGGTCGTCGAGGAGCTTCTGCCAGTTCTCCAGGCCCACCGGGCGCGGGTCTCCCAGGCCGTCCCAGGAGGTGAAGGACAGATAGAAGGCCAGCGCCATCGGGACGACGGCGAAGAAGGTGAAGAACAGCACGCCCGGCAGGGCCCAGGAGGCGTGCGGGCGGATCCTGGTGGTCCGGGGGCCCGTCCTGGTGTTCGGGGAGCGCATGCTGGTGTCCCGGGGACGCATCCTGGTGGAGCTCACTTCAGCCCCTTGCACGCCGCCACGAAGTCGCTCGGCGAGGACTTGCCCGCGAACAGCTTGCCGATCTCCGTCTGCATCCGGGTGCCCAGCTCGTCACCGAGGGCCTGGTCCCAGGAGAGCGTGAAGGAGGGGGCGTCCTCGACCAGCTTGTACTGGAACAGGGCGTACTCGGCGTTCGGGGCGTCGCCCAGCAGCAGAGCCGCGTTCGACGTGGTGGGGACGTCGCCGTTGGCGACCAGCGCGCGGGCGTACTCCTTGGACGCGCAGTCCTTGAGGAAGGCGATCGCGGCGTCCTTGTTGCGGGTACGGGCGTTGATCGACCAGTAGTTGGTGGGGTTGCCGACCACGCTGCGCGGGGAGCCCTTGCCGCCCTCGATCTGCGGGAAGGCCGCCCAGCCCAGGTTCTTCTTCGCGAAGTCGGGGAACTTGCCGAGCTGCGTGGAGTACTCCCAGGAGCCCATCAGGTGCATGGCCGCCTTGCCCCGCGCGAAGACCGCGGGGGCGCCGCCGTTGACGTACGACACGGACGTGAACTTCGAGCCGAAGGCGCCGTCGTCGATCAGCTCCTTGACCATCTCGGCGGCCTTCAGCACCGCCGGGTCGCCCCAGCCCTCGGCGTCGCCGTCCTGGATGCGCTTGAACACCTCGGGGCCGCCGAGCCGGTCGACCAGGTACTCCAGCCACATCAGCTCCGGCCACACGTCGGAGCCGCCGAGCGCGAACGGGGTGATGCCGGCCTTCTTGAGCTTGGTGTTGATGTCGAGCAGCTGGTCCCAGGTGGTGGGCGGCTGGAGGTTCTGCTCGGCGAAGACGGTCTTGTTGAAGAAGAGGATCACCGGCTGCATGCCGCGCATCGGGATGCCGTAGTGGCGCCCCTTGAGGTCGCCCGCCGCGAGGACGGAGGGCAGGAAGCCGCTCTTCAGGACCGGGTCGTTCTCGATGATGTCGGTGAGGTCGACGAGCTTGCCCGCCTCCTCGTACGCCTTGATGGAGCCGCCGCCCCAGTTGAAGAACATGTCCGGCGCGCTGGGCGAGCCCATGGCCGTGCGCAGCTTGGGCGAGTAGTCGGAGCCGGGCACCTTCTGCAGGCGGATCCGGCCGCCGGTCTTCTTGGCGGCGGCGGAGGCGTTGAAGCGGTCGACCGCGGCCTGCTGCACCTTCACGGCGTCGTCGCCGTAGACGAAGGCGGTGACCGTGCCGCCGCTTCCGCTCTGGCCGCCGCTGTCGCCGCAGGCGGCCAGGGCGGGCGTGGTGAGCGCGGCGGCACCGCGCCGAGGACCCAGCGCCTGCTGAACGTGCGTCCGCCGTCGGACGGCTTGGAGGACGGCGTGGTGGACCCCATGACAGCACCTCTCCCGGGAAGTGTCAGAACCTGTGTCGAACGAACTGAGCGAAAGATTCGGGCTGAATTACGAATGTTCCGGGAAGGTATGGCGACAGAGGGGGTCCGTCAAGACCGTGTGCAGAGATACGATCGCCGACATGACAGCTCCGGAATCCGCTGAAGCCCATACGGCAGCCCGCTCGGCGCAGACCGCGACCCTCGCCGAGATCGCCCGCGAGGCCGGGGTCTCCGCGCCGACTGTTTCGAAGGTCCTCAACGGCAGAGCCGATGTGGCGCCCGGGACACGGATGCGCGTCGAGGAGCTGCTGCGCGCCCACGGCTACCGGCGCCGACGCGCCGAGGCGACCCGCTCCCCGCTGATCGACCTGGTCTTCCACGAGCTGGAGAGCGCCTGGGCGCTGGAGGTCATCCGGGGCGTGGAGAACGTGGCGCGCGACGCCGGGCTGAGCGTCGTGCTCTCCGAGATCGCCGGGCGCCTCACCCCGGGCCGCACCTGGGCCGACCAGGTCGCGGCCCGCCGCCCGCACGGCGTGATCCTGGTGCTGTCCGAGCTGGACGAGTCCCAGCGGGCGCTGCTGACCAGCCGCTCCATCCCGTTCGTGGTGATGGACCCGGCCGGCGACCCGGGCTCCGACGTGCCCTCGATCGGCGCCACCAACTGGCAGGGCGGCCTCGCCGCGACCCGGCACCTGGTGGAACTCGGCCACACCCGCATCGGCGCGATCAGCGGGCCCCTGCGGATGATGTGCAGCCGCGCCCGCGTCGACGGCTACCGGGCCGCGCTGGAGACGGCCGAGCTGCCGGTGGACCCCTCGCTGGTCGTCACCGGCGACTTCCACCACGAGGCCGGCTACCGGCTGGGCCTGGAGCTGCTGCGCCGCCCCGACCGGCCGACCGCCGTCTTCGCGGGCAACGACCTCCAGGCGCTCGGGCTGTACGAGGCCGCGCGCGAGCTGGGGCTGCGCGTCCCGGAGGACCTGAGCGTGGTCGGCTTCGACGATCTGCCGGTGGCCCGCTGGGTGGGCCCGCCGCTGACGACCGTACGGCAGCCGCTGACCGAGATGGCCGAGGCGGCGGCCCGGCTGGTGCTGGAGCTGGCGCGCGGCGATGCGGGCGCCCCGGCGGCGACGCGGGTGGAGCTGGCGACGAGCCTGGTGGTGCGCAGCAGCACGGCCGCGCCCGCAGCGGTCTGAGGGGCCCCTGGGTGTCGCCGGCCGGAAGGTGACCTATTGACGAGTGGGGCGGGCGCCCCCACACTCCTCCGAAGCCAATCGGTTGCACCACCGAAACATTCGGAACTTTCGGAGGCACCCGCACATGAGATCCCTCAGATCCGGCCTCGTCACTCTCGTCACCGGACTCACCGCGCTCGGCGCCCTGCTCGTGGCGGCGCCCGGAGCCCAGGCCGCCGACACACCCCTGCGCGACCTCGCCGCCGCCAAGGGCAAGGTCATCGGCTCGGCGGTGAACCCCGCCAAGCTCACCGGCACCTACGGCGACATCGCCGGCCGCGAGTTCAACTCGGTCACCCCCGACAACGCCATGAAGTGGGAGTCGGTCGAGCCGAGCCGGGGCAGCTTCAACTGGGCCCCGGCCGACCAGGTCGCCAGCTTCGCCACCGCCCACAACCAGCAGGTGCGCGGCCACACGCTGGTCTGGCACAGCCAGAACCCGGGCTGGCTGACCAACGGCACCTGGACCCAGGCGCAGTTGAGCAGCATCCTCCAGGACCACATCACCACCGAGATGACCCGCTACAAGGGCCGTATCGCCGCCTGGGACGTGGTCAACGAGGCGTTCAACGAGGACGGCACCTACCGGTCGACGATCTGGTCCAACGGTCTCGGCCAGGACTACATCGCGCAGGCCCTGACCTGGGCGCGGGCCGCCGACCCCGGCGCCAAGCTGTACATCAACGACTACAACGTCGAGGGCGTCAACGCGAAGTCCACCGCCCTGTACAACCTGGTGAAGTCGCTGAAGGAGCGCGGCGTCCCGGTCGACGGCGTGGGCCTGCAGGCGCACCTGATCCTCGGTCAGGTGCCCTCCAGCCTCCAGCAGAACATCCAGCGCTTCGCCGACCTCGGCGTGGACGTGGCCATCACCGAGCTCGACATCCGGATGCAGCTGCCGGCCACCGACGCCAAGCTCACCCAGCAGGCCGCCGACTACAAGGCCGTCATGGACGCCTGTGTGGCCGTCAGCCGGTGCGTCGGAGCGACGGTGTGGGGCTTCACCGACTCCGACTCCTGGGTCCCGGACGTGTTCGACGGGTACGGCGCGGCGACGCCGTACACCGAGAACTTCGCGCCGAAGCCGGCGTACTACGCGATCGCCGGCTCGCTGGGCGGCGGCACGACCCAGCCTCCGGGTGACGGCTGCACGGCGGTCTACAGCGTCGTCAACCAGTGGAGCACCGGCTTCACCGGGCAGGTGCGGATCTCCTGCTCGGGCGGCTCGCTGTCGTCCTGGCGGGCGAACTGGACCTTCGGAGCCGGACAGCGCGTCACCCAGGCCTGGAACGCGAACTGCACCCAGTCGGGGACGGCCGTCACCTGTTCCAACGCCTCGTACAACGGGACGGTTCCCAACGGGGGTTCGGTGACCTTCGGGTTCAACGGCACGTGGAGCGGGAGCAATCCGGTGCCTGTGGTGACGCTCGGCTGAGGCCGGGCCGAGCTTCTGACATGACGTCAAGCAGAGAAATCTGAGATTTTCCGAAGAAAACATGGTCTGACGTTCCCGCCCGTAATGGTTCGGACGTACGTTCCTGCCCGTGACGGGACGCGACGGGAACGGCAGCGGCGGGAACGAGGACGAGGGCAGAAGAGCGGGCCGGCGGTCGGCAGTGCTGAAGACCGTCGGCCTGACTCTGACGGGGGTGCTGGTACTGGCCGGCGGCGCGGCGGCCTGGGCCTACTGGCGGCTCGACGACAACATCAAGGGCGTCGACATCGACCAGGCGCTGGGCGACGACCGGCCGCCCCGGCCGACGGCGTCGCAGTCCGCCGAGCCGGTGGACAGCGGGCCGCTGAACATCCTGGTGCTGGGCTCGGACACCCGCAGCGGCGCGGAGAACCAGCGGCTCGGCGGTGGGGACAGCGACGGCGGCCGCTCCGACAGCGCGATGATCGTCCACCTCGACCCGGGCCGTACGTCGGCCACGGTGGTCAGCATCCCGCGCGACACCCTGGTCGACCGGCCGTCCTGCCCGCTGCCGTCCGGAGGCACCTCGCAGCCGCGCCAGGGGGCGATGTTCAACTCGGCGTACGCGATCGGCGGTCCGGTGTGCGCGGTGAAGACCGTCGAGGAGCTCACCGACGTACGGATGGACCACTACGTCGAGCTCGACTTCGCCGGGTTCGCGGGGCTCGTGGACGCCGTCGGCGGAGTCACCGTCACCACCGACGAGGACATCGACGACGAGGACAGCCATCTGCGGCTGGACGCGGGCACCCATCTGCTGGACGGCGAGCAGGCCCTCGCCCTGGCCCGCACCCGCCACGGCATCGGCGACGGCAGCGACCTCGGCCGGATCGCCCTCCAGCAGCAGCTCGTCAAGGCCCTGTTGGAGCAGGTCTCCTCGGCGGGCCTGCTCACCGACCCGGGCCACCTCTACCAGGTCGCCGACACGGTGACCTCCGGCCTGACCACCGACACCGGCCTGGACTCGCTCGCCGAGCTGATGAGCCTCGGCCGCAGCCTGACGGGGCTGTCGGCGGACGGGGTGCGGACGGTCATGATGCCGGTCGTGCAGGCGCCCTGGGACCGCAACCGGGTGGTGCCGGACGAGCCGGAGGCCGGCGCGCTGTGGGAGTCGCTGCGCTGAAAAGTTTTTCCGGGGGCGTGTCGATCCGGGAGTCTCCCGTTCGACGCACAGGGTGAGAGCGGGGAAAAACCCCGCCGCAACCCGAGGAGCGACCATGCCCCGCTATCTGTCCCTGGTCCGTATCGAGGAGAACACCATCGACATGGCGTCCGCCGACCCCGGCTTCGAGGAGCGCATGGGCGCGCTGTTCGAGGAGATCACCAAGGCGGGGGTCATGCTGGACACCGCCGGGCTGAAGCCGACCGCCGAGTCCACCCGGGTCACCTGGTCGGAGGGGAAGCTGTCGTACACCGACGGCCCGTTCACCGAGACCAAGGAGGTCGTCGGCGGCTACGCGCTGATGCAGTGCAAGGACATGGCCGAGGCGATCGAGTGGGGGAAGCGGTTCCTGGAGGTCCACCCGCCGCAGTGGACGGTGGGCCTGGAGATCCGCGAGATCGAGGAGATGGGGGGCTGAGTGCACGGCCGCCGTTGTCAGTGCCGTGTGCTGTCATGTGAGGTGTGACGGCACACGGCACAGACGCGGTCGCGGAGACGGTCGACACCGTCTTCCGGATGGAGTCCGCCCGGATCATCGCCGGTGTGGCGCGGATCGTCCGGGATGTCGGCATCGCCGAGGAGATCGCCCAGGACGCGCTCGTCGCCGCCCTGGAGCAGTGGCCCGAGGACGGCATCCCGGACCGGCCGGGCGCCTGGCTGACCGCCACCGCCAAGCACCGCGCCATCGACCTGGTCCGGCGCCGCGAGACGTACGCGCGCAAGCTCGCCGAGGCCGGCCGTGAGCTGTCGGCGGAGTCCGGGGCGGCAGGGGTGTGGGCGGCAGGGGTGTGGGCGGCCGGGGTGTCGGGGACGGCCGGGGTCGCGGGGGCCGTGTACGACCCCGAGCCGTCGGGGCCGGGGGACATCGACGACGACGTGCTGCGGCTGATCTTCACCGCCTGCCACCCGGTGCTGTCCGCCGAGGCCCGCACGGCACTGACCCTGCGGCTCGTCGGCGGGCTGCGCACGGACGAGATCGCCCGCGCCTTCCTGGTCCCGGAACCGACGCTCGCCCAGCGGATCGTGCGCGCGAAACGGACCCTGGCGAAGGCCGGGGTGCCCTTCGAGGTGCCGTACGGGACGGACCGGGCGGCCCGGCTCGGCTCGGTCCTGGAGGTCATCTACCTGATCTTCAACGAGGGGTACGCCGCCACCGCGGGCGACGACCTGCTGCGCCCCGCGCTGTGCGAGGACGCGCTGCGGCTCGCCCGGGTGCTGGCCGCGCTGATGCCGAAGGAACCCGAGGTGCACGGCCTCGCCGCCCTGCTGGAGTTCCAGGCCTCGCGGACGGCGGCACGGACCGGGCCCGACGGGGAGCCGGTGCTGCTCGCGGAGCAGAACCGGCGGCTGTGGAACCGGCTGCTGATCCGGCGCGGCTTCGCCGCCCTGGAGCGGGCCGTCGAGCTGGGCGGCGCCGCCGGTCCGTACGCCCTGCAGGCAGCCATCGCGGGCTGCCACGCGCGTGCGGCGACGTACGCCGGCACCGACTGGCCCCGGATCGCCGCCCTCTACGGCCTGCTCGCCGCCCGCGTCCCGTCCCCGGTGGTCGAGCTCAACCGCGCGGTGGCCGTCTCCATGGCCGACGGCCCCGCCGAGGCCCTCGCCATCGTCGACGCCCTCGCCGCCGAGGGCGCCCTGCGCGACTACCACCTGCTGCCCAGTGTCCGCGGCGACCTGCTGACCCGCCTCGGCCGTACGACGGAGGCGCGCGCGGAGTTCGAACGGGCCGCGGGGCTGGCGCGCAACGACAAGGAGCGCGAGCTGCTGCTGCGCCGCGCGCGGGAAGGGGCGTAGGGCCTGGACGGGCCAGGGGCCGGGGGCCTGGGGCCTGGGGCCTGGGGCCTAGAGGGGCCGGCCGACGAGCATGGTCGGGGCGCCTGCCACGCGCGTGAGGAACACCGTCGCCGCGTTCGGCCCCTGCGGCTTGACCTTCTTGCGCAGCTCCTCCGGCTCGACGGCCGAGCCGCGCTTCTTGACGGTCAGGATGCCGACCTCGCGCTCGCGCAGCAGCGCCTTGAGCTTCTTGACGTTGAAGGGGAGCTGGTCGGTGATCTCGTAGGCGCTGGCGTACGGGGTCGGGCGCAGGGCGTCGGAGGTGACGTAGGCGATGGTCTCGTCGAGGAGGCCGCCGTCGAGGGTCTGGGCCACGTCGGCGACCAGGTGGGCACGGATGACCGCGCCGTCGGGCTCGTAGAGGTAGCGGCCGAGGGGGCGGACCGGCGGGTTGGGCAGGCCGGTGCCGCGCAGGGTGTGCGGGCCGGGCAGCAGGGTCGCGCGGACGGCG
This sequence comes from Streptomyces sp. NPDC096205, assembly GCF_044763135.1. Lineage (NCBI taxonomy): Bacteria > Bacillati > Actinomycetota > Actinomycetes > Kitasatosporales > Streptomycetaceae > Streptomyces > Streptomyces sp. NPDC096205. The sequence continues at coordinate 150,869 of NZ_JBIWFS010000009.1, read as the reverse complement.
CCCGGCTCGGTCCCGAACCACAGCACGGCCTCCTTCACATCGCCGCCGTCCGAGATCCACTCGGCCTCGGCGTCGGCGGGGACGGCCTCGTGCGGGATGCCGGGGGCGATCTTCAGCGCCGCGTGCCGGGCCCGGCCGGCCGCCCCCACGGCCCAGGACAGCGGCGGCGAGTAGGCCTCCGGGTCGAAGATCCGGCCGCGCCCGCCGCGCCGGGCGGGGTCGACGAACACGGCGTCGTACGGGGCCGTGTCGATCTCGGTGACGTCCGCCTCGCGCACCTCGATGAGGTCCGCGAGCCCGAGCGCGTCGGCGTTGGCGCGGGCCGCCTGCGCGGTCAGCGGGTCGCGGTCCACGGCCAGGACGCGGATGCCCGCGCGGGCCAGGGCGATCGCGTCCCCGCCGATCCCGCAGCACAGGTCGGCGACGGAGGTGACGCCGAGGCCCTTGAGCTTGTCCGCGCGGTACGCCGCCACGCTCGCCCGCGTCGACTGCTCGACCCCGTTGGGCGTGAAGAACATCCGCCCCGCGTCCTCGGCCCCGAACTTCGCCACGGCCCGCTGCCGCAGCCGCGCCTGGCCGAGCGCGGCCGAGACCAGCTCGGCCGGGTGCTCGCGGCGCAGCCGGGTGGCGACGGCCAGCTCCTGCGCGGGGTCGGTGCCGCGTACCTCGTCGAGGAGGGCGCGGCCTTCGGGGGTGAGGAGGGCGTCGAGGTCGTTCACCGGGTCATTGTCGGCCAGTCGGTGGATGGTGTGCCCGCGGTGGCGGTGTCGGGCGGGGTTCGGGGCGGGGGACTGCGAGGATCCGGCGCCATGAGACTAGTAGTACAAAATGACAAAAGTCGGGCGTGGTGGGCGGGGGGTCCGTTCGGCCGGGTCCGCGGCCTTCGGGCCCCGGCAGCGCTCGCCGTGCTGGCCGCCGCCGCGGTCGCCTCGGGCTGCGCGGAGGGGGGCGGCTCGGGGGGCTCCGGCGGGCCCGGGGGGTCTGGCGGTCTCGTCGGTTCCGGTGGTCTCGTGGGTTCCGGCGGTTACGGGGACTCGGGCGACTTGGGTGGATCGGGCGACTCGGGTGGATCGGGCGACTCGGGTGGCTCGGACGGTTCGCGCGTCTCGCGAGGTGAGGCGGCTCCCGCCGCCGGGCAGCAGCCGATCCTCAAGGCGCCCCCGGCCCGCGCCCTGGAGTCCTACGCGGCGCGGCTGCGCGCCGAGCACATCGCCCGCGTGGCCGCCGCGAAACGCTGGGGCCTGAAGAAGGTGCCGCTCAGCGCCCCGGCCCCGCCCGCGAAGAAGCCGGTGATCACCACCCGCGAGGGATTCGAGGTCGACGGACACGAGGAGTCGGGCCTCCCGCCCGTCTTCACCACGATCCCCACCCGGCAGAAGGTCGTCTTCCTCACCATCGACGACGGCGCCGAGAAGGACCCGGCGTTCCTGCGGATGATGAGCGAGCTGAAGATCCCGTACACCGCCTTCCTCAGCGACTTCCTGGTGAAGCAGGACTACGGGTACTTCCAGCGGATGCAGGACGGCGGCGTGGCCCTGAACAACCACACCCTGCACCACCCCTACCTGCCGGGCCTGTCCTACGCCGACCAGAAGCGCGAGATCTGCGGCATGCAGGACGTGATCGAGAAGCGCTACGGCAAGCGCCCCGTCCTCTTCCGGCCGCCCTTCGGGAACTACAACGAGGCCACGCTGCGTGCCGCCAAGGCCTGCGGCGTGAAGTACGCCCCGCTGTGGAACGAGGAGGTCTTCGTCGACCGCTGGGAGTACCGCGAGTGGGACCGGAGCCTGCACCCCGGCGACATCGTCCTCAGCCACTTCCGGGGGCGGGAGGAGTGGAAGGGCACCATGCCCGACATGATCCGCCGGTTCCTGAAGAAGGTGACGGACGAGGGGTACGCGGTGGCCCGGCTGGAGGACTACCTGTGACGGTGCGGCGGCTGATCGTGGGCACGCTCACCGTGGCCGCCCTGCTGACGGGCTGCGCCGAGTCCGTCGACCCCGTCGAACGACCGGGCCACAACGCGGCCGAGCGGGCGGCCGACCGGCCTGAGACACCGGGCGTCCGGGGGCAGGGGGACGCCCGGGCACCGGGGAGGGGAGGTGCGGGGGCGGACGGGGATGGTGGCGCCCCGGGAGGAGGGGCGGGCGCGCGTTCCGGTGAAGGTGGCGCATCCGACGCCGGTGAGCCTCGCGCGCGGGTGCCCGGTGGCACGCCTCGCACTGAGGCCGGTGCGCCTCATGGGCCGGGCACCGACGCCGCGGCGCCTCACGCCGCCGGGTCTCGCTCCGAAGTACCTCACCGCGTCGGCTCTCCCACCGGGGTGTCCCGCGACGCTGCACCTTCCACCGAAGCACCTCGCAGCGGTGCCCCACGCTCCGACGCGCGTCAAAATGCTGGGCGGCCCCCTGCCGCCGGGTTGGGTCCCGCGTACCGGCGATGGGGGCTCACCGCGCCGCCGGCCGCCGCGCCGCACCCGGTCGACCGGCCGGACGCGGCGGGCTCCGGGCGCGCGGCCGGCGCGCTGCCGGTCGTCGCGCGGGTGCGGACCCGGGACCGGGTGGTGTTCCTGACGTACGACGACGGCGCCGAGCGGGACCCCCGGTTCGTCGACCTCGTACGAGAACTGCGGCTGCCGGTCAGCCTGTTCCTCACCGACAGCGTCGTAGGACCGGGCTACGCCCACTTCGCGCGGCTGCGCGCGGTCGGCGCGAGCCTGCAGAACCACACGCTCGACCACACCTACCTGCGCGGCCTGCCGTACGCCGGTCAGCGCGCCGCGATCTGCGGGCAGCAGGACAAGCTGCACGCCCGCTTCGGCGTCCGCCCCCGCCTCTTCCGCCCGCCGTACGGCGCGTACGACGCCACCACGCTGAGGGCGGCCGCCGACTGCGGCATCACGGCGGTCGTCCGCTGGGGCGCGACGGTCACCGGCACCCGGGCCCCCGCGGGGCTGGTCCCGGGCGCGATCGTCTCCCTGCCCGCCGACGACCCGACCGCCCCGCCGCTGCGCGACCGCACGGTCGCCGTGCTGCGGGAGATCCAGCGCAAGGGGCTGACGGTGGGGAGGCTGGAGGACTACCTGTAGAGCCCGCTCGGAGACCTGGGAGGACGCCGCGCCGCACGGCAATTGGCACTCCGCTTGACCGAGTGCTAATCGCGGTCATAGTCTCGGCTCTGGCACTCCCCACTGGAGAGTGCCAACAACGCGACGGGCAGGTCCGGCACCCGCGACGACGGATCCACCTGGTCGCCACCTCAGACAGTTAACCCCGTGAGATCTCCGAAGGGGGAGGTCGGATCGTGACGACCGCCAGCTCCAAGGTTGCCATCAAGCCGCTCGAGGACCGCATCGTGGTCCAGCCGCTCGACGCCGAGCAGACCACGGCCTCTGGCCTGGTCATTCCGGACACTGCCAAGGAGAAGCCCCAGGAGGGCGTCGTCCTGGCCGTGGGCCCGGGCCGCTTCGAGGACGGCAACCGTCTTCCGCTCGACGTCTCCGTCGGCGACGTCGTCCTCTACAGCAAGTACGGCGGCACCGAGGTGAAGTACAACGGCGAGGAGTACCTCGTCCTCTCGGCTCGCGACGTCCTCGCGATCATCGAGAAGTAAGTCACCTCGCTTCATCCGAAGCACCTTTGAAGCACCTTTGCTTCCACTGCGCCCCTGGCCCCCGCGATCGATGAGTAGCCGGGCGCCCGGGGCGCAGTTTCTTTACCGCAGACTTTTCCGAGAGGGCTCCCGCTGCCATGGCGAAGATCCTGAAGTTCGACGAGGACGCCCGTCGCGCCCTCGAGCGCGGCGTCAACAAGCTTGCCGACACGGTCAAGGTGACGATCGGCCCCAAGGGCCGCAACGTCGTCATCGACAAGAAGTTCGGCGCCCCCACCATCACCAACGACGGTGTGACCATCGCCCGTGAGGTCGAGGTCGAGGACCCGTACGAGAACCTCGGTGCCCAGCTGGTGAAGGAGGTGGCGACCAAGACCAACGACATCGCGGGTGACGGTACGACCACCGCCACCGTGCTGGCCCAGGCGCTCGTCCGCGAGGGCCTGAAGAACGTCGCCGCCGGTGCCTCCCCGGCCGCCCTGAAGAAGGGCATCGACGCGGCCGTGGCCGCCGTCTCCGAGGAGCTCCTCGCGACCGCCCGCCCGATCGACGAGAAGTCCGACATCGCCGCCGTGGCCGGCCTGTCCGCCCAGGACAGCCAGGTCGGCGAGCTCATCGCCGAGGCGATGGACAAGGTCGGCAAGGACGGTGTCATCACCGTCGAGGAGTCCAACACCTTCGGTCTGGAGCTGGACTTCACCGAGGGCATGGCCTTCGACAAGGGCTACCTGTCGCCGTACTTCGTGACGGACCAGGAGCGCATGGAGGCCGTCCTGGAGGACCCCTACATCCTCATCAACCAGGGCAAGGTCTCCTCCATCCAGGACCTGCTGCCGCTGCTGGAGAAGGTCATCCAGGCCGGTGCCTCCAAGCCGCTGCTGATCATCGCCGAGGACGTCGAGGGCGAGGCCCTGTCCACCCTCGTCGTGAACAAGATCCGCGGCACCTTCAACGCGGTCGCGGTCAAGGCCCCCGGCTTCGGTGACCGCCGCAAGGCGATGCTGCAGGACATGGCCGTCCTCACCGGCGCCACGGTCATCTCCGAGGAGGTCGGCCTCAAGCTCGACCAGGTAGGCCTCGAGGTGCTGGGTTCCGCCCGCCGCGTGACCGTCACCAAGGACGACACCACCCTCGTCGACGGTGCCGGCAACTCCGCCGACGTCCAGGGCCGCGTCGCCCAGATCAAGGCCGAGATCGAGAACACGGACTCCGACTGGGACCGCGAGAAGCTCCAGGAGCGCCTCGCGAAGCTGGCCGGCGGCGTGTGCGTGATCAAGGTCGGCGCCGCCACCGAGGTGGAGCTGAAGGAGAAGAAGCACCGTCTGGAGGACGCCATCTCCGCGACCCGCGCCGCGGTCGAGGAGGGCATCGTCTCCGGTGGTGGCTCCGCGCTGGTCCACGCCGTCAAGGTCCTCGAGGGCAACCTCGGCAAGACCGGCGACGAGGCCACCGGTGTCGCCGTGGTCCGCAAGGCCGCCGTCGAGCCGCTGCGCTGGATCGCCGAGAACGCCGGCCTGGAGGGCTACGTCATCACCTCCAAGGTCGCCGAGCTCGACAAGGGCCAGGGCTTCAACGCCGCCACCGGCGAGTACGGCGACCTGGTCAAGCAGGGCGTCATCGACCCGGTGAAGGTCACCCGCTCCGCCCTGGAGAACGCCGCCTCCATCGCCTCCCTCCTCCTGACGACCGAGACCCTGGTCGTCGAGAAGAAGGAAGAGGAGGAGCCGGCCGCCGGTGGTCACAGCCACGGCCACGCTCACTGACGCACCGCGTCACCGCGTCACCGCGCAAGGCCCGGCGTCCCTTCGGGGGTGCCGGGCCTTCCGGCTGCTCGGGCGCCCTACAGCTCCAACTGGTCCAGTACGCCGAGCTGCGTCATCAGCCCCAGCCGGTCGTACTCCCACCAGCCCTCGACGATCTTCCCGTCGCCGCCGCACCGGAAGACGGTCGTGCCGCTCATGCTGCACTCCCTGCCGGTCGCCGCGATCCCCAGGAAGTCACCCTTGTGGGTGCCCTTCCAGAACCACCGCGCGCACACCCGGTCGCCCTCGGCGATCAGGTCCTCCACCGTGAACGCGAAGTCGAACGCCCCGCGCCACATGTCCATCTCGCGCCGGATGTTGTCCCGCCCGAGGGTGTCCTGCTCATTGGCCGGGTCGTGGTCGTGGTAGTGCTCCGCGATCAGGTCGTCGAGCGGCGGGAGCTCTCCTTGCGTCCCCAGCGTCTCCAGCAGCCGCCGCACATTCGTCGCGTAGAGCTGCTCGTCCCGTACGACGTCCAGGTCGGTGAACACCGGCATCTCGTCACAGAGCGCGACCATCTCGCGGAAGATCTTGTCGGTCTCCGGAAGGTTCGAGTTCCGCATCGCCTCCTCGTACGACGGGAACTCCACGATCTCGATGAAGTGCGACCCGTCCGACCGGTCCTTGCCGATCAGATTGTGCGTCGCGGTCCGCTTCCCCCTGGTCTGCTCGATCCAGGAGTCCATGAGCCGGTTCATCTCCTCGAACCGGCTGGTCTTGCAGTCGATGAGCTGTACGAACGTCATGGCGCCGCCTCCGACCCCCCGTGGGGTCCGTCCGGACAGCTCCATTCTCCATCGCACGGACCGGGTCGGCCTACTGTGGCCCGTACTTCCGCCCCGTCCGGGACGTGACCCCGCCCAGCAGCCCCCGCGGGACCACCTTCACCACTCCCATCAGCGCCTTGTACCGCGGGTCCGGGATCGACAGCGACTTGCCCCGGCGCAGGTCGGCCAGCGCCGACGCGACCAGCTTGTCGGCGTCGAGCCACATCCAGCCGGGGATGTTGTCGGTGCCCATCCCCGCCCGCTGGTGGAACTCCGTGCGCACGAACCCCGGGCACAGCGCCATCAACCGCACCCCGCTGCCCGCCAGATCACGCGCCGCGCCCTGCGTGAACTGCACGACCCACGCCTTGGACGCGCCGTAGGTGCCGCGCGGCACGAACGCCGCGACCGAGGCCACGTTCACCACACCGCCGCGCCCCCGCTCCCGCATCGCCTCCGTCGCCGCCGACGTCAGCCGGAGCACCGCCTCGCAGTGCACCTTGAGCATCCGCAGCTCGTCGTCGAGGGACACATCGAGAAAGCGGCCCTTGTTGCCGAAGCCGGCGTTGTTGACCAGCAGGTCGACGGCCCGCTTCCGGTCGGACAGCCGGGCCGCGACGGCGTCGATGCCGGTGTCCGTCGCCAGGTCGGCGACCAGCACCTCCGCCTCGATGCCGTGCCGGTCGTGCAGTTCGGTCGCCTGCTCGGCGAGCCGCTTCGCGTCCCGCGCCACCAGGACGAGGTCGTGCCCGTCCGCCGCCAGCCGCCGTGCGAAGGCGGCACCGATGCCCGCGGTCGATCCCGTAATCAGAGCCGTTGTCATGGCGCAAGGTTATGGCCCGGACCGGAGGGATCCGCTCCCCGCACGCCGCCGCTTCGACGGGGCGGGGCCCGGCGGTCTCGCCTGCCCGCATCCGCAGGTCGAAGACGCGGGTGCCGTCCTCGGTGACCCTCGACGGGGCCAGGGGCGGTATCGCCGGCTCGCGGTCGAAGCGGGCGTCGCCGACCGTGCTGATGTCGGTGTCGGTCCCAGCCGGGTGAACAGGGCGCCCACGGCCGGCGCGAGCACGGTGAGGGTCGCGCCGAGTACGGCGAGAATGCGCTTGAAACGGGTCATGCGTCGAGCGTCCTCGATCACCGCCCGCCGGACATCGGGGAGCAACCCCGGCCCGCCCCCGAGCCGACCCGGGCCGGGCTCCCGGGGTTGTCCCCTAGGAGCCGTGCGGCGCCCGCGAAGAAAGGTGACTGCGCGTCAGCCGCCCTGGGTGGCCGTGTATTTCTGCGCGGCCGCGAGCAGCTCCGGGTGCAGGGCCGCCCCGGCCGGAAGCAGCCGCGGCAGCAGGTCGCGCCGGGTCGTCTCGGCCCGGAACGCCAGGGCGACCGTCACGTCGTGGTCCGGCCGGTGCACGATCTCGACCGGGTCGCCGGTCCGTATCTCGCCCGGCTCGATCACCCGCAGATACGCCCCCGGCGCCCCGCGCTCGGTGAACCGCTTCACCCACCGCTCCTCGCCCAGGTGGGCCTGGAAGGTGCGGCACGGCATCCGCCCGCAGGTGACCTCCAGCACCACCTCGGGCCCGATCCGCCAGCGCTCGCCGATCAGCGCGCCGGAGACGTCCAGGCCGAGGGTGGTGAGGTTCTCGCCGAACACGCCGTTGGCCAGCTCGCGGCCCAACTCGAGCTCCCAGGCGTCGAGATCCTCCCGGGCCACCGCGTACACGGCCTGGTCGTCGCCGCCGTGGTGCCGGGTGTCGCACACCGCGTCCCCGGCCAGCCCGCCGGCGCCGACGCCCTTCGGACCCGGGGCCGTGACCCGCACCGGCCCCTCGGCCGGCCGCTTGTCGATGCCGGTCAGCCCCTCCGGCTGGTCGGTGTACGGCACGCGCGTCGCACGGCCCAGGTTTACGGAAAGAAGCCTCATGGCGGCACGGTAGGCCGCCGGCGATCAAAGCGTCGACGCATTATTCGCGGCTGCACCCAAGGACGGCTTATGCTCAAAGGGTGATCGAGGCCCGACATCTCCGTGTGCTGCGCGCCGTGGCCGCCACCGGCTCCTTCTCGGCGGCGGGGCGCGAGCTGGGCTGCACCCAGCCTGCCGTCAGCCAGCAGATGAAGGCCCTGGAGACGTCCGTCGGCACCCCGCTGCTGGTGCGTGGCGGCCGTGAGATGCGGCTGACGCAGGCCGGTGAGGCACTGGTGCGGCACGCCGCCGGCATCCTCGCCGGACTGACCGCCGCCGAGGAGGAGGTCGCGGCCATCGCCGGGCTGCGCGCCGGCCGGGTCCGGCTCGTCTCCTTCCCCAGCGGCAGCTCCACCCTCGTCCCCACCGCACTCGCCGCCCTGCGCGCCGCGCACCCCGGCACCCGGGTCTCCCTGGTGGAGGCCGAGCCGCCGCGCTCGGTGGAGATGCTGCGCGAGGGCGACTGCGACATCGCGCTCGCCTTCCGCTACGAAGGCGCGGCGGGCGTACAGGAAGGGGAGTGGGACGACCTCGTCGTACGGCCCCTGCTGACGGACCGTCTGGTCGCGCTCGTGCCGGAGCGGAACCGGCTCGCCCGCGCCGGGTCCGTGGCCATCGGGGAACTCGCCGACGAGCCCTGGATCGCGGGCTGCCCGCGCTGCCGCGGCCAGCTCGTCGAGGTCTGCGAGAAGGCGGGCTTCACGCCGCGCATCGACTTCGCCACCGACGACTACCCGGCCGTGGTCGGCCTGGTCGGCGCCGGTCTCGGAGTGGCCGTACTGCCTCAGCTCGCCATCGAGTCCGTACGCCCCCGAGGGGCGCGCGCGGTGACGCTGGAACCGGCGGTGCGCCGCGAGATCGTCGCGCTCACCCTGCCCGATCTGGCCCAGGTCCCGGCCGTGACGGCCACGTTGGACCAGCTGGCGACCGCGGCGGGCCGCAAGTAGAGCAAGTAGGGCCGGCAGAGCAGGCAGAGCAAGTAGAGAGGGGCACGCGCACGCGTGCCCCTATGTCTCTGGAGAGCCCCGGTGTCCCTGGAGAGGGCCGTTTCGTCTCCGGAGAGAGATCTCGGAAGAAACGTTCCTTCAATTGTTCGAAGCGACGTCGCCGCCGGAGGCCGAAGCCGTCACCAGACGGTGCCGCGCCCGGCCCATGAGTTCTTCGCGCTCGTCCTCGGTCAACCCGCCCCAGACGCCGTACGGTTCGCGCACCGCGAGTGCGTGTGCCGCGCACTGCGCGCGGACCGGGCACCTCATGCAGACCTCCTTGGCCGAGTTCTCGCGAGCGCTCCGGGCCGCCCCCCGCTCGCCCTCGGGATGAAAGAAGAGCGAGCTGTCCACTCCGCGACAGGCAGCCAGGAGCTGCCAGTCCCATAGGTCTGCGTTCGGTCCGGGAAGGCGGGAGAAATCTGCCATTACGTGACCCCTTGTAGCCGTTCTGAGCGGATACGGTGCCCACGACCGTACAACTACGATCTAAGGAGATGAAAATATGACTCATTGCGAATCTAGCCGCGGACACCAGCAAAAGGGAAGAAAATGGGCCGAATGGGGCACGGTTGTGATGAAACGTTGAGGGTCTGCCGTCCATGTCTGCACCGTGTCCGCCCCCTCACGTAGAGTGCCGAAGACGGCATGCGGCCCCGTAACTCTTTCGAGTGACCGTCGTTGAGAGTGCGAGGCGGTTGAAAACACAAGCGCTCGGGCAAGCGTCCGAGACGGTCGACCGCACAGGTGACGATTCGTACCAGCCTGGAGGCTCAAGGTGACGCGCATCAGCTGCGGAGGGCGGCCATGACTTCCGTCCTCGTCTGCGACGACTCCCCGCTTGCCCGAGAGGCGCTCCGCCGCGCGGTCGCGACCGTGCCCGGTGTCGAGCGCGTGACGACGGCGGCCAACGGCGAGGAAGTCCTCCGCCGCTGGGGTGCCGACCGCTCGGACCTGATTCTGATGGACGTACGCATGCCCGGTCTGGGTGGCGTCGAGACAGTGCGGCGGCTGCTGTCCGCCGACCCCGGGGCGCGCATCATCATGCTCACCGTCGCGGAGGACCTGGACGGTGTCGCGCTCGCGGTCGCCGCGGGGGCGCGGGGCTACCTCCACAAGGACGCCTCGCGCGCGGAGCTGCGGGCGACCGTCACCCAGGCGCTCGCCGACCCGACGTGGCGGCTCGCCCCGCGGCGGCTGCGGTCCGCCGAGATGGGTGCGGCGCCGACGCTCACCGCGCGTGAGATCCAGGTGCTCGAGGGGATGAGCCACGGGCGGTCCAACGCGGAGATCGGCCGGGAGCTGTTCCTCTCCGAGGACACGGTGAAGACCCACGCTCGGCGACTGTTCAAGAAGCTGGGTGCGTCCGACCGGGCCCATGCCGTGGCGCTGGGTTTCCGGTGGGGGCTCGTTCGCTGAGTGCCCCGGTGGGACGAGTGGTCGGTCGCCACTCGTCCGCCGTCGTCCGTGAGTGGTCTTCCACGGACCGTATCGGGCTGGTCGCGCAGTTCCCCGCGCCCCTTCGGGGTGCGGCGGGGACCGCCCCTCGGAGGCGTGCTGCTCGTTTCGGCGCGGATGCCGCATCCTTGAGAGTGTGGAGTTCCTCGGGGACGAGTCGGTCGAGCGGAAGGGGAGGGCGCAAGGGATGAGTTCCGGCGCACCTGCTCATAACGCTTCGGTGCACAACGACGGCCGTGGTGCCGCGGACGGTTCCGGCACAAGGCACCATGGACCGATGCGTGACGAGGAGGCGACCCGTGCCCAGGGGGCGATCGGTTCACTCGTCCACCGCGCGGTCGACGGGGACGAGCAGGCCACGCACGACCTGCTCGCCCATGTCCACCCTCTGGCGCTGCGCTACTGCCGCACCCGGCTGTCCCGGCTCCCGGGTGATGCGCGCCACTTCGTCGAGGACCTGGCGCAGGAAGTCTGCGTAGCCGTCCTGCTCGCGCTGCCGCGTTACCGGGACACCGGCAGGCCCTTCGAGGCCTTCGTCTTCGCCATCGCCGCGCACAAGGTCGCCGACCTGCAGCGGGCCGCGATGCGCCACCCCGGCTCCACGGCCGTCCCGTCGGACGAGATGCCGGAGCGCCCGGACGACTCCCTCGGCCCCGAGGAGCGCGCGCTGCTCAGCAGCGACGCCGAATGGGCCAAGAAACTCCTGGCCAACCTGCCCGAGAACCAGCGCGAGCTGCTTCTGCTGCGCATCGCCGTCGGCCTCACCGCCGAGGAGACGGGGCAGATGTTGGGAATGTCACCCGGCGCGGTCCGGGTGGCCCAGCACCGCGCGCTCAGCCGGCTGCGGGCCCTGGCCGAACAGTAGGAGCGCAGTCACGGCGCCTTGGTTGAGAAGGTGGCCGACAGCGTCCGTAGGAACATACGAAGACGAGTACGGCCGCGGACCGTGGAATGAGACGGGTGCACTTCCCGTTAGCATGGACATCCGCACCGATCAAGGCCATTGGGGAAGGTGTCATGACTGCCAACGTCGACGGAGTGCCCGACAAATTCGCGACACTCGGGCTGACCTACGACGACGTGCTGCTGCTGCCGGGTGCATCCGAGGTGCTCCCCAACGCGGTCGACACCTCGTCCCGGATCTCCCGTAATGTCCGGGTCAACATCCCGCTCCTGTCCGCCGCCATGGACAAGGTCACCGAATCGCGCATGGCGATCGCGATGGCCCGTCTGGGCGGCGTCGGTGTACTGCACCGCAACCTGTCCGTCGAGGACCAGGTCAACCAGGTCGACCTGGTGAAGCGGTCCGAGTCGGGCATGGTCACCGACCCGATCACCGTGCACCCCGAGGCCACGCTCGCCGAGGCCGACGCGCTGTGCGCCAAGTTCCGCATCAGCGGCGTCCCCGTCACCGACCCGGCCGGCAAGCTCCTGGGCATCGTCACCAACCGTGACATGGCCTTCGAGAGCGACCGCAGCCGCCAGGTGCGCGAGGTCATGACCCCGATGCCCCTGGTCACCGGCAAGGTCGGCATCTCCGGCCAGGAGGCCATGGAGCTGCTGCGACGCCACAAGATCGAGAAGCTTCCGCTGGTCGACGACGCGGGCGTCCTCAAGGGCCTGATCACGGTCAAGGACTTCGTCAAGGCCGAGAAGTACCCGAACGCCGCGAAGGACGCCGAGGGCCGGCTGCTCGTCGGTGCCGCCGTCGGCGCCAGCCCCGAGGCGCTGGAGCGGGCCCAGGCGCTCGCCGCGGCCGGTGTGGACTTCCTGGTCGTCGACACCTCGCACGGCCACAACAGCAACGCGCTGAGCTGGATGGCGAAGATCAAGTCGAGCGTGAACGTGGACGTGATCGGCGGCAACGTCGCCACGCGTGACGGCGCGCAGGCCCTGATCGACGCCGGTGTCGACGGCATCAAGGTCGGCGTGGGCCCCGGCTCGATCTGCACCACGCGCGTGGTCGCCGGTATCGGTGTCCCGCAGGTCACCGCGATCTACGAGGCGGCCCTCGCGGCCCGTCCCGCGGGCATCCCGGTGATCGGCGACGGCGGCCTGCAGTACTCCGGCGACATCGGCAAGGCGCTCGCAGCCGGTGCCGACACGGTCATGCTGGGCAGCCTCCTCGCCGGCTGCGAGGAGTCGCCGGGCGAGCTGATGTTCATCAACGGCAAGCAGTTCAAGTCGTACCGCGGCATGGGCTCGCTGGGCGCCATGCAGTCGCGCGGCCAGGGCCGGTCGTACTCCAAGGACCGCTACTTCCAGGCGGAGGTCGCCTCCGACGACAAGCTCGTCCCCGAGGGCGTCGAGGGCCAGGTGCCCTACCGTGGCCCGCTGGCCAACGTCCTGCACCAGCTCGTGGGCGGTCTGCGCCAGACCATGGGCTACGTGGGCGCCGCCACCATCGAGGAGATGGAGTCCAAGGGCCGCTTCGTCCGGATCACCGCGGCGGGCCTGAAGGAGAGCCACCCGCACGACATCCAGATGACGGTCGAGGCCCCGAACTACAGCCGTAAGTAAGTCGCACAGCGTGATCAGGGCGGTCCCGGATGCTCCGGGGCCGCCCTTGTCGTACCCGTCGGCGATACTGGAAGACGCTGAAACGCATCAGGGAAAGGCCACACATCGTGACTGAGATCGAGATCGGGCGCGGCAAGCGCGGCCGCCGGGCGTACGCCTTCGACGACATCGCCGTCGTCCCCAGCCGCCGTACGCGGGACCCGAAGGAGGTCTCGATCGCCTGGCAGATCGACGCCTACCGCTTCGAGCTGCCCTTCCTGGCCGCCCCCATGGACTCCGTGGTCTCCCCGGCCACGGCGATCCGCATCGGCGAGCTCGGCGGCCTCGGCGTGCTGAACCTCGAAGGCCTGTGGACGCGCTACGAGGACCCGCAGCCGCTGCTCGACGAGATCGTCGGGCTGCCCGTCGAGGCGGCCACGCGCCGGCTGCAGGAGATCTACGCCGCTCCCATCAAGGAGGAGCTGATCGGGCAGCGCATCAAGGAGGTGCGCGACTCCGGCGTGGTCACCGCCGCCGCGCTCTCCCCGCAGCGCACCGCCCAGTTCTCCAAGGCCGTCGTGGACGCGGGCGTGGACATCTTCGTCATCCGCGGTACGACGGTGTCGGCGGAGCACGTCTCCGGTTCGCACGAGCCGCTGAACCTGAAGCAGTTCATCTACGAGCTGGACGTCCCGGTCATCGTCGGCGGCTGCGCCACCTACACGGCGGCCCTGCACCTGATGCGCACGGGCGCCGCGGGTGTGCTGGTCGGCTTCGGCGGCGGCGCCGCGCACACCACGCGCAATGTGCTGGGCATCCAGGTGCCGATGGCCACGGCCGTGGCGGACGTGGCGGCGGCCCGCCGTGACTACATGGACGAGTCCGGCGGCCGGTACGTCCACGTCATCGCCGACGGCGGTGTCGGCTGGTCCGGCGACCTGCCCAAGGCCATCGCCTGCGGCGCCGACGCCGTGATGATGGGCTCCCCGCTCGCCCGCGCGATCGACGCGCCGGGCAAGGGCCACCACTGGGGCATGGAGGCGGTCAACGAGGAGCTGCCCCGCGGTCAGAAGGTCGACCTCGGCACCGTCGGCACCATCGAGGAGGTCCTCACGGGCCCGTCGCACACCCCCGACGGCTCCATGAACCTCTTCGGCGCCCTGCGCCGCGCCATGGCCACCACCGGCTACAGCGAGCTGAAGGAGTTCCAGCGCGTCGAGGTGACCGTCGCGGACTCGCAGCACCGCCGGTAAGCACGATTACGGCAGCAAGGGCCCGTCCACACGCGCGTGGACGGGCCCTTCGTCGTACGTCCTTACGCCGCCGCGGCCTTCTTCGTGCCGGAGTACGCGGCGAACGCGCCGAGGGCGAGGAACAGGAAGGTGATCGGGTTCGCCGACCGCTGCCAGGCCTCCATCAGGATGCCGAAGTGGTCGAAGAAGAACCTGGTCGCGGAGACGCCCAGCAGGTCCGAGGCGTTGATCGTGGTGCCGATGAGCTGGCCCAGCCAGACGGAGCCCACGGACAGCAGCGCGCTGAGCAGGGGCAGCACCGGATGGGAGCCGCCTGCCCTGCCGGCCGCGTAGCCGATGAGGAAGCCGACCCCGACGGCCACGAAGCCGATCTGCTTCTCGATGGCACCGACGATCGCGCCGTACACACCGGCGGTGACCAGAGCGACGACGACCGCGGTGACGACGCCGAGCGCGAGACTGCCGCCACGCGCGCGTGCGGGCATCGGCGGGGCCGGCGGGAAGACGCCGGGCTGCGGTGGAACTGACTGGCTCATGACAGGGACCCCCGTGACTGCGAACGAGACGCCGCACGGTAACAGGCCTGACCGTGAGCGTGGCGGGTGCTTCCTGAGGGGGCGCGTGGGGTGGGAGGGGGCGCACGGTTGCGTTCGGGGTGAATGCGGCGTCGGACGGGGGTGCTGAGGCGCTAACGTCCTTGCTCGGCGCCCCAGTTCTCTTGGGTGCCCCCTTCCAAGGACACGGTCCGGACCCCGGCCCTCGGGGCCCGGCCCGAACTCCAACGTGCCGTTCACCGGGCTACTGGGCGGCGTCGTGGAAGGGGGCCCCTATGGGACGCCACCGCAAGCCCACTCGCTGGGATCGCATTCGGCTTCGGCTGGTGAAGTTCCGGAGGAGGTGGATCTTGCGGATTTACGGGAAGTGAGCGGCCACCCCCGCGAGACCTGGGGGTGGACACTCCGATCACTTCTCAGGAGCCTGCCGCAGTGCCCTCTGCGGTGGGCTCCACCCTTTTTCGGATGGTGAGCGGCCGCCCCCATGAGGACTAGGGGCGGACACCCGTGAACTGTCAGGAGCCTGCCGCAGTGGCCACTGCGGTGGGCTCCACCTGCTTCGTACGGTACCGGCGCCCCGCCCCTCACGCCACCAGCCCCAGGGGCTCGCGGCGCCTCACGCGCCCCCCGTCACAACCTGTGCGCCGCCCCCGTGGGCGTGGCCCCCCGCGTGTCCAGCAGGAGCTGTGCCTTCACCGACAGCCCCTGGAGGTCGTACGTGCGGTGGGGCTGGAGGAGGATCGTGAGGTCGGCGTCGGCGGCCGCCTCGTAGAGGGAGTCGGCGCGGGGGATCGGGCGGTCCAGGACCGTCCAGGCCGGGATGTGGGGGTCGTGGTAGCTCACGGCCGCGCCGAGGGACATCAGGCGGACGGCGATCTCGTGGGCCGGGGTGCCCTGCTGGTCGGCGAGGTCGGGCTTGTAGGTGACGCCGAGCAGCAGCACGCGGGCGCCCCGGGCCGACTTGCCGTGCTCGTTCAGGAGCGTGGCCGCGCGCTGGACGACGTAGCGCGGCATCTGGTCGTTGACCTGCCGGGCCAGTTCCACCATGCGCAGGCCGCGGCCCGGCTGTCCGACGAGGTCCTGGGGGACGGTGTGGCCGCCGACGCCGGGGCCGGGGCGGAAGGCCTGGAAGCCGAAGGGCTTGGACTCGGCGCAGCGGATGACGTCCCACAGGTCGACGCCCAAGTCGTGGCAGAGGACGGCCATTTCGTTGACGAGGGCGATGTTGACGTGCCGGTACGTCGTCTCCAGGAGCTGCACCGCCTCGGCCTCGCGCAGACCCCGCGCGCGGACGACCTTGTCGGTGATACGGCCGTAGAAGGCGGCGGCGGACTCGGTGCAGGCCGGGGTGAGGCCGCCGATCACCTTGGGGGTGTTGGCGGGGGTGAAGGCGCGGTTGCCGGGATCGACCCGGGTGGGGGAGTGGGCGAGGTGGAAGTCGCGGCCGGCGCGAAGGCCGGAGCCCTCTTCGAGGAGCGGGCGCAGCACGTCCTCGGTGGTGCCGGGCAGGACCGGGGACTCCAGGATGACGGTGGTGTGCGGGCGCAGCCGGGCGGCAAGGGTGCGGGCGGCCGTCTCCACCTGGGTCAGGTCGAGGCCCCCGTCGGCGGCGCGCGGGGTGGGCGCGCAGATGACCGCCGTGCGCACGCGGCCGAGTTCCGCGGGCCCGTCGGCGAGCCGGAAACCCTCCGAGTGCATCCGGCGCAGTTCGGCGGGGCTGAGGGAACCGGCCTCAGGTCCGGTGCGGTAGCCGACCGTGGGGATGCCGGCGGCGACGGCGGCCTGGGCCAGCGGCAGGCCGAGCGGGCCGAGTCCGATGACGGCGAGATCTGCGGGCATGGCGTATGCCGTCCTTCCCAGTAACCGAAGCGGGACAGGTGCGCAAGCCGTGTGGACAGAACGAGCGAGCGCACTGTCAGACTAGGCGTAAATATGACCGATATGCGGGATTCATTCCCTGTGTCGCCGGGTGTGGCGGCCGTGTTCGTGTGCAGGTCGGCAGGAGTTATCCACAGGTCGACCGTGCGTGGTGGCTGAAGTCGGGCAAGCCGGTCAGAATTTGGGCAGGAGGGATGCAGAGGGATACGAACGGGGCTTCGCCCGACGGGTGCGGCCGGTGCGACCGACGAGCGGGAGGCAGCGGTGAGGACAGCGACACTGGGACCGGCGCAGCGCGCCGAGGCCCTCGCGGCCATGGCCGAGCACGAACTGGACCTGCTGGTCGTCGGCGGCGGAGTGGTCGGCGCGGGCACCGCGCTCGACGCCGTCACGCGCGGGCTGTCCACCGGCCTGGTCGAGGCGCGTGACTGGGCGTCCGGCACGTCGAGCAGGTCCAGCAAACTGATCCACGGCGGCCTGCGCTATCTCGAGATGCTCGACTTCGCACTGGTGCGGGAGGCACTGAAGGAGCGCGGCCTGCTCCTGGAGCGGCTCGCACCGCATCTGGTGAAGCCGGTGCCGTTCCTGTACCCGCTCCAGCACCAGGGCTGGGAGCGGCTGTACGCCGGATCGGGCGTCGCCCTCTACGACGCCATGTCGATGGCCCGCGGACACGGCCGGGGCCTGCCCGTGCACCGCCATCTGACCCGCGGTCACGCCCTGCGCGTGGCACCCTGCCTGAAGAAGGACGCGCTGGTCGGCGCGCTGCAGTACTACGACGCCCAGATGGACGACGCCCGCTATGTGGCGACCCTGGTGCGCACCGCCGCGGCCTACGGCGCCCAGGTCGCCAACCGCGCGCGGGTCACCGGCTTCCTGCGCGAGGGCGAGCGCGTGGTCGGCGCGCGCGTGCAGGACGTCGAGGCCGGCGGGGAGTACGAGATCCACGCCAAGCAGATCGTCAACGCCACCGGTGTGTGGACCGACGACACCCAGGCCATGGTGGGCGAGCGCGGGCAGTTCCACGTCCGTGCCTCCAAGGGCATCCACCTCGTCGTGCCCAAGGACCGCATCCACTCCACCACCGGGCTCATCCTGCGCACCGAGAAATCCGTGCTGTTCGTCATCCCCTGGGGCCGGCACTGGATCATCGGCACCACCGACACCGACTGGGACCTCGACAAGGCCCACCCGGCCGCCTCCAGCGCCGACATCGACTATCTGCTGGAGCATGTGAACTCCGTGCTGGCCGTGCCGCTCACCCGGGACGACGTCGAGGGCGTGTACGCGGGCCTGCGCCCCCTGCTCGCCGGCGAGTCCGACGCCACCAGCAAGCTCTCCCGCGAGCACACCGTGGCCCACCCGGTGCCGGGCCTGGTCGTGGTGGCGGGCGGCAAGTACACGACGTACCGGGTGATGGCCAAGGACGCCGTCGACGAGGCGGTGCACGCCCTCGACCGGCGGGTCGCGGAGTGCGTCACCGAGGACATCCCCCTGGTCGGTGCCGAGGGCTACCGCGCGCTGTGGAACGCGCGGGCGCGCATCGCCGCCCGGGCCGGGCTGCATGTGGTGCGCGTGGAACATCTGCTCAACCGCTTCGGTTCGATGACGGAGGAACTGCTCGAACTCATCGCGGCGGACCCGTCGTTGGCCGAGCCGCTGCAGGGCGCCGAGGACTATCTGCGCGCCGAGATCGTCTACGCCGCCTCGCACGAGGGCGCCCGTCACCTGGACGACGTCCTCACCCGGCGCACCCGGATCTCCATCGAGACCTTCGACCGCGGCACCCGCTGCGCGCGTGAGGCCGCCGAGCTGATGGCGCCGGTGCTCGGCTGGAACAAGGACCATGTCGACAGGGAGGTGCAGCACTACGAGAAGCGGGTGGAGGCCGAGCGCGAGTCCCAGCGCCAGCCCGACGACCTGACCGCGGACGCGGCCCGGCTCGGAGCGCCGGACATCGTGCCGCTGTGACGGTCCGCAGGTGCTCCGGCCCAGGTCGGAGCCTTGGCCACGCCTCGTCATGCCCCGCCGCGGAACGGGCGATTCAGCTCAGTTGAGGACACGCGGACACGGCCGCGCGGCGAGGGGCCCCCGGGGCGTGGGGCACTTGTCGGGTGAGGGACAATGGAGCCTCTGTCAGGGCGGGTTGTACGAGGGGACTCATGTCGGAGGCGGAGCGGGCGGGGACACCCCGTCAGGACAAGAGCGCACGTCTCCTCGCCGGGCGCTACCGGCTGGGAGACGTGCTCGGCCGCGGCGGCATGGGCACGGTCTGGCGTGCCGAGGACGAGACCCTCGGCCGCACGGTCGCCGTCAAGGAGCTGCGGTTCCCGTCGAACATCGACGAGGAGGAGAAGCGCCGGCTGATCACGCGGACGCTGCGCGAGGCGAAGGCCATCGCGCGGATCCGCAACAACAGCGCGGTGACGGTCTACGACGTCGTCGAGGAGGACGACCGGCCGTGGATCGTCATGGAGCTCGTCGAGGGCAAGTCGCTCGCCGAGGCCATCCGTGAGGACGGCCTGCTGGAGCCGAAGCGCGCCGCCGAGGTCGGCCTCGCGATCCTCGACGTGCTGCGCTCCGCGCACCGCGAGGGCATCCTGCACCGCGACGTGAAGCCGTCCAACGTGCTGATCGCCGAGGACGGCCGGGTCGTGCTCACCGACTTCGGCATCGCCCAGGTCGAGGGCGACCCGTCCATCACCTCCACCGGCATGCTCGTCGGCGCCCCCTCCTACATCTCCCCGGAGCGCGCCCGCGGCCACAAGCCCGGCCCCGCGGCCGACCTGTGGTCGCTGGGCGGCCTGCTGTACGCGGCGGTCGAGGGGACACCGCCGTACGACAAGGGTTCGGCGATCGCCACGCTCACCGCGGTGATGACCGAGCCGCTGGACGAGCCGAAGAACGCGGGGCCGCTCGCGGACGTCATCCGCGGCCTGCTCACCAAGGACCCGGCCGAGCGGCTCGACGACGCGGGCGCGCGGGCGATGCTCAACGCCGTCATCCACGCCCCCGACACGCTCGACGAGCCGGAGGCGCTGGACGCCACGCGGGTCGTGCCGCTGCCGGCGCAGCCCGGCGAGCCCGGCACCGGGGGCCGGCGGGGCGAGGAGGCGGCCGATCGGCTGCGCGGGGCGCTGCGTTCGGTGCGCAAGGCCGCCGCGGGCGCGGCGACCACGGCGGCCGCGTCGCGGACGAAGTCCGGCAGCGGCGAGACGCGCTCCGCCGGAACAGCCGGTGCCGTGGCGGGGACCACCGCCGCGGTCGGGGTCTCGCGCACGGAGACCGGGAGCGGCGCGAACGCCGGGACGGGCGGACGTAGTTCGGGGTGGCCCGTGATGCCGCCGCCGGACCTGCCGCCGCGGGCGGTGCCGCGCGCGCCGCTGACCGATGTGGTGCCCAAGCGGACCCTGGTGATCATCGCGGTGGTCGTGGTGCTCGCCGTGCTCGGCACCGTGCTGGCCCTCACCTTCGGTGGCGACGACACCGACTCGGCGAAGTCGGGCCCCGGCACCGGCACGGCCGCCGGGGCCACCCCGAGCGCCGACACCAAGGACGACGAGCAGGGCGGGACGCGCCCCGACGGCGACGCCTCGAAGTCCGCGGACCAGGGCTCGACGCCGGGCGCGGGCACCGCGAGCGGCGGGACCACCCCCACCGCCGGTGGTTCCCCCAAGGCGTCCGCCTCCGGGTCCTCCGGCAAGAACGACGTCGACGTGGCCCGGACCCACCAGGGCGGCCAGGGCTACTCGATCGGGCTGCCCAAGGGCTGGAAGTTCCAGACCAGCAGTGACGCGGGCGACCGCTTCACCGGCCCCGACGGGCAGAAGCTGCTCATCGGCTGGACCAGCACGCCCAAGGACGACCCGGTCGCCGACTGGCGCGACCAGGAGGGCTCCATGGTCCGTTCGCAGTACCAGCGGATCCGCATAGAAGCGGTGGACTATCGCGGCTGGAACACGGCCGACTGGGAGTTCACCTACACCGACGGCGGGACGCGGTACCGCACCGTCGACCGCGGGTTCGTCGTCGACGACGACCAGGGCTACGCGTTGATGTACACGGCGAAGGCCGCCGAGTGGCGCGGGGACCTGCGCCGGGACACCTGGCGGACGCTGACGAAGACGTTCCAGCCGAAGGACTGAGCCGGGGGGCTCCGGGGGCGTGGCCCCGCAGCGGGCCGGGATTTCGGGGATGCGGCCGAAGTGAGATGTCCCATCCCCTCGGTGCGGGTTGCCTCCGGCACGTATCGTGAGTGCTTGCGAACCGTACGCAGCCGGAACGGTGCGGCGGGCGAACGGAATTGACCAGCCGGGCGGTTGGGGGAGGCAACGTGGACGACTATGCGGGACGGGTGCTCGCCGGCCGCTACCGCCTGCCGCTGCCGCCCGCCGACGAGTACGAACTCACCGAGACACGCGCCTTCGACACCTACAGCGGGCAGGAAGTCCTGGTCCGGCAGGTGCCGTTGCCGGAGGTCGTCGAGGCGGAGGTGCTCGACGCGGACGGGCTGCCCGAGGGATTCACCGCGCGCGACCCGGGCGTACGGCGCCCTGCCGCGCGCGGGGGCGGTGCGCGGCGGCCCGCGGACCCGGCGGTACGGCGTGCCGTGGAGGCCGCGCAGGCCGCGGCCGCGATACCCGACCATCCGCGGCTGGACCAGGTCTTCGACGTCTTCGCCGAGGGCGGTTCGCTGTGGATCGTCAGTGAGCTGGTGGCGGCGCGCCCGCTGGCGGCGCTGCTGGCCGAGCGGCCGCTGACGCCCTACCGGGCGGCCGAGGTCGCCTCCGACGTCCTCATGGCCCTGCGCGTGCTGCACGGCCATGGCTGGGTGCACCGCAACATCACCGCCCGCACGGTCCTCGTCTGCGACGACGGCCGCGTCATGCTCACCGGCCTCGCGGTCGGGGCGGCGGAGGAGGCGCTGTGCGGGTACGACCCCGTGCCGGCGCCGGACGACGACGGGGTCCCGGGAGCGCATCAGGCCGCACCTGACGCGGGCGCGGCCGGCGGACCGGGCGCCGGTGGGCCGGGCGCCGCGGGTACGCCGCCGTATGCCGGGGGTGCCGGTGGCGCCGCTGGTACGCCGCCGTACGCCGCTCCACGCGGAGCCCTCGGCGCCGGTGGGCATCCGGCCGGGCCCGGCGGCAGTGCGGCCGACGCCGAGGCCGCGCGGCGGGCCGCCATCGAGGCGCGGGGCGCCGGGCGGCTGCCGCTGCCCGGGGCGCAGGAGCGGGGCGGCCCCGGCACCCCGGCCGTGCCCGCGAGCCGACGGGCGCTGGAGACCGGCGATGACATCAGGGCGGCCCGCGCCGGGGCGATCGCGGCCTACCGCGCGGGCGCCCGCGCCGCGGCCCGCGTACAGGAGACCCGGCCGAACGGCCCCACCCCGCTACCCGGAGCCCGCCCCGCACCGGAGGGCACCCCGCAGTCGCCGTACGTCCCCGGGCAGGACACCCAGGGCCGCCCGGGCAGCACCCCGCCCGGACAGCCGGCCGACCCCTACGGGGTGCGCCCCGGCTCCTGGCACGGCGCCGCGCCCCGCACCGCCCCGGACGCCGGGAGCCCCTCGGCCGACCCCGCCCTCCGGGCACTTCCCCCCTCGGGCCACGCCCAGACCCCCCGCACTCCCAGCCCCTGGGACTCCCAGGCCGCCCCCGCCCACCGCGGCCCCGCCACCGCGCTGGCCGCCGAGCGGGCGCGGCAGGCGCGGATGGCCGTGGTGGGGCCCGTCACCGAGCGGTGGGCTCCGGAGCAGGCCGGGCCGGTGCACGAGAACTGGCAGCTGGCGGCGCCCATCGGTCCGGCCACCGACCTGTGGGCGCTGGGCGCGCTGCTCTTCAGGGCCGTACAGGGGCATGCGCCCTACCCGGAGGAGTCGACGGCCGAGCTGGTGCAGATGGTGTGCGCGGAGCCGCCCGCGTTCGCGGAGGAGTGCGGCCCGCTCAGGCCGGTCGTGGAGTCGCTGCTGCGTCAGGACCCCACCGAGCGCATCGACTTCGAGGAACTCGGCGGCTGGCTGCGCTCGCTCGTGCGGTCGGCGCCCGAGCCGGAGGCCGGTGTGCACGTCGTCGCCGTGCCGCCCGTCGACCCGGGCCGGCTGCCCGTCGTACGGCGGCGGGGCGAGCTGGTGCGCAGGCGGCGCGGCGGGCTGCCCGCGCCGCACGGGAGACACAAGCGGGCCCGCGAGCCGGAGCGTTCGCCGCGCAGTCTGGGCCGCACCCTGCTGGTGGCGGTGCTGCTGGCGATGGCCGCCGTGATCGCGTACGCCGCGCTGTTCATGCCGAAGTCGGACGAGGCCGGCTC
This sequence comes from Streptomyces sp. NPDC096205, assembly GCF_044763135.1. Classification (NCBI taxonomy): domain Bacteria; kingdom Bacillati; phylum Actinomycetota; class Actinomycetes; order Kitasatosporales; family Streptomycetaceae; genus Streptomyces; species Streptomyces sp. NPDC096205. Next base: position 127,794 of record NZ_JBIWFS010000009.1, on the reverse strand, counting down.
GGGCGGCGCGCCCCGCGCGGACCGAACCGGGGCCGCGGGCCAGGTCGGTGAGGCGCCCGAGCCGGAGGCCAGCAGCGAACCCCGGCCCGACCAGACCTCACCCGGCGGCAACGACCCGTCCGCGTCGGCCGGTTCGACCGAGACGCGGACGACCGGGCCCGACGCCGCCGACGGGTTCACCGTACGGGCCGACGAGGCCGGTTTCCGGGTCGCCGTCGCCGACGGCTGGGACCGCACGCCCCGCAACGGCCGCGGTCAGGTGCGTTACAGCCACGGCGCGTTCGAGCTGATCGTCGTACCGGGAAGGGACTCCGCGGCGGAGTTCGGTGCCGATCCGATGGTGTACCAGCGGGAGCGGGAGGCGGAGTTGCAGCCGTACCGCGACTCCACCTGGGCCACCGCGACGGGACTGAAGACGATATCCGTGGGCGGACGGACCATGGCCGAGGGGCAGTTCACCTGGACCGGGGCGGACGGCCGGGAGCTGTTCGTACGCAATGTCGCGATCCTCCTCGACGGCCGCTACCACGTGGTGCAGGTGCGCGGCCCCGAGGCCGAACGCGACGAGGTGACACGGCTGTACGAGCAGGCGTCCACCACCTACCAGGCGACGGGTGGCTGATTCACACCACCGCGTTTCGGTTCCGTTCCGTCACGCAAAGCGACAACCGTCACAGTGCGGTATCCGAGCGGCCCCGCGTGTTCCCCGTGCGGTCACCGGTCCTTACCCTGACCCTGTCAATATCAAAGCGGGGCAACGTGAATCAGATGCAGGGCCAGCTCATTGCGGACCGTTACCGCCTGGCCGAATCGATCGGCCGTGGTGGCATGGGCCGGGTCTGGCGGGCACAGGACGAGGTGCTGAACCGGACCGTCGCCGTCAAGGAACTGACGGCCGCTCTCTACGTCTCGGAGAGCGACCAGGCCGTCCTGCTGGCGCGGACCCGGGCCGAGGCGCGCGCGGCCGCGCGGATCAACCACTCGGCCGTCGTCACCGTGCACGACGTGCTGGAGCACGACGGCCGCCCCTGGATCGTCATGGAGCTGGTCGAAGGCCGCTCGCTCGCCGACGCGGTCAAGGAGGAAGGCCGCATCGAGCCCGCGGAAGCGGCCCGGATCGGCCTGTGGGTGCTGCGCGCCCTGCGTGCCGCGCACACCGCCGGGGTGCTGCACCGCGACGTCAAGCCCGGCAACGTCCTGCTCGGCCGTGAAGGCCGGGTGCTGCTCACCGACTTCGGGATCGCGCAGATCGAGGGCGACTCCACCATCACGCGCACCGGAGAGGTCGTCGGCTCGGTCGACTACCTCGCCCCGGAGCGCGTCCGCGGTCACGACCCCGGGCCCGCCTCCGACCTGTGGGCGCTCGGCGCGACGCTGTACACCGCGGTCGAGGGCCGCTCGCCGTTCCGCCGCACCTCACCGATCTCCACCATGCAGGCCGTGGTCGAGGAGGAGGCCGACGCGCCCGCCAACGCCGGTGCGCTTGCACCCGTCATCGCCGCCCTGCTGCGCAAGGATCCGGCCAGTCGTCCCGGCGCCGCCGACGCCGAACGGATGCTCGCCCAGGCGGCGGAGGGCCGCGTTCCGGCCGTCACGCAGCCATACGTCCCGACGCAGGCGGGCCCGCGTCCGCAGTTGGCCCCGGTCACGCCGACGTCCACGACGACGCCGTACCCGCAGGCCCCCTACGGGACGCCGAGACGCCCGCGCCGGCGGCGCACCCTCGCCCTGGTGGTCGTCCTCGCGGCGCTCATCGGAGGCGGCACCGCGGTGGGCATCCAGCAGTGGCAGGCGCGGCAGGAACAGCACACCGCCGACCCCGGTCCGAAGCCCACGCCGACGGAGACCTCCTCCGGCACCCTCCCCGACGGCTGGGTGCGCAAGGACGACCCCTTCGGGTTCACCATCGCCCTGCCCGGACCCGAGTGGGAGCGCGTGGAGTTCGACAAGGCCACCGGGCAGGTCGACTACTCGCCCGACGGCGGCGAGCACTTCTTCCGGATCGCCGTCGACCGGACGCCCGACTTCGACCCCTACGAGCACCAGGTCGACCTGGAGCAGCAGGTGCAGCCGCTGGTCGACTACCACCGGCTCAGCATGGCGGAGAACACCTACCGGGACCGCCCCGGCTCCCTGTGGGAGTACACCTGGACCGCGCAGGACCAGCCCGAGGTGAAGACGAAGCCCGGGCCGCGCCGCGCGATCGACCAGATGTACATCTCCCGCGACGGCGTCGAGTACGCGCTGTATGCCTCCGCCCCGGTCGCCGACTGGCCGACGATGCGCAAGCAGTTCGACATCCTGCTGCGCACCTGGCGGCCGAACGGCTCCTGAACGCCGGGGCGCCGACCGTCGGTTGTCGGCCAATGACACCGTCGCGTCCCGGAGTCCGGCGCTCCGGCTGGTGCATGATGGGGCGCATGGGGACCGAGGGGGCCGGCGGACGTGTGATCGCGGGGCGCTACCGGCTGGAGACGGTGCTCGGACGCGGTGGCATGGGTGTGGTCTGGCGGGCCACCGACCTGCTGCTCGGCCGGCCCGTCGCCGTCAAGGAACTCGCCCTCGACGACTCGCTCTCCACGAGCGAGGCCCGGCGACGGCGGGAGCGCACGCTGCGGGAGGCCCGCGCGGTCGCGCAGTTGAGACATCCGCATGTGATCGTCGTCCATGACGTCGTCGAGTTCGAGGAACGCCCTTACCTGGTGATGGAGTTCATCGACGGGGCCTCGCTCGCCGACCGCATCGGGGCGGACGGCCCGGTCGACGCCCGCGAGGCCGCGCGGATCGGCGTCGCCCTGCTGGGCGCCCTGCGCGCCGCACACGCGGCCGGGGTGCTGCACCGCGACCTCAAGCCCGCCAACGTCCTGGTCGAGAACGGCACCGGCCGGGTCGTCCTCACCGACTTCGGCGTCGCCCATGTCAAGGGCACCACCACGCTCACCGAGAGCGGCTCCTTCGTCGGCTCGGCCGAGTACACGGCCCCGGAGCGCATGTCGGGGGCGGGCACCGGGGCCGCGTCCGACCTGTGGTCGCTGGGGGCGCTGCTGTGTGCGGCGGTCAGCGGTGAGTCGCCCTTCCGGCGCGATTCGCTGGGCGCGGTCGTGCATGCCGTGCTGTCCGACGAGCTCCGGCTGCCCGACCGGGCGGGGCCGCTGCTGCCCGTCGTACGAGGGCTGCTGGAGCGTGATCCGTCGCGGCGGCTGGACGCCGTGACGGCCGAGCGGATGCTGCGGGCCTTCCGCGACACCGGGCGCACGCCCGACCCGGAGCCCGCGCAGCGGCCGGCACGCGCCGGGAAGCTGGCGGTCGCCCTGCTGGTGGCGGCGATGGCCGCGGCCGGGCTGTCCGCGGCGGCCCTGCTCGTCAACGGCGACGGCGACGGCGGCGGTCCGCCGACGAGCCCGGCGCCGTCGACGTCGGTGACCACCCCGCAGCGGACCCCCTCCACTTCGGCCAGCGGCGCCTAGGGCCTGTCGTTTGGATCAGGTCGGCTGAAAGGGACTGCGCTTCTTGGCCGGGTCGAGCGGGGTCTGGTGCGTGCAGCTGCAAGGCGGAGGAGGGAGTCGACGCGGAGCGTCGGCGAGTGACGACAACGCGGCAGATGTGCGTGCCAGACCCCGCGACGCCGGCATGATCCAAACGACAGGCCCTAGGGCGCCTGGCTTCGCTGAGTCACGGGTCTGTGACTGTGCCCCCTTCCGGCTGGCTGATCAGGCGGTCGGCGCGATATGCATGGACCCATGAGCAACAACGGGGGAGCCCGCTACGGGGCCGACGAGCCGACGAGTTTCGGTCTGCAACCGCCGAACGCACACCCGCCGGCGGGTGTTCCGCATCCGGGCAACCCGTACGCGGCCCCGACGCAGGTCGTGCCGCCGCAGCAGCCCGCCCAGGCCTCTCAAGACCCGGGCGCCGGACGGCTGATCGCCGGGCGCTACCGGCTGCTCGCCAAGCTCGGCCACGGCGGCATGGGCACGGTGTGGCGGGCCAAGGACGAGACGGTGGACCGCGAGGTCGCCGTCAAGGAGCCCCGCGTCCCGGACCACCTGCCCGAGCGGGAGCAGGCCAACGCCTACGAGCGGATGCGCCGCGAGGCACGCGCCGCGGCCCGGCTCGACCACCCTGCGGTCGTCAACGTCCATGACGTCGCGGTCGTCGACGGCCGGCCCTGGATCGTCATGGAGCTGGTGCAGGGACGCTCCCTCGGTGCCGCGCTCCAGGAGGGCACGCTCGGCGCCCGTGAGGCCGCCCGGGTCGGCCTGGAGGTGCTCGGCGCGCTGGAGGCGGCCCACGCGGCCGGGATCCTGCACCGTGACGTCAAGCCGGACAACGTCCTGCTCGGCCGGCACGACCGGGTCGTCCTCACCGACTTCGGCATCGCCCAGATCGAGGGCGAGACCAATCTGACCGACACCGGCGGCTTCGTCGGCTCGCCCGAGTACATCGCGCCGGAGCGCGTCCTCGGGCAGCGGCCGGGACCGGCCTCCGACCTGTGGTCGCTGGGCGTGGTGCTGTACGCGGCGGCCGAGGGCGTCTCGCCGTTCCGCCGCAGCAACACCCCGGCCACCCTTCAGTCCGTCCTCAACGCCCACCCGGCCCCGCCGGCCTCGGCGCAGGGCCCGCTCGCCGAGGTCATCAACGGCCTGCTCCAGAAGGACCCGGCGCACCGGCCCGGCGCCGCACGGGTGCGCGCCCTGCTCGAGGCGGCCGCCAACCCGCCCGCCCCGGTACCGACCCAGGTCGTGACGGTGACGGGCGGCGGCGACCAGAGCGGCATCCGCATCGGCCGCAAGGCGCTGATCGGCATCGGTGCCGCGGTCGTCGCGGCCGCGGTGGCGGCCTACTTCGCGATCGCCCAGCCCTTCAAGGACCCGCTGTCCGAGGGCTGGCACAAGGAGGGGGCCAAGAACCTGGCCGCGACCCTGACCGTGCCCACGGGCTACCAGAAGTCCGGGCCCCAGCCGACCGACCCCAAGGACGACCACTGGGTGCGCTTCACGGACCCCAGCGGGGCCGTGTACATCCGGCTGGAGCTGAGCAAGAAGTCCGAGGACACGCTCGACTCCATCGCCAGCAGCCCCACCGGCCAGGCCTACGACGAGAAGGAGGAGCTCGAGGGCGGCACGAGCTCCGTCTACAACATGGCCGACGACAAGCCCGTGAAGGTGGAGACGGAGAAGACCACCTACGGGGGCCGGGAGGCCGCCGAGAGCACCCTGACCTACACGGACGACACGGTCAGCGACTTCCCCGTGCCACGGGAGGTCAGGCTCTTCTACGTCAACACGGAGAAGGGCGACATGTACCGGCTGTCCATCTCCTACCCGGGCCAGGGCGACTTCACCGAGCGGGGCCGTGAGGTGGCGGAGCACGTGATCGAGACCGTCGACATCGACAATCTCTGACTCGTTCCTTCGACAACTCCCGCCCCACGGGGTAGGCATGGGGCATGAGCGAGGGCGGCGAACACGCGCGCGAGGGACGCCTGGTCGACGGCCGCTACCGGCTGGACGGGCGGCTCGGCTCCGGCGGCACGGGCACCGTGTGGCAGGCGTTCGACCTGCTGATGGAACGTCAAGTGGCCGTGCGCCAGCCGAAGGTGCCCCGTGACCCCGACGGGGAACCGGGACGCCGGGCCGTGAACCGGGTGTACCGGGAGGCCCGCGCGGCCGCTCGCGTCGACCATCCGTCGGCCGTCGTCATCCACGACGTGGTCGTCGACGACGGACTGCCGTGGGTCGTCATGGAGCTGGTGCGAGGCCACTGCCTGCGCGAACTCCTCGCGCGTGGCCCGCTGCCCGACACCGAGTGCGCCCGCCTCGGCCTCGCCGTCCTCGGCGCCCTGCGCGCCGCGCACGCGGTCGGGATCGTCCATCGCGACGTACGGCCCGCCAACGTCCTCGTCGAGCACGACACCGGCCGGGTCGTCCTGACCGACTTCGGGGTCGACCCCGTACGGGGCTCGGAGTTCGCCGCGCCGGAGCGCCGGGCCGGACGGGACGCCGGGCCGGCCTCCGACCTGTGGTCGCTCGGCGCGCTGCTGCACGCGGCGGCGGTGGGCGTGGCCCCGGCCGGGCACGCCGGGGGGCCGGAGGCTTCCCTCGCACGAGAGGCTCCCCTCGTGCCGGACGGTCCGCTCGTGCCGGACGGTCCCCTCGGGCCGGACGGTCCGCTCGGGCCGCTGATCTCCCGGCTGCTGCATCCGCGGCCGGCGCTGCGCCCGGCCGCGGACCACGCCGCGGCGCAGCTGGCGGCGGTGGCCGGGCAGGTGCGCACTGGTGCCGTGAGGAAACTGGCGTTCGAGTGAAGAGTGCGGGAACGGAGGCCAAGCCCCTGATCAGGGCGTTTGTTGCCAGTGATCACTGGCGGCTTGTGTGCAGTCGGTGAATCCCCATTACCGACGGGTACACAAAGCCCTCGCCTGCGCATACCCTGCGCGTCATGACCGAAGCGCAGGCACCCGAGAAGGCCGCCCCCGGCACCAACCCCGTCGCCCCCGCCCCCGCGGGTGTGCGCACCGCCGCCGACGTGGTCACCCCAGAGCTGGTGGCCCAACTCACCAAGGGCGTCACGGGTTCCGGCCGGACCGCCAACCACACGCCGTTCACCGGCGAGAAGCTGGCCGACCTGCCCGAGTCCACCCCCGAGGACGTCGCCCGCGCCTTCGACGCGGCCCGCGCCGCCCAGGCGGTCTGGGCCCAGGTGCCGGTACGGCAGCGCGCGGCCGTGCTGCTCCGCTTCCACGACCTCGTCCTGGAACGCCAGGCCGAGGTGCTCGACCTCATCCAGCTGGAGACCGGCAAGGCCCGGCTGCACGCCCACGAGGAGGTCCAGGCGGTCGCGGTCGCCGCCCGCCACTACGGCCGTAAGGCGTCGGCCTACCTGAAGCCCAAGCGGCACACGGGCGCCGTCCCGACCCTCACCAAGGTCACCGAGCTGCGCCACCCGCGCGGTGTCGTCGGCCAGATCGCCCCCTGGAACTACCCGCTGGAGCTGTCGGTCGGCGACGCGCTCCCCGCCTTCGTCGCGGGCAACGCGGTCGTGATGAAGCCGGACACCGAGACCTGCCTCACCGCCCTGTGGGCCCGCGACCTGCTCGTCGAGGCCGGACTGCCCGCCGACGTCTTCCAGGTCGTCCTCGGCGAGGGCCCGGTCGTCGGACCCGAGGTGGTCCGCCACGCCGACTACGTCTCCTTCACCGGCTCCACCCGCACCGGCCGCGAGGTCGCCCAGGGCGCCGCCGCACGCCTGGTCGGCGTCTCCCTCGAACTCGGCGGCAAGAACGCCATGCTGGTCCTGGACGACGCCGACCTGGACAAGGCCGCCGCGGGCGCGGTCCGCTCCTGCTTCTCCTCCGCCGGCCAGCTGTGCATCTCCATCGAGCGGCTCTACGTCCACGAGTCGGTCGCCGACGCCTTCCTGGAGCGCTTCGCCGCCCGCACCAAGGCCATGCGGCTCGGCACGTCCCTCGCCTACGGCGCCGACATGGGCTCCCTCGTCGGCGAACGCCAGCTGGAGACCGTGAAGCGGCATGTGGAGGAGGCCGTCGCGCAGGGCGCGCAGCTCGTCGCCGGCGGGGTCGCCCGCCCGGACATCGGCCCCTACTTCTTCGAGCCGACCATTCTCGACGGCGTCACCGACGCGATGTCCGTCTGCACCGAGGAGACCTTCGGCCCAGTCGTCTCCGTGTACCGCTTCAAGACGGAGGAGGAGGCGATCGAGCGTGCCAACGCCACGTCGTACGGCCTGAACGCCTCGGTCTGGACGAAGGACGGCCGCCGCGGCCGCGAGGTCGCCGCCCGCCTGCGCACCGGCACGGTCAACGTCAACGAGGGCTACGCCTCCGCCTACGGCTCCGTCCAGTCCCCCATGGGCGGCATGAAGGACTCCGGCCTCGGCCGCCGTCACGGCTCCGAGGGCATCCTCAAGTACACCGAGGCACAGACCGTGGCCCACCAGCGGATTCTGCCGATGGCCCCGTCGCTGGGCATGAACGACGAGCAGTACGCGGCCTTCATGAGCCGCAGCCTGCGTCTGATGAAGGCGTTCCGCCTCCGCTAGGCCCCCTTCTTCTCCCCACCCGTTCTCAACGAGGAGAGCACGTGTCCCAGGACGCTTACGACTACGACGTCATCGTCGTCGGCTCAGGATTCGGCGGCTCGGTCACCGCCCTGCGCCTGACAGAAAAGGGCTACTCCGTAGGCGTCCTGGAGGCAGGCAGGCGCTTCACCCGAGGCACACTCCCGAAGAACTCCTGGGACATCAAGAACTACCTCTGGGCCCCCAAGCTCGGCCTGTTCGGCATCCAGCGCATCCACCTGCTCGGCAACGTCATGGTGCTGGCCGGCGCGGGCGTCGGCGGCGGCTCCCTCAACTACGCCAACACCCTCTACGTCCCGCCGAAGCCGTTCTTCGACGACCCCCAGTGGAAGGACATCACCGACTGGCAGGAGGAGTTGAAGCCGTACTACGACCAGGCCCAGCGCATGCTCGGCGTACGCCTCAACCCGACCATGACCCCGTCGGACGTCCATCTGAAGGCGGCCGCGCAGCGCATGGGCGTCGGCGACACCTTCCACATGGCCCCCGTCGGCGTCTTCTTCGGCGACGGCAAGGACGCCGACGGCAAGGCGAAGGCCGAGCCGGGCCGGCAGGCCGCCGACCCCTATTTCGGCGGCGCCGGCCCCGCCCGCAACGCCTGCACCGAGTGCGGCGAGTGCATGACCGGCTGCCGGCACGGCGCGAAGAACACCCTCAACGAGAACTACCTCTACCTCGCCGAGAAGGCGGGCGCGGTGGTGCACCCCATGACGACGGTCGTGTCGGTGACGGAGGACTCCCAGGGCGGCTTCGCGATCACCACGATGCCGACGGACAACCGCCGCAAGGGCGCCGGACGGGTGTTCAAGGCCCGCCGCGTCGTCCTCGCCGCCGGCACCTACGGCACCCAGACCCTGCTGCACCGCATGAAGGCAAGCGGCCGCCTGCCGTACCTCTCCGACCGGCTGGGCGAGCTGACCCGCACCAACTCCGAAGCCCTGGTGGGCGCGCAGACCACCGACCGCCGCTACCGCAAGGTCACCGGCGAGCGACGCGCCGACTTCACCCGCGGGGTCGCCATCACCTCGTCCATCCACCCGGACGAGAGCACCCACATCGAGCCGGTCCGCTACGGCAAGGGCTCCAACTCGATGGGCAGCCTGTCGATCCTCCAGGTGCCGTACGCCGAGAACTCCTCCCGGGTGCTGGGCTGGCTGGCCAACGCGGCCCGGCACCCGGTGCTGGTGCTGCGCTCGCTGTCCAACCGGAAGTGGTCGGAGCGGACCATCATCGGCCTGGTGATGCAGTCGCTGGACAACTCCCTGACGACGTATCTGAAGCCGGACGGCGTCGGCAAGGGCCTGCTGACCGCCCGCCAGGGCCACGGCTCGCCCAACCCCAAACAGATCCGGGCCGCACAGGAGGGCGCGAACGCGCTGGCCGCCGAGATCAACGGCTTCGCCGGGTCCAACGTGGGCGAGCTGATGGGCACCCCGCTCACCGCGCACTTCCTCGGCGGCTGCCCCATCGGCGACTCCCGCGAGACCGGCGTCCTCGACCCGTACCACCGGCTGTACGGCCACCCCGGCATCTCGGTCGTGGACGGGGCGGCCGTCTCCGCGAACCTGGGCGTGAACCCGTCCCTGACGATCACCGCGCAGGCCGAGCGGGCGATGTCCTTCTGGCCCAACAAGGGCGAGGCCGACCCGCGTCCCGCGCAGGGAGCGGCGTACGAGCGCCTTCAGCCGGTCGAGCCGAAGTCGCCGGCCGTGCCCGCGGACGCGTTCGGCGCGCTGCGGCTGCCGTTCCTGGGGATGCCGTCGGTGCCGCCGAAGAAGGACGGTGCCGCCGAAGAAGTAGGGGCGTAAAACCAGAGGGACCTGCGCCCCCCTCCGAGCGCAGGTCCCTCTGGTGGTCTCTGGTTTTTTCAGTACGGCTTTTCAGTGCGACTTTTGAGTGCGGCTTTTTCTGTGCGGCGCCCTCCGGGGCGTTCGCTCAGGCGTTGCCGCCCTTGCGTCGCCGTACCGCGATCACCGCGCCCGCACCGGCGACGACGGCGAAACCGCCGACGAGCGCGATGACGGGAAGCGCGGAGCTGGAACCGGTGGCGGCGAGGTTGCCCGAGGTGGTGGAACCGGTGCCGCCCTGCGGCTTGTGGTCCGTGTCGCTCGGCGTGGCCGTGCCCGGGCTCGGGTTGGCGGAGCCGGCCTTCAGGACCTCGAAGTCGTACTGGGCCCAGCCCTCGGCGATGCACTCCTTGCCGCCGACCTGGTCGAGGTAGGCGCCGGAGCCGAAGGAGTAGGCGTCACCGGCGGGGGCCTCGGCGTCGATGCTGAGGCGCAGCTCGACCGACCGGGAGGCGTGCGCGGCGAGCGTGGTCTCCAGGAACTCGTCACCGGCCCAGTCGCCGTCGCCGATCCGGGTCCAGCGGCCGCCGTCCTTGAACTCCAGCTCGACGTACGGGCTGAGGTAGCGCGACTCCTCCACCTCGTAGTTCTCGACCTCGGCGTAGAGGTGGACGTCCTCGATCGGGGCGTCGGAGTCGTTCGTGACGACGAGGCGGAAGGTGTGCGCGCCGTCGCCGGCGACGATCTTGCCGGGCAGGCCCTTGATGTCCGCGGACACCTTGACGTCGTCGTAGCCCGCGTCGAGGTCCTCGCAGAACGGGTAGTCCTCGCCGGGCGGCACCTCGCTCGGCTCCGGCTCGGGCTCCTCGGAACCGGTTGGCGTCGGCGTGGGCGTCGAACTCGGGGTGGACGTCGGGGTCGGCGTCGGGCTCGGGGTGGAGCCGGGCGTCCCGGTCGTCGCACTCGGGGTCCCGCTCGCGCTCGTGGCCGGCGTGGTCGACGGGTCGGCGAACGCGACGGAGGCGGACAGCACGGCGAGCGGTGCCACGACCGCCGTGGCGGCGGCCGCTGCCACGGCACGGTGAAGCTTCATCAGGACCTCGAGATCACGAACGGGCCACGGGTGGGGGTGCCCCTTGGTGCCAGGTTTGATCAGTGAGGCCGGTGAATGGTTGTCCCCGCACCCTCATAAATTTCATGTGGCCTGAGTCACACGCGGGAGGGGGCAGAGGGGGGGAGAGGGAGGAGGAGGCGGCGGGCGCGGCGAAGGGCCCCGCGGGGCTGCGCCGCGGGGCCCTTCCTCTGGTCGGCACCGACGTCAGGGCCGTGTCGGTGCCCGGGACAGCGGCGCCGGGGGGTTGCGCCGCTGGTGGTGTGCCGCTCGTGGTGTGCCGAAGGAGGTGTTGAAGGGGGCAGGGTGATGCGCAGGGGGAGTCGCCGGGTTTCCCCTAAGGGGGACTGGGGGTCCGCCGGCCGGCCCCGGGCGTCCCCGGAGCCGGCCGTTCTCTTGGGTGACCGGGCTGCTGTCCCCTGCCGTCCGGTCACAACCCTGGAGCGAGGTCCCACGACGCACGGCACGTTCCGTACGTCTCATCGCCCCAGTGAGCCACGCGTGGTTCTTTCGGGCCCGCCCCTGGCTGACGCGGACATCCGGAGCAACGAAGCGATTCGCGTACCGGTCACGCGCCGTACGGGTGAGACGGGGCCCGAACTCAGGTCCGACCCCCGCACACTCAGATCCGACCCCGGCACAGCTCCAGCAGCGTCATGGCGAGGGCGGTGCCCGGCTTGCCGAGGGCCGCGCGGTAGTGGTCGAGGATCTCCATCTCGCGCGAGAGGTTCACCCGGCGGCCGCCGGAGGTGATCCGTGCCTCCTGGATGACGGCCGAGACGGCCACCCGTTCCTGGATCAGGCCGATGATCCGGTCGTCGAGCGCGTCGATCCGCTCCCGCGCTCCGGTGATTACGTCGGCGGCCTCGGAGGTACGGGCGCCGGTCACGTCGAGGGCAGTCATAGGGGGCTCCTTGGTGAAAGGGGTCCCGGAGCGACAAGGACCGGAAACGACAGACGCCCCGGGCCTTGTCGGCCCGGGGCGCCTGGGAAGTCGCTTGTCAGTAGCTCAAGCAGCACGACCATGGCAGCCGGCGGGCCGGTTGCCATAGGTAAAGAGGAAGGTCGTCTGCGTGAGCATGGGGTTCAGTATGCCGGGCTCGCCCCGGGCGTCCAAGCCGGTTCGGATGGTGAGATGCGCGACTGTCGGGCCGTACGCCGACAGCGGGGGCGGTTTCCCGCCCCCCACCTCGGTAGAATCGGACAGCAGAAGACCCCCGCCCAGCCGCCGGAAGGCAACCCGTGTCATCTGCGACCCCCGCTGCCGCCGCCCCCGACACCGTTCTGGTCGTCGATTTCGGCGCGCAGTACGCCCAGCTCATCGCCCGTCGAGTCCGCGAGGCCCGGGTCTACAGCGAGATCGTGCCCAGCACCATGCCGGTCGCCGAGATGCTCGCCAAGAACCCGGCGGCGATCATCCTCTCCGGCGGCCCCTCGTCCGTGTACGAGGAGGGCGCCCCCCGTCTCGACCGCGCGATCTTCGAGGCCGGCGTTCCCGTCTTCGGCATGTGCTACGGCTTCCAGCTGATGGCACAGGTCCTCGGCGGCACCGTCGACAACAGCGGCGCCCGTGAGTACGGCCGTACCGACCTGCACGTCTCCCGGACGTCCTCCACCCTCTTCGAGGGCACCCCCGACGAGCAGCACGTGTGGATGTCGCACGGCGACGCCTGCTCCGCCGCTCCGGAGGGCTTCACCGTGACCGCGTCCACGGACGTCGTCCCGGTCGCCGCCTTCGAGAACGACGACAAGAAGCTCTACGGTGTCCAGTACCACCCCGAGGTCATGCACTCCACGCACGGCCAGCAGGTGCTGGAGCACTTCCTGTACCGGGGTGCGGGCCTGCAGCCCAACTGGACCACGGGCAATGTGATCGAGGAGCAGGTCGAGGCGATCCGCTCGCTCGTCGGTGACAAGCGCGCCATCTGCGGTCTGTCCGGCGGTGTGGACTCCGCGGTCGCCGCCGCCCTCGTCGCGCGCGCCATCGGCGACCAGCTGACCTGCGTCTACGTCGACCACGGCCTGATGCGCAAGGGCGAGACCGAGCAGGTGGAGAAGGACTTCGTGGCCGCGACCGGCGTCAAGCTGGTCGTCGTGGACGCCGAGGAGCGCTTCCTCTCCGCGCTGAAGGGTGTCTCCGACCCCGAGGAGAAGCGGAAGATCATCGGCCGCGAGTTCATCCGCGTCTTCGAGCAGGCGCAGGCGGACATCATCGCGGACGAGGGTCCGGCCGTGGAGTTCCTGGTGCAGGGCACCCTCTACCCGGACGTCGTCGAGTCCGGCGGCGGCACCGGCACCGCGAACATCAAGTCGCACCACAACGTCGGCGGTCTGCCCGAGGACCTCGAGTTCAAGCTGATCGAGCCGCTGCGCAAGCTGTTCAAGGACGAGGTCCGCATGGTCGGCCAGGAGCTCGGCCTGCCGGACGAGATCGTCCAGCGCCAGCCCTTCCCGGGCCCCGGCCTCGGCATCCGCATCGTCGGCGAGGTGAACAAGGAGCGGCTCGACCTGCTCCGCGACGCCGACGCCATCGCCCGCGAGGAGCTGACGGCGGCCGGCCTCGACCGCGACATCTGGCAGTGCCCGGTGGTCCTGCTCGCGGACGTCCGCTCGGTCGGCGTCCAGGGCGACGGCCGCACCTACGGCCACCCGATCGTCCTGCGCCCCGTCTCCTCCGAGGACGCCATGACGGCCGACTGGTCGCGTCTGCCGTACGACGTCCTCGCGAAGATCTCCACCCGCATCACCAACGAGGTGCGGGACGTCAACCGGGTCGTCCTCGACGTGACCTCGAAGCCGCCGGGCACCATCGAGTGGGAGTAAGCCCCTGTTGTGAAGGGGCTCAGGTCCGCTTGAGAGTGCGCACCGGCTCTCCGGGCTTCCAGACCTGGACGACGAGGTACTTGTCGTCCTCGACGTAGGTCCGCACGACCTCCGTCAACTCGGTGCGGAAGAGGTGGAACGGCTCCGGCGGTTCCACCTCTTTCGTGTAAGCGGCCTTCGTCGCCGCGTCGGTGACCTCGACCGCCCGCCCGCTGATCCGCACGTCGCCGCCGCCCATGGACTGGCCCTCCCCGGGGTTCGCCTGGAGCGCGAAGCGGGGGTCTCTGAGCAGGTCGAGAGCCTTGAGCGAGCCCGGCATCATGCCGAGCCACAGCTCACCGCCGAGGAAACGGACCTCCAGGCCCGTCGTGCGGGGCGAGCCGTCCTTGCGGAGTGTGGCGAAGACGTGGTGCGTGAAGGCACCGAACCGTTCCTCGACGGTTCCGGCGAGGTCGGGTTCGGCGGTGCGGAAGGTCTCCCAGTTCGCTGTCCTTACCGCGTTCGTCTCCGCCGCGTCCGCTTTCGTTGCCTTCGTCTTCGCTGTGTGCGTCGCGCTTTCTGCCATACGGCGAGTGTGGCGCGGAATCCCGACATCTACTGTCGGGATTGTGTGGCTGTCACACGCCGTGGTGGACCGGCCGGACGTACCGCTCCCGGCCCTGCTGGTCCCGCACCGGCATGCAGCCCGCGGCGGTGAGCTGGGCTGCCAGCTTGGCGCGCTTGGCCGCGTTGACGCGCAGCGCGCCGAGCAGGAAGACCGGCAGCAGCACGGCGAGCGGCAGCAGCACGAGGTACTTGCCGGTCACCACGGCCAGCAGCAGGAACAGCAGCGGGGACGCCGCCGCCATGGTCAGCAGCTTCTTCCGGTCGACGGCCGAGCCGAACGCGTCGTACCTGATCAGCGCGGTCAGCACCGCCACCTGCGACTGCGCCTCGGGCAGCGGGGTCAGCGTGCCCAGCTGCATGCCCGGCACCGGGCCGCCCGCCCCGGCCTGCGGGAACGCCGCTGCGTTGGCCGCCGCCCGCTGCCGCGCCCGGTCGTCGTGGTCACGCACCAGATAGACGTGCAGGGTCTTCTTCTCGCCCTCGACGCGGGCGTCGGCGTACCGGAAGCCGTACGCCTCCGCGATGTACGCGAGCGAAGCCACCGTCTGCGCCTTTGCGAACGGATGGTGGAGCTCGACGACGTCCTGGGACGCGGCCTGCCGCATGACGGCGGTGATGTGCTGCTCGGCGAGACTCACGGGAGCTCCTGACGTGCGGATGGCCGAAAATCGGCGCTTCACTTCTGATTCCGGATGGCAGACCCGCGAACCTTCGCGAAGGTTGTGCGCCGTGCCTCTGTTGCGTACGTCATCTTTGCGCAATGGCCTGTCCTCCTGCGCCGACGGGGGGTACCTTCCGCCCGTACGACCACCGAGTGCCGGAGGACTCGATGCACGGGACGCCCGGGCCCACCCCGCCCCCCGCCCTCCCGACGGACCGGCTGCGGTTCGCCATGCCCCCCAGGCACGACTCCGTCGAGGACGAACGCCGGCACCGCAAGGAACGCCTCGCGGGCGCCCTGCGTCTCTTCGGCCGGCTCGGCTTCGAGGACGGCGTGTCCGGCCACATCACCGCCCGCGACCCCGAGTACAGCGACTGCTTCTGGGTGAACCCCTTCGGTATGCCCTTCAAGCACGTCACCGTCAGCGACCTGGTCCTCGCCAACTCCGACGGTCAGGTCGTCGAAGGCCGCTTCCACGTCAACCAGGCCGCCTTCACCGTCCACGCCCAGGTCCACGCCGCCCGACCCGACGTCGTCGCCGTCGCCCACTGCCACTCCGTGCACGGCCGCGCCCTCGCCGCGCTCGGCGAACTCCTCGACCCCATCACCCAGGAGAGCTGCGCCTTCTACGAGGACCATGCCCTCTACGACGCCTACACCGGCGTCACCGTCGACGCCGAGGAAGGCCGCCGCATCGCCGACGCCCTCGGCTCCGGCAAGGCCCTCGTCCTGCGCAACCACGGGCTGCTCACCGTCGGCGACTCGGTCGACGCCGCCGCCTGGTGGTTCCTCACCATGGAACGCTCCTCCCAGGTCCAGCTCACCGCGCGCGCCGCCGGCCGCCCCGTCCTCATCGACCACCGCATGGCCGTCGCCACGCGTGAGCAGTTGGGCGGGGACCTGGTGGCCTGGATCAACTACCAGCCACTTTGGCAGGACATCACTCGGAGTGAGCCGGATCTTTTGACCTGAGGTGAGCTGAGCTGACTCGGTGGGGCGGGGTTGGGTGCGGTGAGGCCGGGGCGGCGCGGGTGAGCGTCGGGGAGGGTGGGGTGCCCGGGGCCATCGGGCTGGGTGCTCTCGGCGGCCCGATCCCGCAACTGGTCCGACTCCGTGTGCCGTCGGACTGAGCAGCACCTCCCTTTCCTACGTATCGTCGGTCGAGGGGTCATGTCCCGTGGGCGAGAGGCGGCCGGCAGTGATGACGCACCGTATTCATCCCAACACGCACACCTCCTACCCCGGCGGCGGCCGGGACTGGCGTGCCACCGCCACCCACTACGCGCTCCTTCCTCTGCGTCTCTTCCTCGGCGTCACCTTCATCTACGCCGGCCTGGACAAACTCACCGACAGCGGCTTCATGAAGGACTCCGGCTCCGGCTCCATCGGCGCGATGATGCGCGGCGTCCGGGACTCCGCCGCCATTCCCGACCTGGTCGACCTGGCCCTGAAGAGCCCCACCGGCTTCGGCTACACCATCGCCATCGGCGAGCTGGCCGTCGGCATCGGCACCCTGCTCGGCCTCCTCGCCCGCATCGCCGCCCTCGGCGGTGCGCTGATCTCCCTCAGCTTCTGGCTGACGGTGAGCTGGGCCTCCGATCCCTACTACTACGGCAACGACCTCCCTTACCTGATGGGCTGGCTGCCCCTCGTCCTCGCCGGGGCGCCCTATTTCTCGCTGGACGCGGCCTTGCGCAATCGACGCCGGGAACGGAGTGCTGGGGGCTACTCCTGAGGTGGACCGGCCGAGACCGCCTGTGGGGGCGGGGGTGCGGTCACGTTTGAGGGGGCTGGCGGTGGCTGACGGTGGGTTGGACTGGCGGTGACTGCCTGGCCGGGCCGACCGTGGCTACGGCCGAGTCAGGCGGGCGGCTGCTGCTCTGAGCCGGGCCTGCGGCGGGGACCGCTGCCGCTGCCGCTGGAGCGGCCCCGCGGCGGTCTCCGCTCAGGGCCTCGACGTCCCGGTCGACCCAACCTGGCGTGGGCTGAGTCGGGCGGGTAGTGGTGGCTGCTGCTCCGATCCGGGCCCGGGCGGGGTCCGCTGCCGCTGCCGCAGGAGTGGGACCGACAGCGGTCTCCGCTACTACGTCGTCGTCCCGGTCGTGGGCCTTCCTCCCCCGCGGCGCCGCCGTATGCCGCGGCCGGCCAACCCCGCCACGGCCGCCAGGCAGAGGCCGCCCACGACGAGGGGTATCACCGCGAACCACGGTGTCTCCCAGGCGCCGCCCGCATCACCGGCGTAGACGACGCCCGCGACGGTGACGAAGAGCCCGGCCACCAGCTTGCCCGGCCTGAACTCATGACGCAGCACGGCTCACCTCCGCTTGTCCCACACCGACCTGAAGGTCGAGTTCGATGGCGCCCCCGGCCTTGGTGCCCTTGACCGGTGGCAGGACGGTCTCCTTGGTCTTGCCGGCCGCCACGTCCACGTCCTGCTTGCCCTCGCCCGGCAGCTGGATGTCGCCGACGCCGACCTCGATGGTCGCCTTCACGGTCACGTCCGGCGGCACGACGATCCGCAGCCGGCCCATGCCCACCTCGGCGTCGATGCTGACCTGTTGGCCCTTGGCCAGGTCGAGCTGAGACAGATCCAGCGTGCCGACGCCGGTGCCGAGGTCGTACTGCGGCCGGACATCGGCCACGGTGGCCGGCCGCCAGGTCGTGCGGACCCAGTCGGTGCCGATGTCCTTGGGCAGGGCAGATGCGGCGGCGAGCAGCCCGGCGGTGACGACCACGAGGAACACCGACCCGGCGCCGGTGCGCCCCAGGAAGGCGCTCACCGCTATGCCGAGGCCGAGGACGATCAGCGCGCAGGCCAGCCCTGCCTGCACGCTGGTCCCCAGCGGGTGCTCCTCCCAGGTCAGCCGGGTGGTCAGGGCGCCACCGAGCAGGGCGAGCAGAAAGACCCAGCCGCCGATCCAGCGCGGGCCGCGCGGCTTGGGTGGCTCAGGACGCGCGGCCGGGGATGCCTGGCCGGCGTGAGGGTAGTGGTCGAGGTCGAGGGCGACGGAGGGCATGAAGTCGGGGTCGCGGGTGTCGTGCGGGCCCCACAGATAGCCGGTGCCGCCGACATGTGTGCCGTCCTTGACGATGGGGTCACGCCACCAGGACGGATAGGAGATGGACACCGGCGGTGCCTGGGCCTCCGGCGGAGCATCGGCGGCGGCCTGCGCGGCCAGCGGATCGTGGTCGGGGGCACCGCGCCGCTGCGACCAGTACCCCGCGCCCGCGAGCAGGAGCGAGAGGACGACGGCGAATGTGAGCACACCGCCGTTGTTCAGCATCGTCAGGAAGACCCCGCAGCCCACCAGCGCGAACAGCACCGCCGCGAGGGCCTGGCCGTCGACCCGGCCGGTCAGCAGCTTGTGGAACTCGTTCTCGTCCTCGTCGTCGTACGGCACGAAGAGCCAGACGAAGCCGTAGAAGATGAGGCCGATGCCGCCGGTGGCGGCCAGCACGGCGAGGGTGATGCGGAAGATCACCGGGTCCAGGTCGCACTGGCGCCCCAGCCCGGAGCACACTCCCGCGAGCATCTTGTGCCCCCGCTCCCTCCGAAACCGCCGGGGCGACTCGGAGGTACCGGGTACGTCGGTTGGCTGCCCCTCGCCGAGTGGCCGGCCGCCGGGGGAGCCGGGGGACTTGGGGGATTGGGGGGACTCGGGGGAGCCGGGCTGCGGGCCGGGGGCGTTGCCGCTCCTCGGTTCGGCCCGGCCGGGCTCATGACTGTCACGGGCGCGGTTGCCGCCATCGACGTGGTTTCTTCCGCCGGTGTCGCCGCCTTCATCGGTGCGGTTGCGGTTGCCTGCACCGGTGCCGGCACCACCGCCAGCCCGGTCGTCTCCACCAGCCCGGTCGCCACCATCGGCCCGGTCGTCTCCACGAGCCCGGTCCCTTTCACCGGCGCGGTCACCGGAAGGCGTCCGGCCCGCGGGCTCGCCCGCCGCCTCGGCGGGGGTCGGCTCGATGTCGCTCGGGTCCGTCCCCTTCTTCCGCGCGCTCGCCTGCCCGGGCGTGCCCGCGCTCGCGTGCGTGCGCGGGCCCGCACCCGCGGGGGCCGCGGGCAGCGAGCCGGGCCCGGTGCCCGTGTCGGGCCCGGCGTCCGCGGCGTGCTGGTGATCAGTCATGATTCCATGGTGACGGCCGAGCCGCCGCGGCGGCAGTCGGTATGACCCTGGCCGGACCCTGATATCGCCCCTGAGACGGCGGAGGGGATCTGTGCGAAGGGCACGCCGCCCGAAGATCAGGGGCGTCTCGGGGGCCGACCCTGATGCTCCGCCACCACCGGCCGTGTGAACATCGATGGCATGCCGGAAGCCGCAGCAGCACCCATCGTCGAACCGCGGCCGCCGCGCAAGCTCTACCGCAGCAGCGACGGACGCTGGCTGGGTGGCGTGGCGCGGGGGCTCGCCGGGCATCTCGGGCTGCCCGTGATCTGGGTGCGGCTCGTCTTCGTCGGCCTGTTCACGGCGGACGGCCTGGGCGGCTTGCTCTACGCCGCGTTCTGGTTCTTCGTGCCGCTGGGTGTCGGTGGGGTCGAGGCCCAGAAGCCGCCCTCCCTCGTCACCACCGAGACCGCGCCGGACGGCCGCCGCAGACTCGTCACCCGCAAGCCGGACAGAGGCCAGATTCTCGCCCTGCTCCTCATGGTCGTCGTGGCCATGGTCTTCGTGGGCAATGTGAATCTCGGCAACGGCGCCAAGGCCTACCTCTGGCCGACTGTGCTGGTCGGGGCAGGTGTCGCCCTCGTCTGGCGGCAGGCGGACAACGCCCGGCGGGCCCGCTGGGTCGAGGTCGGCCGTCGTCGGCGCACCCTCACCCTGCTGCGTGCGGTGGCCGGTGTCCTGCTGGTCACGGCCGGTGTCTCGGGGATGTTCGTCCTGCAGGGCTCCGCGGCCCACCTCGGCTCGGTCCTCCAGGCCGCGCTCGCGGTGCTCGTCGGGATAACGCTGCTCGCCGGCCCCTACCTGGTGCGTATGACGCAGGACCTCTCCGAGGAACGCCTGATGCGCATCCGCGCCCAGGAGAGAGCGGAGGTCGCGGCCCATGTCCACGACTCGGTGCTGCACACCCTGACCCTGATCCAGCGCAACGCGGAGAACGCGAGCGAGGTGCGCCGCCTCGCCCGCGCCCAGGAGCGTGACCTGCGCACCTGGCTGTACAAGCCCGAGGGCACCGGCAAGGACGAGGCCGACGAGCCGACCACGCTCGCCGACGCGGTGCGGCGCAACGCCGCCGAGGTGGAGGACAAGCACGGCGTCCCGATCGAAGTGGTCGTCGTCGGGGACTGCCCGCTCGACGACAAGGTCGGGGCACAGATGCAGGCCGCGCGCGAGGCGATGGTGAACGCCGCCAAGTACGGTGGCGAGGGCGGCGCCGTGCAGGTCTACGCCGAAGTCGAGGGCAGGACGGTCTTCGTGTCCGTCAGGGACCGCGGCCCGGGCTTCGATCTCGACTCGATACCCGCCGACCGTATGGGCGTCAGAGAATCGATCATCGGCCGCATGGAGCGCAACGGCGGCACGGCGCGGCTGCGCGCGGTGCCGGACGGCGGCACGGAGGTCGAGCTGGAGATGGAGAGGGCGGAGAAGACGTCATGAGCGATCCGACCGAGACGAACGGCACGGCGGCAGCCTCGGAGGCGGCCGAGACCGCGGAGGCGTCCGGCGGCGCGGGCGGGCGTCGTGTGCGCGTGGTCCTCGTCGACGACCACCGGATGTTCCGCACCGGCGTGCAGGCCGAGATCGGCCAGACCGCGCAGACCGGGGTGGAGGTGGTGGGCGAGGCGGCGGACGTCGACCAGGCGGTCACCGTCATCACGGCGACCCGGCCGGAGGTGGTCCTGCTGGACGTGCATCTGCCGGGCGGCGGCGGGGTCGAAGTGCTGCGCCGGTGCGCCCCGTTGATGGCGGACGCCGCGCAGCCGGTGCGCTTCCTCGCCCTGTCCGTGTCGGACGCGGCCGAGGATGTCATCGGGGTGATCCGTGGGGGTGCCCGGGGCTATGTGACCAAGACGATCACCGGCTCGGATCTGATCGACTCCATCTTCCGGGTGCAGGAGGGCGACGCGGTCTTCTCGCCGCGCCTGGCCGGGTTCGTGCTCGACGCCTTCGCCTCCACCGACGCACCGCCGGTGGACGAGGACCTCGACCGTCTCACGCAGCGCGAGCGGGAGGTGCTGCGCCTGATCGCGCGGGGGTATGCGTACAAGGAGATCGCCAAGCAGCTGTTCATCTCGGTGAAGACGGTCGAGTCCCATGTCTCGGCCGTGCTGAGAAAGCTCCAGCTGTCCAACCGTCACGAGCTGACGCGCTGGGCGACTGCGCGCCGGCTGGTCTAGCGGAGCCCGGCGTCCCAGCCAAGTGCCCCCCCCCGCCGGGCGAGTTCGCCGCCGCCCAGCCTCACACCACCCGCGTCGCCCCCGCGAAAGGCATCTCGTCCAGGGGGGCCACGCGAACCGGTGCGGAGGGGTTGGGGGCGTGGATCATCTGGCCGTTGCCGATGTAGATGCCGACGTGGCTGATGGCGGAGTAGAAGAAGACCAGATCGCCGGGGAGGAGTTCGGAGCGGGAGACACGGCGGCCGGCGCCGATCTGGGCGTAGGTGGTGCGGGGCAGCTCGACGCCGGCGGAGCGGTAGGCGGCCTGGACGAGGCCGGAGCAGTCGAAGGCGTCCGGGCCGGTGGCGCCCCAGACGTAAGGGCTGCCGAGCTTGCTGTAGGCGTAGGAAACGGCGGCCGAGGCGCGGGAGTCGGGGGCGTCGGCGGCTGTCGGGGAAGGGGCCTGGAGGTCGGGGCGGGAGGTCGTGGCGTCGCGTGAGGCGCGGGGTGCTTCAGCCGTGGCGCTCCGGCCGGTGACCTCGGCGCGTTCCTCGGCCGTGAGCTGGGACAGCAGTTGGCGGGCCGCGTCGAGCTTGCCGGTGACGGTGCGGCGATGGCGCTGGAGTTCGGCCTGGCGGGACTTCAGGGAGGTGAGTTCGATGCGGGCGGCGCCGCGGAGTTGCTCGATCTCGCGGAGCTGCTCGCGCACCCGGCGCACGGCGGCGGACTGGCGGACGCCGGCGCGTTCGGCGAAGGCGGCGTGGTCGAGGTACTCGTCGGGGTCGTCGGACAGGGCGAGGCTCAGGGCGGGGTCGAGTCCGCCCTGGCGGTACTGGGCCGCGGCCATCGAACCGAGGGCCTCGCGCGCGGTGTTGAGCTTGTCCTCCTTGCGGGCGGCCTCGTCGCGCAGTTGCTCGAGCCGCTGCTCGGCCGCGTCGGCCTCCTCCTTGGCGCCGTTGTACTTCTCGGTGGCCATCTCGGCCTCCTGATACAGCTGGTTCACCTTGGCCTTGACCTGCGCCGGGGTCAGATCCGGGGCGGCCTGCCCGGTGCCGTCGAAGGCGGTGGCGGTCGCGGCTCCCGCGAGGGCGAGCGTGGCCGCCGTACGGGCCGTACCGCCGACGGCCGGGCGCTGTCTGGGCTTGCGGTGCGCTGCCACGTGGACCTGCACGTCCTTTCCTGGGACCGCCGGCACCCGCGAGCGGGAGGGTACGGCCGCCAGGGGGAGCGGCGCGCGGGTGTCGGGGACAACCCGCGCGTCCGGCGGCGCCCGCACAGGGGGGAGCGGACCGCCGCCGGACCTTCTCGGCGGTGGTGCCCGGCTGCCGCCCCTGGCCCGGGCGGCGGTGGGAATCCGGTCACCTGGGGGAGGACGCTAGACCCGAGTGTGACGGCTTGGTAACGCGATGTACGGAAGTGTCGGCAGGGGACCGGTGGGCGACCGTATCTGTCCTCCTTCCAGGTTCGGGGCGGTCGACTTCTCGGGGTGCGCTGACCGATGTGGCGGTTCCGGGGCTGGTGGGAGGGGTGAGGTGTTATAGGGCGCATATATGCAGGGGGGTGGGCCGGTGTGAGGGGGCGGTCAGGCCGCTGATTAGGCTCCGGCCTCATGGACGTACTCATCCATCTCTTCGTGGGCCTGCACATCATCGGCATCGCCTCGCTCCTGGGCGGCTTCCTCACTCAGATGAAGGCGATGGGGCAGGGCACTGCCCGCTTCGTCCCGGCGATGCTGCACGGTGCTCTGACGATGCTGGTCACCGGCGTGATCCTGGTCGGCCTCAACCAGGCCGACGACCAGTCGGTGAACAACATCAAGATCGGCGTGAAGCTGGCCCTGCTGATCGTGATCCTGGGGCTCGTCTATGTGAAGCGGGACGAGGAGAAGGTGGACAAGGGGATGTTCGGCCTGGTCGGCCTGCTGACCACGGTGAACATCTTCATCGCGGTGCTCTGGACCTGAACCGCTCCGCGCGGTGCCGGGGCGCCGGGCCGCGCAGTTCGGTCCGGGCGTTCAGGACGGCGCCGGCGGCGACGGCCAGCCAGGCGGCCACCGCGATCCAGAGCAGCACCTGCCCCGGCCCCTTCAGCCACGGCACATCGTCGGCGGCGGCGAAGGACAGCGTCGCCGCCGCCGTCACGCCCAGCGGGAAGACGGTGGCCCAGCGCCGCACGTCGTAGCGGGGGCGCGGCCACCCCACCTCGGTGACGAGCAGGACGGCGTACCAGGCCACGGCGAGGACGAGCACCACCGCGGTGACCGCACGCAGGACACCGTGGGCGTCGTCGTTCCACAGCCGCAGCTGCGCGCTGTCGGCGGCGATCAGCCGGGAGCCGGCGAGCGCCGAGATCGCCGGCGCCCCGCCCGCGACCCACTGGTCACCGGCCCCACGCGTCATCTCGCCCGGCTCGAAACGGGCCAGCGCGAAGCCGTAGAGGACGAGCCCGAGCCAGAACAGCACCAGTGCCGCGTGCGCGAGCCAGGCCGCGCGCTCCGCCGCCGCGAGCGTCGCCCCGAGCACGGCGAGCCCCTCCGTGGCCACACAGCCCAGGAACACCGCACCCGGCATACGCGGCTTCCATTGCTTGATGACGTCCACCAGCAGCACCGGCCACAGCAGCGTGGCCAGCGCCAGCAGCGCCCCGGCCAGGGCCTGCCAGCCCAAGGCGGACACACGCGTGCCGAGCACGGTGGTCGCGGCGACGGCCGTCAGTGCCGCCGGCGTCCCGGCCGCGGCCGGCCACCTCGGCCGCTCCCACAGCAGTCGTACGACGAAATCCGCGGCCAGTCCCAGCCACGCGGCGCCGGTCATGGCGAGCAGAATCCGGGACAGCACCTCGTGCCCGGCCAGGTGCAGCCCGACGGAGACGATGCCGGTCGCCATCACGGCGGCCCCGGCGGCGGGCGGGCGTTGCGCCCACCAGGCGCGCAGGGAAGAGGTACCGGGCATGCGGCCGATGCTAGGGAGCGGGTACGGGGTCCGCGCGTTCGCATGGGCCATGAGTGGCGCGCCTTCGAGGCGGCGGCCCGGCACCGGCCCCGCCATCCGAAGACCGGCAGACTCCCTCGGGCCCGCCGCCCGCAGACCGACACGCTCCCTCGCCCCGCAGACCCGCAGGCCCCCTCGGGCGCTCCCTCGACCCGCAGACCCGCAGACCCACAGGCTCCCTCGGCCCTCGCCGCCCGGAGCCCGGCAGGCTCCCTGAAGGGCGAAGGTCAGGCCGGCCGCACCACGCTGTGGATCGAGGACTCCCCGTCGTAGTAGATCGACTCCTCGCGGACGTACGCGCCCGGCTTCGGGGCGTGGATCATCATGCCGTTGCCGATGTAGATGCCGACATGGGTGACATCGGCGTAGAAGAAGACGAGGTCACCGGGCTGGGCGTCCGACAACGGCACCGTCGTGCCGGCGTTGACCTGGTCGTACGTGACGCGCGGGATGTCCACGCCCGCGGCCTTCCAGGCGGCCTGGGTGAGACCGGAGCAGTCGTAGGAGTCGGGGCCGGTCGCGCCCCAGACGTACGGCTTGCCGATCTGGGCGCGGGCGAAGGCGAGCGCCTTCTCGGCCTTGGCGGCGTAGGTGGAGTCGGTGGTCGGGGAGGTCGGGGTCGTCGAGGTGTCAGAGGTGCCGGCGCCGCCGGTCGAGGTGGACGAGTCGCCGCTCGCGGCCTCCTCCTGCGCCGCCGCCTCGGCCGCCTTGCGCTGCCGCTCCTCCTCCGCGGCCTGCTGCGCGGCGAGCTCGGCGGCCTTGCGGGCGGCCTCCTCGCGCTTGCGTTCCTCGATCGCCGCGAGCCGGGCCTTCTCCTCGGCGGTCAGCTGCGACAGCAGCACGCGCGCGGTGGAGAGCTTCTTCTGGACGGTGGCCTTGGCCGTCCTCAGCTCGGTCTGCGAGTCGGTGAGCGTCGACAGGCTCTCGGTGGCCTCGCGGCGCTTCTCCATGGTCGCGGACTGCTGGGTGATGTAGTCGTCGACCGCGTCCTTCTGACGGCCGGTGAGCCGGTCCATCAGCTGGGTCTGGTCGAAGTAGTCCTGCGGTGTGTCCGCGAGCAGGAGGGTCGCCGTGTCGGGCGCGGACGCGCCGGTGCGGTACTGGGCCGCGGCGAAGGAGCCGAGCTGCTCGCGCGCCTCGTTCAGCTGCTCGGTGCGCTTCGCCACGTCGTCGAGGAGGGAGTCCACGCGCTTGCGCTGCTTGGTGGTCCGCTCCTTGGCGGCGTTGTACTTCTCGGTCGCCGTCTCCGCCTGCCGGTAGAGATCGTCGACCTTCTTCTCGACCTCCTCCAGGCTCGGCCGGTCGTCGTCCGAGGGGCTGGCGTTGGCCGTCTGCGACAGCAGGGCCACGGAGGTGAGGGCCGCGGTGGCCAGGGCGGGGGTCCGTATGCCTGCGACGCGCGTCCCGGTGGTGCGCGGCTTGCGGTGCGACGCCAAGGGTGGCGACTCCTTCCATCTGCCGCCTACCGGGTTAGCTGTCGGGTTCGGGCGTGTTCGGAAGGTGTGCCCTACGGCGCTCCCCGCGAGGGAGTGGGCCGATTCACCCCAGGTTCGGTGGGTCCCCGGCTCCGGTGCCGTGCGGGCGCACCGGACTCGGCGGAGGCCGCGCGGCCCGGCGACGTTCGCCGGTGGGGGTCGTACGGCCTGCCCGGCACCGTAGCCAACTCGTGTGGCCCCTGTGAAGGTTGACGGGTGATATGCCCGATACATTTTCGTGACCTTGGCGTGAGCGGGACAGAACTGCCGCAGGCCGTGCCCGCAGGGTCACGCAGGGTGGCGTCGGCGGAGTTCTCGAGACGGCGACCGGTTGTCAGTGGCGACCCCTAGACTCGGAGAGCGATGAGCAGCCTCTTTGACGACAGCTTCCTGGCGGACCTCCAGAGCCCTCGCGGGCACGAGGAGGAGCACCCGCCGCCGCCCGAGGACGATCACGCTCCGGAGCCGCTTCCGGACGATCTGTTCGGCGGGAAGTTCGACGTGCCCCCGGACCGGGACGCCTACTACCGCGACGGCGCCCCGCGCCCGGCCCTGGACGCAGCAGCGCTGCTGGAGGGGCTGAACGAGAACCAGCGCGCCGCCGTCGTCCACTCCGGCACGCCCCTGCTCATCGTGGCCGGCGCCGGCTCCGGCAAGACCCGTGTGCTCACCCACCGCATCGCCCACCTGCTCGCCGAGCGGAACGTGCACCCGGGCCAGATCCTCGCGATCACCTTCACCAACAAGGCCGCGGGCGAGATGAAGGAGCGCGTCGAGCAGCTCGTCGGCCCGCGCGCGAACGCGATGTGGGTCATGACCTTCCACAGCGCGTGCGTGCGCATCCTGCGCCGCGAGTCCAAGAAGCTCGGCTTCACCTCCTCCTTCTCGATCTACGACGCCGCCGACTCCAAGCGCCTGATGGCCCTGGTCTGCCGTGACCTGGACCTGGACCCCAAGCGCTTCCCGCCCAAGTCCTTCAGCGCCAAGATCAGCAACCTGAAGAACGAGCTGATCGACGAGGAGGACTTCGCCGCCCAGGCCTCCGACGGCTTCGAGAAGACCCTCGCCCAGGCCTACGCCCTCTACCAGTCCCGGCTGCGCGAGGCGAACGCCCTCGACTTCGACGACCTGATCATGACGACGGTCAACCTGCTGCGCGCCTTCCCGGACGTCGCCGAGCACTACCGCCGCCGCTTCCGGCACGTCCTGGTCGACGAGTACCAGGACACGAACCACGCCCAGTACGCCTTGGTGCGCGAGCTGGTGGGGACCGCCGAGCGGCCCCCCGGCGAGACCGATGTACCGCCCAGCGAGTACGACGTCCCGCCCGCCGAGCTGTGCGTCGTCGGTGACGCGGACCAGTCGATCTACGCCTTCCGCGGCGCGACCATCCGCAACATCCTCCAGTTCGAGGAGGACTACCCGGACGCGACGACGATCCTGCTGGAGCAGAACTACCGCTCCACGCAGACGATCCTCTCCGCGGCCAACGCGGTCATCGAGCGCAACGAGTCCCGCCGCCCCAAGAACCTGTGGACCAACGCGGGCTCCGGCGCGCGCATCACCGGCTATGTCGCCGACACCGAGCACGACGAGGCGCAGTTCGTCGCCGACGAGATAGACCGCCTCACGGACGCGGGCGACGCGAAGGCCGGCGACGTCGCCGTCTTCTACCGCACCAACGCCCAGTCCCGTGTCTTCGAAGAGGTCTTCATCCGCGTCGGCCTGCCCTACAAGGTCGTCGGCGGCGTCCGCTTCTACGAGCGCAAGGAGGTCCGGGACGTCCTGGCCTACCTCAGGGTGCTGGCCAACCCCGAGGACTCCGTCCCGCTGCGGCGCATCCTCAACGTCCCCAAGCGCGGCATCGGCGAGCGCGCCGAGGCGATGATCGACGCCCTCTCCCAGCGGGAGAAGATCAGCTTCCCGCAGGCGCTCAAGCGGGTCGACGAGGCGTACGGCATGGCCGCGCGGTCCACGAACGCCGTCAAGCGGTTCAACACGCTGATGGAGGAGCTCCGTACGATCGTCGAGTCCGGCGCCGGACCGGCCACCATCCTGGAGGCCGTCCTCGAACGCACCGGCTATCTCGCCGAGCTCCAGGCCTCCACCGACCCGCAGGACGAGACCCGTATCGAGAACCTCCAGGAACTCGCCGCCGTGGCCCTGGAGTTCGAGCAGGAGTCGGAGGAAGGGGCCGCCGGAGGGCTGGCCGCCTTCCTGGAGCGGGTCGCGCTCGTCGCCGACTCCGACCAGATCCCCGACGAGGACGAGGAAGGCTCCGGCGTCATCACCCTGATGACCCTGCACACCGCCAAGGGCCTGGAGTTCCCCGTCGTCTTCCTCACCGGCATGGAGGACGGCGTCTTCCCGCACATGCGCGCCCTCGGCCAGACCAAGGAGCTGGAGGAGGAGCGCCGCCTGGCCTACGTCGGCATCACGCGCGCGCGTGAGCGGCTGTACCTCACGCGCGCGGCGCTGCGCAGCGCCTGGGGACAGCCGTCGTACAACCCGCCCTCCCGCTTCCTGGAGGAGATCCCGACGCAGCACGTGGACTGGAAGCGCACCGGCGCCACCGCGCCGATGTCCTCCGGCCCCGTCTCCGGGATCGCCGCCTCACTGTCCTCCTCCCGCTCGCGCTCCTCGGCGTCGGGCGCCTCCGGCTTCGCCACGCGCCGTACGGCGGCGGAGAAGCCGGTCGTCTCCCTCGCCGTCGGCGACCGCGTCACCCACGACCAGTTCGGCCTCGGCACGGTCATGGCCGTCAAGGGCACCGGCGCCAACGCCGAGGCGACCGTCGACTTCGGCGAGGCCAAGCCCAAGCGGCTGCTGCTGCGGTACGCGCCGGTGGAGAAGCTGTAGAAAGGCGAAAGCCCCGCCGACCTGTTCGGCGGGGCCTCACGCAACGCTGAAGGCTAGGACGGCTCCAGGCCGTGGCTGCGCAGCCACGGCAGCGGGTCGATCGACGAACCGCCGCCCGGACGCACCTCGAAGTGCAGGTGCGGGCCGGTGGAGTTGCCGGAGTTGCCGGAGTAGGCGATCTGGTCGCCCGCCTTGACGGTCGTACCTGAGGGGACCGTGTAGCTGGAGAGGTGGCAGTACCACGTCTCCGTACCGTCCATCGCCGTCACGATCATCATGTTGCCGTACGCGCTGTTCCACTCCGTCCGTACGGTGCCGTCGGTGGCGGCCATCACCGGAGTGCCGTACGAGACCGGGAAGTCGATGCCGGTGTGCAGGGACATCCAGTTGACGCCGGACTGGCCGTAGTAGGCGCTGAGTCCGTGCTGGGCGACCGGCAGCGCGAACTTGGGGCGCATCCGCTCCTTGCGGGCCGCCTCCTCCGCCGCGCGCTTCCGCTCCAGCTCCTGCTGCGCCTTGAGGTCGATGCGCTCCTGCGTGCGGCTCGCGCGGTCGGCGAAGTCGTCGGCCTCGGCGGTGAGGTTCGCCAGCTGGGTGTTGAACTTGTTGTTGGCGGCGGATGGTTTCACCGGAGCCGCGTCCGGGGCGGCCTGCGCGGTGGTGTCCTTGTCGTCGCCGGTCAGGGTGCCCACCGAGGCCGCGGCGATCCCGGCGACTCCCATCACACACGCCGAGGGCACGGCCACCGTCAGCAGCGCGGAGCGCTTGGCGGGCGTACGGCGACGGGAGCGGGACCCGCTGCGCGTGGCGGCGCGCGGGGCGGGGGCGGATGCCTCCTCCTGCTCGTCCAGGAGGCTCAGGGCGGGCAACTCGCCGGTGGCGGTCAGGCCGTTGTCGTCGTACGAGGCCGGCTCTTCGTACGAGACCGAGTCGTCGTACGAGACCGATTCGTCGTATGCGGTCGGCTCTTCGTACGCCGTCGGCTCTTCGTGGGAGATCTGCTCGAAGGTCGCCGTGGCCTGCTGCTCGTACTCGCCGGTCGCGGGAGCGGCGGGGCCCGTGCCGTCGGTGTTCCACTGCGTGGCGTCGTAGGCGCCGGTGTCGAAGCCCTGGGTGCCCCAGTCCCACTGCTGCGTCTGCTCCGCGGGGATGCCGGCCTGGTCGGGCTGGAGCCAGGCGCTCGCGTCCCACTGGCCGCTGACGTCGGCGGCGGTGGCCTGCGGCGGGACGAGCGGCAGATGCTGGTCGGTGGCCCAGGCCGTGGCGTCGTACGCGCCCGTGTCGTAGGCGGCCTGGTGCTGGGCCGCGTACGCGTCGTAGTTCAGGGTCTGGTGGCCGCCGGTGGACCACTGGCTGCTGTCGTAGGCGCCGGTGTCATGGCCGTCGGCGGGGAACTCGCCGAAGAGCGGGTCCGTGGCGTACGTCCCGGTCGTGTGGCCGTCGGCCGCAAAACCGGTCGCGTCGTAGCCGCCGTATGTGGTGAAGTCGCCGTACGCGGCTTCCTGGGTGCCGTACGACGCATAGGGCGCCGAGGAGGCGTCGGAAGCCGGAGCCGGGGTGGTCATGGTCCCCGACGGGTGACGGTCGTTCACCAACTTCTCTTTCGCCTCGACAACAGGGGCTGCCAGAGCAGTGCGGTGACTGTACCCGGCGGTACGCGGGCACGACAATCTTCCGCAGGTTTCGCCTCCGAAGGAAACGGGCATTCGGCCGTGTTTCGGGGGACTGCGGGCACGATATTGGCCTTGTGTTCGAGGATTGTTCGATCTTCAGGCGCTCTTGGGCGATGCCCGACCACCCTTTGAAGGGGGCTTCGGGGGTTGGGAGTGGCCTTCGAGGTGGGCTCGTACGACGTTCCGGGCGTGTTCGTACGGCGTTCCGGGCGTGCTCGTACGACGCTCCGGGTGTGCTCGTACGGCGTTCCGGGCGTGCTCGTACGACGCTCCGGGTGTGCTCGTGCGGCGTCCTGGGTGTGGTCGTACGGCAGTCGAACGGGTGAAGTCGTGCTGGTCGACGGGCGGTTGCGGCGGAGAGTCCGCCAGTTGGCGCCCCGCGTGTCACGCCACGGTGAGGCCGTCGGGGGTGGTGGTCGCCTCGGGCGTGGGGTCGGTGCTGTCCAGGGCCTGACGTATCCCGGTCGCGACTGCGGGGTGCACCGGCAGGGCGAGATGGCCGATTCCGCTCACCCGTACGTTCTGCGCCTTGAGGTCGGGGTGGTCGATCCGGGCGGTCTCCAGCGGGTCCATCAGATGGTCGAGGTCGCTCCAGAAGCTGACGAACCGCGTGTGACAGTCGGGCGCCGGCCGGGACAGCTCCTCGATCACCGGGGACCCCGGACGCATCTGGCGCACGATCGGATGCGCGTCCGCCAGTGGCACGACCCGCGTGCCCGAGTGCGGGGTGCCGAGCGTGACCAGTGTCCGCACCCGCAGATCACCGCCCAGCCGCTGCACGTAATAACGAGCGATCAGCCCGCCGAGGCTGTGGCCGACGACATCGACCTGCCGGCTGCCGGTGCGCTCGCAGATCTCCTCGATGTGCCGGCCGAGCAGCTCCGCGGCGGTGCGGATGTCGCAGGTGAGCGGTGAGTAGTTGAGCGACTCGATCCGGTGCTTGCCGTGCTGGGCCAGGCCGCGACGCAGCACCAGGAACACCGAACGGTTGTCCATGAAGCCGTGCAGCAGCACCACGGGCGGCCGGTCCTGCGCCGGCAGCCGTGCCGTGCTGTCGGACGAAGGGGCCGGGGGCAGCGAACGGCGCTCCTGGCTGATGCCGGAGGGATAGAGGAGCAGATGCCCGGCGAGGATCGCGACCTCCAGCGCGGTCGCCTTCAGGAGGGCCACGGACAGGCCGGCCAGTCTGCCGGGCAGCAGGCGCCGACAGGTCGAGTGAAGGGGCAGCAGGTCCCAGGTGACCTTCACGGCCGACCTCCCATCGGCGCACGGAGGACCGCTCCGTCCCCCGTGTGCCCTCGTGGAAAGCCGCGATGGGTGCGGTCGGCCCGGTTCGGCCGGGCCGCGCCCGAAGTGGTGGTGGGTGGCGCGGAAGGCGCCGGTGAGGTGATGAGGTCCGCCCCGCCGGTCGCGGCGGCCCGGTGCGGCTTCCCTTGCGCTTGTTCCGCCTCGGCGCGGGGAGCCCCGGCCGCGGGATGTCGCGGCGCGAGGGCCGCGAAGACTCGGAACGGTGCGCGGCGAACGTGTCCCACGTGTGATTTCCCCCTCCCTCTCCTCCGTGAAACTGCCGGGTGCGGGATGCTGGCGATAACGTTCGTTCACTTCCCCGGTTTCCGTGTGGTCCGGGGCGTCCGTGCCGTGACGGTGCCGCCCCCGGCCGGGGGCGGGGCGAGTGCGGCACCCACCCAGGGTGCGTGTGACCTGCGTCACATGTACGGGGTGTCTGATGTGTGCGGTACTTGTCGGTACGGATGGATGAAGTCGCTTCATGGAGGCAGTGATGGGTGTGGCAGCCGGTCCGATCCGCGTGGTGGTGGCCAAGCCGGGGCTCGACGGCCACGATCGCGGGGCCAAGGTGATCGCGCGGGCGCTGCGCGACGCCGGTATGGAGGTCATCTACACCGGCCTTCACCAGACCCCCGAGCAGATCGTCGACACCGCGATCCAGGAGGACGCCGACGCGATCGGGCTGTCCATCCTCTCGGGCGCCCACAACACGCTCTTCGCCGCCGTGATCGACCTGCTCCGGCAGCGTGACGCCGAGGACATCCTGGTCTTCGGCGGCGGCATCATCCCCGAGGCGGACATCGCGCCGCTGAAGGAGAAGGGCGTCGCGGAGATCTTCACCCCGGGCGCAACGACCGCGTCGATCGTGGACTGGGTCCGGGCGAACGTGCGGCAGCCGGCCGAGGCGTAGCCTCCGGCGGGGGAGCGGGTCCTCTGGCTCGGCGGGTTTGACTGGTCGGGTTGGTGGGGGTTGGGCTCTTCCGGGGTGGGTTGGGCTCTTGGGGGCTTGGGCTTTAGGGGCCTCTCTTTGGGGGCCTCGTCTTTTCGGGCCTGGCCGTTTGGGGCTGACGGGCGCGCGGTTCTTTGTGTGTGACTGGCTCGGTGGGGTTGTCGCTGGGTCGGGTGGGTTCGCTTTCGGGCTCGGGTTCCCTGAGTGGGCCCGCGGGCCCGGGCGGTCGTTCGTGGCTCGGTGGCTCGGTGGCTCGGTGGCTCGGTGGCTCGGTGGCTCGGTGGCTCGGTGGCTCGGTGGCTCGGTGCCTTGGGCGTGGCTGGCTGATCGGGCGGGGCCTGGCCGCGGTGCCTACGGTTCCTGGGTCGGACCCTCGCTCGTCGTGGCCCCCAGTTCCTCCGCCATCGCCGCGCGCAGGCGCAGGGTCGAGACCAGGCGCTGGAAGGCCTCTGCCCAGTAGCCGCCGGCGCCCGGTGAGGCGTCCTCCGGTTCCTCGGGTATGGCCAGCAGGCCGTCGAGACGGCGTGCCTCCGCCGGGTCCAGGCAGCGCTCGGCGAGACCCATGACTCCGCTGAAGCTCCACGGATAACTCCCGGCGTCCCGCGCGATGTTGAGCGCGTCCACCACGGCCTGCCCCAAGGGCGGAGCCCACGGCACGGCGCACACGCCGAGCAGCTGAAACGCCTCGGACAGTCCGTGCGTCGCGATGAACCCGGCCACCCAGTCGGCCCGTTCGTCGGCGTCCAGCGTGCCCAGCAGCTTGGCCCGCTCCGCCAGCGACACCGCGCCCGGCCCACCTGCCTCTGGAGCGGACGGTGGCCCGAGCAGCGCCCGTGACCAGGCCGGGTCCCGCTGCCGCACCGCCGCCCGGCACCAGGCCGCGTGCAACTCCCCCTGCCAGCCGTCCGCGACGGGCAACGCCACGATCTCCTGGGGCGTGCGCCTGCCGAGCCGTCCCGGCCAGGTGTCGAGCGGTGCAGCCTCCACCAACTGGCCCAGCCACCAGGACCGTTCGCCCCGTCCCGCCGG
The DNA here is from genome assembly GCF_044763135.1 of Streptomyces sp. NPDC096205. Classification (NCBI taxonomy): domain Bacteria; kingdom Bacillati; phylum Actinomycetota; class Actinomycetes; order Kitasatosporales; family Streptomycetaceae; genus Streptomyces; species Streptomyces sp. NPDC096205. The sequence continues at coordinate 94,128 of NZ_JBIWFS010000009.1, read as the reverse complement.
AGCGTTGGCCACGACGCCGTCCCGCTCCATGCCCGGATCGCACTCGTAAGGCGCCTCCACGCTGATCGTCGGTGACTGCAGTGTGTGGTCCAGGGCCACGCATGCCGAGGCCCGTACAGCCATCCGCGCGGCCAGCGCCGACTGCGGCAGTGCCGACAGCAACTCCGCCGCCGTGGCCCGCACATTGCGGCTGCGGTCGCCCAGCGCCTGCTCCAGGAACGGCTCGTCCCGCGGACTCAGCCTCACGCGCAGCGAGTCCAGGAACATCAGCCGGTCCTCGGCCCGCTCCACCGCCCAGGTCGACGCGAGCAGCTCGCGCGCGGCGGCAGGCTCCCGGGACCGTATCGCCGCGAGCAGCGCGACACGCTCGGCGAACAGTCCCTCCTGCCACAGCCGCCGGACCCCGTCTGTGTCCTCGAGGCGGGGCAGCGCGGCCCCGCCCCCGGGCGTGGCCCGCAGCGCGAACCGCCAGTCCGGGTTGAGCCGGGCCAGCCACAGAGCACGCCGACCCGCGAAGGTCAGGGTCGCCGGCCGCAGGTCCGTACGCCCCCGTGCCGCATCCAGCAGGGCGGGCAGCAGCTCCGGGGGCGGCGCGTAGCCGCGGGCGTTCGCCGTGGCCAGCCACTGCGGGAGCAGCTCCATGAGGTCGGGCGCGGTGCCTCGACGCCCGCCTCCCGCCGCCCCGGGCCGGTCGGCCAACAGCGCCGCGAGACGGCGGGCCGCCGCCGCGGGCAACGCCGGTCGCGGATCCCTCGGTGCCGGCTCCAGCCGCCGCGCGACCCGCCCCGCCCGCAGCCCGGCTCGCCGCCGTACGGTCTCCTGCGCGGCCGCGTCCAGGAGGGCCACGGGCGCGGGAGCCTGCCGGCGGGGCACGGGGGTGGCGGGTGCTGTGCCGGGGCCGCCGAGGGGTGTGTTGGGCTCGATGGGTGACTGGCGTGGAATCGCGTCGGGTCCGGAAGGCGGTATGCGGAGGTCGGCATCAGATTCGGCTGACGGTGTGCGGAGGTCGGTGTCGGGTCCGGCAGGTGGTGTGTGCGGGTCGGCGTCAGGTCCGGCGGGCTGCGTGTGCCGGTCAGGGGCGAGCGCGACGAGTGGTGTGCGCCGGTCCGTGCCGAGCAGGGCGGCGGTGACGAGTTGTTCCCAGACGCCCTGGTCGGGCGCTTCCGCGGAGGCGGATGGCCTGGTCATCGGCTGCTTCCTTTCGGGGCGTGGGCTTTGGATCGCTTCGGGGTGTGGAATCGGGTGGGTCAGTAAAGGGGTATGGGTTCGCCCGTCCCCGTCCCCGTCCTCGCCGCCGTCCCCGTCGGCCAGGCGGTCAGCGGCGTGAAGCCGCGGTGGCCGCACTCGCCGAAGACCTTCACCGGCGCACCGCCCGACAGGGACACCAGCCGCCACAGGCCGGGCCGGGTGCGTGCGGCAGGGGTGAGCGGCAGCGCCGCGTCCTCGGTGGCGTCGGCCAGCTGCCAGGAGTCACCGTCCGGTGTGGGCACGACCTCGTCGAGTGTCACCGGGACCGACTCCAGCCAGGGATCGTCCCGTAGCGCCTCTCCGTACCGGGCGACGGCACGCGTCACCGTCACACCCGGCGGCCGTATCGCCGTGGGCTCCGGTGGCGCGAACCTCTCCCCGAGCGCGCCCCGCAGGCTCGCCGGGTACGCGGACACCTCCGCGTCCAGCACCAGGCCCACCGGCAGCGCCAGCTCCGGAGCCCGGCCGGCGGCGCCGTAAGAGAGGAGCAGAGTCGTACGGCCGGAGTCGGCGCCGTACAGCCATATCCGGCGCGTCGTCAGTTTCGAGTCTGCTCTGTCGTACTGGGCGAGGACCAGCCAGCGGTCCCGCACCGGCGGTCCCTCAGGGGCAGCGGACAGTCCGACACGGGTGCGGACGGTGGCCGCCAGTCCTGGGGGCAGGTGTTCCCGGTGCAGCCAGCCCTGGCCGAGAAGGTGCAGCAGGGCGCACTCCTCCAGCAGGCGCACGGGCCAGCCCGGGCCGGAGGACGCCGTGGCCCCCAACTCCCTTACTCTCGCGGCCAGGCCCGGGGCCTGCGCATCGACCATGCGGGCCGCGGTCTCCTCCCACAGGCCGTATCCCGTCTGCTCCACCGTGGCCAGGCCGCCGCGCAGCAGGTCCGTCAGGCGCTGCTCCAACTCCGTGACCCCTGCCGTGATGCGCTCGGCTCGCCGCTCCGTCCTGCGCCGCGCCGACGCCACCGAGTCGGAGGACGGTCCCCCCGAAGTCCCGTGCTCAGACCCTGGCTTCTCTTCGCTCCCGCTCTCCCTTCTCCCCTCTATCCACTGCTCCGCCCACTCCGGAGCCCGCCCCCGGGGCACCGCGCCTCTGCCGGCTCCGTCCGCCCACAGCAACAGCAGCCCGAGCGCGTGTTTGCACGGGAACTTCTGACTTGGGCAACTGCACGTGTATGCGGGACCCGAGGCGTTCGCGACGTCGACGGCCGTGCGGTACGGCCGGCTGCCGCTGCCCTTGCACAGTCCCCACACCGCCCCCTCGTCGGACCCCGTCTCGGACCACGGCCCGGCCGCACCGAGCCTGCTTCCCGCATCGCGTGACGCGGCGTCAGGCGCCAGTGCCAGCACCTGGTCCGCCGTCCAGCGCACCCCCTGCTGTGTCATGTCATCGAAGGTAGATCCCCCCACTGACAATCGGGCCCGGCGTGGGCGTTTGCGCAGGTCGGAACGCATTGTCAGTGGCGTGGTGCACGGTGGAGTCAGATCCGAACCGGCCGAGCTGGAGGGGGCACTCAGCCATGTCCGTGTCCATCGAAACGAAGCCCGACGATCCGACGACCACCGATCCGACGACCACCGATCTGACGACCACCGATCCGACGACCACGGATCCAACGAACTCGACCGACCCGACGACCACCACCCGAGCGACCGACGCCGAGGTCGGCTCGGAGGCACTGCGGCCCCACGCCGAGCACGCCTTCGCCGATGAACTCGCCGTGCTGGCCGCGCACGACGACCGGCCGCGCCCGGCCCGCTGGAAGCTGTCGCCGTGGGCGGTGTCCCTGTATCTGCTCGGCGGCACCCTGCCCGACGGCACCGTGATCACACCGAAGTACGTGGGGCCGCGCCGCATCGTCGAGGTCGCCGTCACCACGCTCGCGACCGACCGCGCCCTGCTGCTCCTCGGAGTCCCCGGCACCGCGAAGACCTGGGTGTCCGAGCATCTGGCCGCGGCGGTCAGCGGCGACTCGACCCTGCTCGTGCAGGGCACCGCGGGCACTCCGGAGGAGGCCATCCGGTACGGGTGGAACTACGCGCAGCTCCTCGCGCAAGGCCCCAGCCGTGACGCCCTCGTGCCCAGCCCCGTCATGCGGGCGATGGCGGAGGGCATGACGGCCCGGGTCGAGGAGCTGACCCGCATACCTGCCGACGTGCAGGACTCGCTGATCACGATCCTTTCGGAGAAGACCCTGCCGATACCCGAGCTGGGTCAGGAGGTGCAGGCCGTTCGCGGCTTCAATCTGATCGCTACTGCCAACGACCGTGACCGCGGGGTCAACGACCTGTCCAGCGCGCTGCGCCGCCGCTTCAACACGGTGGTGCTGCCGCTGCCCGAGAGTGTGGAGGCGGAGGTCGACATCGTCTCGCGGCGCGTCGACCAGATAGGCCGTTCCCTGGATCTGCCGGCGGTGCCCGACGGGATCGACGAGATCCGCCGCGTGGTGACGGTCTTCCGCGAACTGCGCGACGGGGTCACGTCCGACGGCCGTACGAAGGTGAAGTCGCCCAGCGGCACCCTCTCGACGGCTGAGGCGATCTCCGTCGTCACCAGCGGCCTGGCGCTGGCCGCTCACTTCGGCGACGGCGTGCTGCGGCCGGGCGATGTCGCCGCCGGCATCCTCGGCGCCGTCGTCCGCGATCCGGCGGCCGACCGGGTCGTCTGGCAGGAGTACCTGGAGACGGTGGTGCGTGAACGGGACGGCTGGACGGACTTCTACCGCGCCTGCCGGGAGGTGACGGCGTGAAGAACAACACCTCGATCTGGGGCCAGGCCGGCAAGGGCCGCACGGCCGCGGTGCTGACGCGCACGCACGTGAACTCCGATGACGACGACACGGCTTGGCCGCGGTGACCGTAGTCGTCGAACGTCACAGTGCGTGAGCGGCACGGAGTGCGAGGCAACGAAATGCGGGGGTCAGGGCCTCTTTATGAGTGACGCTGCGTGCGCCGGGAGCGGGACGGCGTGAGGCCCGGGGTGGCGGGCGGAGTCGAGAACGGTGCGAGCTGCAAGTGAAGCGAAGGAGGTGTGAAGTGATGGGTGTTGACGGAGGCGTGAGGGGACCTTCCGGTTCCGGGCCCGTGCTGCTCGGGGTGCGGCATCACGGACCGGGGTCGGCGCGAGCCGTGCGGGCGGCGCTCGACGAGGTGCGGCCCGGCGTCGTGCTGATCGAAGGACCGCCCGAGGCCGACGTACTCGTGCCGCTGGCCGCCGACCTGGACATGCGTCCGCCGGTGGCGCTCCTCGCCCACGCCGTGGACGAGCCGGGCCGCTCGGCCTTCTGGCCGCTCGCCGACTTCTCCCCGGAGTGGATCGCCTTGCGCTGGGCCCTGGAGCACGGGGTCCCCGCCCGTTTCATCGACCTGCCCGCCACTCACACGCTGGCCTGGGGAAAGGAGGAGGACACAGACGACGCCGACATCCCCGAGACCGCGGAGGGGGCGGAGGGCATGGAGGGCTCGGGGGACGCACAGAGCGCGGTCGGGCGGGACGTCCGGCTCGACCCGCTCGCCCTGCTCGCGGAGATCGCCGGCTACGACGACCCCGAGCGCTGGTGGGAGGACGTCGTCGAGCACCGAGGTGACCCGGGGGACACGGACGTGCTCGCACCGTTCGCCGCGGTCGAGGAGGCCATGGGGGCGCTGCGGGAGGCCTATGGCACCGGGGGCCACGACCGGGACCCGGTGCGGGAGGCGTACATGCGGCTCCAGGTGCGCGGTGCGCAGCGGGAGTTCGGTGACGGTGTGGCCGTGGTGTGCGGGGCATGGCATGTGCCCGCGCTGCGGCTGCGGACCACCGTCGCGGCCGACAGGGCGCTGCTCAAGGGGCTGCCCAAGGTGAAGGCCGAGCTGACCTGGGTGCCGTGGACGTACCGCAGGCTGGCGCGGGCCGGCGGGTACGGGGCGGGGATCGACTCACCAGGCTGGTACGGGCATCTGTTCGCTGCGCCCGACCGGCCCGTGGAGCGGTGGATGACCAAGGTAGCGGGGCTGCTGCGGGCCGAGGACCGCACCGTCTCTCCGGCGCATGTCATCGAGGCCGTGCGGCTGGCCGAGACACTCGCCGCGCTGCGCGGCCGCCCGCTGCCCGGCCTGAGCGAGACCACCGACGCGGTGCGGGCGGTGATGTGCGAGGGCTCGGACGTGCCGCTCGCGCTGGTCCGGGACCGGCTGGTGGTGGGGGACGTGCTGGGCCAGGTCCCCGCCACGGCACCCGCGGTGCCCCTGCAGCGGGACCTGGACCGGCAGCAGCGCCGGCTGCGGCTCAAGCCGGAGGCGGCCGAGCGTGAGCTGGAGCTCGATGTGCGCAAGGAGACCGACGCCGAGCGCAGCAGACTGCTGCACCGGCTGCGGCTGCTGGGCGTCCCCTGGGGCGAACCGGCAGTCTCGCGGGGCAGCACCGGCACCTTCCGGGAGACCTGGCGGTTGCGCTGGGAGCCGGAGCTGTCGCTGCGGGTCGCCGAAGCGGGCGTGTGGGGGACGACCGTGCTGTCCGCGGCGAACTCGAAAGCCGAGGCCGACGCCGTCGCCGCACGGACACTCGCCGACGTGACCGCACTGGCCGAGCGGTGTCTGGCGGCCGGACTGCCCGATGCACTCCCGGCGGTGATGCGGGTGCTCGCCGACCGCGCCGCGCTGGACACGGACGTCGGCCACCTCGCCCAGGCCCTGCCCGCCCTGGTGCGTTCGCTGCGCTACGGAGATGTGCGGGGCACGGACACCGGCGCGCTCGCGGAGGTCGCCGTGGGGCTGGCCGAGCGGATCTTCGTCGGGTTGCTTCCGGCCTGCACCGCGTTGGACGGGGACGCTGCCGACGAGATGCGACGCCATGTGGACGCCGTGCACGGGGCGGTGGGCCTGCTGGCGGACGAGGAGATACCCGGGCCGGCGGACCGTGCCGGGTTGCGGGCCCGTTGGCAGCGGGTGCTGGGGGCCCTGTCGGACCGGGACAGAGTGCCCGGCGTCATCCGGGGCCGGGCCGTGCGGCTGCTGCTGGACGGCGGGGGGCTGGCGCAGGAGGAGGCGGCGCGGCTGATGGGGCTGGCCCTGTCCCCGGGCACACCACCGGCCGACGCGGCAGCGTGGATCGAGGGCTTCGTGGGCGGAGGCTCCGGCGGCGGCCTGCTGCTGGTGCACGACGAGCAACTCCTCACCCTGGTCGACGACTGGCTGACCAGAGTGCCGACGGAGGCATTCACCGACGTCCTGCCCCTGCTGCGGCGCACCTTCTCGGCGTACGAGCCGGGAGTTCGCCGCACGCTCGGCGAACTGGTGCGGCGCGCGCCGGGCGAGCGGGGGAGAGCCACGGCCGTCGGAGCCGGGACACCGGGGTTCGCGGCCGACCTGGACAGGGAACGGGCCGACGCGGCGCTTCCGGTGGTGCGGCTGCTGTTGGGGCTGGAAGCGGGGATGTCGGGTGCCGGGCTCGAAGGACGTGGGGAGGTGGGAGAGGTGGGGGCGCCGGCTGTGAGCCCCGAAGTACGGGCGGAGACGGGTTGCCAGGTGTGAGCCCCAGAGAACCCGCGGAGGTAAGTGTTGCGGGGCGTTGACCTCGAAGCGGCTGCGAAGCCCGAGTTGTCAGGCGTTGACCTCGAAGCATTGGCAGAGCCCGAGTTGTCAGGTGCTGACCTCGAAGAGCATCCGGAGGTGAGGAGATGACAGTGGGACCGGTGGACGTCGCCGCGCAGGAGCGGCTGCGGCGGTGGCGGCTCGTGCTGGGTGGGGACGGGGCGGACGGCACGGGATGTGAGCTCGCCGGGCAGGATGCGGCGATGGATGGGGCGCTTGCCGCGCTCTACGGAAAGGGGGACGAGCCGCGGGCGGCGGGGCTCGGGGCGTCGGCGCCGTCCGTAGCGCGCTGGCTCGGGGACATCCGGACGTACTTCCCTTCCTCGGTCGTGCAGGTCATGCAGCGCGACGCGATCGACCGCCTGGGGCTGTCCGCGCTGCTGCTGGAGCCGGAGATGCTGGAGGCGGTCGAGCCGGACGTCCACCTGGTCGGCACGTTGCTGTCGCTCAACAAGGCGATGCCGGAGACGACGAGGGAGACGGCACGGGCCGTCGTGCGCAAGGTCGTCGAGGAGTTGGAGAGGCGGCTCGCCCCGCGTACCAGGGCCGCGCTCACCGGCGCCCTGGACCGCAGCGCACGGGTGCAGCGGCCGCGCCACCGTGACATCGACTGGAACCGCACCATCGCGGCCAACCTCAAGCACTACCTGCCCGAGCACCGCACGATCGTGCCCGAGCGGCTCGTCGGCTACGGGAGAGCGTCCCAGTCCCTGCAGAAGGAGATCGTGCTCTGTATCGACCAGTCGGGGTCGATGGCGACGTCGGTGGTGTACGCGTCGGTGTTCGGGGCGGTGCTGGCGTCCATGCGGTCGATCAGCACCCGGTTGGTCGTGTTCGACACCGCGGTCGCCGACCTCACCGATCGGCTCGACGACCCCGTCGACGTCCTCTTCGGCACCCAGCTGGGCGGGGGCACGGACATCAACCGGGCGCTCGCGTACTGCCAGTCGCAGATCACCCGGCCCGCGGAGACGGTGGTCGTGCTGATCAGCGACCTGTACGAGGGGGGCGTACGGGAGGAGATGCTGCGGCGGGTCGCGGCGATGAAGGCGGCGGGGGTGCAGTTCGTGGCGTTGCTGGCGCTGTCGGACGAGGGGGCGCCGGCGTACGACCGGGAGCACGCGGCGGCGTTGGCGGCACTGGACGCACCGGCCTTCGCCTGTACGCCCGATCTGTTTCCGGAGGTCATAGCGGCGGCGATGGAGAAGCGCCCGCTTCCGATACCGGACACCTCATGACGGAGGAGGGAAAACGGATATGAGTACTCATCGGTAACAGGGGGCTTGCGCAACCGCAGGAGTCCCGTGCAAGGATCGAGGCCCGTGCCGGTGAGTCGAGCTCCGCTCGTCGACACCGCCCAGCACGCACCCCGCACGCACCCCTTGCACCGAACACCCGCGACCTCGCGCCACCCTGGCGATGGCGCACCGCCATCCGCGATATCGCACCGATTGTCTGCGATTCGTTCCGCCCGCACCGGAGGACTCTCCCCTGTTGACCTGCTCAGCCGTGTTGCCCGGTGCCGCCGTGCGCGTGATGCGCGCCGCGGTGGGGCGGCATGCGCTGCGGGTGGTGCTGCTGGTGGGTGGGTTGTTCGTGGTGGGGTTGCTGTGGGGTGGGGAGGCGCGTGCGGCGGAATCGGCCGGGGCTGCTGACTCGGTGGCGGCGGTCGAGGTCGATGCCGTCTCCTCTGACGCTGTCTCTGCTGTGATCCCTGCCGAGGGGCAGACCGTCGCCTCTTCGGACGAGCAGCGGCTACGGATGGTCGGCGCGACCGCGGAGTCGGCGGGCAAGGGGTTCGACGGGCTCAACGGGCTCGACGGTCTCGCGGGGTTCAGCGAAGACGCGCCGGCCTTGCCATACCCCTCAGAATCACCCGCCCCGGCCCCATCGCTGCCCTCCCCGTCCCTGCCCTCCCCATCCCTGCCCTCCCCATCCCTGCCGGACCCTGCCACCGGCCTGACCACCCTCCCCGACCTCTCCCTGCTGCCCAGCGCGCAGCCCGAGTCCGGGCTTCCCGGCCTGGACGAGGTGCCCGTGTTCCCGGCTCCCTCCGGGCTGCCCGGCGCCGATCAGCTGGACGTGGCCCCGCGGCCCGTCGTCCCGCAGGGCTTCGCTGCCGAGGCACTGGACAGGGCGCTCTCAGGGGCGCCCACCGAGGCCGATGCTGCGCACCACGCCACCGGGCGCGGCGCCACCCTGCAAGGTCAGGGCACCTTTGCCGAGCTCGAGCTCACCGGCGCCTCCTCCAGGGCGGCGGACGCCACAGCACACCCCGCCCGTGGCACAGACGTCCCGCAGGGGCCGCTTCCTGCGGACGGTGGGCCGGTGAACGGGTCGGCGGGGGACAGCGGATCGCCGCGGCACGGGGATGCGCAGGCCGTGACCGTGAACGACCGGGCGTCGCTGTGGCTGTGGGCCGGCGCCGCCGTACGGGCCGATGTGCCCGGGACCCGGGACAGGCACCGGGACATCCCTGTCTTCCCCGGCTAGGGCAGGCCGTACCGCCCCGTAGACCTGCCGCGCGGGGGCGGATCAGGTCTGCCCGCCCCGTTCCGGATGCCGTATCAGGTGTCTCCGGACGGGAAGCCGGTGCGCCGCATCACCTCACGTCCGCTGGTCCTCTCTCCCGGACCGCGCACGGATTCGGCGCCGCCATGTCCCCAAGTCCCCTGGTGCGAGCCCGGCCGACGGTCACCGACCCGGCGTGGGGAGCTCGCGCCGTTCCGGGGCCCGGAGTCCTGACGCTCCGGGGCCGCGGAAGTCCTTTAAGGATCTGACGTACGCATGAACAAGAACATCCGCCGCTCCATCGTGATCGCCGCCGGTGTCACCGGTGCGTGGGCGCTCGGCTCCACGGTCGCCAGCGCCGACGAACTGCCCGCCTCCTCGCTGTCCGTCTCGGACGTCACGGACCTCACCGACCTCACCGACACCGACCTCACGGATGTCATGGAGGGCACGGACAGCACGTCCGACACAGTGCCCGGCACCGTCTCGGGCGCGACGGCCGACGCCGGTGACACGCTCGCCGGTGTCACCGAGTCCGCCACCGGCACCCTCACCAGCACCCTCACCGACACGGCCACCGGCACGGTCGAGGGCGCGCAGCGGACCGCCGTCGCGACGCCCGGGAGTGTGAGCGATCAGGCGCGGCGGTACGTCGACGCCGAGGTGAGTGTCCCGAAGGCCGCCCAGGTCCGGGGTGCGCAGGCGATCAAGGGGGCCCAGTCGGCGCGTGCGGCGAAGGCGGCGCAGGCTGCCGAGGCCGCTCGGTCGGGTGTCGGCACGGCCGATGCCACGGCCGACCAGGTCGGCGACGAGGTGCCGACGCCGCACACGCCCGGCGGTTTCATCGACTACCTCTTCGGCCCGCTGTCCGCCTTCGCGCCCGAGCTCGAGAAGGCGCTGGCGGCCGCGCAGACGCGCCTGCAGGGCACGCAGGGAGTGGCTCGCGCCCAGGCGCAGGAGGTCGACGGCGTCGTACGGACCAAGGCGCAGCAGACCGTCGCCGCGGCGGGCCGCCCGGCGGCCGGTGTGACCCCGGCGGCGCAGACGGCCGCCGCAGGCGCGCAGGGCCGCGCCGGCCAGGTCACCGGCCAGGTCACCGGCCAGGTCACCCGCCAAGCCATCGGCCAGGTCACCCGCCAAGCCACCGGCCAGGCCGGGACGACCGCGAACACCGCCACCACGGCCGCCCGCGCCTCCGTCGCCGACGTCCCGGCCCACGTCACGGGCACGGCGAACGGCGTCCACCAGCAAGTCGTCAACACGGTCGGCACCACCCGCCGGCAGGCGACCGACACGGTCACCAGCACCCAGGCCCAGGCTCACGCCCAGGCCCAGGCCCAGGCTCACCGCACGGTCGGCGCCGCCCAGGCATCGGCTCTCGCCACCGCAGGCACGGCCCGCCGGCAGGCGACCGCCACCGGTGCCGCCGTAGCGCAGGAGACCGTCGCGGCCGCGGTGCCGCCGGTCGTGGGGTCGGCCGTCGGCGGGGTCACCCCGGTGGCGCAGTCGGCTGTGCGCGGGGTCGTGCCGGTGGCCGGGCATGCCGTGGACGGTGCGGTGCCTGTCGCGACCGGTGCGGTGCAGGGCGTGCAGCCGGTCGCAGGGACCGCCGTGCAGGGCGTCGTACCCGTCGCCGGGCAGGCGGTGGCGGGTGTCGGGGCGACCGCGTCGCACACCGTCGACGCCGCGACCGGGCTGGCGTACGGCGTCGTGGCGGACGTACGACCCGTCGCGGACGGGCTGGTCCACGGTGTCGCGCCCGTCGCCGGGCAGGCGGTCGCCGAGGTGCGGGGTGTCGCCGGCGGGGCCGTCGCCGGTGTGCAGCCGGTCGCGGGAGGGGCGGTCGCCGGGGTGCGGACCGTCGCCGGGGGCGTGGTGGCCGACGTGCCGCCGTACGCGACCGGGCTGGCCGGCCAGGTCACCGACGACGCCACGGCCGCCGTGCTGCCGCCCGTCGCGCACACCGTCGTGCACGGGGTCGTGCCCGTCGCCGGTCAGGCCGTCGTGGACGCGGGCACGCTGGCGTACGGCGTCCAGGGCGATGTGCGGCCCTTCGCGAGCGGCGTCGCCGCGGACGTACCGCCGCTGGCGTACGGCGTCGTCGGCCAGGCCGACGGCTTCGCCGGGGGCGTCGCAGGGGAGGTGCCGGCGTTCGCGCACGGGGTCACCGCAACGGTCCAGCCGACCGTCGACCGGGTCGCCTACCTCGCCGACCAGGTCGTCGACACGGTCGGGCAGACCGCGCAGCCGGTCGTGCGGGGCGTCGGCGGCAGCACGACCGCGCTGGCGTACGGCGTCGCGGACGAGGTCACGCCCTTCGCGGGTGGCGTGAGCGGCCAGGTCGACCCGTTCGCGTACGGCGTCGCCGGGCAGGCCGGGTACTTCGCCCAGGACCTGACCGGCACGATCCACACCGGCGCGGACCCCCTCGCCCACCACGCCGTCGGCGGCGCCCAGGGCATCGCCGGGTCCGCCACCCCGGGCTACGCGCCCCACGTGGACCCCCGCGTCTGACACAACACACCAGTCACCAGTCACCAGTCACCGGTCACCGGTCACCAGTCACCGGTCACGGGGCACCGGCCTCGCCCTCGGCGCCCACGCGAACCACGGCGCCCGAGGGCGGGGCCCCACCCACACACGCGTCCGCACCCGCACCCGCACCCACACCCGCGCACCCCCTACCCACCCACACGGCCGAACCCTCGAACACCGTCCCCGAAACCAGTCCGTGCCCCCTACCCGCCCCCTCCTCCCACCAGAAAAGGCCTGTTCAGAGGCCTTGCCCAGCCCGTCGCGGCCCCGTGAGGCCCCCTTCGCCCCCGCTCACACCTGGCACCGCGTGTCAGTGAGCACGGCATCATGTGACAGGTATCACCGCTCAGGTGTGACCCTCGATTTAGGGGCCCCCTGAAAGCAGCGATAACCTGCGAGACGGACATGCCGCGCGCTCGGACACCGTGTGCGCCTCCCTTGTGACAGCGGACGTCACGTTGCCCTTCGCGGCACGCCCACGCATCCAACGAACCGCGAGATCACTGATAGGGACGGAAGCGCGTGGACCTGTTCGAGTACCAGGCGAGGGACCTCTTCGCCAAGCACGATGTACCGGTGCTGGCCGGTGAAGTCATCGACACGCCTGAGGCGGCGCGCGAGATCACCGAGCGTCTGGGCGGCAAGTCCGTCGTCAAGGCGCAGGTGAAGGTCGGTGGTCGCGGCAAGGCCGGCGGCGTCAAGCTGGCCGCCTCCGCGGACGAGGCCGTCGCCCGCGCGACGGACATCCTCGGCATGGACATCAAGGGCCACACGGTCCACAAGGTGATGATCGCCGAGACGGCCCCGGAGATCCTCGAGGAGTACTACGTCTCCTTCCTCCTCGACCGTGCCAACCGCACCTTCCTCTCCATCGCCTCCGTCGAGGGCGGCATGGAGATCGAGGAGGTGGCGGCCACCCGTCCGGAGGCCGTCGCCAAGATCGCGATCGACGCCATCGACGGCGTGGACGAGGCCAAGGCCCGCGAGATCGTCGAGGCCGCCAAGTTCCCGGCCGAGGTCGCCGACAAGGTCGTGAACGTCCTCGTCAAGCTGTGGGACACCTTCATCAAGTCGGACGCCCTCCTCGTCGAGGTCAACCCGCTCGCGAAGGTCGCCTCCGGCGAGGTCATCGCGCTCGACGGCAAGGTGTCGCTCGACGACAACGCCGAGTTCCGTCACCCCGAGTACGAGGAGCTCCACGACAAGGCCGCCGCCAACCCGCTCGAGGCGGCTGCCAAGGAGAAGGGCCTCAACTACGTCAAGCTCGAGGGCGAGGTCGGCATCATCGGCAACGGCGCCGGTCTCGTCATGAGCACCCTGGACGTCGTCGCGTACGCCGGTGAGAACCACGGCAACGTCAAGCCGGCCAACTTCCTGGACATCGGCGGTGGCGCCTCCGCCCAGGTCATGGCCAACGGTCTGGAGATCATCCTCGGCGACCCGGACGTCAAGTCCGTCTTCGTCAACGTCTTCGGCGGCATCACCGCCTGCGACGAGGTCGCCAACGGCATCGTCCAGGCCCTGAAGCTCCTCGAGGACCGCGGCGAGAACGTCACCAAGCCGCTGGTCGTCCGCCTCGACGGCAACAACGCCGAGCTGGGCCGACAGATCCTCACCGACGCCAACCACCCGCTGGTCCAGCGCGTCGACACCATGGACGGCGCGGCCGACAAGGCCGCCGAGCTGGCCCACGCCGCAAAGTAAGCACTCAGGACGAGGACACAACACACCATGGCTATCTGGCTCAACAAGGACAGCAAGGTCATCGTCCAGGGCATGACCGGCGCCACCGGCATGAAGCACACCAAGCTCATGCTCGGCGACGGCACCAACGTCGTGGGCGGCGTCAACCCGCGCAAGGCGGGCACGTCCGTGGACTTCGACGGCACCGAGGTACCGGTCTTCGGCACCGTCAAGGAGGCCATCGAGGCCACCGGCGCCAACGTCTCCGTCATCTTCGTGCCGGAGAAGTTCACCAAGGACGCGGTCGTCGAGGCCATCGACGCCGAGATCGCGCTGGCCGTCGTGATCACCGAGGGCATCGCCGTGCACGACTCGGCCGCCTTCTGGTCGTACGCCGGCAAGAAGGGCAACAAGACCCGCATCATCGGCCCGAACTGCCCCGGCATCATCACCCCGGGCCAGTCCAACGTCGGCATCATCCCGGGCGACATCACCAAGCCGGGCCGCATCGGCCTGGTGTCGAAGTCCGGCACGCTGACGTACCAGATGATGTACGAGCTCCGTGACATCGGCTTCTCCACGGCCGTCGGCATCGGTGGCGACCCGATCATCGGCACCACGCACATCGACGCGCTCGCCGCGTTCGAGGCCGACCCCGAGACCGACCTGATCGTCATGATCGGTGAGATCGGCGGCGACGCCGAGGAGCGTGCGGCGGACTTCATCGCGAAGAACGTCACCAAGCCGGTCGTCGGCTACGTCGCGGGCTTCACCGCGCCCGAGGGCAAGACCATGGGCCACGCCGGCGCCATCGTCTCCGGCTCCTCCGGCACCGCCCAGGCGAAGAAGGAGGCCCTCGAGGCCGCCGGTGTCAAGGTCGGCAAGACCCCGACCGAGACCGCCAAGCTGGCCCGCGAGATCCTCGCCGGCTGAATCAGCCCCGACGGCTGACGCCCGCACAGGCGACCCGAGGCCCGCATCCCGTCCGACGGGGTGCGGGCCTCGCGCATGTCACGGACCCTCAGCGCACCTGCGGGACCAGCCTCTCCGGCCCGTTCGCCGTCTCCTGCCGCAGCTTGGTGCGCAGCTCCAGCTCCTCCTCCGACAGCGGCCCCGGCGCCGCCCGAGGGGGCACGCCCGGCACGGTCTCACCGGGTGCGACGGGTGGCTCGTAATGCGTGGGAGCCGTGCGCAGGGTCAGTGCGGTGGCGCCGATGATCGCGATGGTGAAGGCGATCGCGGCCCGGGTCCAGAAGCGGGCCCGGCGTTCGCTGCCCGCCCGTACGACGGGTGGCCGGGCCGCGCGCAGTCGCTCGGCGGAGGCCAGTTCGGCGAGGCGCCGGCCCAGTGCGACGGGGTCCGACAGCTCGGGCAGCCGCGCGGCGACCTCCTCGCGGGCGTGCATCAGCCGGTACGCGGCCGCCGGGGTGCTCGCCTCCGTCTCGGCCGCGGTCTCCGGCAGCCGCAGACCGACGCCGTCGTGCAGCACGAGCGTCCGGCGGTACGGCGCCGGCAACTGGAGCAGGACGTCCAGCAGCGCGCGGTCGGAGGCGTCGGAGGGCGGCGGCTCGGGGTGCCGGTAGCGGGGGCGGAAGCGGTGCCAGGGGGAGAGGGCGTACTCGTAGGCGGCCGCCCGCACCCAGCCCGCCGGGTCGGGGTCCACGGCGACCTCGGGCCAACGGTCCCAGGCCAGCTGGAAGGCCCACTCGACCGACTCCCGGGCCAGCTCCCGCCGCCCGCTGAGCAGATAGGCCTGCCGCACGAGGGCGGGCGCGCAGAACGCGTACAGCGCGTCGAAGGCCTGAGTGGGCGTCAGCACCTCACCGGACTCGCGCTCCGGCTCCGGCTCGCGCAACGGCTCCGGTCGTACGACGGGCTCGGCGGCGGGCGCCTCCGCAGCCGCCGCCACGGCCACCACGGGTTGACGCGCCGTCACCTCGACGTCCTCCGTGCCGGGCACGACCTCCGTGCCGGGCACGACCTCCGTGCCGGGCACGACCTCCGCGTCCTGCACGACCTCCGCGTCCTGCACAACCTCCGTGGCCTGCATGACCTTCACGACCTCCACAGGCTTCTCCTCCGTGGCCGGCTCGGCGAGGGAGGCCAGCACCTTGGCGTAGACCTCCCGCTTACGGCCGCGTGGAGTCGTGCGGCCGGTCTCCCACGCGCGCACGGTCTCCCGGGTGACACCGACCCGCGCGGCGAGCTGACCCTGGGTCAGCGCGGCGGCTTCACGCAGGCGTCGGCGTTCCTTCGGCGGAGGGAGAGGGGTCGCCGGGCTCTGTGTCACAGGGCGCCCCTTTGTGCGGAAAAGAACATAAACATATATTGGGTGACACGTCGGAGGTTCGCCTGTTACGACGGGAAAGCGCGTGTCGTTGGGACCATGACGGGCGTGATCCCGATGACCGCTCGCCGACCACCGCTGTCGCTCCTGCTCACCCGGATGCGCGGACGCTCCCCCGGACTGGCCGCAGGCCTCCTCGGCGGGGTGCTCGCGGCGGGCCTGGGACTCGGCTCGTTCGCGGTGCTGGTGATGGTGCTGTGGATCAGCTCGCCGTATCCCGACAGCGGGCCCGGCGGTGCGCTGCATGTCGCGGCCGCGCTGTGGCTGCTGGCGCACGGCGCCGAACTGGTCCGCGCCGACACGCTCTCCGGCGCCCCCGCACCCGTGGGCCTCACCCCGCTGCTGCTCCTCGCCCTGCCGCTGTGGCTGCTGCACCGCGCGGCGCGCGACGCGGTCGAGGAGGACGAGCGGCCGGTGAGCCGGCGTACGGCGTGGGCGGGCGTCGTCCTCGGCTACCTCGCCGTCGCCGCACCGGCCGCGCTGTACGCCGCCGACGGCGCTCTGCGCCCCAACTGGCCCTGGACCTGCGTCTGTCTGCCGCTCGTCGCGATCGCGGCGGCCGGGGCCGGGGTGTGGACGGCGTACGGCCGCCCCCGCGACGCCCTCGACTCCGTCCTGCTCCTGCTGCCGGCCACGCCCCGCCGGCTCGCCCTGGACCCGCAGGCCAGGGACCGGCTCGCAACGGCCGCCCGAGCGGCGACGGCCGGACTGGCCGTCCACCTCGGCGGCGGCGCCCTGCTGGTCGCGACCTCGCTGGTGTGGCACGGCGGCACGGCCCGCGCGTCCTTCGCCCAGCTGACGGAGGGCTGGTCCGGCCGTTTCGCGGTCCTGCTCCTCTGCCTGGCGCTGGTCCCCAACGCCGCCGTCTGGGCCGCCTGCTACGCCCTCGGCCCCGGCTTCGCCCTCGGCACCGGCCACCTCACCGGCCTGCTGACCTCCGACCCGGCCCCGCTGCTCCCGCCGTTCCCCCTCCTGGCCGCGGTCCCCGACCCCGGCCCGGGCACACCCCTGAACTGGGCGGCCACGACCGTGCCGGTGCTGGCCGGCCTGACGGTCGGGTGGTTCGTGGCACGGGCCGCCTCGCGGGTGCCGGGCGAGGGAGCCGATACGGACAGCCACGGCGGCGGCCGACGCTCACGGGAACGGGCCGGGCGGGGCACGACGTCGGAAGGCGGCCCTGCCGGTGAGGCCTGGACGCTGCGGCGGACCGCGGGCGTGGCCGGGCTGGCGGTCGCGCTGTGCGCCGCCGCGCTCGCCGGAGCGGCCGCGCTGTCCGGAGGCCCCCTCGGGACGTCCGCGCTCGCCCGGTTCGGGCCGCTGTGGTGGCAGGCCGGGCCGGCGGCCCTGCTCTGGGGCGCTCTCGCCGCGCTCCCCATGGCCCTGGGCGTCCACGCCTGGCGCCGCCGCGACCGCGCCCCGCGCCGGCCGCGCATCGCCCGGCAGCGCGCCCAGACCCCGTCGACGTCCGGTACGACGTCCGGTCACGCTGACGGCCGCCCCGAGTCCCGCTCCACCGAGCCCCGATCCGGCACGTCCCGACCCGCCGAGTCCCGCTCCACCGAGCCCCGATCCAGCACGTCCCGATCCGCCGAGTCCCGCTCCACCGAGCCCCGATCCGGCACGTCGCGATCCGCCGAGTCCCAGCCCACGGAGGCCGCCCGCCGCGGACGAGACACCCTGCCCGAAAGCGCCGGTCCCTACGACCTCGAGGACCCCTACGACCCCCGCGACGACGCCTACGACGCCCGCGACCCGTACGGCACCTCGGACACCTACCCCGCCTTCGAGCCGTACGACTTCCTCCCCGTCGACCCGCCCCCGCCCCCGCCCTTTCCCTGGCACGACGAGGCCGCGCGCGAGGCCCGTTGGGCAGCCCTGAGGGAGGCGGCGATGCCGCGGGAGGAGCCGCCGAGTCCCTCAGGGCGCGAGCCGCACCCGCCGAAGGACCCTCCGCAGCAGGAGACCTAGTCCAGTACGCCCCGCAGCTCCTTCGGCAGCAGCTCGGCGCACGCCTGCTCGGCCTCGTTGGTGAGGGCGTCCTTGGTGCAGGTGTAGTAGTCGCTGTAGACCAGCTGGGCCGTGAAGGACGCGGCGACCAGGACGATCGCGAGGGACGCCGTGACCAGGCCGCCGACCGCGGAGGGGGTCACGGGGCGGCCGGGGTTCTCCGGGGCGGGCTGGTCGGGGTCGGGGGTGCGCGGGCGGGTGCGCAGGGAGTCGATGCCCCAGTAGAGGGCGAGCGCGCCGAGCATCAGGGCGACGTACGGCCAGCCGAAGAGGGCGAAGAAGAAGGCCCACATGCCGGACAGCAGCGCGTACCGGGCGCGGCGCTGGGCGGGGTCGGTCGGGTCCCAGCGCATACGGTCGGGCCGGCCGCCGCCGGGGCCGCCGCCCTCCTGGTCCCCGCCGGGCCGCTCGCCGAAGCCGCCGGGCGAGCGTCCGGGCTGGCGGTCGCTCCACCGGCTGCCCCACGAGGAGCCGTCGCCGGAGTCGCCGGACTGGGGTGCTCCGCGGTCGCCGGGGGAGGGGTGCCGGGGCTGCCACGGCTGGTCGGGAGTGCCCTCGGGCGGCGGCGCGAAGGGGTTCTCCTCCTGGCTCTCCCGACCCCGTCGGTCGCCCTCCCCGCCCGAGGGCGCGTCCGGCGGGGAGGAGGGGCGCTCCCGCAGCAGCAGGCCGTCGCGCTCCCCTCCCTGTGCCGACTGCGGGGGGAGCGTGAGAAGTCGCAGGCTGCGGGTGGGCATCAAGTGGGCGTCTTCCCTCGGTGATACGACTGCTGACAACGACTGACGACGACAAGCGAACCGGGTCCGTCGGCGTCCGTCGACTGCTCAACGCGCCACGCGCGACGCGCGTTCCCGACCCGGTTCCTCCCAGACGCTACCTCCCGGCCACGCCCCCGTCCCGTGGGGGCCGTCCGGAGTGCCGGTATCGTTGCTGACGGCCGGCCGCTTCGTAGGCTTCCCCGTATCGGGGAGGGCGAAGCATTCGTACGAACGTACATACGTGATGTGCGGGCAACCGCCGGCCCGGACAGACGCACCCCCGAGAAAGGGCCCCGCCGTGGCCGCCAAGCCCGTGGCCAAGCGCCTCGTCGTGCTGGTCTCCGGATCCGGCACCAACCTCCAGGCGCTGCTCGACGAGATCGCCGCCGTCGGCCCCGAGGCCTACGGCGCCGAGATCGTGGCCGTCGGCGCCGACCGCGAGAACATCGAGGGGCTCGCCCGCGCCGAGCGCGCCGGGCTGCCGACCTTCGTGTGCAAGGTCAAGGACTTCGCCACCCGCGAGGAGTGGGACGCCGCGCTCGCCGGGGCCGTTGCCGCGTACGAGCCCGATCTGGTGGTCTCCGCCGGGTTCATGCGCATCGTCGGCAAGGAGTTCCTGGCCCGCTTCGGCGGCCGGTTCGTGAACACCCACCCGGCCCTCCTCCCCAGTTTTCCCGGGGCCCACGGCGTGCGCGACGCGCTCGCGTACGGCGCCAGGGTCACGGGCTGCACCGTCCACTTCGTCGACGACGGCGTCGACACCGGGCCGATCATCGCGCAGGGCGTGGTGGAGGTCCGGGACGAGGACGACGAGAGTGCGCTGCACGAGCGCATCAAGGAAGTCGAGCGAAGGCTGCTCGTCGACGTCGTGGGGCGGCTCGCCCGCAACGGCTATCGCATTGAGGGACGAAAGGTAGTTATCCAGTGACCGCCGAGAGCAACAAGCGGCCCATCCGTCGCGCACTGGTCAGCGTCTACGACAAGACCGGCCTCGAGGAGCTCGCGCGCGGGCTGCACGAGGCGGGCGTCGAGCTGGTGTCCACCGGCTCCACGGCCGGCCGGATCGCCGCCGCGGGCGTCCCCGTCACCAAGGTCGAGGAGCTCACCGGCTTCCCCGAGTGCCTGGACGGCCGGGTCAAGACCCTGCACCCCAAGGTCCACGCGGGCATCCTCGCCGACCTGCGCCTGGAGGACCACCGGCAGCAACTGGCGGAGCTGGGCGTCGAGCCGTTCGACCTGGTCGTCGTCAACCTCTACCCGTTCCGCGAGACCGTCGCCTCCGGCGCCTCGGCCGACGAGTGCGTCGAGCAGATCGACATCGGCGGCCCGTCGATGGTCCGCGCCGCCGCCAAGAACCACCCGTCGGTGGCCGTGGTGACCAGCCCGTCCCGTTACGCCGACGTCCTCGCGGCCGTCCAGGACGGCGGCTTCGACCTCGCCACCCGCAAGCGGCTCGCCGCCGAGGCCTTCCAGCACACCGCGTCGTACGACGTGGCGGTCGCCTCCTGGTTCGCGAGCGAGTACGCCCCGGTCGACGACTCGCAGTTCCCCGACTTCCTCGGTGCCACCTGGGAGCGCAAGAACACCCTGCGCTACGGCGAGAACCCGCACCAGCCGGCCGCCCTCTACGTCGACGGCACGGGCGCGGGCCTGGCCGAGGCGGAGCAGCTGCACGGCAAGGAGATGTCGTACAACAACTACACGGACACGGACGCCGCCCGCCGTGCCGCGTACGACCACGACGAGCCGTGTGTCGCGATCATCAAGCACGCCAACCCGTGCGGCATCGCCGTCGGCGCGGATGTCGCCGAGGCGCACCGCAAGGCGCACGCCTGCGACCCGCTGTCGGCGTTCGGCGGCGTCATCGCCGTCAACCGCCCGGTCAGCAAGGAGATGGCCGAGCAGGTCGCGGAGATCTTCACCGAGGTCATCGTGGCGCCCGGCTACGAGGAGGGCGCGCTCGAGGCCCTCACCAAGAAGAAGAACATCCGCGTCCTGAAGGCCCCGGCCGCGCCCGCCGACCCGGTCGAGGTCAAGCCCGTCGACGGCGGCGTGCTGCTCCAGGTCACCGACCGCCTCCAGGCCGACGGCGACGACCCGGCCAACTGGACCCTGGCGACCGGCGAGGCGCTGAGCGACGCGGACCTCCAGCAGCTGGCGTTCGCCTGGAAGGCCTGCCGCGCGGTGAAGTCCAACGCGATCCTCCTCGCCAAGGACGGCGCCTCCGTCGGCGTCGGCATGGGCCAGGTCAACCGCGTCGACTCCGCCAAGCTGGCCGTCGAGCGCGCGGGCGCCGAGCGCGCCCAGGGCTCCTACGCCGCCTCCGACGCCTTCTTCCCCTTCCCGGACGGGCTGGAGATCCTCACCGAGGCCGGCGTCAAGGCCGTCGTCCAGCCGGGCGGCTCGGTCCGCGACGAACTCGTCGTGGAGGCCGCCAAGAAGGCGGGCGTCACCATGTACTTCACGGGGACGCGCCACTTCTTCCACTGAGCACTGAGCACTGAGCACTGACCGCACTGAGCGCGGAGCGCTGAGCAGCACGAAGGGCGGGTGCCCCACCCCCGAGGGGGGCACCCGCCCTGCTCCGTACCGGTCAGGCGCAGCCGGTGCTGCTGTACGAGGCGTACATCCACTTGCTGTCGTGGTAGAAGCGGTACTTGCCGCTCGCCGTCCGGTAGAAGTCGAAGTAGTAGCGCGAGCCGTGGTAGCGGAGCTTGTACCGCGTGCTCGCGTCGGAGCTGGAACCCCGGTACTCCAGCTCGCCCGCGCGCGTCGAGGCGTTCCACTTCTCGTCGGCGGCGCCGAACGTCTTCTTCCCGACGATGCCGTCCTGCGTGAGCCCCCACGCCCTCTGCAGCTGCTTGGTGGCGTACTTGGTGTTCGCGCCGAACTTCCCGTCGATGTCCGACTTGTCGTAGAGGGTGCCGTTGCTCTCCTTGACGCCCTCCGCGTAGAGGATGATCTGCCACAGGCAGGTCGCGTTGGACTTGGCGTGCGACGAGGTGGACAGGGTGCCCTCGTCGTTGAAGTCGTCGTAGAAGCTGCCGCCGCCGCTGACGTACCCGTCGGACGCGGCCGCGGACGCCGGCGACGCGCCCAGCGCCAGAGCCCCCGTGGCGAGCGCGGCGACGACCCCCGTGGCCGCCCGGCTCCGTGTCGTGCGCATGTTCATCCTGGTTCCTTCCCCGTTGTCCCCGTGAGTCCCGCTCATGAGCGGGTCGTCCGTCCACTCTCTCCGGCGCCGTGGAGCGCGGGAACCTGAAATGTTCCAGGGTGGCGCCGGGGAGCCTGCGCCGCGGTCGGCGCCAGCACCGCCAGGTCGTCCTCACGGACCAGGTCGAAGCGCAGGGCGAGGGAGA
Source organism: Streptomyces sp. NPDC096205 (assembly GCF_044763135.1). Taxonomy (NCBI): domain Bacteria; kingdom Bacillati; phylum Actinomycetota; class Actinomycetes; order Kitasatosporales; family Streptomycetaceae; genus Streptomyces; species Streptomyces sp. NPDC096205. The sequence continues at coordinate 72,116 of NZ_JBIWFS010000009.1, read as the reverse complement.
CGAGCGACTCTTTCTTGCCGTGGACCCGTTGGCCGGGCGTCGCGGAGTCCGGGCCCGGCCGCAGGCGGAGCTTCACGGCGAGGTAGTCGATGTTCCAGTAGACGGCCGACCGGGAGGCCGCCGGCCAGGCCGGACGCAGCCGCTCCACCACCTGCTCGACGGTGGGCAGCGGGGCGTACGGGGCCCCGCGCAGCCGGGGTTCGCACAGGGCGGCCAGAACCGCGTAGTACCGCGTGGTGCGGTCCAGGGCGAACGCCGGTGCGGTGGGCGGCCCGTGGAGCCCGGCGCGCGGGGCGCTGCGGAAGGCATGGCGAGGTCCCCAGACGTCGATGGCCAGCAGATCGCCCGCGGCGGGCAGCACGATCCGCGAGAACTCGAACGGGACGGGCGCCTCCAGCCGCCCCGGGGCGACCTTGACGTGTTCGCCGGCGCCCTCCGGGTTCTCCACCACGTACGTCCGGTCCTCGCTGAGGTTGCTCAGCAGCCAGTAGGTGCGGTGCGCGGTGATCTCACCGGCGACGCGAGGCACTCCGTCGTGCGCGAGGGTCAGTCGGTCCTGTGCCCGCGCCCGGCCGAAGCAGAGCCGGTCTCCGGTCGCGATCCTGATCTGGCTGTCGGGTGTGCCGCAGGCCGGCGGCACGACGATGACGCTGTACACCGGTTCGTCCCCCTCCCTCTCGCGCCTGGGCGAGCCCCCGTGCCCGCCCAGGCGACGTGAAGGAGCATTGCGTGAGGGCGGACGGGCCGACCATGCTGTTGCGCCTGGATGCAAAAGCTGTGCTCGACCGGGGGGAACGAGATGCTCCGCATTCACTTCGGCGATGCCGACCTGGGCAGGACTCGGATCGCCGCCGCGCCCGACCCGCTCTGGGAGATCGCCTCAAGCCTGCACCGGCTGCAGTCGAGGCGAGGCAGGTGGGCCTACGCCGGTTGGTACCGCACCGCACGGCAGCAGATCCGGGACAAGGGGTTGACGCCACTGGTGCGGGGCGTGCTGCTGCCCCTGTACCCGAGGGCCGAGTATTTTCCGGACTTTCTGACGCCGGTGAACGCCATGGACGGACTCGACGCGGGCATGGAGTCGATCCTCGCCACACCTCCCGAGCGGATCCTCGAAGAGGTGAGCATCCTCGACCGGACCGTAGGAGCGCCGTCGTGGGCCGCGCGACTGGCCGAGCCGGTGGTGCGCAAGGAGTTCACCGGCATGCTCCGCGCCTACCACGAGGCCGTCGTCGTCCCGCACCGGGAGACCGTGCAGGCGCGGATCGAGGCCGAGCGCGCGGTGCGTTCGCGCGGCATCCTGGACGGCGGGGTGGAGGGCATGCTCGCGGGACTCGGGCCCATGATGCGCTGGCGCCCTCCCGTCCTGGAAGTCGCTTATCCGACCCAGGCCGAGGACCGGGACCTGCATCTCAACGGCCGCGGCCTCACGCTCGTCCCCTCCTACTTCAACTGGGGAGAGCCGGTCGCCTTCGCGGACCCCGAACTGCCGCCCGTGCTCTGGTACTCGCTGCTGCACGAACCCGACGCCCGGGACGCCGCGCAGCTCTCACCGTTCGGCGTCGAGGCGCCCGCGAAGTCCCTGACCACCCTGCTCGGGCGGGCCCGGGCCGTCGCCCTGTACGCCGCGTCCGCCGGTGCCACCACCGGTGAGCTGGCCCGTGCGGCCGGGGTCTCGGCGTCCGCCGCCAGCCGGCACGCCACGGCCCTGCGCGACGCGGGGCTCATCACCACCACCCGGCACGGCCCGTCCGTGCTGCACACCCTCACCCCGCTGGGCGCGTCGATGCTGCGCGAGGCACAGCGGCGGGTGGGCGGGACGCCGTAACGGCCCCGGGAACGCGCCAGGGCCGCGCCCTTCCCCCGACGGGGTGGACGCGGCCCTTGGGCGGGACGTCGCTCAGTAACGCGGCCGGTTGAACCAGGCCTTGCCCTTGGCGTTGCCGACGAAGACGGCGATCAGGATGCCGAACACCAGGTGGACGATGCCCAGGATGGTGAAGACGAGCGCCAGCACCGCGGTGAGGATGCCGAAGACCAGGATGGTCACACGGGCGCCGTTGCCGCCGGAGGTGAACTTCGTCGCGAGGACGGCGCTCCACACGAGCCACACCAGCGCGAGCGCCGCGATGGCCCAGATCAGGCCGGTCGGGTAGTCGGCGAACTGACCGAAGGTCTCGTCGTCCTCGGCCTTGTCGACGGCCACGGCGGCGAAGCCGTACAGGGCCGTGCCGATGACCTGGAGGCCCACGATGATCCACAGCAGGATGCGGGCGGTGCTCACCGTGCCCGGCATCGTGGTCGGCGCCGGCGCGGCGTACGCGCCGACCGGCGGGGCGGACGGGTAGCCGTAACCGGGCTGCTGGGGCTGGCCCTGCGGGGCGCCGTAGGGGTTGTTGGGGTCGCCGAAACTCATGGCGGTCTTTCCTCCGTTGTCCGAGTGCGGGGACGACGCGCGGCATTGTGCGGAGGAAAGGTCACAGAAGCGGTGCGTCCCCCCGGTGCTGCCCGCGGCACTGTCCGCTCATCGTTCTTCAGCCGTCGCGCGCTTGTCCAGCCGGAGCGTCATGTGTTGTGCAAGTGCAACATCGTCGATCACGGGGAGAAACGGGCATGTCACCGGTACGAGGCCCAGGAAGGGCCCGGATTGGAACCGGGGGGCGGTCATCCGGGAGGATGGGGTCATGACCGCCCAGATTCTCGATGGCAAGGCCACCGCAGCCGCGATCAAGTCCGATCTGACCGCCCGCGTGGCGGCGCTGAAGGAGAAGGGCGTCACGCCCGGCCTCGGCACGATCCTCGTCGGGGACGACCCCGGCAGCCAGAAGTACGTCGCCGGCAAGCACCGCGACTGCGCGGAGGTCGGCATCGCCTCCATCCAGCGCGAACTGCCCGCCACCGCCACGCAGGAGGAGATCGAGGCGGTCGTACGGGAACTCAACGAGGACCCCGACTGCACCGGTTACATCGTCCAGCTGCCCCTGCCCAAGGGCATCGACGAGAACCGCATCCTGGAACTGATGGACCCGGCCAAGGACGCCGACGGCCTGCACCCGATGAACCTGGGCCGCCTCGTCCTCAACGAGCCCGCCCCGCTGCCCTGCACCCCCAATGGTGTGCTCACCCTGCTGCGCCGCTACGGCGTCGAGATCAAGGGCGCCGAGGTCGTGGTCGTCGGCCGCGGTGTGACCATCGGCCGCCCGATGCCGCTGCTGCTGACCCGGCGCAGCGAGAACGCCACCGTGACCCAGTGCCACACCGGCACCAAGGACCTGTCGGCCCACCTCAAGCGCGCGGACATCATCGTCGCCGCCGCCGGCTCCGCCCACCTGATCCGCGCCGAGGACGTCAAGCCGGGCGCGGCCGTCCTCGACGTCGGTGTCTCCCGCAGCGCCGAGGGCAAGATCGTCGGCGACGTCCACCCGGACGTGCGCGAGGTGGCCGGCTTCATCTCCCCCAACCCCGGCGGCGTCGGCCCGATGACCCGGGCGCAGCTGCTCGTCAACGTCGTCGAGGCGGCGGAGCGCAGTGTCGGACGATAGGACACCCGAAGGGGACCGGCCGGTCGTGCGGGACGCGGTCAGCGCACCCGACGCCGAGGGGCGTCCGCGCCGTACGACCCGGCGCTTCCCGCGGGTCACCCGGGACACCGCACGCCCCGAGGGCAGCGGCCGGGCCGTGCCCGGCGCCGCCTCCGTGCCCGCACGGCAGTGGCCGATCCTCGCCGTGCTCGCCACGGTCGCGCTCGGCCTGCTGCTGACCGCGCTGGACCAGTTCCGCGTCGGCACCCTGCTGGTCGGCGCCGCCCTGCTCGGCGGCGCCGTACTGCGCTGGCTGCTGCCCGGTGTCGGCATGCTCGCGGTGCGCTCCCGCTTCACGGACATCGCCACGTACGGCGTCCTGGGGCTGGCGATCGTGCTGCTGGCGATGATGGTCCAGCCGAACCCGTGGCTGGAGATCCCCTTCTTCAAGGACGCGTTGCACTTCACGGTCGACAACTGAGCACGGCCGACGACTGAGTGCGACCGAAGCGGGGCGGCTGCCGACCCCGACCGCGGTCGGTGGAACACTGGACCGCGGACCCGCGGGCGTGCAACGGTGCATGCCCACGGCCCCGAAGCTCCCGTGCGCCCCCACCACGCGCGGGACAGACATGAGCACGTACCGGGGGGAAGAGGGGGAAAGCAATGCCTCGCTGGAAGGCCTTGCCAGATGAACTCGATCCGCAGATCAGAGAGTTCACCAGTCAGCTGCGGCGCCTGGTGGACCGCAGCGGGCTGGGCATCGCAGCGGTCTCCGACCAGACCGGTTACAGCAAGACGTCCTGGGAGCGCTATCTGAACGGACGGCTGCTCGCGCCCAAGGGTGCGATCGTCGCCCTCGCCGAGGTCACCGGCACCAACCCGGTCCACCTCACCACCATGTGGGAGCTCGCCGAACGTGCGTGGAGCCGTTCGGAGATGCGGCACGACATGACCATGGAGGCGATCCGGATATCGCAGGCGCGCGCCGCGCTCAGCGAGTTCGGCGTGCCGCCGGCGAACGCCAGGAACGCCAAGGCCCGCAAGGGCGGCGGCGCCACGGCCACGCCCGGCGTCGCGGGCGCCGCCGGCGTGGCCCCCACGGTGCCGGCCCAGCCGACCGGCACCGACGCCGACCTGCGGGACAGCGGCGTGCGCGCGGCCGGTGCGGCCGACACCGGCGTACGCGCGGCAGGTGTGGGCGACACCGGCGTACGCGACGCCGGTCCGCGCCACTCCGCCCGGCCTTCCGCCCCACCTTCCGCCCAGTCCTCCGCCGAGCCCTCCGCCTCGCCGGAGTCGGGCGTCAACTCCTGGAACATCGCCGGCTACCGCGGACCGGCCCCGACCGGCGGCCGCCGACCCGGCACAGGAGCGGGCACGGCCCCGGGCACGGCCCCCACGGCCGCTCCCGGCGGCCCTGCCGGCCCGGCCGGCCCCCTCGGCCCCGCCGGTCCGGCAGCCCCGGCCGGCGCACCGCGCCACGCGGGCGCCGTAGGCGGACCGCCGCGCGGCACCCGGGCGGCCTCCTCCCGCGGCGGGGGCGGGCGGCGTACGACGATGCTCCTCGCGGCGGTCGTCGGCGTGGCGATCGTGGCCGTAGGCGCGTTCCTGTACCTCAACGGCGGTGACAAGAAGAACGAGGGCGCCGACCCCAAGCCCTCGCCCACCCCCAGCACCGCCCCGAAGCTGCCGCCCGGCGTGAAGTGCAGCGGCGAGACCTGCTCCGGCAAGGACGCCGAGGCCATGGGCTGCAGCGGCGACCTGGTGACCACGGCCACGTCGGCCACGGTCGGCACCACCGTCGTCGAAGTCCGCTACAGCAAGGTCTGCAAGGCCGCGTGGGGCCGTATCACCGGGGCCGCGCAGGGCGACGAGGTGAAGGTGACGGCGGGCAAGCGCACCGAGACAGGCACGACCAGCACGGCCGGCGACACCATCGCGTACACGCCGATGGTGGCGGTGAAGGACGCGGACGACGCGGTCGCCTGTGCCACGCTGGCGGCGGCCGGCACCACGGGCTGCACCCAGTGACGGCCTGAGCCGCCGGGGACGTACGGGCGGGAGAACTTCTCGCGGAAATCTTTTCCGAAGCAGGAATGGCCGCCGGGATACGGGGCACGCGATCAGTACCCCCACGGGAGTCCGGCGTGATCGGTACCCCCGCTCGGCGGCCGCCCTCGTCTCTCCTCTCCCGGACGGGCGGCCGCCGTTCTTCGTCCCGGGGCGCCTGTCCAGGGCGTGCTGTGGGGTGGGCCACACCCACCCGGACACCCGGGATCACGCGGGCGCGATAGCCTGACCGCTGGTGGATCTCTTGATACCAAGAGATCGATCATCTGTACGTCCGCACCCCGGGGCAGTGCCGCCCCCCGCCAGCTTCATACGGAGAACGCCATGACCCGCACTCCCGTGAACGTCACCGTCACCGGCGCGGCCGGCCAGATCGGTTACGCCCTGCTCTTCCGCATCGCCTCCGGCCAGCTGCTCGGCGCGGACGTGCCGGTCAAGCTGCGCCTGCTGGAGATCACCCCGGCGCTCAAGGCCGCCGAGGGCACGGCCATGGAGCTCGACGACTGCGCGTTCCCGCTGCTCCAGGGCATCGAGATCACCGACGACCCGAACGTCGCCTTCGACGGCTCCAACGTCGCCCTCCTCGTGGGCGCCCGCCCCCGCACCAAGGGCATGGAGCGCGGCGACCTGCTCGAGGCCAACGGCGGCATCTTCAAGCCGCAGGGCCAGGCCATCAACGCCCACGCCGCCGACGACATCCGCGTCCTGGTGGTCGGCAACCCGGCCAACACCAACGCGCTGATCGCCCAGGCCGCCGCCCCGGACGTACCGGCCGAGCGCTTCACCGCCATGACCCGTCTGGACCACAACCGCGCGCTGACCCAGCTCGCGAAGAAGACGGGCTCCACGGTCGCCGACATCAAGCGTCTGACCATCTGGGGCAACCACTCCGCCACCCAGTACCCGGACATCTTCCACGCCACGGTCGCCGGCAAGAACGCCGCCGAGGTCGTGAACGACGAGAAGTGGCTGGCCGAGGACTTCATCCCGACCGTCGCCAAGCGCGGTGCGGCGATCATCGAGGCCCGTGGCGCCTCCTCCGCGGCCTCCGCCGCCAACGCCGCCATCGACCACATCTACTCCTGGACCAACGGCACCGCCGACGGCGACTGGGTCTCCATGGGCATCCCGTCGGACGGCTCCTACGGCGTCCCGGAGGGCCTCATCTCCTCCTTCCCGGTCACCTGCAAGGACGGCAAGTACGAGATCGTCCAGGGCCTGGAGATCAACGAGTTCTCCCGCACCCGCATCGACGCCTCCGTCGCCGAGCTGGCGGAGGAGCGCGAGGCGGTTCGCGCCCTCGGCCTCATCTGAGCTTCCCCGACGTGACTCCGGCGGCCGGTGTGGGCTATAGTTGATCACACACCGGCCACCGGAACTCCCGGAAGCCGACTGTGCGTTGGTGGTCCAAGGAAAGACGTCCCGCTTCCTGCGGGGAGATGCAGGTGCAAGGCCTGCCCGGCGCTCCGCTCACACGTCCCGTCCTGCTTCGGCAGGGCGGGACTTCGTGCTTCGTACGGCAGGCCGTACGACCCCGAAGCCCGCTGTGACCAGGACGGTCGCCGCGAGCACCAGCAGCGCGACCGTGCGCAGCGCGGGCGTCATACCGTCGGCCAGCCCCGCGTGGGAGCCGAGCACGGTGCCGGTCACCGCGACCCCGAGCGCCGCCCCCACCTCACGGGCCGCCGCGCCCAGACCCGAGCCGAGCCCTGCCTGCCCCGGCGGCAGGGAAGCGACCACGCCGAGGGTGAGTGCGGGCATGCACAGCCCGGTACCGGCCGACAGCAGCAGCATCCAGCCCGCGTACACGGCGTACGGCGTGCCCGCGTCGGCCGTGGACACCCCGAGCAGCCCGGTCCCGATCAGCGCGAGCCCGCCCCCGATCACCGCACGGGGGTACGCCGTCCAGCGCGCGGCCAGCTTCGGCACCGCGGCCATGCCGACGGTCAGCGGCACGATCGCGAGGCCCGTGAGCGCGGGGCCGTAGCCCTTGAGGCCCTGCAGATACTGCGAGTTGACGTAGAAGAAGGAGAACAGGCCGAAGAAGCCGGTCGCCGTGCCCAGGCAGGCCGCGCGCAGCCGGCGGGAGGCGAAGACCCGCGGGTCGAACAGCGGGGTGCGGGAGCGCAGGGCGTGCACCGTGAACGCGGTCACCAGCAGGGCGCCCGCGGCGAACGCGCCGAGGATGCGCGCGGACGTCCAGCCGTGGACCGGGCCCTCGATGATGCCGAACAGCACGGCGACCAGGCCGGCCGTGAGCAGCAGCGTGCCCAGCGGGTCCAGGTTGCTGTGCGGGGAGCGCTCGGTGCGCGGGGTGGTGACGGCGACCGCGAGGGCCAGCAGCGCCGCCAGCGGCACCATCGCGCCGAACAGCGCCCGCCAGGACAGGAATTCACCCGCCAGGCCGCCGCCCACATTGCCCGCGAGGCCGCCGAGCCCGATCGCCAGCGTCCAGGACGCCATGGCCTGGGCCCGCCGCTCGGGACCGGCCAGGTACAGCACCAGCGACAGCGTGGCCGGGGTGATCAGCGCGGCCCCGGCACCGGCGATCCCGCGCCCGGCGATCAGCAGCGCGGGCCCGCTCGCCAGCGCGCTGGTGCCCGCGCCCGCCCCGAGCAGCGCGAGCCCGGCGAGCAGGGCGCCCTTGCGGCCGTATCGGTCGCCGAGGGCGCCGGCCGGGACGAGCAGTCCGGCGAAGACGATGACGTAGGCGTCGACCGTCCACAGGATCTCGGTGTGCGAGGGGTGCAGGGAGGACGAACTCAGCTGCGGTATCAGCAGGTTGACGGCGGCCACCAGGCTCTGCGCGACCAGCACGCAGGCGCACAGGGCCAGCAGGGTGGAGCCCTTCAGGACAGGGGGGCGGTTCGGGGCAGGGGACTGTTTCAGGGCAGGCGAAGGCACGGCTCCTCCTCAGGAGCGAGTGGGACGGGATGCGCTGCCACCGTAGGGTCGGGGGTGGATTGTCTTCCAGTGCAACCTTTGCAAGGGGTGGATGCGTGTGACGCAATCGGGCGGCCTCGACCTGAATCTGCTGGTCGCGCTGGATGTGCTGCTGGAGGAGCAGAGCGTGCAGGGCGCGGCCCGGCGGCTGCATCTGTCCGAGCCCGCCATGAGCCGCACGCTCGGCCGGGTCCGCAAGGCGCTGGGCGACCCGGTGCTGGTGCGGGCCGGGCGCACCATGGTGCCGACCCCGCGCGCCCTGGCGGTGCGGGCCGAGGTGAGCGCGGTGGTCGAACGGGCCCGCGCGCTGTTCGCGCCCGGCGACACCGACCTCAGGACCGTCGAGCGGACCTTCACCATCGTCGGACAGGACGCCATGGCCGCCGCGTTCGGCGCCGAACTGTTCGCACGGGCCGCCGCCGAGGCCCCCGGCGTACGGCTGCGGTTCCTGGCCGAGAGCCATGTGGACGCGCCCCTGCTGCGCGAGGGGACGGCAGATCTGGAGGTCGGGGTGATCGACACCGTGGCACCCGAGGTGCATCGCGAGCACCTCTGCGACGACCGCATGCTCGGCGTCGTACGGCGGGGGCATCCGCTGCTGGAGGGGGAGTTGACGCCCGAGAGGTTCGCCGCGGCCGACCATCTGACCGCCTCCCGGCGGGGCCGCACCCACGGGCCCGTCGACCGGGCGCTCGCCGGACTGGGGCTGGAGCGGCGGGTGGTGGGCAGTGTCGGCACCTTCCCGGCCTCGCTGTTCGTCGTACGCGACACCGACCTGGTGGGGCTGATCACGTCCTGGGGGCTGCCGCTCGCCGAGGTGCTCGGGCTGGTCGCCTTCGAGGTGCCCCTCGGCCTGCCGCCGCTGCGGCTGGGCCTGGCCTGGCACCCCCGCCATGACGCCGATCCGGCGCATGCCTGGCTGCGGCGGACCGTACGGGAGCTGATCACCCGCGTGCGCCCGTGAAGCGGACGCCGTGACGTGGCTCGCACTATGCTGATGGCCTCTCAAATACGCCTGGCCGTCAGCTGTTTCAGCCTCGGGGAGTGGTGTGAGTACTGCGTACGTGCCGTCGCAGCCGCAGCCGTCAGGGGCGCCGCCGCCCGGGCCGCCCGTCCTGCCGCACGCCAGTGAGGCGACGCGGCTGCTGTGCGCGGGGGTGTATCTGGACTCCGCTTACCGGGACCGGGTGATCGAGGAGCTCCATCTCAACGAGCAGCGGATCGCCGCGCCCTCGCTCGGGTTCGACGCCGCGCGGGTGCTGGCGCACGCGCTGCGTGCCCGGCGGCAGGAGATCGCCTGGGCGCTGGCGATCCTGGGGCTGTGGGTCGTGGGCGGGGGACTGACCGGCGGAGTGCTGTTCCTCTTCCTCGGCCCCAGCCTGCTGCTCGCGGCGGCCTCCTGGATCCGCGGCCGGTCCACCCGGCCGCCGCTGTATCGGCTGGTGCCGGCGTTCGTGCTGCGCTGGTACGGCCGCATCCTGTTCGCCGCCCTGCTGGCCGCCGTGGTGACGGCCGCGTTCGGCGCGGCGGAGGAGGACTCGTCCGATCCGTACGGCTACGGCTCCTCCGACGGCCTCGGTCTGTACTCCGACGACCCCACTGACGGCGGTCTGTTCGGATGGCTGCCCGAGCTCGTCCGCGAGCTCGCCTCCGCCATCGAGGTCTGGGAGGCCTGGTCGGCGCTCGCCGTACTCGCGCTGATCGCGCTGTGCGAGGCCGGCCGGCGCGGCCAGTTCGCCCGGGTGATGGCCGCCGAACTGTCCCCGCAGCGCTTCCCGGACGCGGCGAACGACCCGGCCGAACAGGCCGAGGGGCAGCGCTTCCAGCGGCTGCGCGACCGCATCCGCACCGAGCAGCACGCGCCGCTGGTCATGTACCACCCGGCCCGGCCCTTCTGCGGGGCCGGCGCGGCCTATGAGACCTGGGTGCTCGCCGTCGAACTGCGGCCCGACCCCGCGAAGAAGCAGCAGCCGCTCAGCAACCGCGCCGTGCTGGAGAAGGTCCGCCCCCTGCTGGAGCGGCTGCGGGTGCCCGCCGAGACCGCCGAGTACGCCGGGCATGTCGTACGCGACCGGCTGCGGTGGCTGGAGATCGACGAGTGCGTCTTCCTGCCCGCCGAGGGCCTGCTGCGCCGCGAGGACGCGCCCTACCCGGCCTTCTCCGAGCACCGGGAGCGGTCGGTGGAGGAGGGCGCGGAGAAGCGGCGTCACTTCCTGCGCGTCCGGGTCGGCGGCTGGGAGGAGGAGCTGGTCACGACGGTGTTCGTGCGCGTCCATACGCAGGGCCGCATGCTCATGCTGGAGATCGCCCCGCATGTGCTGCTGCCGGTGCGCGCGGACTTCAAGGACGCCGACCGGGCCGCCCACCGTTTCCGGCACAACAACGCCCTCGGCAAGGCCGCCTGGGCGCTCGCCCGGGTGCCGCGCTCCGCGGCGTCCGCGCTGGCCGTCCTCGGGCGGGCCGTGGCGTACGGCTGGCGGCTGCTGACCGGCGGGTTCGCGGGCGCGCTGCCCGAGGGGCCGGCGCTGTCGGTGCGCGAACTGGGCTCGGCGGAGGCCGGGTCGACGTTCCAGGAGATGGACGTCGTGCGCTATCTGCGCAGCGTGCAGGACCGGGTGGCGCACGGCGTGCGCACCGCCCTCGACGAATCCGGCTACCAGACCGGCGAGTTCGTACAGAAGATCGTCAACATCAGCAACGGCGGCGTGAACGTCGAGAACATCGGGGACGTCTCGCACAGCACCTTCGCGGTCGGCTCCCACGCCTCCGCCTCCTCCGTCTCGGGCGGCGACGCGCCGCAGAAGGGATCAGCCGGCGATGTCCAGCGATGAGCCCAACGTCAGCATGGGGAACGTCTCCCACAGCACCTTCGCCATCGGCAGCCACGCGCGCGCCGAGAGCCACCAGTACGCGGGCGGCCCGCGCGACGCGGCCACCGAGGAACTGCTGAAGGCAGTACGGGAGTTGCGTGCCGACCTCGCATCGCGCGTGCGCGGTACCGACCAGACCGCCGCGCTCGACGCGGAGCTGGCCCGGACCGAGGAGGAGATCACGAGCACCGGGCAGGCCGCGCCCACCCGCCGCGAACGCCTGCGCGCCCTGCTCACCGACTCCGAGGCCCTGGTCAGCCTGCTCGCCTCCGCCGGGGCCGTCGCCGCGATGCTGGGGATGTGAGAGGGGCGCGATGAGCGGGGGACAGCGGTACTGGAACGAGGACACCCAGCGCTGGGAGGACCCGTCGTCCGGCCCGGCCCCGGCGCCGTCCGCCCCGCCGCGCCCCGACTTCGCGCCGGGGGCCGGCCGACGGGCGTCGTGGGACGCGGACGCGGGGGCGTTCGCCGGGGCCTTCGCCGGGGCCGGCTCCGGCGACGAGCCTGCCGCCGTGGTCACGCCGCCCGCTCACCCCGCGGACCCGGCGCCCGGCCCGGTACCGCCGGTGCCCGGCTCCTTCCCTCCCGGCGGCTGGCCGGGGACACCCGGTGTGCCGCCTTCCGAGCCGTGGCCCGGTGCCGGACCCGGACCGTCTCCTCGTAGCGTCGACCGGCGGGTCGTCTGGTCCGTCGTCGTCGGCGCGGCTGTCGTCGGTGTGGCCGTGAGCCTGGTGCTGACGTTCGTCGTAGGGAAGGGGGACGACGGCACGGAAGACGCCCGGCCGCCCGCGACGAGTTCGCCCCGCGTGGAGTCCTCCTCCGCACAGCCCACGCCGACCGAGGAGGAGTCCGTCCCTCCGTCGCCCACCTTCGCCGAACCCCCGGCGGGCTATGTGCTGACACAGGACGACGAGGGCTTCCGCATGGCCGTCCCGGAGGGCTGGTCGCGCAGCGAGACCGACTCGCAGTACGGCATCGCGGTGGTCAACTACCGCAGCCCCGACCGCACGCAGCGGCTCCAGGTGTACCAGGTGTCCGAGGCGACGCCGGACGAGTCGTTCGAGCTGTATCTGTCCAACGCCAGGGAAAAGGCGGACGGCTTCGAGCAGATCGCCCTGGAGAACCTGGACGACGGCGACTTCGTCGGCTCACGCCTGGAGTACCTGGTCGCCTCCATCGACGGCGAGCCCGACGTGGGCACCTGGCACATCTACGACGAGCGGTTCGTCGCCTCCGACGGCGAGATCTACGCCGTGGCTTCCTACGGCCCCGACTCCGACGGCGGCGCCGACGAACTGGAGGCGCTGGAAACGGCGTTGGGCTGGTTCTGCCCGCCGTACGGCACCTGTGAGGGTCCGGAACCAGATCTCTCCTAGACCTTCTGCAGCTCGTCCTGGAGCTTGTCCACGTCCACGCTGTCCTCGGGCGGCGGTGTCCTCGTCGGCACCGGCTCGTCGTAGTCGTCGAAGGTGACGGACCGGTCGGTGCCGCCGCCGCGCTGGACGATCTCCACGACCTGGTGCGGGGAGTCGGCGGTGACGTACATCGTGATGTTCTTGCCCTCGTCCTTGCCGGACAGCGGGTAGACGTCGGTGCCGTCGCGCTCGGTCTTCTCGCCGCGCTTCAGGGCGGTCGGCGGGTCGTCGCCGGAGCCGATGTCGTCCTGGAGGCTGTCGAGGTCGCAGGTGTCGGCCATGCCCTTGAGCATGGCGTCGCGGGTGGAGCCGTGGATCCAGCGGTTCTCGAACAGCTCGGCCACCTCGTCGCCCTGCCCGCCCGGCACCTGCGCCTTCCAGAACGCGGTGTCCGGTTTCATCCACACCTGCTCGCCCCGCTTGACGATCTCCACGGTGCCGCCGTGCCGGGCCATCTTCAGTGTGCCGGCGCAGTTGCCGTCCCGGTCCAGGGCGAGATCCATGGAGGCGGGCCGTGTGCGGCTGGTGGCCGTGTCCTTGCCGCGGTCCGTCAGCTTCAGATGGACGGACTCCGCGTCGCGGAGGTTCTCCCGCGCCTCGTCGGCGAGCTGCCGGGCGCTGGGATCGTCGGTGGCGGCCGCCGACGGGGCCAGCAGCAGGGTCGCACTCACCGCGGCGGAGAGCAGGGTCGTCATGACCATGGCGTCACCTCCAGGCGCGCATCTCTCCCAGGGTAGGTTTCGCCCTTTTTGTCCGCATGTTCAGTGATGCAGCGCACTTTCGGCCACCTATTGCGCATGCATCTCGGGCCCGGGGGCATGTGCTCCCGGTCTCCGAGGGTGACATCCGTGTCACCCAGGGGAATCGCACAGGAACGGAAGGCAATACCGACCATGGCAAGGCAGCAGGCACGACGGACGATCCATGCAGACGGCGAGTGGTACGACGCGCTCTCCGGAGCCACCCGCGAGATCGTCGACCCGGCGGACGGCCGGCCCTTCGACGTCGTCGCGGAGGGTGACGAGAGGGACGCGGACCGCGCCGTCGAGGCGGCCCGCCGCGCCTTCGACGGCGGACAGGGCGCCTGGCCCCGCACCTCCGCCGCCGAGCGGGCCGCCCTGCTGCGGCGCGTCGCCGACCTGCTCGTGCGCGACCGTGAGCGGCTCGGGCTGCTGGAGAGCCGGGACGCGGGCAAGACCCTCGAAGAGGGCCGCATCGACATCGACTGTGTCGCCGACGCCTTCCGCTACTTCGCCGACCTCGTCGCCGCCGAGGCCCCCGGCCGGGTCGTGGACGCGGGCACCCCGGACGTCCACAGCCTCGTCGTGCACGAGCCCGTCGGCGTGTGCGCGCTGATCACCCCCTGGAACTACCCCCTGCTCCAGGCCAGTTGGAAGATCGCGCCCGCCCTGGCGGCCGGCAACACCTTCGTCGTCAAGCCCAGCGAGATCACCCCGCTGACGACCGTCGCCCTGATCGACCTGCTCGCGGAGGCCGGCCTGCCCGCCGGGGTCGCCAATATCGTCACCGGCCCCGGCCACACGGTCGGCGCCCGCCTCGCCGAGCACCCCGACGTCGACCTGGTCTCCTTCACCGGTGGCCTGGTGAGCGGCGTCAAGGTGGCCCAGGCGGCCGCCGTGTCGGTCAAGAAGGTCGCCCTCGAACTCGGCGGCAAGAACCCCAACGTCGTCTTCGCCGACGCCTGCGCCACCGACGAGGGCTTCGACACCGCGGTCGACCAGGCCCTCAACGCCGCCTTCATCCACAGCGGCCAGGTCTGCTCGGCCGGCTCCCGCCTCATCGTCGAGGAGTCGGTCAGGGACCGCTTCGTCGCCGAACTCGCCGAGCGCGCGGGGCGTATCCGCCTCGGCCGCGGCACCGACGGCGGCGTCGAGTGCGGCCCGCTCGTCTCCGAGCAGCAGCGCGCCAAGGTCGAGGCGTACGTCGCCTCCGCGCTGGAGGAGGGCGCGGTGCTGCGGACCGGCGGCAAGCGCCCCGAGGGGCCCGGGTACTTCTACGAGCCGACCGTCCTCGACGGATGCCACCGCGGGATGAAGGTCGTCCGCGAGGAGATCTTCGGCCCGGTCCTCACCGTCGAGACCTTCCGCACCGAGGACGAGGCCGTCGCCCTCGCCAACGACACCGAGTACGGCCTGGCCGGCGCGGTGTGGACGGCGGACGCGGGCCGCGCCCGGCGCGTCGCGGGCCGGCTGCGGCACGGCACCGTCTGGATCAACGACTTCCACCCCTACCTGCCCCAGGCGGAGTGGGGCGGCTTCGGCCGCAGCGGCGTCGGCCGCGAGCTGGGCCCGTCCGGGCTCGCCGAGTACCGCGAGAGCAAGCACGTGTACCAGAACCTCGCGCCGAGCCCGGTGCGGTGGTTCCGGGGCTGACATGGCGCCGCCGACAGTGCCTCGGTTCGTCGTTTGGCGTCTGCGGCGCCGTTGTGGCTGATCGCGCAGTTCCCCGCGCCCCTTGGGGGCGTGTCCGTCACCCCCCCCTCAAGCCTGATCCCCCTGGAGTACCACCCCATGTCCAACAACCCCCACGAGTACGACTACGTCGTCGTCGGCGGCGGCACCGCAGGCTCCGTCATCGCCTCCCGTCTGACCGAGAACCCCGACGTCACCGTCGCCGTCATCGAGGGCGGCCCCAGCGACGTCGGCCGCGACGACGTGCTGACCCTGCGCCGCTGGATGGGCCTGCTCGGTGGCGAACTCGACTACGACTACCCGACGGTGGAGCAGCCCCGCGGCAACTCCCACATCCGGCACAGCCGCGCCCGCGTGCTCGGCGGCTGCTCCTCGCACAACACCCTCATCTCCTTCAAGCCGCTCCCGTCCGACTGGGACGAGTGGGAGGCGGCCGGCGCCAAGGGCTGGGGCGCCGTCCCGATGGAGGCCTACTTCGCGCGGCTGAAGAACAACATCGTCTCCGTCGACGAGAAGGACCGCAACGCCATCGCCCGCGACTTCGTGGACGCCGCCCAGGCGGCGCTCGGAGTACCCCGCGTCGAGGGCTTCAACAAGCAGCCCTTCACCGAGGGCGTCGGCTTCTTCGACCTCGCCTACCACCCCGAGAACAACAAGCGGTCCTCGGCGTCGGTGGCGTATCTGCACCCGGTGATGGACGAGCGCGCCAACCTGACCGTGCTGCTGGAGACCTGGGCGTACAAGCTCGAACTCACCGACGGCCGGGTCGAGGGCGTCCATGTGCGCACCAAGGACGGCGAGGAACTGCTGGTCCGGGCCCGCCGCGAGGTCGTCCTGTGCGCGGGCGCGGTCGACTCGCCCCGGCTGCTGCTGCACTCGGGCATCGGCCCGCGCGAGGACCTCCAGGCGCTCGGCATACCCGTGGCGCTCGACCTGCCCGGCGTCGGCGAGAACCTCCTCGACCACCCCGAGTCGGTGATCGTGTGGGAGACGAACGGGCCCATCCCGGAGAACTCCGCGATGGACTCCGACGCGGGCCTGTTC
Source organism: Streptomyces sp. NPDC096205 (assembly GCF_044763135.1). Taxonomy (NCBI): domain Bacteria; kingdom Bacillati; phylum Actinomycetota; class Actinomycetes; order Kitasatosporales; family Streptomycetaceae; genus Streptomyces; species Streptomyces sp. NPDC096205. The sequence continues at coordinate 55,818 of NZ_JBIWFS010000009.1, read as the reverse complement.
GTGCGCCGCGACCCCGAACACCAGGGCCCCGACCTGATGTTCCACTTCTACCAGATCCCCTTCACGGACAACCCGGAGCGGCTCGGCTACGAACGCCCCGCCCACGGCGTCTCCATGACCCCCAACATCCCCAAGCCCAGGAGCCGGGGCCGGCTGTACCTCACCAGCGCCGACCCGGCCGTCAAGCCCGCGCTGGACTTCCGCTACTTCACCGACGAGGACGACTACGACGGCCGCACCCTCGTCGACGGCATCCGCATCGCCCGCGAGATCGCGAAGGCCGAGCCGCTGGCCGGCTGGCTCAAGCGCGAGGTGTGCCCCGGCCCCGACGTCACGAGCGACGAAGAACTGAGCGAGTACGCCCGTAAGGTCGCGCACACCGTGTACCACCCGGCGGGCACCTGCCGTATGGGCGCCGCCGACGACGAACTGGCCGTCGTCGACCCCGAGTTGCGCATCCGCGGACTGGACGGCATCCGCATCGCCGACGCGTCCGTGTTCCCGACCATGACCGCCGTCAACCCGATGATCGGCGTGCTCATGGTCGGGGAGAAGGCCGCCGAGCTGATCGGTGGTGATGCGTGATGAGTACTCCCAGCACCCCTGGTACCCCCAGTACCCCCGTGTTCTCCGTGGACGGGCTGTGGAAGGTGTTCGGCCCCAAGGCCGAGCGCGTCCCCGCCGACCCCGAGCTGGCCGCCCTCGACCCCGCCGAGCTGCGCGCCCGCACCGGCTGCACCGCCGCCGTCCGGGACGTGTCCTTCGACGTCCGCAAGGGCGAGGTCTTCGTCGTCATGGGCCTGTCCGGCTCCGGCAAGTCCACCCTGGTGCGCTGTCTGACCCGGCTGATCGAGCCGACCGCCGGCTCCCTCGCCATCGACGGCGAGGACGTCCGCGCCATGGACGCCGCCCGGCTGCGCGACCTGCGCCGCCACCGCGCCGCGATGGTCTTCCAGCACTTCGGCCTGCTGCCGCACCGCACCGTCCTCGACAACGTGGCGTACGGCCTGGAGATCCAGGGCGTCGGCAAGGCCGAACGCCGGGCGAAGGCCGCCGAGTTCGTCGCCAAGGTCGGCCTGGAGGGCCTCGAACAGCGCAGGCCCGGCCAGCTGTCCGGCGGCCAGCAGCAGCGCGTCGGCCTCGCCCGGGCGCTGGCCGTCGACCCGGAGGTGCTGCTGTTCGACGAGCCGTTCAGCGCGCTGGACCCGCTCATCCGGCGGGACATGCAGGAGGAGGTCGTCCGCCTGCACCGCGACGAGGGCCGCACGATGGTCTTCATCACCCACGACCTGAACGAGGCGCTGCGCCTCGGCGACCGCATCGCCCTGATGCGCGACGGCCGCGTGGTCCAGCTCGGCACCCCCGAGGAGATCGTGGGCTCCCCGGCCGACGACTACGTCCGCGACTTCGTGCGTGACGTGCCGCGCGAGCAGGTCATCACCGCCCGTACGGCCATGCGCCCGGCGTCGGCCGACGAGGCGGGCTCCGGCCCGGCGGTGGCGCCCGGCGCGACGGTTGCCGAGGCCATCGAGGCCGTGGCACGGGCGGGGGAGCCGGCCAGGGTCGTGGAGCAGGGCCGCTGCCTGGGCGTGGTGGACCACGAGCGGCTGCTGGGTGTGGTCGCCGGTGTCACCACAGGCGGCCCGGCCCAGGGGATACCCGCCCCGCGCCCCGACGCGGAGAACGCGGAGGTCGTCTGATGGCCACCCTCACCGCGACACCCCCGCGCAGCGTCCCCACACTCCTGCGCCACCGCGGCATCGCCAAGCTGGTCCTGCTCGCGCTCGCCGCCGCCGTCCTGGTCCCGCTGGCCGTCACCCGCTGGCCGGGCGCGACCTGGCCCGCGGCCCTCACGGTCGACCTCGACAAGCCGCTGACCGGCGCGGGCGAGTGGATCATCGACCACCGCGACAGCCACCCGGTGTTCCTCTACGGCCTCGGCCACGTCAGCAACGCCGTCGTCCTCGCCGTACGCGCCGTCTACCTCGGCCTCCTCGCCGCGGGCTGGGCCGGGGTCACCGCGCTCGGCGCGTTCGTCGCCTGGCGGGTGGCGGGCGTCCGGCTCGCGCTCGGCACGGCGGCGGCCTTCCTGGCCTGCGGCGCGCTCGGCATGTGGGTGCCGACGATGCAGACCCTCGCCCTGATGACCGTGGCGGTGCTCGCCTCCGTCGTCGTGGGCGCGGCTCTCGGGCTCGCCGGCGGCCTGTCCGACCGGCTGCACCGCGCCCTGCGCCCGGTGCTCGACACCATGCAGGTGCTGCCGGCCTTCGCCTACCTCCTGCCCGTCGTGCTGGTCTTCGGCATCGGCGTGCCCGCCGCTGTCCTCGCCACCGTCGTCTACGCCGCCCCGCCCATGGCGCGCCTGACCGCGCTCGGTCTGCGCGGCGCCGACGGCGGGGTGCTGGAGGCGGTCGACTCGCTGGGCGCCACCGCGCGCCAGCGGCTGCTGACCGCCCGGATCCCGCTGGCCCGCAGGGAACTGCTCCTCGGCCTCAACCAGACGATCATGATGGCGCTGTCCATGGCCGTCATCGCCTCCGTGATCGGCGCCGGCGGCCTCGGCGACCGCGTCTACCAGGCGCTCGCCTCCGTCGACGTCGGCGCGGCCCTCGCGGCCGGCATCCCCATCGTGCTGCTCGCGGTCGTCCTGGACCGGGTGACCGCGGCCGCGGGCCACAGCGACTCCCGGCCGACCCGGAAGGGATGGCCGTACGCCCTTATCGGCGCGGTCGGGATCGCGGTCGCCGGGCGGCTCATGGGCCGCCTGGAGTGGCCCGAGACCTGGGCGCTGGACATCGCCGGGCCGGTCAACCGCGCGGTCGACTGGATGACCGCGCACCTGTACTCGGGCGTGCCCGTGGTCGGCGGCACCGCCGACTGGGCGGGCCGGTTCACCACCTGGGTGCTCGACCCGCTGCGCGACGGCCTGCTGTGGCTGCCCTGGTGGGCGGTCCTGCTGGTGGTGGCCGCCCTGGCCTGGCTGATCGGCACCTGGCGCACCGCCCTGACCGCGACCACCGCCATGGCCGCCATCGGTGTGCTGGGCGTGTGGGAGCCCGCCCTGGACACCCTCTCCCAGGTGCTCGCGGCCGTCGCCGTCACCCTGGTCCTCGGCTTCGCCGTCGCCGTCGCGGCCGCCCGCAGCGAGCGGGTGGAGAAGCTGCTGCGGCCCGTGCTGGACGTGTTCCAGACGATGCCGCAGTTCGTGTACCTGATCCCGGTCGTCGCCCTGTTCGGCGTCGGCCGCGCCCCGGCCGTCGCCGCCGCGGTCGTCTACGCGCTGCCCGCCGTCGTCCGGATCACCGCACAGGGCCTGCGCCAGGTCGACCCGGCCGCGCTGGAGTCCTCGCGCTCGCTCGGCGCGACCGGCTGGCAGCAGCTGCGGCAGGTCCAGCTGCCGCTGGCCCGGCCCGCGTTGCTGCTCGCCGTGAACCAGGGCGTCGTCCTGGTCCTCGCCGTCGTCATCATCGGCGGCCTGGTGGGTGGCGGAGCGCTCGGCTACGACGTCGTCTTCGGGCTCGCCCAGGGCGACCTGGCCACCGGCCTCGTCGCGGGCGCCGCCATCGTCTGCCTGGGCCTGATGCTCGACCGCGTGACCCAGCCGACCGAGCGGCGCGCGAAGAAGGGAGCCTGACATGCGTATCCGTATTCTCGCCGCCTCGGTGGGCGCGCTCGCGCTGCTCACCGGCTGCGGCGCCGCCGACATGACCAAGCAGGCCTCGCCCTTCGCGAACGCCGAGGGCGCCAAGACCGTCACCCTGTCCGTGCAGTCCTGGGTCGGGGCGCAGGCGAACGTGGCCGTCGCCCAGTACCTGCTGGAGCACGAGCTCGGCTATCGCGTCGACACCGTCCAGGTCGACGAGGTGCCCGCGTGGGACGCCCTCAGCCAAGGCCGCGTCGACGCCATCCTGGAGGACTGGGGCCACCCCGACCAGGAACAGCGGTACGTCAAGGACAAGAGGACCATCGCGCCCGGCGGCGACCTCGGCGTCACCGGGCACATCGGCTGGTACGTGCCGACCTACTTCGCCGAGCAGCACCCGGACGTCACCGACTGGAAGAACCTCGACAAGTACGCCGGGCAGATGCGCACCCCGGAGAGCGGCGGCAAGGGCCAGCTCCTGGACGGCTCCCCGTCGTACGTCACCAACGACAAGGCACTGGTGAAGAACCTCGACCTGGACTACCAGGTGGTGTTCGCCGGCTCCGAGGCCGCGCAGATCACGCAGATCCAGCAGTTCGCCAAGGCGAAGAAGCCCTTCCTCACCTACTGGTACGCACCCCAGTGGCTGTTCGAGAAGGTGCCCATGACCGAGGTGAAGCTGCCCGCGTACAAGGACGGCTGCGACGCCGACCCCGAGAAGGTCGCCTGCGCCTACCCGCACACCCCGCTGCAGAAGTACCTCAACTCCGACTTCGCGCGCGACGGCGGACAGGCCGCCGCCTTCCTGAAGAAGTTCCGGTGGACCACCGAGGACCAGAACGCGGTGTCCCTGATGATCGCCGACCAGAAGCTCACGCCCGAGGAGGCGGCGAAGAAGTGGGCGGACAGCCACGAGTCGACGTGGCGGGCGTGGCTGTCCTGACGGTCATTTCACGGGCCTGACGGTCACTTCACGGGCCTGACGGTCATTTCACGAGCCGTACGGTCACTTCAGGAGCCTGACGGTCACTTCGCGAGGCCGGCCGCGATCTGCCGCAGGGCCGCGGTCGCCTGCCGCTGGAGTCCGGGCCCGAACGTGACCCGGGTGGCCCCTCGTTCGCCGAGCTCGGCGGGGGAGGGGCCGTCGGCCTGGCCGATCGGCGCGTACATGTTCAGCGGGCCCTGGATTCCCGACCGCAGCAGCGGCAGCACGTCCAGCGGCGCGGCGATCGGGTACACGCAGTCGGCACCCGCGGCGACGTACAACGCGGCCCGCGCGATGGCCTGTTCGGGGTCGCGGTCGCCGTGCAGGAACACATCGACACGGGCGTTCACGAACAGCTGGTCGGCAGCCGCGGCGCGCACCTCGGCGAGCCGGTCGGCGTGCGCCCGCGGGTCCTTGAGGACACCGCCCTCGGAGTCCTCCAGGTTGCAGCCCACGGCCCCCGCCTCCAGCAGCCGCTCCACCAGCTCCTTCGGCGCGAGCCCGTAGCCGCCCTCGACGTCCGCGGACACCGGCACGTCCACGGCCCGCGCGATCCGCGCGACCGCCGCGAACATCTCGTCGGCCGGCGTCTCCCCGTCCGCGTACCCGAGCGAGGCGGCGACCCCCGCGCTGGGCGTGGCCAGCGCGGGGAAGCCCGCCTCCGCGAAGACCCGGGCGCTCGCCGCGTCCCAGGGGCCTGGCAGGACGAGCGGGTCGGTGGGGGAGGGCCGACGGTGCAGGGCGCGGAAGACGGCGGCCTTGTCCTGTCGGGCGCTCACTGCTTGGGCCTCGCCGGCTCGTAGTGGCCCGGCACCAGCCGACAGGTCACGCCGAACCTGTTCCAGGCGTTGATGACCGTGATCACGGCGATCAGCTGGGCCAGCTCCGCCTCCTCGAAGTGCTTGGCCGCCCGCTCGTACACCGCGTCCGGCACGAAACCGTCGGTCAGCACCGTCACCGCCTCGGTCAGCGCGAGCGCCGCCAGCTCCCTCTCGGTGTAGAAGTGCTCGGACTCCTCCCAGGCGCTGAGCTGGACGATCCGCTCCACGCTCTCGCCCGCCGCGAGCGCCTCCTTGCTGTGCATGTCGACGCAGAAGGCGCAGTGGTTGATCTGCGAGGCGCGGACCTTGACCAGCTCCACCAGCGTCGGGTCGAGGCCCTTCTTGGCGGCCACCTCCAGCCGGACCATGGCCTTGTAGACATCGGGGGCGTGCTCGGTCCAGGCCAGCCGGGCGGGGCGTTCGGGGGCGTATTCGGTGTTCGTCGTCATGTCCTCGACCCTAGGAGCGAGGCAGCCCAGGAGTATGGTCCATTTTCATGGCGAGATCTTGGGCCACTTTCGGCATCGACCTGCATCTGGAGCCCGCGGGGCCGGGCCTGCGGCGCGGACTGACCGACGCCCTGCGCGAGGCCGTGCGCACCGGGCGGCTCGCGCCCGGCACCCGGCTGCCGTCCTCCCGCGCGCTCGCCGCCGACCTCGGCATCGCCCGCAACACCGTCGCCGACGCCTACGCCGACCTCGTCGCCGAGGGCCGGCTCACCGCCCGGCAGGGCTCGGGCACCCGCGTCGCCGACCGCGCCGCACCCCCGGCCGCCGCCGCGCCGCCGCATCCCCACCGGGTCCCCGGCCGGCCCCGCTACGACCTCAAGCCCGGCACCCCCGACCTCGCCTCCTTCCCCCGCGCCGCCTGGCTCAAGGCCACCCGCCGCGCCCTGGCCGCCGCCCCGCACGACGCGTTCGGCTACGGCGACCCGCGCGGCCGCATCGAGCTGCGCACCGCCCTCGCCGACTACCTCTCCCGCGCCCGCGGCGTCCGCACCGACCCCGACCGCATCGTCGTCTGCGCCGGCTTCGCCCAGGGCCTGCGCCTCCTGACCGAGACCCTGCACCGCCGGGGCGTCACCTCCCTGGGCGTGGAGTCGTACGGCCTCGACGTCCACTGGGACCTGGCCGAACGGGCGGGACTCCGCACGGTCCCGCTGCCGCTGGACACGCACGGCACGGTCACGGCCGGGCTTGGGGGCGAGGGACTTGCTGGGGGTGGCTCGGGTGTTGGCGCGGCCGGTGCGGGTGCCGGTGCCGACGGCGGTTCGGGTGCGGGCGGTGGGTCCGGTGCGGGGGATGGCCGGCGCTCGGGCCGCGAGTCCGGGGCCGGGGCCGGGGTCGGCATGGGCGGTCGGCCCGGTCGCCGGGGCGGCCCGGGCCGGGGTCGCGGCTCCGGTCCCGAGGGCGGCGTGGGCTTGGGCGACAGGTCCGGTGCCGGTAGCGGCGTGGGCTTGGGCGACAGGTCCGGTGCCGGTAGCGGCGTGGGCGTGGCCGGTCCGCCCGGTGCCGGGGGTGCCGTGTTGCTCACCCCCGCCCACCAGTTCCCCATGGGCCTCGCCCTGCGCCCCGATCGCCGGGCCGCGCTCGTCGACTGGGCCCGCCGCACGGGCGGGCTGATCCTGGAGGACGACTACGACGGGGAGTTCCGCTACGACCGCCGCCAGCCCGTCGGCGCGCTCCAGGACCTGGACCCCGAGCATGTCGCCTACATGGGCACCGCCAGCAAGTCCCTCGCGCCCGGGCTGCGGCTCGGCTGGCTGGTGCTGCCGCAGGCGCTCGTGGCGGAGGTGGCCGACCTCGGCGGGGCCCGCGCGACCGGGGTCGTGGAACAGCTCACCCTCGCCGAGTTCATCGCCTCCGGCGCCTACGACCGCCATCTGCGGGCCGCCCGGCTGCGCTACCGGCGCCGCCGCGACGCCCTCGTCGCCGCGCTCGCCGAACGCGCCCCCGAGGTGACCGTCACCGGCATCGCGGCCGGACTGCACGCCGTGCTCCGACTGCCGCCCGGCACCGAGCAGTCCGTCGTCCGCGCCGCCGCCTGGCACGGCCTCGCCGTGCACGGACTGTCGCGCTACCGCCACCCCGACGCCCGCGTCGACCCCCTCGACGCCCTCGTCATCGGCTACGGCACCCCGCCCGACTCCGCCTGGGCCGGAACCCTCGACGCGCTGTGCGCGGCCCTCCCGTAAGGTGTTCGCGCACGGGAACGAACTCTCGGGGGAGACACAGGACATGGCACGGACTCGACGACGGCTGCGCTCCAGCACGGTCGTCCTCGGCGGCATGGGCGTCGTCGCGGCGGCCCTCACCTCCTGCGGCTCCGACCCCGACCGTCGCTGCGTGGACCGCGACAGCTACGACTACCTCAACGGCTACAAGATCGTCGCCGACAGCAACTGCAAATCGGGCACGTCGGGTTCGTCGTACGGAAAGAGCGGCAAGGGCGGCAAGTCCGGCAAGGCGGGTGCCCGGGACGCGGCCTGGTACTACGACGCCGAGGTCGACGACGGCTACGCCGACTACGGCACCTTCAGCCGCAGCGAGGCCGTCGACCGGGGCGGCTTCGGCTGCTCGGGCTCCGGCAGCGGCGGCGGCTGACCCCCGCACGGACGCCGACCATGGAACGCAGGACCATCGAACCCCGCCCCGGCTGGCAGCAGACCGTCGAGGAGCAGGGCCTGATCTACCCCCTGACCCGCTACCCCGACGACTCCCTGCGCCCCTACTGGGACGAGAGCGCCTACTACGTCTTCTCCCTGGAAGAGGTCGAGGCGCTGGAGGAGGTCGTCGAGGAACTCCACGGCATGTGCCTCACCGCCGCGGACCACATCGTCCGCGAGGACCGCCTCGCCGACCTCGGCATCACCGACCCGCGCGTCGCCGCCGCCGTCAAGGAATCCTGGCGCCGCCGCGCCGAACTCCCCTGCGTCTACGGCCGTTTCGACCTCCGCCACGACGGCACCGGCCCCGCCAAACTGCTGGAGTACAACGCCGACACCCCCACCTCCCTGGTGGAGGCGGCCAGCCCCCAGTGGTTCTGGATGGAGGAGCGCTTCCCCGGCGCCGACCAGTGGAACTCCCTGCACGAACGCCTCGTCGCCGCCTGGAAACGGCAGGCCGCCCTGCTGCCCCCGGGCAGCCCCCTGTACTTCGCGCACTCCAGCGCCGACGAGCTCGGCGAGGACCTGATGACGGTCGCCTATCTGCGGGAGACCGCGGAACAGGCCGGCCTCGCCACCGAGTGGATCTCCATGGAGGACATCGGCTGGGACCGCCTCTCCGGCCGTTTCGTCGACAAGCGGCTGCGTTTCATCCGCAGCGTCTTCAAGCTCTACCCCTGGGAGTGGCTCACCACCGACCGCTTCGCCGGCCATGTCCTGGACACCCTCGACAACGGCGGCGGCACCGGCTCCACCCTGTGGATCGAACCGGCCTGGAAGATGCTGCTCAGCAACAAGGCTCTGCTGGCCATCCTCTGGGAGCTGTTCCCCGGCCACCCGAACCTCCTCCCTGCGTATCTCGACGGCCCCCGCGAACTGGCGGCGACGACCGGCTACGTCGCCAAGCCCCTGCTGGGCCGCGAAGGCGCGGGCGTCACCGTGCACACCCCCGGCGCCGACCCCGTCCTGCGCGACGAGCCCTGCTGCTACCAGCAACTCGCCCCGCTGCCCGCCTTCGACGGCAACCACGTCGTCCTCGGTGCCTGGGTCGTCGAGGACGAGGCCGCCGGACTCGGCATCCGCGAGTCGTCGGGCCTGGTGACGGACGAGTACGCGCGCTTCCTGCCCCACGTGATTCTCTGAGGTACACGGCTCGTGCGTGTCTAGCTCGCATGGTGGACGCCCGGGCGGCACGCTCATGACCGACCGGTAGGCTGGGGCCGGGCCGTGACTGGCGCGCTGGGATGGGATGGACCATCGGGGAGCGGCCTGCGATCAAGTGCCGTGCGCCTGGGCCACCCGTGAACCGTGAACGCACACGCCCGGAGGCCGACATGCCAGAGCAGCAGCCCCTCTCCACCGAGTCCACCGCCTTCCGCGCCGCCCTCGACGTGATCCGCGCCGTCGAGCCGCGCGTCGCCGACGCCATCGGCCAGGAGGTGCACGACCAGCGCGAGATGCTCAAGCTGATCGCCTCCGAGAACTACGCCTCCCCGGCGACGCTCCTCGCCATGGGCAACTGGTTCAGCGACAAGTACGCCGAGGGCACCGTCGGCCGCCGCTTCTACGCCGGTTGCCGCAACGTCGACACCGTCGAGGCCCTCGCCGCCGAGCACGCCCGCGAACTCTTCGGCGCCCGCCACGCCTACGTCCAGCCGCACTCCGGCATCGACGCCAACCTCGTCGCCTTCTGGGCCGTCCTCGCCGACCGCGTCGAGGCACCCTTCCTGGAGAAGACCGGCGTCCGCCAGATCAACGACCTCTCCGAGGCCGACTGGGCCACCCTGCGCCACGCCTTCGGCAACCAGCGCATGCTCGGCATGTCGCTGGACGCCGGCGGCCACCTCACCCACGGCTTCCGCCCGAACATCTCCGGCAAGATGTTCGACCAGCGCTCCTACGGCACCGACCCGGCGACCGGCCTCATCGACTACGAGGCCCTGCGCGCCCAGGCCCGTGAGTTCAAGCCGCTGATCATCGTCGCCGGCTACTCGGCCTACCCGCGCCTGGTCAACTTCCGGATCATGCGCGAGATCGCCGACGAGGTCGGGGCGACCCTGATGGTCGACATGGCCCACTTCGCGGGCCTCGTCGCCGGCAAGGTCCTCACCGGCGACTGCGACCCGGTCCCGCACGCCCAGATCGTCACCACCACCACCCACAAGTCCCTGCGCGGCCCGCGCGGCGGCATGGTCCTGTGCGACGACTCCCTCAAGGACCAGGTCGACCGCGGCTGCCCGATGGTGCTCGGCGGCCCGCTCCCGCACGTCATGGCCGCGAAGGCGGTGGCCCTCGCCGAGGCCCGCCGGCCCTCCTTCCAGGACTACGCCCAGCGCATCGTCGACAACTCCCGGGCGCTCGCCGAGGGTCTGATGCGACGCGGCGCCACCCTGGTGACCGGCGGCACCGACAACCACCTCAACCTCATCGACGTCGCCACCTCCTACGGCCTCACCGGCCGCCAGGCCGAGCAGGCCCTCCTCGACTCCGGCATCGTCACCAACCGCAACGCCATCCCGGCCGACCCCAACGGCGCCTGGTACACCTCCGGCATCCGCATCGGCACCCCCGCCTTGACCACCCGTGGCCTGGGCACCGCCGAGATGGACGAGGTGGCCGGTCTCATCGACCGCGTCCTGACCGCCACCGAGCCCGGCACCACCAAGTCCGGCGCCCCCTCCAAGGCGGCCCACGTCCTCGACGCGAAGGTCTCCGACGAGATCTCCCACCGCGCCACCGACCTCGTGGCAGGCTTCCCGCTCTACCCGGAGATCGACCTCGGCTGATCCGGCACCGGCACGGGCACGGGCCCGCGGCTCACAGGTCGATCAGCTCCTGCCGAGGCTCTCCCCGCGGCGGTCCGGGCTCCTGCCGGGCCGCCGCGCGGCGTCTCAGCAGCGACCCGCCGCACCCCACCGCCAGGCCGACGCCCAGCCTTCCGCTCCCCGACCCCCTAGGTCGGCGCCCGCTTCAGCGACCCGGCGATCTCCACCGCCCGCTCCCGCGACGCCACGCCCTCCAGCCGCAGGGTCGTGTCGCCGCCCCGGCTCCACAGCAGGGTGGGACCCGAGGTCCGCTCCTCGCGGGTGAACCGGCCCCGGTCGTCCTCGAGCCAGAAGTCGAGCAGATGGGCGCGCGGGAACCACAACGCCGAGTCGCCGTCGACCCGCACCCACTGGACCGGCTGCGGCACCGCTTTGGCGAAGCCGACGTCCAGATGCGCGGGGAACTCGTCCAGCCGTACCGTCCGGCCCTCCACCCGCCAGCACAGGGTCACCAGGAACCGCCCCCGCGGCTCCCGGCTCACCGACACCGCGCCCGGATCGCCCAGCGCCTCGGGCACCAGCGGCTCGAAGCCCGCCTGCCGGGCGGCCTCCCGCAGCGACACCGGCCGCCCGCAGCCGGGCACCTCGGCGCCGGGGGAGGGAGAGGCCGACGGGTCGTACCGCACCTCCACCCCGGCGAAGTCGAACCAGTCCAGGACCGCCGCCCGGACCGGAGGCGTGAGCGCCAGCACCGTGAGCAGCCCGCACAGCACCGCCGTCAGGGACCGGCGGCGGGCCCGCGCCCAGCGGCGCGCCGCCCGTATCCGCTCCACCGGCCCGGTCGGCTCGGCCACCGGCACCGGCAGCCGCTCGGCGAGTATCTGCGCCAGCACCCGCTCGGCCATCGACTCCGACCCGGACGGCTGCTCCAGGGACCGGCCCAGATCCCGCAGCTCCTCCGGCAGCCGGGAGACCTCCCCGTCACGCCGGTCGCGGGCCCGGGCGTCGCCGCCCTGGCCGTCGTAGGCATGCCGCCCGTCCTCCCGTGCGTCAGCCACGCTCTTCACCTCCTCTCCCGGCCTCTCTCCCGGTAGCTCTTCCGATTCCTCTCCCGCCCTCCCCGGGCCGGAAGTCCGGCAGCAGCCGGCCCAGCTTGCGCAGGGCGCGGTTCAGGCGGGATTTCACTGTGCCGCGGGGCCAGCCCAGGGCCTGGGCCGTCTCCGGCTCGTCCATCTCCAGCAGATAGCGGTAGGTGACGACCAGACGGTGTTCCTCGCTCAGCTTCTCCAGGGCGGCCAGCAGGGCCGTGCGCCGCTCGGTCTCCAGGGTGGCGACCGCCGGGTCCGCCGATTCCGGTATCAGCGGCTCGGCCTCGGCGAGGGCCGCCTCTCGGCCGGCGAGCGTGCGCTGCCGGGCCGCCGTCCGCACTGTGTTCCTCGTCTCATTGGCGACGATCGACAGCAGCCACGGCTTGAACTGCGCGCCGTCCCGGAACCGGCCCAGCGCGCAGTACGCCTTGACGAACGCCTGCTGCACCACGTCCTCCGCGTCCGCACCGGCCCCGAGCGCCGCGGCCGCTCGCAGCGCGATGCCCGTATGGGCACGCACCAGCTCCGCGTACGCCTCCGGCTCTCCGGCGCGTACCCGGGCGATCACCGCGGCCTCATCGACGATGCGGCCCCCCTCCCGCGTCTTCACACTCTTGGTACACCGCCCGGGACCGATCGGTTCCCACCACTTTCCGCCCTGTCCCCGACCGCTCCCCGCGACCTGAGAGAATGGTGGGCATGGCCTCTGATCGACCTCGCGTGCTCTCCGGGATCCAGCCCACGTCAGGCTCGTTCCACCTCGGCAACTACCTCGGAGCCGTCCGCCAGTGGGTGGCGCTGCAGGAGTCCCACGACGCGTTCTACATGGTCGTGGACCTGCACGCGATCACGGTTCCGCAGGACCCGAAGGAGCTGCGCGCCAACACCCGGCTCGCCGCGGCGCAGCTGCTCGCCGCCGGACTCGACCCCGAGCGCTGCACGCTGTTCGTCCAGAGCCATGTGCCCGAGCACGCCCAGCTCGCCTGGATCATGAACTGCCTCACCGGCTTCGGCGAGGCCTCCCGCATGACCCAGTTCAAGGACAAGTCCGCCAAGCAGGGCGCCGACCGCGCGTCGGTCGGCCTGTTCACGTACCCCGTCCTCCAGGTCGCCGACATCCTGCTCTACCAGGCCAACGAGGTCCCGGTGGGCGAGGACCAGCGCCAGCACATCGAGCTGACCCGCGACCTCGCCGAGCGGTTCAACGGCCGCTTCGGGGACACCTTCACGATCCCCAAGCCGTACATCCTCAAGGAGACGGCGAAGATCTACGACCTTCAGGACCCGGCGATCAAGATGAGCAAGTCGGCGTCCACGCCGAAGGGTCTCATCAACCTCCTCGACGAGCCGAAGGCCACCGCCAAGAAGGTCAAGAGCGCGGTCACCGACACCGACACGGTGATCCGCTACGACGCCGAGGCCAAGCCGGGCGTGAGCAACCTCCTGTCGATCTACTCGACCCTCACCGGGACGGGAATCGCCGAACTGGAGGAGAAGTACGTCGGCAAGGGCTACGGTGCGCTCAAGACGGACCTCGCCGAGGTCGTGGTCGACTTCGTGACGCCGTTCCGGGAGCGGGCCCAGAGCTACCTGGACGACCCGGAGACGCTCGACTCGATCCTGGCCAAGGGCGCGGAGAAGGCGCGTGCCGTCGCGGCGGAGACGCTGGCGCAGGCCTACGACCGGGTGGGTTTCCTGCCGGCCAAGCACTGAGCCGGGACCGGGGCGCACCACCGCACACCCGTACGACCGGGCAGAGCGCTGCACATCACTGTGGCTGCGCCTGCCCGCGGCACAGTCGTGGCCGTACAGTCGATAACCGGGGCCCGCAGCAGACGCAGTACACGCAGCACAGGCAGTACACGCACTACGACACGACGACAGGAGACGACGTGGGGACCGTAACGATCGGTGTGTCGATCGCGGTCCCGGAGCCTCACGGCAGCCTGCTCCAGGAGCGGCGCGCGGGCTTCGGCGACGCCGCGGCTCACGGAATCCCCACGCACGTCACCCTGCTGCCGCCGACCGAGGTGGGGTCCGGTGACCTGCCGGCCGTCGAGGCGCACCTGACGGGTGTCGCCGCGGCCGGCCGCCCCTTCCCCATGCGGCTGTCCGGCACCGGCACCTTCCGGCCGCTGTCGCCGGTGGTGTTCGTCAACGTCGTCGAGGGCGCCGAGGAGTGTGCCCGGCTCCAGCAGCAGGTGCGCGACGCCTCCGGCCCTGTCGCGCGCGAGCTGCAGTTCCCGTACCACCCGCACGTCACCGTGGCGCACGGCATCGACGAGCCGTCCATGGACCGCGCGTTCGAGGAACTCGCCGACTACGAGGCCGCCTGGCCCTGCACCGGCTTCGCGCTCTACGAGCAGGGCCCGGACGGCGTGTGGCGCAAGCTGCGCGACTACCTCTTCGGCGGTTCCGTCGTGCCGCAGCAGGCCGGCGCGGCCTCGCTCGAGCAGGGCTCCCTGCCCGCGCACTGACCCACCCGCGCGCGGGTCACAGCGGCAGCCGCCGGAACACCCCGCGCGGCAGGTGCCGTACCGCCGCCATCACCACCCGCAGCGCCCCCGGCACCCACACCGTCTCCGAGCGCCGCCGCAGCCCCAGTTCGACGGCCGTCGCCACCTCCTCCGCGGTGGTGGACAGCGGAGCCTCGACACGGCCGTACGTCGACTTCGTCCGCACGAATCCGGGGCGTACGACCATGACGTGCACGCCGGTGCCGTGCAGGGCGTCGCCCAGGCCCTGGGCGAAGGAGTCCAGGCCGGCCTTGCTGGAGCCGTAGATGAAGTCGGCGCGACGGGCGCGTTCGGCGGCGACGGAGGAGAGCACGACCAGGGAGCCGTGGCCCTGGTCCTGCAGGGCGCCGGCGGCGATCAGGCCGGCCGAGATGGCGCCGGTGTAGTTGGTCTGCGCGACGCGCACCGCGGCGGCCGGTTCGCGCTCGTCGCGCGCCTGGTCGCCCAGGACTCCGAAGGCGACCAGCACCATGTCGATGTCGCCCTCGGCGAACACCTTGCCGAGCACGGCCTCGTGGCTGTCGGGGTCGAGCGCGTCGAAGGCGACCGTACGCGCGTCGGCGCCGAGCACGCGCAGGCTCTCGGCGGCCGCCTCCAGGGCCGGGGAAGGGCGTCCGGCGAGCCACACCGTACGGGTGCGGCGGGCGATCAGACGGCGGGTGACGGCCAGCGCGATCTCGGACGTACCGCCGAGGACGAGCAGGGACTGGGGCAGACCAGGGGCGTCCTTCACGACAGCGTGCATGTCGGCGACCGTAGTGCCTCAAGGTGCCCGACCGGTTCGAGAACATCCCCCCGCTCCCCGAAATGGCGGACGAAATCCCTGCGCTTTTGGGGTACTCGCACACATCGGTCTCCCGCGCGGAGGGCAGAGTCGGATCATGGACTGGCTGAAGAAGCTCCCCGTCGTCGGACCGGCGTTCAACCGGCTGACGGCAACGCACGCCTGGCGGTCGTACGAACGGCTGGACCGGGTGAAGTGGACGCGGCTGGCGGCCGCGATGACGTTCGTGAGCTTCGTCGCGCTCTTCCCGCTGCTGACGGTGGCCGCCGCGATCGCCGCGGCGGCCCTCGACAAGGACGGCCAGCGGGAGCTGGAGGGCAAGATCGCCGACCAGGTGCCCGGGATCTCCGACCAGTTGGACATCGGCGCCCTGGTCGACAACGCCGGCACGGTCGGCCTCATCGCCGGCGCCGTGCTGCTGTTCACCGGCATCGGCTGGGTCGGCCAGATGCGCGACTGTCTGCGCGCGGTGTGGGAGCTGCCGGACAGCGAGGAGAACCCGATCCTGAGCAAGGCCAAGGACGCCGGGGTGCTGTTCGGCCTGGGCGGCGCCCTGCTGGTGACCCTGGGCGCCTCCACGGTCGCCTCGGCACTGGTGGGCTGGATCGTCGACCGGCTGGGCATCGAGCGGGGCGGGATCGGCAGCGTCCTGCTGTACCTCGCCGCGTTCGCCGTCGCGGTGCTGGCCGACTTCCTGGTCCTCCTCTACGTCCTCACCCTGCTGCCGGGCGTCGAACCGGAGCGCCGCCGTCTGCTGGTCGCCGCGCTGATCGGCGCGGTCGGCTTCGAGCTGCTGAAGCTGCTGCTCAGCGGCTACATCCAGGGCATCGCCGCGAAGAGCATGTACGGCGCGTTCGGCGTCCCCGTCGCCCTGCTGCTGTGGATCAACCTCACGTCGAAACTGGTGCTGTTCTGCGCCGCCTGGACGGCGACGCAGAGCAAAGAGCAGGAGCTGGAACCGGAACGGGAACGGGAACGGGAACGGGAACGGGAACGGGGAGAAGAACAGCAGCTCAGCGACGACGGCGCACCAGGTCCGGCAGCGGCCAGCGGCGGTTGACCAGGAACACTCCGGCCGCCAGCAGCGCCAGCACCCCGCCCGTGATCGCCAGGGCGACACCCACCCCGCCCGAGCCGCCGTCGGCCGCCGCGCCGACGGCCGCCTGCTTGCCGGCGCCCGAGCCGGACCCGCTGTCCGTTCCCGAACCGGAGCCGTCCCCCGAGCCGCCGCCCGCCTCGCCGGAGGCGTTCGCGCCGGGCTGGGCACCCGCCCCCGCCGCGCCCTTCGGCGGCACCAGCTCACCGACCGGCTGCACCTTGCCGGCCGCGCGGAAGCCCCAGTCGAAGAGCCGGGCGGTCTCCTTGTAGACCTCGTTGTGGTCGTCCTTCGCCGGGTTCATCACCGTGACCAGCAGCACCTTGCCGCCCCGCTCGGCGACACCGGTGAAGGTGGCGCCCGCGTTGGTGGTGTTGCCGTTCTTCACGCCCGCGATGCCCCGGTACTGGGAGATGTCGTAGTCGCCCGTCAGCAGCCGGTTGGTGTTCTGGATCTCGAAGGAGGGCCGGACGAGCCTGCCCTTCTTGTTCTTGGTCGTCTCGCCGGGGAATTTCGCCCGCGCGGTCGAGCAGTACTCGCGGAAGTCCTTCTTCTGCAGCCCGGAACGGGCGAACAGCGTCAGGTCGTACGCGGAGGAGACCTGCCCCGGGGCGTCGTAGCCGTCCGGGCTGACCACGTTGGTGTCCAGGGCCTGGAGCTCCTCGGCGTGCCGGTTCATCTCGGCGACGGTGGCGTCGACGCCGCCGTTCATCGCGGACAGCACGTGCACGGCGTCGTTGCCGGAGCGCAGGAACACCCCGAGCCACAGGTCGTGGACGGAGTAGGTCTCGTCCTCCTTTATGCCGACCATGCTGGAGCCGGCGCCGACGCCCGCGAGGTCGGAGGGCACCACCTTGTGCCGGTCGGTGCGCGGGAACTTCGGCAGCAGCGTGTCCGCGAACAGCATCTTCAGCGTGCTGGCCGGGGCGAGCCGCCAGTGCGCGTTGTGCGCGGCGAGCACCTCACCGGACTCCGCGTCGGCCACGATCCACGACCGCGCGGTGATGCCCTTGGGCAGCACCGGGACACCGGGCGCCAGCTCCACCTGGGTGCCGGGTTCGCCGAGCCGGGCGCCGCCGACCTTCGACATGTCCGCCGGAGGGGTGGCCGAAGGGCTCACCGAGGGGCTCGGCGACGGCTTCGGCGCGGCCACGGCGGCGGGCGCGGCCAGCGGCAGGGACAGCAGGGCGGCGGAGGTGACCAGCAGGGATCGCCTGACGGTCTTCTTGGGTGCGGGCACGACCGAGAAAGTACATGCACGGGAAGACGATGTCCCGCCCGCCTCCCCACCCCGGCCGAGGAACCCACCGGCCGGCGGCGATACTGGAGCCATGAAACTCAGCCGCCCCGTCTCCTGGTTCCTGCTCGCGTTCGGGGTCTGGAGCTGGGTCATCTGGATCACTTTCGTCAAGAACCTCGTCAAGGACGGCAGCGGGCTCGCCTTCGAGGACGGCGACCCGACGGCGTACTTCTGGGTGCACCTGCTGCTGGCCGTCGTCTCCTTCGTATTGGGGACGGTCGTCGGGGGCATCGGGTTGCGCGGTCTGCGCGCACTGCGCCGAACCTCATAGAGACCTCATCGATCTCACCCACAACCGGATCAGGGGCACGACAGCGTGATCATCGTCTTCGCACTGCTCGCACTCGGCGTCATGATCGTCGCCAACTGGTACCTGTGGCGCCGCCTGTTCCGGGACACCACCGCAGGCCCCGGCTGGGTGCGCCGGGCGGGTGCGGTCCTGATCGCGGGCGGCTGGGCGCTGTGCATCGGCGCGCTGGTGGCCGAGCGCACGCAGGCGCCGTTCTGGCTCCAGCGGACCCTGGCCTGGCCGGGCTTCCTGTGGATGGCGCTCGCCATATACCTCCTGCTGGCCGTGGTCGTGGGCGAGGCCGTACGGCCGCTGCTGCGACGCGCGCTGGAACGCCGTACGCCCGAGGTGCCCGTACGACGCACGGAACCGGAACCCGCGACGGTCGGCGCGCCGCCGCGTGGACCCGAGCCCGAGCCGGTGACCGCGCCCGAGGCCCCGGCGCCCTCCCGCCGCCTGTTCGTCTCCCGCGTCGTCGCCGGAGCCGCAGCCGCGGCCGCCGTCGGAACCGTCGGATACGGCACGTACGGCGTGCTGCGCGGCCCCGGCGTGAAGCGGGTCACCGTGCCGCTGGCCAGACTCCCGCGGGCCGCGCACGGCTTCCGGATCGCGGTCGTCAGCGACATCCACCTCAGCCCCGTCCTCGGCCGCGGTTTCGCGCAGAAGGTCGTCGACACCATCAACTCCACCCAGCCCGACCTGATCGCGGTGGTCGGCGACCTCGTCGACGGCAGCGTGGCCGACCTCGGTCCGGCCGCGGCCCCGCTCGCCGGGCTCGAAGCGCGGCACGGGGCGTATTTCGTCACCGGAAACCACGAGTACTTCTCCGGCGCCGGCCAGTGGATCGAGGAGGTACGGCGGCTCGGGATGCGCCCGCTGGAGAACTCCCGCACCGAACTGCCGTACTTCGACCTCGCCGGCGTCAACGACATCGCCGGCGAGAGCGAGGGCCAGGGCCCCGACTTCGCGCGCGCCCTGGGCGACCGCGACCGTACGCGCGCGTGCGTGCTGCTCGCCCATCAGCCGGTGCAGATCCACGAGGCCGTCGAGCACGGCGTCGACCTCCAGCTCTCCGGCCACACCCACGGCGGCCAGCTCTTCCCCGGCAACCTCATCGCCGGTGCGGCGAACCCGACGCTGGCGGGCCTGGACCGCTACGGCGACACGCAGTTGTACGTCTCCCGCGGCGCGGGCGCGTGGGGGCCGCCCACGCGCGTGGGCGCGCCCTCGGACATCACGGTCGTGGAACTGGCGTCCAAGCAGGCCTGACGGCGTCCCGGACCTGGTGGGGGACACCGCGCCGAACTTTGGCCGAGAACCGCCTGGGAAACGTTCCCGTAACGACTCGCGACAATTTCTTCCTCAACTTCCCAGATCACTCTTCCGCCCGCTCAGGCCCGTGTGGTTGATTGAGCCCGGCCACTGGGGAGGTGGCTTCGTGTTGCCTGGGGAGGGGAACCGGTGCGCTCGGTTCGCATGCGGATTCTCGTGTCGCTGCTGGTCGTGGCGGCTGCGGGAGTGGGTGGCTGGCAGTTGCTGCCGCTACAGGACGACAGGGACGACGCCATCGCGGTCGGCACCACGGACGCCGTGACGTCGCTCGACCCGGCGGGGGCGTACGACGCCGGATCGTGGGCCCTGTTCAGCAACGTGTTCCAGTCACTGCTGACCTTCGAGCCGGGCGGCGCCGAACCTGTGCCGGACGCGGCGGAGGAGTGCGACTTCGCCGGCACGGACCTGCGCACCTACCGCTGCACGCTGCGCGAGGGCCTGAAGTTCCCCAGCGGGCGCGAGATGACCGCGAAGGACGTGAAGTTCTCCTTCGACCGGCTGCGCACGATCGACTCGGACGTCGGCCCCGCGTCGCTGTTCACCACGCTGAAGTCCGTCGACGCGGACGGCCGTACGGTGACATTCCGGCTGTCCTCCTCGGACGCCACCTTCCCGTTCAAGGTGGCCACCGGCGCGGGCGCGATCGTCGACAGCACCAAGTACCCGGCCGACGCCCTGCGCGAGGACGACGCCGTCGACGGCACGGGACCGTACGAGCTGACCTCGTACACCAAGGGCAGCCGCGCGGTCCTCACGCCCAACGACGACTACCGCGGCGCGCTGAAGGAGACCGGCAAGCCGGTCGAGCTGCGCTACTTCGGCGACTCCGAGGCGCTGGACCAGGCCTGGAAGGGCAAGCGGATCGACGTGGCCGCGCGCCAGCTGCCGCCGAAGGTGCTGTCCGCGCTGTCCGCGAGCGACCCGGACATGCGGGTCTCCGAGGCCGACGGCTCCGAGACCCGCAACCTGTACCTCAACACCCGCAAGGGCAGGGCGCTGCACGACGTGCGCGTCCGGCAGGCCATGGCCTGGCTGATCAGCCGCGAGGACCTCGCCGTCAACGTCTACGACGGGACGGTCGACCCCCTCTACTCGCTGATCCCGGCCGGCATCCTCGGTCACACCACGTCCTTCTTCGACACCTACCCCGAGCAGAGCGCCGCCAAGGCCCGCGCCCTGCTCACCGAGGCCGGCGTGGACCTCCCGGTCCGCTTCACCTACGGCTACGGCAAGGGACGCGGCGCCGCGGAGGCCGAGGCCAAGGCGATCGAACGGCAGCTGGAGAAGGACGGCCTGTTCCAGGTCACGCTCAAGGGCTACGAGTGGACCGACTTCCAGAAGCAGTGGGCGGGCGGCCGGCTCGACGCGTACGCCGTCGGCTGGGTCGCCGACTACCCCGACGCGGACACCTTCGGCGCCCCGCTGGTCGGCACCGACGGCACCATGAACACCGGCTACTCCTCCAAGGAGGTCGACGCGCTGATCCAGGCGACCCAGCGCTACGCCGACCGCGGCCAGGTCGCCGACGACTTCAAGGACCTTCAGCAGACGATCGCCGAGGACGTGCCGGTCATCCCGCTGTGGCAGGGCAAGGAGTACGTCGTCGCCAGCGTGGACGTCGGCGGCGGCCAGTACCTCTCCGACGGCACGGGCGTGTTCCGTCTGTGGCGCCTGACCTGGATCTGACCGGCCCTCACCCGTCGCCGCGCCCGGTGGGCCCCTTGCCCGCCGGGTCCGGCACCATCCGGGTCATCCCCGGCAGGAAGTCGGTGAACAGCTCGTGCACCTCGCGCACGAGCGGGCGCAGCACGCGGAAGCGGGCCAGGGAGACGCCGCGGGCGGTGAGACGGGCGCCCCGCTCGGCCAGCTTGTAGCTGCGCTCCCGCCCGGCCGTGCGATCGAAGATCCAGTACAGGACCAGGCCCATCTGGGAGAGCCACATCAGTTCGGGGAGGATGTCCCGCAGCTCGTCCGGGACCTTGGTCTTCGTCGCGCCCCTCAGCACCTCCCGGTGGACGCTGATCGCCTCCACGCGCGCGTGCTCCGACTCCGGGGAGAAGGGGCTCAGGGGGCTGTCGGGGTCGGCGGCGTTCTTGAAGAACTGGACGGCGAACTCGTGGTACGGCGTGGCGACGTCCAGCCAGGCCTTCAGCACGCCCGCGAGGCGCGCCTCCAGGTCGGTCTCCCGGGCCAGGACCTCCCGGACCGCCGCCTGGTGCTCGGCGGCGATCCGGTCGTAGAAGCCCTGGATCAGGTGCTCCTTGCCCTCGAAGTAGTAGTACGCGTTCCCGACGGAGACCCCGGCCTCCTTGGCGATGGCCCGCATGGTGGTCTTGTCGTAGCCCCGCTCCTGGAACAGCCGCATGGCCGTCTCCAGGATCAGCGCGCGGGTCTGCTCGGACTTGCTGGGTTCGGGGCTGTCGTTCTTCGGGGGATCGTTCTTCGAGGGCACGGAGCGAGCCTAGCCAGTACGGATCAGGAGGACTGCGCCGCCTGGTAGAGGTTCTGCGCGTCGGTGCCGAAGTACGGCCCGTACATGCGGTTGGGCAGGAAGTTGTACGTGAAGCTGTTCACCGAGGACAGCAGGCCGGCGCCGGTCGCCTCGTCGAACTGGCTGAACCAGGGGCCGCCGCTCGCGCCGCCGGTCATGTTGCAGGCGGTATGCCTCTCACGCGAACACCTTCGGTGGGAGGCGCATGCCCAGCGGGTGTCACAACGCCAACTGACCCGAAGAAGGCCCTACTGCGCGCAGGCCCCGCCCTCGCACCCCGGCCCCGTGTACCTCCAGCCCCACGACGGGTCGTACGACCACCCGTCGGTCCGCCGGTACACCTCGCGGCCCTGCTGGTCGCGGCCCCACCGTCCGTCCCGCCACTTCGCCGCCGCCAGGGCCGCGCCCTTGGCGAGGCGCATCCCGGAGGGGCCGCTCAAGCGGTGGGCCAGCGGCCGGTGTTCGCGCAGAGCCCACAGGACGACGACCCAGGCGGCCGCGCCCTGCCAGAGCTGACCGGTGTCGCCCACGACGGTGATGTCGTCGAGGGTGCCGGCATGGTCGAGGCCGGGGAAGCGCGCGCGGGCCTCGGCCGAGCCGGCCGGGATCAGCTCCAGCGGTACCAACTGCCGCTGCCGGGCGAGCCAGTCGCGCACATGGGCGCACAACGCGCACTCGGCGTCGTAGAGGACGGTGAGCCGGCGGACCGGGACGCGCGCGGCGGCGGCCCGGTCCTGGACGGTCGGCGCCGTGCTCATGCCTGGGCCGTCCAGCCCTGCGGCGCGACCGGCGGCACCTGCTCGCGCTCCATCGCGCCCCGGCGCCGGATCCGGTTGAGGATGTAGACGTTGCCCAGGTGCATGATGCCGAGCACCAGCAGCACCACGCCGAGCTTGGCCGACAGGTTCTCGAAGATGCCGCGGGTGTCGGAGACGTCTCCGCTGTCCGTCATGAAGAGCGCGACGAAGCCCAGGTTCACCAGGTAGAAGCCCACCACCAGAAGGCGGTTGACGGCGTCGGCGAGCTCTTCGTTGCCGCGCAGGACGTCGGCGAGGAAGACCCGCCCGTTGTGGCTGAGCGTGCGGGCCACCCACACCGTGAGGGTGATGCTGACGACCAGATAGATGACATAGGCGATGACCGTGCGGTCCATGGTCTCCCCCTTCTTGAACGCGTTCAAAACGCTGCCAGGGAAGACTGTAGACCTGGTTTTGAACGCGTTCAACGCAATAGCGCGTGGAGTGGGGAGACCTGCGTCACGGTCTGCGGCCCAGCTCCGGCCGCTTGGTGTAGTCGGTGAACCCGATGACGTTGCCCCACGGGTCGGCGATCTCCACCGTCCAGCCCGTGGCCACCGAGGCGGGCTCGTCGAGCGGCGCGATCCCCGCGGCCCGCAGCGCCCGCGCCGCCACGCGCGCGTCCGGCACCTCCAGCCAGACCTGCGCCGAGTGCCACGGCGGCGGCCGGTGCCCCAGCTCGTCCTCCACCCGCAGCAGAATCCCCGGCGTCTCCCCGCCGACCTTCAGCGACGCGATCCCGGCCTCGTCGATCCGGAAGCCCACCGCGAACCCGGCCCGCTCGTAGAACGCCACCGCCTCACCGAGATCCCCGACCGGCAGCAGCACGTTGTCGAACCCGAGCAGTTCGTACGACTCGTCATCTGACATGCCATCAGACTAGGTGTCCGGTCGCCGAGAACCCGGCATTGTCAGTGGTGCCTCGTACGGTCGGCGGCATGGGAAGCAGAGCTCGGGTCCGGCACCGAGGTCACGTTCCTGAAGCTCGTGCCGCTGGTGGGTGGCTGATGGTCCTCTGGCGGCGGTCCGCGGCCGGCGCAACGAACTGCGGACGCACAAGGGCCCCGCCCCCCGGTGCGAATCGGGAAAGCGGGGCCCTTCGTGTCAGGCGGCCGAAGCCGGGGTCAGTAGCGGCGCGTGATCAGCGCTCGCTTGACCTCCTGGATCGCCTTGGTGACCTCGATGCCGCGCGGGCAGGCGTCCGTGCAGTTGAAGGTCGTGCGGCAGCGCCACACGCCGTCCTTGTCGTTGAGGATCTCCAGGCGCTGCTCGCCGGCCTCGTCACGCGAGTCGAAGATGAAGCGGTGCGCGTTGACGATGGCCGCCGGGCCGAAGTACTGGCCGTCGTTCCAGAAGACCGGGCACGAGGAGGTGCAGGCCGCGCAGAGGATGCACTTCGTCGTGTCGTCGAAGCGCTCGCGGTCCTCCGCCGTCTGCAGGCGTTCCCGCGTCGGCTCGTTGGTGTCCTTCGTGATCAGGAAGGGCATCACGTCCCGGTACGCCTGGAAGAACGGCTCCATGTCGACCACGAGGTCCTTCAGGACCGTCAGGCCCTTGATGGGCTCGACCGTGATCGGCTTCTCGGGGTTGATGTCCTTGATCAGCGTCTTGCACGCCAGGCGGTTCTTGCCGTTGATCCGCATGGCGTCGGAGCCGCAGATGCCGTGCGCGCAGGAGCGGCGGAACGTCAGCGTGCCGTCGAGGTCCCACTTGATCTTGTGGAGGCCGTCGAGGACGCGCTCCTTCGGGTCGATCTCCAGCTGGAAGTCTTCCCAGGTCGCCTCGGCCGAGACCTCCGGGTTGAACCGGCGGACCCGGAAGGTGACCGTGATGTACGGGGAGGCCGCGGACTCCGCCTCGACCTTGTCCAGAACAGGGGTAGCCATCAGTACTTACGCTCCATCGGCTGGTAGCGGGTCTGGACGACCGGCTTGTAGTCGAGACGGACGGTTTCCGACCCGTCGGCGCCGACCTCGCGGTACGCCATCGTGTGACGCATGAAGTTGACGTCGTCGCGGTTCGGGTAGTCCTCGCGGTAGTGACCGCCGCGGGACTCCTTGCGGGCCAGGGCGGAGACCGCCATGACCTCGGCCAGGTCCAGCAGGTTGCCCAGCTCGATGGCCTCCAGCAGGTCCGTGTTGAACCGCCGGCCCTTGTCCTGGATCGCCACGTTCTTGTACCGCTCGCGCAGCTCGGCGATCTTCTCGACGGCCGTCTTGATCGTCTGCTCGGTGCGGAACACCATGACGTTGGCGTCCATGGTCTCCTGCAGCTCGCGGCGCAGCGTCGCCACCCGCTCGGTGCCCGTGGAGTTGCGCAGCCGCTCGATCTGCTCGACGACGAGGGACTCCGGGTTCTCCGGCAGCTCGACGAAGTCGGCCTTCTGCGAGTACTCGGCGGCGGCGATGCCCGCGCGCTTGCCGAACACGTTGATGTCCAGCAGCGAGTTGGTGCCCAGACGGTTGGCGCCGTGCACGGAGACACAGGCGACCTCACCGGCGGCGTACAGGCCCGGCACGACGGTGGTGTTGTCCGCGAGGACCTCACCCTCGACGTTCGTCGGGATGCCGCCCATCGCGTAGTGCGCGGTCGGCTGGATCGGGATCGGGTCCGTGTAGGGCTCGATACCGAGGTAGGTCCGCGCGAACTCGGTGATGTCCGGCAGCTTGGCGTCCAGCTGCTCCGGCGGCAGGTGCGTGAGGTCGAGGTAGACGTGGTCGCCCTCGGGACCGCAGCCGCGGCCCTCACGGATCTCCGTGTAGATGGAGCGGGACACGACGTCACGGGACGCGAGGTCCTTCATGACCGGCGCGTACTTCTCCATGAAGCGCTCGCCGTCCTTGTTGCGGAGGATGCCGCCCTCACCACGGGCGCCCTCCGTCAGCAGGATGCCCATGCGCCAGATGCCGGTCGGGTGGAACTGGAAGAACTCCATGTCCTCCAGCGGCAGACCGCGACGGTAGACGGCCGCCTGGCCGTCACCGGTCAGGGTGTGCGCGTTGGACGTCACCTTGAAGAACTTGCCGCAGCCGCCGGAGGCGTAGATGACGGCCTTCGCCTGGAAGATGTGGATCTCACCGGTGGCCAGCTCGTAGGCGACCACACCGGCGGACTTCTTGACGCCGTCGACCTCGGTGATCAGCTGGTCCAGGACGTAGAACTCGTTGAAGAACTCCACGCCCTCCTTGACGCAGTTCTGGTACAGCGTCTGGAGGATCATGTGACCGGTACGGTCGGCGGCGTAGCAGGACCGGCGGACCGGGGCCTCGCCGTGGTTACGGCTGTGACCGCCGAAGCGGCGCTGGTCGATCGTGCCGTTCGGGGTGCGGTTGAACGGCAGGCCCATCTTCTCCAGGTCGAGGACCGAGTCGATGGCCTCCTTCGCCAGGATCTCCGCGGCGTCCTGGTCGACCAGGTAGTCACCGCCCTTGACCGTGTCGAAGGTGTGCCACTCCCAGTTGTCCTCCTCCACGTTGGCCAGCGCCGCGGCCATGCCGCCCTGCGCGGCGCCCGTGTGGGAGCGGGTGGGGTAGAGCTTGGTCAGGACCGCGGTGCGGCTGCGCTTCGTCGACTCGATGGCCGCGCGCATGCCCGCGCCACCGGCGCCGACGATGACGGTGTCGTACTTGTGGATCTTCATGTTTCTCGCAGCCCCGTGCCTAGCGGATGTTCGGGTCGAAGGTGAAGATCACCAGCGTGCCCAGCAGGATGGTGAACACCGTGGCGGTGTAGAGCAGGCCCTTCAGCCACAGCCGGGTGTTCGCGCGCTCCGCGTAGTCGTTGATGACCGTGCGCAGGCCGTTGGCGCCGTGCAGCATCGCCAGCCACAGCATCAGCAGGTCCCAGACCTGCCAGAACGGGGACGCCCAGCGGCCCGCCACGAAGGCGAAGCCGATCTTGGAGACGCCGCCGTCCAGCACGAGCTGGATCAGCAGGTGGCCGAGGACCAGGACGACCAGGACCACACCGGACAGGCGCATGAACAGCCACGCGGCCATCTCGAAGTTGCCGCGGGTGGACCGGGGGGTCTTCTTGGTGCGCTTGCGGGGGGCCTCGATGTACGGCGCCGGGTTGTCGACGCTGTAGACGGACGCGCCCGCGCCCTCCACCGGACCGATGCCGGAAGCCTTGGTTTCAGTCGTGGACATGCGCGTCAGCTCCCGAACAGTTCACGAGCGGCGTGGCCGAGGACCGGGTACAGGGCACCGGCCATGAGCACGACCCAGATGCCTACGACGGTCCAGAGCATCTGCTTCTGGTAGCGGGGGCCCTTCGACCAGAAGTCGACGGCGATGACGCGCAGGCCGTTGAGCGCGTGGAAGAGGATGGCGGCGACGAGGCCGTACTCCAGCAGCGCGACGATCGGCGTCTTGTACGTGGCTACGACCTTGTCGTAGTCCTCGGGGGAGACACGCACGAGAGCGGTGTCCAGGACATGGACGAACAGGAAGAAGAAGATGAGGACGCCGGTGACTCGGTGAGCCACCCAGGACCACATTCCTTCCCGGCCGCGGTACAGCGTTCCAGCCGGCACGGAAGAACCCTCCGGGAGCGGGGACTAGGGCCGCGCCGGCTTCTCTGTCGGTCGGGCCCGGCCGGGTACGGTCCACCGGCCCCCAGCATCGTAGCGACGCGCTGCCGCTGGGCTGACCCGGGGCCTTGCGGTGTGATCAAAGTGGCACGCGGATGGGTGAGTATTTCGGCATCTGTGGTGCATTGTTCTGTTATCTGCCGGGTGCGGGCTGTTTCGGGCTGATCGCGCAGTTCCCCGCGCCCCTGAGCATGCTGACCAACCGTCCCTTCGCCAGTCGACGGAGTTCCTCCGCCGCCAGGACGCGTTCCTCTTCGGGGTCGTTCGCCAGGCGTGAGCGGATTTCCTCGAGGGTGCGGTCAAGGGTCTCCGAGGCGGGGGTGTCATCCAGACAGATGACGAACGCGTGTCCGAATCTGGCCTCGTACGCCGCGCGGGCGGCGCTCAGTGCCATATGGGCCGCCCCGTAGGTGTTCTCCGGCAGGGTCGGCAGGGTCTCGGCGGCCAGCGCCTCCGCCAGGTCCGACGGCGTCAGGTCGTACGCGGCCTCGTCCGCGGCGGCCAGGAGGGCGTCGAGGTCGGGGTAGGGGCGGTGGGCGGTGATGCGGTCGGCCCAGCGCAGGCTGCGCAGGCAGGACAGCAGGGCGTGCCGGGCCTCGGCGGCAGAGAGCGTGTTGAAGCGCTGCAGCGGGGACGGCGTGGCGCGGGTCTGCTCGGGAAGGAGACGAGTCACGTTTCGGCAGGGGATTGTGTGAGAGATGTGCCGCCACGTTATAAGAGCGTGCTCATGCCGTGTCGACGGATGCTCGAATTTCACCCGGACGAGAGAGTTTCGGAACGTGTGGTGGACAACGCAGGCGCCCGACGGTCGTAGGTTGGCCGCGTGAGCCAGCACAGGCGCCCACCGGCGAGCCGGTCGGGGCGAGCGGAGCGGAACGTGCGGCGGCGGGCGCTGATCATCGGCGGCGCGGTCGTGGCCTTCGGAGTGGGTGTGGGGCTGTGGGCCTCCGGCGGAGACGGCGGCGGCTCGTCCGTGGCCTCCCCGAGCGCGAGCCCCGGCGCGCGCACCGGACCCTCGCCGAGTCCGACGCCCAGCCCCACCCGCAGCTACCCGATGTCCGAGGCCCCGCGCACCATCCCCGCCGTGCGCGAGCACACCTCCGCCCGCGGACCCGGCTGGCGCCCGCGGCCGTCGTACCGCGTGGTCGTCAGCGACGCCGAGCTCGGCGACGAGGGGCGGCTGATCGCCGGCGAGCTGGGGCTGACGTACGCCGGCGAGCGCGGCGACGTACGCGAAGGGGACGTACGGCTCGCGCTGAACGGCGACGAGGGCGCGGACCCGGAGTCGTACGCCATGACCGTGCGCGGCGGGCGCGTCACCATCAGCGGGCCGGCCGAGGCGGGAGTCTTCTACGGGACGCGCACGCTGAAGCAGGAGGTGCGCGGCGGGGGAACGGCGCCCGAGGGCGTGGTGCGGGACGAGCCCGCCAAGCCGGTGCGCGCGCTGATGCTGGACATCGCGCGCAAGCCCTACAGCGCCGACTGGATCGAGGACCGGGTCCGTGAGCTGGGCGACCTGAAGTTCAACCAGCTCGGTCTGCACTTCTCCGACGACCAGGGCTTCCGTATCCAGTCGGACACCCACCCCGAGATCGTCTCGCGGGAGCATCTGACCAAGGCGCAGGTCCGGCGGATCGTCCGCCTCGCCGCGAGCCGGCACATCACCGTGGTGCCCGAGATCGACTCGCCCGGCCATCTGGGCGCGGTCCTCGACGCGCACCCCGAGCTGAAGCTGCGCGATGTGCAGGGCGTGGCCGCGCGCGGCGCGGTCGACATCTCCGACCCGGACGCCGCCGAGATCGTCGACGACCTGCTCGGCGAGTACGCGGAGCTGTTCCCCGGCGGGCCCTGGCATCTGGGCGGCGACGAGTACCTCGCGCTGATGGTGTCCGACCCCGAGGGCTCCTACCCGCAGCTCGCCACGGACGCCCGGGAGTCCTACGGCCCCGACGCGGGCATCGCCGACCTGGCCACCGGGTGGCTCAACGACCGCGCCGACACCGTCCGGGCGCTCGGCCGCACCCCGCTCGCCTGGAACGACGGCTTCTACCGCTCCACCACCTTCCCGCCCGACCGGGACATCCAGGTCGCCTACTGGACCGGCAAGGAGATCGGCGCCCGGGAGCCCGCCGGCTATCTGGAGGCGGGCCGCAAGGTCGTCAACTACAACGACGAGTTCCTGTACTACGTCCTCGGTGAGCCGCAGACCTTCGTCTATCCCACCGGCGAGCGGATCTACGAGCAGTGGACCCCGCGCGTCCTGCGCGGCACCGATCCCGTCCCCGCCCGCTACGACGCCCAGATCCTCGGCGGCTCCTTCGCCGTGTGGGGCGACCTGCCCCGCTCCCAGACCCAGGAACAGGTCGCGGCCGGCATCCGGATGCCGCTGCGGGCCACCGTCCAGAAGCTGTGGGACCCGGACCCGCCGGTGCTGAGCTGGCCCGAGTTCCGGGCCCTCGCCGACAAGGTGGGCTGAGCGCGCCGACTCCCCGAGGGAGGCCTGGCCGAAAACCTTCTCTTCCGGCTGCTCGGGCGGCTCGGCGCGGTCCCCCTGTGACAGAACCGGGCCGTCACGCGCAGAAAGGAAAAGTGCGGGCTCCGTAACGGATGGCGCCCCGTCGAGGGAGGCGTGCATGAGTCTGGTGGAACTGATCGCGCAGGCCGATGAGCGCGGACTGGCCGCCAGCGGGCTGGCTTGTTTGGATCGGTGCGTGCCGCTGCTGGGCGGCGACGACGAGCTGCTGCGCCCTTTGTGGGCCAACCTCGCCGACGGCGGCGACCCGGCCGCCTGGGGCGACCTGCTGGAGCAGACGCGCGACAAGCTGGACGCCCCGGACACCGGCGCCGACGAGGCCGCGCTGCTCGCCCGGCGGATGCTGGACGCCGCCCCCGCGGCGCGCTCGGCCGCCGAGGTGCGGGTGTGGGCGGACGCCTGCTCGGTCGCCTCGCTGCAGATACACCGGCTGCTCGACCCGGCCGAGGACACCGGCGAGGTCGACGCGCACCGCGCGGGCCGTACCGAGGGCATGTCGCCGCTCGTCGCCGCCGAACTGCGCCGCCAGATCACTGTCCTGGAACTGCTCGCCGGCCACGGCCCGTCGGGGCTGCGCCGGGCGCTGGACGTCTCCACGGAGGGCCGCCGCGTGCTGCGCGCCGTGGTGTCGCGCCGTACCCGGCAGCAGGGCTGAGAAACCCCCACCGGCGGCGGATCCTGTGACCGTGCTGCGGGGGAGGCGGGGCAATCCTGCGCCGGTCCCGGAAACCGGCCGGAACACAGTGACGAAACCGCTTGTCACGTCGCTCTTGCCTATGTGACGACGACACATCAGGAGACCAGGCCCCAGGCCGCCGCGAAGCCCGTCCGCTGGGCGGCCGACGCGGTGGCGACGATGCGGGAGGGCGCGCGGCTGCGCCTGGACTACTCGGCGCAGAGCCTGTGGCGCGTCGACCGGCTGATCGAGGAGCTGCGGCGCGAGGACCCGCCGTACGCCGCCATGGAGCACGTGCTGCGCGGGCTCGGGGCGTACGCCGGTGAGGTGGTCGTCCGGCAGGCCGGCGGCGAGTGGTGGGCGACCGGCGGCGACCACTGGGTCCGCACCCCCGACGGCCGACTGTGGGACCCCATCGACGAGGCCCGGCGCTGCTTCACCGGCCACGGCTCCCTGCGACTGCTGTGCCGGGACGCGACGGCGGGCGGGTAGACGGACCGGGCCCGCCCCTCACCGCAACCGCCCGTTTCCGGGGGCAGGTGCACAGCTGTGACACTTCTGTGAACCCCGGCGCTGATGAGACGGGGGGCGTCAGTACCGACAACGGAGTCGTACGGCGTGGTCCCGCAGGCAATCCGGTGCGAACGAGGACGGTCTTGGGCCAGGGAGGGGAACCCCGGCGCGTGCAGGCGTACGACGGGGAGCTGGGCGCGGCGGTCGCCCGGGCCCAGAACGGCGACGAGGCCGCCTTCGCGGTCGCCTACCGGCTGGTGCAGCCGGGACTGCTCGGGTATCTGCGCGGGCTCGTCGGCGACGACGCCGAGGACGTGGCCTCCGACGCCTGGCTGGAGATCGCCCGCGATCTCGGGCGGTTCAAGGGTGACGGGGCGGGCTTCCGCGGCTGGACGGCGACGATCGCCCGGCACCGGGCGCTGGACCATCTGCGCCGGCTCCGGGTGCGGCCGCGCGGCGGCGCGCTGGAGCAGGACATGCTCGAGCTGCCCGGCCCGCACAGCACGCACGAGCAGGCACTGGAGTCGCTCTCCACCGAGCGCGCCCTGGCGCTGGTCCGCTCGCTGCCGCCCGACCAGGCCGAGGCGGTGCTGCTGCGCGTGGTGGTGGGCCTCGACGGGCCCGCGGCCGCCCGCGTCCTCGGCAAACGCCCCGGCGCGGTGCGCACCGCGGCCCACCGCGGGCTGAAACGGCTGGCACGCCAGCTGGGTGTGACGGATGAGGCTCCCCGGACGCTGGGTGAGTCGACATGAACGACGACGGCGGCGACAGACCGGCGGCGAGACGGACGGACCCGATGGACCGGGTGGACCGGTGAGCGGGGCGGAAATGGAAGCGGAAGCGGGCATGGGCGAGCGGCTGAACGGCGGCACGACACCCGACCCTGCCGCCGCCCGTTCCGGCTTCACCGGGCACATCGACACGGCCGCGCTGGAGGAGTACGTCGCCGTCGCACTGCGGCGTGTCGAGCCCGGCTCCGACGGCGAGCGGCGGGCCCTGGCCGCGTTCCGGGCGGCGCGGGGCGGCCGCGCGCGGCACGCGCGGACCCGGCGCCGTGACGACTGGCGGCCCCACAGGGCGCGGGCCGGCCGGCCGCTGCGCACCACGCTCGCCGTGCTGCTGTCCGGTCTGACCCTCGGTGGCGTCGCCTACGCGGCCGTCGGCGGCCCCGACGACAGCACCGAGGACACCTCCGGCCGGGCTGCGGCCCCCTCCACGGACTCCCCCTCCGACAGCACCCCGCCCACCACCCCTCCCTCCACCGAGGCCACCCCCGACCGCCCCGGCACGCCCTCCGCCGGAGCCGGCCCCGCCGACCGCCCGCTCCGGGCCGACGACACCGCGGAGGCCCGCTGCCGCGCCTACGCACAGGTCGAGGCCCGCGGCGAGGCACTGGAGGCGACAGCCTGGGCCCGGCTGGTCCAGGCGGCCGGTGGTGAGCAGCATGTCGACTCCTACTGCGCCGACCACACCCGCACCACGAAGCCCCCCGCCCCGTCCGTGCACCCGACCCCCCTCGACCTGCCGACCGTGGCCGTACCGCCGACCCCACTGGACCCACCGGTCGAGACCGGCCGACCGGCCGACGCGGTCCCACTGGACCCGGCCGGGGGCGGGAAGCGCTAGCGGGTGCGTGGCAGCACGCGGAAGAACGTAGAAGAAAGCAGAAGAACGTAGAAGAACGCGGAAGCGCGAGAACGGAAGAACCCGGAAGGCGCTGAAACGCGCGACGGGTGGCGAACCGAGGCAACGGCCGGGGCCGCCACCCCCCACAGGAGAGGCCCCGGCCGTCGCGCGGACGGGCCGCGCGGCGGCCCGTACTTTCTTCAGCGTCGGGGCCCCGTTTTCTGTCACACCCCGCAGCCGTGCACCGCGTCACGAGTTAGTTGCATCTTCCATCTCCCTCCGTCGCACATGGACGCAGAGCGGTTTCACGCCGTAACGTGCCATTCGCGCCGGACTGCCAGGGCTGTGTGGCCCCGGACACGGCGTACGACCGGATCGGTGCGCAAGAGGGGCGCGGTGCTGGGGGACGACGCGGAGCTGACGGCCGCGGTGCTTGCGGCACAGGACGGGGACGAGACCGCGTTCCGGACTGTGTACCGCGCGGTGCACCCGCGGTTGCTCGGATACGTCCGGACGCTCGTCGGTGAGCCCGACGCCGAGGACGTCGCCTCCGAGGCCTGGCTCCAGATAGCCCGCGACCTGGACAGGTTCAGCGGCGACGCCGACCGCTTCCGCGGCTGGGCCGCCCGCATAGCCCGTAACCGCGCCCTGGACCACATACGTATGCGCGGCCGCCGCCCCGCCGTCGGCGGCGACGAGACCGAGCTGACCGGCAGGCCCGCCGAGTCCGACACCGCGGGCGAGGCCATGGAGGCCCTGGCGACGGGCCGCACCCTCTCCCTGATCGCCCGCCTCCCGCAGGACCAGGCCGAGGCCGTCGTGCTCCGGGTGGTCGTGGGCCTCGACGCCAAGACCGCCGCCGAGACGCTCGGCAAGCGCGCGGGTGCCGTCCGCACCGCCGCACACCGGGGGCTGAAGCGGCTGGCCGAGCTGATCGGCGAGGATCCGGAATCCACGGGCGTGCTCGACGCGCTGCCCGCTCAGCGAGAACCGCGCGCCAGGACGGTGACGTCCGCGACTGTGACGCATACGCGACCGCGGACGCAGAAGGACATGTGATGGCCGACGAGCAGTACGGGTGGCTGGACCGCGAAACGGCGGAGCGACTGCTGCGCGGGCAGTCACCGGACGCGGTCCGCGCCGATGCCCGGGGCCAGGCCGAGCAGCTCGCCGAAGTCCTCGCCGCGCTGTCCGCGACACCCGCCCCGACCAGCGCCGAACTCCCCGGTGAGGCCGCCGCGCTGGCCGCGTTCCGCAGCGCCCGCGCCGAACGCCCGGCAGCCCGCGGCGGCGCCGTACGGGGTGGTGCCTCCGACGCCGGGCTGGTCCGGCTCGGTGGCGGCGACGGCTCGGCCGGTGCCGGCCGGCGCCCGCGCTGGGCCCGCCCGCTGCGCTACGGCCTGGCCGCCGCGCTGGCCGCCGGCATGGTCGGCGGGGTCGCCGTCGCGGCCGGAACCGGAGTCCTGCCGACGCCGTTCGACGACGCCGAACCCGCCCCCGCCGCCTCGGTCTCCGCGGCCGCGACCACCCGGCAGCCGCTGGTGACGCCCTCGCCCGACAGCAGCGGCCTTTCGCCCCGGCCGGACGGTTCCGCCGGCGGCGGCAGCGCCGGCCGCGACACCGCCCGGGACACCGGCGACACCGGCACCCTCGGCCGCGACCGCACCACGCCCGGCGGCTCCGACGCCGGCCAGGGCACCGCGGACACCCGGCGCGAGGCCGTCGCCTCCTGCCGCGCCGTGCGCGACGGCCGCTCCCTCGACGCCGGCCGCAAGCGCGCCCTGGAGGGCGTGGCCGGCGGCTCCACCCGGGTGTGGACGTACTGCAAGGGCCTGCTCGGGGAGGCCGACAGCGGCGGCAAGGACACCACCGGGGGCACTTCCCAGGACACCGGCAAGAACGGCGGCACCGGTGAGACCGGCGCCGGCAAGGGCGGCAGCGGCGGTGGCGACTCCGACGACAAGGACGAGCCCGGCAACGGGAACGGCAACGGCGGGGGCCAGACCGGCGGCGGCAGCCAGATCGGCGACGGCGACCAGGTCGGCGGAGGCAGCGGCGGCAGCCGCGACCGGACCGGCGACGGCCACCGGCGGCGCGACCGCTCCACCAGCCGCCCCCCGGCCTTCGGCCCCGCCCTGCCCGAGCCGACCTCCGGGCCCCCGCGCTCCGCGCAGCCCACGCAGTCCCCTCAGTCCCCTCAGCCCTCGCCCAGCACCCGCTACACAAGCCTCTGACCTGCGGTTTCACGGAGTTCAAAAATTTTCCGACGCAGGTGTGACGTTTTCGCGGGCCGTGACGCAGTACTAAGTGAGCCGACTGGTCATCGGCCCTCGCACAGAGCCGGGGTTCCCCCCGTACCCGTGGCTCGTGCATTTGGCGCGGGCGGGACACGTTCCCCCGGTCCCGCCCGCGCCCCACACACTTCTCGCCTCGCGCAGGCCCGCCTCACCAGTGCACGACGACCTTGTCGCCGTTCCTGACCTGGGCGAAGAGATCCGCGATCGCCGCCTCGTCCCGTACGTTGACGCAGCCGTGCGAGGCCCCCGCGTAGCCACGGGCCGCGAAGTCGGCCGAGTAGTGCACCGCCTGGCCGCCGCTGAAGAACATCGCGTACGGCATCGGGGAGTCGTAGAGCGTGGACACATGGTGCCGGGACTTCCAGTAGACCTGGAACACACCTTCCCGGGTCGGTGTGTACTCCGAGCCGAACCGCACCGGCACGGTCAGCAGGGTCCGGCCGTCCACCATCCAGCGCAGCGTCCGGCTCTCCTTGCTGATGCACAGCACCCGGCCCGTCAGACAGCGCGCGTCCGGCGCGTCGGCGGGCTGGCCCCCCATCAGATACAGCTCCCACCGCCCCGGTTCGCGGGTCATCCCCAGCAGCCGCTCCCAGGTGACGGTGTCCACGGTCCCGGTGCGAGGCAGCCCCCGCTTTCCCTGGAACCCCTTCACCGCCTCCTCGGTCGCCGCGTCGTACGTCCCGGTCGGGCCCTCGAAGAGCCAGGCGATCTGCCGCAGCCGCGCCTGGATCTCCCGTACGTCGCGCCCGTCGGCGCCGCGCGACCACAGCACTCGCGGGGCGGGGGCCTTCGGCGTGCCCTCCGGTTTGTCGTCCTTCGCGGGCGAGGAGGGCTGCCCGGTCCGTGTGACCTTCACGGGCGGGCCCCCGTGCCCCTGCTGGACCCCCTCCGCCCGGCATCCGCCCACCGCGACGACGGCCGCCGCCGCGACGACCACGCTCCGCAACCCCGGAACCCGCATCCCGCACCCCCGATCGGTACCCCTATGCCCCCTGAGATGTCTCCCCGCACGTGACGGGTTGCGAACAGCACGGCATCGTTGTGAGCAAGGTCCCAGCCTGGGGCCCTCCACCGGAGTGCACGGCCGCCGCTACAGTCCGTGGCGAGGGTCGGCTTGTACTGGCGAGTAATGAAGCTACGCGGAGGCACACCATGGCACGCGAGTCGGAGTCCGGACTGCCCATCGAGCCGGTGTACGGGCCGGACACGTTGGAGGGCTGGGACCCGGCGGAGAAGCTGGGTGAGCCGGGTGCGTATCCGTTCACGCGGGGCGTGTATCCGTCGATGTACACGGGGCGTCCGTGGACGATGCGCCAGTACGCCGGTTTCGGCACGGCGTCGGAGTCCAACGCCCGCTACAAGCAGCTGATCGCCAACGGCACGATGGGTCTGTCCGTCGCGTTCGACCTGCCCACGCAGATGGGCCACGACTCGGACGCGCCGATCGCCTCGGGCGAGGTCGGCAAGGTGGGCGTGGCGATCGACTCGGTCGACGACATGCGGGTGCTGTTCGGCGGGATCCCGCTGGACAAGGTGTCGACGTCGATGACGATCAACGCCCCCGCCGCCCTGCTGCTGCTCCTCTACCAACTCGTCGCGGAGGAGCAGGGCGTCAGCGCGGACAAGCTGACCGGCACGATCCAGAACGACGTGCTGAAGGAGTACATCGCGCGGGGGACGTACATCTTCCCGCCGAAGCCCTCCCTGCGCCTGATCGCGGACATCTTCAAGTACTGCAAGGCCGAGATCCCGAAGTGGAACACCATCTCGATCTCCGGCTACCACATGGCCGAGGCGGGTGCCTCGCCCGCGCAGGAGATCGCGTTCACCCTCGCCGACGGCATCGAGTACGTGCGTACGGCGGTCGCGGCCGGCATGGACGTCGACGACTTCGCGCCCCGCCTGTCCTTCTTCTTCGTGGCGCGTACGACGATCCTGGAGGAGGTCGCCAAGTTCCGCGCGGCCCGCCGGATCTGGGCGAAGGTGATGCGCGAGGAGTTCGGCGCGAAGAACCCGAAGTCGATGATGCTGCGGTTCCACACGCAGACGGCGGGTGTGCAGCTGACCGCGCAGCAGCCGGAGGTCAACCTGGTCCGCGTGGCCGTGCAGGGCCTGGCGGCGGTGCTCGGCGGCACGCAGTCGCTGCACACGAACTCCTTCGACGAGGCGATCGCGCTGCCGACGGACAAGTCGGCCCGGCTCGCCCTGCGCACCCAGCAGGTGCTGGCGTACGAGACGGACGTGACGGCGACGGTCGACCCGTTCGCGGGCTCGTACGTCATCGAGAAGATGACCGACGAGGTCGAGGCAGCCGCCGTCGAGCTGATGCAGAAGGTCGAGGACCTCGGCGGCGCGGTCACCGCGATCGAGCACGGTTTCCAGAAGAACGAGATCGAGCGCAACGCCTACCGCATCGCGCAGGAGACCGACTCCGCCGAGCGCGTCGTCGTCGGCGTCAACCGCTTCCAGCTCGACGAGGAAGAGCCCTACGAGCCGCTGCGCGTGGACCCGGCGATCGAGGCCCAGCAGGCCGACCGCCTGGCCCGGCTGCGTGCCGAGCGCGACCAGGCGGCGGTGGACGCGGCCCTTCAGGCCCTGAAGAAGGCCGCCGAGGGCGAGGACAACGTCCTGTACCCGATGAAGGACGCCCTCAAGGCCCGCGCCACCGTCGGCGAGGTCTGCAACGCCCTGCGCGAGGTGTGGGGGACGTACGTGCCCACCGACGCGTTCTGACCGACTGACGGACGCCGAAGAAGGAGTGTCGTACCCCCGTGCGACACTCCTTCTCATGTTCGGCGTCATCGATCTCCCCACCTATCTGGCAGGACTCGTCCTGATCGTCCTCCTCCCCGGCCCCAACTCGCTGTACGTGCTCTCGGTGGCCGCCCGCAAAGGCGTGCGCACCGGTTACGCGGCGGCGGCCGGGGTCTTCACCGGGGACACGATCCTGATGACACTGGCGGCGCTCGGGGCGGCCTCGGTGCTCACCACGACACCGCTGCTGTTCCTGGTGGTGAAGTACGCCGGCGCCGCGTACCTGGGCTGGATGGCGTACGGGATGCTGCGCTCGGCGTGGGCCATGTGGAAGACACGCGGTGAGCGGGCGGCCGTGCAGGCCGTGGCCGCCCCGGTGGAGCCGGGGGAGGAGCGCCCCTACCGGCGTGCGCTGGTGGTCTCGCTGCTCAACCCGAAGGCGATCCTGTTCCTGATCTCGTTCTTCGTGCAGTTCGTCGACCCGGACTACGCCTACCCGGCCCTGTCCTTCGTCGTGCTCGGCGCCCTGCTCCAGACCGCCAGCTTCCTGTATCTGTCGCTGCTCATATTCGGCGGCACCCGCCTGGCGGACGCCTTCCGTCGGCGCAGGCGCCTCGCGGCGGGCGCCACCTCGGCCGCGGGCGCGCTGTTCCTGGGCTTCGCGGTGAAGCTGTCGCTGGCGAGCGCGTAGGTCTACTTCCGCACGCCCACGCGCTGGGCGTACTCCGTCAGCCCTGCTGCCGTCTCGCCCGCCCAGCCGACGTACCCGTCGGGGCGGATCAGGAACACGCCCCTGCCGTAGGCCTCGTGCGCCGCGATCCGGGTCTCGGGGACACCGAGCGGGGGGAGAGCGGCGTCCGTGCCCACGGTGAGCAGGGTCCAGTGCGGGCCCCGGAAGGCGTCGAAGAGCCGTGCGCCCGGGGTCGCCTCCCCGTCGGGTGCGCGGTCGCCGGCGCGGACCGTGCCGGAGGGGGCCGTGCGGGTGTCCTCGCTGAGCGGGGAGTCCGGGTAGCCGAGGCCGAGCTGGCTCGTGGCGGCGCCGCGCCGGGCCTCGCCGCGGTGGATGCGCGTGGACAGGCCCAGCATGTCCGCCGCGACCGGGCGGCGTTCGGCCTCGTAGCTGTCGAGCAGCGCGGCCGGAGCGCCCTCGCGCAGTACGGCGCCCAGTTTCCAGCCCAGGTTGTAGGCGTCCTGGACGCTGGTGTTGAGCCCCTGCCCACCGGCCGGTGAGTGGACGTGGGCCGCGTCGCCCGCGAGGAAGACCCGCCCCGCGCGGAAGCGGTCGGCCAGCGCGGCCCTCGGCCGGAAGTCGGACGCCCAGCGCACCTCGGTCACCTCCTCGGGCGCCAGGTGCGAGCGCGACGCGACGAGCTTGCGGATGCCGTCGAGGCCGAGGTCGGGGGTCGCGTCCTGCGGGAGCTGGGCGACCAGCTGGAAGTCCTCCGTACCGGCCAGCGGGCACAGCGCGAGATAGCCCTCGCCCTCCGCGGACGGCGGGAAGAGGTGCCAGTACTCCCGCCCGAGCCCGCTGACCCGCACGTCCGCCACCAGCGTCGGGTGAGGGTCGACGCTCTCGCCGGTCATGGGGATGCCCAGGGCGCGGCGCAGCACCGAGCGGCCGCCGTCGGCGGCGACGGCGTACCGGGCGCGGACGGGCTCGCCGGAGGCGAAGTGCACGGTGACGCCGTCCGCGTCCTGGTCGAGGCCGACGGCCTCACGGCCGAACTCGACCCGGCCGCCGAGTTCCTCCAGGCGGCCCAGCAGGATCTGCTGGGTGCGCCACTGCGGCACCATCCACGGGCCGAGGGGGCCCTCGGTGATCTCCGCCGGGTCGACCAGGTGATGCTCGCCCACCTGCTCGCCGTCCCGCCAGATCATCCCGACGGGATACGCGCCGCCCGCCGCGCGGATCGGCTCCAGCACGCCGAGGTCGTCGAAGACCTCCATCGTGCGCGGCTGGAGGCCCTTGCCGCGTGAGCCCGGGAAGAGCCCGTCGGCCTTCTCCACGAGGAGGGCGTCGACTCCGCGCCGGGCGAGGTCGATACCGAGGGCGAGGCCGGTCGGCCCGGCGCCCACGATCAGAACGTCCCGCATGATCAGCTCCCTTAACGCTGTTAAGTGGTCGGGGTGACAGCATGCCCTTAACACCGTTAAGGACACAAGGGGGAAACCGATAGGTTGGGGAGCGTGACTACCGAACGCCGGGCCCCGCTCGACCGCGGCCGCGTCGCGGACACCGCCCTGAAGCTGCTGAACGAGGTCGGCCTGGAGGGGCTCACGCTGCGCGCCATCGCCAAGGAACTGGACGTCAAGGCACCCGCCCTGTACTGGCACTTCAAGGACAAGCAGGCGCTGCTGGACGAGATGGCCACCGAGATGCTGCGCCGCATGGCGGCCGAGTTCACCGACCGTGCCGACGCCCCGCCGCAGGAGTGGCGACCGGCGTTCTTCCGCATGATGAGCGGCCTGCGCGAGCATCTGCTGCGCTACCGCGACGGCGCCAAGGTCTACGCCGGCACCCGCTTCACCGACATGTCGTACGCCGAGCCGATGGAGGCCAATCTGCGCCTGCTGACCCGGGCGGGCTTCACCCCGGCCGCCGCGGCACGCGCCTGGTTCACGGCGTACAGCTACACCATCGGCTTCGTCATCGAGGAGCAGTCCATGGGCCCCGACCCGGCCACCGGCACCGGGGGCTACGACCTCCAGGCCCGCGCCGAGCGCCTCGCGGGCCAGCCGCTGGCCGCCCAGGCGGGCCACGAGATGTTCCAGCACCGCGACGAGGGCTTCGCGGCCGGCCTGCACGCGGTGATCGCAGGTATCGAGGCGACCTTGCTGAGCGACCCAGCCGCTACATGACTCCGGCTCAGCGGGACTTGGCCAGCGCCTCGCGCAGCAGCCGTGTCCCCCGGCGCTCCACGAACCGGTTGAACAGCCACGCCAGGAACAGCATGCACGCCAGGGTCGCGGCCAGGGTCGGGTAGGCCGGCAAGCCGAGACGCTGGTGGAAGACCTCCACGGCGACCCAGCCCAGATGCTCGTGCACCAGGTAGAAGGGGTACGTCAGCGCGCCCGCGAACGTCAGCCGGCGCCAGTCGGCCCGGCGCAGCCAGCCCAGCGCCACGGCGAGCACCGCGAGGAAGCCGAGGGTGACGATCGCGATGATGACGTACGCCGAGCGGTAGGAGAAGTGACCGGGGCCGGGCCGGTGCCACAGCTCGGCCACCGCGTAGTGCTGCCCGGTCAGCCAGCTCACCGCGACGATGCCCCAGGCGGTGACGTCCCGGCGGTCGCGGTACAGCAGGTAGATGCCGATGCCGCCGATGAAGAACGGCGCGTGCTCGGGCATCAGCACCAGGTCGAGCAGCGGCTCGTTCGCGGCGTCCGCCACGGCCGCGGCGAGCGTCCACACCGCGCAGAACATCACGACCCGCCGCCGCGAGGCCCCGGGCAGCACGACGCACAGGGCGAACAGCGCGTAGAAGCGGACCTCCACCCACAGCGTCCAGCACACCCCGAGCACCCGGTCGGCGCCGAGCGGCTGCTGAAGCAGCGTCATGTTCACCAGCGCGTCGCTGGGCGAGACCGCGTCGTACGCCACCACCGGCAGCGCGAACACGGCCGTCACGAGCACGACGGCCACCCAGTACGCGGGCATCAGCCGGGCCACGCGCGAGGCGAAGAAGGACCGCAGGGGGCGGCCCCAGCCGCTCATGCAGATGACGAAGCCGCTGATGACGAAGAAGACCTGCACACCGAGGCAGCCGTAGGCGAACCAGGAATGCAGCGTCGGGAACTGCGTACTGGGCGAGGAGCCCCAGGCCCGCGTGATCTCACCGCCGCGGCCCCCGTAGTGGTAGAAGGCGACCATCAGCGCGGCCAGCAGCCGCAGTCCGTCCAGGGCGCGCAGCCGTCCGCCGGAATTCCTCGCCGCGGGCGCGGCCGTGTCGCGGGAATTGCCGGGAGCGGACGTGACGGGCCGGGGCGCCGGGGTGCCGACGACCGTTTCGGTCATGGGGCCATTCCTCGTCAGTCACCGGAGTCGGTCACCGGAGTCGATCAACGGAGTGAGTCACCGCAGTGAGTCACCGGAGTGAGTCACCGGATCGGGTCACCGGATTGGGTCAACGCGCCCACCCTAGAGGCGAATCCGAGGAATTCCGTTCGACGGAAGCACCATTTGCCCGACGGTCCCGAGCGGTTCACCTGCTGGTCGCATTGGTTTCTTACTGTTCTCCGACCTTCACCCATGCTTCGGCATCTTCTTGCCTTCTTCGCCATTTCCCAGAGCAGGAGCACCATGACGAGGGTTCGCAGCAGATGGTCACGTCCCCGGACCGGGGACCTGGCATCCGCGCCCACGGACGCCGGCCCGCCGACCGCCCAGGTCACCCCGGCCGAGCTGGACGACTGTCTGCGCGCATGCGCCGTGCACAGCGGCAAGCT
This sequence comes from Streptomyces sp. NPDC096205, assembly GCF_044763135.1. Classification (NCBI taxonomy): domain Bacteria; kingdom Bacillati; phylum Actinomycetota; class Actinomycetes; order Kitasatosporales; family Streptomycetaceae; genus Streptomyces; species Streptomyces sp. NPDC096205. Next base: position 13,807 of record NZ_JBIWFS010000009.1, on the reverse strand, counting down.
CGTCGGGAGCCTCGACTCCCGGCGCATCGCCCTGGCCGAGCATGTACGCAAGCTGCTCGCCCTGTGGGCGCAGACGCAGGCGCCCGCCCCCGCACCGGCCGGCGCGGGCGGCCTCATCCGGCGCGGCACCAGGCCCGCGAGCACCGGCATCGGCAACGACCTCCTCGACGCCCTGCTCGCGGTCGGCAACAAGGCCCTGGACTGCGGGTACGACGACGAGCTGAACCTCGCCCTGCTCATCAGCGACACCGTCCTCACCCAGCGCAGGAACTCCCGCGCCGGCTGGCGGCTGCGCGGCCGGCTGCTGGAGGCCATGGGCCGTCCGGCCGCCGCCGTCGAGGCCTTCGACCGCTATCTGGAGCTGACCGACGAGGACGGCTTCGGCGTCCGCGCCAAGGTCACCGGCATCCGCGTCGCCCAGGACAGGCGCGCCGAACTGCTCGGCCTGCTGCTCCGTACGGTGCCCGCCGCCGAGCGGTTCGCCGCGGCCCCCGCCACCGACACCTGGGCCGACGGCCTCGCCGCCCACGCCTCGGGCGACTGGGAGAGTGCCCGCGCCCGCCTCGTGGGAGCGCTTGTCGCGATGGACCGCGCCGAGGCGCCCGAGCAGGAGTTCCAGGAGGCCCTCGCCCACTACCTGGACCTCGCCACCACCGCCCAGGTGCGGCCCACGCCCGAACTGACCGAGCTGATCTCCCTCTTCGCCGAACAGCGCCGCAACCGCATGCGCGGCCCCGTGGCCGACCCGCTGTACGGCGGCGTGCAGTGGCTCAGCCTCGGCGAGTTCCGCAACCGGATCGCGGGGAAGTCGATCGCGCTGATCGCCAACTCCGGCAAGGTCGGCGAGAGTTCGATGGGCGCCGAGATCGACGCCTACGACCTGGTCGTACGCTTCAACTCGTACCGGATCGAGCCCGCGCACACCGGCCGCCGTACCGACATCCACGTCACCATCCACAAGCACGGCTTCAACTGGGACAAGCACGTCGACACCCGGCTGGTCTTCGGCGGCATCTCCGCCGACTGGAAGCACTCCCTGCGCACCCGCCTGGTGCCCGGCGCGCAGAAGTACCTCGGCGACGAGACGCTGCGCTGGCCCGTGCGGAACATCGGCCGCCTCGGCACCGACCGCTGGCCCGCCATCCCCACCAGCGGCTTCAACACGCTGTGGCTGCTCGACTTCCTCGACGTCAGCCCCACCCTCGACCTGATCGGCTTCGACTTCTACGAGTCCGGCGCCTACCGCGTCGACGCCGCCATGAAGATGCCCATCACGTCCGTGCACGAATACACCAGCGAGAAGGCGTGGGTCATGGAACGGGCCCAGAGCGTCTCCGGCATGAGGATCTCCCTGCGATGACCGCGACCATCACATCAGCCGCGCCGACCATCACCTCCGCCGCCGCGGCCCCGGCCACCGACGCCCGCGCGCTCACCGGCAAGCGCCGCATCGCCTTCGCGAGCTTCGTCGACGAGAACTACCTGCCCGGCTTCCTCGCCCTGCTGCGCTCGCTCGCCCTGTCCAACCCGGGCGTGTGCGAGGACTTCATCGTCCTGCACGACGACCTCAAGCCGTCCTCGGTCGCCCGGATCCGCGCCCTGCACCCGCGGGTCGACTTCCGCCGCGTCGACGCCGACCACTACGACACCTACGCCAAGGGCGACCAGGACAACTACCTGGTCCGCAAGGCGTACTTCATCCTCGACGTCTTCCGGATCCGCGACTACGACACCGTGATCACCCTGGACACCGACATGGTCGTCCTCGGTTCACTCGCCGAACTGCTCTCCCTGCGCGAGGGCCTGGCCGCCGTACCGCAGTTCTTCTACGGGCAGCACAAGCTGAACTCCGGCCTGCTCGTCATCCAGAAGGAATACCTCAGCGACGCGTTCTACGCGAAGATCGACAAGGTCGGCCGGGAGGGCTCCTACGAGCTCGACAAGCACGACCAGGGCATCCTCAACGCCGTCCTGGACGGCGACTTCGTACGCCTCGACCCGAAGTACAACTTCGTCAAGCGGCGCCTGTCCGGCGACCTCGACGTCCCCGACGACACCGCGATCCTGCACTTCACCGGCCGCCACAAGCCCTGGCAGGGCGGCGAGGCCGGCTACACCAAGGCGCAGGAGCGCTGGCGCGACTTCGAGATGAGCGACGCCGCGCTGCAGTCCGCCTACCTCTCCCGCGGCGGCGGCAACCTCCACCGCGACCTGCTGGTGCACTTCGGCACCCCGTACGTGGAGCGCACCGGGGACGTCGACACCGCCCGCCGGGTCGCCCACGCGCACATAGCGAACGGTGACTTCCAGTCGGCCGTCGACATCATGGAGCGCGTCCACCTCCCCATCGACGAGGCCTGGCCGCACGAGGTGTACGGGCACGCCCTGATGAGCGTCTCCCGCTACGCCGAGGCCCGCGCCCAGCTGCTGCTGGCCACTGCCGCGCCCAACCGCGCCGCGACCGCCTTCGCGCGTCTCGCCCAGATCTCCTGGGTGCACGGCGACGACGCCGCCGCGCAGCAGTACGCGCTGCAGGGCCTCACCGTCGACCCCACGCACCGCGCCAGCCGCGTCTGGCACCAGCGGGCCACCGGTGTCCCCGCGCAGGCGCAGGGCAGCGCGGGCGAGCAGCTCGCGCACGTCGCCTTCTACATGGACCGGCAGGGCAACGCCGGTGACAAGCTGCTGCCCGAGTCCGTCCGGCTCGCCTTCGACCCGGACACCACCGGCCGCCGCTGGCACTCCGTCCACGCCCACCGGCTGTTCGACGAGGCCGCGCTGGAGCGGGTCAACGCCCGCCGCGGCCTGGTCATCGGCGGTGGCGGCCTGTTCATCCCGGACACCATGCCCAACGGCAACAGCGCCTGGCAGTGGAACGTCCCGGACGAGATGCTGGAGCGCATCGACGTCCCCGTCGCGGTGTACGCGGTCGGCTTCAACGCCTTCGACGGACAGTCCTACCGCGCCCAGCGCTTCCGTGAGTCGCTGCGCAAGCTGGTGGAGAAGTCAGCCTTCTTCGGCCTGCGCAACCACGGCTCGATCGAGAAGGTCCGCGCCATGCTCCCGGCGCACCTGCACGACAAGGTCCGCTTCCAGCCCTGCCCCACCACGGTCACCCGCCAACTGGTCGCGAACTGGCAGGACCCGGCGCACCGCGACGACACGATCCTCGTCAACGCCGCCTACGACCGCGCGGGCCTGCGCTTCGGCCACGACTACGGCTACTTCCTCGCGCAGATGGCCAAGGCCGTGCGGGACCTCGGCGCACTCGCCGAGGTGCAGATCGTGGCGCACTCCCTCGACGACGAGAAGCTCGCCTTCGACCTGCGCCGCGAGCACGGGATCTCGCTGCCGGTCATCCCGATGTACGACTTCGACAACGACGGCATCCGCGACCTGTACGCCCGGACGAAGCTGGTCATCGGCATGCGCGGCCACGCGGGCATGATCCCGTTCGGCTGCGGCACGCCCATCATCAGCCTGATCTCGCACCCGAAGATGGCGTACTTCCTCGCCGACATCGAGCGGCCCGAGTGGGGCGTGTCGGTCCACGACCGCAACCTCGCCGCGGTCTTGGTGGAGCGCGCGCGGGACCTGCTCGCCGACCACGCCAGGACGGTGGCCGACGTCCACGGCAGGCAGCAGGAACTGTGGAAGATCACCCAGGCGAACGCGGCCGAGCTGCGCACGATCCTCGGCGGCTGAGCGAGAAGAGACGGGCCCCCGCCTGCGTGGGGGCCCGTCTCTCAGCGTCCCGCGACCTTCCGCACCAGCCGGGTGAACAGCGCGCCGCCGCCCTTCTCCGCCCGGTCCTTCTCGTACGCCTTCCTCAGCTGCTCGAAGTGGTCGGCGCGGGTGCGGGCGAGGTACTCGTCGTCCAGCAGCGGCTTGGTGATCTGCCAGGCCTGCCGGTGCCGGCCCTCGTAGTGGGCGACGTACGCCTTGGCCAGCTCCAGTACGGACCTGAAGGGGATGCCGCCGGTGTGGTCGCGGTCGACGCGCTCCTGCACGGCCGAGATCAGCCGGAGCTTCTCGTCGTAGGAGAAGGAGCCCTCGCTGATGGCCTTCAGGACGTGCTCCGGGATGGGGCGGACCACCTCGAAGGCGAGGGTGGAGCGGATCGGGGGGCCGGCGAGCTCGATGTAGGGCAGCAGCGCGCCGGTGCTGTGGTGCAGCCAGGGCAGGCGCGGTCCGGCGAAGTCCTGGTGCAGCACGACCGAGCCGGGCCGCAGGCGGGTCAGGAAACGCTCGCTGACGCACCGGAAGACCCGGGCCGTCTTGGCGATGTCGATGTGCAGGAACTCCACCGGCGTGAGGTCGTCCGGGTCGGAGGTCTGCCACAGGTCGCCGGCGTGGATCTCCAGGAACGGCAGGAACGGCTCCAGGCGGCCCTTGAACTCCTCCAGGAACGAGTTGTCGCCCTCGGGCGCCTTGCCGGAGGTGAAGAACTTCTCGCTGGCGAAGGTGCCCTTGCCGACCCGGAAGAAGTCGTAGGCGTGCAGCCGTCCCGTCTTCTCGTCGAACACCGGGCTCTCGTGCAGCCCCAGCGCCAGCGCGTACGTCGATCCGCCGCCGCCCGCGCCCAGTTCGACGATCCGGTCCTGCCCCGTGAGGTGATGCCGCCCCAGCAGATAGAGGAACTTCAGCTCCCAGGTGCTGCACTGCGTGTACGGCAGGTCGTCCGGGAGCCGGACATCGTCGAGGAGCGGGTAGAGCCGGGCCAGGTTCGACATGGAGGCCTCACGGGGTCGGTTGGGGCGGCGCGTTGTGTGATCCTAGGGCCACGAACGCCGCCCCACCATGGAATCAATGAGTGAACCCAAGGGTTGGCCGCTGTTTCCTTAGCGTCTCTCCCTGATTCACCCGCGGTTGGCCTACCGGCGGACCGCCTTGCGCAGGGCCTTCGCCCGCCGCACCACCCGCCGGGCCGTCGCGTTGCGCGGCAGGAACGACAGCCGCTGCGGAATGCCGCCCGGCAGGCCCAGCACGGTCAGCCGGCGGCGCTTGAAGTAGCGCTGGGTGCGCGCCCCGAGGTGCGCGGCGAGGAACCGCTCCGCCGCCGGGCGCAGGGCGCCGAGGATCTGCGGCTGCATGGTGAACCCGACCGTCTCCACCAGCCCGGTCAGCTGCTCCTGCGGCAACGTGTCACCGCCCTCGGCCTCCAGGTCCGGCAGCAGCGCGTCCGCCAGCGTCACCGGGACACGGTTGCTGTTCTGGTACGGCGTCAGCCGGTCGAGCAGCGGCTCGGTGCCGATCCGGGCGACCGGCAGGGCGTAGAACGCGGACGCCGTGAACAGCGCGGTCGAGAAGCAGCCGACGACCAGCGCGGGCTGCGCCTTCTCGAACAGCACCTCGGCCAGTACGGGCGTGTCCACGACGGTCAGTTCGACACCGAGCCGCTCCGCCTCGGTCTCCAGTGCCCGGCCGTAGCTCGCCGGAGCGGTCGGGTGCGGCTTGAACACGACCGCCCGGTGCCCGCGCGCCACCGCGCCCCGCATCATCCGCACATGCAGCTCTTCCTCCTCCTGCGCGGAGAGGATGTTCAGCGCGGACAGATACTGGCCCAGCAGCAGCGCGGCCCCCTCGGGCACCTCCGGCAGCTCCTCGGGCGCCGCGGTCAGACGGCTCATCACCTTCAGGAACGCGGGCGTCGGCACGACCTGCGCCGGGACGCCGAACTCCGTCAGCAGCAGCGGCGTCAGACCCGGCACCAGGTCCAGATGCAGCAGCCGCCTCACACGCGTGCCGACCAGCGGGTCGATCTTGTTGCGGGTGGGGCCGTAGCTCATCAGACCGTCGGCATAGACGTCGACCGGCGCCCCGGTGAAGATCTGCGCGAGGGTGAGCGCGGGGCTGACCTGGATCGACTCCAGGACCAGCTCCACCCGGTCCTCCCCGAGCCCCCACAGCAGCCGCAGATACCGCTCGAACAGCGGCAGGTCGTCCGCACGCGGCACCCAGGCGCCCGGGTGGAACGGATGGATCGCCTCGTTGAAGGACAGCACGTCGTCGAAGTGGTCGCGCAGCTGCTCGAAGCCCGGCATCTCGTCGACCGCGGGCGTGGTCTCCGGGTTCGCGGCGTTGTTGAACACCAGCAGCACCCGGCGGTCCGCGTCGGTGAAACAGCCCGCGTCGAGCGCGGCGGCCAGCGTGGCGGCGCCGTACAGCGTGGAGGCGCAGAAGATCCGGGTCGTACGGGACATCAGGCAGCCGCCTTCGTGCTGGAGGCCCGGCGCCGCAGCCGCCGCAGCTGGGTGGAGCGATTCAGGTCCATGGTGTCGAGCACGTCACCGAGCGCGTCCTGCGGCATGCGCTTGATGGCTGCCGCGCTCCGCAGCCGCAGCTCCTTCGCCACGGCCGGCTCCCACTTCGACTCGTCGGACAGATGGTGGGCGATGATCGCGCAGTAGGTGCGCACCGCCTTCGGCAGGAGACTGTCGGCGTCCGGGTCCTGCGCCGTCTCCTCTATCACCTGGTCGAAGGCGCGGATGAAGTCCAGCTGGCGCATGTCACCGATCTGCGTGAGCGAGGTGGCCACCCCGCGCCGGTAGAACACTCCCAGCAGGCTCAGCACCGCGAACGACTCCGCCTCGCGGTGCAGCTTCCAGATCCACGGCCGGTCCTCGGCGGTGCGCAGCCCGTCCGTGAAGTGCAGCAGGCCCCGGTCCAGGAGCCGGCGGTGGTAGCAGCCGGCCCAGGCGTAGGCGTAGTCCACCGATGTGGAGCGGTCGGCGGGCAGGATCGCCGCGCGCGGGTCCAGCACCTGCCCGCGCGGGCCGACCGGCGCCCGGTGCACGGTCCGGGCGCGAGCGGTGGCCTGGACATGGTCGGTGCGCACGAAGTCGCAGCCCAGCTCCTCATGAGCGGCCAGCAGCTCGGCCAGGTAGCCTCGGGCGAGCCAGTCGTCGCCGTCCAGGAACGTCAGATACTCGCCGCTCGCCGCGTCCAGACCGGTGTTGCGCGCGGTGGCGAGACCGCCGTTCACCTCATGGCGGACGTACCGCACCTGGGCGACCTCGGACAGTTCCTCGGCCGCACGCTCGAGAATGGCCGGAGTCTCGTCCTGGGAATGGTCGTCCACCAACACGAATTCGAAGTCGCTCCGCGCGTTCCTGCGAAGACTTCTGAGCGTGTCCGGCGCGTATTGCTGGACGTTGTAGAACGGCACGATCACGGAAAGCTTTGGCACCTGCGAAAGCCTAGAAGGCGGCCCCGCCGGGTAAATTTCCGCCGGGCATACAGGCAGTGAACTCAATGTGTCGGAACAGTGCACCCCCTGTACTTTTCCCCTTCCGACAAGCCAGTTCGGCTTTCGGTGGGCTGCTGTTAACTTTTTGTTGAGTCGCGGTTGGGCCGCAACTCGGAATTCGTTCCTAGCGTCTTGGACGTGCCAGCAAGTACAACGAAGCCCCCACGGATCGCCGTGCTCGCGGACTCGGACACCCGATGGAAATGGGGCGCGCTGACCGCGGCCCGTGTCTCCCCGGGCACCCCCGTCCTCGACGGCTTCCTGCTGCGCGGCCGGGCCACCCCGACCGCCCGCCAGCTCGCCGAGGTGGGCGTGCGCGCCGACTCCCTGAAGGAGGTCACGGCCGTCGAGTTCCTGCACACCATGGCGCAGGAGCCGTACGACGTCGTCGTGCTCTCCCTCGTCGGCGGCGGCGTGCAGGCGATGCTGCACGGCCTCAAGCGGGTGTGGGAGGACCGGCCCCGGCGGCCCGTCGTCGTCACCGGCTATGTCGGCGTCGTCTACGAGAAGCTCACCGACGGCCTCCTCCTGCGGCACGGCGCCGACCTCGTCCTCGCCAACTCCCGCCAGGACGCCGAGCGGTTCCGCGCGGTCTACGAAGGTGTCGGCGCCGACGCCGGCTCCGTGACCGAGGTGGCGCTCCCCTTCCTCGGCGGCGCCCCGTACGAAGGCGAACACGACCCGTACACCGTGGTGTTCGCGGCCCAGCCGTCCGTCCCGGACAGCCGCAAGGACCGGGCGTACCTGCTGGAGCGGCTCGTCCGGCACGCGCGGCTGCACCCCGACCGCGAGGTGCTGCTCAAGCTGCGCTCCCGGCCCGGTGAACACACCACCCACATCGAGGAACTGCCCTACCAGAAGCTGGCCCAGAAGCTCGACCTCCCGGCCAACTTCCGCCTCGTCTACGGCAACATGGGCGAGGTCCTCGACCGGACCGACCTGCTGGTCACCATCAGCTCCACGGCCGCGCTGGAGTCCCTCCACCGCCGTATCCCCACTGTCGTGCTGACCGACCTCGGGGTCCGGGAGGTGCTCGGCAACCATCACTTCGTGGGGTCGGGGTGCCTGGCCTCTTGGGACCAGCTCGATTCCGGGTACCGGCCCGTGCCCGACCCGGAGTGGGTCGCGCGGCAGGGGGTCGCCACGGAGGGGGCGTTCGATGCCGCCCGGTCGCGGGTCGCCGAGCTGCTCGCCCAGCCCGGCGGGCTCGCGCCTCTGACGCCGTACTACACGCCCGCCACCGCGCCCGGGTATCTGCCCGGGATTCTCGCCCGTCATCACCTCGGGCCCGACGGTGCGCCGTTGCCCGGTGCTCCCGCGCACGACAGGGAGCCGGGGGCTGTTCGGCAGATCGTGCGCAGGGCCGCGCGGGGTGCCTACCGGCACGGGGTGCAGCGGGTGGCGCCCGTCATCCGGCGGATGGGGGAGTTGTGAGCTCCCGTTCTTCTTCGTCTGCCGCGCCGTCGGGGCTGGTCGCGCCCCGCGGCGGAGCCGCAGATCGACACAGCCCCGCGCCCCTTGGGGGCGTCACCGTACAAGGAGTTCACATGACCGACCCGGAGACCGCGAGCCCGCCCTTCATGCGGCGCGTTCTCGCTGTCATCCCCGCCCGTGGTGGCTCCAAGGGCGTGCCCGCCAAGAATCTCGCGCCCGTCGGCGGTGTGCCGTTGGTGGCGCGGGCCGTGCGGGAGTGTCTCGCGGCGCGGCTCGTCACCGACGTCGTCGTGTCCACCGACGACCACGCCATCGCGGCCGCCGCCCGGGAGGCCGGGGCCGAGGTCGTGCTGCGGCCCGCCGCCATCGCCGGGGACACCGCCACCTCCGAGGCCGCCGTCCTGCACGCCATGGACGCCCATGAGGCGCTGCACGGCTCCCCGGTCGATGTCGTTCTGCTCGTGCAGTGCACCAGCCCGTTCGTGGTGCGCGAGGACGTCGACGGGGTCGCCGCGGCCGTCGTGGAGGCGGGCGCCGACACCGCGGTCACCGTCGCGCCCTTCCACGGGTTCGTCTGGCGCGACCGCGAAGACCTCGACGGAGGCGTGGGCGTCAACCACGACAAGGCCTACCGTCCGCGCCGCCAGGACCGGCCCCAGGACTACCTGGAGACCGGCGCCGCCTACGCCATGGACGCGGCCGGCTTCCGCACCCACGGCCACCGCTTCTTCGGCCGCACCGCACTCGTCCGCACCGACCCGGCCCGTGTGCTGGAGATCGACGACCCGCACGACCTCGCGCGGGCCCGCGCACTGGCCCCGCTCCTCGACGCGGACCGGCCCGGCGCGCTGCCCGCCCACGACGACATCGACGCCGTCGTCCTCGACTTCGACGGCACCCAGACCGATGACCGGGTGCTGATCGACGCCGATGGAAAGGAGTTCGTCTCCGTGCACCGCGGAGACGGCCTCGGCATCGCCGCGCTGCGCAGGAGCGGCCTGAAGATGCTGATCCTCTCCACGGAACAGAACCCTGTGGTCGCCGCCCGCGCCCGGAAGCTCAAGCTCCCCGTGCTGCACGGCATCGACCGCAAGGACCTCGCGCTCAAGCAGTGGTGCGAGGAACAGGGCATCGCGCCGGAGCGCGTGCTCTACGTCGGCAACGACGTCAACGACCTCCCGTGCTTCGCCCTCGTCGGCTGGCCCGTGGCGGTCGCGAGCGCCCACGACGTCGTACGCGGCGCCGCACGCGCGGTCACCACCCTCCCCGGCGGCGACGGCGCGATCCGAGAGATCGCCGGCTGGATTCTCGGACCCTCTCTCGACTCCCCCTCCCAGTAAGGACACCTTTCGCCATGAGCACCAACTCCCGTCTGCGTACGTTCGGTTCGCGCGAGGTCGGCCCCGGCCGCCCGGTCTACATCTGCGGCGAGATCGGCATCAACCACAACGGTGAGCTGGAGAACGCCTTCAAGCTGATCGACGTGGCCGCGGAGGCCGGCTGCGACGCGGTCAAGTTCCAGAAGCGCACCCCGGAGATCTGCACCCCGCGCGACCAGTGGGACATCGAGCGCGACACCCCCTGGGGCCGGATGACGTACATCGACTACCGCCACCGCGTGGAGTTCGGCGAGGACGAGTACCGCCAGATCGACGAGTACTGCAAGGAGAAGGGCATCGCCTGGTTCGCGTCCCCGTGGGACACCGAGGCCGTCGCCTTCCTGGAGAAGTTCGACCTGCCCGCCCACAAGGTCGCCTCCGCCTCCCTCACCGACGACGAGCTGCTGCGCGAGCTGCGCGCCACCGGCCGTACGGTCATCCTCTCCACCGGCATGTCGACGCCGAAGCAGATCCGCCACGCGGTCGAGGTCCTCGGCAGCGACAACATCCTCATGTGCCACGCCACCTCGACCTACCCCGCCAAGGCCGAGGAGCTGAACCTCCGCGTGATCAACACGCTGGAGAAGGAGTACCCGAACGTCCCGATCGGCTACTCCGGCCACGAGACCGGCCTGCAGACCACGCTGGCCGCGGTCGCCCTCGGCGCCGTCTTCGTCGAGCGTCACATCACCCTCGACCGCGCCATGTGGGGCTCCGACCAGGCCGCCTCCGTCGAGCCGCAGGGCCTCACGCGCCTGGTGCGCGACATCCGCACCATCGAGGCGTCCCTCGGTGACGGCGTCAAGAAGGTCTACGACTCCGAGCTCGGCCCGATGAAGAAGCTGCGCCGCGTCTCCGGTGTCGTCGCCGAGGCGGAGATCGCCGCCGCCGCGGGCGAGCCGGTCTCGGTCTGACCCCGGTCCGGAAACCCCCTCCTTGCTCCTCATGACGGGACGGTCGTGACGCCGATGAGCCCCCGCGCCGGGAACACCGGCCCCCGCACTCTCGCCTTCGTCGAGAGCCCGGTACAGCTGCTGAACGTACTGGAATGGGCGCATGCGCATGCGCCCGGCGCGGGGCTCACGCTCGTGGTCCTCTCGCCCGTCGACCCGATGACCCGCGGCCAGCTCCGCCGGATGGCCGAGCTGGCCCGCGAGGAGGGACACCAGGTCCGCTGGGAGGAGGCGCGCGGCGGCGCCACCGCACCCTTCCAGACCATAGGCGGCCTGATGGGCCCCCTGCGGCGGGCCGAGCGGATCGTGATGGGCGACCCGTTCTCCCGGTACGTCCAGCTGCTGCTCACCATCACCCGGACCCCTGACCTGGTCGTCGTCGACGACGGCACGGCCACCATGGAGTTCGTCGGGCAGCTCGCCCGCGGGGAGCGCCTGGTGCGCTGGCACCGCAAGGGCAGTCGGCCCGGCCCCCGCGACCTGGTCTTCGCGCCGGTGTCCTCGGCGGCCCGGCGCCGGCTCACGCCGGTCGAGGGCCGGCGGGTGGCGGTGTTCTCCTCGATGCCGATCGAGGAGGTGCCGGACGGGGTGACCGTGTCCGCGAACGACTTCGCCTGGACCCGCTCCCGCTTCGGGCCGCCCCGCATCACCAAGGGCGCCGACATGGTCGGCACCTCCCTCGTCGAGACCGGCGTCGTCGACGGCGACCGCTACCTCCAGGCGGTGTCGGGGCTGGCGAAGGCCCACGGCGCCACCCGCTACTTCGCCCACCGCCGGGAGAGCGCGGACAAGCTGCACCGGCTCGCGGTGGAGACCGGCCTGGAGGTCGTCCGGCCGGATCTGCCGCTGGAGCTGATCGCCCGGCGTGGTCCGATCGGCCGCACGATCCTCAGCTTTCCGTCCACCGTCGTCCACACGCTTCCGCTGGCCCTCGTGGGGACCGACGTCCGGGTCTCCGTGTGTGACATCGATCCCAGCTGGCTCACCCGGACGGCCTCGCCGCGCGCCCAGGGTTTTCTGTCGGGGGTGACGGGGTCGGCCCGGGATGTGCACCGGCTGGCGGCGGTCGCGGCGGTGTGACGTCGTTCCCTTTGGGCGGGCCGCCTCGGGCCTGGCCGGTGTGCGACCTCACAGAGTCCCGTTCCGACAGGTGAACACTTCGGCGTCGGTCGGGCGTGGCGTGGTATCCGTGGAAGGAATGGGTCACTCGCTGCGGAGTTTGTTGCTTCGCCGGTGGTGAAGCCGGGCGAGTTTACCCAGCCGAAACCATAGCTATGCCTTGGGCGGTCAGATTTTCTTCCCCTAACGGGCTGAACTTTTGTTGATCGCGTGTCAGTCGGCCGTCCGGGCGTCCTACCCTCCAGAGGGTGAAGCAACTGATGTCCCTAGAGTCCGAGGCCGTTCCTCCCGGGGAAGCCGTGCTTCCCGGCACGCTTCCCGAGGCGCTGCGTGCCGAGCTCGTGGCCTTCCGCCGCGATCTGCACATGCACCCCGAGCTGGGCAACCAGGAGTTCCGTACGACCGCCGCGATCAAGGAGCGCCTGGAGAAGGCGGGCCTGAAGCCGCGGGTGCTGGCCGTGGGGACCGGGCTCGTGTGCGACATCGGCGTCGAGGGCGGTGTGTGGAACGGCGGGCCTCGCATGCTCGCCCTGCGGGCCGACATCGACGCGCTGCCCATCCCTGACGCCAAGACGGAGTGCGCGTACCGGTCGACCGTGCCCGATCGGGCGCATGCCTGTGGGCATGACGTGCACACCACCGTGGTCCTCGGGGCCGGCCTTGTGCTGGCTTCGCTGCACGAGCGGGGGCTGCTGCCGCGGCCCGTGCGGCTGATCTTCCAGCCTGCCGAGGAGGTGCTGCCCGGGGGTGCCGCGGACGCCATCGAGTGCGGGGCGCTGGACGGGGTCGAGCGGATTCTCGCCGTGCACTGCGATCCTCGGGTGGATGCCGGGCGGATCGGGCTGCGGCAGGGGGCGATCACCTCGGCGTGCGACCGGCTGGAGATCGCGCTGGACGGGCCCGGTGGGCACACCGCGCGTCCGCACCTCACCACGGACCTGGTGACCGCCGCCGCGCGCGTCGTCACCGATGTGCCGGCGATCGTCGCCCGGCGCGTCGACACGCGTGCCGGTCTTGCCGTGACCTGGGGGCGCATCGAGTCGGGGCACGCCCCGAACGTCATCCCGCAGCACGCCGAGCTGTCCGGGACCGTGCGGTGCCTGGACATCGACGCGTGGCGGCAGGCGCCGGACATCGTGGTCGCGGCGATCGACGAGGTGGCGAACCTGCACCGCGCGAAGTCCGAGATCACCTACGTCCGCGGCGTGCCGCCGGTGGTCAACGACCCCGGCGTCACCGAGCTGCTCCGGGACGCCATGATCGCCCGGCGCGGGGCGGAGTCGGTCGAGGGCACCGAGCAGAGCCTCGGGGGCGAGGACTTCTCCTGGTACCTGGAGCACGTGCCCGGCGCCATGGCCCGCCTCGGGGTCCGGCCGCCGGGTGAGCGGACGGTACGTGACCTGCACCAAGGCGACTTCGACGTGGACGAGTCCGCGATCGGGGTGGGCGTGGAGCTCTTCACCGCGGCGGCGCTGATCGATCCGTCGTAGGGCCGGATGCCTGCGGCGGCCTGTTCCTGTCCGGTGGGGGTGGCGGTAGCGCACCCGCTGGGTGGGTGGGACGGGGCCGGGGCGGGGGGGGGGGGGGGGGGGGGGGGGGGGGGGGGGGGGGGGGGGGGGGGGGGGGGCCCGGGGGGGGGGGGGGGGGGGGGGGGGGGCCCCCCCCGGGGGCGC
>NZ_JBIWFS010000008.1:428692-489771 GCF_044763135.1 Streptomyces sp. NPDC096205 | reverse complement strand
CGGTCTTGCGTTTCCGACTCTATCAGATCTTTCCGATCCGATTTCCTCGGTGCTTTCCAGGTTCCCGCTTCCGCGTTTCCCTTTCCGGCGGTTCCAACTTTATCAGTGTTTTTCCGTCTCCCTGACCATCCCTCCGCAGGCATGCAGAAGGAGACCCATGGATAGGATCTGACGAGTTGGATGCTGCCAGGCAAGGACGCTTGGTGTGCGTCGCTCAGCCCCAGGCAGGAGTACGACTGTACACGGGGCCCCGAAGCCCGCGCAAATCCATTAAGCTGGTGGTCTAGACCTCTGGACCGGGACCTCTCATGCGGAACCGGTACTTCCTATGACATACCCTGCTCAACAGTGCGCCGTTGTGAACAGACAGTGACGGCGCGTATGCATCTCCACCCCTGGGAGGTTTCCCATGACCACCGTGACGTCCCCTCTCGCAGGACGCGCCATCGGGCTGGCCGCAGTGCCGGACCCCGTCTTCTCCGGGGCCATGGTCGGCCCGGGTACCGCCATCGACCCCGTCCGGGAGCCTTCCGAGGCTGTTGCTCCCGTCGACGGGGTCATCGTTTCTCTGCACCCCCACGCCTTCGTGGTCGTCGATGCGGAGGGGCACGGCGTGCTCGTCCACCTCGGCATCGACACCGTGCAGATGAACGGAGAGGGCTTCGAGCTCCTCGTGAACAAGGGGGACACCGTGACGCGCGGCCAGGCCGTCGTGCGCTGGAACCCCGCGGCGGTCGAGGCCGCCGGCAAGTCCCCGGTCTGCCCGGTCGTGGCACTGGAGGCCACGGCGGAGGCTCTCTCTGATCTCCGCGAGGACGGCGACGTCAAGGCGGGCGACAGCCTGTTCGCCTGGCAGTGACATCGGCGCCGTCCGACAACGGCACGTAGGACTACCACCGCGGTGGCGGGAGCCGCCGCTCTATCGGAGACGGGTGAGATGGAGACAACGCTGCGAGGCGTCGGCGTGAGCCACGGTGTGGCCATCGGCGAGGTTCGGCACATGGGAACGGCGGTCCTTGAACCGCCTGCCAAGCAGATACCGGCGGAGGACGCGGAGCGCGAACAGGGGCGTGCCCGCAAGGCCGTGGACGCTGTGGCGGCCGACCTGATGGCGCGCGGCAATCTGGCAGGGGGCGAAGCCCAGGCGGTGCTCGAGGCGCAGGCCATGATGGCCCAGGACCCCGAGCTGATGGCGGACGTGGACCGCAGGATCGCCGTCGGCAGCACGGCCGAGCGTGCTGTGTACGACGCCTTCGCCGCGTACCGCGAGCTGCTGGCCGGCGCCGGTGAGTACCTGGCCGGCCGTGTGGCCGACCTGGACGACGTGCGGAATCGCATTGTCGCGCGTCTGCTCGGCGTGCCCATGCCGGGTGTACCGGACAGCGACGAGCCGTATGTGCTCGTCGCGCGGGATCTGGCACCGGCGGACACCGCCCTGCTCGACCCGACCCTGGTGCTCGGCTTCGTGACCGAGGAGGGCGGGCCGACGAGCCACAGCGCGATTCTGGCGCGTGCGCTCGGCGTTCCTGCCGTTGTGGCCCTGCCGGGTGCGGGCGAGCTGGCCGAGGGCACCGTGATCGCGGTGGACGGCAGCACCGGTGAGATCTTCGTGGACCCGCCGGAGGAGAAGAAGGCGCAGCTTCGGGCCGCGGCGGCGGAGCGGAAGGCCGCTCTCGCGGCGTCGACCGGTCCGGGTGCCACCGCCGACGGGCACAAGATGCCGCTGCTCGCCAACATTGGTGGTCCGGCCGACGTGGCCGCCGCCGTGGAGGCGGGTGCCGAGGGCGTGGGCCTGTTCCGCACCGAGTTCCTCTTCCTGGACGACAACAAGAACGCGCCCTCCGAGGAGAAGCAGGTCGAGGCCTATCGCACGGTTCTCGAAGCGTTCCCCGAGGGCCGTGTCGTCGTGCGGGTGCTGGACGCGGGTGCGGACAAACCGCTGGACTTCCTCACCCCCGCCGACGAGCCGAACCCGGCGCTGGGCGTGCGTGGTCTGCGGACCCTGCTCGACCACCCGGAGGTGCTGCGCACGCAGCTGACGGCGCTGGCTCAGGCTGCCGAGGGCCTGCCCGTCTACCTCGAGGTGATGGCCCCGATGGTGGCGGACCGTGCCGACGCCAAGGCGTTCGCGGACGCGTGCCGTGAGGCCGGCCTGCGGGCGAAGTTCGGTGCGATGGTGGAGATCCCGTCGGCCGCGCTGCGGGCGCGCTCCATCCTGCAGGAGGTGGAGTTCCTGTCGCTGGGAACCAACGACCTCGCCCAGTACACGTTCGCCGCCGACCGTCAGGTGGGTGCGGTGTCGCGTCTGCAGGACCCGTGGCAGCCCGCGCTGCTCGACCTGGTCGCGCTGTCCGCGGAAGCCGCGAAGGCCGAGGGCAAGAGCTGTGGTGTGTGTGGTGAGGCCGCGTCCGATCCGCTGCTCGCCTGTGTGCTGACGGGCCTGGGTGTGACCTCCTTGTCCATGGGTGCGGCGTCGATCCCTTACGTCCGCGCCACGCTGGCGAAGTACACGCTCGCGCAGTGCGAGCGGGCCGCGGCGGCCGCTCGGGCCGCGGACAGCGCCGAGGAGGCGCGGACCGCAGCGCAGGCGGTGCTGTCCGGCGAGTGACCGGAACCCATCGGCTGCCGGTTTCTCCGGTTGTCGTCGAGGGGCGCTCCATCCTCAGGGTGGGGCGCCCCTCGCGCGTTCAGTGCCGGTGCGCCGTCGCGGCCCCGTTTCCGCCGAGGTCGGGTGGCTCCCGGTAGTCGACGTTGGATTCGGGTGAGATGAGGTCGCCGGATTCGGCGTCGGTGCAGTAGGCGTCGAAGACCTCTCCGGCGGTCAGTGGTTCGAGGCCGTCGCCGCGCAGGCGCCATCCGTAGATCTGGTCGGCGGTGCCGTGGGCGGTGGTGCGCATGACGAGGCCGCCGGGGGTGTGGGTGGCGAGGCCGAGTGCCAGGACGGTGGTGAACTCGAGGGATTCGGCCTGGTCCAGGTCGAGTTCGCCGGTCTGGTTCTGGTCGGCGTGCAGGACGGCGAGGAGTGGCTCCGGGGTGCTGGACACACTGCAGACGAGGTGGTGGTGGCCGGGCGGCGCCGTGTCGAGGATGCGGGCGACGAGGTCGGAGGCTCGGTTGAGGGCGGCCCGGCCGAGGTCCTCGCCGCAGGAGGCGCAGGCGCCGAGTCGGCTCAGCAGGGTGGAGGCGTACTCCCAGGTCGCCTGTCGTACCGCTTCGTCGACGAGGGCGGGGAGGAGTTCGGTAAGGGGTTGGCCGTCGTAGGGCAGGGCCGGTCCGAGGGCGGCGAGTTCGGCGGTGAAGCGGGTACGGCTGGACGCCTTGTCGGGGTCGAGGCCGACGTCGGCGCAGTAGTCGGCGTACTCCTGTGGGTCGAAGAGAGCCACTGTGGTGTGGCCGCCCTGGGCGGCGCGTGTGCGTAGGAGCGCCTCCACCTGGCGTAGGTAGGTGGCGTGGTCGTCGAAGGTGAAGCTGCGGTAGCGCCGCATGGCCCGGAAGTCCTGCTCGTCGGTCAGCAGGCCGATGGTGCCGGCGATTTCGCGGCGCAGGACGCGTCGCATTGTCTGGTGGTCGGTCTGTGCCATGTTCTCCCCCTGTGCACGGTCGATCAATGCTCACTCACAGTAATCGGCACCACTGACAACGGGGTCGGTGATCGATGTCGCCGCAGGTCAAGCGAGTGATGGGGGAAGGCGTGGGTTCGGCCGCGGACCCTGCCGTGAGCGGTCCGCGGCCGAAAGCCGTGTGGTGGTCAGGCGCGCTTGCGAGCGAGATCCTCGTAGAAGTCGAGCAGGTCGAGGTTGTCGATGGAGCCGGGGTTGACGGCCTTGTCCAGGGGGGTGCCCTGGAGGAGGCGCTTGACCGGGACCTCGATGCGCTTGCCGGTGAGGGTGTGCGGGATGCCGGGAACCTCGATGACCTCGTCGGGAACGTGGCGCGGGGACAGTTGCTCGCGGATGGTCTGCTTGATGCGGTTCAGCAGGGCGTCGTCGAGGGTGGCGCCGGGGGCCAGGTGGACGAAGAGGGGCATCCAGTAGCCGCCGTCGGGTTGTTCCACTCCGATGACGAGGGACTCCTTGATCTCGGGGAGGCGCTCGACGACCTCGTAGATGTCGGCGGATCCCATGCGGACGCCCTGGCGGTTCAGGGTGGAGTCGGAGCGGCCGTGGATGATGACGGAGCCTCGGGAGGTGACGGTGATCCAGTCGCCGTGGCGCCAGACTCCGGGGTAGGTGTCGAAGTAGCTGTCGTGGTAGCGGCTGCCGTCGGGGTCGTTCCAGAAGTGGATCGGCATCGACGGCATGGGGTTGGTGACGACGAGCTCGCCGACCTCGTCGATGACCGGCTTGCCGCTCGGGTCCCAGGACTGCAGGTCGGTGCCCAGGCCGGGAGCCTGGAGCTCGCCGACGTAGACGGGGAGGGTGGGGACGGCTCCGGCGAAGCAGGAGCAGACGTCCGTGCCGCCGCTGACGGAGGCGATCCAGAGGTCGTCGCGGACCTCGTCGTGCAGCCAGCGGAAGCCGTCGGGCGGCAGCGGCGAGCCGGTCGTGGCGACGCAGCGGACGGTGGAGAGGTCGTGGTCGCGCGAGGGGTGCACGTCGGCCTTGCGACAGGCCATGACGTAGGCGGCCGAGGTGCCGTAGAGGGTGGCCCGCGTGCGTTCGGCGATGCGCCACTGGGCACCGGTGTCGGGGTGGCCGGGGCTGCCGTCGTACAGGACGATCGTGGTGCCGGTGAGCAGGCCGGAGACGAGGAAGTTCCACATCATCCAGCCGGTGGACGTGTACCAGAAGAAACGGTCCTCGGGGCCGAGGTCGCAGTGCAGGCCGAGCTGCTTGAGGTGCTCGACGAGGATGCCGCCCTGGGACTGGACGATGGCCTTGGGCAGGCCGGTCGTACCGGAGGAGTACAGGACCCACAGGGGGTGGTCGAAGGGGACCTGTTCGAAGACGGGCTCCACGTCGGCGCTGGTCAGGGAGGACCAGTCGAGGGCGCCTTCGGGGGCTTCGGTGCCGAGGAGCGGGATGTGGACGACCGCGCGGAGGGTGGGCAGTTCGCTGCGCAGTTCGGCGACGGTGTCGCGGCGGTCGTGCTCCTTGCCGCCGTAGCGGTAGCCGTCGACGGTGAACAGGACGACGGGTTCGACCTGCTGGAAGCGGTCGAGGACGCTGCGGGCGCCGAAGTCGGGCGCGCAGGAGGTCCAGACGCCGCCGACGGCGGCGGTGGCCAGGAGGGCGACGACGGCTTCGGGGATGTTCGGGAGGTAGCCGCTGACGCGGTCGCCGGGCCGGACGCCCAGGGCGCGCAGCTCGGCCGCCAGGGAGCCGACCTGGCGGCGCAGCTCCGACCAGGTCACCGGGCGCGGTTCGTGGGTCTCGTCGACGCAGAGGAGGGCCGGTTCGTCGGCGCGGGTCGCCGTGGCGCGCAGGGCGTGTTCGGCGTAATTGAGTGTGGCTCCGGGGAACCACTGGGCTCCGGGCATGGAGCGGTCGCCGAGCACGCGCGTGTAGGGCGTGGAGAAGCGCACGTCGAACCATTGGGTGACGGCTTCCCAGAAGGCCTCGGGTTCGTCTACGGACCATCGGTGCAGGTCGGCGTAGCCGCCGTCGGCGGGTGCACCGTGGTGTTGGGCGGCCCAGGCCTGGAACTTGGTGATCCGCGCGTCGCCGATGCGTTCGGGATCGGGCTGCCAGAGGGGCTGGGGGTTCTCGGTCGACATGGGCGGCTCCCGGACTGTGCGCGTCGTGTGCGTCGTCCGCGCACGGGCGGGGTGTGCGCGTGACGCGGATGACACGGACGATGCCATGTGATCGACTTCCGCACCAGGGTCCGCCCCACATAGTCCGCGTCGTGAAGATGTGGTCCGAGCACGGGTGAACGGCAGTTGAACGGCACGCGCGCGTGGCCCTGTCAATGGCAGGGTGAGCAGCATGGACGGTCGTGACCTGGTGCGTTCGATAAAGGCGGTCGGTGCTGTGGGGGTGACCCAGGGGTTGCGTGCCGTTCGGGCGGCGTGGCGCAGGGGGCGCACCGATGCGGCCGGGCTGCCGCCGCGCGGCGCGGAACGCGCGCGTGTGCCGGGTCCGGTGCTCGAGGCGGAGCCGGGTCCGGGTGGTGGGGTGATCCGGTTCAGCCGTGCGGAGCTGCGGATCGTGGTGACTGTCAGTGGGGCGGTGTTCTGGGGCTGGGACGGGGCTGCTCCCGAGCCGTCGTACGCGCTGGCCGGGCGCTGTCCTGAGCCCGACGCACGGGCGGTGCTGGAGCCGGACAAGGACGGCGGCTGGCGGGTGGTGGCGGAGCGGGTGACGGTGGTCGTCTCGCGCCACGGGGCCGTGGAGGTGCAGACGCCGGGCGGGGTGATGCTGCGGCGGGATCTGCCGCCTCGCTGGTGGGAGCCGGTGGGCGGGGGTCGGGCACGGTGGATGCAGCGGTCCGAGGTGCCGGCGGACGCCCGGTTCTTCGGGCTGGGCGGGCGGGCCTCGGGGCCGAGGCTGCGGGACGGCGTGTACCGGCTGTGGAACACCGATCCGGGCGTGCCCTTCGGCCCTGGGGACGATCCGCTGTACATCACGATGCCGGTGCAGTTGGTGGTGTCGGACGCGGCGACGCATCTGGTCTTCCACGACACGTCGTGGGACGGGACGGTGACGTTGCGGGAGGGCGAGGAGGGCGCCGGTTCGGGGCACGACCGCGCGGGGGTGAGCGAGCTGCGGATGGAGGGCGGCCCGCTGCGCTGCTGGGTGATGGTGGGGACGCCTGCGCGCGTGTTGCTCGCGTGGGCCTCGTTGACCGGTCAGGCCGCGGTGCCTCCCGCGTGGGCGCTCGGTCACCACCACGCGCGGTGGGGGTTCGGCAGTGAGCGGGAGGTGCGGCGGATCGTCGCCGGTTACCGGGAGCGCGGGCTGCCGCTGGACGCCGTGCATCTGGACATCGATCACTTCGACGAGCACCAGGTGTTCACGGTCGACCGAGAGCGCTTTCCCCACCTCTCGGGGCTGGCCGAGGATCTGCGCCGGGACGGTGTCCGGCTGGTGTCGATCGTGGACCCGGCGGTGAAGGCCACGGTGGGGAACGCCGTGTACGACAGCGGTACGGCCGAGGACGCGTTCGTGCGGGACGCCTCGGGTCGGGTGGTGCGCGGGTTGGTGTGGCCCGGGGAGGCGGTGTTCCCTGATTTCACGCACGCGCGTGTGCGCAAGTGGTGGGGGCACTGGTACGAGGAGCGGCTCGCGCAGGGGTTCTCTGGTTACTGGCATGACATGAACGAGCCGACGTCGTTCGCGGCGTTCGGCGAGTCGACTCTGCCGCGTTCGGCCCGGCATGACCTGGACGGGCAGGGCGGCGATCATCGCGAGGCGCACAACGTGTACGCCCTGTGCATGGCCGGGGCAGGCTATGAGGCGCTGCGGGAGCTGTCGCCCGGGCGGCGGCCGTTTCTGTTCTCGCGTTCGGGCTGGGCGGGCATGCAGCGCTACGGCGGGACGTGGTCGGGAGACGTGGCCACGGGGTGGCCGGGGCTGAGGGCGTCGCTGTCGCTGGTCCTGGGGCTCGGGCTGTGCGGGGTGCCGTACTCGGGGCCGGATGTGGGCGGGTTCGACGGCAGCCCTTCACCGGAGCTGTTTCTGCGCTGGTTCCAGCTGGGCGCGTATCTGCCGCTGTTCCGTACGCATGCGAGTCTGCGGGCGGGGCGCCGGGAGCCGTGGGAGTTCGGCCCCGAGGTGCTGGAGCACGCGCGCGTGGCGCTGATCGAGCGTCGGCGGCTGTTGCCGTACTTCGTGACGCTGGCGCATCTGGCCCGGCGTACGGGTGCGCCGTACGTGCGGCCCGTGTGGTGGGGTGCGCCGGAGGACCGGGCGCTGCGTGACTGCGAGGACGCGTTCCTGCTCGGCGACAGCCTGCTGGTGGCGCCGGTGCTGGATCCGGGGGCGGACCGGCGTGCGGTGCAGTTGCCGCGCGGGCGCTGGTACGACACGGTGACGGGTCGGGCGTACGAGGGGCCGGGGCAGGTGCTCGTGGACGCGCCCTTGTCGAGGATTCCGGTGCTCGCGCGCGCGGGTGCCGTGGTTCCGGTGCGGGGTGAGGACGGTGGTCTGGAGCTGGAGGTGTGGGCGCCGGCCCGGGGCCGCACCGGGGGCGGGCTGGTCGTGCCGGACGGGGGCGACGGTTGGGAGGAGCCCGAGATGGAGCGCTATGTCAGCCGCTGGGAGGGCCGTCGGGTGGTGGTGCGGCGCGAGGGTGAGGACGGCGTGAGTGCGCCGCCTCACCCGGTGCGTGTGCGTGGTCTCCTCGACGGGTCGGGTCAGACGTAGCGGCCCTCGAACCAGGCCCGTACGGCCAGGGTGTGGAGGGGGAAGGCGAGTTCCTCGGGCCTGCGCAGCAGGTGCCAGCCCTGTGTCTCGTCGGTGGGGGCCGACTGCGGCAGGCGGTCGACCGGGCGCTCGGGGAGGACGCCGAACAGCAGCAGATGGCCGTCGGAGGAGGTCATGGCGTCGACGAGCCGTACGTCGCGGCTCGCGGCGTCGATGCCGGTCTCCTCTTTGAGCTCCCTTACGAGGGCCTGGCGCCAGTCCTCGCGGTCGTCGATGTAGCCGCCGGGAAGTGCGGTGCCCCCGCGCGCGGGTGGCACGTCGCGGGTGACGACGATCAGGGCCGTGCCCTTGGTGTCGTAGACGGGCTGGATGGCCACGGCGACGGGCAGCGGGTTGCGGTAGGCCACCGTGCCGCAGGCCGGGCAGGTGCGGGGCCAGCTGGAGATGCCCTCTCCGTAGGGCGATCCGCAGCTCGAACAGTGGGAGCCCGGTGCGGAGTTGGGGGCGGAGTGCTGGTTCTCGGACACGCCGCGGACTGTATCCGATCACGGAGAGGGCGTCCTCATCCGGCGGTTCAGCGGTGGTCGGCGAGCGATCCGGCACTTACGGGGAAGTCGAAGTAGGTGTCGGGGTAGGACTCGGGCTTGTAGGTGTAGTGCCACCATTCCTCGGCGAGGTTGACGAAGCCGAGGCTCTCCAGGGTCGTCTTGAGGCGGAGCCGGTTGGCGCGCTGTTCGCCCTGGATGCGGGGGTCGAGGGTGTGGCTGAGGGTGTCGAAGCAGTCGAAGCCGGTGCCCATGTCGACGGAGTTGTCCGGGAATCGTTCATTCCCGGGCGCGTAGCACGGTACGAGCGGCTCTCCGGGGTGGTAGGGCCGGGTGTGCTTCGCCGGGAGCTTCACGAGGGTGAGGTCGACCGTGGAGCCGCGGCTGTGGCCGGACTTCTCGGCGATGTAGCCGTCGGCGAACAGCCGGCTCTTGTCCACGTTCGGGTAGAACTCGGCCTTCATCGCCTCGTCGTCGAGGTCCTCGGCCCAGCGGACGAAGTGGTCCACGGCGCGCTGGGGGCGATAGCAGTCGTAGACCTTGAGGCTGTATCCCTGGCGCAGCAGTCGCTGTTGTGCCTTGTGGAGGGCTTCCGCGGCGGGGTGGGTGAGGATGCACAGCGGCTGCCGGTAGCCGTCGATGCGTTCGCCGACGAAGTTGTGCGGGGTGAAGTAACGCATCTCCTGGATGATCGTCCGGTCCACGCTGCTCAGTGCCACGAAGTCGGCCGGGGCGTGGGGTTCGGGCTTCGCGTCGGCCGTCGGGGGTGCGGCGGTCACGGCCGCGAGGGCGGCGAGCGCGGTGACGATCCCGCGGAGCGCGGTGGAGACGCGTACGGAGGCGGAGAGTCGTGTCATGTCTCCTGCATCTATCAGGAGGGTGCGCTTCCGGGGAAGCGGTCCGCCAGGTCCGGCCGGGATGGAGCAGATGCGTGGGAGGGACGGCCGGGGCCACCCCCGTGGGCCTCGCCCGTCCCTCCCGTTACGACGACGCAGGTGAGGCGCACTTGGTTCACCTCAATGACCTGCCGATTTATGGTTGCCCGTGGCACACTTCTGACGCTCCATCAGATTCCTTACCAGGGAGGGGCTTTGACGCGTACACGCATACCCGTGGTCGCCGACTGGTTCACCGGAGAGGGCTGCACGTTCCGGCTGCTCGGGACTCGCTGTTCGGCTTGCTCCGGCATGTTCTTCCCGCGGGAGGACACGAACTGCCGCAATCCGGGCTGTCCGGGAGGCGAGCTGGAGGAGTTTCCGCTGTCGCGGCGCGGGCGGGTCTGGTCGTACACGGACGCGAGATATCGGCCGCCGTCACCCTATGTGACCAATCCGGAACTTCCGTGGGTGCCGTATGCGTTGATCGCTGTGGAGCTGGCAGCCGAGCGGATGGTGGTGCTGGGACAGGCGGCTCCCGGGATCACCGTCGCCGATCTGACGGTGGGCATGGAGGTGGAGGCCGTCTCCGGCGTGCTGTACGAGGACGCCGAGACGGTCTGGACGACATGGCACTGGCGGCCGACGGGGGGCGGGGCATGACGGAGGACGTGGCGGTACTGGGGGTGGGCATGCACCCCTGGGGGAAGTGGGGACGGGGTTTCGTCGCGTACGGAACGGCGGCCGCGCGGGCGGCGCTCACCGACGCGGGGCTGGACTGGCGGGACATCGGCTCGGTCGTCGGCGCCGGCACCGTGCGCGGCGGCTATCCCGGCCATGTGGCGGGGGCGGCCTTCGCCAAGGCGCTGGGCTGGCAGGGCGCCCGGGTGACGAGCGTGTACGCGGCCTGCGCCTCAGGAGCCCAGGCGGTGAACACCGCGCGGGCGCAGATCCTGTCCGGGCTCGCGGACCCGGTGCTCGTGGTGGGCGCCGACTCCGCGCCCAAGGGCTTCTTCCGGCCGGCGGGCGGAGACCGGCCCGACGACCCCGACTGGCTGCGGTTCAGGGTGCTCGGGGCCACGAACCCGGTCTACTTCGGCCTGTACGCACGGCGGCGGATGACTGTGTACGGGGACACACCGGAGGACTTCGCCCAGGTGAAGGTGAAGAACTCCGCGACGGGCGCGCTCAATCCCTACGCCCGCTATCGCAAGCGGGTCACGGCCGAGGACGTCGCGGCCTCGGCTGTGGTCGCCGATCCGCTGCGGCTGCTCGACATCTGCGCGACCTCCGACGGCGGAGCTGCCCTGGTGCTGTCCAGCGTGGACTTCGCGCGTCGGCACGGAGTCACGGAGCCGGTGCGCATCCGTGCCGTGTCGACGGTGACGCCCCGCTATCCCAACACGGTGCTGGATCTCCCCGACTTCGCGACGGACTCCGCCGCGGTGGTGGAACCTGGTCCCGAGACCTTCCGCGCCTCGATCGCCCGCGCGGCCTACGAGGAGGCCGGTGTCGGCCCCCAGGACCTCTCGCTCGCCGAGGTCTACGACCTGTCCACCGCACTGGAGTTGCAGTGGTACGAGGATCTCGGGCTGTGCGGCGAGGGTGAGGGCGCCAAGCTGCTGAGAGGCGGCGAGACGGCCACTGGCGGGCGAATACCGGTGAACGTCAGCGGCGGGCTGGCCTCCTTCGGTGAGGCGGTACCGGCCCAGGCGATCGCCCAGGTGTGCGAGCTGACCTGGCAGTTGAGGGGCGTGGCCGGAGAGCGGCAGGTCGACGGGGCACGGGTGGGCGTCTCCGCCAACCAAGGCCTCTTCGGGCACGGGTCGGCGATCGTCGCGGTGCGGTGAACGGGTCCTGGCCCGGGGCGGCTCCGAGCTGACTCGGTCTCACAGTCCTACGGCCCCATGCAAGAGCGATCCGTACGCTCTGTGAGCGGGCAGGAATGCTGCGTGAACGTCTCATGAACTGGGCCTGGGCGTGCCCGGGCGGAGCCATCATGCTGCCGTGCACTCCTGGACGGATACTCTCCGCTTCGCTTTCCAGCCCGTGGTCAATCTGACCACCGGCGGAATCGCGGCACTGGAGGTCCTCGCCCGGCCTGAGGCGGGGGACATCCTGGCCGAGGCCCGTCGGGACCCCGAGCTGGACGGCAGGCTGGCCGTGCTGGCGGTTCGCGCGGCAGCGCGCAAGGAGACCCTGCTGCCGCTGCACATCAACGTGTTCGCCGCCACGCTCGCCGACCTGGGCGGGCTCGGGCCGCTGCACGACGCAGTGCGGCAGGCCGGCCGGCTGCCGTGGGAGGTGACGCTCGATGTCGGGCCGCCCTTCACCCACGTGCCGCAGCAGGCGCTGCTGGACGCGGTCACCGCGCTGCGGGAGACAGGCTTCCGGATCAGCGCGGACGGCATCGGTGACGGGGACCTGCCCCTGCGGGTGCTTCACGACATGGCGCCCGACCTGGTGAAGCTCGACATGTCGCTGCTGGACCGGCCGGCGGCGGTCGGGGCCATGCGCACACTGTGCGACCAGCTCGGGGCACTGCTGTCGGTCGAGGGAGTGGAGACCGAACTGCAGTACCGGGCAGCCGTGTCGGCCGGTGCGCAGCTGGGTCAGGGGGAGCTGTTCGCTCCTCCGGCGCGGTTGCCCGTGGCGGAGGTATACGTTCCGCCGCGCCCGTCCGGGTCCGCCTCGGGGTCGCGGCCGGGGCCGTCGGTGCGGGAGTTCGTACGGCCTGCCGCGCTCCTGCCGGACACCGCGTCCGCGGGGCAGGTGCGGGCGCTGCTGACAGGCTCGCCGGACGTGTCGGGGGTGCTGCTCGTGGACCGGGACGGCGTACCGGTGCGGTCGGTGCACCGGTCCCGCTTCCTGCTGTCGATGTCGGGGCGTTATGGACACGCCCTGTACGCCGACCGGCCCGCCGCCCGGCTGGGAGATGTGCCGCGCACGGTGGGCGCGGACGCCACCGCGTGGGAGGTGCTGGACGTGGTGGCGGACGGGGCCCGGGACAGGACGTCGGACGATGTCGCCGTCGTCGACCGGTACGGGCGGTGTGCGGGCGTCGTACGGCTGGCCGATCTCGTGCGGGCGCTGGCCGAGTCCCGCGTCGAGGAGGCAGCCGGGCTCAATCCGCTGACCCGGCTGCCGGGGTCGGACGCGATCACCGGTGAGGTCGACCGGCGGATCGCGGACGGGCGGCCGTTCGCGCTCAGCTGGCTGGACGTGGACCACTTCAAGCAGGTCAACGACGGCGCCGGGTTCGCGGCCGGGGACGACCTCATCCGTGCCGTGGGCCGGGCACTGCAGCATGCCGCGTCCGGGAGCACCCGGGTGGGGCACATCGGCGGGGACGACTTCCTGGTCCTCACCGATCCGGAGAGGCTCGATGCGCTGGTGGCGTCCGTGCTGGACGCACCGTGGTCCGCGGGCGGGCGGCCCGTCACGCTGTCACTGGCCACGGTCCTTTGCGCGCCGGGGAGTGTGGTGGAGCACCGGCAGGCGGCGGCCTGTCTGGCGCCGCTGAAGGAGGCCGCGAAGGCGCTGGACGGGGCGAGCTGGGTGCTGGGGCGGGCCGGGATGCCCGGCCACGAGATCCGGCGCGGTGAGAGACCGACGGCCAGTCAGACGGGGGTCGCCGTCGCCGAGCCGCTGGGCTGAAGCCGCTCGGCTGAAGACCTCGCCGCGTGCCGTCGCGGACACCGTGCCGTCACGGACCCGTTGCGGCGGCCGCATTGCCTGCGCGGACACATCGCGCTGCGCTGCAGAACTGTATCGCCGGGCCCCTGCACGTCAGGCGGCACAGGGATAAGGAGTCGGTCCTCGTGGCCAACCCACCTACCACGATGGCTGGTTCGGTCGGGTCGTTCCTTTGGTGTCGGCGACCTTGACGCCCTGTGAGCGCCGGTGAACACTTCCCGGTGTCAGTCGACATCGCCGTACATTCTCGGCGCAATCCGGCACGCCCCCGGGCCTCAGCGCGGCCAGGCCCACTCCCCCACGGGCGATTCGGCTGCCACGGCACGCTCGTCATGGACGCCGGGCGGGGCGCGGGACCCTCCCTGCCACCGGCGGAAATTCGCCACGAGAGCCACGGGACCCGAGGAAACGCGCCCTGCACGCCCACCGGAGTCGATGGACCCTGGGACGAGGGGCCTAGCGTCGAGGAGCCGCCATGAGCAACGGAGACATTTTCGTCGGCGAGATCATCGGTACCGCGATCCTGATCCTGTTCGGCGCCGGTGTGTGCGCCGCAGTCACTCTCAGATACTCCAAGGCCCGGGCCGCTGGATGGGTGGTGATCGCCTTCGGCTGGGGCTTCGCGGTGCTGGCCGGGGCCTACACCGCCGCGCCGCTCTCGGGAGGGCATCTCAACCCGGCCGTGACCGTCGGTATCGCCATGGACACCGGGGACTGGGACCAGGTCTGGGTCTACCTGCTGGGGCAGATCGTCGGCGCGATGCTGGGCGCCGTATTGGCGTACCTGGTGTATTTCGCGCAGTTCCAGGCCAATGTGCGCCAGACAGGCACCACGGAGGGCACGGCTGAGGAACCCACGCCGACGCTCGGCATCTTCTCCACCATCCCGGAGATCCGGAACCCGGTCGCCAACCTGGTCACCGAGATCATCGCGACGATCGGCCTGGTCCTGCCGATCCTGGCATTCGGGCTGACCGAGGGGCTCGGCCAGTCGGGCACCACCGTGCTGATCGTCTCGCTGCTGGTCGTGGGCATCGGCCTCTCCCTGGGCGGGCCGACCGGCTACGCCATCAACCCCGCGCGTGACCTCGGGCCGCGCATCGTGCACACCTTTCTGCCGATCCCGAACAAGGGCACGTCCGACTGGGGCTACGCGTGGATCCCGGTCGTGGGCCCGCTGATCGGAGGGGTGCTGGCCGGCCTCATCTACAACGCAGCCTTCTGAACCGAGCCCAAGGGGAAGCAATGACGGACAACGCCGAGAAGTACGTCGCCGCGATCGACCAGGGCACCACCTCCAGCCGCTGCATCATCTTCGACCACGGCGGTTCCATCGTCGCCGTGGACCAGCGCGAGCACCGCCAGATCTTCCCCAAACCGGGCTGGGTGGAGCACGACGCCACCGAGATCTGGTCCAAGGTCCAGGCGGTGGTCGCGGGGGCGATCGCCAAGGCGGGCCTGCGGGCCGACCAGCTCAGCGCGCTGGGCATCACCAACCAGCGCGAGACGACCGTCCTGTGGGACCGCGCGACCGGCAAGCCCGTGCACAACGCGATCGTGTGGCAGGACACCCGCACGGCGGCGCTGTGCCACGAACTGGGCGGCGCGGACGGGCAGGACCGGTTCCGCGAGCAGACGGGTCTGCCGCTGGCCAGCTACTTCTCCGGCCCCAAGGCGGCCTGGCTGCTCGACAACGTCCCCGGGCTCAGGGACCGTGCCGAGCGCGGCGAGATCGCCTTCGGCACCATCGACTCCTGGCTCATCTGGAATCTGACCGGCGGCACCGACGGGGGCCGGCACGTCACCGACGTCACCAACGCCGGGCGCACCATGCTGATGAACCTGGAGACGCTCGAGTGGGACCGGTCGATCCTGTCCGCCATGAACGTCCCCGAGGTGATGCTGCCTGAGATCAGGTCCTCGGCCGAGGTGTTCGGCACCGCCGTGGGACAGCTCGCGGGCGTGCCGGTCGCCTCGGCGCTGGGCGACCAGCAGGCGGCCGTGTTCGGACAGGCCTGCTACGACGTGGGCACGGCGAAGAACACGTACGGCACGGGCAGCTTCCTGCTGCTGAACACCGGCAGCCGGCCGGTGCCGTCCAAGAGCGGGCTGCTGACGACGATGGGCTACAAGATCGGCGGGGAGGCGCCGGTGTACTGCCTGGAGGGTTCGATAGCCATAACGGGCGCGCTCGTCCAATGGTTCCGGGACCAGCTGGGCATCATCCGCACCGCCGACGAGATCGAGACCCTCGCGGCGAGCGTCGAGGACAACGGCGGGGCGTACATCGTGCCGGCGTTCTCGGGCCTGTTCGCGCCGTACTGGCGCTCGGACGCGCGCGGTGTCGTCACCGGTCTCACCCGGTACGTCACGAAGGCCCATCTCGCGCGGGCGGTGCTGGAGGCGACCAGCTGGCAGACGCGTGAGGTCGTGGACGCCATGTACCAGGACTCCGGGGTGCAGATCACCACGCTGAAGGTCGACGGCGGCATGACCAAGAACAACCTGCTGATGCAGCATCAGGCGGATGTGCTGGACGTACCGGTGATGCGGCCCCGGGTCTCCGAGACGACGTGTCTGGGCGCGGCGTACGCGGCGGGTCTGGCCACGGGCGTGTGGAACGACCTGGACGAACTCAAGGCGCACTGGCAGAAGGACGCCGAGTGGACGCCGTCGATGGACGCGTCCGTGCGTGACCGCGAGTACGGCAACTGGCGCAAGGCCGTGGAGAAGAGCTTCGGCTGGCTGGAGGACGGGCACGCGTAGGCACACGCGTGTGGACGTCGCCGCGGACCGCGGCCCGTACCCCGGTCGGCGGGGGTACGGGCCGTGCGCGGCGGCTCGCTCCGGGGGCCTCAGGTGGCGACGGCTTCGGCCGCGCGGCGGTCGGCCGCGAAGGACATGGCGTGCTGGACGACGCCGATGAGGACTTCCTTGACCGACTCCCGTTCCCTGGCGTCGCACAGCACCACCGGTACGTCGTCGTCGAGGTCCAGGGCCCGGCGGACGTCGTCGGCGGGGTAGCGGGCGGCTCCCTCGAAGCAGTTGACGCCGACGACGAAGGGTATGGAGCGGCGCTCGAAGTAGTCGACGGCCGCGAAACAGTCCTCCAGCCGTCGGGTGTCCGCGAGCACCACCGCGCCGAGCGCCCCCTCGGACAGCTCGTCCCACATGAACCAGAAACGTTCCTGGCCTGGGGTGCCGAACAGGTAGAGCACCAGGTCCTCGCGGAGCGTGATCCGGCCGAAGTCCATGGCCACGGTGGTGGTGTGCTTGGTCTCCACGCCGCTGGTGTCGTCGACCGGGCGGCCCGCCTCGGTGAGCGTCTCCTCGGTGCGCAGCGGTTTGATCTCACTGACCGCGCCGACGAGGGTGGTCTTGCCCACGCCGAAGCCGCCGGCCACGAGGATCTTGAGCGTGACGGGTTCGACCGGTGGCTTGGCGCGCTCAGAACGCCCGAAGATCATCGATCTCTTCTCCTGCTTGATGGGGGTGGGGGGACGGCGGCCCGTAGCCTCCGCCGCCGGGGGTCTCGACGACCAGCACGTCACCGGGGCCGACCTCGGTGGTGTCGCTTCCGCCCAGGTCGGTGACCGTCCCGTCGGCGCGCTCCACCCGGTTCGCGCCGAGCGCGCCGGGTTCGCCGCCCGCCATGCCGTACGGGGGCACCCTGCGGTGCTGGGACAGCGTGGAGACGGTCATCGGCTCCAGGAACCGGATGCGACGCAAGGCGCCGTCGCCGCCGCGCGAGCGTCCGGCTCCGCCGCTGCCGCGCCGTACGGAGAACTCCTCCAGCCGCACGGGCAGGCGCCATTCGAGGATCTCGGGGTCGGTCAGCCGCGAGTTGGTCATGTGGGTCTGTACGACGCCGGCGCCGGGGAAGTCCGCGCCCGCTCCGGAACCGGAGGCGACGGTCTCGTAGTACTGGTGGCGGGCGTTGCCGAACGTCACGTTGTTCATCGTGCCGGAGCCCTCGGCCTGGACGCCGAGCGCGGCGTAGAGGGCGCCGGTGATGGCCTGGGAGGTCTCGACGTTGCCGGCGACGACGGCGGCCGGCGGTTCGGGCGCGAGCATGGACCCCTGGGGGACGACGATCTCCAGGGGGCGCAGACAGCCGTCGTTGAGGGGGATGTCGTCGTCCACGAGGGTGCGGAAGACGTAGAGGACGGCCGCGTTGACCACCGCGTAGGGGGCGTTGAAGTTGGTGGCCAGTTGGGGTGAGGTGCCGGTGAAGTCGACGGTCGCAGAGCGGTTTTCGCGGTCCACGCGCACGCGTACGCGGATGACGGCGCCGGAGTCGGTCTCGTAGGCGTACGCGCCGTCGTCGAGGGCGTCGATGACGCGGCGCACGGCTTCCTCGGCGTTGTCCTGGACGTGCCGCATGTAGGCCTGGACGACGTCGAGGCCGAAGTCCTCGATCATGCGGGCGACTTCTTCGACGCCCTTGTGGTTGGCGGCGATCTGGGCGCGCAGGTCGGCGAGGTTGGTGCGGGGGTTGCGGGAGGGGTGGGGCGCCTCCTCGGTGAGCAGGCGGAGCGTCTCCTCCTCGCGGAAGCGGCCGTTCTCGGCGAGCAGCCAGTTGTCGAAGAGGACGCCCTCCTCGTCGATGGTGCGGCTGTCGGCGGGCATGGAGCCGGGGGCGATGCCGCCGATCTCGGCGTGGTGGCCGCGGGAGGCGACGTAGAAGAGGATGCGTTCACTCTCCGTGTCGCCGTCGGTTCCGGTGCCGAAGACCGGCGTGATCACGGTGACATCGGGGAGGTGGGTGCCGCCGTGGTAGGGGTCGTTGACCGCGTAGGTGTCCCCCGGCCGCATCCGCGGGCCCCTGCGGCGGATGACCTCTTTCACGCTGGTGCCCATCGAGCCCAGGTGGACGGGGATGTGCGGGGCGTTGGCCACCAGGTTTCCGTCGGGGTCGAACAGGGCGCAGGAGAAGTCCAGGCGCTCCTTGATGTTGACGGACTGGGCCGTGGACTCCAGGCGGGCTCCCATCTGTTCGGCGATCGACATGAACAGGTTGTTGAAGACCTCAAGGAGAACGGGATCGGCTTTTGTGTCGGCGTGGGAACTCTGCGTAATCGCCGCCCGTTCCATGACCAGATGCCCGCCGTCGGTCGCGCAGGCTCGCCAGCCTTCGTCGACGACGGTCGTCGCACTGGGCTCGGTGATGATCGCGGGTCCGGTGACGGTCTCGCCGGGAGGCAGGTTCTCCCGGCGGTGCAGGGGTACGTCGCGCCAGGCGCCGCCGCTGGGGAGGCGGACGGTCTCCGGTGCGGCGGTGCGGCCTTCGTACGGGGCGAGGGCGGACAGATCGGGGGGTTCGGTGATGCCGGTGGCTTCCACGGAGAGGGCTTCGACGACGATCGGCCGGTCGAGGGTGAAGGAGTAGGTGGCGCGATGACGTTCTTCGAAGGCGTGCCTCATCGCGCCGGGTTCGGTCAGCTCGACGGTGAGGGTGGTGTCGGTGCCGTCGTAGCGCAGCTGGGCGCGGCGGGTGACGCGGATGCGGTCGTCGGGCACGTCCTCGGAGCGGAGTTCGGCACGCGCGGCGGCTTCCAGGTCGTCCGCCGTCTTTCGTACGCCGGGCATGGAGGCCGGTTCGAGGGGGGCCTCCACCGACTGCTCGCGCATGGCGGTGGTGTCGGCCAGGCCGATGCCGAGCGCGGACAGCACACCGGCCATGGGCGGTACGAGCACGGTGCGGATACCGAGCGCGTCGGCGACCATGCAGGCGTGCTGGCCTCCCGCACCACCGAAGGTGGTGAGGGCGTAGCGGGTGACGTCGTGGCCCTTTTGGACGGAGATCCGCTTGACGGCGTTGGCGATGTTGGTGACGGCGATGCGCAGGTAGCCCTCGGCGACCTGTTCGGGCGTGCGGTCGTCGCCGGTGCGCTCGCGGATCTCGCGCGCGAGCGCGGCGAAGCGGTCGCGGACCAGCGCGTCGTCGAGGGGCTGGTCGCCGTCGGGGCCGAACACCTTGGGGAAGTGGGCTGCCTGGATGCGGCCGAGCATGACGTTGGCGTCGGTGACGGCGAGCGGGCCGCCGCCCCGGTAGCAGGCGGGGCCCGGGTCCGCGCCCGCCGAGTCCGGCCCTACGCGGTAGCGGGAGCCGTCGAAGTGCAGCACGGATCCGCCGCCGGCCGCCACGGTGTGGATGTCCAGCATCGGGGCGCGCAGCCGCACTCCGGCGATCTGGGTGCTGAAGACGCGCTCGTACTCACCGGCGAAGTGGGAGACGTCGGTGGAGGTGCCGCCCATGTCGAAGCCGATGACCCGGTCGAAGCCGGCCTGCTGGGACATGCGGGCCATGCCGACGATGCCGCCCGCGGGGCCGGACAGGATCGCGTCCTTGCCGCGGAACTGACCTGCTTCGGTGAGGCCGCCGTTGGACTGCATGAACATCAGGCGGATGCCCGTGAGGGCGTCGGCGACCTGGGCGACGTAGCGTCGGAGCACGGGCGACAGGTAGGCGTCGACGACGGCCGTGTCACCGCGCGGGACGAGCTTCATCAGGGGGCTGACCTCACTGGAGAGCGAGATCTGCGGGAAGCCGATGCGGGCGGCCAGCTCGCCCACGGCCTGCTCGTGGGCGGGGTGCAGGTGGCTGTGCAGGCATACGACGGCGACCGCACGGAACCCGTCGTCGTAGGCCCCCTGGAGTGCGCTCGTGAGGGCGTCCAGGTCGGGGGCGCGCAGCAGGGTGCCGTCGGCCGCGAGGCGTTCGTCGACCTCGATGACGCGTTCGTAGAGCAGTTCGGGCAGTTCGATGCGGCGGGCGAAGATGTGCGGCCGGTTCTGGTAGGCGATGCGCAGGGCGTCGCGGAAGCCCTTGGTGATGACGAGGACGGTTCGCTCGCCCTTGCGTTCGAGGAGGGCGTTGGTGGCGACCGTGGTGCCCATGCGGACCGCCTCGACCGTCTCCTGCGAGCCGCCGAGCAGCTCGCGCACACCGGCAACCGCGGCGTCCGGGTAGCGCGCCGGATTGTCCGACAGCAGCTTGTGCGTGAGCAGGCGGCCGTCCGGGCGCCTGGCGACGATGTCCGTGAAGGTGCCGCCCCGGTCGACCCAGAACTGCCAGCCCGTCACGTCTTCACCTCGCTTCCGCACTGCTCACAGCGCCCGGAGGCCGTTGATCACGTCGCGCAGAATACTCTCGTCCGGCAGTTCGGCCGGGGGGACGGGGCGCGTCACATGGACGAGGTCCCTGTCGACGAGATCGCCGACAAGGACCCGTACCACTCCGATGGGCAGGTCCAGCTCGGCGGCGAGTTCCGCGACCGACTGCGGAGCCTTGCGGCACAGGTCGACGATGTCCGAGTGCTCCGGGGACAGCGTCGGGTCCGTTTCCGGGTCGCCAGCGTGGGGTTCGGTGACGACGACCGCGATCAGGTCGAGGCGGTGCTGGGCCGCGTGTCTGGTCCGGCCGCGCGTCATGGCGTACGGACGGACGACCGGTCCTGCCTCGTCGTCGAACCAGTGGCTTGTTGCCTGACCGTCTGCGCTCATGTCATCCCACTACCCGCCCGCGGGCAGATCGGTGCGCGGAGCGGTGCCCAGATGCACGCCGACCCGCTTGACGAGCAGGGTCATCTCGTAGGCGACCTGGCCGACGTCGGAGTCGGCGTCCGCCAGGACGGCGAGGCAGCTGCCGTCACCCGCGGCGGTGACGAACAGGAAGGCGTCGTCGAGTTCCACGACGGTCTGCCGGACGCTGCCCGCCTCGAAGTGGCGGCCCACGCCCTTGGCGAGGCTGTGGAAGCCGGAGGCGACGGCGGCCAGGTGCTCGCTGTCCTCACGGCTGAGGTCCTTGGAAACCCCGGTCGGCAGGCCGTCGCCGGACAGCACGACGGCCTTGCGGATGCTGGCGACGCGGTCGACCAGGTCGTCGAGGAGCCAGTTGAGCTCACCGGACTTGCTGGTCGGCGCGTGGTCGGTCGCCTTCGGTGCGGTCATCGACCGTCCCCCTTAGTCGTTCCTTGCGGTGCTGTGCCGCTGTGGGCGTCGTTGCCCGCGGCGTTCTCCTCGCGGCCGCGCTGCCAGCCGCGCTGGAGCGAGGCCATACGGCTGCGTACTTCGTCGGCGTCCCGGTCGGCGGGGTCCGCCCGCTCCTCGGTGCGGCGCTCCGGGTCCTGCCTGAGCTGGGGAGCCAGGTTGGCCTGGCGGACGCGCCTGGGCAGGGCCGAGATGCCGGCCGCGGCGGCGTCGCCGGTGCCGCTGTCGGTGCTCGTGCTCCAGGGCTCCTCGGTGGGACGGCTGGGTCCGGTGCCCCGACGGGGGGTGGCTGTGTCTCGCCGGCGTGTGGGCAGCGGGGCGAGGGCGTCCGAGGCCGGACGGTCGGGGACTGCGGGGCGTCCCGGGCTCGGCAGCGGGCCGAGGGCGCCGGTGGGACGTTCCCCGCCCGGCTCGGACCGGCCAGAGGTGGTGCGGCGCGGCTCGTCCGGGACCGGACGGTCCGCGGCGGTGAGGCGCTCGTCGTCCGGCTGCGTGCGGCGGGACCGCTGCTCGGTCACCGGACGGCCGTGGGAGCTGACCAGCTTCGGGGTGCGGCGGCGGGGCAGCGGCACAGGCGCGTCGGCGTCCTCGTCGGGGTCCGTGCGACCTGGCCCGTCGTGGGGGCCCGGGTAGGGCGTGAGGGAGCGGCCTTCCGTGTCGGCGTCCGCGCCCGTGAGCGAGCGGCGCGGACGGAAGAGTCCGCCGCGTTCGGTGTCCTCGTCGCCGAGGACGCCCGGGAAGTCCTCGACGGCGTCCAGATCGACGGGGGCCTCGAGTTCGACGGGCCCGTCGAGGAGGGACGCGGGCAGGCCGGGGACCTGGACGGGTACCTGGGAGAGGGCGGCCCTGCGGCTCACCGCCGGGTCGGGTTCCTTGGCCACCCGGGGGCGGTCGAGGCGGAAGCCGATGCCGTTGGTGTCGGGGACGTCGTCGGTCAGCAGGGCGTCGGGGATGAAGACGACGGCCGTGGTGCCGCCGTAGGGCGACGGCTGCAGCGCGACCCGCACGTTCTGGCGCTGGGCGAGCCGGCTGACGACGAACAGGCCGAGCCGGTCCGTGTCCGACAGCTCGAACTCAGGGGTCTCGGCCAGCCGCAGGTTGGCGTCCAGCAGGGCCTCGGCCGCCATGCCGAGGCCACGGTCGTGGATCTCCAGGGTGAAGCCGTTGGCGACGCGCTCGCCGACCACCTGGACGGCGGTGTGGGGCGGCGAGAACACCGTGGCGTTCTCCAGGAGCTCCGCCACCAGGTGGGTGAGGTCGGCGACCGCGGGGCCGGTGACGGCGGCGCGGGGCAGACGGCGTACCTCGATGCGTTCGTAGTCCTCGACCTCGGCGACGGCGGCGCGGACGATGTCCATCAGCTGGATGGGCTTGCGCCACTGCCGGGAGGGGGCGGCGCCGGAGAGGATCACCAGGCCCTCGGCGTGCCGGCGCATGCGGGTGGTGAGGTGGTCGAGGCGGAAGAGGTCGGCGAGTTCCTCGGTGTCCTCGGTCCTGCGTTCCATGGTGTCGAGGAGGGTGAGCTGCTTGTGCAGCAGGACCTGGCTGCGACGGGCGAGGTTGACGAAGACCTCGGAGACACCGGCCCGCAGTTCCGCCTGCTTGACGGCGGCTTCGACGGCGGCGCGCTGCAGGGTGTTGAGGGCCTGGCCGACCTCGCCGATCTCGTTGCGGTCGTACTCCAGGCGGGGGACCTCGGTCTCCACGTCGACCTGTTCACCGGCCGACAGGCGGCGCATCACGCTGGGCAGGCGGACGCCGGACGCCTCATGGGCCTCCATGCGCAGTTGCCGCAGGTCGCGGATGAGGGCGCGGCCGATGCGCACGGACACCACGAGGGAGACGAGCAGGGCGGCCAGGCCGAGGACGCCGGCGATGGCCACCTTGACGATGACTCCCGTGGCGATGGGGCTGATGCGGTCCTGGTAGCGGTTTCCGGCCTGGTCGTTGAGGGAGGCGAGCTCGTCGAGCACATTGCCGGCGGCGGTGTCCCAGCCGGTCATGGTGACGCCGCGCGGCTGTCCGTTCCGTGCCTTGACGGCGGCGTCCTCGGCCACACGCAGTGGAGCGGTGGCGGCGTTCTTCCAGAACCGGGTGTAGCGGTCCCGCTCCGACGTGGGCAGGAGGGGGAGGTTGAGGTCGTAGAGCAGGGTGCGCTGGGCGACGAGGTCGGAGATGTTCCTGGCCTCGTCGCGGGTGACGTTGCCGACGATGAGGGCGGAGCCGAGGAGCGCGTCCTCACGGGAGAGGAGTTCGCGGGCCCGGCTGAGGTTGACCAGGGCGCGGTACTGCTTGTCCATGTCCGCGTTGTCGAGGACCTGGAGGTCGGCGAGCAGTTCGTAGCAGGGGTCGACCAGGTGGTTGTAGAGCTCGAGGGCGTGGGCTCGGTCGACGGTGCCGTCCTCGACGCTCTGGCGCAGGGGTGCGATGCCGTCGAAGGCGTCCAGGACGGTGGTGAGGCGCTCGTCCGTGGCCGGGCCGACGGCGTCGAGCAGATCGGGGTCCCGGGCGTTCTTCCTGATCTCGGCGACGGCCCGGTCGGTGGCGACTCGGCTGCGGCGCAGCGCGGCGAGCGCGTCGGCGGCCCTGGGGTCGGCGAGGTAGGCGAGGCTCTGGCGGCGTTCCTCCTGCAGGACCCGCACGGTGTCCTCGGCCGGGTAGCCGATCTCCTCGACGACGGACGACCCGCTGAAGAGGCGGGCAGCCTCGCGTCCGGTGAGGACGGTGGCGAACGCCCAGATGGCGGTCAGGGAAAACAACGGCACGAGAAGCAGCGCCACGATCTTCCGGCGGATGGATTTCCCGCGAAAGCGCATGGCCTCCCCCAGCTCGGCCCCCACCGGCAGGGGGCACACATGTGCGTCAACAAACGGCGCGAGCCTACTACCGACGCACAAGGAACTCGAAGGGCCATCCGGAAGCCGAACTTCCGCACTGGCGGGGTGAGATGGCGCGTTGTCCGCCCATTGCGGGAGATTGCAACCCCGGTAGCCCACACGTCGGCGGGGGCCCGCGTGGCTGATACGAGAAGCCAATTGGCCGGAAATTTTCGGTTCTTGGGAATCTTCGAGGCACGCCGTTCGTCATTCTCTACGGGAGATGGGGGCGGAATCGGCCACAGGAGCCGCATCCCGCACCCTGGCGGCGTAAATAGGCGCAAGCCGGGCAGTCAATGGGGTGTCGGTCTTCGGACCGGGACGCAGGGTCTGCTGGCGGTGGGGAGTGACACGGTGATGGGCACGGCGGAGCGGAGCGGAGCACCCGCACAGGGCGCGGCGGCGCGGGTGGCAGTTCAGGGCGGCGCCGGGGCACCGGATCTCGACATTCCATCGGACACACGCAAGGTCACGCGCGGGCCCGACCCAGCCCCGGCCGCGGGCCGAGGTGCTTCGGCCGGCGAAGGCCCGGCGCGGACCGCCGACTCCGGCGCGGGCGCCCAGCGCCCCTACTACCGGCCCTTGTGGGTGGAGGAGCCCGCCAAGCGGCGCAGGCTGCCCGACCCCGTGCGTACGGCGGCGGTGCGGGCGGTACTGATCACCGCCGTGACGCTGATACAGGCCATGGTCGCGTTCCTGTGCACGCTGGCCGGGTCCTGGCTGGCGTTCCCCATGGTTCTGACCAGTGTGGCCAGCACGGTGGCGGCCACCTGGGGCGTACTCGACGTGTGGGTCACCCGCCAGGTCTGGAACCAGCGCCATGGCGTGGTGTCCACGCCCAGCAGCACCGCCCGTGCGCTGCGCAGGGAGCGGCGGCGGGTCCGTCGGCAGGCCCGGGCCACCGCGCGCGCCCAGGAGCGGATACGTCGGCCCGGCGGGGCCGGGTGGCTGTCCCACTCCTGAGCGAGGGCTCGCCAGGGAGTAGTGGCCTCCGCCGCGCCGCCGGGTAGCTGTCAAGACGCGGCAGTCACTGCCCGCTCCCCCGCCTCCGCCTCCGCCCGACCCAGCTCCCGCACAAGCTCCCGGCGGGCCCGCATGAACGGCCGTGGCCGGTCCACGGAGAGCACTGCGGTCGTGCGGCCGTCCCGTTCGTAGAGCGCGAGGAGGCCGTCGCTGCCTGGGGCGCCATCGGTGAGGCCGCCTTCGGCGATGCACACGGTGTCGTCCGGGTGTCGTCGTCCGGCGAACTGGATGCGGGCGCCGTACTGGTCGGACCAGAAGTACGGCAGGGACCGCAGGGTCTCGGCGGTGTGTCCGGCGAGAAGGTTCGCCACGGCGATCCGGGGCTGCTCGGTGGCCGAGGTCCAGTGTTCGGCACGGGATCCGCCGACGCGGGCGACGTCGCCGACGGCGACCACCTGGGGCAGCGTGGTCACGCAGCCGTCGTCGCACAGGACGCCGTCGCGCAGGGCCAGCGTCGAGCCCGCCAGCCAGCCGGTGTTGGGCGTGGCCCCGATGCCGACGATCACGACGTCGGCGTCGAGGAGGCGGCCGTCGGCGAGTTCGACTCCGATGACGGAGACGGTGCCGTGCAGACGGGCCACCCCGGTGCCGGTGAGCAGGTCCACGCCTCGACGGCGATGGAGTGCGGCGCAGACGGCGGCCATCTCGGCTCCGAGCTGGGGCACGAGGGGGAGGGATGCGGACTCGACGACGGTGACGGTGTGGCCGAGCGAGGCGCAGGACGAGGCGGTTTCGGCGCCGATGAAGCCGCCGCCGATGACGACGACCCTGCGGGGGCCGTGGGTGAGCTCCTCACGCAGGGCGAGGGCGTCGTCGAGGGTGCGCAGGGTGTGGACGCCGGCCAGGCTGTCGCCCGGCAGCCGGCGGGCCGAGGCGCCGGTGGCGATGACGACGCCGTCGGTCGACACGGTGCGGCCGTCGTCGAGCAGGACGGTGCGGCCGCGCGCGTCGAGCCCTCGGGCACGGGTGCCGAGGAACCAGTCGGCGTCGAGGCCGGCCGTCTCCTCGGCGTCGGTGAGGCCGAGCCGGGCCTCGTCGGCGAGGCCGGTGAGGAAGTCCTTGGACAGGGGCGGGCGATCGTAAGGGAGGTGGGGTTCGTCGCCGACGATCACCAGGCGTCCGTCGAAGCCCTGGGCGCGTAGTTCCCGGGCGGCGTAGAGGCCGGAGAGGGAGGCTCCGACGATGGTCACGGTTCTCATGCGCCGTGGCTCCTCTCAGCTGCGGGGCGGGGACCGGGTGCGGAGGTCGGCGCCGGCACGCAAGGCGTGGGCGGACAAGGCGAGGGCCGGCAAGGCGAGGGCGCGACGAGTGCGGGGGCGCAGAGCGCAGTCGCGCAGGGCACGGCGATCATGCGGCGGTGCCCTCCTGGGCGGTGAGGTGGACGTGGATGACGCCGTCGTCGACGGTGACGCGGTGGGTGCGCACGGGGCGGCGGGCCGGGAGACAGGTCGGTTCGCCGGTGCGCAGATCGAACGAGGCGGCATGCAGCGGGCATTCGACCAGGCAGCCCTCCAGCCAGCCCTCGGAGAGCGAGGCGTCCTGGTGGGTGCAGGTGTCGTCGATGGCGTAGAGCTCGCCGTCGGCGTGGAAGACGGCTATGGGCGGAGAGGTCTCGATGCGGACGGACTCGCCCTCGGGGAGGTCTTCGAGGCGGCAGACGGGAATCACGGGCCCCCCTCTCGGTCCGGGACATTGTGTCCGGGACCTGTGGTCCAGGCGGTTCAGGAAGTACGGACCGTCGTCGGTCCGTGGGGAAGCGGTGCGGGCGACGCGGGTGGCGCGCGGCGTCATCACATGCGGGCCACAGTGGTGTCCGAACCCTTACGGCGGCCGGACTCTTGGGTAACATGATGTTTCGTATGGCGCATGAGCGCGCGCTATGCGCAACAGAATCCGGGCGGGGCGACCGTCGCGTCAAGGGTTTCCCGCAGATGCGGCCCAAACAGGGCCGTCAGGTGGTGAGAGTTGAGCTATGGCCCGCACGCAGAAGCAGTCTGACGTCCCTGAGGAGCACGGCGAAAGCTCGCCGCGGCAGAGCGGCAGA
Organism: Streptomyces sp. NPDC096205; assembly: GCF_044763135.1. NCBI lineage: Bacteria > Bacillati > Actinomycetota > Actinomycetes > Kitasatosporales > Streptomycetaceae > Streptomyces > Streptomyces sp. NPDC096205. The sequence goes on along the minus strand of NZ_JBIWFS010000008.1, from coordinate 462,414 downwards.
GGCGCGGCGAGCGCCGTGCAGTCCGTGGACCGGGCGGTGAGCGTCCTGGAGATCCTCGCCCGGCACGGCGAGGCCGGCGTCACCGAGATCGCCGACGAGCTGGACGTACACAAGTCGACGGCATTCCGGCTGCTCGGCGTCCTGGAGAACCGCGGTCTGGTGGCCCAGGCCAAGGACCGCGGCAAGTACTACCTGGGGGCCGCGGTGCTGCGGCTCGCGGGCGCGGCGGCCGTGCGCCTGGACATCTCGCAGGAGGGCGTCCCGGTGTGCCGGGAACTCGCCGACGAGCTCGGCGAGACGGTCAACATCGCCGTCCTGGACGACGACGCGGCCGTCAACATCATGCAGGCCCGCGGCACCGCGTCGGTCACGGCCCAGAACTGGCTCGGCAGACGCACCCCGTTGCACGCGACCTCCAGCGGAAAGGTGCTGCTCGCCCACATGCCGCCGACCCTGCGCGAGGGCCTGCTGGCGAGGCCGTTGCCGCGGTTCACCGAGCGTACGATCACCGGTGCGTCGATGCTGCGGGGCGAGCTGGAGGCCGTGATCGAGCAGGGCTACGGGGTGACCATCGAGGAACTGGAGCTGGGACTGGCGGCTGTCGCGGCTCCCGTACGGGCCCATGACGGCAAGGTCATCGCGGCCATCAGCGTCTCGGGGCCGGTGTACCGGCTCAACGCGGACCGCCTGCCCGAGCTGGCGAAACGGACCGTGGCGGCGGGGTCCGAGCTGTCCCGCCGTATGGGCTACGGCTTCTGACGCACCGCCCGCCTCCTGGCGACGCCCCCCTGACCCGCTGAGGGCGCATCCCCCGCCGCCCGGTGCCATCCACTCATCACCGTGGGTGCACCGCCCGCCCACCTGGCGCCGCCCCTCACCACAGAGGGCCCAGCGCCCGCCCCCTCACCACAGAGGGCACCTAGCCCCGCCTCTCACCACCGAGGCCACAACAACACACCACCGCACCCCCTTCACCAGCGGGGGGGGGGGGGGGGGGGGGGGGGGGCCCGGCCCCGGGGGGGGGGGGGGGGGGGGGGGGGGGGGGGGGGGGGGGGGGGGGGGGGGTGGGGCCCCGGGGGGGGGCGCCCCGCCGGCCACCCCCCCCCCCCCCCCCCCCCCCCCCCCACCCCCCCCCCCCCCCCCCCCCCCCCCCCGGGGGGGGGGGCCCGGCCCCCCCCGGCCCCCCCGCCGCTGTGTGTCCGACGGGTTTCGTTCGGCGGGCTGCTTTTGCCAAGGGTTAACGCGCGCCTCTTGACGGCTCCCTGACGGCGTTCTCAGTATGTTCCCCATCGCGCAACCCATAGTGCAGTGCGCAACAACCGAGGAGCGTGCCGTGCCACACGAGGTCCGTGCCGTAGTCGCTGTGAAGAAGGGCGCACCCGTCGAGGTGCAGACGATCGTCGTCCCCGATCCGGGGCCCGGAGAGGCCCTCGTCACCGTGCAGGCCTGCGGGGTCTGCCACACGGACCTGCACTACCGGGAGGGCGCGATCAACGACGACTTCCCGTTCCTGCTGGGCCATGAGGCCGCCGGCACGATCGAGGCGGTCGGCGAGGGAGTCACCGACCTCGCGCCGGGGGACTACGTGGTGCTCGCCTGGCGTGCCCCGTGCGGCAGTTGTCGCTCGTGTCGCCGCGGCCGCCCCTGGTACTGCTTCGACTCCCGCAACGCCACCCAGCCCATGACGCTGCTGGACGGCACACCGCTGTCCAACGCTCTCGGCATCGGCGCCTTCGCCGAGAAGACGCTGGTGGCGGCGGGCCAGGCGGTGAAGATCGACCCGGCCGCACGCCCCGAGGCCGCGGGCCTGATCGGCTGCGGAGTGATGGCCGGCTACGGCGCCGCCGTGAACACCGGCCAGGTCGGCCGCGGCGACTCGGTCGCGGTGATCGGCTGCGGCGGGGTCGGCAACGCGGCCATCGCGGGTGCCTGTCTCAACGGCGCCATGAAGGTCATCGCCGTCGACATCGACGACAAGAAGCTGGACCAGGCCGAGAAGTTCGGGGCCACCCACACCGTCAACTCCCGCGGCACCGACCCCATCGAGGCCGTGCGCGCGCTCACCGACGGCCACGGCGTGGACATCGCGATCGACGCGGTCGGCCGCCCGGAGACCTTCAAGCAGGCCTTCTACATGCGGGACCACGCGGGCCTGCTGGTCCAGGTCGGCGTGCCCTCGCCGGAGATGAAGATCGAACTGCCGCTGATCGACGTGTTCTCGCGCGGCGGCGCCATCAAGTCGTCCTGGTACGGCGACTGTCTGCCGAGCCGCGACTTCCCGTTCCTCATCGACCAGTACCTGTACGGGCTGCTTGACCTCAACGCGTTCGTGACCGAGACGATCGCCCTCGACCAGGTGGAGGAGGCGTTCGCCAAGATGCACCGCGGAGAGGTGCTGCGCTCGGTGGTGGTCCTGTGACCGACCCCGCGGCCGATCCCGGCCGAGCCCCCACCGCAGACCACACCCCCGCTGCAGCCCCCGCAGAAGTCCCCACAAAAGGACCCGCCCGCATCGAACACATCGTCACCAACGGCACCTTCACCCTCGACGGCGACACCTTCGACGTCGAGAACAACGTGTGGCTCGTCGGCGACGACAAGGACGTGCTGGTCGTCGACGCCGCCCATGACGCCCGTACGATCGCCGCGGCCGTCGCCGGACGCCGCGTCACCGCCATCGTCTGCACCCACGCCCACGACGACCACATAGGCGCGGCGCACGAGCTGTCCGTCCTCACCGGCGCGCCCGTCCTGCTGCACCCCGACGACGCGGAGCTGTGGTCGCTGACGCACCCCGCGCGCAAACCCGACGGGGAGCTGACCGACGGCCGCGTCCTCACCGTCGCGGGCACCGCACTCCATGTCGTCCACACGCCCGGCCACACCTGGGGCAGCTGCTGTCTGTACGCCCCCGCCCTCAAAGCCGTGTTCACCGGCGACACCCTCTTCCACGGCGGCCCCGGCGCCACCGGCCGCTCCTACTCCGACCGCCCGACCATCGAGGCGTCGATCCGCGACCGGCTGCTCACCCTGCCCGGCGACACGGTCGTCCACACCGGGCACGGCCCGGACACCACGATCGCCGCGGAGCGGTCCCACCTGCCCAACCCATGAGCGCCGCGGAGCGGTCCCACCTGCCCAACCCATGAGCGCCTGAGCAACCCTGAGCACCTCCCGAGCGCGATCATCCCCACCCCCGGCAAGGAGGGGCATGTCCCACACCCGTGAAAACCCCCGCGTGGTCGTCATCGGCGCCGGCATCGTCGGCTGCTCCCTCGCCGACGAACTCACCGCACGCGGCTGGACGGATGTCACCGTCCTCGAACAGGGCCCCCTGCCCGCCCCAGGCGGCTCCACCTCGCACGCACCGGGCCTGGTCTTCCGGACGAGCCCCTCCAAGACCCTCGCCGAGTTCGCCAAGTACACGGTCGAGAAGTTCAGCTCCCTCCAGGTCGACGGCGTCCCCTGCTTCGACCCGGTCGGCGGACTGGAGCTCGCCACCACACCCGAGCGCCTCGCGGAGCTGCACCGCAGGGCCGGTTACGCGGCCTCCTGGGGCATCCGGGGCGAGATCGTCGGCCCCGCCCGCTGCAAGGAACTGTGGCCACTGATCGACGAGTCGATCGTCCTCGGCGGCTTCCACACCCCCGACGACGGCCTCGCCCGCGCCCTCCTCGCCGCCCGCGCCCAGATGGAGCGGGCGATCACACGCGGCGCGCGGTTCCTCGACCGCCACACCGTCACCGGCATCGAACGGCAGCACGGCCGCGTGACCGGCGTGGTCACCGACCGGGGCATCTTCCCCGCCGACCACGTCGTCTCCGCGGCCGGTTTCTGGGGGCCGGTCATCGGCCGGATGGCCGGAGTGGACGTCCCGCTGCAACCACTCGCACACCAGTACGCGAGGACGCGCCCGCTCCCGGAGCTGAGCGGCGCCACCGCGGAGGCCACGCGCCCGATCCTGCGCTTCCAGGACCGCGACCTCTACTTCCGCGAGCACACCGACCGCATCGGCATCGGCTCCTACGCGCACCGGCCGCTGCCCGTCGACCCGTTCGCGGTGCTGCCGTACGACGAGGCCCGCGCCCGGGACATGGACATGCCGTCCTCGTATCCCTTCACCGAGGAGGACTGGGCGCCGAGCTGGGAGGACTGCCGCGCTCTGCTGCCTGCTCTGCGCGCGAGCGAGATCGAGGAGGGCTTCAACGGCGTCTTCTCCTTCACCCCCGACGGCATGCCGGTGCTCGGCGAGGCCCGGGAGCTGCGGGGCTTCTGGCTGGCCGAGGCGGTCTGGGTCACCCACTCCGCCGGCGTGGCGAAGGCCGTCGCCGAGTGGATGGTGAACGGCCGGCCGTCGCTCGACCTGCACGAGTGCGATCACACGCGTTTCGAGGAAGCGCAGCGTTCACCGTCGTACGTCCGTGAACGCGGTTCACAGCAGTTCGTCGAGGTGTACGACGTCATCCACCCGCTCCAGCCGATGGAGCAGCCGCGCCCGCTGCGGGTCAGCCCCTTCTACGCCCGTCAGCAGCAGCTCGGCGCCTACTTCCTGGAGGGCGGCGGCTGGGAACGCCCGCACTGGTACGAGGCCAACGCCCCGCTCGTCGACGCGCTCGGCCCCCTCCCCGAGCGGGACGCCTGGTCGGCGCGCCACTGGTCCCCGATCGCGGCGGCCGAGGCCAAGGCCACCCGCGAGAGGGTGGCCCTGTACGACATGACGCCGCTGCGCCGTCTGGAGGTCACCGGCCCCGGAGCCCTGGACTTCCTCGACCGTATGACCACCAACAACCTCCGCAAGAAGCCCGGCGCCGTCACCTACACCCTGCTGCTCGACGACTCCGGCGGCATCCGCTCCGACCTGACCGTCGCCCGCCTCGCGCCCGACCGCTTCCAGGTGGGCGCCAACTCCCCCGCCGACCTCGACTGGCTCACCCGGCACGCCCCCGACGACGTACAGATCAGGGACATCACCTCCGGCACCTGCTGTATCGGCGTCTGGGGCCCCGCCGCCCGCGCTCTCGTCCAGCCGCTCACCCGCGACGACTTCTCCCACGAGGGCTTCGGCTACTTCCGCGCAAAGCAGACCCATCTCGGGCATGTCCCGGTCACCGCCATGCGCCTGTCGTACGTCGGTGAGCTGGGCTGGGAGCTGTACACCAGCGCCGACCTGGGCCTGCGCCTGTGGGACACGCTGTGGGAGGCGGGCCAGGAGCTCGGGGTGATCGCGGCGGGCCGCTCGGCGTTCAACTCGCTGCGCCTGGAGAAGGGGTACCGCGCCTGGGGCACCGACATGACCGACGAGCACAGCCCGTACGAGGCGGGCGTCGGCTTCGCGGTGCGCCTGGACAAGGAGTTCACCGGCCGCGGCGCCCTCTCCCCGGACATCACCCGCAGACTCACCCCGCTCCTGCTCGACGACCCCGCCGCGGTGGTGCTCGGCAAGGAACCCGTCTACGTCGACGGCGCCCCGGCCGGATACGTCACCAGCGCGTCGTACGGCTACACCCTCGGCCGCTGTGTCGCGTACGCCTGGCTGCCGGCCGACCTGGCCACGGGGACGGGCGTGCACATCGAGTACTTCGGCGAGAAGGTCCCCGCGACCGTGGCCGAGGAACCCCTCTTCGACCCGAAGATGACTCGGATCCGCCGCTAGGAGGCTGGCATGTCCCCCAGTTACGACGTGATCGTCATCGGCCTCGGCGGCATGGGCAGCGCCGCCGCCCACCATCTGTCCGCGCGCGGCGCGCGCGTCCTCGGCCTGGAGAAGTTCGGCCCGGTCCACAACCGCGGCTCCAGCCACGGCGGTTCGCGGATCACCCGGCAGTCGTACTTCGAGGACCCGGCGTACGTTCCGCTGCTGCTGCGCGCCTACGAGCTGTACGACGACCTGGAGCGGGCCACCGGGCGTGACATCGCGACCCTGTGCGGCGGAGTGATGGTCGGACCTCCCGACTCGCGCACGGTGTCGGGCTCGCTGCGTTCGGCGCGGGAGTGGGCCCTGCCGCACGAGCTGCTGGACGCCAAGGAGATTCGGCGGCGCTTCCCGACCCTGAGTCCGAAGGACGACGAAGTCGCCCTCTACGAGCGCAAGGCCGGGTTCCTGCGGCCCGAGAACACCGTCGCCGCCCACCTCCAGCTGGCCGGCCGGCACGGCGCCGAGCTGCACTTCGAGGAGCCCATGACCCGGTGGGAGCCGTACCGGGACGGGGTGCGGGTGCACACCGCCGAGAACTCCTACACCGCCGGGCAGTTGGTGATCTGCCCGGGCGCGTGGGCGCCGCAGCTGCTGACCGACCTGGGTGTGCCGTTCAGCATCGAGCGGCAGGTCATGTACTGGTTCCAGCCCTCCGGCGGCACCGAGCCGTTCGTCCCCGAGCGGCACCCGGTCTACATCTGGGAGGACGCGGCCGGTGTCCAGGTGTACGGCTTCCCCGCCCTCGACGGGCCCGACCTGGGCGCCAAGGTCGCCTTCTTCCGCAAGGGGAACGCCACCACACCGGAGACCATCGACCGGACGGTCCACGAGGACGAGATCAAGGCCATGGCGGACCACATGTCCGGCTGCATCCCGGACCTGCCGGGCTCCTTCCTCAAGGCCGCGACCTGCATGTACTCCAACACACCCGACGAGCACTTCGTCATCGCGCGCCATCCGGCGCACCCCGGCTCGGTGACCGTGGCCTGCGGTTTCTCCGGGCACGGCTTCAAGTTCGTGCCGGTCGTCGGGGAGATCCTCGCCGACCTGGCCCTCAACGGCAGCACCGCGCACCCGATCGGCCTGTTCGACCCCGCCCGCCTCGCCGCCGCGCCCGCCTGAGGAGCATGCCGTGACGACGACCCCCGTCTCCCCCAGCCTGATCGCCACCCTTCCCGGCCACTACTACACGGACCCGGAGATCTTCGGCCGGGAACAGGAGCAGCTCTTCGAGTCGATGTGGTTCTGCGCGGTGCGCAGCGCCGACCTCGACAAGCCCGGTGCTTTCCGGACGGTCCAGGTGGGCCGTGAGAGCGTCCTGATCACCCGCACCCGCACGGGCGGGCTGCGCGCCTTTCTCAACATCTGCCGGCATCGCGGGGCACGTCTGTGCACGGAGGAGTCCGGCGAGGTCCGCCGCTCCCTCCAGTGCCCGTACCACGCATGGACGTACGACCTGGACGGCAAGTTGATCGCCGCGCCCAACTTGATCAAGATGCCCGACATTGATCGGGTCGAGTACGGGTTGATCAATGTGTCGTTGCGGGAGTGGCTCGGCTACGCCTGGGTGTGCCTCGCCGACGAGCCGCCCTCCTTCGAGGACACCGTGATGCACGCGGCCGTCGAACGGCTCGGCGACGCGGCCGCGATCGAGCACTACGGCACCGAGAAACTCGCCCTCGGCAAGCGCATCACCTACGACGTGAAGGCCAACTGGAAGCTGATCGTCGAGAACTTCATGGAGTGCTACCACTGCGCCACGATCCACCCGGAACTCACGGACGTGCTGCCGGAGTTCGCGGACGGCTACGCGGCCCAGTACTACGTCGGCCACGGCGCCGAGTTCGGTGAGGAGATCAAGGGCTTCACGGTCGACGGCAGCGAGGGCTTCGCCAGGCTGCCGGACGTGACCGCCGACCAGGACCGCCGCTACTACGCCATCACGGTCAAGCCGACCGTCTTCGTCAACCTGGTGCCGGACCACGTCATCCTGCACCGCATGTTCCCGCTCGCCGAGGACCGCACGGTCGTCGAGTGCGACTGGCTGTACGCGCCGGAGGTGGTCGAGTCCGGGGCGGACGTGTCGAAGTCGGTGGAGCTGTTCCACCGGGTCAATGTGCAGGACTTCGAGGCGTGCGAGCGCACCCAGCCGGCGATGAACTCCCGCGCCTACCGCCGGGGCGGGGTGCTGGTGCCCAACGAGCACCACATCGGGATCTTCCACGAGTGGCTGCTGGAGAACCTGGGAGGCGGCCATGCCTGAGCTGTTCGTCGACGGCCGCTGGCGCGCCGCCCTGGACGGGCGCACCCGTGAGATCCGCTGCCCCGCGGACGGCTCCCTGGTCGCGGTGGTGGACGAGGCGGGCGGCAAGGACACCGTGGAGGCGATCGCGGCGGCGCGGCGCGCCTTCGACGAGGGGGCCTGGCCGCGTACGTCCGCCGCGGACCGCGGGGACCTGCTGCTGCGGGTCGCCGACCTGCTGGTGCGCGACAAGGAGGCGCTGGCCCGCGCTGAGTCGCTGGACACGGGCAAGCGGCTGGTGGAGAGCGCGTACGACATCGACGATGTGGTCAACTGTTTCCGCTACTTCGGCAGGTTGATCGCTGTTGAGTCGGCCGGTCGGGTGGTGGACACCGGCATGGATCACATTGACAGTCGCATCAACTATGAACCGGTCGGCGTCTGCGCATTGATCACCCCGTGGAACTATCCACTCCTCCAGACAGCCTGGAAGGTCGCCCCCGCGCTCGCCGCGGGCAACACCTTCGTGCTGAAGCCGAGCGAGCTGACCCCTCATACGGCCGTCCACCTCATGCGCCTGCTGGAGGAGGCCGGGCTGCCTCCCGGCGCCGGCAACCTGGTCCTCGGCGCCGGTCCCGAGGCGGGCGCCCCGCTCGCCGACCACCCCGACGTCGACCTGCTCTCCTTCACCGGCGGGCTCGGCACCGGACGGCGGCTGATGGCGGTCGCGGCCGGCACGGTGAAGAAGGTCGCGCTCGAACTCGGCGGCAAGAACCCCAACATCGTCTTCGCGGACGCCGACTTCGAGGCGGCCGTGGACATGGCTCTCACCGCCGTGTTCCTGCACTCCGGCCAGGTCTGCTCGGCGGGCGCACGGCTGCTGGTCCAGGACACGCTGCACGACCGGTTCGTCGATGAGGTCGTCCGCCGGGCGGAGCGCATCCGCCTGGGCGGGCCCTTCGACGAGCACGCGCAGACGGGCCCGCTGATCTCCGCGGCCCACCTCGCGAAGGTCGAGGCGTATGTGGCCAAGGGCCTCACCGAGGGCGCCGTACTGCGCTGCGGCGGGGAACGCGCGACCGGCCCCGGCCTCGACGCGGGCTTCTACTACCGGCCGACCGTGCTGGACGGGTGCACCGCGGACATGTCGGTCGTCCAGGACGAGTCCTTCGGGCCGGTCCTGACCGTCGAGCGCTTCACGAGCGAGGACGACGCGGTCCGGCTGGCCAACGACACCATCTACGGCCTGGCCGGCGCCGTCTGGACGACCGACGAGGCCCGTGCCGCCCGGGTCGCGTCCCGGCTGCGCCTCGGCACGGTCTGGATCAACGACTACCACCCGTACGTCCCCCAGGCCGAGTGGGGCGGCTACAAGCAGTCCGGCTTCGGCCGCGAGCTCGGGCCCGCCGGACTCGCCGAGTACCGCGAGACGAAGCACATCTGGCGCAACACGAACCCGGTCCCGCAGGGCTGGTTCGACTGACCGACCCGGTCCCGGGCCCCGCAGGGCTGGTTCGACCGACCGACGCGGCTCCGGGCCCCGCTGTACGGACTCGGCCCGCCGGTCCCGGTCCCCGGCCCCGCACGAGCCACTCCCTCCCCTCCCCCAGGCCCACGAGGAGTCCGCTCATGGCACAGACAGCACCACCCTCAGATTCCCGCCGCCCCGACGACGCCGAGCTCGCCGAGTTCGGCTACAAACCCGAACTCAAGCGCACCCTCGGCAGCTTCCACACCTTCGCCGCCGGGATCAGCTACATCTCGATCCTCACCGGCACCTTCCAGCTGTTCTACTTCGGCTACGGCAGCGGCGGCCCCGCCTACTGGTGGTCGTGGCCGCTGGTGTTCGTCGGCCAGTTCATGGTCGCCCTGTGCTTCGCGGAGCTGGCGGCCCGCTACCCGGTCGCGGGATCGGTGTACAACTGGTCGAAGAAGATCGGCAATCCGCATCTGGGCTGGCTCGCCGGGTGGATGATGTTGATCGCGTCCATCGTGTCCATCTCGGCCGTGGCGCTCGCCTACCAGTTGACGCTGCCGCAGATCTCCGACGCGTTCCAGTTCGTCGGGGACGGCACGGGGAAGTACGACGTGGCGACCAACGCGGTGGTCCTGGCGTCCGTGTTGATTCTCTTCACGACTCTGGTCAATGCGTTCGGCGTCAAGTTGATGGCCACGATCAACACGGCCGGTGTCTTCATCGAGTTGATCGCCACGGTCGTATTGATCGTCCTGTTCGCGGCGCACATCACGCGCGGCCCGCAGGTGGTCACCGACACCGCCGGCACCGGGGCGGGGTACCCGACCGGCTACCTCGGTGCCTTCCTGGTGGCCTCGCTGGCGTCGGCGTATGTCATGTACGGCTTCGACACGGCCGCCTCGCTCGGCGAGGAGTCGCTGGACCCGTCCCGCAACGCACCCCGTGCGATCATCCGGGCGATCGTCGCTTCGTTCCTGCTGGGCGGCCTGGTGCTGTTGCTCGCGTTGATGAGCGTGTCCAGTCTGAACGGCGAGAAGCTGTCCACGGACGGACTGCAGTACGTCGTGCTCGACGTCCTGGGGTCGACGGCCGGCAAGGCGATGCTGTGGTGCGTGCTGATCGCGGTGACCGTGTGCGCGCTCGCGGTCCACACGGCGGCGATCCGGCTGGCGTTCGCCATGGCCCGCGACAACAACCTGCCCGCGTCCTCGCTGCTGGCCCGGGTCAGCCCGCGGTTCAAGACGCCCGTGCTGCCGGCCGTGATCATCGGTGTGCTGGCGCTGGCGATCCTGGTGGTCAACATCCGTCAGCCGCAGATCTTCACCGTCGTGACCAGCATCGGCATCATCATGATCTACCTGGCCTATCTGGGCGTGACCGCGCCCATGCTGGTGGCCCGGCTGCGCGGCAAGTGGCAGCCAGCGGGTGACGGGAAGTTCTCGCTGGGCCGCTGGGGCCTGCCGGTGAACATCGTCGCCGTCCTGTGGGGCCTCGGTATGACGGTCAACCTGATCTGGCCGCGCGCGGCGGTCTACAACGCGGCCGCGCCCTTCCACTGGTACCTGCAGTGGGGTGCCGTCCTGTTCGTCGCGGTCATCGCGGGCGGCGGCTTCGCCTACTACTGGTTCGTCCAGCGCCACCGCACCTGTGTCCTCGCCGAACACCGTCTGGAGCCCGCTTCTCCGGAGCCGACCCTCGCCGCCCCCGCGGCCGACTGACGGAGGTCAACAGCGTATGCGTACCGATGAGTTCGACTATGTCGTGGTCGGCGGCGGCACCGCGGGCAATGTGGTGGCGGCCCGGCTCTCCGAGGACCCCTCCGTCACGGTGTGCGTCCTGGAGGCCGGCCCCAGCGACGTCGGCGACGACGACGTGCTCAAGCTGGAACGCTGGATGGGCCTGCTGGAGTCCGGCTACGACTGGGACTACCCGGTCGAGCCGCAGACCAGCGGCAACAGCTTCCTGCGTCACGCCCGGGCCAAGGTGCTCGGCGGCTGTTCCTCCCACAACTCCTGCATCGCCTTCTGGGCACCGGCCGAGGACCTCGACGACTGGGCCGCGCAGGGCTGTACGGGCTGGAGCGCGGCCGATGTGTTCCCGCTCTACCAGCGGCTGGAGAACAACGACGCCCCCGGCGACCACCACGGCCGCACCGGCCCGGTGAAGCTGCGCACGCTCAAGGGCGGCGACCCGTGCGGCACGGCCCTGCTGGAGGCGTGCGCGCAGGCCGGCATACCGACGGTGCCCTTCAACACGGGCAGGACCGTGGTGCGGGGCGCCAACTGGTTCCAGATCAACTCCGACGAGAACAACATCCGTCAGTCCTCGTCGGTGGCGTATCTGCACCCGGTGATGGGCAGGCGGCCCAACCTGGAGGTGCGTACCGGGGTCCGCGCCAAGCGGCTCGTGCTGGAGGGGCGCCGGTGCGTGGGCGCCGAGTACCTGGACCCCGACCTGATCCACACCCGTACCGTACGAGCCCGCCGTGAGGTCGTCCTCTCCTGCGGGGCGATCGACTCCCCGAAGCTGCTGATGCTGTCCGGCATCGGGCCCGCGGGGCATCTGCGCGAGGTCGGCGTCGAGGTCGTCGTGGACTCGCCCGGCGTGGGCGAGAACCTCCAGGACCACCCCGAGGGCGTCATCATGTGGGAGGCCCGGCAGCCCATGACCACCACGTCCAGCCAGTGGTGGGAGGCGGGCATCTTCTACGACACCGAGCCCGGCCTGGACCGGCCGGACCTGATGTTCCACTACGGCTCGGTGCCGTTCGACATGAACACGGCCCGGCATGGCTATCCGACCTCGGAGAATGCTTTCTGCCTCACTCCGAACGTCACGCGCGCGAAGTCACGCGGAACGGTGCGGTTGCGCACCCGGGACTACCGCGACAAGCCCATGGTCGATCCGCGGTACTTCACGCACGAGCACGACGTACGGGTGATGACGTACGGGCTGCGTCTTGCGCGAACGATCGCCGGGCAGCCCGCTTTGAGCGGTTGGGCGGGCGCTGAGCTCGCCCCCGGTCCCGATGTCCGTACGGACGACGAACTGCTCGACTACATCCACAAGACGCACAACACCGTCTACCACCCGTCCTGCACGGTGAAGATGGGCGCGGACGGCGACCCCTCGGCCCCGCTCGACGCGCGGCTGCGGGTCAAGGGGGTCGAGGGGCTGCGGGTCGCGGACGGTTCGGTGATGCCGGACCTGGTCACCGTCAATCCGTGCATCACGACCATGATGATCGGTGAGAAGTGCGCGGATCTGATCAAGGCCGACCGATAGGCGCGGGATCGATCATCAGGCCGGTCGTTTGAACATCCGTGTCGCTGTGATCTCGCTGTGCACCGTTTCTCCCGCCTGGGGCTGTTGCGGCAGTCCCGGGCGGAGGTGTTCCTCGACGCTGATGTACTTCAGGCCCGCCCTCAGGTCCGCGTCGTTGCGCAGCCGGATGACCAGCGGGAACTCGGCGAGCGCGGTCGTGTCGAACAGGCCCGTGGTGTACAGGAGCTGGACACCGAGGGCGTCCGACACCGCACGCTGGAGCTCCAGCAGGTACGTCGCGTTGGCGCGGCCGATGGGGTTGTCCAGGAACAGCGTGCCGGCGTGGCGGTGCTTGTCGCGGCCCCGGTCGTTCGACCGGAGCGCGGCCATCGTGCAGTACAGGGCGATGGCGGCGGTGAGGAGCTGGCCGCCGGAGAAGACGTCGCCCATCTGACCGACGGGCACGCGCTCGGCGCGCAGCACGGCGTCCGGCTTGAGGATCTCGACGGCGACGCCCTTCGGCTGGAGGGCGGCGGCCACTCCGCGCAGCAGCAGGGACATGCCGTCGCGGCGCAGGTCGGAGTTCTTCTTCACGGCCGCGCGGGTCGCCTCGTCGATGACCTCGCCGAGACGCTCGGTGAGGGTCGCCTGGTCGGGTTCCTCGAAGCGGATGCGCAGGAACTCCTGCCCGGACCACTCGCCGAGCCCCTCGGGCAGCCGGGACAGCCGCTGGGCGGAGCGCAGGGTGGCGAGGGCCGACTCGACCAGTCCGCGCAGCCGGTCCACGATCGAGTCGCGGTTGCGCTCCAGCTGGGCGAGCTCGTCGGTGAGGACACGCAGCCGGGGTGCGAAGGCGTCGGCCCACTTCGCGGCGTGCTCGGGCAGCGCGGCGGCGGGCAGCTCACGGATCTGCTGCCGGGCGGGGGTGCGGACCTGCTCGTAGCGGGTGGAGTTGGCGTGCCGGACGAGCACGTCGCTCGCCTCGCGCACGGCGGCCTCGGCGGCCGACAGGTCGGCGGCGCAGCCGCGCAGCGAGCGGCGGGCCTCGGCGCCGGACTGCCGGGCCTCCTCCAGGCTGCCCGGGTACGGCTCGGCCTCCTCCTGCTCCTCCTCGGTGACGTGTTCGCGCAGCAGGTCGCGCAGCAGCGCTGCGATCTCGTCGAAGCCGCCGGCGGCGTCCTCGGCGGCGCGGTGCGCGTCGAGCAGCTCGGCGTGTGCTTCGCGGGCCTGGTTCAACGCCTCGGTGCGCGAGGCGAGTTCGGCGGTAGCGGTGCGCAGCAGGGCCTGGGCGTGTTCGGCGTCGCGCGGCTGCGTCTCCTCGGGCAGCTCGGTGTGCGTCTCGCCCTCCTCCGGCGCGTGCCGCTCGGCCTCGCCACGCAGCCGGCCGAGCTGCTCGCTGGCGGTGGACATCCGGGTCTCCAGGAGCTGCACCAGCTCCTCCGCGCGGGCGGCGGCAGCCTGCCGGGAGGGCCCGTCCGAGCCGTCGGGCGACTGCAGGAGCTGCTCGGCGCGGGTGCGGACCTTGTTGCTGAGCCGGTCCAGCTCGGCGCGCGCCGCGCTCTCGTCGCTCTCCGCGCGGGCCTGCTCGGCCCGCAGATCGGCGCCGACGCCGACCTTCTCGTAGACCTGGGAGGCGGCCCGGTGGGCCTCGCGCAGCGCGGGCAGGGACGCCTTGGGCCCACTGGCGTCCGCGTCGGCGTCCGGTACTTCGTCGGGGGCGCCCGCGATCTCGGCGCGCTCGGCACGCAGCGCCCGCGCGGTGCGGCGGGCGTCGTCGGCGGCGCGCTGGGCGGCGCGGCGGTCCTCGTCGGCGGCGCGGGCGCGCTCCAGGCAGGCCTGGGCGCGGGCCTCGGACTCGGTCGCCTCGTCGGCGAGTTCGCGCAGGCGGACCTGCCAGCCGGCGCGTTCACGCAGCCGGAAGGCGAGCCCGGCGAGGGCGTCGGCGGCGCGCCGCGCCTTCTGCGCGGCCTCCTGCCGTTCGTCACGGACCTGGGCGGCCTCGGCGGCGGCCTCCTCCGCCTCGGCGCGGGCGATGCGCGCCTCGGCCAGCTCGGCCTCGGTCTCCTCGGCGAACGTACGCGCTTCCCGGGCGGCCTCCGCCAGCTCCAGGAGCCGTCCGGCCGGGCAGCCGGTGCGCCAGGAGGCGAGCCGCGCGGCCAGCTCCCGGTCCTTGCCGAGCCGGGCGGCGAGCGCGCGGATCTCCTCGTCACGCTCGGTGGCCCGCGCGCGCAGCGCCTGCCGCTCCTCGTCGGCGGCGTGCTCGTCGTGCATGGCCGGGTTCGGCGGTACGAGGAACACGTCACCGTCGTCCGCCACCGGCGCCGGAGTCGGTGCGAGCAGGGCCGCCGCCGTGCCGACCGCGACGGCGGAGCGGGGCAGCAGCGCGGCGTCGCTCAGCGCCTCACGCGCGCGTGCGTGCGATGCGGGGTCGGTGATGATCACGCCGTCGACGAGTTCGGGCCGGGCGGCGAGCACACGCGCGTGGTCGGCCGGATCGACGGCCTGGGCGAGGTAGCGCCAGCCGGGCAGGGCGGGAATGCCGTGCTCGCCGAGGAACTCGACGGTGGCCAGCACATCGGGGCCGGGCGGCAGCAGTCCGCCGTCGCCGAGCGCGCCGAGGATGCGTGAGTCGTCGGCGGCCGCGGTGCGCAGCTCGAACAACTGGCGTTCGGCGGAGGAGACGGCGTCGTCGAGGAGCTCGCGCAGCTCGTCGGCGAAGCGGTCCAGCTCCTCGGCGCTCAGGGGGGTCTCGGCCGGGGAAGCGTCCTCCTCCCGGCGCTGCCGCGGAACACCCGCGCGTACGTCGTGCCCGGCGAGGCCCAGCAGCTCGGCGAGCCGCTCCTCGGCGGCGAGGGCCTGCGCGGTGCGGCGTTCGCCGTCGTACGCGCGTTCCGCGGCGACGGCGGCGTCGGCCGCGCGGGCTGCGGTCAGTTCCGCGCGCGACTCGGCGGAGGCGGTCTCGCGGGCGTGCTCGGCGGCCCGGCGGGAGGCCTCGCGGGCAGCGTCCCAGGCGGCGACGGCGGTCTTCTCGGCGTCGCTGGCGGCGAGCGCGGCGCGGGCCGGGTCGGCGTCGGGCGCGCTGTCGTCGAGCCAGCCCGCGCGGACGGCCTCGGCGGTCTCCTGCTCGACCTCGGTGAGGCGCTGGCGCAGATGCCCGGCCTCGCTGCGGGCGCGCTGCGCCTCGGTGGCGGCGGCGGTGGCGTCCCGGTGGGCCGCGTCGCCCGCCTCCTGGAGGGCGGCGGAGCGCTCCTCCTCCTCGTTGGCGAGGGTCTCGGCGCTGCCGGCGGCCGCGTGCAGGGCCCGTACGAGATCCACGGCGGCCTTGGTGCGGGCGGCGAGCGCGGGAGCGGCGTCCCGCTCGGCCTCCTGGATGGCGGCGGCCACGCGCGCGACCCGGTCGGCCGCCGCGCGGTGGCGCAGCACGGCCTCGGCGGCCTGCCAGGCAGCGTGCAGGGTGCGTGCGTCGGCCAGCTCGCGCTTCTGCGCGGCGGCGGACTTCTCGGCGGCGGCGAGGGCCAGCGAGGCGTGCCGGTAGGCGAGTTCGGACGCGATCAGGGCGCTGCGCCCGCGCGCGGACTCGGAGTGGGTGACGGCGTAGGCGGCGGCCGTGACCCGCTGGGCGAGGTCGGCGGCCCTGCGCCGTTCCTGCACGCCCCGCGCGGACAGCCGTCGGGCGAGGGTGCGGGTGCGCCGCTCGGCGCCGGAGTGCACCTCACGCGCGCGTGCCCGAGTGTCGGCGGCCTCGACGATCCGGCCGAGCAGGTCGACGGACCCGGCGGTGAAGTCCCGTTCGGCGATCAGCTCGGCGCGTCGCCCCAGCTTGTTGCCGAAGCCGCTGACGAGGTCGGCGAGCCCGTCGGTGTCGCGGGTGTCGGTGACCGCGCGCAGCAGCAGGTCGGTGAAGTCGGAGTCCTTCTTCACCGCGAACAGGCCGGCGGCCTCGCCCTCGTCGGCGTTCATCTCCCGCTGGTAGCGGAAGAGTTCGGGGTCGAGGCCGAGGTCCCCGAGGTGCTCGATCCAGCGGTCGTGGATCTCCTCCCAGTGCACCTCCAGGTGCGGATACGCCTTGCCCGCCTCGGTGATGGCGTCGCGGAAGCCCTTCATGGTGCGGCGGCGGCCCTGCGCGCCCGAGACGCCCTCCACGGGCGCGCGTACGGCGGTGGACTCGGCGACGGGGAGGTTGTCCAGGGTGAGTCCGGGGCCGGGCCGGAAGGAGTACCAGGCCTCGGCGAACTTGCGCGGGTCGTTGGAGACCTGGCGGCCGCGCCATTCGCTGACCTTGCCGACCACGACGCACTCGCCGGTCAGCACGTGCTGCCACTCCAGGGCCACGTGTCCGCAGTCGTCGGCGAGCAGGAACTTGCGCAGCACGCCGGAGCTGGCGCCGCCGAGGGTGTTGCGGTGGCCCGGCAGCATCACCGAGAAGATCAGCTTGAGCAGGACGGACTTGCCGCCGCCGTTCTCCAGGAAGAGCACACCGGCCGGCGCCGGGCGGCGCGGCGGGCCGACGGGCTCCTCCTCGAAGAACTCCGCCTGCGTGGGCGCGGGGTCGGGCACGACGTCGCCCACGCCCCGCAGATCAAGCACGGTGTCGGCGTAGCGCGCACCGGCGGGTCCGATGGAGTAGAGGCGGACCCGGGACAGCTCGTACATGGCGGACTCTCGTCAGTCTTCTTGCAGGTGAGGGAGGTTCAGGAGTGGAAGGGCAGCCCGGCGTCGGCCACCAGGTCCAGGTCGTCGCCGTCCTCGGCCGGCAGCAGCGTGGGCGTGCCGTCGGTGACCGGGACGACGCCGAGCTCGAGCAGCTCGGCCATGGCGGCGCTGCCGGCCATGTCGCGGACCTGGAGCTGGTAGCGGGCCGTGGTGCGGTAGGTGCCGCCGTGGTCGTCGCCGGTGCGCTGCAGGAAGCCGGAGTCGGTGAGGAAGGCGACGGCCTTGCCGACGATGCCGGTGGTCGACCCCGCGAGGCGGCGCGCGTCCTTGGTGGCGCCGGTGGCGCTGCGTCTGGCCCAGATCCGCCAGGCCGCCTCCAGCCCGGGCGCGTCGGTCGCCGGGTCGGTGTTCTCGCCCTGCTCCTCGGCCCGCTCCTCCAGGCGGCGGCAGGCCTGCCGGACGAACGCGTCGACGCCGTTGACGCTGACCCGCCCGATGTACCCGTCGTCGGCGAGGTCCTCCGGCCGCGGGAAAGCCATGGCGGCCACGGCGAGATGGGCCAGCCCGTGCAGGAAGCGGTCCGAGCCGTCGGCCGAGGTGCGGCGGGCGTAGTCGCCCATGCGCACGGCGAACACCGAGTCCTCCGCGGCGGTGACGGCCATCCCCGCGCGCGGGGACACCTCCAGCACGACCAGCCCCAGACCGGCGGCCACGGCGTCGGCGAGCCGCGCGAACGCCGGGTCCTCCCGGTAGCGGCGCAGCAGCTCGGCGTACTCCTGGTCCCGCGCGGGCTGCAGCTTGGGCTGCAGGCCGAAGGCGACCAGCCGCGCCGCGTCGGCGGCGTCGGCGGGAGTGACGGCACTGCTCACCGGCGCGGCGGCAGTCTCCGGCTCACTCCACTCGACGTGCTCGGTCACGGCTTCGGCTCCTTGCTCGGCTGTCGCGAAGATCGCGGGTGTTGCGGGTATCGCGAAGATCGGGCGTGTTGCGGGTATCGCGAAGATCGCGGGTATCGATCACTCATGCTGCTTCCGTCCGGTCCGCCGCCATCCCCGCGGCGTCCAGCAGGGCGGTGCCGACTATCAGGTCGGCGCCGCCGAACTCGGGGTCGTCCAGTTCCGTCCCGTCGTCCACGGCGAACAGCAGCTTCTCCTCGCCCTGCCGGTACGCCGTACCGACCGCCGGGCTCGCCGCGTGGACGGCCAGCAGCGCGACCAGGTAGGGCAGTTCGGGGTCTCGGCCGCGGGCCTCGGCCAACAGGCCCGAGAGTCTGCGGGGCGCGTCGGCGGGCAGGTCGAGCAGCTCCATCGCCTGGGCGAGCTGCTCCTCGCTGAAGCGGCTGTCGTCGGGCGTGGCGATGAGGTCCGGCTCGGGCATCTCCGCGCCCAGGTGCTCGCGCTCCATCGGCGGGGTCAGCAGTATGTCGACCAGGTCGCCCACCCGCACCGACACCGGGGTGCGCAGCCCGGTCCCCTGCGCGAAGAACGCGTCGGTGACCCGGACGGCCTGCTCCAGCGGCAGCGGCAGCACGGGCGCGAAGAGGTGCCCGTACAGGTCCGTCCCCGCGGAGGCCATCGGCGTGGCGAAGGCCTGCCGGTCCTGCTCCGCGCGGAACAGCGGCCCGGCCTCCAGCAGGCGCGACTGCAGCTGCGTGTGGCGCCGGATGCAGTCCTTGACGATGTCGACCAGCTCGGCGGCCCGCCGCTTGTGCTCGGGGTCCTCGGACTCGTCGCGTGCCTTGCGGATGTTCGTCAGGATCGCGTTCTCGTGGCGGTAACGGTCGGCCACGTGGTCGAGCGCCTCGGCGATCATGTCGGGCACGGCGTTCAGCCAGTCCACCGCGCGGACGTTGCGCCGGGTCGCCTCCAGCGCCCGGCGCAGGGTCTCGGAGTACTGCACGGTCCGGTAGCGGGCCTGCTCCGCGGCGAGCTGCGCGTCGGCGAGACGGCCCCTGTTGATCAGGACCTCCAGCTTGACCTCGGCGGCGATCTGCGCGCTGGTGACGTCCGTGTCGAGCGCGCCGACGAGGACGTTGACCGCCTCGTCCGTCGTCCGCAGATAGACGCTGCCGCCGGGGCCGGGGACCTCCTCGATCAGCTTGAAGTCGTAGTCACGGCGGACATAGGTGCCGTCCGCGGCGAAGGTGCCGTACACCGCGCGGAAGCCGCGGTCGACGCTGCCGACGTTGATCAGGTTCTCCAGCACCCAGCGGGCCACCCGCTCGTGCTCGGCGGTGGGGCGCTGCGGGGCCTGCGCGGCGATGCGGGGCACGAGCCGGGCGACTACCTGCTCGTGGTCCGCGCCGGTGTCGAAGTCCATGTTGAGTGTGACCAGGTCGATGGCCGAGAGGGCCACCTCCGCCATGCCGTACACCGAGTACTCGCCCGCGAGGTTGGCCTTGCGCGCGTCGAGGTCGTGCAGCGGGGCGGTGCAGGCGAGCGCGCGCAGGCGCCGCGCCAGCCCCTCGTCGGCGGCCGGGCCCGGTGCGGGGCGGGACGCTGCGCTGAGCTGGGGCGGCACGGGGTCCGTCGTTGCTGGCGGTGTCACGGTGCAAAGAGTAGGTGCTGGGTCTGACAACAACCCAAATCGGTAGTCGTTCGGGTGCGGGGTCGTCTGTGGTTGCTCGCGCAGTCCCGCGCCCCTTACGGGGCGCTCACACGCCGTCGGTACGCGTTCACGACCCGCTCCAGCGAGTCCGCCAGGTAGATCCCCAGCGACCGCTCCGCCGCGTCGCGGTCCCCCGACTCCAGAGCGAGCAGAATCGCCTCGTTCCGCGCGAGGTACGGCTCGTGGAGCTCCCGCGGATCGTCCACCACATGGAAGGCGAGCCGCAGCTCGGCGAACACACTGCGCATCAGCTCGTCCGTTCGCTCACTGCCGGCGAGCGCGACCAGTTCCCGGTGGAAGTGGATGTTCGCCGTGCCCAGCGCTTTCCAGTCGTCCTCGCGGATCGCCCGCCGCCCTTCGGACACGGCCGCCGCGAGCCCCTCCAGCGCGTACGGCGGCTTCCCCAGGCCCCGCACCACCGCGCACTCCACCAACGCGCGCGTGCGGTAGATGTCCTCGACGTCCTCCACAGTGAGCACTCGAACAAAAACGCCCCGATTGAGCTCATGGACGAGCAGTCGTTCATGTGTGAGCAGCCGGAACGCCTCGCGGAGCGTGTTGCGGGAGACGCCGAGGGCGCCGCCGATGCTGTCCTCCGAGAGGCGGGTGCCGGGCGGGAAGAAGCCCTCGGCGATGCGGCTCCTGAGGATGTCCGCGACGCGCTCCGCGGTGCTCGTACGTCCGAGAAGTGCGCGGTCGTCGGCCAGTCCCGTCAACTGCTCTGCCATGCCCGGAATTCAACCGCAGCGGGGAGAACGAAACAACACAGGTATTGAAGGATCGTTCAACGATCCTCTACCTTGCTCATCACTGTACGGCTCCATCCGCTCACCGCACGGCTCAGCACCGCACCCTCCGTCCCCTCACTGCGAGGTGCCCATGAGCTCAGTCCCTCCGACGAAAGCCACCGTCCGCCCCAGCTCCGCCGCAGCCGTCGCCGACGACGGCCCGCTCGGCTGGCTGCGCGCCCTCGGCCCGCGCGGCCGACGGGCCTTCGCCGGCGCGTTCGGCGGCTATGCCCTGGACTCGTACGACTACTTCACGCTGCCGCTGAGCATGGTCGCGCTGGCCGCGTACTTCGGCCTGGACAGCGGTCAGACCGGCCTGTTCACCACTGTCACGCTGGTGGTCTCCGCGGTCGGCGGAGCGCTCGCGGGCGTGCTCGCCGACCGGATCGGCCGGGTCCGGGCGCTGATGATCACGGTGATCACCTACGCCGTGTTCACCGTCGCCTGCGGGTTCGCGCCCACCTACGAGTGGCTGCTGGTCTTCCGCGCCCTGCAGGGCCTCGGATTCGGCGGCGAGTGGGCGGTCGGCGCGATCCTGGTCGCCGAGTACGCGAGCGCACGGCACCGGGGCCGCACCCTCGGCGCGGTCCAGAGTTCGTGGGCCGTGGGCTGGGCGCTCGCGGCGATCGTCTACACGCTGGTGTTCTCTCTGCTGGGCGACGATCTGGCGTGGCGCGTGATGTTCTGGACCGGCGCGCTGCCCGCCCTGCTGGTCATCTGGATGCGCCGCCGAGTGCAGGACGCGCCCGAGGCGGCCGCCGTACGCGAGAAGAGCCCGGCGAAGGGGTCGTTCGCGGAGATCTTCAAGCCGGGTCTCGCGCGGACCACGTTCTTCGCGGTGCTGCTGTCCACAGGTGTCCAGGGCGGCTACTACACGCTCGCCACCTGGGTTCCGACGTACCTCAAGACCGAGCGCGACCTGTCGGTCGTGGGCACCGGCGGCTATCTGACCTTCCTGATCTCGGGTGCCTTCGCCGGCTATCTGACCGGCGGCCACCTCACCGACCGGCTGGGCCGCCGGCGCAACATCTGGCTGTTCGCGGTGCTGTCTGCGCTGTGCATCCTGACGTACGCGAACATCCCGAGCGGGGCCGACACCCTGCTTCTGCTGCTCGGTTTCCCGCTCGGGTTCTGCATGTCGGCGATCTTCAGCGGCTTCGGCTCGTTCCTGAGCGAGCTGTACCCGACAGCCGTGCGCGGTACGGGACAGGGCTTCACGTACAACACCGGTCGTGCCGTGGGCGCGGTCTTCCCCACCACGGTCGGCTTCCTGGCCGACAGCTGGGGCGTCGGCGGCGCGCTGGCCTTCGGCGCGCTCGGCTACGGCCTGGCGGCGCTGGCCCTGCTGGGGCTGCCGGAGACACGGGGGAGGGAGCTGACGTGACGGAGGTGACGGACCGCCCGCTGACCCTCGTGCACGAGCACGCGCACGCGTGGAGCCCGAAAACCGCCCGCGCCCGCTTCCGGGAGGGCCTCACCGGCCCCACCGCCGGGGTCGCGGCCGGCCATACGCAGGTCAATCTGATCGCGGTGCCCGCGGACTGGGCGTACGACATGCTGCTGTTCTGCCAGCGCAATCCGAAGCCGTGCCCGGTGCTGGACGTCACGGACACCGGGTCCTGGACGACCGTGCTCGCCGAGGGCGCCGATCTGCGCACCGACCTGCCGCGCTACCGGGTGTGGCGGGACGGGGAGCTGGTGGACGAGCCGACGGACGTGCGCGCGTACTGGCGCGACGACCTGGTGTCGTTCCTGATCGGGTGCAGCTTTACGTTCGAGTGGGCGCTGTCCTCGGCAGGCGTACCCATCCGCCATGTCGAGCAGGGTCGCAACGTCCCGATGTACGTGACGAGCCGTGCCTGCCGGCCTGGTGGGCGGCTGCACGGGCCGATGGTGGTCTCGATGCGGCCGGTCCCGCCTGAGCACATGGCCGCGGCGATCCGCGAGAGCAGCCTGCTGCCCGCAGTGCACGGCGGCCCGGTGCACTGCGGTGATCCCGCGGTGCTCGGCATCGGCGACCTCGACCGGCCCGACTTCGGTGATGCGGTGACCGCCGCGCCGGACGACATCCCGGTGTTCTGGGCCTGCGGGGTCACGCCCCAGGCCGCGGTGATGGCCTCCCGCCCACCGTTCGCCCTCACCCATGCGCCAGGACAGATGTTCCTCACCGACGCCCGCGACGAGCAGTACCGGGTCGCCTGAACAAACCCTGATCACTCGAACAAACCGAGTACAGAACGCTCAAACGCACAGAACGCTGATGTACAGAACACGGAAGGATCCATGACCACCTCGATCGACCTGAACGCCGACCTCGGCGAGGGCTTCGGCCGCTGGCGGCTCACCGACGACGAACAGCTGCTGTCCGTCGTCACCAGCGCCAATGTGGCCTGCGGCTTCCACGCCGGGGACGCGGCCACCATGCGGCGGGTCTGCGAGCTGGCGGCCGAGCGCGGCGTGACGATCGGCGCGCAGGTCTCCTACCGGGACCTCGCCGGGTTCGGGCGGCGCGCGATGGACGTACCGCCCGCCGAACTCGCGGCCGAGGTGGCCTACCAGATCGGCGCCCTGGAGGTGTTCGCCCGGGCGGCGGGCGCGCGCGTGGCGTACGTCAAGCCGCACGGCGCGCTCTACAACCGGGTCGTGCACGACGACGAGCAGGCGGGCGCGGTCGTCGAGGGCGTGCTGCTGGCCGACCCCGCACTGCCCGTGCTCGGTCTGCCCGGGTCGCGTCTACTGGAGCGCGCGCAGAAGGCGGGCCTGCCCGCGGTCACCGAGGCCTTCGCCGACCGCGCCTACACCGACGACGGCACCCTGGTGCCGCGCGGCACGGAGGGCGCGGTGATCACCGACTCCCTGGCCGTCGTGGAGCGCTCGGTGGGACTCGCCCGGGACGGCCGGGTCGTCTCGCACTCCGGTCTTCCGATCGAGGTGCGGGCCCGCTCGCTGTGCCTGCACGGGGACACCCCGGGAGCCGTGGAGCTGGCCCGCCGGGTGCGGCGACGGCTGGAGGCGGCTGGCGTACGGGTGGAGGCGTTCGCATGAGGGTGCTGCCCGTCGGCGACGACGCGCTGCTCGTCGAGGTCTCCTCGGGCGAGGAAGCCGAGGCCCTGCACGCCGAGTTGCTGCGGCGTCGCGCGGAGGGCTCGCTGCGGGTCCGCGAGCTGGTGCCGGCCGCACGTACGGTGCTGCTGGACGGCCTCGCCGACCCGGCCCGGCTCGCCTCCGAGCTCACCGCGACGGACCTGCCGCCGGTGCCGCCACGCGCGCCTGAGGTGATCGAACTCCCTGTCCGCTACGACGGACCCGACCTCGCCGATGTCGCCGCGCACTGGGGCGTCGCCGAGCAGGAGGTCGCGCGCATCCACGCCGACACCGAGTTCCGCGTCGCCTTCTGCGGGTTCGCGCCCGGCTTCGGCTACCTCACCGGTCTGCCGCCACGCTACGACGTACCGCGCCGGGCGACACCGCGTACCGCGGTGCCCGCGGGGGCGGTGGCCCTGGCCGGGCCGTACACGGGCGTGTACCCGCGCTCCTCCCCCGGCGGCTGGCAGCTGATCGGCACCACCGACAGCGTGCTGTGGGACCACACGCGTGTGCCCGCCGCCTTGCTGTCACCGGGTGCCCGGGTGCGGTTCGTGCCGGTGGGCGAGCTGGTGGGTGACGTATGAGAGGGCGTAGCAGCATGAGCTTGTTCGTTTCGGCCGGCGAGCGCATGGCTGATCGCACGAGCATGAGGCTGTTCGTTCTGCTCGGTGGCCCAGGGACCGATCGACCGAGCAAGAGCCTGTTCGTTCCGGCCGGTGGCGCATCGACCGATCGCACGAGCAAGAGCCTCTTCGTACCGGCCGGTGACACATTGACCGATCGCACGAGCAAGACCCTGTTCGTACCGGCCGGTGACGCATGACCGATCGCGCGATGTCCGTCGTACGCGCAGGGGCGCTCACCACCGTCCAGGACCAGGGGCGCCCCGGGTACGCGCATCTCGGTGTGCCCCGGTCGGGGGCGCTGGACGGGCCCACGGCGGGGCTGGTCAACCGGCTGGTCGGCAACCCGTCCGACGCGGCCGTCCTGGAGACCACCCTCACCGGCTGCGCTCTGCGCCCGCGCTCGGCGGTCACCGTGGCCGTCGGCGGGGCGCCCTGCGCGGTGACGGTGGACGGGCGGCCGGTCGCATGGGGGGCTCCCGTGCGGGTGCCCGCCGGGGCGCTGCTGGACGTCGGCCCTGCCGTGAGGGGCGTACGCGGCTACGTGGCCGTCTCGGGCGGGGTCGCCGTCGAGCCGGTGCTGGGCAGCCGCTCCACCGACCTGCTGTCCGGGCTCGGCCCGGCACCGCTGACGGACGGAGCCGTGCTCCCCCTGGGACCGGAGGAGTGCCCCCACGCGCGCGTGGACGTCGCTCCGCAGTCGGCGCCGCCCGCCGAGCTGGTGCTGCGGGTGACGCCCGGCCCGCGCGACGACTGGTTCACCGCGCGGGCCCTGCGCGACTTCACCACGCGCGTGTACCGGGTCTCACCGGCGAGCAACCGCATCGGGCTGCGCACCGAGGGGCCCGCCCTGGAGCGTGCCCGTCCCGGTGAGCTGCCCAGCGAGGGCATGGTGCTGGGCGCGGTCCAGGTGCCGCCGGACGGCAGGCCGGTGGTGTTCCTCGCCGACCATCCCACCACCGGCGGCTACCCGGTGATCGCCGTCGTGCGCGCGGCCGACCTGCCGGCGGCCGCGCAGGCGGCACCGGGCACGCCGATCCGCTTCCTGGCGGTACGCCGCCACTGATACGCCAGCGAGGCCACCTACGCCGCCTCCGGCCCCTCCCCCACCGCAGACACCGAAAGCGCCGCGAGGGCCGCCGACACCGCGTGGGTGGCGCCCAGGTCCAGTCGGGCGCTGGTGCCACGTGCCCGGTGGCGCATCTCGTCGGCGGCCAGCCGCAGCAGCTGGGGCAGCAGGTCGGTGCAGCGACGGGCCACCCACCCCGTGCCCGCCGTGGCCAGCCACCTCAGGCTCGCCGCGCGGGTCGGCGCCGGGAACTCCGGCGCCGGCGAGGGCGCGGGCCCGCGCGCCAGGCCCGCCCCGGCGAGCAGCGCGTGGAAGCGCACGGCGAGCTGCCGGTGCCCGCGCTCGCCCGGGTGCAGCCGGTCCGCGCTCCACAGGGCGCGGTCGGTCAGCCAGGCGCCCTCGGCGGCGTGCAGATGGACCGCCCCGTGCCGCTCGGACAGCGCGTGCACCGCGGTGTTGACCGCGCGCTGGCGCCGCGCCAACGGTCGGGCCAGGGCGCCCGGCAGGCCGAGCATCGCGCCGGGGTCGGGCAGACACGCGGTGAGCAGGACCGCGCCCTGCGCGGCGAAGGCGGCGTACACCCGGTCGAGCCGGGCGGCGACGGCGTGGATGTCGAAGGAGCGGCGCAGCGTGTCGTTGACGCCGATGACGACGGACACCAGGTCGGGCCGCAGGACGAGGGCCGCGGGCAGCTGGGACTCCACGACGTCCCGGGTCTGGGCGCCGCTGACGGCGAGGTTGGTGAACCGGACCGACTCCTCCGCGAGTCCGCCCGCGAGCAGCGCGGCCCAGCCGCGCCACCCATCCCCCACGGGATCGCCCACCCCCTCGGTGAGCGAGTCCCCGAGCGCGACGAACCGGACGGGTCTCATGCCGGGCCTCCGGGCAGCACCGGGTTCCGGGGCGTGCGCACGGTCGCCTCGTGCGCGGCGAGGAAGGCTTCCACTGCGGTGTGCCAGCCGAAGCACTCGGCACGCGCGCGTGCCGCCTCCCGCCGCTCGGGGCCGGGCCGGTCGAGCAGGGCGGCGACGGCGTCCGCGAAGGCCTCTCCGTGGTCGGCCGCGGTCTCCCCGGCCGAGCCGACCACCTCGGGCAGCGCCGAGGCGGCGCTGACCGCCACGGGCGTGCCGCAGGCCAGCGCCTCCAGGGCCGCGAGTCCGAAGGTCTCGGCAGGACCGGGCGCCAGGCACACGTCGGCGGAGGCCTGGAGCGCGCCCAGCAGCCCGCCGTCGGAGACGTGCCCGAGGAAGGTGACCGGCAGCCCACCGTCCCGCGCGCGCTGCTCCAGGCGGGCCCGCAGTGGCCCGTCCCCGGCGACGACCAGCACCGCGGGCACGCCGCGCCGCAGCAGTGCCTCCAGGGCGTCCAGGGCGGTGCCGGGCCGCTTCTCCACAGACAGCCGGGAGCACATCACCAGCAACGTCTCGTCCACGCGCGCGTACCGGGCCCGCAGCGCCGGCGAGCGCAGGGCGGGGTGCCGGGAGGTGAGATCGACGCCCAGTGGGGCCCGTACGACATTGCGGGCGCCGATGCGGACGAACTCCCGCTCGGCGAACTCTGTGGTGCACACGACCTTGGAGTAGACGTGGGCGGTACGGACGTTCAGGGCGTCCGCCGCGCGCCGGGACAGCCCCTCGGGAACCCCCCAGGTGCGCAGCACCCCGTCGGCGGTCTCGTGGGACACCATCACCGAGGGCACCCGGGCGCGCCGGGCCCAGCGGCCGGTCCAGCGCAGCGTGGTGCGGTCGGAGACCTCCAGTCGGTCGGGGGCGAGTTCCTCCAGGAGGCCGGCGACCCGCCGCTTGTCGGTGAGGACGCGGTAACCGCCGGTGCCGGGCAGCAGCGGCCCCGGCAGGGTGATGACCCGGCCCTGCTCGGTCTGCTGGTCGGTGTGCCGTTCCCCGGGCACGACCAGCACCGGCTCATGACCGGCCGCCCGGAAGCCCTTGCCGAGCTCACGCAGCGCGGTACGCAGCCCACCGGAGGCCGGTGCGACGAAGTTCGCCAGCCGCACGATCCGCAACGACGGCCCCGCGGCTCCGCCGACCCCACCTCCCGACCGCGACGGCACGGCAGCTCCCCCGACCCCACCTCCCGACCGCGACGGCACCGCGGCTCCGCCGACCCCGCCTCCCGACCGCGACGCCGCAGCCACACCAGCGTCACCCTCTCCCAGCCCGGACAACCCAGCTACATCCCCGGCATCGCCTCGCACTCCGCTCACGCCGCCAGCACCGCCTTCCGGGCCACCAGGACATCCTCGTAGTGCTCGATGAGCCGGTCGCCGACGGCCGCCCAGGTGCGGCCCTCGACGGTGGCCCGCCCGGCGGCGCCGTAGGCGGCGCGTGCGGCCGGGTCGGCGGCCAGCGCCGCGATCGCGTCGCGTACGGCGCCGGCGTCTCGCGGTGGGACGAGCAGGCCGGTGCGGCCGTGGTCGACGAGGTCGAGGGGTCCGCCCACCGCGGGGGCGACGACGGGCACGCCGCTGGCCATGGCCTCCTGGACGGTCTGGCAGAAGGTCTCGAACGGGCCGGTGTGGGCGAAGACGTCCAGCGAGGCGAAGATCCGGGCCAGGTCGTCTCCGGTACGGCGGCCCAGGAAGACCGCGCCGGGCAGCGCCCCGGTCAGCTGCGCGCGGCTCGGCCCGTCGCCCACGACCACGACCCGCACACCGGGCAGGGCACACGCCTCGGCGAGCAGTGCGACGTGCTTCTCGGGGGCGAGGCGGCCGACGTAGCCGACGATCAGCTCGCCGTTGGGGGCGAGTTCGCGGCGCAGCGCCTCGTCGCGCAGCTCCGGCCGGAACCGTACGGTGTCCACGCCGCGCGGCCACAGCCGTACGCGGGGTATCCCGTGGGCCTCCAGATCGCCGCGGGCGGCGCTGGAGGGGGCGAGGGTGAGGTCGGCGGCGGCGTGCACGGCGCGGATGCGCCGCCAGGCGGCGGCCTCGCCGGCGCCCATGTAGGTGCGGGCGTATCCGGCCAGGTCGGTCTGGTAGACGGCCACGGCGGGGACGCCGAGCCGGGCGGCGACGGCCATGCCGCGCACGCCGAGGACGAAGGGGCTGGCCAGGTGGACGACGTCCGCGCGGTGCTCGGCGACGGCCGCGGCGAGGCGCCGGCTGGGGAGGGCGACGCGGACCTGGGGGTAGCCCGGGAGCGGGAGGGAGGGGATCCGGACGACGGGGCACGGCGCCTGGGCGTCGGCCGCGGAGCCGGTCGCGGGGGCGGGGGCCGGTGCGACGACGAGGGGAGCGTGACCTCGGTCGACGAGGTGCCGGGCGGTCTGGAACGCGCAGTGGGCCACGCCGTTCACATCGGGGGGAAAGGATTCGGTCACGATGACGACACGCATACGGGTGTTGTCGCCGTGCCGGGCGTGGACGCGTCAACGTCGATCTTTCCGGCTCGGGAACGTCCCATGAGCGTTGCGCACCACGCCCTGTGAGCGTTGCGCTCCGCACCCTGTGAGCTTTGTGCTCCGCGCCCTGCGAGCTTTGTGCTCCGCGCCCTGCGAGCTTTGTGCTCCGCGCCCTGCGAGCTTTGCGCTCCGCACCCTGCGAGCTTTGTGCTCCGCGCCCTATGAGCGCTGCGCACCGAGCCCCCATAAGCGTGGCGCTCCGCGTCCCCCGAGCCTCGCCCCCGACGCCCGCCCCCCACGCCCCCGCGGGCCAAGTGCCGGTCATGCGCACCTGACCCGCGGGTCATGCCTCGTTCACCTGGCGGACGTGCCACGCCCGCGCGGACAAGGCGGACAGCACCGTCAGGCCGTCAGACGGGCGGCATCTCACTGCCGAAGCGGCTGCGTACGGCCGTCTGTACCTCGTCCTCCTCGGCCGGGTCGGCGGCGAGCCTGCGGAGTCGGTCGACGACGCGGGTGTCGCCGGTCTCGGCATGGCGTGCGGCGACTTCGCGGGTGGTCTCCTCGCAGTCCCACAGGCATTCGACGGCGAATCCGGCGGGGAAGGAGGGATCCGTGGCGGCGAGGGCGCGGGCGGCGCGGCCACGGAGGTGGGAGGAGGCGGTCTCGCGGTAGATGTGCCGCAGGACGGGGGCGGCGCAGCCGATGCCGAGCCGGCCGGCGCCGTCGACGAGGGTCCACAGGGTCGGTGCGTCGGGCCCCTCGCCGCGGACGGCCTCGCGCAGGGCGCCGAGGACCAGGTCCTTGTCCTGGGCTCCGCCGCGGCAGGCGAGCATGCGGCCGGCGGCGGCGCCGAGCGGGTCGGGGCGGTGGGCCCAGCGGCGGGCACGTTCGACGGCGGCGACGCTGCGCATGCGCTCGTAGGCCTCGACGGCGGCCTCCACGACCGGCGTGGGGCCGGTGGTGACGGCCTGCTCGACGAGGTCGAGGGCGTCGGGGTCGTTGCTGTCGGCGAGGTAGCGCAGGGCGGTGGCGCGGGCGCCTTCGGTGCCGGTGCGGGCGGCTTCGAGGATCTCGGGCCGGTCCTCGGGTCCGGCGACGGCGGTCAGGCAGCGGGCGGCCGGGACGTGCAGGGCGGTACCGCGTTCGACGCCCTGTTGGGCCCAGTCGAACACCGCCTGGACGCTCCACCCCGGGCGGGGTCCGGACGAGTTCATCTGGCGCTGCCAGCGGTCGAAGCAGCCGGTCTCCTGGGCGGCACGCACGCGCGTGGCGATCCATTCGCGCGGATCGTCGGCCCACAGCCGCCAGGGCCGTGGCTCGAAGGCGTCCCGCACGGCGGCGGCGAGTTCCGCCTCGCCCTCGGGGTCGGCGGGGAAGCGAGCGAGGACGGGGGCGGCGAGGGAGCGCAGCCCGGCGTCGTCGTCGCGCAGGGCGAGCTCGTCCAGGGCCCAGGCCCAGTTGGAGCCCTCGGCGGCGTACCTGCGCAGCAGTTCCAGGGCGTCTCGCCTGCCGTAGGAGGCGAGGTGGCCGAGGACCGCGAGGGCCAGGCCGGTGCGGTTCTCCTCGGTGTCGAGGATGTCCTCGCTGTCGAAGAGGTGGGCCTCGATGGCGTCGAGTTCGCCGCCGAGGTCGAGGTACAGACGGGCGTAGTAAAGGGAGCGGTTCTCCACCTGCCAGTCGTGGCGCGGGTCGCGCACCACACAGTGGTTCAGCGCCGCGAGCGCCTCGGCGCGCGGGGCGGTGAGCGCGTGCAGCGTGCCGTCGCCACGGCCTCGCTGAAGCAGGCCGAGCAGCGTACCGCTGGGCGCTATGACCGGATCGAACATGGGAAACAGCCTCACATCAAGCGTCGACGCGACCGGAAAACGTGCTTTACCGGGCCGCGTGACAACGCGTCGGGGTGCCCGCCGTCTCATGCTTGCTGTAGACCATCTCTCTCTGCCTCTCGTCGGTGGCCCATGCGGGCCGCATCACGGCCCGCGCGGTGCGGCAACACCTGCCCAGCCATCGCGTCCGTGAATCACGACGTCATGATGACTCGGCGCTCTTCGATGCCGCGACCGAAATTTCCGGCGGCCCTGTACCGCCTCCCCCGTTTTCCGTTGCCTGTCCTGCCAGGGACCTTGTTTTCCCTGGTCAGGGCGTTCGGATCAGTTCGCTCCGAACAGTTGGAGCAGGTCTGTCTTGCCGAACATCCGGGCCGTGTCGACGGCCGAGGGCGTCCCTGCGGACGGATCGGCTCCGCCCTCCAGGAGGGCCCGGATCACGGCTTCCTCGCCCTTGAAGACCGCCCCGGCGAGGGGGGTCTGGCCTCGGTCGTTGATCCGGTCCGCCTCGGCGCCTCGGGCGAGCAGGGCCCGGACGGTGTCGGCGTGTCCGTGGTAGGCGGCGAGCATCACGAGCGAGTCGCCGCGGTCGTTGGTGAGGTTGGCCGGAACGCCCGCGTCCACATACTCGGCGAGCGCGTCGGTCTGCCCCTGCCGCGCCAGATCGAAGATCTTGGTCGCGAGCTCCACGACCTCGGGGTCGGGGGCTTCAGTCATCGGCCGGTCCACCTCTCCTTACAGCCGTTCAGGTGAATCGCCAGGGTACTGGCTGTGGGCGCACATGACCGGAGTCGCCCGAGGCAAAGATCACCGTGAGACCCGTTCGACGCAACTTGCCTGCTCAGGCAGACCCTCCAAGCCTCCGCCATGCGGGGGAAATTTCCAGAAATTCCACCATTTGCACCTTTTATCGTATGGATACATGCTGTGATCCTGGAAGTACTCATGGTGACTGTCCCCACGAACCAGGAGAACTCAAATGATCCTGTCCATCTCAGGCGTGGTCCTGCTCGGCATCATCGTCTTCCTCTTCTTCAAGAAGGACGGACTCAAGGCATCGCACGCCTTTGTGGCGGCGCTCTTCGGCTTCTACCTCGCGAGCACGGCCATCGCGCCGAGCATCAAGGCCGGCGGCGAGAGTCTCGCGAGCCTCCTCGGCGGCATCAAGTTCTGACGCCGCAGATCCCGTCCGTACGCACCTTCAGGAGACAGCAGTGGCCCGGCGCCCCCTCCCCCGCATCCTGAGCACAGGCAGCGCACAGATCGCCCGGAGCCGGGAGCTGGCCCGGACGGCGGCCGACAGTGCCACCGACGTCCTCCACCCGCTGATCACGATCACGCGCGGGCTGCGCCGGCTGGCCTCGGCCGGGCGGCGCAGGTGGTCCGACACCCCCAAGGACAAGCGCGGGCCACTGCTGTTCCTGATGGCGTCGGTGATCCTGGTCGTGGCCCTCGTGCCGTACGGCCCGCTGCTGGCCGTCATCACCCTGATGGCGGCGGCAGCCTGGCAGGGCCGGGACCGCACCCCGCCGGCCCCCGAGGGCCCCGACGAGTCGCAGACGCAGCGTCTGCAGGCGCTGTACGAGGCACTCGTCCCGTACTTCTCCACCGCCGAGGACCCCGCTCCGCTGTACGCCCACGGCGGCGAGTGGGACAAGGTCCTCACCGACTTCGAGTTCGACGACTCGGGCCGGGTCAGCACTCTGGTGGTCCGCTACCCGGCGTACTTCACCGACGGCGAACCGGCCGCCCGCGCGCGGATCGAGCAGTTGCTGAGCGCCAAGTCGGGCCGCGGCCGCGAGTACCACTTCATCTGGGACGAGGAGGGCAACCAGCTCACGGTCACCGTCCTCGCCCCGCTCCCCACCGACATCGCCGCCCAGCGGTTCGTCACCTCCCCCGGTGAGACCGTCCTGGGCTTCACCGACCCCGGCGAGGTCCCGCGCACGCTCCCCCTCACCCACATGGAGGAGCAGCGCGACGTCCCGCCCGTGGTGTGGCGCACGGGCATCCGCTCCACCGAGCCGCATCTGCTGGCCGTGGGCCAGCCGGGCAGCGGCACCTCCACGCTGCTGCGCTCGATCGCCCTGCAGGCCCTGCAGTACGGCGACGTCCTGATCGTCGAGGGCGGCGGCACCGGCGAGTACGCCTGTCTCACCGGCCGGGACGGCGTTCTCGCCGTCGAGTGCGCCGTGGCCGGGGCACTGGCCAGCCTGGAGTGGGCCGCCCACGAGACCGAGCGCCGGCTCATCGCCGTCAACCGCGCCCGCCAGGCGGGGCAGGCACCGCCCGAGGACACCCGGCGCCCGCTGTGGATCCTGCTGGACCGCCCCATCGCGCTCGGCCTCGTCGGCACCGACGGACACCAGGACCCGCAGTCCCTGCTCCATCTGCCGCTGCGGCACGGCCGCGCCGCCAACGTCACGATCGTGGTGGCCGAGCAGTTCGACCACCTGGATCTGCTCAGCGACGCGGTACGCCAGCACACCCGCGCGCGTGTCGTCCTCGGCCCGGCCAGCGCCGAGCAGTTGGCGGCCGTCCTGGGTGCCCCGCCGCACACGACTCCCACCACCGCTGTCCCGCCCGGCCGCGGCTACGCCCGCCTGGGCACCGGCCCGGTCCTGCGTCTCCAGGTGCCGGCCACCCCCGACCCGTACGACGACGCCACCAGCGACGCCCATCGCCAGGCCGTCCTCGACCTCCTGCCACCGCGCACGACCCCGGCGGACGCGGAACCGGCCGCCGAGACGACCGACGCGGTGCCCATCGAGAACCTGCCCGTCGAGAAGCCGGCACTCGAGAAGATCCCGATGGAGAAGATCCCCATGGACAAGCCACCGCTGGAGGAGGTGCCGATGAACAAGGTGCCGACGGAGGCGATGGCCGCGGAGAGCTGAGCGGACACGGCATCGGCGAGAGGGGCCGGGGGGGGGAACCGCCCCCCCCCCCGAACCCTGATCAACACGGTTTGGGCGCGACAGGGGTGGGTGCCCCCAAGGTTCCGCGGGGCCCCCCCCCCCCGCGGCGC
>NZ_JBIWFS010000008.1:0-428682 GCF_044763135.1 Streptomyces sp. NPDC096205 | reverse complement strand
TGCCACCCGCCCCGGTGGTGGGTGGCCCCTTTAAACCTGGCGCGCCGGTCGGCGTGGCCCGCGGGGGGGGGGGCCCCGCGGCCGGGGGGGGGGGGGGGGGGGGGCCCCCCCCCCCCCGCCCCTCTCGCCGTCTCATCGCCGTTTCGCGCACTCCTGGGGTCAGGCCACGAAGGTGCGCGGGGCCTCGCCCCCGGCCGTTCCGCCGCTCTCCACCAGCCGCGCCGCCGCGGCCAGCCGTACCGCCGCCTCCTCGGCGAGCGCCCCGCCGACCGTGAACGGCAGGCGTACGTAGCCCTCGAAGGCCCCGTCGACGCCGAAGCGCGGCCCCGAGGGCACGCGGACGCCGACCCGCTCCCCCGCCTCGGCGAGCCGCGACCCCGACAGGCCGCCGGCCCGCACCCAGAGGGTCAGACCGCCGCCGGGCACCTCGAACTCCCAGTCGGGCAGCTCCCGCCGTACGGCCGTGACCAGCGCGTCCCGGTTCTCCCGGGCCTGGGCGCGGCGCAGCTCGACGGCCTGCTCCCAGCCGCCGGTGCTGAACAGCCAGTTCACCGCAAGCTGCTCCAGCACGGGCGTGCCCAGGTCGGCGTAGGCGCGGGCGGCGACCAGGCTGCGGATGACGTCAGGGGCGGCGCGCACCCAGCCGATGCGCATGCCGGCCCAGAAGGCCTTGCTGGCCGAGCCGACGGTGACCACGGTCGACCCGGCCGGGTCGAACCCGCACACCGGCCGCGGCATGCCGCCGCCCGCGAACTCCTCGTCCAGCCACAGCTCGCTCATGGTCTCGTCGGCGACCAGCACGGTCCCCGCGGAGCGGGCGGCCTCCACCAGCCGGCGGCGCTGGTCGTCGTCGGCGAGGGCGCCCGTCGGGTTGTGGAAGTCGGCGACGACGTACGCGATGCGCGGCGCGGCTTCCCGCAGCACCTGGCGCCAGCGGTCCATGTCCCAGCCGCTGAGTCCCTCGGCCATGGCGACGGGCACCAGCCGGGCGCCCGCCTCGCGCATGAGCTGGAGGATGTTGGCGTACGACGGCGACTCGACGGCGATGCGCTCGCCGCGGCCGCCGAAGAGATGGCAGATGGCGTCGATGGCGCCCATCGCGCCGGTCGTCACCATGATCTGCTCGGGCATGGTCGGGATGCCGCGCGCGGTGTACCGCTCGGCGATCATCGCGCGCAGCGCGGGCAGCCCGGCCGGGTAGTCGCCGTGCGTGTGCGCGTACGGCGGCAGTTCCTCCAGGGCGCCCTGCACGGCCCGGGTGAGCCAGGGCTCGGGGGCGGGCAGGGCGGCGCAGCCGAGGTCGATCATCGAGCCGAGCGCCTCGGGCGGCAGCGGCTCCAGGCCGCGCGCGGGCAGCGGGTTACCGGCCGGTACGGCGGTCCAGCTGCCGGCTCCGCGCCGGGACTCCAGGAAGCCCTCGCCGCGCAGCGCCTCGTAGGCGGCGGCCACCGTCGTCCGGCTGACGGCCAGCGACAGGGCCAGCTCCCGCTCGGCGGGCAGCCGGGCGGCCACGGGGACGCGGCCCTCCAGCACCAGCAGCCGGATGCCGTCGGCGAGCGCGCGGTAGGCGGGCGGGCGGCGGGTGCCGGGGCCGGCCGGCCGGTCCTGCTGGGACTTGAGCAGCCGGGCGAGCTGCGCGGCCCCCACCGCGGAGGTCCACTGCGCCATGGTTACCAGTCCACCTTCCCCGAATTGGCCATGGATGAGGTTTCCCCTCAAGCCACAGAGTGACATGCGTCAGGCCACTACCACCATCCGGGGGCACTTCTTGTCCATCTCCTCCACGCCGGACCATGTCCTACGGCGTCTCGTCCAGTTGTACGGCGGTCTGGCCCTGTACGGCGCCAGCTCGGCCCTCCTCATCCGCTCGGGGCTCGGTCTTGAGCCCTGGAACGTGCTCCATGAGGGGCTCGCCGAGCGGACGGGGCTGTCGATCGGTGTGGTGCTGACCCTGGTGGGCGCGGCCGTCCTGCTGCTGTGGATCCCGCTGCGCCAGCGGCCGGGCCTCGGCACGGTCTCCAACGTGCTGGTGATCGGCGCCGCGATGGACGCCACGCTGGCCGTGGTGCCCGACGCGCACGACCTCGCGGTCCGGGTGTCCCTGATGGCCGCCGGGATCGTCCTGAACGGCGCGGCGACCGGCCTGTACATCGCGGCGCGCTTCGGGCCCGGCCCCCGGGACGGACTGATGACGGGGCTGAACCGGCGCACGGGGTGGTCGATCCGGTCGGTGCGCACGGTCGTCGAGATCACGGTCGTGGTGACCGGGTTCCTGCTCGGCGGCACCGTGGGCGTCGGCACACTGCTCTACGCGGTGTCGATCGGCCCGCTCGCCCAGGTGTTCCTGCGCGTGTTCGCCGTCCCGTCGGCATCGGACGGCAGCACGGTCGTTGCCACCGGTCAACCCCGTGGAGCGATACTGCGTCGGTGACCACCACGCGGATACGCCACCCCTACCTCGACCACCCCGGCCCGATCGCGTTCGCCCACCGGGGCGGCGCGGCCGACGGCCTGGAGAACACGATGCTGCAGTTCCGGCGCGCGGTGGAGCTGGGCTACCGGTACATCGAGACGGACGTCCACGCCACCCGCGACGGAAAGCTGGTCGCCTTCCACGACGCGACGCTGGACCGGGTGACGGACGGCGCGGGGCGTATCGCCGACCGGCTCTGGGCCGACGTACGGCACGCGCGTGTGGCGGGCAAGGAGCCGGTGCCACTGTTCGAGGAGCTGCTGGAGGAGTTCCCGCAGGTGCGCTGGAACGTCGACGTCAAGGCGGAGCCCGCCCTGCACCCCTTCCTGGAACTGATCGAGCGAACGAACACCTGGGATCGAATCTGTGTCGGTTCGTTCTCCGAGGCCCGTGTCGTGCGCGCCCAGCGGCTGGCAGGGCCGCGCCTGGCCACGTCGTACGGTACGCGCGGTGTGCTGAATCTGCGGCTGCGCTCCTGGGGCGTCCCGGCGGCGCTGCGCGCCTCGGCGGTCGCGGCTCAGGTGCCCGAGACCCAGTCGGGCATCCAGGTGGTCGACCACCGCTTCGTGCGCACGGCACACGCGCGTGGGCTCCAGGTGCATGTGTGGACGATCAACGAGCCCGATCGCATGCACAGGCTCCTGGACCTCGGTGTCGATGGCATCATGACCGATCACATCGACACGCTGCGCAAGGTCATGGAGGACCGGGGCGTCTGGGTCTGACCCCCGGAACGCGCCCCCGCGCGGCGTCGGACCGGAAGCGAGGGCGCGGGTGGGGACCGAGACCATGCGCACGGCGGTCGCCGACGAGGCGGCGGACCGGCGGCGCGAGCAGCGCGGCTGGTACTTCTACGACTGGGCGTGCTCGGTCTACTCGACCAGCGTGCTCACCGTGTTCCTCGGCCCCTATCTGACGTCGGTCGCCGAGGAGGCCGCCGACGCCGAGGGCTTCGTCCACCCGTTGGGCATCCCGGTGCGGGCGGGTTCGTTCTTCGCCTACTCGGTGTCTCTGTCGGTGATCGTGGCGGTGCTGGTGATGCCCCTGGTGGGTGCCGCCGCCGACCGCTCCGGCCGCAAGAAGCCGTTCCTGGGCGCGGCCGCCTATGTCGGGGCCGGGGCGACGGCGGGCATGTTCTTCCTGGCCGGCGACCGTTATCTGCTGGGCGGAGTGCTGCTGATCGTGGCGAACGCCGCGCAGTCGGTCGCGATGATGCTCTACAACTCCTATCTGCCGCAGATCGCCCCGCCCGAGGAACGCGACGCGGTCTCCTCGCGCGGCTGGGCCTTCGGCTACGCGGCGGGCGCTCTGGTCCTGGTCGCGAACCTCGTCCTCTACCTCGCCCACGACAGCTTCGGCCTGTCCGAGGGCATGGCGGTCCGGATCTGCCTGGCCTCGGCCGGCCTGTGGTGGGGCGGCTTCGCGCTGATCCCGCTCCGGCGGCTGCGCGACCGCGGCACCCGCGCACGCGAGACGACCACCCCCGCGCGCGAGGCGTCCACGCCCGCACCCGAGACGGCCACACCCGCGCCCGAGGCCACCGCGCCCGGTCTGCGGCAGCTGGCCGCCACGGTCCGCGACATGCGCCGCCACCCGCTGACCCTGGGCTTCCTGTTGGCCTACCTGGTCTACAACGACGGCATCCAGACGGTGATCTCCCAGGCCTCCATCTACGGCTCCAAGGAGCTGGACCTCGGCCAGTCGACCCTGATCGGCGCGGTGCTGCTGGTGCAGGTGCTCGCGGTGGCGGGCGCGCTGGCGCTGGGACGGCTCGCGCGGAGCTACGGGGCCAAGCGCACGATCCTCGGTTCGCTGGCCGCATGGACGGCGGTCCTGGCGGCGGGCTACTTCCTGCCCGCGGGGCAGCCGGTGTGGTTCTTCGTGCTGGCCTCGGGCATCGGCCTGGTCCTGGGCGGCAGCCAGGCCCTGTCCCGCTCGCTGTTCTCCCACCTGGTCCCGCCGGGCAAGGAGGCCGAATACTTCGCCGCGTACGAGGTGAGCGACCGCGGGATGAGCTGGCTCGGACCGCTGCTCTTCGGGCTGACGTTCCAGCTCACAGGCAGCTACCGGGACGCGATCATCTCGCTCGTGGCCTTCTTCGTCCTGGGCTTTGTGCTGCTCGCGAGGGTCCCGGTGCGCCGGGCGATCGGCGACGCGGGCAACCCGGTTCCCGAGAGGATTTAGCACTCAGGGCGAAAGGGCGGTAGTGTACGCCTTTGGCCTGCCAGGCGTACCGTTACTGCGCGTCAAAGATGCAAAAACGCTGGGTGACATCTCCTAGCAGATGTGACAAACCGGGCGCCGGTGGGTACTGCACTGGTTGACAAGGCTGCGGCTACGACGGCGACGCATGACCCGAAACGGGACACGGGACGGGAATCTTTACCGCCGACCGGACGTTGACCGGATGACGACGACAGCGACACCTGTCCTGTGGGCGACAAGCCCGGGAGGCACGATTCATGAGTGAGCGAGCTCTTCGCGGCACGCGCCTCGTGGTGACCAGCTACGAGACGGACCGCGGCATCGACCTGGCCCCGCGCCAGGCCGTGGAGTACGCATGCGAGAAGGGGCACCGCTTCGAGATGCCCTTCTCGGTCGAGGCGGAGATCCCGCCGGAGTGGGAGTGCAAGGTCTGCGGGGCCCAGGCACTCCTCGTGGATGGCGACGGCCCTGAGGAGAAGAAGGCCAAGCCCGCGCGTACGCATTGGGACATGCTGATGGAGCGGCGCACCCGCGAGGAGCTCGAAGAGGTTCTCGAGGAGCGACTCGCCGTTCTCCGCTCCGGGGCGATGAACATCGCGGTTCACCCCCGGGACAGCCGCAAGTCCGCATGAACCCCAGCGTGGCTTGACCGGCGACAGCGCACGCCGAAATGACCGAGGGCGCCGTACGAGATCTCGTACGGCGCCCTCGGTCTGTCTTCTGTGAGGCTTGCCAAGGCCGGCCCTCGGTCTGTCTCCCGTGAGGCCGGCCAAGGCCTCTCAGTGCGTCAGCGGCGGGCGGGGTTCCTGCGGGGCGTCCCCGCGGGGCTCGTCGCGGATGACCTCGCCCTGCACGACCTTGCCGTCCGGGCGGTGGATACGGGCCTGCTGGAAGGCGTCGCCGAGGCTGCCCGGCCCGGCGGCGCGCAGCCGGCGCTCGAAGGTGCGCTCGGCGCGGCGGCCGAGGGCCTTCTGGACGGGCGGGATCAGCAGGATCAGGCCGAGCACGTCGGAGACCAGGCCGGGGAGTATCAGCAGCAGGCCGCCGAGCATCAGCCAGCCGTTGCCCTCGCTGCCGGACGGTGTGCCGCCGCGCTGCACCGCCTGGTTCAGGTTCTGGAAGGCCCGGCGTCCGGCCCGCTTCACCACGGCCGCACCGAGCAGGATCCCGGCGACCAGCAGCAGGAAGACGGTGAACCCGTTCGCCGCGCCCGCGACCAGGGTCAGCAGCCAGATCTCCAGCACGAGCCAGGCGGCGATCCCGAGGGGCAGGAAGGTGCGGAGCCGGCTGCGGCGGGGCCTCGCCGGCTGCGTGGAGGTCTGCGTCATGCGTCCAGTGTGCCCCGCGGCAGCTCAGTCCGGGATAAGCGTCCCTACGGCCGAAGCCGCTTGGCGACCTTGCCGGCCCGCTCCCCCACGCCCCAGGTCGTCACCCGCCACAGCGCCTCGACCAGGATGTCCCGGCTCATCTTGGAGTCGCCCAGCTCGCGCTCCACGAACGTGATGGGCACCTCCACCACGTGGTACCCGGCCTTGATCGCCCGCCGGGCCAGGTCGACCTGGAAGCAGTACCCCTGCGAGGCGACCTCGTCGAGGCCGAGCCCCTCCAGGGTCTCGCGGCGGAAGGCTCGGTAGCCGCCGGTGACGTCACGGATCGGGACGTCCAGCAGGACACGGGAGTACAGGCTGCCGCCGCGGGAGATGAACTCACGGCTCTTGGGCCAGTTCACCACCCGTCCGCCCGGCACCCAGCGCGAGCCGAGCACCAGGTCGGCGCCCTTGAGGGCGGTCAGCAGCCGGGGCAGTTCCTCGGGCTGGTGGGAGCCGTCGGCGTCCATCTCGACGAGAACGCCGTAGTCCCGCTCCAGGCCCCAGCGGAAGCCCGCGAGGTAGGCGGCGCCGAGGCCCTCCTTGCCCTTGCGGTGCAGGACATGGACCTGGTCGTCGCCCACGGCGAGCTCGTCGGCCAGCTTGCCCGTGCCGTCCGGGCTGTTGTCGTCGGCCACGAGGACGTGCGCCGCGGGGACGGCGGCCCGCACCCGCCCCACGATCCCCTTGATGTTCTCCGCCTCGTTGTAGGTCGGAATGATCACCAGGGCCGTGCCGAGCGGGCCGAAACGCCTGCTCTGGGACTGTGCCGCCCCGCTCCCGTCGCCGTCGTTCACTGCTGCCCCTTCGTCTTCATGCGCAGAGGTCCACCATAGTGGCCGCCGCCTGCGATGACGTGGCGGGCCGTTCGTATGCTCGTGCCGATTTCACAACAGCGGGGCCCAGGGGATTCGCGACAGCGGCCCATGGGGCTGCGGATGGGGGCCCGGCACCCTTCGGGCCGGCCCGGGATCCGCTGGCTGCGGATCGACCTGAGGCCGTTGTCTACTGAGCGGCCGGGCCCCACCCGGGTCACACCTTCCCGACCGGCCGGAACGTTCCCTCGCCGCGGCGCGGGCGCTGAGCCTGGCTCCCAGTGGCGGTGCCCGGTGGGGTGCACCGTCCCTGACCCAGCGGCGCGGCGGCGAGTGCGCGGACGTGCCGCCGTCGGGCGTCCTGTGGTGGACTCCGCCGAACCTACCGGCCCCGGGCCGTCCTCTGTCAACACCCCTTTGAGCTGCGCATACGTTCGGAACGTGCTGGTCGGCGGGGCGGATGCGCAGGTCGCGCGGTGAGCCGCCGGAGGGGGTCCGGCGGCGTAGATCACTCGCCCGGCCGTACGTACACCGTCCGCCCGCCGACGACCGTGCGCAGGCACACCGGCAGCTCGCCGCCGGGGGTCAGGTCGGGCAGGCCGGGGGTGCCGGAGCGGGGGTCGGTGGACCAGCGGGCGACCCGGTCGTCGGGGGCCTGGACCACCAGTTCGCCGGTGCGCCACACCGCGTAGTCGGCGGGTGCGCCGGGCACCAGGACGCCCGCGTCGTCCCGGCCGGTCGCCCGCCAGCCGCCGCGGGTGTGGGCGGTGAACGCGGCGCGCACGGAGACCCGGTGCTCGGGCGTGCGGTGGAAGGCGGCGGCCCGGACCGTGCCCCACGGGTCGAGCGGCGTGACCGGGCTGTCGGAGCCGAGGGCGAGCGGGACACCGGCCCGCAGCAGGGCGGCGAACGGGTTGAGCAGGCGGGCCCGCTCCGCCCCGAGCCGCTGGGCGTACATGCCGTCCTCGCCGCCCCACAGCGCGTCGAACGCCGGCTGCACGGACGCGGTCAGGCCCAGCTCGGCGAAGGCGGCGATCGCCTCGGGGTCGAGCATCTCGGCGTGCTCGACGCGATGCCGGGCGGCCCGGACGCGGGCGAGTCCGACCTTGTCGGCTGCGGCGCGCACGCCCTCCACGACGGCGCTGACGGCGGCGTCGCCGATCGCGTGGAAGCCCGCCTGGAGTCCGGCCTCGGTGCAGGCGACGACATGCGCGGCGGCGGCCGCGGCGTCCAGGTAGGCGGTGCCGGTGTGCCCGGCGTCGGCGTACGGCTGGTGCAGACAGGCGGTGTGGGAGCCGAGGGCGCCGTCGACGAACAGGTCGCCCGCGGCGCCGAGCGCGCCCAGCTCACGCGCCTTCGCCACATCCTGCTCGGCCCAGTAGCCGACCACCCGCGGGCCGGGCTCCTCGGCGGCGAGGCGGAGCAGGCCGGTGAAGTCGTCCTCGGAGGAGATCTCCGGCCCGCCGCACTCGTGTACGGAGCCGATGCCGAGGGAGGCCGCGTGTGCGAGGGCCGCGCGCTGGGCCTCGATGCGCTGGGCGGGGGTGACGGCGGCCAGGGCGGTGGCCCGTACGGCGTGATGGGCGTCGGCGGTGAGCGGGCCGTCCACCGGGCCGAGGCCGGGGGTGATGTCGAGCAGCGCCGTGGTGACGACCGCCGAGTGGACGTCGATCCGGGAGAGGTAGAGGGGACGGCCGCCGGTGGCCTCGTCCAGCTCGGCGCGCGTCGGCGGGCGGCCGCCGGGCCAGCGGGCCGCGTCCCAGCCGTGGCCCAGCAGGACCCGGTCGTCGGGGCGGGCGGCGGCGAACCGCCGTACGAGCGTCAGGGCCTGGTCCAGATCGCGCGCCGCGGACAGGTCGAGGCCGGTCAGGGCCAGGCCGGTGGCGGTGGTGTGGACGTGGGCGTCGGTGAACGCGGGGGTGACCAGTGCCCCGTCCAGGTCGACGACCTCGTCGACGCCGTCGGCGAAGGCGTCGGCCGCGCCCTCCGAGCCGACCCAGGCGACCTGGCCGTGCTCGACGACCATGGCGGTGGCGAAGGGGTCCGCGGGGCTGTGCACTTCTCCGCGGCGCAGCAGGACGGTCTCGGTCGGGGCGGTGCGCTCACTCATGGGGAACAGTCTCGCGCCTCGGCCGGGGCGCACCGCACCCAGGTCGTCAGATACGCGGCGGCCGTGCCTCGTACGGCGTCGAGAGCACCACCGTCGTACGCGTCGACACCCCGGCGAGCGACCGGATACGGGCCAGCAGGCCCTCCAGTTCGTGCGGTGTGGCCACGCGGACCTTGAGGATGTAGTTCTCGTCGCCCGCGACGCTGTGGCAGGCCTCGATCTCGGGGACGCCGACGAGCCGGTCGGAGATGTCGTCGGGGGCGCTGGGGTCGAAGGGTTTGACCGAGATGAAGGCGGTCAGCGGCAGCCCGACGGCCTCGGGGTCGACCACCGCGGCGTAGCCGCGGATGACCCCGCGCTGTTCCAGCCGGCGCACCCGCTGGTGCACGGCCGACGTGGACAGACCCGTGGCCTTGCCGAGGTCTGTGTAGCTCATCCGCCCGTCCTTGACGAGCAGCTGCACGATCTGACGGTCCAGCTCCTCCATGGCGCAAGAACCTACAGGGCGGTTGATCTCTTCGGATACCTCGACAGCCCGGTCATACCCGGTTCGTGACCTGCGGCCCCGCCCGCTCGGCTCGCGGTCCGCCGGAGAACCGCTCGAGGACCGCCGGAGCGACGAGGGGCCGGGACCCGCCGTTTCCGGGCACCTGCGGACGGCATGTGACGAACGCCACAGGTCCCGGGTGACGTCCGTGATGGACTCGTGATTACCTCGGAGGCCGGACGGGAAGTGCTTGCTGTGGTCGAGGCCGCAGCGCCTTCACGGCCCAGCCCGAGGGGGAGAATCCCATGCAGAGTCTTAAGCGCCCTGGTCGTAGCGTGCCCAAGCGGCAGCAGCCGGTCGTCGAGCCCGAGCCGGAGGGCGTCGAAAGCGACGTCTTCGACGGCGACGACGGTGACGAGGCCGTCGACGCGTACGACACCTTCGAGATGTACCGGGTGATCTGCCCGGACTGCGCCCAGCCGATCGCCCTGCTGGCGGACGAGGAGTCCCTGCCGGAGCACGCGCTGTGCGCCTCGCCGTGGAACCCGTTCGGGCTCACGGCGTGCCGGGGCACCGGCCGCAGCGCCACCGACGCCCGCCCGGCCGACGAGTCCTTCGAGCCGCAGGAGCAGGACACCGCCCTGCTGTTGACGCTCCCTCAGGGGCTCGACTGGCGGACGCAGCCCTTCTCGCACGTCGGCGGTCCGGGCTCGCGCCCGATGCGCGTCCCGTCGATGC
The DNA here is from genome assembly GCF_044763135.1 of Streptomyces sp. NPDC096205. Classification (NCBI taxonomy): domain Bacteria; kingdom Bacillati; phylum Actinomycetota; class Actinomycetes; order Kitasatosporales; family Streptomycetaceae; genus Streptomyces; species Streptomyces sp. NPDC096205. The sequence continues at coordinate 418,487 of NZ_JBIWFS010000008.1, read as the reverse complement.
GCCGCCACGCCGCCTGAGCCGCTTCGCTCAGTTCCAGTAACTGCCCTGCACCATGGCCCGCAGGCTGCCGTGGTGCAGGATCAGTGTGTCCGGATCCGCCGGCAGGGCCGCCTCACCGAAGTGCACTCGGCGGTACGCGATCCGCAGCATGACGATCGCGTGCCGAAGGGCGGCGTAGAGGGTGTGGAAGTCCATGTCGCGCGGGGTGTGCCCGGTCAACTCGGCATAGCGGGCCTCGACGTTCTCGCGGCGCAGGAGGTCCGGTAGTCCGGGCTGTCCGGAGGCGACCGTGAGGTCCTGGAAGAAGCGGTGCAGGTAGATCAGCCATCCCAGGTCCGTCTCGCGCGGTGCGAGCGCGGCCATCTCCCAGTCGAGGACGGCGGCGGGCTCGAAGCCGTCGTAGACGACGTTGCCGATGCGCGCGTCGCCCCAGCTGAGCACCGGTGTGCCCGGCTCGGCGGGCCACAGCTCCTCCAGCCGGCCGAAGGCCGCCTCGATGAGCGGTGAGCGGGGCAGGCCGCGCACGACCCAGGCGTAGTAGGCGCGTTGGGCCGTGACATGGCCGCGCAGCGCGTCCGCGCCCGGCAGGGCGAGGAACCGGGCGGCGCCGGGCGGCACTTGGTCGTGCAGCCGGGCCAACAGCCCTACGGTGGCGGCCTCCAGGCGTTCCCGCTCGGCGTCGCTCGCCGCGTGCAGCCAGTTGCCGGCGTAGGTGTACGGCATCACGTCCGGCGGGACCCGCCCCGCGACGCGCTCCATGACGAAGAAGGGCGCGCCGAGCGGACCGGGGTCCAGCTCCAGCCACCGCACCTCGGGTACGGGCACGTCCGTGTGCTCGGCGACCAGTCTCATGGTGCGGTACTGGCGGTGCATGTCGTACTCGGGGAACACGGTGTACGCCGACGGGTCCGCCGCGAGCCGCAACACACAGGCGCGCAGGGGCCGTTCGGGGTGCTCGATGTCGAACAGGACGGTCTCGCTGGACATGCCGTTGGAGGCGGGGACGCGCACCCCGGTGGCCTTCGCGCCGGGGAGCCGGGTGTCCAGCCAGGCGGTGAGGCGGCGGGCGATGTCCTCGGGGTCGCGGGTGGTGGTGCGGGGGCGTGCAGGAGGCATCTCGCCTCACCGCCCGACCGAGTCGAAGCCGGTGAACCCACTGGGGTCGTGACGGCCGAAGGAGCCGTGCTCGAAGATGCCGTACCCCGTGCGCCCGTCGAGGCGGAAGCGGGCCGCGTGGTCGGTGACGCCGTACGCGGCGCGGGGGTGCGCCTCCCGCAGGTCGTAGGTACGGCGGTCCACCCAGGCCGGGCCGTGCCAGGTGCCGTGCTGCCAGTCCTCGGCGGGCGGGTAGCCGGCGCCGATCGCGAGCGGCGACGAGGTGAGGATCTCCACCTCCAGCTTCTGCGGTGTGCGTACGTCGCCCAGGTGGACGACGGCTCGCTCGGGGTGGCGGGTGCCGGGGCGGTAGGTGATCTCGGCCTGGGGCCAGCCGAGTTGGCGGTCGCGCCGGCCGGGGCGGACGAGGGTGGCGTCGTTCAGGGAGCGGTGGCCGTCGGCGTCCTCCTGGACGACGAGCATCAGGAACCGGTCCTCGAAGCGCACCGGGCTCCAGATCCAGTGGAAGCCCTCGGTGGGGTGTTCCGCGGCGAGCCGGCCGCCGTCCTCCCCGGGCAGGGGGCGCACGCCCCAGCTGCGGTCGCGGGTGCCGGTCCACTCGCCGGGCTTGAGGCGGATCTCCCGGCCGCCCGCGCGGATCCGGCCCGTGCACCGGCCGGCCTGCACGAAACGCCGGCCCTCCAGGGTGAGCCGGTCGCCGCGTCGCTGCACATGGTGCGGCTCCCACAGCGCGGGGAAGTCGGCCGACCAGTAGATCTCGAAGGAGAGGCCGTCGGGGTCGTCCGGCGGGGGCGCGCAGCTCAGCACGAACTCCGCGAGCGGCCGCTCGACGGTGGTGCGCAGGGGCCCGACGGCGAGCCGCAGGCGGTCGTCGCCGAGGGTGTCGCTCGCCCGTACGGCGTACAGGGTGTCGCCGAGGCGCAGGGTGGCGTACGCGTCGGTCACGCCGAGGTTCGGGTACACGCCGAGGCCGGTGATCAGCAGGGCGCGGCCGGCGTGGTCGAAGACGTGGAAGATGCCGCGGTCGTAGGCGTTGCGGTCGCCGGTGGCGACGTGCTTCATGGACAGCGGCACCTGGTGGACGGGGTATTCGTCGAGCGGTACGGGGCGGTCGTCGGCCAAGGCGCACCTCCCTGACGGCGGTTCAGGTGACGGTACGTCAGACCGGCTCCGGTGGCCAGACCGCGTGCGGGACGGGCGCGAACTCACGGCCGATTACGTCAGCCGGTGACCCGGGGGGCCACCATCGCGTTGGCCCGGTATGACCCCCACCTATTCCACGACCGGGCGTCAGCACCAACTGTTCGTCCCGGCTCGCGCAGAATCGGTTCCGCTGGCGCCGCCCATGGCCCCGCCCCCGACGGCTCCGCCGCAGCCCGCGGACCCGCCCATCTACCTGGACCTGCTGCGCACCTGGGCCGACCGGGGCCGCACGCTGCCCGGGCGCCACGACCCGGAGTGGGTACGGCTCGCGGCGCCCGTGGTGCGACCGGGTCAGTTCAGCGGCTCTCCGGACCCGCGAGGTGGCGGGCGATGACCATCCGCTGGATCTGGTTGGTGCCCTCGACGATCTGCAGCACCTTGGCCTCGCGCATGTAGCGCTCGGCCGGGAAATCGGCGGTGTAGCCGTAGCCGCCGAGGATCTGCACGGCGTCGATGGTGACCTTCATGGCGGTGTCGGTGCAGTGCAGCTTGGCCATCGCGGCCTGCTTGGCGAAGGGCAGCCCCGCGTCGCGCAGCCGTGCCGCCGCCAGGTACAGGGCGCGGCCGGCCTCGATCTGGGTGGCCATGTCGGCGAGCATGAAGCGCAGGCCCTGGAAGTCGGCGATCGGCTTGCCGAACTGGCGGCGGTCCTGGGCGTACGCCACGGCCTCGTCGAGGGCCGCCTGGGCGACGCCGATGGCGCAGGCGGCGATGCCGAGCCGTCCGGAGTCGAGCGCGGACAGGGCGATGGTGAAGCCCTGGCCCTCCTCGCCGACACGGCGGCTGTCGGGGACGCGGACGCCGTCGAGGTGGACCTGGGCGGTGGGCGAGCCCTTCATGCCCATCTTCTTCTCGGGCGCGGCGGCGCTCAACCCCTCGGCGTCGCCCGGCACCAGGAACGCGGTGATGCCGCGCGGGCCGTCCTCGCCGGTGCGGGCCATCACGGTGTAGAAGTCAGCGATGCCGCCGTGGGTGATCCAGGCCTTGGTGCCGGTGAGCACCCAGGCGTCGCCCTCGCGCACGGCCTTGGTGCGCAGCGAGGCCGCGTCGGAGCCGGAGGCCGGCTCGGACAGGCAGTAGGCGCCGAGCAGGCCGCCGCCGAGCATCGCGGGCAGATGCTCGACCTGCTGCTCCTTGGTGCCGTAGGCGGCCAGGGCGTAGGAGGCCAGGGTGTGCACACTGACCCCGAGGCCGACGGTGAGCCGGGCCATGGCCAGCTCTTCGAGAACCTGGAGGTAGACCTCGTAGGGCTGCTCGCCGCCGCCGTACTCGGCGTCGTAGGGCAGGCCGAGCAGGCCGGAGCGGGAGAGCAGGGTGAAGATCTCGCGCGGGAACCGCCCGGCGTCCTCCTCCTCGGCCGCCGCCGGAGCGATCTCGCGCTGTGCGATGTCACGGACGAGCGAGATCAGATCCCGGGCCTCGTCGGTGGGCAGTTGACGATCCACCGGCTGCGGGGCGCGGTCGGGCATGGCGACGCTCTCCTCCCTCTCGGGCACGGGCGGCCCGGCCCGTTGTGGGGGCGGCTCCGCCAGGTCTTCCTGGTGCCGTTGTCGATGCTCGCAGTTCCGGGTCTCGGACGCTGCTGACCAGCGGCTCGGCGCTGTGAGTATGCCCGATCGGAGGCGGCGCGTCACTGGTTAACGACCGCTTACTTCAGAGAATCCGCGACCGGATGGGATTGGTCCGCACCATTGACCGCACTGGTCTAGTCCTCCTACGGTGTCGGATCACCGGCTGTTCATCGCGTCCATGCCAAGCACTGGGGCGCGCGCCGGCGCATGTCCCCCTCTCCCCCACGAGGAGACACCGATGCGAACCCCCCTCCGTTCCCTCGTCTCGGCGCTGTGCAGCGCCGTGCTCGGCGCCGGACTGCTCGCCGGCGCGGGCACCGCCACCGCGAACGCGACCACCACCGCCCCCGCCGCCGAGGCGGCCGCCGGCTCCAAGGTCGTCGGCTACTTCACCGAATGGGGCACCTACGACCGCAAGTACTTCGTCAAGAACATCCAGACCTCCGGCTCCGGCGCGAAGCTCACCCACATCAACTACGCCTTCGGCAACGTCACCGGCGGCAAGTGCGCGATGGGCGACGCCTACGCCGCCACCGACCGCGCCTACACCGCCGGCGAGTCGGTGGACGGCGTCGCCGACACCTGGGACCAGCCGCTGCGCGGCAACTTCAACCAGCTGCGCAAGCTCAAGCGGCTCCACCCGGACCTGAAGATCCTCTGGTCGTTCGGCGGCTGGACGTGGTCCGGCGGCTTCGGCGAGGCGGCCCGCAACCCCGCCGCCTTCGCCCAGTCCTGCTACGACCTGGTCGAGAACTCCAAGTGGGCGGACGTCTTCGACGGCATCGACATCGACTGGGAGTACCCCAACGCCTGCGGTCTGAGCTGCGACACCAGCGGCAGGGCGGCGTTCCGGAACCTGATGCAGGCCCTGCGGGCCAAGTTCGGCTCCAGCTATCTCGTCACGGCGGCCATCACCGCCGACGCCACGGCCGGCGGCAAGATCGACGCCGCCGACTACGCGGGCGCCGCCCAGTACGTCAACTGGTACAACCCGATGACGTACGACTACTTCGGCGCCTGGGACACCACGGGCCCGACCGCCCCGCACTCCCCGCTGAACTCCTACAGCGGCATCCCCAAGGCGAACATGTACACCTCGGCGACCATCGCCAAGCTCAAGGGCCTCGGCATCCCGGCGTCCAAGCTGCTGCTCGGCATCGGCTTCTACGGCCGCGGATGGACCGGCGTCACCCAGTCCGCGCCCGGCGGCACCGCGACCGGCCCGGCGGCGGGGACGTACGAGCAGGGCATCGACGACTACAAGGTCCTGAAGACCAAGTGCCCGGTCACCGGCACGGTCGGCGGCACCGCGTACGCCAAGTGCGGCAGCAACTGGTGGAGTTACGACACCCCGTCGACCATCGCGACCAAGATGACGTACAAGAACAACCAGGGCCTGGGCGGCACCTTCTTCTGGGAGCTGAGCGGGGACACGGCGAACGGTGAGCTGATCAGGGCGATCAACTGATCGAGGCTGATGTGCGGCGCGGGCGGGGGCACACCCACAAGGGGTCCCCGCCCCGTCGGCTACACGTCCCGACGGGCCGGTTCCGGCGCCGGGTGGGCCGGGTCCAGCTCCTCGATCGCGCGCAGGGTTCCGCCGAGCATCCGCACCAGCAGTTCGCGCATGTCGTCGCGGGTGAGGCCCGGGCGGTCGATCCAGTCCAGCGTGGCGCCCTCCACGCCGCACACCCAGCCGAGCAGCCCCATGCGGGCCAGCGGAGCGATCTCCCGCCTGCCGTACGCCCCTTCGGCGATGGTCGTCACGATCGCCTCGCGCACCCCGTCGCGGATGGCGTGCACCTCGGCGTCGAAGCCGACGCCGCCGCTGACGATCGTGCGGTAGGAGGCGTGGTTGTGCTCGGCGTAGCGCAGATAGCCGTCGATCGTGCGGTGGACCCGGTCCCCCGGGGGCAGTTCGCGGCCGCTCGCCGCGAAGCCGACCAGGTCGGCGACCGAGTCCTGGACTATGGCCAGGTAGTAGCCGCGCTTGGAGTGGAAGTAGTAGTAGATCAGTCCCTTGGCGACATGGGCCTGGCGGGCGATGTCGTCCATGGAGAGCGCGTCGTAGGGCGTGTCGGCGAACAACTTCCGCCCGATGGCGAGGAGTTCGGCGCGACGCGCCAGCGAGCGGTCGGTGCCGCGCACCGGAGGCCGGGCGGCGCCACGCTGATGGCTGATGGTCACTGTCTAACCTGATATCCGACGGGCGGCGGGACTCCCGCAGTATGTCAGGTCATGGGTGGCTCAGGTCACAGCTGTCCGATCAGTGATCACAGCGGGCCGGGCAGCGCGCACAGCAGGCGGAGCCGGGCGATCACAGCAGCCCGAGCCGGGCCATCACAGCAGTCCGAGCTGGGCGATCAGCATCGCGACGACCACGACCAGGGTCCAGCCCATGGCGTGCTCGAAAATCTTCGGGCCGTCTTCCTGAGGTCCGCCGGTGGTCACCCGGGCCGCGGTGGCTGCGTTCGTGGTCATGCTGTCCACCTTGCCACCCGGGGCGGCTTTTGCGACCGTGCGCTTGGTCACAGCCGCCCCGGAGGGCCCTGCGGTCAGCGCACCCCCACCGCCGCCAGGGCGCGGCGCTGCTGGAGGCTCGGGCGGGCCGGGAAATAGAGGTAGCAGACGCCGCCCGTGCCGCTTCTGACCTTGCCGTTCGCGTCGTACCGCTTGGTGCGCAGCCAGATGTTCTCCCACTCGCGCCGCTTGTAGACCCGGCGCACCGCCTCGTTGTCGTCCGAGGCCGGGTCGTTGGCGATCACGTCGCCGTCGGCGGTGAAGCCGATGACCGTCATCAGATGCCCAGAGGTCCCGTATCCGGCGCCGGTCAGCTCCTCGGCGCGGAAGGACTGGGACGTTATGGCCGGGATGCCCGCGGCGATCAGCGTCTCCAGGTCGCTGAGGGAGTGCAGCCGGGTGACCACGCCTTGCAGGCCGCGGAAGGTGGCGGCGTACGCGGCGTTGAAGGGCCAGTTGCCGCAGCCGGCGTACTGGAAGTCGTAGGTGTGGCGGGCCGCGTGGCACACCTGCGGGTCGGCGTAGGAGGGGTCGACCCAGGACAGCTGCTCGTCGGTGAGCCGGCCGCCCCAGTACTCGATGATCATCTGCGAGGAGGTGGGGCTGCACCAGGCCTCGCCGCCGTTGTCGTACTCGGGATACTGGCCCTTGTGGACCTCCTGCGAGTAGCGCGGGACGCCGAGTTCCTTCGCGAGGCCCGGCGCGGAGGCCGGCACGGTGAAGCGGTCGGGGACGTCGGAGCCCATCGCGCCGAGCCGCCAGACGGTGGGCGTCGCCTTGGTGCCGGGGCGGCGGTGGAGGGTGAGGCGCAGGCGGTACGAGGTCAGGCGCAGGCCGGTGGAGGCGTCGTCGACGGCGAAGGTGTCCGTCCAGATGCTGCTCCTGCCGTCGCTCTGGTCGTCGACCGAGGTCCGCCGGATGTCCTGGTCGCCCGCCGCCCAGCGGCCCATGACGTACCAGGGCGTGTCCGTGCCGTCGGAGTAGGTGCCCTTCAGCTCGATCTCGATCCAGGTGCCGGCCGGGGTGGCCGCGTTCCAGGAGGCGATCACCTCGGTCGCGGGGACCGCGAGGGTGTGGACCGGCGAGGTCCAGGTGGCGTACTCCCAGGCGGCGGTGGTGCCGGTGTGCGGGTCGGTGTAGTCGGTGGTGCCGGCCGGGCGGTCGATCACGAGGCCGGGGCGGACACCGGCGACGGGGCGGGTGCCTCGGGCCGTTCCGGAACGCCAGTCGGTGAACGTCGTCCAGGCGCGGTTGTCGACGAGTCGCGCGGGGCCTGCGGCGCCTTGGCCGACCGGGGCGTTGATGTCGGCCGCCGCCGGGGCCGCGCCGGTGGTGACCGCCGCGGCGACCACCGCGGCCAGGACGGTTCTGCGCGACGGCTGTTCGACTCTGCTCATGGGTGGGTGACCCCCAGGTGTCCTCGTCGGGTGGCTGCGTGCGCCAACTATGGCCGCAGGGGCCCTGGTCCATCCAGCACCTCGGGGCATGCCGTGGCGACCAATATTGGTGTCGACCACTGACGCCCGGACTGATCGCGCGTGGTCGACTGCGGGTGGTCCGTGGCTGGTCGCGCAGTTCCCCGCGCCCCTGAGGGGCAGGTCCCCAAGGGGCGCGGGGAACTGCGCGAGCAACCCACGAACACCCGCAGCCCGCGACGATCGGCGACCACGCCATCATGGGGACGTGCATGCCCGACCTTTCCCCTTGCCCGAGCTCGCCCGTCAGCTCCGGGCCCTGCCCCCCTCCCTCGGGCCCGTCCGGCTCGTCGCCGTCGACGGGCACGCCGGGTCCGGCAAGTCCACCTTCGCCGAGCGCCTCGCCGCAGAGCTCAGCGGAGCGCCTGTGCTGCACCTGGACGACATCGCCACGCACGAGGAGCTGTTCGCGTGGACGGGCCGGCTGATGGAGGAGGTCGTCGAGCCGCTCGGGCGCGGCGAGTCGGCCGTGTACCGGCCCTACGACTGGCGGGCCCGGCACTACGGGCCGCCGCGGACGCTGCCGCCGGCGGACGTCGTGCTGATCGAGGGCGTCGGCGCGGGACGCCGGGCGCTGCGGCCGTGGCTGGCGCGGCTGATGTGGATGCGAATGCCCCGCGAGACGGCGTGGGCGCGCGGGCGGGACCGGGACGGTGAGGAGCAGCGCGCGTTCTGGAACGGGTGGGTCCGGGCGGAGGCGCGGCACTTCGCCGAGGACCCCTCGGAGCCGTACGCGAATCTCTTGGTGCGGCAGGTGCCGGAGGGGTACGAGGTGCTCCCGGGGCGCGCAGCCGCGACCTCGAAGTGACGCTCCGTGAGCGACTGTAGACAATGTGGTGAGGCCGTGAAGACCGTCGCGCGGGAACTTCCAGGAGTGCCTCAACTCCGCTTGACCGAGGGGCCGTACAGGTCTTACGTTCTCAATGTGCGCCCCACCAGGGCGACCCATTGACGCGAAGCCCCCGGTTGTTCCCCCGTGACCGGGGGCTTCGTTCTGTCCGGGCCCGCTCCGGCGAGCGCCGTGGGGCGTCGCGCGCTCACCCTCGGTCACCGAAGTGGAGGCGCCTGCCTCCGCTCCCGCCTCCACGAACGGCCCCTGCCGCACCCTTCGGCGGGCACCGCCCGCGCAGGTACGATGCCCTCGGCGCGACCTTCGGACGGCCGCCGCACACCGGCAACTCCGGGCCGCGGCACGGCGGTTCGAGCGGTGCGGCCGCGGGTGACGGCCCGGCGGTGAACCAGCGGGGGCACGGCTTGTGGGGGACGGGATGGACTTCGGCACGCAGGGCCCCGAGGCCCCGGCCGACCTCGCCTGGCTGCGCGGGGTCGACGCCTACACGATGGGCGCCTATCCACAGGCCGAGGAGGAGTTCCGCACCGCGGTGCGGATCGACCCCGGCATGGCGGACGGCTGGCTGGGACTGCACGCGCTGCGCGTCGACACGACGACCGCGCTGCTGCGGATGTTCCGGCACCGCGACCGCTTCGGCGAGCAGCGTGCCCGGCACGCGCGCGCCCTGAACTCCTGGTACTGGCTGGGCTGGTGGGTGCAGCCGGTGCTGGAGAGCCCCCGCGATCTGCTGCTCGCGCACGCCTCGCACTGGCTCGACGGCCGGCATGTGCCCGAGCTGGACCGGGCGCTCGCCGGGCTGCCGCCGGTGGACACCGACCCGCAGGTGCGCTTCCTGCACGCCTGCCGCTCCTATCTGGTCAAGGACTGGGAGCAGCTCGTACGGCACACCGACCCGCTCCTCGACGATTCCCTGCTCGGCATCGAGGCCGGGCTGTTCGGCGGCATGGCCCGGGTCCGGCTGGAGATGTACGGGCAGGCCGAGCCGCTGCTGTCGGCGGCGCTGATGCGCTGTCGCAGCGAGCAGCCGCAGCGCAAGGAGCTGCGCTACTGGCTGGCCCGGGCGCACGAGGGCACCGGCCGTTCGGCGGCCGCGCTGCCGCTGTACCGGGCCGTGCACCGGGTCGACCCCGCGTTCATGGACACCGCCGCCCGGCTCGCGGCCATCTCCGAGGGCGACGGCTACGACGAGTCCGCCGACCTCGCGGCGATCAGCCTCGCCGGTGCCGGGCAGGACAGCGTCGACGGGATCGACGTACTCGATCCGCTGTTCGGCACGGACGGCCGTGATCTGCGGCTGCCCGAGCCCGAGCTGCCGCCGCCCGCCGCGCCGATGCCGTCGGTGAGCGATCCGGCGGTGCGGGAGAAGACGGCCGTGCAGTCCGCGTCCCTGCCCGCCGGGCCGACGGACCCCGGGTTACTCGACGAGGCGCTCGCCGAGCTCGAGCGCATGGTGGGCCTGGAGCCGGTCAAGCGCCAGGTCAAGGCACTGTCGGCGCAGCTGAACATGGCCCGGCTGCGGGCCGGTCAGGGGCTGCCCGTCCAGCCGCCGAAACGGCATTTCGTCTTCTCGGGCCCCTCCGGCACCGGCAAGACCACCGTCGCCCGCATCCTCGGCCGCGTCTTCTACGCCCTCGGCCTGCTCGGCGGCGACCATCTCGTGGAGGCCCAGCGGGCCGACCTGGTCGGCGAGTATCTGGGCCAGACCGCGGTCAAGGCCAATGAGCTCATCGACTCCGCGCTCGGCGGCGTCCTCTTCGTCGACGAGGCCTACTCGCTGTCCAACTCCGGCTACGGCAAGGGCGACGCCTACGGCGACGAGGCCCTCCAGGTCCTGCTGAAGCGGGCCGAGGACAACCGCGATCACCTGGTGGTGATCCTGGCCGGCTACCCGGAGGGGATGGACCGCCTCCTCGCCGCGAACCCCGGCCTGTCCTCCCGTTTCACCACGCGCGTCGACTTCCCCTCCTACCGCCCCCTCGAACTCACCGCGATCGGCGAGGTGCTGGCCGCCGAGAACGGCGACGCCTGGGACGACGAGGCGCTGGAGGAGCTGCGCTCCATCGCCGGGCACGTCGTCGACCAGGGCTGGATCGACGAACTGGGCAACGGCCGTTTCCTGCGCACCCTGTACGAGAAGAGCTGCGCGTACCGGGATCTGCGGCTGTCCGCCTGTCCCGGAACGCTGAGCAGGGACGACCTGGCGACCCTGCGGCTGCCCGACCTGATGCAGGCCTACGGTGAGGTGCTGTCGGGGCGGGGGCCGCAGGATCCTTCCGCGCTCTAGGTCGCGAGCGCCTCTTCCGGGGCGCCGCTGGTCCGCGGCTCGCTGACCCGTACCTCCGGCGGGGCCTGTTCCCGGTGCGCCGGGTCGCGGACCTCGCCGACGATCAGTTCCAGTACGTCCTCCAGGGCGACCAGGCCCAGCACCCGGCCCGACGCGTCCGCGACCTGGGCGAGGTGGGTGCCCGCGCGGCGCATGACCGTGAGGGCGTCGTCCAGGGGCAGGTCGGAGCGCAGGGTCGTCATATGACGCCAGACGTGCTGCGGGACGGCCCGGTCGGAGTTCTCCAGGTCGAGGACGTCCTTGATGTGGACGTAGCCCATGAAGGCGCCGTTGTCCGCGGCGACCGGGAAGCGGGAGTAGCCGGTGCGTGCGGTCAGCTCCACGATCCGGCCCGGGGTGACCGACGGGCCGACCGTGACCAGTGACTCGCGGCGCAGCAGCACGTCCGTCACCGGGCGCGAGCCCAGCTCCAGGGCGTCCTCCAGACGCTCCTGCTCCTCGGGTCCGAGGAGGCCGGCCTGCCCGGAGTCCTCGACGAGCCGGCCCAGCTGGACGCTGGTGAAGACCGCCTCGACCTCGTCCCTGGGCTCCACCCGGAAGAGCCTCAGCACGGCCTGGGCGCAGGCGCCGAGGGCGTAGGTGACGGGCCCGCACACCCGGGCGAAGGCGACCAGGCCGGGGGCGAGCCACAGCGCGGTCTTCTCGGGGGCCGCCATGGCGAGGTTCTTCGGGACCATCTCGCCGATGACGAGGTGGAAGAAGACCACGGCCGCGAGCGCGATGACGTAGCCGAGCGGGTGGACCATGCCGTGCGGCATATGGATCCACTCGAAGACCGGCTCCAGCAGCTGCGCCACGGTCGGCTCGGCGACCGCGCCCAGGGTCAGGGAGCAGATGGTGATGCCGAACTGGGCGGCGGCCATCATCCGCGGCAGCCGCTCCAGGCCGTACAGCACCTGGCGGGCGCGGGTGGTGCCGAGCGGTTCGATCTGGCTGCGGCGTACGGAGACCAGAGCGAACTCGGCGCCGACGAAGAAGCCGTTGGCCAGCACCAGAAGGGCGGCGAACAGCAGTTGCAGGACGCTCATCGGGCCGCCTCCCGCACGGCGGCGGTCCGCACCAGGCGCACCCGCTCGGCGCGGTAGTGGCCGACCCGGCGCACGGAGAGCCGCCAGCCGGGCAGCTCGGCGCGGTCACCGGCGGCCGGGATACGGCCGAGCAGGTCGGCGACGAGTCCGGCGACGGTCTCGTACGGCCCCTCGGGGACCTCCAGGCCTATGCGGGCCAGGGTGTCGACGCGGCAGCTGCCGTCGACGTCCCAGGCGGGCCTGCCGTCCTCGGCGGGGGCGGGCGCCAGCTCGGGGGTGTCGTGGCCGTCGTGCTCGTCGCGGACCTCGCCGACGATCTCCTCGACGATGTCCTCCAGGGTGACGACCCCGGCGGTGCCGCCGTACTCGTCGACGACGACGGCGATGGGCTGCTCGCTGCGCAGCCGGGCGAGCAGCGGCTGGACCGGCAGCGTCTCGGGGACGAGCAGCGCGGGCCGGGCGATGCGGGCGACCGGGGTGCGCAGTCGGTCGTGCACGGGCACCGCGAGGGCGTCCTTGAGGTGCGCCATGCCGACGATTTCGTCGATCTTCTCCCGGTAGACGGGGAAGCGGGACAGGCCCGTGGCGCGGGTGAGGTTGACGACGTCCTCGGCGGTGGCCGACGACTGCAGCGCGCTCACCTTCACGCGCGGGGTCATCACATGCTGGGCGGTCAGCTCGGCCAGCGACAGGGTGCGCACGAACAGGTCGGCGGTGTCCTGCTCCAGGGCACCGGCCTGCGCGGAGTGCTGGGCCAGCGACACCAGCTCGCCGGGGGTGCGGGCGGAGGCCAGCTCCTCGGCGGGTTCCACGCCCAGGGCGCGCACCAGCCGGTTGGCGACCGCGTTCAGCGCGGCGATGACCGGCCGGAACAGCAGGGCGAACCGGTGCTGCGGGCCGGCGACGAAGCGCGCGACCTGCAGGGGCCGGGACACCGCCCAGTTCTTGGGCACCAGCTCTCCGACGACCATCTGCACCGCGGAGGCCAGCAGCATGCCGATGATCACGGCCACACCGGACACGGCGCCCTCGGGGACACCCAGCACGGTGACCGGGCCGTCGAGCAGCTCGGCCAGCGCGGGCTCGGCGAGCATGCCGACCACGAGGGAGGTGATGGTGATGCCGAGCTGGGTGCCGGAGAGCTGGAAGGACAGCTCCTTCAGCGACTCCACGACCGTACGGGCGCGGCGGTCGCCTTCGGCGGCGGCCTTCTCCGCCTCGGGCCGCTCGACCGTCACCAGGCCGAACTCGGCGGCCACGAAGAAGCCGTTGGCCAGGATGAGCACGAAAGCGGCTGCCAGAAGCAGCAGGGGGGTGGTCATGATGCCGCCGCCCGTGCGCGGGGGCCGGGGGCGGCGCAGGTACTACAGGACGATCCGTCCATCGCTGGAGGGAGTCACTCCTCAAGTAGCAGGAGCCCCTGTGCGCCGCCGTGCGGCACTCCAGGGGCGGAGGCGCGTTCGGTACGCCTCCGTCACCAGATTAATCAAGACATGGCCGACTACGTCAGGGGGAACGGCTCCATCAGGTGCGAGGGTCCCCTGAGCGGGCCTCGACCAGGGCGCGCAGGGCGCCGGCATGGGCGATGGCCTGCTCCTTGGCGATGCCGGGCTGGATGCCGATGGCGGGCAGGCTGGTGCCGTCGGTGAGGTCGAGGAACACCCACGGGTCGCCGACGCGCAGGTTCACCTGGACGATCTCGGCCCATTCCAGGCGCCGGGTACTGGCGAAATTGACGACGGTGACGCCGCTGTCGTCGGCGACGACCTTCGGCCGGGCCAGCATCAGCAGGCCACCGGCGAACAGGGCCGCGGTGAAGACGAAGCTGAGCCGCTCACCGGGGCCGAGGCGGTCCAGCAGCAGCGCGACCGCCGAGACGACCACGAAGATCGCCGCGGCCGCGCCGAGCAGCACCGCGCGGGTGCGGCTCGGCCGGAAGGTGACGGGCAGGGAGGGAAGGTCCGACATCGTGCCGCGGCCCTCTCAGAGACGGCAGGCGTGGATGGCGGTGGTGAGGATGGCCCGCGCGCCGATGGCGTACAGGTCGTCCATGATCCGCTGCGCCTCCTTGGTGGGGACCATGGCGCGCACGGCGACCCAGCCCTCGTTGTGCAGCGGGGAGACGGTCGGGCCCTCCAGGCCCGGGGTGATGGCGACGGCCGCTTCGAGGTGCTCGGCGCGGATGTCGTAGTCCATCATCACGTACGTCCGGGCGACGAGGACTCCCTGAAGTCGGCGCAGGAACTGCTGGACCTTGGGGTCGTCGGCGTCGGCGCCGGTGCGGCGGACGACCAGCGCCTCGGACTTCATGATCGGCTCGCCGAAGACCTCGAGGCCGGCGTTGCGCAACGAGGTACCCGTCTCGACGACGTCCGCGATGACCTCGGCGACACCGAGCTCGATGGCGGTCTCGACGGCGCCGTCGAGGTGCACGACGGAGGCGTCGATGCCGTGGTCGGCGAGGTGGCCGGCGACGATGCCCTCGTAGGAGGTGGCGACCGTCTTGCCCTTGAGGTCCTCCAGGGTGTCCGCCGTGCCCGGCTTGGCGGCGAAGCGGAACGTGGAGCGGGCGAAGCCCAGCGGCAGGATCTCCTCGGCGTCGGCGGCCGAGTCGATCAGCAGGTCGCGGCCGGTGATGCCGATGTCGAGCTTGCCGGAGGAGACGTAGATCGCGATGTCGCGGGGGCGGAGGTAGAAGAACTCGACCTCGTTCTCCGGGTCGACGATCCGCAGCTCCTTGGACTCCCGGCGCTGCTGGTAGCCGGCCTCATGCAGCATGTCCGCCGCAGGGCCGGAGAGGGAACCCTTGTTGGGGACGGCGATGCGCAGCATGAGGTCGGCTTCCTTTGCGTGAGGTACTACGACGGGGTCGGTGCGGTGGGGCTTACAGGTGGGCGTAGACGTCGTCGAGGCTGATGCCGCGGGCGACCATCATCACCTGGACGTGGTACAGCAGCTGCGAGATCTCCTCGGCGGCTGCCTCCTTGCCCTCGTACTCGGCGGCCATCCAGACCTCGGCGGCCTCTTCGACGACCTTCTTGCCGATGGCATGGACGCCCTTGTCCACCAGTTCCGCGGTGCGGGAGGTGGCGGGATCGCCGTGGGCGGCCTTGTGCTGGAGCTCGGTGAAGAGCTCCTCGAACGTCTTCTTGGACATGGTGGTCCTTACCCTACGCGGTCCCCGGCCCCGCTCAGCGCCACGGTTCAGATACTGAACGCAGGGTGGCCGCGGTGGCCACGGCGGCGGTGACCGCCTCGTGCCCCTTGTCCTCGTTCGAGCCCTCCAGGCCCGCCCGGTCCAGGGCCTGCTCCTCGGTGTCACAGGTGAGCACGCCCATGCCGACGGGCACGCCGGTGTCGACGGAGACCTGGGTCAGGCCCTGGGTGACGCCCTGGCACACGTAGTCGAAGTGAGGGGTGCCGCCGCGGATGACGACGCCGAGCGCGACGATCGCGTCGTAGCCGCGTCCGGCGAGCACCTTGGCGACGACCGGGAGTTCCCAGCTGCCGGGGACCCGCAGCAGGGTCGGCTCGTCGATGCCCAGGTCGTGCAGGGCGCGCAGCGCGCCGTCCACCAGTCCGTCCATCACCTTCTCGTGCCACTGCGCCGCGATGACGGCGACCCGCAGGTCACCCACGTTGCGTACGGACAGTTCCGGTGCGCCCTTGCCGCTCACGTTCTCTTGTCTCCTCGGTGGTCTCTTACTGGTTGCCGCAGGTGGTGGTGACGGGAGCCGCCTCCAGCCAGGGCAGGTCGTGGCCCATCCGGTCCCGCTTGGTGCGCAGGTAGCGGAGGTTGTGCTCGCCCGCGGTGACGGGCATCGGTTCGCGCTCGGCGACGGCGACGCCGTGGCGGACGAGCGCGTCGCTCTTGTCGGGGTTGTTGGTCAGCAGCCGGACGCTGCGCACCCCGAGGTCCTTCAGCATCTGCGCGCCCGCCCCGTAGTCGCGGGCGTCGGCGGGCAGGCCGAGTTCCAGGTTGGCGTCCAGGGTGTCGCGGCCGCGCTCCTGGAGTTCGTAGGCGCGCAGCTTGGACAGCAGGCCGATGCCGCGGCCCTCGTGTCCGCGCAGGTAGACCACCACGCCCCGGCCCTCGGCCTGGATGCGCTCCAGGGAGGCGTCCAGCTGGGGGCCGCAGTCGCAGCGCAGGGAGCCGAAGACGTCGCCGGTGAGGCATTCGGAGTGGACCCGGACGAGGACGTTCTCGCCGTCGCCGATCTCGCCGTGGACGAGGGCGACGTGCTCGACGCCGTCGACGGTGGAGCGGTAGCCGTACGCCGTGAAGGTGCCGTGGGCGGTGGGCAGCCGGGTCTCGGCCTCGCGACGGACGGTGGGCTCGCTGGAGCGGCGGTAGGCGATCAGGTCCTCGATGGAGATGATCGTCAGGCCGTGCTTGCGGGCGAAGGGGATCAGCTCGGGCAGCCGCAGCATGCGGCCGTCCTCGCCGGCGATCTCGACGATCGCGCCCGCCGGGCGCAGGCCCGCGAGCCGGGCGAGGTCGACGGCTGCCTCGGTGTGGCCGTTGCGGGTGAGCACGCCGCCGGGCTTGGCGCGCAGCGGGAAGATGTGGCCGGGGCGCACGAAGTCGTCCGCCTGGGCGGTGCCGCTCGCCAGGAGCTGGAGCGTGGTCGCGCGGTCGGCGGCGGAGATGCCGGTGGTCACGCCGTGGGCGCCGGAGGCGTCGACGGAGACGGTGAACGCCGTCTTCATCTGCTCAGTGTTGTCGGCGACCATCTGCGGGAGCTGGAGCCGGTCCAGTTCGTCGCCCTCCATGGGGGCGCAGATCAGGCCGCGGCACTCGCTCATCATGAAGGCGACGATCTCGGGCGTCACATGCTCGGCGGCGACGACGAGGTCGCCCTCGTTCTCGCGGTCCTCGTCGTCGACCACGACGACCGGGCGGCCGGCGGCGATGTCGGCGATGGCCTGCTCGATCGGATCGAGCGCGAAGTCGTCGAGGTCGTCGGTCGAGTACAGGACAGGTGCCGTGCTCATGCGGGCGCTCCTTCCAGGGCGGGCTGCGGACCCTTGCGGGAGCGCAGCCACCAGTCGCGCATGCCCCACAGGACGAGTGCGCCGTAGATGACGTAGACGAAGCCGGAGAAGGCGTAGCCGTTGGCGAAGTTCAGGGGGACGCCGACGACGTCGACGAGCAGCCAGGCGAACCAGAACTCGACCATGCCCTTGGCCTGGGCGTACATGGCGACGATGGTGCCGACGAAGATGTAGGCGTCGGGCCAGGGGTCCCAGGACAGGCTCGGGTAGGCCTTGAACAGCAGCGCCACCGCGACGGTGCCCGCGGCGGCCGCGGCGATCATCGCGCCGCGCTCGCGCCAGTTGGCGAAGCGCACGGAGATCTGGCCGTCCTCGCCCCGGCCCGTGCCGCGCTGCCACTGCCACCAGCCGTAGAGGGCGACGAGCATGACGACGACCTGCTTGCCGGCGCTGCCGGTGAGATGGCCGTAGAAGGCGACGAAGAGGATGAGGCCGGCGAGGAACTGCACGGGCCAGGTCCACACAGAGCGGCGCCAGCCGAGGGTGAGGGCGATCAGGCCGAAGATGTTGCCGATCATGTCCGACCAGATGATGTGCTGGTCGAGCAGGACGAACGCCTCGGAGTTCAGCCAGTTCACTTCGGTTCCCCCTGACCGGCGGTGAGCAGCCGCTCGACGTACTTGGCGATGACATCGACCTCGAGGTTGACCGGGTCGCCGGGCTGCTTGATGCCGAGCGTGGTCAGGGCGAGGGTCGTCGGGATGAGGCTGACGGTGAAGTAGTCGGGCCCGGCCTCCACGACGGTGAGGCTGATGCCGTCGACCGTGATGGAGCCCTTCTCCACGACGTAGCGGGCGAGGTCCGCGGGAAGGGAGATCTTCACGATCTCCCAGTGCTCGGAGGGGGTCCGCTCCAGGACGGAGCCGGTGCCGTCGACGTGGCCCTGCACGATGTGGCCGCCGAGGCGGGCGCCGACCGCGGTGGGGCGTTCCAGGTTGACGCGGGAGCCGACGGTGAGGACGCCCAGGCTGGAGCGCTTGAGGGTCTCGGCCATGACGTCGGCGGTGAACTCGTCGCCCTCGTGGTCGACGACCGTGAGGCAGACGCCGTTCACGGCGATGGAGTCGCCGTGCTTCGCGCCCTCGGTGACGACGGGTCCGCGCAGCCGGAAGCGACAGGCGTCGTCGAGGGTCTCGACGGCGGTGATCTCGCCCAGCTCTTCGACGATTCCGGTGAACACTTCCCGGGTCCTCCTGCCTCTTCGGGCACGGACTCCGGGGCTGTCGATGACGACAGAAAGGACGAGCAAGGACACCGGGGGCGACGCCGGACAGGGCTCGCCGGGTACGGCGAACCGGTACGGCGGCGCGCACGGATGTGCTCGCCCGCCGCGCACTGCCTCCCATCCGGACTTTAACCGTCGGTCCAGGAATTTCACCTGGTCAACCGGCCGCTGGAGGCGACCGGGTCGCGGACTGTAACCGCCGGTTCGGACTTTCACCGACCCCGGAGTGCGCTGCTACTGGTACAGGGCCAGTGTGCCACGGACGGTACTCGTCCATGCGGGTGAACCCTGTGGAGTGGCTCACATGAACATGACGAGAACCGGTCAGCCGGCCACCGCCCCGAGATTGGTCCATACCTATTGACGCATTGGTCTAGTCCTCCCTAGGGTCTGCGCAACTTCCCTGGAGAGGAGCCGAATTGCTGTCCCCCGCACGCAATCGCGCCAGACCCGCACTGCTCACCGCCGCCGGCGCGGTCGCCGGTCTCCTGCTGGCCGGCCTTCCGGCGACCGTCTCGCACGCCGCCGACCAGGACTCCTGTCGCCCCGACGGCCTTTACCGGACGCCCGGCGTCGACGTCCCCTACTGCTCCGTCTACGACGCCGACGGGCGCGAGAAGATGGGCGCAGACCATCAGCGCCGGGTCATCGGCTACTTCACCGGCTGGCGGACCGGCAAGGACGGCACGCCCGCCTATCTCGCCTCCGACATCCCGTGGGACAAGGTCACCCACCTCAACTACGCCTTCGCCCACATCGACGGCTCCAACAAGCTCTCCGTGGGCGCGGACGGCGCGAACAACGCGGCGACCGGGATGACCTGGCCGGGCGTGGCGGGCGCCGAGATGGACCCGGCGTACACCTACAAGGGCCACTTCAACCTGCTGAACAAGTTCAAGAAGCAGCACCCGAACGTCAAGACGCTGATCTCGGTCGGCGGTTGGGCGGAGACCGGCGGCTACTTCGCCGACGACGGCTCGCGCGTGAACTCGGGCGGCTTCTACTCGATGGCCACCAACGCCGACGGCTCGGTGAACCAGGCGGGCATCGACACCTTCGCGACCTCGGCCGTCGACTTCATCAGGAAGTACGGCTTCAACGGCGTCGACATCGACTACGAGTACCCGACGACCATGAAGGACGCGGGCAACCCGCTCGACTGGTCGCTCTCCAACGCCCGCCGGGCCGGCCTGGTCAAGGGCTACGCGGCCCTGATGAAGACCCTGCGTGAGAAGCTCGACCGCGCGGGCGCGGCCGACGGCAGGCACTACCTCCTCTCGGTGGCGGCGCCCTCCTCGGGCTATCTGCTGCGCGGCATGGAGACCTTCCAGGTCCAGAAGTACCTGGACTACGTCAACATCATGTCGTACGACCTGCACGGCGCCTGGAACGAGTACGTCGGCCCGAACGCCTCCCTGTTCGACGACGGCAAGGACGCCGAGCTCGCCGCGGCGGGCGTCTACGGCAGCCAGCAGTACGGCGGCATCGGCTACCTCAACACCGACTGGGCCTACCACTACTTCCGCGGCTCGATGCCGGCCGGCCGCATCAACATCGGCCTGCCGTACTACACACGCGGCTTCAAGAACGTCCAGGGCGGCACGGACGGCCTGTGGGGCAAGGCGGCCGCGACGACCTGTCCGGCCGGGTCCGGGCTGACCAAGTGCGGTGACGGCGCGGTCGGCATCGACAACCTGTGGCACGACAAGGACACCAACGGCCAGGAGTCGCCGGCCGGTTCCAACCCGATGTGGCACGCCAAGAACCTGGAGAAGGGCGTCGCCGGGGACTACCTGACCAAGTACGGCTTCCCGGCCGGCACCAGGCTGACCGGCACCTACGCCCGTAAGTACGACTCCGCCCTGGTCGCGCCCTGGCTGTGGAACGCCGAGAAGAAGGTGTTCCTGTCCACCGAGGACGAGCAGTCGGTGGCCGCGAAGGCCGACTACGTCGTGGACCGCGGCATCGGCGGCACGATGGTGTGGGAGCTGGCGGGCGACTACGCCTGGAACGCGACGAAGGGCCAGTACGAGCCCGGCTCGACGCTCACCTCGCTGATGTACGACAAGTTCAGGTCGGCGGCGCCCTACGGCGCGAAGATCTCCAACAAGACGCTGCCCGCGAAGGCCGTCGACATCGGCGTGGAGTTCGGCGACTTCAAGCTGGGCGACTCCAACTACCCGATCACGCCGAAGGTGAAGATCACCAACAACACGAGGACGACCCTGCCGGGCGGTACGGAGTTCCAGTTCGACTACTCCACCGCGGCACCGGGCAACGCCTCCGACCAGTCGGGCTTCGGCACGAAGGTGATCAGCAGCGACCACACCGGGTCCAACGTGGGCGGGCTGAAGGGCGACTTCCACCGGGTCTCGCTGAAGCTGCCGAGCTGGCAGTCGCTGGCGCCGGGCGCGTCGGTGGAGCTGTCGTTCAACTACTACCTGCCGGTGTCCACGCCGTGGAACTGGACGGTGACCGTCGCCGGTACGACGTACCAGCTGGCCGGCAACCTGGCGCGCGGCACGACGGTGGTGGAGCCGGGCACGGGCACCAGCCCCTCCCCCGACCCGACGAACCCGACCCCGACGCCGACCCCGACTCCGACGCCCGGTGCCTGCACCGCGCCCGCGTGGAGCGCGACATCGGAGTACGGCGGCGGTACTCAGGTCTCCCACAAGGGGCACTCGTGGAAGGCCAAGTGGTGGACGAAGGGCGAGGAGCCCGGCACCACCGGCGAGTGGGGTGTGTGGCAGGACCTCGGTTCCTGCTAGGTCGCCCTCGATGACGGGCCCGGCGGCGGTGACGAAGGCCCTTGCCCGCCGCCGGGTCTCCCCAACGCCGTCCGGGCGCAGGGGTCTGGCAGGGTGAGAGCATGACGACTGCCGCCGCGCTCGCCGACGAGTTCCAGACGCACCGCCCCCGGCTGTTCGGCCTCGCCTACCGCCTGCTCGGCTCCGCCGACGAGGCGGAGGACGCCGTCCAGGACGCCTGGCTGAGGTTCAGCGGGGCGGACCGTGCCGGGATCGACAACCTGGGGGCCTGGCTCGCCAAGGTCGTCACCAACCTCTGCCTCACCCGGCTGACCTCGGCCCGGGCGCGGCGCGAGAGCTATGCGGGTCCCTGGCTGCCCGAGCCGGTCGTCACCTCCGACGGCACGCTCGGGCCGCTGGAGTCCGCCGAGCAGCGCGACGCCGTGTCGCTGGCGATGCTGGTGCTGCTGGAGCGGCTGACACCGACCGAGCGGGCGGTGTACGTGCTGCGGGAGGCGTTCGGGTACGGGCACCGGGAGATCGCGGGCGTGCTCGATCTCAGCGAGGCCAACTGCCGCCAGCTCTACCGCCGCGCGGCCCAGCGGGTGGCCGCCGACGAGCCACGGTTCGACCCGGAGCCCCGGCGCCGGGAGGAACTCGTCTCCTCCTTCCTCAACGCCGCCCGCGAGGGCGATCTGGCGGGCCTGGAGAAGCTCCTGGCCGCCGATGTCACCTGGGTCAGCGACGGCGGCGGCAAGGTCACCGCGGCCCGCCGGCCGATCGAGGGCCGCGACAAGGTCCTGCGCTTCCTGCTGGGCGTCGCCGATCGCTATCTGGACGGGGTGCGCTTCGCCCTGGCCGAGGTCAACGGCAGCAGCGCGCTGCTCGCCTGGGACGGCGACCGGCTCATCGGCGTGTCCACCTTCGAGCTGCGCGACGGGCTGATCACCGAGGGGCGGACCGTGCTGAACCCGGACAAGCTGGAGTACGCGCAGCGCCAGCTCGGGCGTCCCTGAAAGTCGCCCCCCTCGGTTGTCACATTCCGTGGGGGCCGCTTGGTCTCAGCTGGCGAAGGGCGTTCCACCCGGGAGCGCCCGGCGTCCGAAGGGGCTGAACAGCATGACCACGATCCTGGTGACCGGCGGCACCGGAGTGCTCGGCAGGCTGGTCTGCGAGCGGCTGCGCGCGGACGGGCACGAGGTGCGGGTGCTCAGCCGGCACAGCCGGCCGTACGCCGTGGACCTCCGGGAGGGCGGCAGCGCGCTGGACACGGCCATGGCAGGCGTGGACACGGTCGTGCACTGCGCGAGCACGCCGCGCGGCGGGGACGAGCGGGCGGCGGCGAACCTCGTCGAGGCGGCGCGGCGGGCGGGCGTCGGGCACCTGGTCTACATCTCCATCGTCGGGGTGGACCGGGTGCCGTTCGGCTACTACAAGACCAAGCTGGCGGTGGAGCGCCTGGTGGAGCAGTCGGGCCTCGGCTGGACGACCCTGCGCACCACCCAGTTCCACGACCTGCTGGTGCAGGTCTTCCAGCCGCTCGCCAAGCTTCCGTTCATGCTGCTGCCGGCCGGGGTGAGCGACCAGCCGATCGAGGTGGCCGAGGTCGCGGACCGCCTCGCCGAGCTGGCCGTGGGCGCCCCCGCGGGACGCGTCCCGGACATGGGCGGCCCCGAGGTGCGCTCCCTGGACTCCCTGGCCCGCGCCTACCTGTCGGCGACGGGCCGGCGCCGCCCACTGATGAGGGTGCCGCTGTGGGGCGCGGCGTACCGCGCCTTCCGAGCGGGCGGCCACCTCACGCCGGGCCTGGCGGTGGGCAAGGGCACGTTCGAGGAGTACCTGGAGCGACGCTTCCGCGCCTGAGCCGCGCGCTCAGGGCTGGGCCGGCCCGAACAGCTCGTCCTGCGCGCGGTCCCGGGCGGTCAGCAGGGCTCCGCGCAGGACGGCGCTCCCGCCGAGGGCTCCGGCCCTGACCTCCGTCTCCAGCGGGGACATCCGCCGGATCCGCTCCTCCACCCGCCGGGCCAGCGCCTCGCCCCCGGCCCGGCCGACCTCCCCGCCGAGCACGACACACCCCGGGTCCAGTACGGCGACGACGGAGGCGACCCCGATGGCGAGCCGGTCGGCGAGGGCGTCCAGGAAGGAGGCAGCCGCCGGGTCCGCCACAGCCGCCCGGACCGCCGCCGCAGCCGGGAGTTCCTCGCCCACGGCCGGCGCCCTCACCCCGTACTCCCCCGCGAGGCGTTCGATCGCCTGAGCCCCGGCCAGGGAATGGAACCCGCCCTCGCAGTCCGTGGCCGAGGGGAGCACGTCCGTGCCCGGCACCGGGAGGAAGCCGATCTCGCCCGTGCCGCCGGAGGCGCCGCGGCGCAGGCGGCCGTCCAGGACGACGGCCGCGCCGGTGCCGGCGCCCAGCCAGAGCAGGACGAAGGTGTCGCGGTCGCGGGCGGCGCCCTCGCGCTGCTCGGCCACGGCGGCGAGATTGGTCTCGTTCTCGACGGTCACCCGGGCCGCGGGGAGGCGCTCCTGGAGGGCGGCCACGAGGCGGCGGTGCCAGGCGGGCAGCCCGGTGGAGTCGCGCAGTTCACCGGTCGCGGGGTCGATCAGGCCGGGCGCGCCGATGCCGACGGTGTGCAGCTCCTGCGCCCCGGCCTCCTTGGCGGCCCGCTCGACCAGCGCGACGGCCTGCTCCACGGCGGGGCCGGTCCCCGCCTCGCCCGCGATCGGCGCGGAGGCTTCCGCCAGCACCCGCCCCACCAGGTCGGAGACGACGACGGAGACGCCCTCCGTGCGCACGTCGAGGGCGGCGAGGCGGGCGCGCTCGGCGACGATGCCGTAGAGCTTGGCGTTCGGGCCGCGGCGCTGCTCCCCCGCCTCCCCGACGACCGCGATGAGCCCGGCGGCGGTCAGCCGCTCGACGAGGTCGGCGACCGTCGGCCGGGACAGTCCGGTCAGCTGCTTCAGCTGGGCCGCCGTCAGCGGGCCCTCCTGCTGCAGCAGCCGCAGGGCGAGCCGGTCGTTGATGGCCCGGGCGGTGCTCGGTGATGCGGGCATGGGCGCATCTTAACCGCTATCTATCAGGCAGGGTTCCTGTTAGTTTACGCGCACACCGAAAAGGCATGCCGAGACGGCGGGGCTGCAGGGTCCGGGAGGGGCGGGAAAATGGAGGCAGTGTCCTACGAGCAGCGCGATGTGCGGCGGGCCCGGTACGCCGTGGCCGCCGTGTTCGCCGTGCACGGGGCGGTGACCGGCTCGTTCGCGACCCGGGTGCCCTGGATCCAGGACCATGCCGGGGTGAGCGCGGGCCAGCTCGGTCTGGCGCTGGCCTTCCCGGCGCTGGGTGCCTCGATCGCGATGCCGCTGGCGGGCCGGATCAGCCACACCTTCGGCGCCCGCAACGCGCTGCGCGGCCTGATCGCCCTGTGGACGCTGTCCCTGGTCCTGCCCGCGCTCTCCCCGAACCTGCTCACGCTGTGCGCGGCGCTGTTCGTCTACGGCGCCACGTCGGGCATGGCGGACGTGGCGATGAACGCCCTCGGTGTCGAGGTCGAGAACCGGCTGGGCCGCTCGATCATGTCCGGGCTGCACGGCATGTGGAGCGCGGGCGCACTGATCGGCTCGGCCGCGGGCACACTCGCCGCGCACCTGGGTGCCGACGCCCGTCTGCACCACGTACTGGCGGCCGCGGTCCTGACCGTGCTCGGCGTGGGCGCGTGCGGCTGGGTGCTGGACCTGCAGCCGGCCGAGGACGAGGAGCCGCCGCCGCGGTTCGCGCTGCCGCCGAAGTCGGCGCTGCTGATCGGCGCGGTCGGTTTCTGCGCGGTGTTCGCCGAGGGGGCAAGCCTCGACTGGTCGGCGGTCTATCTGCGCGACGAGCTGGAGACCTCGGCGGGTCTGGCGGCGGCGTGCACCACGGGCTTCACGCTCACCATGGCCGTGGCCCGGATCGCGGGCGACAAGGTGGTGGACCGTTTCGGCTCGGTGCGCACGGTCCGCGCAGGCGGTGTTCTCGCCGTGCTCGGCGGACTGCTCATCGTCGCCGCACAGCACCCGGCGATGGCGATGGCCGGGTTCGCGCTGATGGGCCTCGGCATCGCGGTGGTCGTGCCGCTGTGCTTCGCCGCCGCGGGCCGCAGCGGCCCGAACCCCAGCCAGGCCATCGCGGGTGTCGCCACCATCACCTACACCTCGGGCCTGGTCGCCCCCAGCGCGATCGGCGGGCTGGCCCAGGCGACCAGCCTGGTGGTGTCGTTCGGCCTGGTCACCCTGCTGGCCTGCGGACTCGCCGCGTTCGCGGGGGTCCTGCGGGCGGGCGACCGGGACCGGCCGAAGGTCAGCCGTCCGACGGACGCAGCAGTGCCCGACCCGCGGTCCTGAACCCCTCGCTCCACGGCGCCGGGCGCAGCGTGTCGGCGTCCAGCCGGACCAGCACCCGGCTGCCGTGGGCGTACGTCGTGACGCCGTCGGCCGAGCAGAAGCGGAAGCCGTAGGTCAGGCCGGTGTTGCCAAGTCGCTCCAGCCACAGGTGGACGGCGTACTCGCCGGGCCGCGTCACCGGAGCCTCGTAGCTGATCCGCAGCTCCTTGACGGCGTTGCAGGCGTCACCGGCGGCGGCCCAGTCGCCCTCGAAGCGGAAGCCGTGGTCCTGCCACAGCGCGGCCCAGGCCCGCTCGACCATCAGCGGATAGCGGGCGTTGTGCAGCAGGCCGAGCGCGTCCAGGTCGTCGAAGTGGACGGCGACGGGGACGAGCCGACCGTACGACAGGGCGGGGGCGGGCAGTGCTTCGGCGGTCACGGTGGGGCTCCTGTGGTCAATAGTTCAACGACCCCATCCTAAGCGGGCGCTCAGCACGCCCTTCCGGCAGGGACAATGGTCCGCGGCACCCACCCGTACGACGAAAGCGAAACCCCATGGATCTCGGCGTCCGCTGGAAACTGCACGGCGACGGACGCACCCCGGCCCCCGGCGCGGTGGTCCGGCCCGACGAGCGGCTGTCCTGGCCGCGCACGGCCGGCCTCGGCGCCCAGCACGTGGTCGCGATGTTCGGGGCCTCTTTCGTCGCGCCCATCCTGATGGGACTGGACCCCAACCTCGCGATCATGATGTCCGGCGTCGCGACGGTCGTGTTCCTGCTCGCGACCCGCGGCCGGGTGCCCAGCTACCTCGGCTGCTCGCTGTCGTTCGTGGGCGTCGCCGCGGTGATCCGCGCCCAGGGCGGCTCCAGCGCGACCGTGACCGGCGCGGTGTTCGTGGTCGGCGTGGCGCTGTTCCTGGTGGGTCTCGCGGTGCAGCGGTTCGGGGCGCGGATCATCCACGCGGCCATGCCGCCGATCGTCACCGGCGCGGTCGTGATGCTGATCGGCTTCAACCTCGCCCCGGTCACCGCCTCCACCTACTGGCCGCAGGACCAGTGGACGGCCCTGCTGGTGATGCTGTTCACCGGCCTGGCGGTCGTCTGTCTGCGCGGCTTCTGGTCCCGGATCGCGATCTTCCTCGGCCTGGTCTTCGGCTACGGCATCTCCTGGGCCTTCGACCGGGTCTTCGGCCGGATCCACTCCGCGGACGGCAGCGGCAAGGTCACCGACCACTGGCGCCTGGACTTCTCCGCCGTCTCCCAGGCCGACTGGATCGGCCTGCCCGACCTGCACGGCCCGAGCTTCCAGTGGTCGGCGATCCTGGTCGCGCTGCCTGTCGTGATCGCGCTGGTCGCCGAGAACGCCGGACACGTCAAGGCGGTCGGCGAGATGACCGGTGACAAGCTCGACGACAAGCTGGGCACGGCGATCTCCGCCGACGGCGTCGCCTCGATGCTCTCCACCGCGGTGGGCGGCCCGCCCAACACCACCTACTCCGAGAACATCGGCGTGATGGCCGCGACCCGCGTCTACTCCACCGCCGCCTACTGGGCCGCCGCCGGCTTCGCCCTCCTCTTCGGCCTCTGCCCCAAGTTCGGCGCGGTCGTCGCCGCCATCCCGGGCGGTGTGCTCGGCGGCATCACGGTCATCCTCTACGGCATGATCGGCCTGCTCGGCGCCCAGATCTGGCTCAACGCCAAGGTCGACCTGCGCAACCCGCTGAACCTCGTCCCGGCCGCCGCGGGCATCATCATCGGCGTCGGCAACGTCACCATGGAGTTCACCGACACCTTCTCGCTCAGCGGCATCGCCCTCGGCACGATCGTCGTCATCACCGGCTACCACGCCCTGCGCGCCTTCGCCCCGGCGCACCTGAAGGCGCAGGAGCCGCTTCTGGACGAGGGCACGTCGTCGTACGACGAGGACGCGCGGCCCGCCAAGCCGTAGGCGGCGCCTTCCTCCTGTGGCGCCATGGGGCAGGGGCGTTCCCCCGTTCTGGGGAAGCGTCGGGCCCGCCGCCCCTGCGGTCGGCCCGGGACTGGGACCCTGCCCCCATGGCGCAGTTGGAACAGTTCACCACCCCCGTCGACGCGGTCGTCTCCCGGATGCGCGCGCTGGACGCGGCCCTTCCCGCACGGGACGGGGTCGCGGTCTTCAACCGTGTCTACCTGGCCGTCACCGAGGCGGTGGACCGGCAGGTGGACGCGGGCCGGTTTCCCGACCCGAGAGCCGCGATCACACTGGACGTGCGGTTCGCCGAGCGGTACCTGTCCGCGGTGGACGCGGCCGCGTCCGACGGCCGCCCGCCCGCGTGCTGGCGGCCGCTGTTCCAGTTCCGCCGCCATCCCGGCGTACGTCCGCTGCAGTTCGCGCTCGCCGGCATCAACGCCCACATCGGTCACGACCTCGCCCTCGCCGTCGTGGACGCCTGTCACAGCCTCGGGTGCGAACCGGGCGAACTGGAGGACGAGTTCGACCGGGTCGGCGACCTGCTCGTGTCGCTGGAGGAGCACATCCGCGAGGATCTGATGCCGGGCCCCGACCTCCTCCAGATCGCCGACCCGCTCACCCACCTCCTCGGCTCCTGGAGCCTGGAACGCGCCCGGGACGCCACCTGGGCCGCGGCCCGCGCCCTGTGGGCCCTGCGCCGACTCCCGGACCTGGCCGGGGAGTTCACCGAGCGACTGGACGCGGCCGTGGGCTTCGCGGGGCGGATGCTGCTGACGCCTCTGCCGGACTGACCCGGCCTCGGCGAGCCGCCTCCGGGACGCTGGAACTCCCTGTGACCATGCGACGTTGATCCCATGTCAGCGATCACGAGGAGCTCACGCATGGCGACACCGCTCGGCCTCGGACTGCCCCAGATGCGCCACTTCGACCTCGGCAGGGACGTGCCCGACGTGGCCCGCACCGCGGAGCGCATCGGCTACACCAGCCTGTGGGTCTTCGAGCGCGCACTGTTCCCCGAGCCCGCCACCCAGGGGCTGTACGGCATACCGGGCCTGCCCTGGCCCGACTTCTACCGCGGCGTGGCCGAGCCGCTGACGACGCTCACCCTGGCCGCGGCCGCCACCGAGCGGGCCCGGCTGGGCACCAGCGTGCTGGTGGCGCCGCTGCACATACCCTTCCAGCTCGCCAAGGCCCTGGCCACGCTGGACGCGGCGAGCGGTGGCCGGGTGGTGGCGGGCCTGGGCACCGGCTGGTCGCTCGAGGAGTACGCGGCGGCTTCGGTGCGGCCCTTCGAGGAGCGGGGCCGGGTGCTGGACGAGCTGATCGACGTGTGCCGCGCGGTGTGGGGCCCGGACCCGGTGTCGTACGAAGGCGACATCACGAAGATCGCGTCGGCCGTGGTCGGACCCAAGCCCGCCCGGCCGATACCGATCCTGCTGCCGGGCCTCAGCCCGAAGGCGCGCCGCCGGCTGGTGGACCGCGCCGACGGCTGGCTGCCGGTGGCCATGGGCGCCGAGGTGCTGGCCGCGCAGTGGCGCGAACTGCAGGACCTCGCCGCCGAGCGGGGCCGCACCGAGCCGCTGCGCAGCGTGCTGCGGGTCAACGCCCGCTACGCCCCGAAGCCTTACGACGCCGCCGACCGGCAGCCCTTCCAGGGCAGCGCCGATCAGATCGTCGAGGATCTGGCCGCGCATGCCGAGGTCGGCCTGGAGGAGATCCTGGTCGATCTCCAGGGCTCGGTGCGCGACGCGCAGGAGCTGAAGGCCGTGGCCGCCGAGGTGTTTGAAAAGGCGCGGGCGGCCGGAGTCTGAGTCCGCCCACCCGCGCCTTGGTCTCTCCGGCCCGGTCAGTCCTCGGGCAGTTCCACCGGGGCGATCTCGTCGTAGACGTCACCGGGGCCGGGGTTGGCCGCGTCGGTGGTGCCGCCGAAGTGGTGCATGACGCCCCAGACCGCGTTCAGCGCGGTCTGGATCGCGCCCTCGGCCCAGCCGGCCGTCCAGGAGATGTCGTCGCCGGCGAGGAAGATGCCGCGCTTGTCCTCGGGCAGCCGGTCCTGCATGAAGTGCGTGAACAGGCGCCGCTGGTAGCGGTAGTGGCCCGGCAGGTTGGCCTTGAACGCGCCCATGAAGTAGGGCTCGTTCTCCCAGGAGACCGTCACCGGGTTGCCGATGATGTGCTTGCGGATGTCGACCTTCGGGTAGATCTCGCCGAGCGACTTCAGCATGACCTCCATCCGCTCGTTCGCGGACAGCGGCAGCCACTTCAGGCTGTCGTCGCACCAGGTGTAGGAGAGGCAGATGACGGCGGGCTTGTCCGGGCCGTCGTCCAGGAGGTAGGTGCCGCGGGTCATGCGGTCGGTGAGCGTCATCGACATGACGTCCCGGCCGGTCTCCTCGTCCTTGTCCAGCCAGAACGGCCTGTCGACCGGGACGAACAGCTTCGAGGACTCCATGTAGTGGGTGCGCTCGATCGCCGTCCAGTGGTCGATCGGGAAGAGCGAGTCGTCGCAGGCGATCTTGGACAGCAGCATCCAGGACTGGGCGGTGAAGATGGCCGCCTTGAAGGTGCGGATGTCGCCGTTCGCGTCCGTCACCGTGATCTGGTTGCCCGCGGTGCGGTGCAGCCGGGTCACGGCCGGCTTGGGCTGACCGCCCTCGTGCAGCGTGGCGAGCGAGGTGCCGTACGCCCAGTGGACGATCTTCTCCGGCTCGCGCTCCCACAGGCGCAGCGGCAGCTGCTGTGAGCCGCCGACGATGCCGCGGTGGTGGTCGTCGGCCTCGGTGTAGACGACGCGCAGGATCTCCAGGATGGAGTTCGGGAAGTCGGTGTCCCAGCCGCCCGTGCCGAAGCCGACCTGGCCGAAGATCTCGCGGTGCCGGAAGGACTTGAAGGCCTCCGAGTCGCAGAGGAAGCCGTAGAAGGTCTGGTTGTCGAGCTTCTCGACGAGCTTCGCCCAGATCTCGCGGATGCGCGGGACATCGCGCTCGCGCATCGCCTGGTTCATGTCGGAGAAGTCGGCGCCCTCTTCGAGGCACTTGTTCCAGGCCTCGGCGACGTCCCGGTACACCTGGGGCAGGTCGTCGACGGTCTCGGCGTAGTGCGACTCGCCCTTGAGGTCGACGACGGTCGACGGGGTGGCCTCGGCGAGCGGGTTCGGGAAGGGCGTGGTCTCCAGGCCGACCAGGTCGATGTAGTGCTGGAGGGCGGTGGAGGACGGCGGGAAGCGCATCGCGCCCATCTCGGCCGTCAGGGACTCGTCGCAGCCCTCGAAGCCGACCGTGCGCAGCCGGCCGCCGATCTGGTCGGCCTCGTACACGACGGGCTTGAGGCCCATCTTCATCAGCTCGTAGGCGGCGACGATGCCGGAGAGGCCACCGCCGATGACGGCCACCTCGGTGCCGTGCTCGGTCGCCGGTATCTGGCCCAGGCCCGCCGGGTGGGCGAGGAAGTCGTCGTACGCGTACGGGAAGTCCGGGCCGAACATGGTGATCGGCGGCTGCTGCTCGTCGGCGTGCTCGACGGCGTTGGGCACGGTGGACGTCATGGGGTACGGACTCCTTGCGACAGCTTCAGAAAGGCAGAACGGCGGGGGAGGTTCAGACGAGGGACCCGTAGAGGCCGGGGCGGCGGTCCTTCAGGTACGGGTTGTTCTCGCGGGAGGCGGCGAGGAAGGCGGGGTCGGCGTCGGCGAGGACGAGCTGCTCGGCGCGGCCGGCGCGGGTGCGGGCGACACCGTCGGGGCCGGCGAGGGTGGAGAGCCCGACGAACTCGAACTCGCCCTCGGCACCGACCCGGTTGACGTACGCGACGTACATCTGGTTCTCGAAGGCGCGCACCGGCACCACCGACTCGGCGACGAACTGGAAGGGGTGCATCTGCGCGGTGGGCACCAGCAGCAGGTCGGTGCCGGCCAGGGCGTGGGCGCGGACGTTCTCCGGGAACTCCACGTCGTAGCAGATCATCAGGCCGACGGTGAGACCGTTCAGCTCGGCCTGCACGACCGGGGTGTCGCCCGGGGTGAAGTGGTCGCGCTCGAAGCAGCCGAAGAGGTGGGTCTTGCGGTAGTTGGCCAGTCGCGTGCCGTCGGCGGAGATCAGCTGGACGGAGTTGTACACCGTGTCGCCGTCGCGCTCGGGGTAGCCGTAGGCGATCGCCAGGCCGTGCCGGGCCGCCAGGTCGGCGATCGCGTCGGCGGCCTCGCCGTCGGCGGGCTCGGCGAGCCGGGCGATGTCGTCGCCGATGGCGTACCCGGTCAGGAACATCTCCGCCGTGACGAGCAGCCCGGCCCCCGCGGCGGCGGCCCGGCCCGCGGCCTCGTCGAGGACCTTCAGGTTCTCGACGGTCGAGCCGGGGCGGCCGGAGCTCTGGAGCAGGGCGGTGCGCATACGGGTTCCTCACCGGGGACGGACGGGTGCGGGGGCCGCCTCGACGTATCGGTGCGGGGGCCATCTAGACGGTACGGGCGCGCGACCAGGCCGGACAAGGAGAAGCCGTTGCGCGCCGGTGCGCGGTTCGTTGCGTCCGCGGAGGGATGCGCGGCGATTCGTTGCGCCTGTCGTCGTACGTCTCCTCCCCCACGCGGCGGAGGACGGGTGCCGCCCACGGCGCGATGTGCCGCCGGCGCGCGCCGTGGAGAGTGGTGCCGTCCCGTTGACCTGCGAAAAGGACCGTCATGAACCGTCGTACGAAGACCGCTGTGCTCGGCGCCGCGCTGCTGCTGACCGCCACGGCCGCGGCCTCCGCCACCGCGTCGGACACGCCGCCCGTCCGGGAGGCCGCCGCGCTCACCGGCACGGCGAAGCTGTACCGGTCGGCCGGGGACGACATCACCTTCACCTTCGACGCGCATCTGGCGGCCGAGGACACGGCCGATCCGTCGAAGGCGACCGGCTCCTTCGAGTTCAGCCACTACCTGAACGGCGAGGGCGCCCGGGCGAAGGCGCGGGTCGACTGCCTGGTCACCGGCGGGAAGGTGGCCGTCGTCTCCGGCGTGATCACCGAGACCGACCTCCCCGGCGCCAAGGGCAAGCGGGTCGGTGTCACCGTCCACGACCTGGGCGAGCACGACCGGCTCGGCTACAGCTGGGCGGCGACGAAGGACCTCGGCCCGAGGAACCTGCCGAAGTGCGTCAGCTCGGCACCGTTCGAGAAGGTCGCCGAGGGCACGGGCGACTTCACGGTGGTGCCGTGGAATCCCGCGCTGTGACGAGGCGGCCCTCCCCCTTACGGCCATGAAGGTCGTCCGGGCGGAGGAGGCCGGCGGTGCGCGCCGCGCACGAGACTGACGGCAGTCGAGCCGAGGGGGCCCCATGAATGCCACGGATATCCATGACCTGCCGTACGTCGACACGCACACGTCGGTCGTCGACGCGGGGGCGGACGTCGCGTGGCGTGCGCTGGGGGACGTACTGGAGCGTTCCTTTCCGGGCCGCCGCCGGTCCGGGGCGTTGCGGCTGCTCGGCGTCGCCGACGCGACGGCGTCCGGGCCGAGGCCGCTAGCCGAGGGCTCGACCCTGGGCGGCTTCCGGGTCGCGGCCGCCGAGCCGCCCCGGGAGCTGACCCTGGCCGGCAGCCACCGCTTCTCGTCGTACGCGCTGGTCTTCCACCTGGAGGAGGTGGCAGCGGGGCGGACCCGGTTGCGGGCGGAGACCCGCGCCCGGTTCCCCGGCCCCGCGGGGGCGGTCTACCGGGCCCTGGTCATCGGCTCGGGCGCCCACGCGGTGGTCGTACGGCGCCTGATGTCGTCGGTGGGCCGACGCGCGGCCCACTAGACGGGGAACTGCGCGACAAACCCCCACCGGCCCGCGGACGACGTACTAGGTAGGCGACCCGGAGGAAAACCGCCTCAACAAAGGCGACAACACCAGCACGGACTTGGTGCGTTCCACGAACGGCTCCCCCGCGATCCGCTCCAGCACCCGCTCGAAGTGGCGCATGTCGGAGGCGAAGACCTGGGCGACCGCGTCCGCGTCCCCGGTGACGGTGGACGCGGCCACGACCTCCTGATAGCGCTCCAGGCCCCGCTGGATGGTCTCCGGCGAGGTGTTGCGCCGGCAGTAGATCTCGACGAACCCCTCGGTCTCCCAGCCGAGCGCCGCCGGGTCCACCCGCACGGTGAACCCGGTGATGGCTCCGGTGGCCCGCAGCCGGTCCACGCGCCGCTTCACGGCGGGCGCGGACAGACCGACGAGCTGCCCGATGTCCGCGTAGGAGCGGCGGGCGTCCTCGGCGAGGGCGTGCACGATGCGTTCGTCGAGATCGTTCAGCACTGCGGGTGGTTCACTTCACTTCAACTACGGACGCCTCAGGCGTCGCGAGACGGGAACGGCGGTGGCCGTAACTGAAGTAGAACACGAGACCCGCGGCCATCCAGCACCCGAAGACGACCCAGGTGACGGTGTCGAGGCTGAACATGTTGTACGCGCAGAACCCGAAGCCCAGCACCGGCAGCACCGGACCGAACGGCACCCGGAAGGTGCGCTCCAGCTCCGGCCGCTTCACGCGGAGCACGATCACCGCGATGTTGACCAGGGCGAAGGCGAACAGCGTGCCGATGCTGGTGGCGTCGACGAGCTTGCCGAGCGGGATGAACGCGGCGAGGACACCGCAGAACAGCGACACGATGACGGTGTTCAGGCGCGGGGTGCCGGTCTTGGGGTCGACCTTGCCGAGCGCCTTGGGCACCAGACCGTCGCGGGACATCGCGAACAGGATGCGGGTCTGGCCGTAGAGCACGGTGAGCACCACGCTCGCGATGGAGATGACCGCGCCGAGCGCGAGCAGCGTGCCCCAGAACGTCTGGCCGCTGACGTCGTTCATGATCGCGGCGAGGGACGCCTCGGAGCCTTCGAACTTCGTCCAGTGCCAGGCGCCGACCGCGACACCCGCGACCAGCACGTACAGCGCGGTCACGATGATCAGCGACAGCATGATCGCGCGCGGCAGGTCCTTCTTGGGGTCCTTGGCCTCCTCACCGGCGGTGGAGGCGGCGTCGAAGCCGATGTAGGAGAAGAACAGGGTGGCACCGGCGGCGCTGACACCGGCCATGCCGAGCGGCATGAAGTCGGCGTAGTTGCCGGACTTGAAGCCCATGAAGCCGACGGCACAGAACAGCACCAGCGCGACGATCTTCACACAGACCATGATCGTGTTGGCGCGGGCGGACTCGCGGGCACCGCCGAGCAGGAACACCATCGCGAGCAGCACGACGATCAGCGCGGGCAGGTTGACGATGCCGCCCTCGCCGGGCGCGGAAGACAGCGCGGTCGGGATGGTGACGCCGATCGTGCCGTCGAGCAGCTCGTTGAGGTACTCGCCCCAGCCGACGGCGACGGCGGCCACCGACACGCCGTACTCCAGCACCAGGCACCAGCCGCAGATCCAGGCGACGAGTTCGCCCATCGTTGCGTACGCGTACGAGTACGAGGACCCGGCGACCGGGATGGAGCCGGCCAGTTCCGCGTAGGACAGGGCCGAGAACAGGGCCGTCAGACCGGCGATGACGAAGGCCAGCGTGATGGCCGGGCCGGCCTCGGGGACGGCGTCGCCGAGGACGACGAAGATGCCGGTGCCGAGGGTGGCACCGATGCTGATCATGGTGAGCTGCCACAGCCCGAGGGAGCGCTTGAGCGAGCCTCCCTCACCCTGGCCACCCTCGGCGACCAGGCGTTCTACCGGCTTCCTGCGCATCAGGCGCGCTCCGAGCCCCGGGGACGCGGGGACGGTTTCACTGCGGACTTGCGGGGGTGCGCCTTGGTCGAGCACGCGCGGCTCCTTATCGCTGCCGATCAGGGGGACGGGGATGTGGCGGTACCCCGTCCCGCGGGATCCGCACACCGAGCGGAAACCCCGCCACGCCTCGTACAGCGCAGGAGCCTACGGTCCCGGGCATTGCTGCCGTAATGCAGCAACCTTGCGCACGCCCGTAAGATCGTTGCGTTCATCGCGGAGGGGTGGACATTCGTTGCGCGACGGCTGTCAAGTGTTGCGTCCGGGGTCTCTGAGCAGGTCTTTGACCAGGAACGTGCAGGGGTCGGCGCACTCGTGGATCGCGCCGTCGTGGTCCTCGTACGCGTAGCGGTCGACGGAGTCGAGCAGGGGCAGATAGCCGAGCCTCGCGTAGAGGGCGGCCGCGCGCGGGTTGTCGTCGGCGACACCCGGACCGAGGGCCGTGCGGCCGCGCTCGCGGGCGAGCCGCTCGGCCGCCCGGATCAGCGCGCTGCCGATGCCGCGCGAGCGCAGCGTCTCGGGCCACACGGCCAGCGCGTTGATCTCCGGGCAGCCGCGCCGCGCCGCCCTGACCCGCTCGTCGGCGCAGCCGCCCCAGCGCACCTCCGTGTGCCCCACGGGCCGCCCGTCCAGCCAGGCCACGAGATACGTGCTGTGCCCCGCCTCCTGGCGCGCGAACCTGCGGGCGTGGAACGAGGTGGCTCCCGGCGAGCCGATGAACCGGTCCAGCAGGGCCACGTCGGCCGGACCACAGACGTCGATCTCCATGCCCCGACGGTAGGCACGGGACCGCGAAACGGCCCCCGGTTTTTCCACCGAGGGCCGTCCGCAGGTGAGTTGAGGGCGCGTCAGCTCCAGCTGGCGTGCAGCGGCTTGCCCTCGGCGTAGCCGGCCGCGCTCTGGATGCCGACGATGGCCTTCTGGGCGAACTCCTCCAGCGAGCCGGCACCGGCGTAGGTGCAGGAGGAGCGGACGCCCGCGATGATCGAGTCGATCAGGTCCTCGACGCCCGGGCGGGCCGGGTCGAGGAACATGCGCGAGGTGGAGATGCCCTCCTCGAACAGCGCCTTACGGGCGCGGTCGTAGGCGGACTCCTCGGAGGTGCGGTTGCGCACGGCACGCGCGGAGGCCATGCCGAAGGACTCCTTGTAGGCGCGCCCCTGGGCGTCGTGCTGAAGGTCGCCCGGGGACTCGTAGGTGCCCGCGAACCAGGAGCCGACCATCACGTTGGACGCGCCGGCCGCGAGGGCCATCGCCACGTCACGCGGGTGGCGGACACCGCCGTCGGCCCATACGTGCTTGCCGTACTTCTTCGCCTCGGCGGCGCACTCCAGCACCGCGGAGAACTGCGGCCGGCCCACGCCGGTCATCATGCGGGTGGTGCACATGGCGCCGGGGCCGACACCGACCTTGATGATGTCCGCGCCCGCGTCGATCAGGTCCTTGACGCCCTCGGCGGAGACGATGTTGCCCGCGACGATCGGCACCTGCGGGTCGAGCGCCCGCACGACCTTGACCGCGCTGATCATCGACTCCTGGTGGCCGTGCGCGGTGTCGATCACGAGCGTGTCGACGCCCGCGTCGAGCAGCTGCTTGGCCTTGCCGGCCACGTCGCCGTTGATGCCGACGGCGGCCGCGATGCGCAGCCTGCCCTTGGCGTCGACGGCGGGCTTGTACAGCGTGGCGCGCAGGGCGCCCTTGCGGGTCAGGATGCCGGCGAGGCGGCCGTCACCGTCGACCGCGGGGGCGTACCGGCGGTTGTGGTGGTCCAGGGTGTTGAACGCCTCGCGCGGGTCCATGTCCGCGTCGAGCAGCAGCAGGTCCTTGGACATGACCTCTTCGAGCTGGGTGAAGCGGTCGACGCCGGACAGGTCCCGGTCGGTGACGACACCGATGGGCCGCTGGTCCTCGTCCACGACGACACCGGCGTTGTGCGCCCGCTTCGGCAGCAGGGACAGCGCGTCGGCGACGGTCTGGTGGGGGGCGAGCACGATGGGGGTGTCCAGCACCAGGTGCCGGCTCTTGACCCAGGAGACGACCTCGGTGACGACCTCGATCGGGATGTCCTGCGGGATGACGACGAGGCCGCCGCGGCGGGCCACGGTCTCGGCCATGCGGCGGCCGGCGATGGCGGTCATGTTGGCGACGACGAGCGGGATCGTGGTGCCCGTGCCGTCCGGGGAGCTGAGGTCCACACCCTGCCGCGAGCCGACCGAGCTGCGGCTCGGCACCATGAAGACGTCGTCGTACGTCAGGTCGTACGAGGGCTGGATGTCGTTGAGGAAACGCACGTGCTGCACATCCCAGTCGATCAGAGGTGGCCCCCGGACAGGACAGCCAGGGGGGCGAAGAGCACGTACTTCATTGTCCCATGGCGGCCGGAATGCCGTGCACGGTCAGTTCCTCCAGGCTACGCAGGGTGCGTTAGGAGGATCCTCCGAGGGCGAGGGCCACAGTGACCGCCGAGGCCTGCGAGAAGACCTCGACGGCGGTCTCCCACTCCTGCGGCCGCGCCTCGGCGTACGGCCGCCAGTTGCGTACGAGGATCAGCACGGCGGCGTCCCCCGGCCACACGCCCGGATCGGAGAGGCAGTCGGCCAGCGCGTCCCAGTTGCGGCCGAACCAGTCCGGCAGCCGCAGGTCATGGGCGCAGCGGTCCATCAGGCCGGCCTTGTCGGTGACGCCGTCGAGGTCGAGGGTGACGACGTACTCGGTCATCTGAGCACCGCCCGGAAGCTGTCGTGGGGATCGTTCGTGCAGAAGATCTCGGCGCCGGAACAGCCGGCCGGCCGCGCGAGCAGATACAGCAGCACCCGGGGGACGAACCGCAGCAGCAGGCCGCCGACGCTGCCAGGGCCGTCCCCGGGGTACCCGCTGTCAGGCTCCGTCCGGGTCCGCCCGGTTCAGCGCGGGCTTCGGGGTCGGGCCTGCCGTCATCAGGTAGTCCGCGGCCGAGGTGTCCGTCACCAACGAGGTGACGAGCCCGGACCGCAGCACGGCGTCGATCGCGGACGCCTTGCGCTGTCCGCCCGCGATCGCGACGACCTCGGGGATACGGCGGAGCTGGTCGGCCTTGACCGTGATGCACCGCTCCCCCAGGTCGCGCCCGACCCGGCGGCCCTGGGCGTCGAAGAGGTGCGCGGACATCTCGGCGGCGACCCCGAGCGAGGCGTAGTGCGCCCGCTCCTCGTCGCTGAGCATGTCGTGCACCGTGGAGATGCCCGGCTCCCAGGAGCCGATGGACACACAGGCGACGGTGACCTTGTCGAAGTACTCGAAGGCCCGGGCGATACCGGTCTGGTGCCGCAGCGCGGCCGCGGTGGCCTCGTCCGGCAGCAGCATCGGCGCGTAGATGGGGTGCGCGTCGCCGCCGGAGACCTGTGCGGCACGCCGCACGGCCTCCACCGAACCGCGCTCGGCGGTCCCGGCGTCGTACACGCCCGTCAGCTGCACCACGGTGCAGGGCGGCAGCCGGTCCAGCGCCGCCGCCATGTGGATGGTGGAGCGGCCCCAGGCCAGCCCCAGGACGTCCCCCTCGTTGACGAGCTCACCGAGCAGATCGGCGGCGACCTCGCCGAGGTTCTCGGGGTCGGGGGTCTCCTCGGACTCGGGCGGGGACTCGACCACGACGGCGTGCCTCAGGCCGTAGCGGGCGCGGAGCGCGTCGGAGCGCTCGGCGTCCAGTTCGGCCGGCACGCGGATCTCGATGCGTACGAGATCCCGTTCGAGGGCGGTCTCCAGGACCCGGGCCACCTTGAAGCGGCTGACGCCGAACTCCTCCGCGATCTGGATCTTGGATTTGCCCTCGAGGTAGAAGCGGCGGGCCATGGCCGCCGCCTGCACCAGCTCAGCGGGTCCCATCCGCATGGCTGACCGGCCCGCCGACATACCCGACACGGCGATCTCCTCACTGCTGTTCACACTCTGGATTCGCCGTTCATCCTTGCAGATGTGGCGCGGTCGATCCGCCCTGATGGGCGCCGTTCATGTTCCTGACGCTCAGTGGTCGCACGCCCACGACGCCTTGGCGGTCGCCGACTCCGCCTGAGCGCGCAGCGCACGGACCGCTTCGGCCGGGTCGTCGGCCCCGTAGACCGCGGAGCCCGCCACGAAGACATCGGCACCGGCCTCGGCGCACCGCTCGATCGTGGAGGCCGATACGCCGCCGTCGACCTGGAGCCAGAGCTCGAGGCCGTGCTTGCTGATCAACTCGCGGGTGCGGCGGATCTTCGGGAGCATGATGTCGAGGAACGCCTGGCCGCCGAAGCCCGGTTCGACCGTCATGATCAGCAGCATGTCGAGCTCGGGCAGCAGGTCCTCGTACGGCTCGATGGGCGTCGCCGGCTTCAGGGCCATGGAGGCGCGCGCGCCCTTCGCCCGGATCTCACGGGCGAGCCGCACCGGGGCGGCGGCCGCCTCGACGTGGAAGGTGACGGAGGAGGCACCCGCTTCCACGTACTGGGGCGCCCACCGATCGGGGGCCTCGATCATCAGGTGGCAGTCCAGCGGAGTGTCCGTCGCACGGGCCAGGGACTCCACGACCGGCACGCCGAGCGTGAGGTTCGGGACGAAATGGTTGTCCATCACATCGACGTGGAGCCAGTCGGCTCCTTGGACGGCGTCGGCCTCGGCCGCGAGGCGGGCGAAGTCGGCGGACAGGATGCTGGGGTTGATCTGCGCCATGGCCCAAGACTATGCGGTTACTTCGGCTGCGGGTCGTCCTCGTCCGGTCGGTGGTCCCCATGACGCGTGGCCGGGGTGTCGCCCACCTGGTCTGCGGGCGGCGGGCGAAGTGGGTCGTGCTGGTGTTGTGGCTGGTGGGGCTGTTCCTCACGGCGCCCTTCGCGCAGAAGCTGACCGACGCGCAGGACAATGACGCGGCGTCCTGGCTGCCGGGGTCCGCGGAGTCGACACAAGTGCTGGAGATGTCCGAGGACTTCCGGCCGGAGCAGATCCCGGCCGTCGTGATCTACGCCCGGGACAGCGGGCTGACCGTCCGGGACCGTGCCGAGATCCAGCAGGACGTACGGCAGCTGAAGCAGCTCACCGACCACGGGATCATCGGCGACCGCACGCGCGGCCCGGTGTACGACCGCCCGGCCGATCCGCGGGCCGCCCAGATCTATGTGCCGATCACCATGGACGAGAAGGGCTGGGAGCGGATCGCGCCGGCGGTCGACTCCATCCGCGACGACGTGGGGAAGAGCCGGGACGGCCTGGCCGTGCACATCACCGGCCCCGGCGGCACCTCCGCGGACTTCTCCGAGGCCTTCGAGGGCATCGACTCCACCCTGCTGCTGTCGGCGATGACGGTCGTGATCGTGATGCTGCTGATCACCTACCGCAGCCCGACCCTGCTGCTCGTGCCGCTGCTCGGGGTGATCGCCGCCCTGTTCACCGCGCAGGCGCTGATCTACTTCCTGGCCCAGCACGCGGGCCTGACCGTGAACGGCCAGAGCGCGGGCATCCTCACCGTCCTCGTGTTCGGCGCGGGCACGGACTACGCCCTGCTGCTGGTCGCCCGCTACCGCGAGGAGCTGCGCGCCCACGAGGACCGGCACGAGGCGATGGCCCTCGCCCTGCACCGGGCGGGCCCGGCGGTGATCGCCTCGGGCGCCACCGTCGTCCTGAGCATGCTGGTGCTGCTGGCGGCCGAGATGAACTCCACCAGGGGCCTGGGCCCGGTGGCCGCCATCGGCGTGGCCGTCGCGCTGCTGGCGATGCTGACGCTGTTCCCGGCCCTGCTGGTGATCTTCGGCCGGTGGATCTTCTGGCCGGTGATCCCGCACCTGGGCGCGCCGAACCCGCACGAGCGGGGCGTCTGGGCGCGCATGGGCCGCCGTATCGCCGCACGCCCGCGCATGGTCTGGGGCGTCACCGCGGTGATCCTCGCGGTCTGCTCCCTGGGCCTGATCCAGCTGCGCGCGGAGGGCATCTCCAACGCGGACGCGTTCACCGGGAAACCCGACTCGATCACCGGCCAGGAGGTCTCGGCGCGGTACTTCCCGGCCGGCAGCGGAGATCCGCTCGTGATCATCTCGAACCAGGCGCAGGCCCGGCAGGTGGGCCGGGCCGTCGCCGGGACCGAGGGCGTGGTGCCGGCCTCACTGGGGCTGCCGCCGGGCACCAGGCCGGTGGTCGACGGGAAGGTGCTGTTCGAGGCGACGATGACCGCCCCGGCCGACAGCGAGGCCGCGAAACAGACCGTGGAGCGGGTGCGGGACGCCGTGCACGCGGTGCCGGACGCCGATGCTCAGGTGGGCGGCGGTACGGCGGCCCTGCTGGACATGGACGAGGCCACCACGCACGACAACCTGCTGATCATCCCGCTGGTGCTGGTCGTGGTCCTGCTCATCCTGTGCGCCCTGCTGCGAGCCCTGATCGCCCCGCTGCTGCTGATCGGCACGGTGATCCTGTCGTTCGCGGCGGCCCTCGGCATCAGCGCGCTCGCCTTCCGGCACCTCTTCGACTACGCGGGCGAGTCGACGGACTTCCCGCTGTTCGTCTTCGTGTTCCTGGTCGCGCTGGGCATCGACTACAACATCTTCCTGACGACCCGCATCCGCGAGGAGGCGGCCCGCCAGGGCACCCGCCCCGGCGTGGTCACCGGCCTCGCCGCCACCGGCGCGGTCATCACCTCGGCCGGCCTGGTGCTCGCGGGCACCTTCGCGGCCCTGGGCACCCTGCCGATGGTCGCCTTCGCGGAGATCGGCTTCGCGGTGGCGCTCGGCGTACTCCTGGACACCTTCATCGTCCGCTCGGTGCTGGTGACGGCCCTGTTCCTGGATGCAGGAGACAAGGTGTGGTGGCCACGCATGGGTGCCCTAGGGGCGCGGGGAACTGCGCGAGCGACCACGACGGACGCGAGGACACAAGACGACGGAACCCCTACGGCGCGGTCTTCCGAATAATCGCCAGATACATCGCATCGGTCCCATGCACATGCGGCCACAACTGCACATCGGGCCCGTCCCCCAGCTCCGGCACCCCAGGCAGCAACGGCCGCGCATCGATCAACTCGGCACCAGGGAACTGCTTCAGCACATCGGAGACCACAGCTCGCGTCTCGGCGAGATGCGGCGAGCAGGTCGCATAACCGACAACGCCCCCCACCCGCACCGACTCCA
The DNA here is from genome assembly GCF_044763135.1 of Streptomyces sp. NPDC096205. Classification (NCBI taxonomy): domain Bacteria; kingdom Bacillati; phylum Actinomycetota; class Actinomycetes; order Kitasatosporales; family Streptomycetaceae; genus Streptomyces; species Streptomyces sp. NPDC096205. The sequence goes on along the minus strand of NZ_JBIWFS010000008.1, from coordinate 376,186 downwards.
ACGCGGTACGCAGCAGCCCCCGCTGCAACGGCCCGAACCCGTCCAGGTCCTCGGGCCGACGCCGCCACCGCGCCTCGGGCCGCCGCCGCAGCGCACCGAGCCCGGTGCAGGGCACGTCCATGAGCACCCGGTCGAAGGTGCCCGCCCGCCACGGCGGCCGGGTGCCGTCGGCGGCGATCACCTGGTACGGCCCGGGGTTGCCGGCGAGGGCCTTGGCGACCAGGCCGGCCCGATGCGGCTGCTTCTCGCTCGCGAGCAGCGCGGCCCCGCGCTCGGCCGCGAGGGCGCCGAGCAGCGCGGCCTTGCCGCCGGGCCCGGCACAGCCGTCGAGCCACTTCTCGTCGGGGCCGTCCAGCGGCGCGTTCGCCAGCGCGAGCGCCACGAGCTGGCTGCCCTCGTCCTGGACGCCCGCCCGGCCCTCGCGCACCGCGCCGATCGCGCCCGGCTCGCCGCCCTCGGTGAGCCGCACGGCGTACGGCGACCAGCGGCCGGGCTCCGCCGCCTCCTCGCCGAGCAGCTCCTCGGTCGTGGCCCGGCCGGGCCGGGCGACCAGGGTCACCTCGGGCCGCTCGTTGTCGGCGGCCAGCAGCTCCTCGATGCCCGCGCGCCCGCCGCCGAGCGAGTCCCACAGCGCGGAGACGACCCAGCGCGGGTGGGAGTGCACGACGGCCAGATGGTCCTCGGGGTCCTCGTCGTACGGCGGGGCGACCTTGGCGAGCCAGCCGTCCAGGTCGTTCTGCGCGATCTTGCGCAGCACCGCGTTGACGAACTTGGCGCGTCCGTCGCCGAGCACGACCCGGGCCAGCTCCACGGTGGCGGACACGGCCGCGTGGCTGGGGATGCGCGTGCCGAGCAATTGGTGCGCGCCGAGGCTCAGCACGTCGAGCACGGGCGGGTCGACCTCGCGGAGCGGCCGGTCGACGCACTGCGCGATGATCGCGTCGTACGTGCCCTGCCGGCGCAGCGTCCCGTACACCAGCTCGGTGGCCAGCGCCGCGTCCCGCCCGTCGAAGTCGCCGTTCTCACGGGCCTTCCGCAGCAGCGGCGGCAGCACCAGGTTGGCGTACGCGTCCCGTTCGTCCACGGCGCGCAGCGCGTCGAAGGCGAGGATGCGGACAGGGTCCTTCTTGGGCCGCCGGTAGGGCTTGCCGGACGTGCGGGGCCGACGGGAGGTGTCGCTCACGAAAAGGTGCTCCGGATTTCTGAAGTACGGTGTGCGACCAGCGTACGTCGGCCACGAACCGCCCGTGCGGGGCCTCAGGCCCCTACGGTCTCGCCCTCGGCGATGCGCACCCCGCGCGCCCAGTCGGCGGCCTTCATCGGCTTCTTGCCCTGGGCCTGCACCCACAGCAGCTCCACACCGTACGAGCCGGTGCCGACGTGGACGCTGTTCTTGCCGACGGCGAGCTGCCCGGGCGTGAGGTCGGTGCGGTCGGGCGCCAAGGCGGTCTGGATGAGCTTCAGGCGCTCGCCGCGGAAGGTCGTCCAGGCGCCGGGCGCGGGAGTGCAGCCGCGTACGACCCGGTCGACGCGCAGCGCGGGCGCGGCCCAGTCGACGCGCGCGTCCTCGACGGTGATCTTCGGTGCGAGGGAGATGCCGTCGGCGGGCTGCGGTACGGCCTTCAGGCTGCCGTCCTCGATGCCGTCCATGGTCGCGGCGAGCAGTCCGGCACCCGCGAAGGCGAGCCGGGTGAGCAGATCGCCGCTGGTGTCGGTGGGGCGGATCGACTCGGTGACGGTGCCGTAGACGGGCCCGGAGTCCAGCCCCTCCTCGATCTGGAAGGTGGACGCGCCGGTGATCTCGTCGCCCGCCATGAGGGCGTGCTGCACGGGCGCGGCGCCGCGCCAGGCGGGCAGCAGGGAGAAGTGCAGGTTGACCCAGCCGTGCGCCGGGATGTCGAGGGCGACGCGCGGCAGCAGGGCGCCGTAGGCGACGACGGGGCAGCAGTCGGGCGCGATCGCGCGCAGCCGCTCCAGGAACTCCGGGTCGCGCGGCTTCACCGGCTTCAGCACCTCGATGCCGGCCTCCTCCGCCCGCTCGGCGACGGGGCTCGCGATCAGCCGGCGTCCCCGCCCGGCCGGCGCGTCCGGGCGCGTGACGACGGCGGCCACCTCGTGCCGCCCGGAGGCGAGCAGGGCGTCCAGGGCGGGAACAGCGACCTCGGGGGTACCGGCGAAGACGAGCTTCATGGGTGGGTTCGGGCCTCTCGGGCGGGGGTTGACGCGGGCAGCGCACCCGTCGGACGCGGGCAGCGCACCCGTCGGACACGGGCAGCGCACCAGTCTATGGCGCCGGGCTCCCCGCGCACGCGGGCCTGTGGGGGCGTATGCATATGCCCTTGCGCCCCCACCCCGTGACCAGCGGAGCGCAGGCGCGTTGGTCAAGAAAGAGTTGACCACTACGGGCCGCTTCGCGGCCCGATCCTTTCTCCTCAACGCCGGTTCGAGAGGCTTGTTCATGGCCGACCACGCAACCCACGACGCCCAGGCTCGGGCCAGCCTGCACTTGCTGGTGCGGGACATCGAGCGGGTCCGCCGGCAGGTGGACGCACTGCGCACCCTCACCGCCCAGTTGGGCAACGTCTACCGCCCGCGCCGCTCCGGCCCGTCCACGGGCTTCGTCGTCTACGGACGCGCCCCCGCCCCCACGGTCCGCCTCGCCCAGGAACTGCGGGACAGTGTCGAGACCCTGGTCACCGCCGCGGTCGACTTCGACCGCTCGCTCGGCTTCTCCTGGGACGCGGTGGGCTCCGCACTCGGCGTCACCAAGCAGGCGGTGCACCGCCGTTACGGCTCCCGCCGCGCCGCCACCCAGGCCGCCGCCGAGGCCGAGCGCACGCAGGAGCCGTCGGGCACCCGCACGGTCAACGTCACCAGCCTCCCCACGCCGACGGTCCCCACGGTCCCCGCGGCCCGCTCCATGCCGACCCAGCCGACCGCGGGCAGCCCGTCGCTGCGCGACGACTCCCGGCCTTCCGCCGTCCCCGGCCCGCGCAACGGCTGAACCTCCTTCCGCGACTGCCCTCCTGGTGAACACCCGCCGGGAGGGCAGCGGCACGCTCGGCGGGCGTACCTCGTGAACGCGCCTTGGTGAGCGCACCTGAGGGCGCGGGGAACTGCGCGACAAGCCACGACGAACCGGCAGCCGCACCATCCCCGACCACCCGAGCTCTTAGGCCCATCGACGCACCTTGCCCCCCGGAACCGCTCGGCCACGAAGGCCCCGGCCCCCGGCGGGCAGCCGAAACCTCACCCGATGTCCGGCGGGTCGATGCGCACCCGCACCGGCTCCCCACTGCCCGCCCCCCGGGCCATCCGTGCCGCCTGCGCGGCCTTCAGCGCGGCCGCCAGCGCCGCGCCGCTGCCGGGCGGGACACGGACCAGCGCGCGGTCCCACTGCTCGCCGGGTGGCGGTGCGCCGGGCCGTCGGGGGCGTCCGGGCGGGGTGACGGCGAGCGGCACCGGTCCCAGCACCTCGGCGTCGCCGGGCAGGCCGGCGGTGGCGAGGAAGTCGGCGACCGCCTCGGGGACGCCGGAGACCGCGGCCATCCGGGAGACCGGCGGGAAGCCCAGTTCGGCCCGCTCCGCGAGTTCACGCACCGCGTGCCCGACGGGGTCCCACCGCACCAGTGCCTGTACGGGCCGCAGGGTGGGGTCGGCGACCACGACGACCGTGCCGTCGGCCGACCGGTCCCGCACCAGGGACGCCGCCGCGATCCACCGCCGCAGCGCGTCCTCCCCGGCGCGCAGGTCGGGCCGCCCGAGCATCGCCCAGCCGTCCAGCAGCAGGGCCGCGGCATAGCCGCCCTCGGCGACCGGCTCGGCGCCCGGCGTGCTCACCACCAGCGCGGGCGTCCCCGGCACGGTGTCCAGCACATGCTCGCGCCCCGAGGTGCGCACCGGCACCTTGGGGAAGGCGCGCCCCAGCTCCTCGGCGGTGCGCCGGGCGCCGACGACCTGCGCCCGCAGCCGGAAGGACCCGCACTCCGGGCAGTGCCAGGAGCTCTCCTCGCGGCCGCACCAGCCGCACACCAGCGCCCCGCCGTCCCGTGCCTCCAGCGGCCCGGCGCAGTGCCGGCACCGGGCGGGCGTACGGCACTGCGCGCAGGCCATCCGCGGTACGTAGCCGCGCCGTGGCACCTGCACCAGCACGGGTCCGTGCCGCAGCCCGTCGCGGACGGCCTGCCAGGCGAGGCTGGGCAGCCGGGCGGCCCGCGCGGCCTCGTCCCGGGCCAGGTCCTGGTCCCCGACGGTCCGTACCAGCGGCGTGAGCGCCCGGACCCGCTCGCGCGTGGCGACGAGCGGCTTGGCCCAGCCGCTCTCCACGAGCTGCGCGGCCTCCACCGTGCAGCTCAGGCTGCCGAGCAGGAAGCCGCACCTGTCCTGCGCGGCGCGCAGCAGCAGCACCTCGCGCGCATGGGGCTGCGGGGCGTGCAGTTCGCTGTGGCTGTCGTCGCCGTCGTCCCAGATGGCCACCAGACCGAGGTCCTGGACGGGCGCGAACATGGCGGCCCGCGTGCCCACGACGGCCCGCACGGAGCCGCGCCGCACGGCGAGCCACTCCCGGTACCGCTTCTCCGGCCCCGCGTCCGCGGTGAGCAGCGCGTGCCGCCCCGCACCGAGCAACTCGGTCAGCGCGGCGTCGACCCGCGCGGCGGCCCGCCCGTCCGGTACGACGACCAGCGCGCCGCGCCCGGAGGCGAGCGTCGCGGCGACGGCCCGGGCGAGCTCCTCGCCCCACTGAGGCCCGGGCAGGGCGTTCCACACGGCCCGTGGAGATCCTCCGGAGGCCAGTGCCTCCAGGAAGGCGCCCCCACGCTCGTACCGCGTCCACGGCCCCGGCTGCGGCCGTGGAGGCGGCGGCAGCGGCGCGGGCGAGGGCCGCTGCTCGGCCCGGGCACTGCGCGGCGGTACGGCGAGCTGCAGCACATCGGCGAGACTGCCCGCGTACCGGTCGGCGACGGCCCGGGCGAGCCCGAGCAGCTCCTCACTCAGCACGGGCTCCGGCGACACGACCTGGGCCAGCGCGGCCAACGGCCCGGAGTAGTCGGACTCGGCCCGCCGCTCGACGAGGAACCCGTCGATCAGCCCGCCGCCCTCACGCCGCCCGTCGCGCACCCGATGCCGCCCGGCCCCGAACCGCACCCGTACCCGCACCCCGGGCTGCGCGTCGGCGTCCAGCTCCTCGGGCACGGCGTAGTCGAAGTACCGGTCGAGGTGCAGCACGCCCTTGTCGACCAGCACGCGGGCGACCGGCAGTTCCTTGGCCAGTGCGGCCCCCCGCCAGGTGCGCGGCTTCGCGCGCGGCGCCTTGGCGTTGCGCACGCTCTCCCGGATCAGCGCAAGCTGCTCGGGCGGCGCCCCCTCGGCCCCGCCGCTCACCGACCCGTTCTCCCCGCTCACGCTTGCATTCTTACCAAACGCCACTGACAGCGGCGCCACGACGGGAGAGGGAAAGGTGCCTCCCGAGATCAGGTCGGCAGCGGGTCGCAGGAACTCAGAATCACCGCACGCGCGAAGCGCACTCCACCGAAGGAACCGCGGCCTGCGCACCGGGAGGCGCCCTCAGCGTAGAGATCGTCCAGGTGGCGCGCCAGCCCGTTTACGCGACGAGGCCCGGCGCCCCCGAAGGGATGCCGGGCTTCGGTGCAGCCGTGGCCGGCCTTACAGGCCGGCCGCCTTGCGCAGGGCGTCCACGCGGTCCGTGCGCTCCCAGGTGAAGTCGGGGAGCTCGCGGCCGAAGTGGCCGTACGCGGCGGTCTGGGCGTAGATCGGGCGCAGCAGGTCGAGGTCGCGGATGATCGCGGCCGGACGCAGGTCGAAGACCTCGTCGATGGCCTTCTCGATCTTCTCGGTCTCGACCTTGTGGGTGCCGAAGGTCTCGACGAACAGACCGACCGGCTCGGCCTTGCCGATCGCGTACGCGACCTGGACCTCGCAGCGGGAGGCCAGGCCGGCCGCCACCACGTTCTTCGCGACCCAGCGCATGGCGTAGGCGGCGGAGCGGTCGACCTTGGACGGGTCCTTGCCGGAGAAGGCGCCGCCGCCGTGGCGGGCCATGCCGCCGTAGGTGTCGATGATGATCTTGCGGCCGGTGAGGCCGGCGTCGCCCATCGGGCCGCCGATCTCGAAGCGCCCGGTCGGGTTGACCAGCAGGCGGTAGCCCTCGGTGTCGAGCTTGATGCCCTCGTCGAGCAGCGCCTTCAGCTCCGGCTCCACGACGAACTCGCGGATGTCGGGAGCGAGGAGGGACTCCAGGTCGATGTCCGACGCGTGCTGCGAGGAGACGACGACCGTGTCGAGGCGGACGGCCTTGTCGCCGTCGTACTCGATGGTGACCTGCGTCTTGCCGTCGGGGCGCAGGTAGGGGATGGTGCCGTTCTTGCGGACGTCGGACAGCCGCTTGGACAGGCGGTGCGCCAGGAAGATCGGCAGCGGCATCAGGGTGGGCGTCTCGTCGGACGCGTAGCCGAACATCAGGCCCTGGTCGCCGGCGCCCTGGCGGTCCAGCTCGTCGTCGTCGCCCTCGACACGGTTCTCGTACGCGGTGTCGACACCCTGCGCGATGTCCGGGGACTGCGAACCGATCGACACCGACACACCGCAGGAGGCGCCGTCGAAGCCCTTCTTCGAGGAGTCGTAGCCGATCTCCAGGATCTTCTCCCGGACCAGCTGCGGGATCGGCGCGTAGGCCTTGGTCGTGACCTCGCCGGCCACGTGCACGAGGCCGGTGGTGATGAGGGTCTCGACGGCGACACGGGACGTGGGGTCCTCGCGCAGCAGCGCGTCGAGAATGGTGTCGCTGATCTGGTCAGCGATCTTGTCGGGGTGACCCTCGGTCACGGACTCCGAGGTGAACAGGCGACGGGACACAACGCTCCCTGGGTTTGCAGCGGCTGCTGGCTGATCATGGGCGGACGGGCTGGGGGCTGCGCCCGGCGTCGTCCGAGAACAGTTTATCGGTCGCGCTCGGCCACCGGCTCACGTGTCTCGCCTCTCGGGAGCGCTGTGACCTGCGGCACGGGCATTCTGCCCAATCCCGAGCGGCATTGGCCAGGGGCGCCACGCGCCAAAGTTGCGTGGCCGACGGGCGCCCTGAAGCGTATGAGGCGCTCAGCGAAGGCGTTCGGCCACAAGATCCCACACGGTTTCGGCCAACGCCTCCTTCGGCCCGTGCGGTACGGCGGTCTCGGAGCCGTCGGCGCCGAGGACCACGGCCTCGTTCTCCTCCGACCCGAAGGTCTTGCGCTCCCCCACCTCGTTGACGACGAGCAGGTCGCAGCCCTTGCGCTCCAGCTTGGCGCGGCCGTTGGCGAGGACGTCGTCGGTCTCGGCGGCGAAGCCGACGACCACCTGTCCGGGCAGGGCGCGCTCGGCGGAGATCTCGGCGAGGACGTCGGGGTTGCGCACCAGCACGATCGGCTCGGGCTCCTGGCCGTCCTTCTTCTTGATCTTCCCGGAGGCGTAGGCCGCGGGCCGGAAGTCGGCGACGGCCGCGGCCATCACCACCGCGTCGGCGTCGGCGGCCGCCTTCAGCACGGCCTCGCGCAGCTGCACGGCGGTGCCGACCTGGACGACGTCCACACCCGCCGGGTCGGAAAGGGCGGTGTTGGCGGCGATCAGGGTGACGCGGGCGCCGCGGGCGGCGGCGGCGCGGGCGAGGGCGTAGCCCTGCTTGCCGGAGGAGCGGTTGCCGAGGAAGCGCACCGGGTCCAGGGGCTCGCGGGTGCCGCCGGCGCTGACGACGACATGGCGCCCGGCGAGGTCCGGTTCGGTGACCCCGCGGGCCAGGACCCGGCGGCAGACCTCGAAGATCTCGGCCGGGTCGGGCAGCCGGCCCTTGCCGGTGTCGACGCCGGTGAGGCGGCCGACGGCCGGTTCGACGACGACGGCGCCGCGGCGGCGCAGCGTGGCCACGTTCTCCTGGGTGGCCGGGTGCTCCCACATCTCGGTGTGCATGGCGGGCGCGAAGACCACCGGACAGCGGGCGGTGAGCAGGGTGTTCGTCAGCAGGTCGTCGGCGAGGCCGTGGGCGGCCTTGGCGAGCATGTCGGCGGTCGCGGGGGCGACGACGACCAGGTCGGCGTGCTGCCCGATGCGGACGTGCGGCACCTCGTGGACGGCGTCCCAGACCTCGGTGGAGACGGGGTTGCCCGACAGGGCCGACCAGGTGGCCTCACCCACGAAGTGCAGGGCAGAGGCGGTGGGCACGACCCGGACGTCATGGCCGGACTCGGTGAGCCTTCTGAGCAGCTCGCACGCCTTGTAGGCGGCGATGCCACCGCTGACCCCCAGAACGACCTTCGGCTTGTCCACCGTCACTCCCCGGACTCGGAAACGCACAACCCCGTACCACCCCATGACACACCACAGGCCCGGCGGACACACCGCCGGGCCTGTGGAAAAGTCAGCTGCAAGCTGCTGATATTACTGCGCCGGGCCCTCGACGGCCTCGGACGTCAGCAGACCCGCGTTGATCTCGCGCAGGGCGATCGAGAGCGGCTTCTCGTGGACGTGGGTGTCGACGAGGGGACCGACGTACTCGAGGAGGCCCTCGCCGAGCTGCGAGTAGTACGCATTGATCTGGCGGGCCCGCTTGGCCGCGTAGATCACGAGGCTGTACTTCGAGTCGGTGGCCTCGAGGAGCTCGTCGATCGGCGGGTTGATGATGCCCTCGGGCGCGGAGATGGAAGAGGACACGCTCTACCTTCCGATGGATGGGAAAGATGCAGATTCAGCGAGGGTGACCGGAAACGATCACACAACATCCATCAAGGCTAGCAGCTCACGCGCCACATCCTCGACGGAGGTGTTGACCAGGGTCTCGTGGAACTCCGGCTCGGCCGCCAGTTCGACCTTCGCCGCGTCCAGTCGCCGCTCGATGACCTCGGGCGGCTCGGTGCCCCGGCCGGTGAGCCTGCGCACCAGCTCCTCCCAGGAGGGCGGAGCCAGGAACACCAGCTGGGCCTCGGGCATCGACTCGCGGACCTGCCGGGCACCCTGGAGGTCGATCTCCAGGAGGACGGGCTCGCCCGACTCCAGGCGCTCCAGCACCGCGGCGCGCGGGGTGCCGTAGCGGTTGCCGGCGAACTCGGCCCACTCCAGCAGCTCGCCGTTGGCGATCAGCTTGTCCATCTCCTCGTCGGTGACGAAGAAGTAGTGGACACCATGCTGCTCGCCCGGGCGGGGCTTGCGGGTCGTCGCCGACACCGAGAGCCAGACCTCGGGGTGTTCCTTGCGCATATGAGCGACGACCGTGCTCTTGCCGACCCCGGAGGGGCCGGAGAGCACGGTCAGCCGCGGACGTTCACTCATGCAGCGATTATTCCAGCAATCGCGGGGTGCCCGGGACGTCGGTCCCGAGAGCCCCGAACGTCAGGAACCGGTGCTGCCGAACTCGCGCTCCAGGGAGGCGATCTGGTTGGACCCGAGACCACGCACGCGGCGGCTCTCGGAGATGCCGAGTCGCTCCATGATCTGCTTGGCGCGGACCTTGCCCACGCCCGGCAGGGACTCGAGCAGGGCGGAGACCTTCATCTTGCCGATGACGTCGTTCTCCTGGCCCTGCTTGATGACCTCGTGAAGGGAGGCGCCGGAGTGCTTGAGTCGATTCTTGACCTCGGCCCGCTCCCGGCGAGCCGCGGCGGCCTTTTCGAGCGCGGCTGCGCGCTGTTCGGGGGTAAGGGGCGGAAGAGCCACGCCTACGTCACCTCGGATGTCGAACTGTCGGATACGGACCGGTGAGGAACCTAGTCGCCCCACACCTGGGGAGCCACGAGCAACACGCTTGCCCGCTCTCTCGTCGGAGACTAGCGGTCAAGTCCGCCAGAGTCAGCGAGAACAGAGGAAAAGTCCTGGTCAGCCTCTGTCAGGACAGGATATTTCAGACATACTGCCCCGGATTTGAGAATGTATCCAGGCTCAAGTCCGTCCCGGACCGCTCATCCGACCCCTCGAACGCGCGTCCAGGCGCACTCAGCCGGCCGCGACCGCCGACCGGATCTCCTCCGCGAACCGGTCCGCGGCCGCCCGCAGCGCGCTGACGTCGGGACCCTGCCGCAGCACCCCCCGACTGACGTTCGGCACTACATTGCGCACGGCCGCCCCGAACACCCGCGGAAGGTCCGCCGGAGTCGCCCCCTGGGCCCCGATGCCCGGCGCGAGGAGCGGACCGTTGATGTCCAGGTCGTACGACGACAGGTCGCCCAGCGTGGCGCCGACCACCGCGCCGAAGGAGCCCAGCGGCTCCTCCCCCGCGTTCTCGGCGGCCAGGTGCCGCAGCATGGTCGCGCCGATGTTCCTCCCGTCGGCGCGCACCGCGTGCTGGACCTCGCCGCCCTCCGGGTTGGAGGTCAGCGCGAGCACGAACAGACCCGCGCCGGCCTCCCGGGCCATCGCGACGGCCGGGCTCAGCGAGCCGTAGCCGAGGTACGGCGACACCGTCAGCGCGTCCGAGAACAGCGGCGAGTCCTTGCGCAGGAAGGCCTCGGCGTAGGCGGCCATGGTCGAGCCGATGTCGCCGCGCTTGGCGTCCATCACGACCAGGGCACCGGCCGCGCGGGCCTCCTCGACGGACTTCTCCAGGACGGCGACCCCGCGCGAGCCGAAGCGCTCGAAGAACGCGCTCTGCGGCTTGAGCACGGCGACCCGGTCGGCCGTGGCCTCCACGACGGTACGGCTGAACCGCTCCAGGCCCGCCACATCGTCGTTCAGGCCCCACTCCGACAGGAGGGAGGCGTGCGGGTCGATGCCCACACACAGCGGGCCGCGCTCGTCCATGGCGCGGCGCAGTCGGGCACCGAAGGGCTCGAGGGGGCTCATGCCGGTCATCGGGGCTTCCTCACGTCGGCGCCGACGGCGTCGGCGAGGGTGGCGTAGGGGCTCTGGCGCAGACGGGCGGCGAGGCCCTTGTGGATGGCGCGACTGTAGAAGGGGCCCTCGTAGATGAAGGCGCTGTAGCCCTGGACCAGCGTGGCGCCGGCCAGGATGCGCTGCCAGGCGTCCTCGGCGTTCTCGATGCCGCCGACGCCGACCAGGGTGAGCCGGTCGCCCACGCGCGCGTAGAGGCGGCGCAGCACCTCCAGGGAGCGGGCCTTCAGGGGCGCGCCGGACAGGCCGCCGGTCTCCTTGACCAGAGAGGGTTCGGATTTCAAACCGAGGCCCTCGCGGGCGATGGTGGTGTTCGTGGCGATGATCCCGTCCAGGCCCAGCTCGACCGCGAGGTCGGCGACGGCGTCGATGTCCTCGTCGGCGAGGTCCGGCGCGATCTTGACCAGCAGCGGCACCCGGCGCGTGGTGACCATCCGATCGGCGGCCTCGCGTACGGCGCTCAGCAGCGGGCGCAGCGCCTCGGTGGCCTGGAGGTTGCGCAGGCCGGGCGTGTTGGGCGAGGAGACGTTCACGACCAGGTAGTCGGCGTACGGCGCGAGGCGCTCGGCCGACTTCACGTAGTCCAGGACCGCCTCGTCCTCGGGGACGACCTTGGTCTTGCCGATGTTGACGCCCACGACCGTCCTGAAGACCGGGTTGCGGGAGGCCAGGCGGGCGGCGACGGCCAGCGAGCCGTCGTTGTTGAAGCCCATGCGGTTGATCAGCGCCCGGTCGGCGACCAGGCGGAACAGCCGCTTCTTGGGGTTGCCCGGCTGCGGCTCGCCGGTGACCGTGCCGATCTCGACGTGGTCGAAGCCCAGCATCGACATCCCGTCGATCGCCACCGCGTTCTTGTCGAACCCGGCCGCGAGTCCGAAGGGGCCGTGCATGCGCAGCCCGAAGGCCTCCGTGCGCAGCTCCTTGTGACGGGGCGCGAGGACGGCCGCGACGAACGTGCGCAGCACCGGGATGCGGGCGGCGAGGCGGATCCAGCGGAAGGCCAGGTAGTGGGCCTTCTCGGGGTCCATGCGCTTGAAGAGGAGGTTGAACAGAAGCTTGTACATGGTGTCGGTCCTCATGAAGAGGGGGACACCGTTTCCGGTGTCCCCCTCTTCGGCTGCTAGTCGCGGGCCGCGGTCAGGTGTTCGGCGTGTTCCTGGAGCGATCGGACGCCCACGTCCCCGTGGTTGAGGGCGTCGATGCCCTGGACGGCCGCGGCGAGCGCCTGGACCGTCGTCAGGCACGGCACCGACCGTGCCACGGCCGCCGTACGGATCTCGTAGCCGTCGAGGCGGCCGCCGGTGCCGTACGGCGTGTTGACGATGAGGTCGACCTCGCCGTCGTGGATGAGCTGGACGATGGTCTTCTCGCCGTTCGGGCCGGTGCCCTCGGACTGCTTGCGCACGACCGTGGCGTTGATGCCGTTGCGCTTGAGGACCTCGGCGGTGCCGGAGGTGGCGAGCAGCTCGAAGCCGTGGGCGACCAGCTCGCGCGCCGGGAAGATCATCGAGCGCTTGTCGCGGTTGGCGACCGAGATGAACGCGCGGCCCTTGGTGGGCAGCGGGCCGTAGGCGCCGGCCTGCGACTTGGCGTACGCCGTGCCGAAGACCGAGTCGATGCCCATGACCTCGCCGGTGGAGCGCATCTCCGGGCCGAGGACGGTGTCCACACCGCGGCCGTGGATGTCGCGGAAGCGCGACCACGGCATCACGGCCTCCTTGACCGAGATCGGCGCGTCCAGCGGCAGCTCGCCGCCGTCGCCGTTGGCCGGGAGCAGGCCCTCGGCACGCAGCTCGGCGATGGTCGCGCCCAGCGAGATACGGGCGGCGGCCTTCGCCAGCGGCACCGCGGTCGCCTTGGAGGTGAAGGGGACCGTGCGCGACGCGCGCGGGTTGGCCTCCAGGACGTAGAGAATGTCGCCGGCCATCGCGAACTGGATGTTGATCAGGCCGCGCACCCCGACACCCTTGGCGATGGCCTCGGTGGAGGCGCGCAGGCGCTTGATGTCGAAGCCGCCGAGGGTGATCGGGGGCAGGGCGCACGCCGAGTCGCCGGAGTGGATGCCGGCCTCCTCGATGTGCTCCATGACGCCGCCGAGGTAGAGCTCCTGGCCGTCGTAGAGCGCGTCGACGTCGATCTCGATCGCGTCGTCCAGGAACCGGTCGACGAGGACCGGCCGGGAGGGGCTGATCTCGGTCGACTCGGCGATGTAGCTGGCCAGGCGCGTCTCGTCGTAGACGATCTCCATGCCACGGCCGCCGAGGACGTACGACGGGCGCACCAGGACCGGGTAGCCGATCTCGTCGGCGATGGCCTTGGCCTCGGCGAAGGTGGTGGCGGTGCCGTGCTTGGGGGCCGGCAGGCCCGCCTCGGCGAGCACGCGGCCGAAGGCGCCGCGGTCCTCGGCGGCGTGGATGGCCTCCGGGGAGGTGCCGACGATCGGCACGCCGTTGTCCTTCAGCGCCTGCGACAGGCCCAGCGGGGTCTGGCCGCCGAGCTGCACGACGACGCCCGCGATCGGGCCGGCCTGCGCCTCCGCGTGGACGATCTCCAGCACGTCTTCCAGCGTCAGCGGCTCGAAGTACAGGCGGTCGGAGGTGTCGTAGTCGGTGGAGACGGTCTCCGGGTTGCAGTTGACCATCACGGTCTCGTAGCCCGCCTCGCTCAGCGCGAAGGAGGCGTGGACGCAGGAGTAGTCGAACTCGATGCCCTGGCCGATGCGGTTCGGGCCGGAGCCCAAGATGATGACGGCCGGCTTCTCGCGCTGCGCGACCTCGGTCTCCTCGTCGTAGGAGGAGTAGAAGTACGGCGTCTTCGCGGCGAACTCGGCGGCGCAGGTGTCGACCGTCTTGTAGACCGGGCGGACACCGAGGGCGTGCCGGACCTCGCGGACGACGTCCTCGCGCAGGCCGCGGATCTCGGCGATCTGCTGGTCGGAGAAGCCGTGCCGCTTGGCCTCGGCGAGCAGCTCGCGGGTCAGCTCGGGCGCCTCGGCCAGCTCGTCCGCGATCTCCTTGATGAGGAAGAGCTGGTCGACGAACCAGGGGTCGATCTTCGTGTACTCGAAGATCTCCTCCGGGGTGGCGCCCGCGCGGATGGCCTGCATGACGGTGTTGATGCGGCCGTCGGTGGGGCGGACGGACTCGCGCAGCAGCGTGTCCTTGTCGCCCGCCTCGCCGACGAAGGTGAACTGGCTGCCCTTCTTCTCCAGCGAGCGCAGCGCCTTCTGGAAGGCCTCGGTGAAGTTGCGGCCGATGGCCATGGCCTCGCCGACCGACTTCATGGTGGTGGTCAGCGTGGAGTCGGCCTGCGGGAACTTCTCGAACGCGAAGCGCGGGGCCTTGACGACCACGTAGTCGAGCGTGGGCTCGAAGGAGGCCGGGGTCTCCTGCGTGATGTCGTTCGGGATTTCGTCGAGGGTGTAGCCGACGGCGAGCTTTGCGGCGATCTTGGCGATCGGGAAGCCGGTCGCCTTGGAGGCGAGGGCGCTCGACCGGGAGACACGCGGGTTCATCTCGATGACGATCACGCGACCGTCCTCGGGGTTCACCGCGAACTGGATGTTGCAGCCGCCGGTGTCGACGCCGACCTCGCGGATGATCGCGATGCCGACGTCGCGCAGCACCTGGTACTCGCGGTCGGTGAGGGTCATCGCCGGGGCGACGGTGATCGAGTCACCGGTGTGCACGCCCATCGGGTCGAAGTTCTCGATGGAGCAGACGACCACGACGTTGTCGTGCTTGTCGCGCATCAGCTCCAGCTCGTACTCCTTCCAGCCGAGGATGGACTCCTCCAGGAGCACCTCGGTGGTCGGGGAGAGCGTGAGGCCCTGGCCTGCGATGCGGCGCAGCTCCTCCTCGTCGTGCGCGAAGCCGGAGCCGGCGCCGCCCATGGTGAAGGAGGGGCGCACGACGACCGGGTAGCCGCCGAGCGTCTCGACGCCCGCGAGGACGTCGTCCATGGAGTGGCAGATGACCGAGCGGGCGGACTCGCCGTGCCCGATCTTCTTGCGGACCTCCTCGACGACGTCCTTGAAGAGGTCGCGGTCCTCGCCCTTGTTGATGGCCTCGACGTTGGCGCCGATCAGCTCGACGCCGTACTTCTCCAGCACACCCTGCTCGTGCATGGAGATCGCGGTGTTCAGGGCCGTCTGGCCGCCCAGGGTGGGCAGCAGGGCGTCGGGGCGCTCCTTGGCGATGATCTTCTCGACGAACTCGGGGGTGATCGGCTCGACGTAGGTGGCGTCGGCGATCTCCGGGTCGGTCATGATCGTCGCCGGGTTGGAGTTCACGAGGATGACCCGAAGGCCCTCGGACTTCAGGACCCGGCATGCCTGGGTGCCGGAGTAGTCGAACTCGGCGGCCTGGCCGATGACGATCGGGCCGGAGCCGATGACCAGGACGGACTGGATATCGGTGCGCTTAGGCACGCTGGCCCTCCATGAGCTTCACGAAGCGGTCGAACAGGTACGCGGCGTCGTGGGGACCCGCGGCCGCCTCGGGGTGGTACTGGACGCTGAAGGCCGGCTTGTCGAGGAGCTGGAGACCCTCCACCACGTTGTCGTTGAGGCAGACGTGGGAGACCTCGACGCGGCCGAAGGGGGTGTCGGTCGCCTTCTCGAGCGGGGCGTCGACGGCGAAGCCGTGGTTGTGCGCGGTGATCTCGACCTTGCCGGTCGTACGGTCCTGCACCGGCTGGTTGATGCCGCGGTGGCCGTACTTCAGCTTGTAGGTGCCGAAGCCGAGCGCGCGGCCGAGGATCTGGTTGCCGAAGCAGATGCCGAACAGCGGGGTGCCCCGCTCCAGGACGGCTCGCATCACGGAGACCGGGTGGTCGGCGGTGGCCGGGTCGCCGGGTCCGTTGGAGAAGAACACGCCGTCGGGGTTCACCGCGTACACGTCCTCGGCGGTCGCCGTGGCGGGCAGCACGTGCACCTCGATGCCGCGCTCGGCCATGCGGTGCGGGGTCATGCCCTTGATGCCGAGGTCGACGGCGGCGACGGTGAACTTCTTCTCGCCGATCGCGGGGACGACGTACGCCTCCTTGGTGGCGACCTCCGCCGACAGGTCCGCGCCCTCCATCTCGGGGGCCTGGCGGACCTCGGCGAGCATGGTGCCCTCGTCCGGCAGGGCGTTGCCGGAGAAGATGCCGACGCGCATGGCGCCGCGCTCGCGCAGGTGGCGGGTGAGGGCGCGGGTGTCGACGCCGGAGATGCCGACGACTCCCTGCTGGCGCAGCTCCTCGTCCAGCGAGCGCCGGGAGCGCCAGTTGGAGGGCACGCGCGCGGGGTCGCGCACCACGTAGCCGGCGACCCAGATGCGCTGGGACTCGGGGTCCTCGTCGTTGACGCCGGTGTTGCCGACGTGCGGGGCCGTCATCACGACGACCTGGCGGTGGTACGAGGGGTCGGTGAGGGTCTCCTGGTAGCCGGTCATACCGGTGGAGAACACGGCCTCGCCGAAGGTCACCCCCACGGCCCCGTAGGCGCGGCCGCGGAAGGTCCGGCCGTCCTCCAGGACGAGTACGGCGGGAACCTTCGTTCCCCTTGTGGAGGTCGTCATCGTTCGGCGCCTTCCGTGCTGTTGGATTCGATCATGGAGTTGAGGGTGGCGACCCACTCGTTGTGCTCGGCCGCGTGGTCGGAGCGGAACCCGGAGTCGAGCAGCTTGCCGCCGTGCGCCCAGGTCACCACGAGCAGTCCGCCCTCGGTGAGGACCTTGCCGGCGATGCCCTTGTCGAGCCGGGCCTCGCGCAGCGCCTCACGGGGGACGAAGAAGTCCGTCGCTCCCGGTCGTACGACGTCCAGTCCCGCGTCGGTCAGCGTGAGCTCGGCCCTGCTGCGGGTGCCCAGGCCGTGCGCCACGATGCGGTCGAGCCACTGACCCGCGGTGGTGGAGCCGTGGTAGCGGCCGCTCAGCTTCAGTTTCACCGGGCCGGTCGACTCCGGCGCGCTGGGCAGCTCCGGCAGGTCGCTCTGGAGCGTGCCGCGCCACTTCCAGCCCTCGCGCATCAGCCAGTAGACGAGCGCGACGAAGAGCGCGAGCCCGATCACCCAGCCGAGCCGGGCGGCCCAGTCGGTGACCTCGGCCGATTTCTTCTCGGCGGCCAGCAGGATTACAGGTGTCACGTGAGCTTCCCGTCGACGAGGGTGGCCTTGCCCCGCAGCCACGTGTGCGTGACACGGCCCGGCAGCTCACGCCCCTCGTACGGAGTGTTGCGGCTGCGGGAGGCGAAGCCCGCGGGGTCCACCTGGCCACGGTATTCCGTGTCGACGAGCGTGAGGTTGGCGGGCTCACCAGCCGAGACGGGACGTCCGTGGCCCTTCGCCTGCCCGATCCGGGCAGGCTTGAAGGACATCCGGTCGGCGACCCCGGCCCAGTCCAGCAGGCCCGTCTTCACCATCGTCTCCTGGACCACTGACAACGCGGTCTCCAGGCCGACCATGCCCATCGCGGCGGCGGCCCACTCGCAGTCCTTGTCCTCGTGCGGGTGCGGGGCGTGGTCGGTGGCGACGATGTCGATCGTGCCGTCGGCGAGCGCCTCGCGCAGCGCCATCACGTCACGCTCGGTGCGCAGCGGCGGGTTGACCTTGTAGACGGGGTTGTAGCTGCGCACCAGCTCGTCGGTGAGGAGCAGATGGTGCGGGGTGACCTCGGCGGTGACGTCGATGCCGCGGGACTTGGCCCAGCGGACGATCTCGACGGAGCCGGCGGTCGACAGGTGGCAGATGTGCACGCGCGAGCCGACGTGCTCGGCGAGGAGCACATCGCGGGCGATGATCGACTCCTCGGCGACGGCCGGCCAGCCGCCCAGGCCCAGCTCGGCGGAGACGATGCCCTCGTTCATCTGGGCGCCCTCGGTCAGCCGCGGCTCCTGCGCGTGCTGGGCGACGACGCCGCCGAAGGCCTTCACGTACTCCAGCGCGCGGCGCATGATCACGGCGTCGTCGACGCACTTGCCGTCGTCGGAGAAGACGGTGACCCCGGCGGCCGACTCGTGCATGGCGCCCAGCTCGGCGAGCTTCCTGCCCTCCAGGCCGACGGTGACGGCGCCGATCGGCTGCACGTCGCAGTAGCCGTGCTCCTGGCCGAGCCGGTAGACCTGCTCGACGACACCGGCGGTGTCGGCCACGGGGAAGGTGTTGGCCATCGCGAACACGGCGGTGTAGCCGCCGGAGGCGGCCGCGCGGGTGCCGGTCAGGACGGTCTCGGAGTCCTCGCGGCCCGGCTCGCGCAGATGGGTGTGCAGGTCGACCAGGCCCGGCAGCAGCACCTGGCCGGCCGCCTCGACGACCACGGCGTCCTCGGCGGACAGGCCCTGGCCGACCTCGGCGATGATCTCGCCGTCGATCAGGACGTCCTGCGCCTCGCCGCCGAGCACCTTCGCACCACGGATAAGGATCTTGCTCATGTCTTACTTCTCCTCGGTGGTGCGGGCGTGGGTGACGGCGGGCTCGTTTCCGCCGAGCAGCAGATACAGGACGGCCATCCGGATGGACACGCCGTTGGCGACCTGCTCGACGACGGTGCAGCGGTCGGAGTCGGCGACCTCGGCGGTGATCTCCATGCCGCGGACCATCGGGCCGGGGTGCATCACGATGGCGTGCTCGGGCAGCCGCGCCATGCGGTCGCCGTCCAGGCCGTAGCGGCGCGAGTACTCGCGCTCGGTGGGGAAGAAGGCGGCGTTCATCCGCTCGCGCTGCACGCGCAGCATCATCACCGCGTCGGACTTGGGAAGCGTCCTGTCCAGGTCGTACGACACCTCGCACGGCCAGGTCTCGACGCCGACCGGCACCAGGGTGGGCGGGGCGACCAGGGTGACCTCGGCGCCGAGGGTGTGCAGCAGGTCCACGTTGGAGCGGGCGACCCGGCTGTGCAGGACGTCGCCGACGATCGTGATGCGCCTGCCCGACAGGTCCTGGCCGAGGCCGGCGTCCCGGCCGACGAGGCGGCGGCGCATGGTGAAGGCGTCGAGCAGCGCCTGGGTGGGGTGCTGGTGGGTGCCGTCACCGGCGTTGATGACGTGGGCGTCGATCCAGCCCGAGGTGGCCAGGCGGTACGGCGCTCCGGAGGCGCCGTGCCGGATGACGACGGCGTCGACACCCATGGCCTCCAGCGTCTGGGCGGTGTCCTTCAGGGACTCGCCCTTGGAGACGCTCGAACCCTTGGCGGTGAAGTTGATGACGTCCGCCGACAGCCGCTTCTCGGCGGCCTCGAAGGAGATACGCGTGCGGGTGGAGTCCTCGAAGAAGAGGTTCACGACGGTGCGGCCGCGCAGGGTCGGCAGCTTCTTGATCGGCCGGTCGGCGACCCGGGCCATCTCCTCGGCGGTGTCGAGGATCAGGACGGCGTCGTCGCGGGTGAGGTCGGCGGCCGAGATGAGATGACGCTGCATCTGTCAGGCTCCGTAAGGCAGTGATCGGGATCCGGGGGTCCTGGGGGATGCCCCCAGAGGGCGCAGCAGGGCAGAGCGGCGCAGCTGCGGGCACGCCGAAGCGGGCCCTGCGCCTGACTGGCTACTGGGCGGCCGGCTTCACACCGAGCAGCACGGTGTCGCGACCGTCCTCCTCGGCGAGCTGGACCTTGACCGTCTCCCGCAGCGACGTGGGGAGGTTCTTGCCGACGTAGTCGGCGCGGATGGGCAGTTCGCGGTGGCCGCGGTCGACGAGGACCGCGAGCTGCACCGCGCGGGGGCGCCCGATGTCGTTCAGGGCGTCGAGTGCGGCGCGGATGGTGCGGCCGGAGAAGAGCACGTCGTCGACGAGGACGACGAGCTTGCCGTCGATGCCGTCGCCGGGGATCTCCGTGCGGGCCAGCGCGCGCGGCGGGTGCATGCGCAGGTCGTCGCGGTACATGGTGATGTCCAGCGAGCCGACGGGGACCTTGCGCTCGGTGATCTGCTCCAGCTTGACCGCGAGCCGCTGGGCGAGGAAGACGCCGCGGGTCGGGATGCCGAGGAGCACCACGTCGTC
This sequence comes from Streptomyces sp. NPDC096205, assembly GCF_044763135.1. Taxonomy (NCBI): domain Bacteria; kingdom Bacillati; phylum Actinomycetota; class Actinomycetes; order Kitasatosporales; family Streptomycetaceae; genus Streptomyces; species Streptomyces sp. NPDC096205. Next base: position 356,346 of record NZ_JBIWFS010000008.1, on the reverse strand, counting down.
GGCGCCCTTGGCGCGTTCGACGATCTCGTGGGCGATGCGGGTCAGTACCCGCGCGATGTCAGGGCCTTCGAGAACGGGCCGTGCATCGGACGCTTGCGCATCCTGGTTCTTGTCGTTCTTGTCCATACGAAACGGACCTCCTTCTCCGCCTCACGGGACGGACCTTAAAGGACGTCGAGATTGCGCCATCCACCGTAGCAGGCCCCGGGGGCACCTCGCGTCACCCCCTTGGCCCAATGGGCCCCCACGACCATGGAAGAGCCGGTGCGGACCATTCGGCTTGACGCAGCAGAGTAACGCTGCGTAACCTCACAGTGAGTTACCAGCCGCGCGGCACGGAAACCAAGCCGGCCGCGTCGACCCAGTGCCGGGGAGCTATATGTCCAGCGAATACGCCAAACAGCTCGGGGCCAAGCTCCGGGCCATCCGCACCCAGCAGGGCCTTTCCCTCCACGGTGTGGAGGAGAAGTCCCAGGGGCGCTGGAAGGCCGTCGTGGTCGGTTCGTACGAGCGCGGCGACCGTGCCGTGACCGTGCAGCGCCTCGCCGAGTTGGCGGATTTCTACGGCGTGCCGGTGCAGGAGCTGCTTCCGGGCACGACCCCGGGCGGCGCCGCCGAGCCCCCGCCGAAGCTGGTCCTGGACCTGGAGCGGCTGGCCACGGTGCCGGCCGAGAAGGCGGGCCCCCTGCAGCGCTACGCGGCGACGATCCAGTCCCAGCGCGGTGACTACAACGGCAAGGTGCTGTCGATCCGCCAGGACGACCTGCGCACCCTCGCCGTCATCTACGACCAGTCCCCGTCGGTCCTCACCGAGCAGCTGATCAGCTGGGGTGTCCTGGACGCGGACGCGCGGCGCGCGGTCTCCCACGAGGAGAGCTGAGCGCTCCGCCACTTGAGCAGAAACGTACCGCCGGGGTGGTGGGACCGTACGGGTCCCACCACCCCGGCGGTGTTTTGTGTGCGCTGGTGACGCTGCGGGGGACGGCATACCAGCTGCGAGGAACGGCATACCAAAGGGGCGCGGGGAACTGCGCGACCAGCCACGGACTACCCGCGGCCGCCGGCGTTCCCCAGCGCCCCTTGGCTGATGCGCCGCTGCCTACCCTCGGCGGAGCTGCGGCTTGAGCTCCTTCAGACGGCCGAGGAGGCCGTTGACGAACGAGGGCGACTCGTCCGTGGAGAACTCCTTGGCCAGCTGCACCATCTCGTCGAGCACCACGGCGTCCGGCGTCTCGTCGACCCAGATCAGCTCGTACGCACCCAGGCGCAGGATGTTGCGGTCGACGACCGGCATCCGGTCGAGCGTCCAGCCGACCGAGTACTGGGCGATCAGCTCGTCGATGCGGGTCGCGTGCTCGGCGTACCCCTCGACCAGCTGCATCGTGTACTCGCTCACCGGCGGCTGCCGGGTGTCGGCCCGGGAGAGCCGGATCCAGTCCGCGAGGACCGTCAGGACGTCGGCGCCGCGCTGGTCGCCCTCGAAGAGGATCTGGAAGGCGCGCTTGCGGGCCGTGTTGCGGGCAGCCACGGTTAGCTGTTCACCCGGCCGAGGTAGTCGCTGGTGCGGGTGTCGACCTTGATCTTCTCACCGGTGGTGATGAAGAGCGGGACCTGGATCTGGTGGCCGGTCTCCAGGGTGGCGGGCTTGGTGCCACCGGTGGAGCGGTCGCCCTGGACGCCCGGCTCGGTCTCCTGGATCGTCAGCTCGACGGCGGCCGGCAGCTCGACGAAGAGCACCTCGCCCTCGTGCTGGGCGACCGTGGCCTCGAAGCCCTCGATCAGGAAGTTCGCGGCGTCGCCGACGGCCTTGCGGTCGACCATGAGCTGGTCGTAGGTGTCCATGTCCATGAAGACGAAGTACTCGCCGTCCATGTACGAGAACTGCATGGTGCGCTTGTCGACAGTGGCCGTCTCGACCTTGACGCCGGCGTTGAAGGTCTTGTCGACGACCTTGCCGGAGAGCACGTTCTTGAGCTTGGTGCGCACGAAGGCCGGGCCCTTGCCGGGCTTGACGTGCTGGAACTCGACGACGGACCAGAGCTGGCCGCCTTCGAGCTTGAGCACCATGCCGTTCTTGAGGTCGTTCGTGGAAGCCACGGTTGCGGAATCTCCTGGACTGACGTGGACGACCCCGGGGCAAGCGCCTACAGCGCGAGCAGCTCCTTGGTCGTGATGGTGAGTAGCTCGGGTCCGCCGTCCGCCTCAGGGCGTACGACGAGCGTGTCATCGATCCGGACGCCGCCCCGGCCCGGGAGGTGGACCCCCGGTTCGACGGTGACCGGCACGCAAGCGTCCAGTTTACCCATGGCCGCGGGGGTCAGCTGAGGGTCCTCGTCGATTTCGAGTCCCACGCCGTGACCGGTGAGCGGTGGGAGGCCTTCCGCATAGCCCGCCGAGTCCAGTACGTGGCGTGCCGCGCGGTCCACGTCACGGTACGCGGCGCCCGGGACCAGGCTCTCCCGTCCGGCGCGCTGGGCGGCGAAGACGAGGTCGTACAGCTCGATCTGCCAGTCCGCCGGGGTGGTGCCGATGACGAAGGTGCGGCCGATCTCGCAGCGGTAGCCGCGGTAGGTGGCGCCCAGGCAGACCGAGAGGAAGTCGCCCTCCTCGACGCGGCGGTCGGTGGGGCGGTGGGCCCGGCGGCCGGCATGGGGGCCGGTGGCCACGGAGGTGGGGAACGCGGGGCCGTCGGCGCCGTGGTCGACCAGGCGGCGTTCGAGTTCGAGCGCGAGGTGGCGTTCGGTGCGGCCGACGAGGATGGACTCCAGCAACTCGCCGAGCGCCTGGTCGGCGATCTCGGCGCCGATGCGGAGGCAGGAGATCTCCTCCTCGTCCTTGACGACCCTCAGCTGCTCGACGGCTCCGCCGAGGTCGGCCAGGCGGAGGTCGGGCGCCACGGAGCGGAGGGCCCGGTGCCGGGCCACGGTGAGGTGGTGCTCCTCCACGGCCAGGGAGTCGGCGCCCTGGCTCTGCGCGAGGTCGGCCGCGGCCACCGCGGCGTCGCCGGTGAGGACGGGCAGCGTGTGCACGCGCAGCGCCTCGTCGGGGCGGCCGTCGGAGGGGCGGTCGTCCGGGGGGCCGGTGCAGACGAGGAGGTCCTCGTGCTTTCCGAGGAGGAGTACGGCACCCTGCGGGGCCGCGCCCGCGAGGTACCGCACATTGGCGGGCCGGGAGATCAGCGCCGCCGCGCTGCCGGCCGCGTTGCAGCGCTCTCTTAGCCGCGTTCGGCGTGATGCGTGCACCTCTGACATGAACCGAGCGTACGAGGGGTGGCCGAATGTCGCCGGTCGGGACAGCCATACGGGGTCGGGCGGGGGTCGCCGCTTCTGCCGGTGGGCGGGCTGGGCGCCGGGGGGGTGCCGGCTCTGGCGGTGGGTGGGTTCGGCACCGGTGGGGCGCTGCCTGAGCCGGTGGGCGGGCGCGGGGCCGATTTGGGTCTGCTGCTGCCGGTGGGCGGGTTCCATGCCGGTGGCGTGGGCTGCTGCCGGTGGGAGGCCTCCGGGCCGTGCGGGGTCGCCGCTACCGCCGGTGGACGGCCTCGGCGCCGGTGGGGCGGTGCCTGCGCCGGTGGGTGGTTCGGGGGCGTGGGGGCGCGGCGAGCCCGGCGCGGGTCTGGCCCCTAGGGCATCTACGCGTCGAACTTGGGTGGTAACCAGCTAAGCGCCGGGCTGCGCCGCACCCCCACGCCCCACTCCCGCCGGTGGGCGCCCGCACCGCCGACGGGGTTCCGGCTCCGGCGTATGCGACCACCCACGGCGGGACAGCCGCCGACGGCGAGCAACCACAGAAGGAGAGCCGAGCCTCTTGGCCGGCTGTCACGGGCGGTGCGTGGGTGGGAGAAGGCCGCGCAGCGGCGAGACGGCGGGAAAGACGGCAGCGGCGGGACGCCGGAGTCCGTCAGGTGGGGGTCACCACTTGGGTGGGCTGGCGATCGAGCGGGCGAGGACCTCGTCGAGGACGCGGGCCGTGCCGGGGACGTCGAGTTGGGAGTTGTCGATGATGGGGAGGCCGGAGCCGTACCAGCCGGCCATACGGCCGTGGATGCGGGCGACCTCCTCGTCGGAGAGGCGGCGATTGCCCGAGCGTTCGGCGTTGCGCTCCAGGACGATCTCGAGTCCGGGAAGAAGGACCACCGGCAGCAGGCCGGGACCCACGTGGCGCTTCCAGCCGCCGAGGCCGACCACGGGCCGGTCGGGAAAGACAGCGTCGTCGAGGATGCAGGAGATGCCGTTGGCGAGGAAGTTGCGGGCGGAGAAACCGCAGGTGCGGCGGGCGAGGCGGTACTGGGCCTCGGAGTGGTCGTTCCAGCCGGACCGGGGGTCGGCGAAGCCGGAGCGGACCCATTCGCGGACGTCGTCGAGGCTGATGTGGGCCGTGGGCACCCGGCGGTGGTCGGCCCAGTACTTGGCGACGGACGTCTTGCCCGCGCCCGCGGGGCCGATGAGCAGCACAGCCATGGTGGTGGTCAGGGGGTCCGGCGCCGCGTTGGCGGGAGGCAGCGGACTCGGCACGGGCACCGGGCCGCCGGGCGGCAGCGCGACATGGCCGGTGGTGTCCACCGGGGCGGGCGGCATCTGCCCGGGGGGCGGCGCGCTGAAGCCGGGGGCCGGGGGCGGTGGGGGAACCGGGTGGTGACGGCCCTGCTGGTGTGCGGCCGACGCCCAGTCGGCGGCCGGTCCGTGCCCCGGCTGGTGGGGCGGCGGCAGCGGAGACCCCACTGCGTGCTGCATCCGGTGCCACTCCGTCTCGTACAGGCAATTGGCGGTTGCGGCGGGGCAGGCCCGCTCCCTACCGAACGGTACCGCCCCCGGCCGTCCTTTGGTGAACGGCCGGGGGCGGTCACAAGTGCCCGGATGCGCAGGCGAATCGGGCGGACTCCCGCTTACTGGCCCACTTCGCCGTACGCGGCGAGCAGCACCGCGGGGTCCGGGCCCTCCAGCACGGTGGGCTTGGCCAGACCGTCCAGCACGATGAAGCGCAGCAGGTCGCCGCGGGACTTCTTGTCGACCTTCATCGTCTCCAGCAGCTTGGGCCACTGGTCGTAGCGGTAGTGCAGCGGCAGCCCGACCGACTCCAGAATCGTGCGGTGTCGGTCCGCCGTCGCATCGTCCAGACGGCCCGCCACACGGCCGAGTTCGGCGGCGAAGTGCATGCCGACCGCGACCGCGGCGCCGTGGCGCCACTTGTAGCGCTCGTTCTTCTCGATGGCGTGGGCGAGGGTGTGTCCGTAGTTGAGGATCTCCCGCAGGCCCGCCTCCTTCAGGTCGGAGGACACCACATCCGCCTTGACCTGGATGGAGCGCTGGATGAGTTCCGCCGTGTGGGGGCCCGCCGGGGTGCGTGCGCCCTCGGGGTCGGCCTCGATCAGGTCGAGGATCACCGGGTCGGCGATGAAGCCGGCCTTGATGATCTCCGCCAGTCCGGAGACGTAGTCGTTGACCGGGAGGGAGTCCAGCGCCGCCAGGTCGCACAGGACGCCGGCCGGCGGGTGGAAGGCGCCGACCAGGTTCTTGCCCTCGGCCGTGTTGATGCCGGTCTTGCCGCCGACGGCCGCGTCCACCATCGCCAGGACGGTGGTGGGGATGGCGATCCAGCGCACGCCGCGCAGCCAGGTCGCGGCCACGAAGCCCGCCAGGTCCGTGGTGGCGCCGCCGCCCACACCGACCACCACGTCCGTGCGGGTGAAGCCGGACTGGCCCAGCGCCTTCCAGCAGTAGGCGGCGACCTCGGCGGTCTTGGCCTCCTCCGCGTTCGGCACCTGGATCGCGACGGCCTCGTAGCCCTGGCCGGCCAGGTCGGCGCGCAGCGCCTCGCCGGTCTCGGCCAGCGCCTCGGGGTGGACGACCGCGACCCGCTTGGCCTTGTCGCCGATCAACCCGCCCAGCTCACCCAGGAGCTGACGGCCCACCAGGACGTCGTAGGGGTCGGCGCCGCCGACGTGGATCCGTGTCACCGACTCGCTCATGCTTCCTTCAACTCCAAAGCGTCCAGGGCTGCTTGGGTGACCTCTTCCGGCGTACGGCCGTCCGTGGACACCACCGCCGTGGCGACCTCCTCGTACAGGTGCCGTCGCGCCTCCATCAGCTCGCGCCACTGCTTGCGGGGGTTGACCGCGAGCAGCGGGCGGGCCACGTTCAGGCCGGTGCGCCGGACCGCCTCCTCGACGTCCATCGAGAGGTAGACGACCGGATGGCCGGCCAGCAGTGCGCGGGTGTCCGCGTCGAGGATCGCACCGCCGCCGAGCGCGAGGACGCCCTCGTGCTCGGCGAGCGCACGGGCCACGGCCTGCTTCTCCAGGGCGCGGAAGGCGGGCTCGCCCTCCTCGACGAAGATGTCGGAGATGGCGCGGCCGTCGGCGGTGACGATGTCGTCGTCGGTGTCCCGGTAGCCGACGCCGAGCCGGTCGGCCAGGAGCTGCCCGACGGTGGACTTGCCCACGCCCATCGGGCCGATCAGGACGACCACCGGACCGGTCATCGGATGTGCAGGTTGTCGAGGTACGAGGTGACGTTGCGGCGGGTCTCGGCCACGCTGTCGCCGCCGAACTTCTCCGCGACCGCGTCGGCCAGGACCAGGGCGACCATCGCCTCGGCGACGATGCCCGCGGCCGGGACGGCGGAGACGTCGGAGCGCTGGTGGTGGGCCTGGGCCGGCTCGCCGGTGGTGACGTCCACCGTCCGCAGGGCGCGCGGCACGGTCGCGATCGGCTTCATCGCGGCCCGCACGCGCAGCAGCTCGCCCGTGGACAGGCCGCCCTCGGTGCCGCCCGCGCGGCCGGAGACGCGCCGGATGCCCTCGGGCGTGTTGACGATCTCGTCGTGCGCCTTGGAGCCGGGGACCCGCGCCATCTCGAAGCCGTCGCCGATCTCGACGCCCTTGATGGCCTGGATGCCCATGAGGGCTCCGGCCAGGCGGGCGTCCAGCTTGCGGTCCCAGTGCACGTGCGAGCCGAGGCCGACCGGGACGCCGTACGCCAGCACTTCGACGACACCGCCCAGGGTGTCGCCGTCCTTGTGGGCCTGGTCGACCTCGGCCACCATCGCCTTGGAGGTGTCGGCGTCCAGGCAGCGCAGCGGGTCGGCGTCCAGCTTCTCGACGTCGGCCGGGGTCGGGTAGACACCCTGCGGGGCCTTCACGGAGCACAGCTCGACGACGTGGGAGACGATCTCGATGCCGGCCGTCTCCTTGAGGTAGGAGCGGGCGACCGCGCCCAGCGCGACCCGGGCCGCGGTCTCACGGGCGGAGGCGCGCTCCAGGATCGGGCGGGCCTCCTCGAAGCCGTACTTCTGCATGCCCGCGAGGTCGGCGTGGCCGGGACGGGGCCGGGTGAGCGGCGCGTTGCGGGCCAGCTGGGCGAGCTCGTCCGGGTCGACCGGGTCGGCCGCCATGACCTTCTCCCACTTGGGCCACTCGGTGTTGCCCACCATGACCGCGACCGGGGAGCCGAGGGTGAGACCGTGCCGGACGCCACCGAGGAAGGTGACCTCGTCCCGCTCGAACTTCATCCGGGCACCGCGTCCATAACCGAGCCGGCGCCGGGCCAGGTGGTCCGCCACCATCTCCGTGGTGATCGGCACGCCGGCGGGAAGGCCCTCCAGCGTCGCCACGAGTGCGGGACCGTGGGACTCCCCCGCGGTCAGCCAGCGCAACCTGCTCAACGGTGCTCCTCAGTGCTCGCGCCCCGGTACTGCCCGGCGTACGCATGTGCGCGCGTACGGCGACGGCGGGACCCGGTGCGCGGCCTGGGGCCCGCCGTCTCCGATCCTCCCATGTCCACGGCCGGGAACCGGCCGCCGGTCCATCTGGCGGACGGTTCGTGGACGGGCCGGAAGCTCAGACCGTGCCGTCCTGGCGGGTCTGCTGAGGCGCGTAGGAGCCGAGGAAGTCGGCGCCGCTGCTCTGTGGCTGCTGCGCCTGCACCTGGGGCTGCGGGGCGTACTGGCCCAGGTAGTCGGCGCCGCTGCGCTGCGCGGGCACGGCCACCGGCACGCCCGAGCGCAGGGCGCGGCGGTGGTCGATCCTGCGCTTCAGCTTGAAGCCCCAGGAGATGACGAGGGCCAGGATCGCCAGCGCCAGCACGGTGATCTGCACCCAATCGGGCATGAACTTGAGCAGCGCCTCGAATATCTCGCTCTTCCCGGACGCCAACGGCACAGCAAAGGACATACGGCGTTTCCCCTCCCGGTCCCGCCCCCTGCGGAACCCCGCGGATCTTAACGGCCCATGGGGTCCGCCCGGCAAATTCCGGGTCGACGACGATTCCTTCTGGAATTGAGGGTTCCGCTACGCGGGTATTCGCATACGGAACTATTCCCGGGCAAGACTCCGCTCGCCCGCCGCCCGCATCGCCGCCAGCGGTGCGGGCGAGCGGCCCGTCATCTGCTCGACCTGGAGCACCGCCTGGTGGACGAGCAGGTCGAGACCGCTCACCACGGCACCGCCGTACGCCGACCAGCGGGCCGCGAGCTGAGTGGGCCACGGGTCGTAGAGGACGTCGAAGAGGGCCGCCGGGCGTTCGGGGATCAGCGGGGCCAGCGCGTCGGTGGCGCCGGCCGGGGTGGTCGCGATGACCAGCGGGGCACGCAGGGCCTGCTCGGCGTCCGCCCAGTCGGCGATGCGGACCTCCACCTCCAGCCGCTCGGCCCACTGGCGCATCTCGGCGGCGCGGGCCTCGCTGCGGACGTAGACGGAGATCTCGCCGGTGCAGACGCGGGCCAGCGCGGCCAGCGCGGAGGACGCGGTGGCGCCCGCGCCGAGGATCGCGGCGGCGTCGACCTTGTCGATGCCGTGCTCGCGCAGCGCGGCCACCATCCCGGGGATGTCGGTGTTGTCGCCGACGCGACGGCCGTCCTCGGTGAACACCACGGTGTTGACCGCCTCGACCGAGCGAGCCGTCTCGCTGACCTCGTCGAGCAACGGGATGACCGCCCGCTTCAGCGGCATGGTCAGCGACAGCCCGGCCCACTCGGGACCGAGCTGCGCGAAGAACCCCGGCAGCGCCGCCTCGTCCACCTCGAACCGGTCGTACGACCAGTGGGCGAGCCCCAGCTCCTCGTACGCGGCGCGGTGCAGCACCGGTGAGAGGGAGTGGGCGATGGGCGAGCCGAGCACGGCGGCCCGGCGGGCGTCAGTTTCCGGTGTTGGCATTGAATTTGTCCAGGAGCCTTTGGTGTTCCGCGTACGTCTTGGCGAACTCGGTGTTGTGCATACCGTCGGTCGCCACGAAGTAGAGCCAGCCGTCGTCGGTGGGATTCAGCGTCGCCCGCATGGCCTCTTCACCGGGATTGCCGATGGGACCCGGCGGCAGACCCCGGTACTTGTACGTGTTGTACGGGTCCGGGTTGCTGTTGATCTCGTCTTCCCCGATGTGAATGTCGCTCTGGTTCATCAGGTAGTTGTACGTCGAGTCGAACTGCAGTTTCTGATTCGTCTCGGTGTTGGTGGGCTTGAGACGGTTGTAGATGACCTCCGCCATCTTGCGGTAGTCGTCCTCCGTCTTGCCCTCGGCCTGGACGAGGCTGGCGACCGTGAGGACGTCCAGCGGGTCCTTCAGATTCAGCGCCTCGGCCTTCGCCGCGAGGTCGTACTCCTCGTACTTCGCGGTGGCGCGGCCGACCATCTCCTTGAGGACGCTCTCCGGCTTCATGCCCTTGGCCGCGGGATAGGTGCCGGGATAGAGGAAGCCCTCGAGCGGGTCCTTGATGTCCTTGTTGTCGTTCGCCCAGTCCGGCATGCCGAGACTGTCGTATTTCGTCTCGGAGACCTTTTTCGTGGTGCCCGCGGGCAGCCCGAGTTTCTCGTCGATCGTTTTGTAGACGCGGAGGTTGCGCTGCCCCGGCGCGACCATCACATTGTTCTGGCTCTTCGGGTCGAGCATCATCTCGACGGCACTCGCGGCGGACATCTGCTTCCTGAGCAGATAGGCGCCGGCCTGGATGGTGTCGCCGTCGGGGTTCTGCGACTGGGCGGAGACGAACGCGTCGACGCTCTTGACGACGCCGGCCTCCTTCAGCCGCCGGCCGATCTCGTAGCCGAGCGCGCCCTTGGGGATCTGCACGGTGACCATCTGGCTCGTGCCGTCCCCCGCGTAGTCCGGGGCCGCGCCGAAACGATCCTGGTAAAACTGGTACCCGAAGTAGCCGACACCGGCCAGACCGCCGCCGAAGACCAGCGCGACCACCAGGCAGGCGCAGCCGTTGCGGCTCTTCTTGCTCTTGCCGCCCTTGCCGCCGCGGCCCCTGCGCTCACCGCGTCCGCGCCGGTCCCCCGGCTCGTCCCCGTAGTCGTCGTCGCCGTCGTCGTCGTTCCCGCTCGCGAAGAAGTCGCTCTCGCCCTGGTCGGGGCCCGGGTCCCAGTCGGTGCGCGGCTCGGGCTCGGGGCGTCGGCGGGCGGGCGGCTCGGGCGGCGGGTAGGCGTCCGGCGTCTGGTAGAAGTCCGGCTGCTGGTCGCCGTAGGCCGCGGCCTGCTGCCCGTAGGGGTCGGCCGGGTCGCCCGGATAGGGCAGGTGCGGCTGGGCGCCCGTGGCCCAGGAACCGTCGCCGTACGACTGCTGCCCGCCGTTGGTGTCGTACGACTGACCGCCGCCGTTGGTGTCGTACGACTGGCCCCCACCATTGGTGTCGTAGGACTGACCCCCGTACTGCTGCGGGTACTGCTGCTGCGTCTGGCCGTAGGCCTGTTGGCCGGTGCCCCACTCGTCGTACGGCTGCTGCGGCTGCTGCGGGTAGTGCTGCTGCTGGCCGCCGTAGGCAGACTGGTGGCCCGGTTGGGCGGCCTGCTGCCCTTCCCATCCGCCGTCCCCGTACAACGGGTCCTGCGGATGCCACGGTTCGGAGCCTGGGCCCCGGCCATACTCAGTCATCGATCCCCTAGAGCCGCGAGGCGGCGGTTCGCCGGGGCTCGGGGGGCCCGGGTTCCGTTCCGCCTCTTGTTGTGCGGTGGCTGTTCGAACGCCGTCGCATCGCGCGGAACGTTACCGTATCGCGATCAGATGACCACTTCGACGCCCTCGCCCGGAGCTTTACCTGACACCCGTTCGGATTCGAGTGCCTGCTGGAGGATGATCACAGCGGCTGCCTGATCGATGACGGAACGGCCCTTCTTGGACTTCACGCCCGAGGCGCGCAGGCCCTGACTGGCCGTCACGGTCGTCATCCGCTCGTCGACGAGCCTCACCGGAACCGGCGCGATCATGCGGGCCAGTTCCTGGGTGAAGCCGCGGACCTTGACGGCGGCGGGGCCCTCGCCCCCCTTGAGGGAGCGAGGGAGTCCGACGACGACCTCGATCGGCTCGTACTCCTCGACGAGCTGCTTCAGCCGGCGCTGGGCGGCGGGGATGTCCCGGCCGGGGACGGTCTCCACCGGCGTGGCGAGGATCCCGTCGGGGTCGCACGAGGCGACCCCGATGCGGGCGTCCCCGACATCGATGGCGAGACGTCGTCCTCTGCGCATTACTTGGCCGTCTCCGCGACGAGGCGCTCGACGGCGTCGACGGCCTCGCCGACGGCGGCCGGGTTCTGGCCGCCGCCCTGGGCGACGTCCGGCTTGCCGCCACCGCCGCCGCCGAGGGTCTTGGCAGCGGCACGGACCAGGTCACCGGCCTTGAGGCCGCGCTCGCGGGCGGGCTCGTTGGTGGCGATGACCGTCAGCGGCTTGCCGTTGTTCACGGTGAACAGGGCCACGACCGCGGCCCGTCCGCCCTGGATGCGGCCGCGCACGTCGAGGACGAGCTTGCGCAGGTCGTCCGGCGTCGTGCCGTCCGGAACCTGACCGGTGACGACGGCGACGCCGTTGATGTCCTTGGCGGACTCGACGAGACCGGCGGCGGCCTGCAGCACCTTCTCGGCGCGGAACTTCTCGATCTCCTTCTCGGCGTCCTTCAGCTTGCCGAGCATGGCGGAGACCTTCTCCGGAAGCTCCTCCGGGCGGCCCTTGATCAGCTCCTGGAGCTGGGCGACGACCGTGTGCTCACGGGCGAGGAAGTTGTAGGCGTCCACACCGACGAGGGCCTCGATACGGCGCACACCGGAGCCGATGGAGGACTCGCCGAGCAGCTTCACCAGGCCGAGCTGGGCGGTGTTGTGCACATGGGTGCCGCCGCACAGCTCCTTGGAGAAGTCGCCGATGGTGACCACGCGGACGCGCTCGCCGTACTTCTCGCCGAACTCGGCGATGGCGCCCTGCTTCTTGGCCTCGTCGATGCCCATGACCTCGGCGTGCACGTCCAGGTCGCGGGCGAGGACCTCGTTGATCTTCTGCTCGACGTCGGTCATCACGGCCGTGGGAACGGCGGACGGGGAGCCGAAGTCGAAGCGGAAGCGGCCGGGCTGGTTCTCCGAACCGGCCTGGGCGGCCGTCGGACCGAGGGCGTCGCGCAGCGCCTGGTGGGTGAGGTGGGTGGCCGAGTGGGCGCGGGCGATGGCCTTGCGGCGGCGGTTGTCGATCGAGGCGTGGGCCTTGGCGCCGACGGTGACCTCGCCGACCTGGACGACACCCTTGTGGACGTACACACCCGGGACCGGCTTCTGGCAGTCGCGGACCTCGATGACGGCGCCCGAGTCGACCTTGATCCGGCCGGTGTCGCCGATCTGGCCGCCGCCCTCGGCGTAGAACGGGGTGCGGTCCAGGACGACCTCGACCTCGTCGCCCTCGGTGGCGGCCGGGGAGGACACGCCGTCGACGAGGATGCCGACGATGGTGGTCTCGCCCTCGGTGTCGCCGTAGCCGATGAAGTCGGTCTCGCCGGCGGTGTCGGCGATCTCGCGGTAGGCGCCCATGTCGGCGTGGCCGGTCTTCTTGGCCTGGGCGTCGGCCTTGGCGCGCTCCCGCTGCTCCTTCATCAGGCGGCGGAAGCCGTCCTCGTCCACGGAGAGGCCCTGCTCGGCGGCCATCTCCAGGGTGAGGTCGATCGGGAAGCCCCAGGTGTCGTGGAGCAGGAACGCCTTGTCGCCGGGCAGCACGGCGGAGCCGGCGGCCTTGGTCTCCGTCACGGCGGTGTCGAGGATGTTGGTGCCGGCCTTCAGCGTCTTGAGGAAGGCGTTCTCCTCGGCGAGGGCGACCTTCTCGATGCGCTCGCGGTCGGTGATCAGCTCCGGGTACTGCTGGCCCATCATGCGGATCACGACGTCGATCAGGTCCTGGACGACCGGACCGGTGGCGCCCAGCAGGCGCATGTTGCGGATGGCGCGGCGCATGATGCGGCGCAGGACATAGCCGCGGCCCTCGTTGCCCGGCGTGACACCGTCGCCGATGAGCATGGTGGCGGTGCGCATGTGGTCGGTGACCACGCGCAGGGACACGTCCGAGGCGTGGGCGTCGCCGTAGCGGACGCCGGTCAGCTCGGTGGCCTTCTCGATCACGGCCATCGAGGTGTCGATCTCGTACATGTTCTGCACGCCCTGCAGAATCATGGCGAGGCGCTCCAGGCCGAGGCCCGTGTCGATGTTCTTGCTGGGCAGGTCGCCGAGGATGTCGAACTTGTCCTTGCCGGTGCCCTCGCCCCGCTCGTACTGCATGAAGACGAGGTTCCAGATCTCCACGTACCGCTCGTCGTTGACGGCGGGGCCGCCCTCGACGCCGAACTCGGGGCCGCGGTCGTAGTTGATCTCGGAGCAGGGGCCGCACGGGCCGGGTACGCCCATGGACCAGAAGTTGTCCTTCATGCCCAGGCGCTGGATGCGCTCCTTGGGCACACCGACGACCTCGTGCCAGATCTGCTCGGCCTCGTCGTCGTCCTGGTAGACGGTGATCCAGAGCTTCTCCGGCTCCAGGCCGTAACCGCCCTTGTCCTGGGGGCTGGTGAGCAGCTCCCAGGCGAGCTTGATGGCGCCTTCCTTGAAGTAGTCGCCGAAGGAGAAGTTGCCGCACATCTGGAAGAAGGTGCCGTGCCGCGTGGTCTTGCCGACCTCTTCGATGTCGGGCGTGCGCACGCACTTCTGCACGCTGGTGGCGCGCGGGAAGGGCGGCTTGACCTCACCCAGGAAGTAGGGCTTGAACGGCACCATGCCGGCGGGGACGAGGAGCAGAGTCGGGTCGTCCGCGATGAGCGACGCCGAAGGGACGACGGTGTGCCCGCGCTCCTCGAAGAAGCTCAGCCAGCGGCGGCGGATCTCAGCCGACTCCATCAGTGGTCCCCATTCCGGTCGTTCTCGTTGTTCCGGTACACCGTGGATTCGATGTACTTCGGGTACTTGGGCTTGTGGTCGTTCTCGATGGCGGCGTAGCGCCGGGGTGCGGGAAACTCCGGGGCGCTCGGATCCTCGTGGATGCCGAGCACCTCTTCGAGTTCGGCCTCCCGCTGGGCCATGTTGTCGCGGACGTCGAGGGCGAAGCCGACCGCACGGTCCTTCAGGCGGTGTCCGGCCTCGATCGCCTTGTTCGTCGCGGTGACGGCGAGATGCTCGGGCGTCAGCTGCTTCAGCTTGCGGTTGACCTTGGTGGTGGCCCACACACCGGCGGCGACGCCCGTGCTGAACCAGAAGGTACGGCGGAACATCGGTAGCTCTCAGCCCCTCTTCCTGCTGGAGTCTCGCCTGTCCCGCCGGGAGGCCGGAATCGTGCGGCCCACGACGACGGTCCGTCGGGGCGCCTTGGCGGGCGCGTCGCCCTTGCGGCCGCCGAGGGCCCGGCGCACGCCGTAGCCGAAGGCGGCGACCTTGACCAGGGGGCCGCCGAAGGTGGAGGCGACGGTCGTCGACAGCGCGGACGCGTTCGACGTGACCTCCTGGACGTCGGAGGCGATCGCGTCGACCCGGTCGATCTGGGTCTGCGCGGAGCGCACCGTCGCGGAGGCGTCGGCCAGCAGCGGGACGGCCTGTTCGGTCACATCCGCGACCAGCTTGGTGGTCGCCCTGAGCGTCTGGGCCAGCCTCGCGAGAGCCACCGCGAGGAAGGAGACCAGGATCGCCCAGAAGACGGCCACCAGGATCCCGGCCACCTCTCCACCGGACACCTTGCGCACCCGCTCCCTGAAACATGCCTGAACATCGAATAGGTCCTGGACCGAGCCTATCGCGCCGGGGGTACCGCACCGTACCCGATTAGGGCCCTGCCGAGGCCGCGATCGCCGGACGCGATTGTACGGAGTGATTACGCTTCAGTACGCTCCGTGTCCCATGCGAGTGGAACAGCGCGACGACGACCCTGTACGGGGCAACCTCCCGGCGGAGCTGGACGCGTTCGTCGGCCGCACGGCCGAACTGTCCGGGCTTGCCGCCGCGCTCGACACCGCGCGGCTGGTGACGGTGACGGGCGGCGGCGGGGTCGGCAAGTCCCGGCTCGCGGCGCACGCGGCCGCGCGGCGGCGGCCCCCGCACGGGGTGTGGCGGGTGGAGCTGGCCGCGCTGCGCGATCCGGAGTTCGTCGAGTACGCCGTCGTGGAGGCGCTCCGGCTGACGGACCACACCACGCGGCTGCCGCGCGAGACCCTCCTCGATCAGCTCGCCGAGCGTGAACTGCTGCTGCTCCTGGACGGGTTCGAGCATCTGCTTGAGCCGTGCACGGCCCTGGTGGGCGAGCTGCTGCGGCGGCTGCCCGGCCTCAGTGTGCTGGCGGTGGGGCGCCGGCCGCTCGGGGTGGCCGGGGAGCGGCTGTTCCCGCTGGCGCCGCTCGGCCCGGACGACGCCGTGGACCTCCTGGTCGAACGCGCCTCGGCGCACGGGGTCGCGCTGCGGCCCGACGAGCGGGTGCGCGAGCTGTGCCGCCGCCTGGACGGCATCCCACTCGCGGTCGAACTGGCCGCGGGCCGGCTGCGGGCACTGTCCCCGGCGCAGTTGCTCGACCGGCTCGACGACCGGTTCCGGCTGCTGACCGGCGGCGGGCCGGACGGACTGCCCCGCCATCAGACGCTGCGCACCGCGATCGGCTGGAGCCATGAGCTGTGCACGCTGGAGGAACGGCTGCTGTGGTCGCGTCTTTCGGTGTTCGCCGGGCAGTTCGACCTGGAGGCCGTGGAGTACGTGTGCAGCGGCGACGGACTGCACGCCGACGACGTCCTCGACGTGCTCACCGCGCTGCTCGCCCAGTCGGTGGTGGCCCGCGAGGAGACCCCGGCGGGGGTGCGCTACCGGATGCTCGACACCGTGCGCGAGTACGGCGCCGAGTGGCTGGAGGCCATGGGCGACGCCGAGCGGCTGCGGCGCAGGCACCGGGACTGGTATCTGGGCCTGGCGACCTGGTGCGAGCTGGACTGGTTCTCGCGGCGGCAGGGCGAGGTCGCCGCCCGCGTCGAGGCGGAGCTGCCGAATCTGCGGCTCGCCCTGGAGTTCAGCCTGTCCGACCCGGACGAGGCGCATCTGGGCCAGTACCTGGCGGGGGCGCTGTGGTTCTGCTGGGTGGGCTGCGGGCGCCTGTCGGAGGGCCGGCGCTGGCTGGAGCGCAGCGTCGAGCTGCCGCCGGCCGAGGAGACCACGCACGAGCAGTCCCGGCTGAAGGCCCTGTGGGTGCTCGGCTATGTGTGTGTGCTCCAGGGCGACTCGGTCGCCGCGCTGACGGCGCTGCACGAGTGCCGGGAGGAGGCCGAGCGCCTCGGCAACGCGACCGCGGCGGCGTACGCCGAGCACCGCACAGGCTGTCTCGCGCTGGTCACGGACGACATGCCGCGCGCAGAAACGCTGCTGCGATCGGCGCTGGAGCGCTACCGGGAGATCGGCGAGCTCAACAGCAATGTGCTGATGGGGCAGGTGGAGCTGGCCATGGCCCGCGCCTTCCAGGGCGACCTGCCGGACGCGGTGCGGCTGAGCGAGGACGTGCGCCGGGTGTGCGAGGACCACGGGGAGCGCTGGGCCCGCTCCTACGCCCTGTTCGTGCTGGCGTACGCGGCCTGGGGTGACGGCGACCTGGCGCGCGCCCGGGTCCTGCTGACGGACTGCCTGGCCGGCGCGGACGGGTTCAACGATCTGCTGGGCACGGTGCTCGTGGTGGAACTGCTCGCCCTGGTGACCCTGGCGGAGGGCGACGCGGCCGAGGCGGCCGTGCTGCAGGGCGCGGCGGCCGGGATGTGGCCGTCGGTGGGGCTGCCGCTGTTCGGCTCGGCCTATTACAACCAGCCGCACGAGCTGTGCGAGGCCGGGGCCCGTGAGGCGCTGGGCGACGAGCGGTACGAGGAGTGCGTACGGCTCGGCGGACGGCTGGAGCGGCGGGCGGCGGTGGCCCGGGCGCTGGGCGGGGCCCCGTCCCGGACCGCGGACGGGTCGCCGCCGACCTCCCGGGGGCCGGTGCCCTCGCCGCGAGGTGCCGCGGACACGCGGAAGCCCGCCGCCTCCCCCACCCGCGGGGGCGGGGAGACGACGGGCTGAGGTACCGCTGGTGGTACGACGCCTGCTGGGATCAGCGGGCGTAGTACTCGACGACGAGCTGCTCGTCGCAGATCACCGGGATCTCCTTGCGGTTCGGCTCACGGTCCAGGCGGAACGCCAGGGCCTTGAGGTTCACCTGGAGGTAGCGCGGGGTCTCACCCTCGGGGGCGAAGCCACCCTCACGGGCGATCGTGAAGAGGGTCTTCTCCTTGGAGCGGTCGCGGACCTGCACGACGTCGTCCGGACGGACACGGAAGGACGGCTTGTCGACCTTCTGACCGTTGACCTGGATGTGGCCGTGCACGACCATCTGGCGGGCCTGGTAGATCGTGCGGGCGATGCCCGAACGCAGGACCAGGGCGTCGAGACGACGCTCGAGCTCGACGATCAGGGCCTCACCGGTCTTGCCCTGGACCTTGGACGCACGCTCGTAGGCGCGGACCAGCTGGCGCTCGGAGATGTCGTACTGAGCGCGCAGACGCTGCTTCTCGAGCAGACGGACCTTGTAGTCCGAGTTCTGCTTGCGGCCACGGCCGTGCTCACCCGGCGGGTAGGGACGGGCCTCGAAGTACTTGACGGCCTTCGGGGTCAGCGCGATGCCGAGGGCACGCGACTTCTTGACCTTGGGGCGGGACTGGTTCGCCACTGTTTCTCATTTCCTTGATTCGGCTTGTCAGAGTTGTGGGAGGTCGCATCCGCAGCCGGGGAAACCCTCCGGGTCCGTTGCCGGGCCTGGTGGGCAGCCGCTCCCCTGGTCTGGGCACATACGTGCAGCACGCGAGTGGCCCACCGACCTGTCCCGGGCTCCGGGGTGGTGGTGGGCTGCCCGCGACACCGTTCGACGGTGCGCGACGCTCCTGGAACCCCCGCTGGGGGTTCCGGCTGGATGTCCCGCTCTGACTGCGCGGGACTCAGCACTCCGAGCGAGTTTACAGGGTGGTCAGGGCCGCTTGCGACCGAGGTGGTTCCTGGTCCACTCCACGGCGTCCGCGTAGCGCGCCTCCGCGCCGTGCCGGGTCGGGGTGTAGTACTCGCGGTCCTTCAGGGCGTCCGGCGCGTACTGCTGCTCGGCGATGCCCTCCGCGAGGTCGTGCGGATACACATACCCCTGCGCGTGCCCCAGCTTGGCCGCGCCCTTGTAGTGCCCGTCGCGCAGATGCGGTGGGACCGGCCCGGCCATTCCCTTGCGTACGTCGTCCAGGGCGGCGCCGATCGCGGTGGTCGCGGAGTTGGACTTCGGGGCGAGGGCGAGGGCGATGGTGGCGTGGCTGAGGGTGAGGGCGGCCTCGGGGAAGCCGATCATGGCGACGGCCTGGGCGGCGGCGACCGCGATCGGCAGGGCGTTCGGGTCGGCGAGGCCGATGTCCTCGCTGGCGGAGATCATCAGCCGGCGCGCGATGAACCGGGGGTCCTCGCCCGCCTCGATCATCCGGGCCAGATAGTGCAGGGCGGCGTCCACGTCGGAGCCGCGGATCGACTTGATCAGGGCGCTGGCCACGTCGTAGTGCTGGTCGCCGTCGCGGTCGTACTTCACGGCCGCGCGGTCGACGGTCTCCTCCAGCGTGGTGAGGGAGATCTCCTGCTCGCCCTTGTCGAGGGCCGCTCCGGCGGCGGCCTCCAGGGCGGTCAGAGCGCGGCGGGCGTCGCCGCCGGCGATCCGCAGCAGGTGGGCCTCGGACTCCTCGGGCAGACCGACGGCGCTCTTGAGGCCGCGCTCGTCGGTGAGGGCGCGCCTGAGGAGACCCCTGACGTCATCGTCCGTCAGCGGCTCCAGGGTGAGCAGCAGGGAGCGGGACAGCAGGGGCGAGATCACCGAGAAGTACGGGTTCTCGGTGGTGGCCGCGATCAGGGTGACCCAGCGGTTCTCGACGGCCGGGAGGAGGGAGTCCTGCTGGGCCTTGCTGAAGCGGTGGATCTCGTCGAGGAAGAGGACGGTCTCCTTGCCGTAGCCGCCGGTGGCGCGGCGGGCGCCGTCGATGACCGCGCGGACCTCCTTGACGCCGGCGGTGATGGCGGACAGCTCCACGAAGCGCTTGTTGGTGGCCTTGGAGACGACGTAGGCGAGGGTCGTCTTGCCGGTGCCTGGCGGGCCCCAGAGGATCACCGAGGAGGGCCCGGCCGGTCCCCCGGCGCCCTCGCCGACGAGTCTGCGCAAGGGAGAGCCCGGCTTGAGCAGGTGCTGCTGGCCCACGACCTCGTCGAGGGTGCGCGG
Organism: Streptomyces sp. NPDC096205; assembly: GCF_044763135.1. Classification (NCBI taxonomy): domain Bacteria; kingdom Bacillati; phylum Actinomycetota; class Actinomycetes; order Kitasatosporales; family Streptomycetaceae; genus Streptomyces; species Streptomyces sp. NPDC096205. Next base: position 336,840 of record NZ_JBIWFS010000008.1, on the reverse strand, counting down.
GCGCATGCGGACCGCCAGGGGACTGCTCGTCGGGTCCTTCTCCTGGCGCTCTTCGGCTGCGGCGGTGAACAGATCGGGCTCCACGTCAGAAACCCTAAATCACCCCACTGACAATCCCCTCAGAGCTGTCAGCTCGGGGGGACGGTCAGCTCGTCCAGAAGTCCCACCAGCGGGTCAGGATCAGCATGCCGATGATCCCGATGTGCAGCACGGGCATGACCCAGGTGAACTCGCCGAAGAAGCTTTTGAGCCAGCGCGGGGCGGGCAGGTGGTCGTTGCGGACGTTGAACGAGGTCACGTACCAGAACATGACGATCGTGGCGACCCAGGCCAGGCAGCACCACAGGCACAGCGCGTTGATCCGGTACAGCGACTGGAACATCAGCCAGGCGCAGAAGCTCACGCCGAACAGCGTCCCGGCGTTGAAGACGAGCCAGTACCAGCGCGGGAAGCGGGCCCGCGCGAGCAGGCTCACGCCGACGCAGATCACGATGCCGTACGCGACGAGGCCGAGCATCGGGTTGGGGAAGCCGAAGACGGACGCCTGGTCGCTCTCCATCACGCTGCCGCAGGAGACGACCGGGTTGAGGCTGCAGCCGGGCGTGAAGGTCTTGCCCTCGACCTTCGCCTCCAGCAGCTTGAACTTGTCGATCGTGATGACCCAGGCGGCCAGCAGTCCGGCCGCGCCCGTGATCACGAGCAGCAGCGCGAAGGCCCGGCTGCCGCCGACCGCGCGTGGCACCGCGGCGTCCGGCCGGGGCTCGGGCTCGGTGGAGACGTCCTGCACTGTCGTCTTGCTCATCACGCCGATTCCGTCACTTGAGACTTGGAACATCTTCGGGCAGGGGCCATTGTGCCGCACCCGCGCGTAAGCGCACCGTTCGCTCACCACAAGGATGTACGTCGGTTCAGCCGGGAGCGTTCGGTCTCGGACAGGTGTCCCCACGGCATGCGAAAGGGCGTCCGGAAACCCGGACGCCCCTCCACACGCGTGTGCGCTCAGCCGAGCCGCGCCTCCAGCTCGGCCACGATCTCGTTCACACCGACCGCCGACTGCTCGCCGGACTCCATGTCCTTGAGCTGGACGACGCCCTCGGCGAGGTCGCGCTCGCCGGCGACCAGGGCGTAGCGGGCGCCGGAGCGGTTGGCCGCCTTCATCGCCGCCTTCAGGCCCTTGCCGCCGTAACTGAAGTCCGCCGCGACACCGACCTTGCGCAGCTCGGTGACCTTCGCGAACAGCACGCGGCGGGCCTCCTCGCCGAGGGGCACGGCGAAGACGCTGGTGGACGCCGGGAGGGCGAGCTCGACGCCCTCGGCCTCCAGGGCGAGGACCGTGCGGTCGACGCCGAGGGCCCAGCCGACGGACGGCAGGGCGGGGCCGCCGATCATCTCGGACAGGCCGTCGTAGCGGCCGCCGCCGCCCACCGCGGACTGGGAGCCCAGACCGTCGTGGACGAACTCGAACGTCGTACGCGTGTAGTAGTCCAGGCCGCGGACCAGCTTGGGGTCGTCCTCGAAGGCGACACCGGCGGCCGTGATCAGCTCGCGGACCTCCTCGTGGTACGCCTTGCAGGAGTCGCACAGGTAGTCGCGCAGCAGCGGGGCGTCGCCGAGCTGCTTCTGGACCGACTCGCGCTTGTCGTCCAGGACGCGCAGCGGGTTGATCTCCGCGCGGCGTAGGGTGTCCTCGTCGAGGTCCAGGCCGCGCAGGAAGTCCTGGAGGGCGGCCCGGTAGACGGGGCGGCACTCCTTGTCGCCGAGGCTGTTGAGCAGGATGCGGAAGTTCCGCAGGCCGAGGGAGCGGTAGGCCTGGTCGGCCAGGATGATCAGCTCGGCGTCCAGGGCCGGGTCCTCGGCACCGATCGCCTCGGCGCCGACCTGCGAGAAGTGCCTGTAGCGGCCCTTCTGCGGGCGCTCGTAGCGGTAGTACGAGCCGGAGTACCAGAGCTTGACCGGGAGGTTGCCCGCCTTGTGCAGGTTGGCCTCCAGGGCGGCGCGCAGCACGGACGCGGTGCCCTCGGGACGCAGGGCGAGCCGGTCGCCGCCCTTGGTCTCGAAGGCGTACATCTCCTTGGTGACGATGTCGGTGGACTCGCCGACCCCGCGCGCGAACAGCTCGACGTTCTCGAAGCCGGGCGTCTCGATGTAGCCGTAGCCGGAGTTGCGCAGCGGGGCGGCGATGGCCTCGCGGACGGCCAGGAACTTGGCGCTGTCCGGCGGGATGAGGTCGTAGGTGCCCTTGGGGGCCTTGAAGGTGCTCACGGAAAGTCTCTCGTCACATTCCTCGTCGGGGAGCGTCGACGTCAGCTCCCAGGCCGGTGGCCACCTTCCGCAGATACGGGTTGGTGGCGCGCTCCTGGCCGATGGTCGTCTGGGGACCGTGGCCCGACAGCACCACGGTCGAGTCCTCGAGCGGCAGGCACACACGGGCCAGCGAGTCGAGCATCTCGGCCATGTCACCGCCGGGCAGGTCGGTGCGTCCGATGGAGCCGGCGAACAGCAGGTCGCCCGAGAACAGGATCGGCGGGATGTCCGCCGCCTCGGGCAGGCCGAAGGTCACCGACCCCTTGGTATGGCCGGGCGCATGGGCGACCGTCAGTTCCAGTCCGGCCAGCTCCAGCTTCGCGCCGTCGGTGAGCTCCTTGACGTCGTCCGGCTCCCCCACGGTCAGCTCGCCGAGCAGCGGCATGCCGATGGACCGGCCGAGCGCCTTCTCGGGGTCGCTCATCATGTACCGGTCCTCGGGGTGGATCCAGGCCGGTACGTCGTGCGCTCCGCAGACCGGGACGACCGAGGCCACATGGTCGATGTGGCCATGGGTGAGGACGACGGCGACGGGCTTGAGCCGATGCTTCTTCAGTGCTTCCTCGACTCCGGGGGCCGCCTGATGGCCCGGGTCGATGATCACGCACTCCTCACCGGCGGCGGGGGCGACGAGATAACAGTTCGTCCCCCAGGCCCCGGCGGGGAACCCGGCAATGAGCACGATCGTCCTTCGTTGTGTCGGTTCGGGGTGGCTTGCGCATGGGCTACGCCTGAGGTCAGAGCCTACCGGCGCTGCCGATTCCTCAGCGAACCCATATACGGTACGGGGCACACACCAGACGGACGTACGAGGAGACAACCCGGTGGTCACCCAGGAACAGCGGCGGCGTCAGCTCGCCCGGGAGAAGTTCTTGCGGCAGCAGCAGCGGCGCACCGAGGCGCGACAGAAGGCGAAGGTGCGCAACTCGGTGATCGCGTCGGTGCTCGGCGTGGTCCTGGTGGGCAGCCTCGCGCTGTACACGACCGGGGTCATGAAGGACGACAAGGACGACAAGGCGAACGCGACCGCCACCACGGACCCGACGCCCAGCGCGGCGAAGGACCCCTGCGACAAGCCCGCCGCGGGCAAGGTCGGGACGCAGACGTGGAAGAAGGAGCCGGCGGTCACGATCGACAAGTCGGCCAAGTACACGATGAAGCTGGCCACGACCTGCGGTGACATCGACATCGCGCTGAACGCGTCGGCGGCCCCGCACACGGTGAACTCGTTCCACTACCTGGCCGGCAAGGGCTACTTCGACCACACCAAGTGCCACCGCCTCACCACGAACAACATCTACGTGCTGCAGTGCGGCGACCCGACGGGCAGCGGTAGCGGCGGGCCGGGCTACACCCTCCCGGACGAGAATCTGAAGGACAAGAGCCTCAAGGGCGGCGTGTACCCGGCGGGCACGGTCGCGATGGCGAACACCGGTCAGCCGCACACCGGCGGCAGCCAGTTCTTCCTCGTCTACCAGGACAGTCAGCTGCCCCCCAGCTACACACCGTTCGGTACCGTTTCCGCATCGGGCATGACGGTCCTGAAGAAGATCGCCGAGGCCGGCGAGAACACCGGCGCCGGTGACGGCGCGCCGAACGCGACCGTTGTGATCGACAAGGCGACGGTCGCGAAATCCTGACCCCATCCCGACCGCCATCTGCGGAATTTCGGTCGCGCGGGATGCGGACAGGCAACCCGCCGGTCGCCTATGTTGGCCGTGACGAAACTGTGGACGATGCCCGGGGGAGCTGAGGCCCCCCGCAGGCATCATGTGGAGGAGGCGCTGTGAGCAGCGACCCGTGGGGCCGCGTCGACGAGACGGGGACCGTGTACGTGCGTACGGCCGACGGCGAGCAGGTCGTCGGTTCCTGGCAGGCAGGCTCCCCCGAGGAGGCGCTGGCCTACTTCGAGCGCAAGTACGAGGGCCTGGTTGTCGAGATCGGCCTCCTCGAGAAGCGAGTGAAGACCACCGACCTGTCGGCGAAGGACGCCCAGACCGCGATCGGCCATCTGCGCGAGCAGGTGGACGCGCACCACGCGGTCGGCGATCTGGACGCGCTGCGGGCCCGGCTGGACAAGCTCGCGGGGCTGGTCGAGACGCGCCGCGAGGAGCGCAAGGCACAGCGGGCCAAGCAGACCGACGAGGCCCGTCACGCCAAGGAGTCGCTGGTCGTCGAGGCCGAGGAGCTGGCACAGTCGGACCAGTGGCGGGCGGCCGGTGAGCGGCTGCGCGCGCTGGTGGACACCTGGAAGGGGCTGCCCCGGCTCGACCGCAAGTCGGACGACGAGCTGTGGCACCGCTTCTCGCACGCGCGTTCGGCGTTCTCCAAGCGTCGCAAGGCCCACTTCGCGCAGCTGGACGCGCAGCGCGAGGAGGCCCGCAGGACCAAGGAGCGGCTGGTCGCGGAGGCCGAGGCGCTGTCCGGCTCGACGGACTGGGGTCCCACGGCCGCGCGCTACCGCGAGCTGATGACCGAGTGGAAGGCCGCCGGGCGCGCCCAGCGCGAGCACGAGGACGACCTGTGGAACCGCTTCCGCGGCGCCCAGGACGTGTTCTTCGCGGCCCGTGGCTCGGTGTTCGCCGAGCGGGACGCCGAGCAGGCGGAGAACCTCAAGCTCAAGGAGGAGCTGGCCGAGGAGGCCGAGAAGATCCTCCCGGTCACCGACCTGAAGGCCGCGCGGGCCGCGTTCCGCTCGGTCAACGAGCGCTGGGAGGCGATCGGTCATGTGCCGCGCGACGCCCGGCCGAAGGTCGAGGGCCGCATGCACGCCGTGGAGCGCGCCATCCAGGAGGCCGAGGAGGCCGAGTGGCGCCGCACCAACCCGGAGGCACGCGCGCGTGCCGAGGGGCTGACCGGTCAGCTGCAGGCCGCGGTGGACAAGCTCAAGGGCCAGATCGAGCAGGCGCGCGCGCAGGGCAACAACGCCCGTGCCGACAAGCTCGAGAAGGAGCTGGAGGGCCGCCAGGCGCTGCTGGACCAGGCCCTGAAGGGTCTGCAGGAGTTCGGCGGCTGACGCCGCACCGCGCATGAGGAAGGGGCTCCCCTCGGGGAGCCCCTTCTTCGTGTCCGTACGGCCGTTTACGACCGGCTGCGGGCCGACGTCACGCGGTAGACGTCGTAGACGCCCTCGACGCCGCGTACGGCCTTCAGGACGTGGCCCAGGTGCTTGGGGTCGCCCATCTCGAAGGTGAAGCGGGACGTGGCCACGCGGTCGCGGGAGGTCTGGACGGCCGCGGAGAGGATGTTGACGTGCTGGTCGGACAGGACGCGGGTGACGTCGGAGAGGAGCCGGGAGCGGTCCAGGGCCTCGACCTGGATGGCGACCAGGAAGACCGAGGACTGGGTGGGCGCCCACTCGACGTCGAGGATGCGCTCGGGCTCGCGGGACAGTGACTCCACGTTGACGCAGTCGCTGCGGTGAACCGATACGCCACTACCACGGGTGACGAAGCCGATGATCGGGTCGCCTGGGACGGGCGTACAGCAGCGGGCCAGTTTCACCCACACGTCGTCGACGCCCTTGACGACGACGCCCGGGTCGGCGCTGGAGCGGCGCTTGCGGCTGCGTCCGCGCGCGGGCGGCACGCTCTCGTCGATCTCCTCGGTGGCCGCCTCCTCGCCGCCGAAGGCCTGGACGAGCTTCTGCACGACGCTCTGCGCGGAGACATGGCCCTCGCCGATCGCCGCGTACAGGGCGGAGATGTCGGGGTAGCGCATCTCGTGCGCGAGGGTGACGAGCGAGTCGCCGGTGAGGATGCGCTGAATCGGCAGGTTCTGCTTGCGCATGGCGCGGACGATGGCGTCCTTGCCCTGCTCGATGGCCTCGTCGCGGCGCTCCTTGGAGAACCAGGCGCGGATCTTGTTGCGGGCCCGGGGCGACTTGACGAAGCTCAGCCAGTCGCGGGAGGGGCCGGCGCCCGCCGCCTTGGAGGTGAAGACCTCCACCAGGTCGCCGTTGTCCAGGGTGGACTCCAGCGGCACCAGGCGGCCGTTGACACGGGCTCCTATGGTGCGGTGGCCGACCTCGGTGTGGACGGCGTAGGCGAAGTCGACCGGGGTGGCGCCCGCGGGCAGCGCTATGACGTCGCCCTTGGGCGTGAAGACGAAGACCTCGTTGCGGGAGAGGTCGAAGCGCAGCGACTCGAGGAACTCGCCCGGGTCCTCGGTCTCCTTCTGCCAGTCCAGCAGCTGGCGCAGCCACGCCATGTCGTTGACGGCGTCCTTGTCCTTGCCCGACGTGCGGGGCACGTCCGTGCGGACCTTGGAGGCACCGGCGACGGCGTCCTGCTTGTACTTCCAGTGCGCGGCGATGCCGTACTCGGCGCGGCGGTGCATGTCGAACGTACGGATCTGCAGCTCGACCGGCTTGCCGTTGGGGCCGATGACCGTCGTGTGCAGCGACTGGTACATGTTGAACTTCGGCATCGCGATGTAGTCCTTGAACCGGCCGGGGACCGGGTTCCAGCGCGCGTGCACGGTGCCGAGGGCCGCGTAGCAGTCGCGGACGGTGTCCACGAGGACGCGGATGCCGACCAGGTCGTAGATCTCCGCGAAGTCACGGCCGCGGACGATCATCTTCTGGTAGACGCTGTAGTAGTGCTTCGGGCGGCCGGTGACGGTGGCCTTGATACGGGCCGCGCGCAGGTCCTGCTGGACCTCGTCGGTCACTATGGCCAGGTACTCGTCACGCTTCGGTGCCCTTTCGGCCACCAGCCGGACGATCTCGTCGTACATCTTGGGGTAGAGGATCGCGAAGGCGAGGTCCTCCAGCTCCCACTTGATGGTGTTCATGCCCAGGCGGTGGGCGAGCGGCGCGTAGATCTCGAGGGTCTCGCGCGCCTTCTTCTCCTGCTTCTCGCGCTTGAGATAACGCATGGTGCGCATGTTGTGCAGGCGGTCGGCGAGCTTGATGACCAGCACGCGCGGGTCCTTGGCCATCGCCACGACCATCTTGCGTACGGTCTCGGCCTGGGCGGCCTCGCCGAACTTGACCTTGTCCAGCTTGGTGACGCCGTCGACGAGCAGGGCGACGACGTCGCCGAAGTCGCGGCGCAGGTCCTCCAGGCCGTACTCGGTGTCCTCGACGGTGTCGTGCAGCAGGCCCGCCATGAGGGTGGCCGGGTCCATGCCGAGCTCGGCGAGGATGGTGGTCACCGCGAGGGGGTGGGTGATGTACGGGTCGCCGCTCTTGCGCTTCTGGCCGCGGTGCCAGCGCTCGGCGACCTGGTAGGCCTTCTCGATCTGGCGCAGGGTCGCGGTCTCGATCTTGGGGTCGTTGCTGCGCACTATCCGCAGCAGCGGTTCCAGGACCGGGTTGTACGGGTTGGCGCGCTGCACGCCGAGGCGGGCGAGCCGGGCGCGGACGCGGTTGGAGGAGCCGGAGCGGGCGGACGGCTGGGGCGCTGCCGGACGGATCGGGGGCGTCGGAGCAGGCGAGGGAGCGCTGCGCGCGGGAGAAGCGGGAGCCGGCTTGGGGCGGGCGGCCTCGGCGGGCCGGTCGACGGGCTCGGACTGGGCGTGCTCGGCCGTCCCGCGGGTGTCGTTCTTCGCGTCGGGCGCGGGCGTGGCCGGCTGCTCCGAGGCGGGCTCGGGCTTGGCGGCGGTCAGGTGCTGGGCCTCGTCTGGCAAGAGGGCTCCTCGTGCGCGTTCCGGGTCCCCCGGTCAGGCTCCGGAGAACCCATGGTAGCGAGCCTGGGCTCCAGGATCGCCTTCAGGCCGAAGTGCGGACTGTTCACGCACCAACACCGAAGGCGGGCTCCGGATTCCTCCGGGCCCGCCTCAGGGTGCCGCGACCTGCATTTTCGGGCCCTCGCCCGGCGCGGTCAGACGGTGAGCAGCGCCTCCAGCGGCGCTCCGTCCAGGGCCGCCGTCAGGCGGGTACGGCCGTCGAGGAAGCTGAGCTCCATCAGTACGGCGACCCCCGCGACCTGGGCACCTGCGCGCCGGATCAGCTGCAGCGAGGCCTCGGCGGTGCCCCCGGTGGCGAGGACGTCGTCGACGACCAGAACCCGGTCGTCGGCCGTGAGGTCCTCGGCGTGCACCTCGATCTCGGCCGAGCCGTACTCCAGGTCGTAACGCTGGCTGAGGGTCGCTCCGGGGAGCTTGCCCGCCTTGCGTACGGGAATGAAGCCGAGGCCCGCGCGGACGGCGACCGGGGCGCCGAGGATGAAGCCGCGGGCCTCCAGACCGACGACCTTGGTGGCGCCGGTGCGCACGGCGATCTCCGCGAACGCGTCGGTCAGCGCGGTGAACGCGGCCGGGTCCGCTAGCAGCGGGGTGATGTCCTTGAACATCACGCCCGGCTCGGGGTAGTCGGCGACCTCGCGGATGCGGCTGAGCAGCAGCTGCCTGAGCTCGGTCATCGGCGCTTCCCGGACGGACGGCCACGGCCTCGGCTGCGGGCGGCGGACGTCTCGCGCGGGCCGACGACCGCCGGAGCGGCGTCCTCGGGACCGTCGTACGCCTCACCGGCGACGCCGGCCGACGGCTCGGCCTGGTCGCCGCCCTGGGCGCGCTTGGCGAGGACGCGCTTCTTCAGCGCCTTCAGCTGCGGCTCGCGCTCCTTGAGGTCGGCGACGAGCGGCGTGGCGATGAAGATCGAGGAGTACGCACCGGCCGCGAGGCCGACGAACAGCGACAGCGAGATGTCGTTGAGCGTGCCCGCGCCGAGGAAGCCGCCGCCGATGAACAGCAGGCCCGCCACCGGCAGCAGTGCGACGACCGTGGTGTTGATCGAGCGCACCAGGGTGCCGTTGATGGAGCGGTTGGCGATCTCGCTGTAGGTGAAGCGGGTCTGCTTGGTGATGTCCTTCGTCTGCTCCTTGAGGCTGTCGAAGACGACGACCGTGTCGTAGAGCGAGTAACCGAGGATCGTCAGCAGACCGATCACCGTGCCGGGCGTGACCTCGAAGCCCACCAGGGCGTAGATGCCGACCGTGATGGTGATGTCGTGGATCAGCGCGACGAGCGCGGCGATGGCCATGCGCCACTCGAACGCGATCGCCAGATAGATCACGACGAGGACCATGAAGATCGCCAGACCCTGCCAGGCCTTGTTGGCGATCTGGTCGCCCCAGCTCGGACCGACCAGGTCGGCGGCGATCCGCTCCGGGTCGACCTTGAAGTCCTTGGCCAGCTCGGTCTTGATCTGGTCGGACTGCTGGGTGTCCATGCCGGCGATCTGGATGCGCAGCGTGCCGTTGCCGAGCTTCTGCACGACCGCGTCGTGGCCGGAGGCGTCCGCCGCGTACTCCTCGGCCTGGGAGACCGAGACGCTGGTCTTCGGGGTGGTGAAGACGGCGCCGCCCTGGAAGTCGATGCCCATGTTCAGGCCGCGCACCGCCAGGCCCAGGATGGCCGTGATGGTGATCAGGACCGAGATGCCGTACCAGAGCTTGCGGTGGCCGATGAAGTCGTAGCTGACCTCACCGCGGTGCAGTCTGGCTCCGAGGTTGCCGAGCTTCGACATCTCAGGCCTCCTTCGGGTCGACGGGGCCCGCGACAGGGCCGGCGGGACGGCGGGTGCGGCGCAGCGGCGGCTTGGCGCCCAGGCCCTTCGGGTCGAGGCCGGACCACTTGTGGCCGCCTCCGAAGAACTTCGTGCGGGCGAGGATCGTCATCAGCGGCTTGGTGAAGAAGAAGACGACGACCACGTCCAGCAGGGTGGTCAGACCCAGCGTGAACGCGAAGCCCTGGACCTTGCCGACCGTGACGATGAACAGCACCGCGGCGGCCAGGAACGACACGAAGTCGGAGACCAGGATGGTGCGCCGGGCGCGCGGCCAGGCCCGCTCCACGGCGGGGCGCAGCGAGCGGCCCTCGCGGATCTCGTCCCGGATGCGTTCGAAGTACACGATGAAGGAGTCGGCTGTGATGCCGATCGCGACGATGGCACCGCAGACGGCCGGCAGGTTCAGCGCGAAGCCGATGGCCGGGCCGAGCAGCGACATGATCACGTAGGTGAGCGCGGCGGACACCAGCAGCGAGGCGCACGCGACGAGCGACAGGCCGCGGTAGTACACGACGAGGTAGAGCACGACCAGGGCGAGGCCGATGGCGCCGGCCAGCAGACCCGCGTGCAGCTGCTCGCTGCCGAGCGCGGCCGTGACGGTGGTGACGCTGGACTCCTTGAAGGTCAGCGGGAGCGCACCGTAGGACAGCATGTTGGACAGGCTCTGCGCCTCGGTCTGGGTGAAGTTGCCGGAGATCTCCGCGTTGCCGCCGCTGATGGCCGTACGGACGTACGGGTGCGAGATGACCGCGTCGTCCAGGACGATGGCGAACTCGTTCTGCGGGGAGGCCTTGGTGGCCAGGTCACCGGTGATCTTGGCGAACTTCTTGCCGCCGCTGCCGCTGAAGTCCATCGTGACCTTCCAGCCGGCACCGCTCTGGGTGTCGAGGACGGCCTGGGCCTTGTCAACATCGGTGCCGTCGACGGCGACCGGGCCGAGCACGAACTTCGTCCACGCGTCGCCGTCCTGACCGCAGGCGACGGTCGTGTCCTCCGGCTTGGCCGCCTTGCCGGCCTGGGCGCGCTGCTTGGGGTCGGCGCAGTTCAGAGCGGCGAACTGGGCCTGGAGGTCGCTGTCGGCGGCACCGGTGTCCGCGGACGGCGTGGCGCTCGGAGTGGCGGAGCCGGAGGGCGAGGCGCTTGCCGAGGGGGTGGGGTCCGCCTTCAGCGCTTCGGTGACCGCGCGGCCCTGCGTGGTGGCACTGGCCGACGGGGTGGCCTCGTCGCCGCTGCTCGCGGAGGTGGAGGCGCTCGGCGAGGGGCTGCCGGTCGGGGAGGCGCTGCCGCTGGGGCTGCCGGTCGGGCTGGTGCTGGGGACGGCGGCGCCACCGGAGGGCGCGCTCTGCAGCACGGGGCGGAAGTACAGCTTGGCGGTGGTGCCTACCTGATCCCGGGCCTGCTGGGAGTTCGTGCCCTTGGGGATGTTGACGATGATGTTGTCGGCGCCCTGGGTCTGGACCTCCGCCTCGGACACACCAAGACCGTTGACACGGCTGTTCATGATCTCGACAGCGGTGTCCATGTTGGTCTTGTTGATCGCGTTGGGCTGGCCAGGCTCATTGACCGCCGTCAGCGTGATGCTCGTACCGCCGGCCAGGTCGATACCGAGACGCGGGGTCGTGTGGCCGGCCGCGAACATACCGCCGGTGAGCGCCACGATGGCGATCAGGATCAGGGCCAGCGAGCGCCCCGGCTTGCTCTGGGCGCTCGCGGTCCGGCCCTTTTTAGGTGCTGCCACCTTCTCGTACTCCCTCTCGGGCCGCCTCGCGCCGGGTCGGCGGGCGGGCGGCCATGACATGGTGTGGGATCCCCTGACGAGAGACACGTGTCCCGGCGCGTGCGGAGGAGGCCCCCGTGCGCACCGGGCCGGTACTACTTCGTGTCGGAGTCGCCGTCGGTCTTCTTCGGCTCTTCCGCCTTCGCCTCGGCGGCGTCCTTCGCCTCGGCGGCGTCCTCGGAGGACTCCTCGCCCGCGTCCTTCTTGCCGAGGTCGACGGACGTCTCGTCGGAGGCGGCGGCAGAGCCGGCGGACTCGTCGGACTCGGTGAGGGAGGAGGCGTCGTCCGGGACGACGCCGGACTTCAGGTCGTGCTCGATGCCGTGGACGATGCGGTTGTACTCGTCGTCGGAGAGCACGGCGCCGATGGCGTTCTTGGCGAACAGGAGCTCTACGCCCGGACCGGCGTCGAGGAGGACGGTGTCCTCACTGACCTCCTTGACCGTCGCGTACATGCCCCCGATCGTGCGGACGCCGGAACCGGGCTGCATCTGGTTCCGCATGTCGGCCGCCTGCTGCTGCTTCTTCTTCGCCGACCGCGTCATCAGGATCATGGCCCCGATGAGCACGATGAACGGGAGGAGGGTCACGAGACTCACGGGTCGAACTTCCTTCACACGACCGCGGTGGTGTGCGGCCTATTCGATGGGGGTATGCATGCCGTCCGGCACGGGCGGCATCGGCGGAGTCTAAGCGAGTCCGCGCGCAGGGAACAACGCTCAGCATGGCACCTGGGTTCCTGACGTCGCCAATCCCGCGCCGAACCCGGGCTCATCCCGCGGCGAACCCCCGTCGTTCCCGTGCCGTCACGTCCCGAACAGGTCCTGTTGTCCGTTTCCGGAGCCTGCCGCGCGGGGCGGCGTGAGGCCGAGATGCGCCCATGCGGCCGGGGTCGCGACCCTGCCGCGGGGGGTGCGCGCCAGCAGTCCCTCCCGTACGAGGAAGGGTTCGGCGACCTCCTCGACGGTCTCCCGCTCCTCCCCCACCGCGACGGCGAGGGTGGACAGGCCGACCGGGCCGCCGCCGAACAGCTTCAGCAGGGCCTCCAGCACGGCGCGGTCGAGCCGGTCGAGGCCCCGCGCGTCGACCTCGTACACCTTCAGGGCCGCCGCGGCGATGTCGCGCGTGATGACGCCGTCGGCCTTGACCTGGGCGTAGTCGCGCACGCGGCGCAGCAGGCGGTTGGCGATGCGCGGGGTGCCGCGGGAGCGGCCGGCGATCTCGGCGGCGCCGTCGGTGTCGATCTCGACGTCGAGGAGGCTGGCCGAGCGGTGGACGACGCGCTGCAGCTCGGCCGGTTCGTAGAACTCCATGTGCGCGGTGAAGCCGAAGCGGTCGCGCAGCGGGGGCGGCAGCAGGCCCGCGCGGGTGGTGGCGCCGACCAGGGTGAAGGGCGGCAGTTCGAGCGGGATGGCGGTGGCGCCGGGGCCCTTGCCGACGATGACGTCGACGCGGAAGTCCTCCATCGCCATGTACAGCATCTCCTCGGCGGGCCGGGACATGCGGTGGATCTCGTCGAGGAAGAGGACCTCGCCCTCCTGGAGGGAGGACAGGATCGCCGCGAGATCACCGGCGTGCTGGATGGCGGGGCCCGAGGTGATGCGGATCGGGGCGCCCATCTCGGCCGCGATGATCATCGACAGGGTGGTCTTGCCGAGGCCGGGGGCGCCGGACAGCAGGACGTGGTCGGCGGTGGCACCTCGCGCGCGGGCGGCGCGCAGGACGAGGTCGAGCTGCTCGCGGACCTTCTCCTGACCGATGAACTCGCCCAGGTCCTTGGGGCGCAGGGCGGCCTCGACGGCCTGGTCCTCGCGGTCGGCGGACGCGCCGACGAGCCGCTCGTCGGTGGCGGCGGTGTCGGTCGGTTCGTCCCAGTTCATGTGTGTGCCTTACGACGGATCGTGGGGTCAGCGGGCGCGGTTCAGGGTCTGCAGGGCGGCCTTGAGCAACTGGCCCACCTGGGGCGTGCCTTCGGCGGCCTCGGCCTGCGGGGCGACGGCGGTGACGGCCTCGTCGGCCTCGCGGGTGGCGTAGCCGAGGCCGATGAGCGCGGCGTGCAGCTGGTCGCGCCAGCCCTGGGTGACCGGGGCACCGACCGCGGGGGCGCCGACGGGGGCGCCGAGGCGGTCCTTCAGTTCGAGGAGCAGCTTCTGGGCGCCCTTCTTGCCGATGCCGGGCACGGCGGTGAGCGCCTTCTCGTCGCCGGTGGCGACGGCCCGGCGCAGGGCGTCCGGGCTGTGCACGGCGAGCATCGCCTGGGCGAGTCTCGGGCCGACACCGCTCGCGGTCTGCAGCAGCTCGAAGACCTGGCGCTCGTCGTCGTCGGCGAAGCCGTACAGCGTGAGGGAGTCCTCGCGGACGACCAGGGAGGTGTGCAGCTTGGCGGGCTTGCCGAGGCGCAGGGTGGACAGCGTGTTCGGCGTGCACTGGACGGCCATGCCGACACCGCCGACCTCCACGACCGCGGCGTCCGGGGCGAGTGCGGCGACCGTGCCGCTGACGAAGGCGATCATGCGGGGCGGCCCTTCAGAGTTCTGGTCGGTGCTTTCGCTGCCTGCAGGGCGACGGCCTGCTGCAGCCGGTTCTGGGCGGGGGCCCGCCAGATGTGGCAGATGGCGAGCGCGAGGGCGTCGGCGGCGTCGGCCGGCTTCGGCGGGGCGTCCAGCCGGAGCAGCCGGGTGACCATGGCGCCGACCTGCGCCTTGTCGGCGCGGCCGCTGCCGGTGACGGCGGCCTTGACCTCGCTGGGGGTGTGCAGGGCGACGGGGATGCCGCGGTGGGCGGCGCACAGCATGGCGACGGCGCTGGCCTGGGCGGTACCCATCACGGTACGGACGTTGTGCTGGCTGAAGACGCGCTCCACGGCCACGAACTCGGGCCGGTGCTCGTCCAGCCAGGCCTCGATGCCCTGCTCGACGGCGACGAGGCGGTGGCCGAGGTCGGCGTCCGCCGGGGTGCGGACGACACCGACGCCGAGCATCGTCAGCGGGCGCCCGGCGACACCTTCGACGACCCCGACCCCGCACCGGGTCAGTCCGGGGTCCACCCCGAGTACGCGCACCTGCGCCCCCTCCGCTCTTTTGCGGCCAAGCCGCCGCCGCTCTCGCGGACCTGGCTGAGCACCGTCGTGGTTCCTCAATTGATGGTTGCGGTCCGTGGACGGAGATCCTTTTGACTCCCGCCAGGCTATCCGCTGCCACTGACAACGGCGGCGGGCCGGGGGACATGTGTCCCACCGGCCCGTCGTGATCCGCGAAGCTCGCGGCAGCGTTACGCGTCGACCTTCGCCATGACCTCGTCGCTGACGTCGAAGTTGGCGAAGACGTTCTGCACGTCGTCGCTGTCCTCGAGCGCGTCGATCAGCTTGAAGATCTTCTTGGCGCCCTCTTCGTCCAGCTCGACCTGGACGGACGGCACGAAGCTGGAGTCGGCGGAGTCGTAGTCGATCCCGGCCTCCTGGAGGGCGGTGCGGACCGCGACCAGGTCGGTGGCCTCGCTGATGACCTCGAAGTTCTCGCCGAGGTCGTTGACCTCTTCGGCACCGGCGTCCAGGACCGCGCCCAGGACGTCGTCCTCGGTCAGCTCGCCCTTGGGGACGATGATGACGCCCTTGCGGCTGAACATGTACGACACCGAGCCGGGGTCGGCCATGTTGCCGCCGTTGCGGGTCATGGCGACGCGCACGTCGGAGGCGGCGCGGTTGCGGTTGTCGGTGAGGCACTCGATGAGCACCGCGACGCCGTTGGGGCCGTAGCCCTCGTACATGATCGTCTCGTAGTCGGCGCCGCCGGCCTCGAGACCACCGCCGCGCTTGATCGCGGAGTCGATGTTCTTGTTGGGAACCGACTGCTTCTTGGCCTTCTGAACGGCGTCGTAGAGCGTCGGGTTGCCCTCGAGGTCCACGCCGCCCATGCGCGCCGCGACCTCGATGTTCTTGATCAGCTTCGCGAAGAGCTTGCCGCGCTTGGCGTCGATGACGGCCTTCTTGTGCTTCGTCGTGGCCCATTTAGAGTGGCCGGACATCTGCCTGTCTCCTTCGCGTAACCCATCTCTGTAACGACGCCAGAGATCCTACAAGGACTCCGCCGCCCGGTCTGCGCGCACCATGTCGACGAAGAGCGCGTGCATGCGGTGGTCGCCGGTCAGTTCCGGGTGGAACGACGTGGCCAGCGCGTTGCCCTGACGGACCGCGACGATGTGGCCGTCGTGCTCGGCGAGCACCTCGGCCCGGGCACCGACGGACTCCACCCACGGGGCGCGGATGAAGACGCCTTCCACAGGATCGCCCGGGACGCCCTTGACGTCGACCGAGGCCTCGAAGGACTCGTTCTGCCGTCCGAAGGCGTTGCGGCGCACGATCATGTCGATGCCGCCGATGGTCTCCTGGCCCGAGCGCGGGTCGAGGATCTTGTCGGCGAGCATGATCAGGCCGGCGCAGGTGCCGTAGACGGGCATGCCCGCCTGTACGCGCGCGCGGAGGGGTTCCATCAGGCCGAAGAGGACGGCCAGCTTGGAGATGGTGGTGGACTCGCCGCCGGGGATGACGAGGGCGTCCACCTCGGCGAGCTCTTCGGGGCGCCTGACCGGCCTGGCCACGGCGTCTGCCGCGGCCAGGGCGATGAGGTGCTCCCGTACGTCGCCCTGGAGGGCCAGGACGCCTATGACAGGAGTGTTCATGAGGTCAGTACCTGAGTGATTACCAGCCGCGGTTGGCGTAGCGCTCGGACTCGGGGAGGGTGTCGCAGTTGATGCCGACCATGGCCTCGCCGAGGTTGCGGGACGCGTCGGCGATGATCTTCGGGTCGTCGTAGAAGGTGGTGGCCTTCACGATGGCGGCGGCGCGCTTGGCCGGGTCGCCGGACTTGAAGATGCCGGAGCCGACGAAGACGCCCTCGGCGCCGAGCTGGCGCATCAGCGCGGCGTCGGCCGGGGTGGCCACGCCACCGGCGGAGAACAGCACGACCGGGAGCTTGCCGAGCTCGGAGACTTCCTTGACGAGCTCGTACGGGGCGCGCAGCTCCTTGGCGGCGGCGTACAGCTCGTTGTTGTCGAAGCCGCGCAGCTTGGCGATCTCGTTCTTGATCTGGCGCAGGTGGCGGACGGCCTCGACGACGTTGCCGGTGCCGGCCTCGCCCTTGGAGCGGATCATGGCCGCGCCCTCGGCGATGCGGCGCAGGGCCTCACCGAGGTTGGTGGCGCCACAGACGAAGGGGGTGGTGAAGGCCCACTTGTCGGAGTGGTTGACCTCGTCGGCCGGGGTGAGGA
The DNA here is from genome assembly GCF_044763135.1 of Streptomyces sp. NPDC096205. NCBI lineage: Bacteria > Bacillati > Actinomycetota > Actinomycetes > Kitasatosporales > Streptomycetaceae > Streptomyces > Streptomyces sp. NPDC096205. The sequence continues at coordinate 319,981 of NZ_JBIWFS010000008.1, read as the reverse complement.
CCTCGGACTCGTCGATGTAGTCGACGCCGAGGGACTGCAGGACCTGGGCCTCGACGAAGTGGCCGATGCGGGACTTGGCCATCACCGGGATGGAGACCGCGTCGATGATGCCCTCGATCATGTCCGGGTCGGACATACGGGCCACGCCGCCGTCCTTGCGGATGTCGGCCGGGACGCGCTCCAGGGCCATGACGGCGACGGCGCCCGCGTCCTCGGCGATCTTCGCCTGCTCCGGCGTGACGACGTCCATGATGACGCCGCCCTTGAGCTGCTCGGCCATGCCGCGCTTCACGCGGGCGGTGCCGGTGGCGGGAGCCTGGTTCTCGATGATGGACACGGGTTGACCTCACAGAAGTGTGAAAAGAGGGTTTCTGCATCACCGAGGAAACGTGAACGGGCCAGGCCACAGCAAGGGCCAATGGAAAGCCGGTGGATCGTTTTTGCGCCACCCGGCCGTCGACGGACCCCGCCACTTTCGGCCAGCCACCGAGAAACCCCTGGTCAGACCGCCCAGGAGGGCGGGCGGTCAGGTGGCCCGGTCCGCCAGTGCCGCCGGGGGCTCGTCGTCCATCTCGAACGCCATCGGGAACGGGGCGTGGCCGGCCAGCCGGAACCAGCGGACCTTACGGTGCTCACGCAGGCGACGGGCCGCGCCGACGGCGTCGTTGTGGAAGCGGCGGGCCATCGGCACGCGCCGTACGGCCTCGGTGAGCTCACGGGCGGCCTCCTCTCCCCCGGGCGCCTCCCGCACCGCCTCGACCTGCGCCGCCTCCGCGAACACGGCCCGCAGCGCCTGGGTCAGCTCGCTCTCGGCGACCTCCCGTTGCTCCTCCTCGGCCTGCCGGGCGGCGTGCGCCGCCTCGTACAGGACGATCGACGCGGCCGGGTCGAGCACCCCCGACGTGGCCACCTCCTGCGTCACGGAGGCCCTGCGCAGCAACTGCGCGTCCAGCGCGGCACGAGCGGCGTCGATCCGGGCGTGCAGCCGGTCCAGCCGGCCCGCCGTCCAGCTCAGGTACAGGCCGACGGCCACGAGGGCGACGAGGATCCAGATGAGGGTTGCGGTCACGGCCGCACAGCCTACGCGTCACTGATCGTCGGCCGACCCCGGCACCGACTCCGTCTTCCCCGCCGTCTCGCCGCTGCGCGGCCTTCTCGCACCCAGGCACCGCCCGTGACAGCCGACGAAGAGGCTGGGCTCTTCTACGGTTGCTCGCCGTCGGCGGCTTTCCCGGTCCCTCAGTCCCTCGCCAACCCCAGACGGGCCCGCAGTCCCGTCCCGGGCTCGCGGTCGTCCGCTGCGGCGACCGCCGCCGCGCCCGCGGTGACCGTCTCGTAGACGGAGAGGATGTCCGCGCCGACGGTCGACCAGTCGAAGCGGCGGACGTGGGTGCTGCCGCGTTCGCGGAGCTCGGCGCGGCGGTCGGGGTCGCCGAGGAGGCGGATGGCGGCGGCGGCGAGGGCGTCGGCGTCCTCGTTGGTGAACAGCTCGCCCGCCGCGCCCTGGTCGAGGACCTGGGCGAAGGCGTCGAGGTCGGAAGCCAGGACCGGGGCGCCCGCGGACATCGCCTCGACGAGGATGATGCCGAAGCTCTCGCCGCCGGTGTTGGGCGCGAGGTAGACGTCGACGCTGCGCAGCAGCCGCGCCTTGTCGGCGTCGCTGATCATGCCGAGGAACTCCACGCGCGAGCGCAGCTCCCGCGGCAGGTCGGCGACCGCCGCCTCCTCGTCACCGCGGCCGGCCACCAGCAGCCGCGCCTTGGGGTACGCGGCGAAGATCTTCGGCAGGGCCCGCATCACCACGGGCAGTCCCTTGCGGGGCTCGTCGATGCGGCCGATGAAGCCGATGGTCTCGCCCTGCCACTCCGGGTTGGGGTCGGCCTTGGCGAAGAAGTCGACGTCGACGCCGTTGGGGATCACCACCGCGTCCCCGCCGAGGTGCTCGACCAGGGTGCGGCGGGCGTACTCGCTCACCGCGATGCGGGCGCTGATCTTCTCCAGCGCCGCCTGCAGGATCGAGTACGCGGCGATCATCGCCTTGGAGCGCGGGTTGGACGTGTGGAACGTGGCCACCATGGGCCCCTGCGCGGCCCAGCAGGTCAGCAGACCCAGGGACGGCGAGGTCGGCTCGTGGATGTGGACCACGTCGAACGCCCCGTCGTGCAGCCAGCGGCGCACCCGCGCGGCCGACAGGAAACCGAAGTTCAGGCGGGCCACCGAGCCGTTGTACGGCACCGGGACCGCGCGGCCGGCGGAGACGACGTACGGCGGCAGCGGCGTGTCCTCGTCGGCCGGGGCGAGGACGGACACCTCGTGGCCGAGGCGGATGAAGTACTCGGCGAGATCGCGGATGTGGAACTGGACGCCGCCCGGCACGTCCCAGGAGTACGGGCAGACGATGCCGATCCTCACGCGGTCCGCCCCTTCGCGGGGTCGAGGTCGGTGAGCCAGAGCCGTTGCAGCATGTGCCAGTCCTCCGGGTGCTCCGAGATGCCCGTGGCGAACGCGTCGGCCAGGGCCTGTGTCATGACAGACGTCTTCTCGGCGCGCGTACCTGACTCGGGCACCTCGATCGGCGGATGGACCCGGCCCCGCATGACGGGCGAGTCGTCGTACCAGAGCGTCACCGGCAGCAGCAGGGCGCCGGTCTGCTGGGCGAGCAGCGCGGGCCCTGCGGGCATCCGGGCCGTCTCGCCGAAGAACTCCACCTCCACCCCGGAGGCCGACAGGTCCCGGTCGGCCACCAGACAGACGAGGCCGCCGTCGCGCAGCCTGCGGGCCAGCGTGCCGAAGGCGGAGCCGCCGCTGTGCGGCAGGACCTCCATGCCGAGGCCCTCGCGGTAGGCGACGAAACGGTCGTACAGCGTCTCGGGCTTGAGGCGCTCGGCGACCGTGGTGAACGGCGTCTCCAGCTTGGTGGTGACCCAGGCGCCGGCCAGGTCCCAGTTCCCCAGGTGCGGCAGCGCGAGGACGACGCCCTTGCCGGAGGCGAGGCCGTCGGTCAGGTGGTGCAGGTCCTTGGGGTCGAAGCCGTTCGTGACCCGCTCGGCACTCCATGCCGGCAGCCGGAAGGACTCCATCCAGTAGCGCAGGTAGGAGCGCATGCCCGCGCGGGACAGTTCGGCCAGCCGCTCGGGGCTTGCGTCGGGCACCACGCGCGCGTAGTTGCTCTCCAGGCGCTGCACGCCCTTGCCGCGCTTTTTCCAGGCGAGGTCCGCGATGGTGCGGCCCAGGCGCACGGCGACCGGCTCGGGGAGCTTCTTGACCGTGCTCCAGCCGGCCCCGTACAGCGCGTCCGTCAGACGCTCCTGAAGCCTCACTTCGCCGCCTCACTGCTCTGCGAGTGGCCCGGGGAGCTGTCCTGCGGGCCGCCCTGGCCGCCTTGCGGAGCCTGCGCGGCGTCTGCGGCGTCTGCGGCTTCCGCCTCCGCGGACTCCCGGCGCACCGTGACCACCCGCTGGATCAGCGTGACCATGCTGCCCACGGCCACCACCCACAGCGCGATCGGCAGCAGGACGTCGATGCCCGGCACGCCGAACGTGTGCAGGCCCGCGAGTCCCGCCGCAACCAGCGAGATCACCAGCCGCTCGGCCCGCTCGACCAGGCCGTTGACCGCCACCGGCAGACCGATCGACTCGCCGCGCGCCTTGGTGTACGACACCACTTGGCCGCTGGCCAGGCAGAAGATCGACACCGCGCACAGCACGTTGTCGTCACCGGTGCCCGCGTACCAGAGGGCGAAACCGCCGAAGACCGCGCTGTCCGCGACCCGGTCCAGCGTGGAGTCCAGGAACGCGCCCCAGCGGCTGGAGCGGCCCAGCTGGCGGGCCATGTTGCCGTCGACGAGGTCGGAGAACACGAACAGTGTGATGACGATCGTGCCCCAGAAGAACTCGCCCCGGGGGAAGAAGGCCAGCGCGCCCGCGACCACACCGGCGGTGCCGATCAGCGTGACCGTGTCGGGGCTGACGCCCCTGCGGATCAGAAACGCGGCGAACGGCGTGAGGACACGCGTGAAGAATGCACGCGCGTACTTGTTCAGCATGGCCTTCCCGAGGGTCGGTGTCGCCGTGGCCCCTGCTGGCCACCGGCTGGCCCATCGTAGCCACGCGCGCGTGTCGGCGACCGCCGGGCACCCGCAGCCGCCCGCGCGATCCGGCGAACGGCCCGCGACCGACGGCAGGAGGCCGGTTCCCGTCGTTCGTATGGACGCACCGTGACGGGGGTGCAAAGCTCGAAGAACCGCGGGCGTCACCGGAGCCGCCCACCGCGGTTCCACATGCCCGCGCCCACAGTGACCTCACCGTGCACGGGAGGCAAGGCCATGGGCGACAAGGCGAACGCACACCCCGGGGCCGCCGGCAGGGCAGTGGCGGCCGACCAACCCGCGTCCGTACGGAATGTGGTGCTGGTCGGCCACTCCGGAGCGGGCAAGACGACATTGGTGGAGGCCCTCGCACTGACCGCGGGGGCGGTGAACCGGGCGGGCCGCGTGGAGGACGGCGGCACCGTCTCGGACTACGACGACATCGAGCACCGCCAGCAGCGCTCGGTGCAGCTCTCCCTGATGCCGGTCGAATGGGACGGCATCAAGATCAACATCCTGGACACCCCCGGATACGCCGACTTCGTCGGAGAACTGCGGGCCGGTCTGCGCGCGGCGGACGCGGCCCTCTTCGTCGTCTCGGCGTCGGACGGCGTGGACGGCTCCACCCGCATGGTGTGGGAGGAGTGCGCGGCCGTCGGCATGCCACGGGCCATCGTCGTCACGCACCTGGAGGCCGCGCGGGCCGACTTCGAGGAGATGACCCGGATCTGCGCCGAAGCCTTCGGCGGGGACGACCCGGACGCCGTGCTGCCGCTGTACCTGCCGCTGCACGGCCCGCAGGCACCGGACGGGCACGCGCCCGTGACCGGCCTGATCGGACTGCTGTCGCAGACGCTGTTCGACTACTCCACCGGCAAGCGGGAGGAGTCCCAGCCCGGCGAGGACGAGCTGCCGCTGATCGAGGAGGCCCGCAACCGGCTGATCGAGGGCATCATCGCCGAGAGCGAGGACGAGACCCTCATGGACCGGTACGTCGGCGGCGAGCCGATCGACGTCAAGACGCTCATCCAGGACCTGGAGCGGGCCGTCGCACGCGGCACCTTCCACCCCGTCCTGGCCGCGGCCCCCGCCGCCGAGGGCGCCCGCCAGGGCCTCGGCACCATCGAACTCCTGGAGCTGATCACCCGCGGCTTCCCGACCCCGCTGGAGCGGGAGGCACCCGCCGTCACCACGCCCGACGGCAAACCCCGCGACCTCGCCGTCTGCGACCCCTCCGGGCCGCTGGTCGCCGAGGTCGTCAAGACCGCCTCCGACCCGTACGTCGGCCGTGTCTCGCTGGTCCGCGTATTCTCCGGCACCCTGCGCCCCGACGAGACGGTCCATGTCTCCGGGCACGGCCTCGCCGACCGCGGCCACGAGGACCACGACGTCGACGAGCGCATCGGCGCCCTGTCCACGCCGTTCGGCAAACAGCAGCGCCCCGTCACCCACGCCGTCGCCGGGGACCTGGTCTGCGTGGCGAAACTGAACCGCGCGGAGACCGGCGACACCCTCTCCGCCAAGGACGACCCGCTGCTGATGGAGCCCTGGCGGATGCCCGACCCGCTGCTGCCGCTCGCCATCCAGGCCCACAGCAAGGCCGACGAGGACAAGCTCTCCCAGGGCCTGTCACGGCTCGCCGCCGAGGACCCCACCATGCGCCTGGAGCAGAACCAGCACACCCACCAGGTCGTCCTGTGGTGCCTGGGCGAGGCGCACGCCGACGTCGCGCTGGAACGGCTGCGCAGCCGCTACGGCGTCCAGGTCGACGTCGTCCCCCACAAGGTGTCCCTGCGGGAGACCTTCGCGGCGAGGTCGGCCGGGCGCGGACGGCATGTGAAGCAGTCCGGCGGACACGGCCAGTACGCCATCTGCGAGATCGAGGTGGAGCCCCTGCCCGGCGGCTCCGGCATCGAGTTCGTCGACAAGGTCGTCGGCGGAGCGGTGCCCCGGCAGTTCATCCCCTCCGTCGAGAAGGGCGTACGCGCCCAGGCCGCCAAGGGCGTCGCCGCCGGGCATCCGCTCGTCGACGTACGCATCACCCTGCTCGACGGCAAGGCGCACTCGGTGGACTCCTCCGACGCCGCCTTCCAGACAGCGGGCGCGCTCGCGCTCAGGGAAGCCGCGGCCGACGCGAAGATCCATCTGCTGGAGCCGGTCGCCGAGGTCAGCGTGCTCGTCGGCGACGAGTACGTGGGCGCCGTGATGAGCGACCTGTCCGGCCGGCGCGGCCGGGTCCTCGGCACCGAGCAGACCAGCGGCGGCCGCACCCTCATCAAGGCCGAGGTGCCGGAGATCGAGATCGGCCGGTACGCGGTCGACCTGCGCTCCCTCTCCCACGGCACCGCCCGCTTCGACCGCTCCTACGCCCGGCACGAACCCATGCCGCAGCAGGTCGCCGAGCGGCTTCGCCAACAGGAGGCGAAAGCCTCCTAGTTGAGGCGGTCCGGCGCCAAATGGCGCTACGCGGACCGCTCTCCCCCGGGTCGGCGGACGGCTTTCGGTCGTCCGCCGACGCGATGTCGGTGGCTGCGGATACGCTGATGACCTGATCAACAGGTGTGCGGGGCAGGGAAGTCGGGAAGGCCGCAGAGGCGAACCACAGCGGCGAGGGGGCGGGAATGACCGTTGACAGCGGTTACGCGGACATCTTCGGACCACAGGTGCCGCGCACAGGCGACGAGGGCCAGACGGCGACCTTCGCGCTGGCCTCCGCGGCCTACCGGGACAGCCCGATGGAGGACATAAAGAAAGCCGACAACGACTGGCACCAGACAACCGTCAACGACGGCCGCTCCTGGGCGGCGATCTTCCGGCCCAACCTGGGCGAGGCGTTCTCCCGCGCGGTCGTCGACCGCATGCTGGGCAGCGGCCGCAAGCCGCTCATCCAGTCCTTCGGCACCGAACCCCAGGTGATCGTCGAGCACTGCCTGGCCGCCAACCGCATCCGCCGCGAGCGCGACAACAAACTCACCGCGATCAGCGTGGTGTGCGGACTGCTCTTCCTGCCCGGCTTCCTGGTGTGGCTGCTCGTCTTCCAACTGCGCGCCACCATCGACCGGCGCGACGACAAGCGCGCCTCCGCGCTCGCCACCACCCTGCTCGTCGCCGTCGGCGCCCTCGCCGTGGTCTTCCTGCTCCGGATGCCGTTCGCCGGGTTCTGGGGCTGGTACGCGCGCGCGGCCGTCCTGCTGCCCGTGATCGGCTGGTTCGGCGCCCGCCGGATCTGCGAGTCGACCGCGCGGGACCTGCGCGAGCGCTGGTCGAGCCTGCTGTCGGGCAGCAGCGTCGGCGCCAAGGTCCCCGAGGCCGTCCCCAGCAGCCCCGGCGAGACCGCCGCCGAACAGCTCCGCCAGTCCCTGGCCCGCCTCAGCGCCGAGCAGCAGTCCAACTCCGTCTTCTACGCCGGGCCCAAGGGCATCCTCGGCATGGGCACCCGCTGGGGCGCCTGGCAGCTCGCCGAGGAACTGGTGCCCGCCGACGCCGACCGGGAGATCCACCCCTTCCGCAGCTGGGACGTGGTCCGCGCGATCCACGACCAGCTGCGCATGCTGGAACGCGGCCCGCTGAACACGGGAGGCTTCCCCACCCCGTCGATACGGCACTGGGTCGTCACCCCCGTCGGGGAGAACGCCAAGGCCGTCTCCCGGCCCGAGGGCACCGACGTGGAGGCCTACCAGGTCAAGCCGCACGCCATCCAGGAGATCTGCAACCGCCAGCAGTTCGGCGCCGGCGACCGCCACTACCTGGGCGTGCAGTGGACCCTGTGGGACGGCCAGTTGATCATCACCATGCTGATCACCGTCACCGTGCTGCACGCCACCCTGCGCATCGAGGTCACCGGCCACGCCCTGGGCCCGGTCAACCCGCTGTTCATGGCCAAGCCGGAGGCCCCGACCAAGCAGGTCACCAAGCAGTTCAAGCCGTGGGAGAGCCGCACGGTCAAGCTGCCGCTGGTCACCACCAACGAGGTCGTACGGCTCGCCGTCCGCGCCCCGCTGACCTGGTACCCGCCGCTGCTGAACTGGCTCGGCGGCTCCATAGCCCTGCCCGAGCCCTTCGGCCTGCGGCACGCCTGGGCCGACCAGCCCTGGCGCCACCGCTTCATGGCCGACGACGCCCTGCGCGCGGCGACCCCGGTGCTGCGGGTCGTGCACTCGGCCGCGATCAGGGTGCTGGAGGAGAACGGCGTGGACACCGACAAGTTCGGCGCCCGCTCGGCCTTCCTCAGCGGCAACGTCCAGGACCCGACGCCCAGGAAGGCCGACCTCTACGACGCGTGAGGCCTCGACGGCGCGCAGGGGCTCACACCGGCCAGGCGTCCGCCAGCATCTTCCGGGTGTCGGCCAGCAACTGCGGCAGCACCTTGGTGTGACCGACGACCGGCATGAAGTTGGTGTCGCCGCCCCAGCGCGGGACGATGTGCTGGTGCAGGTGGGCGGCGATACCGGCGCCCGCCACCGTGCCCTGGTTCATGCCGATGTTGAAGCCGTGCGCGCCGGACGCGGTGCGCAGGGCCGTCATCGCCTGCTTCGTCAGCTCGGCCAGCTCGGCCGTCTCCGCCTCGGTGAGATCGGTGTAGTCGGCGACATGACGGTAGGGCACGGTCATCAGATGGCCGCCGTTGTACGGGTACAGGTTCAGCACCGCGTACACCTGCGCACCCCGCTTGACGATCAGCCCGTCCTCGTCCGACTTGGCCGGGATCGAGCAGAAGGGACAGCCGTCGTCGGCCCCGGGGCCGGTCGGCTTGTTCTCACCCTGGATGTACGCCATCCGATGGGGCGTCCACAGGCGCTGGAACGCGTCCTGCGTCCCCACTCCGATCTGCTGTTCCGGCTCACTCGTCATGCAGTGCAGCATATGGCTTCGCCCGTTCGTGGCGTGTCGCCGGGGCGAGGGAGGGCCCGCCCCGAGCCAAGCTGAGCCGGTGGACACCGACAGCCGGGACAACCGCCGGGCCCGCTGGGAGCAGCGCACCGAGACACCGCTCGCCGCGGCCTCCTTCGCCTTCTTCATCGCCTACGCGGCCCACGTCCTGGCCCCCGGCGGTGACCTGCCCCTCGCCGTGATGTGCGCCGCGTGGGCGCTGTTCGCCCTGGACTACGGGGTGCGCTGGCGGCTCAGCGGCCAGGGCGCCGGCTTCGTACGGCGGAACTGGCTGGACACCGTCGTGGTGCTTCTGCCGCTGCTGCGCCCGCTGCGGATCGTCCGGCTGTACGAGGCGGTCCTGCGGCGGCGCGAACGGCCCCGGCTGCCGCTGCACGCGCGCGTGATCACGTACGCCGGGATCTCCACCGCGCTGCTCGGCTTCGGCGGGGCCCTCGCCGTCTACCAGCAGGAACGCGGGGCGCCCGGAGCGAGCATGCGCACCTTCGGGGACGCCGTCTGGTGGACCTGCTCGACACTCGCCACCGTCGGCTACGGCGACATCGCCCCGGTCACGCCGCTCGGCCGGCTGATCGCCACCGGCCTGATGGCCTGCGGCCTGGCCCTGCTGGGCGCGGTGACGGGCTCGTTCTCGTCCTGGCTGATCCAGGTGTTCTCACGCGAGGACGACGAGAACGGCGAAAGGCCCCCGGGGTGAACCCCGGGGGCCTTCGGCGACAGGGTCAGACCTGCGTCCGCTCCTCGACGACCTTGAGGATCTTCTCGATCGCCTCGTCGAAGGGGATGCCGTTCTCCTGCGAGCCGTCGCGGTAGCGGAAGGACACCGAGCCGGCCGACATGTCCTCGTCGCCCGCGATGACCATGAAGGGCACCTTCTGCTTCTGGGCGTTGCGGATCTTCTTCTGCATGCGGTCCGAGGAAGAGTCCACCTCGACCCGCAGGCCCTTCTTCTTCGCGGCCGCGGCGAACTTCTCCAGGTACTCCACGTGCGCGTCACCGATCGGGATGCCGACCGCCTGCACAGGGGCGAGCCACGCCGGGAAGGCGCCCGCGTAGTGCTCCAGGAGCACCGCGAAGAAGCGCTCGATGGAGCCGAACAGCGCGCGGTGGATCATGACGGGGCGCTGCTTGGCGCCGTCCGCGCCGGTGTACTCCAGGTCGAAGCGCTCGGGCAGGTTGAAGTCGAGCTGGATCGTCGACATCTGCCAGGTGCGGCCGATGGCGTCCTTGGCCTGGACGGAGATCTTCGGGCCGTAGAACGCGGCGCCGCCCGGGTCCGGGACCAGGGGCAGGCCCTGCTTCTCGGCGACCTGGCGCAGCGTCTCGGTGGCCTCTTCCCAGGCCTCGTCCGTCCCGACGTACTTCTCCGGGTCCTTGGTGGACAGCTCCAGGTAGAAGTCGGTCAGGCCGTAGTCGCGCAGCAGGCCGAGGACGAAGGTGAGCGTCTTGTCGAGCTCCTCCGACATCTGCTCGCGGGTGCAGTAGATGTGGGCGTCGTCCTGCGTGAAGCCGCGCGCACGGGTCAGGCCGTGCACGACACCCGACTTCTCGTACCGGTACACGGTCCCGAACTCGAAGAGGCGCAGCGGCAGTTCACGGTACGAGCGGCCACGCGCGTCGAAGATCAGGTTGTGCATCGGGCAGTTCATGGGCTTGAGGTAGTAGTCCACGCCCTCGTCGAGCTGCATGGGCGGGTACATGCCGTCGGCGTACCAGTCCAGGTGCCCGGACGTCTCGAAGAGCTTCCCCTTCGTGGCGTGCGGGGTGTAGACGAACTCGTAGCCCTCTTCCTCGTGGCGGCGCCGCGAGTAGTCCTCCATGACCCGTCGGATGATGCCGCCCTTGGGGTGGAAGACGGCGAGGCCGGAGCCGATCTGCTCCGGGATGGAGAACAGGTCGAGCTCGTTGCCCAGCTTGCGGTGGTCGCGCTTCTCGGCCTCGGCGAGGAAGTCGAGGTGGGCCTTCAGCTCGTCCTTGGAGGGCCAGGCGGTGCCGTAGATGCGCTGGAGCATGGGGTTCTTCTCGCTGCCGCGCCAGTAGGCGGCCGCGTTGCGCATCAGCTTGAACGCCGGGATGAGGCGGGTGGAGGGCAGGTGCGGACCTCGGCAGAGGTCCTTCCAGCACAGCTCGCCGGTCTTGGGGTCCAGGTTGTCGTAGATCGTCAGCTCGCCGGCGCCGACCTCGACGTCCGCGCCGTCGTCGCTGGAGGCGGCGCCCTTGAGGCCGATCAGCTCCAGCTTGTACGGCTCGTTCGCCAGCTCCTCGCGGGCGGCCTCGTCGGTGACCACGCGGCGGGCGAACTTCTGCCCGCGCTTCTGGATCTCCTGCATCTTCTTCTCGATGGCCTTGAGGTCATCGGGATGGAACGGCTTCTCGACGTCGAAGTCGTAGTAGAAGCCGTCCTTGACGGGCGGGCCGATGCCCAGCTTGGCCTCGGGGAACAGCTCCTGCACGGCCTGGGCCATCACATGCGCGGTGGAGTGGCGCAGGATGTTCAGGCCGTCCTCGGAGGAGATCTCGACGCCCTCGACGGTCTCCCCGTCCTTGAGGACGTAGGCGAGGTCCTTCAGCTCGCCGCCCACGCGCGCGGCGACGATCGAGCGCTCGCCGGCGAAGAGGTCGGCGGCCGTAGTGCCCGTCGTCACCACGCGCTCTTCCCGCTCGGAATCGCGTTGGATGATCACACGGACGTCTGACACCGGTCTCTCCTGACTGAAGGTGGGGTGCGGCGCGATACCGGAGCGCACGCATTGACTGCGATCGTACCGACCCGGCGCCCCTGACCGCGAAATCATTCCCCGCCGCAGGCCTCCTCCAGGAAGTCCAGGTTCTCCTGCATGGACTTCAGCAGCCGGTCCCGCTCCTCCTCGTCGACCTGCACGGGCACGACCCCCGAGGCGCCGGTCAGCCGTCGGAAGCCGCCCCTGCTCTCCAGGCGTCCCTGCAGTCGAACCGGGAGCCCGACGAGGTGGGCGTGCCCGGCGATGCGGTAGTCCTCCTCGTCGAGGACGACCCGGACGTGCGGGATCTCGGCGCCCGCGAGCACCCGCAGCCGCACACTGCCCTCGCCGCGCGGCTGCGAGCGGCGCATGCGGACGACGGCGCCGGTGATCCGCACGGACACGGAGGGCTCGGCGCGCAGATAACGCGCGCCGGCCTCGCGCAGCGCGGGCAGGTCGCCGGGCGAGAACTCGACGCCTTCGCCGGCGCAGCCGTCGGGGACGCCGGCGGCGGGCGCCCAGGCGACGGCGATCCGGGCGCCCTCGCTGCCGCGGACCAGGGCGATCAGCGCCTCGGTGAGTTCGCGGCTGACCCCGGCCTCGATCGCGCCGTCGAAGGCGTCCATGCCGCCGGTGGCGCGCTGGTAGTCGACGGCTTCGCGGGCGGCGTACAGCGCCTGGTGGAGGCGTACGGCGAGGGGCCGGCCGCCGGTGACGGGCACGAACGCGGTGAGCCGGTCCCCGCCCCCGGCGCCGACGAGGACGCTGTCCAGCAGCGCGGCGGCGGGGCGCCGGTGCCGGGCGCCGTGGTAGCCGGCCCGGGCGCGGGTGGCGAGGGCTGCGGCGAGCAGCATCTGGCGGGCGGCGGCGCGCAGTTGTTCCTCCACCGCCCAGGAGGCCGGCCCGCCGGGGGTGTCCCGCCACCAGCGGATCTCGTCGCTGGGCACGCTCAGCCCGAGGAGCACCTCGCGGGCGGAGGGCGTGGCGCTGCGGGCGAGGGCGTCGAGGGCCTCGCCGAGCAGGTCGTCGCTGTCGGGGAAGGCGCGGCTCTCCGGCACGAGGAGGCTGGTGCCGGCGCCGGCCGGGCCGGGCGGGGTCCAGCGGCCGTAGCGTCCGGCGGCTCCGCCGCGGCGCTGCCAGCCGTGCCGGTGCAGCAGGGCGGCGAGGACGGCGGGGTCGACGGCCCCGGGCTCGGCGGGACGGTGCCACTGCGCGTCCTCGAACGGGCGGTGGGTCATGGTCTGCCTCCCGTCCCGACGCGCGTCATGATCTCGCACAGCGCCCGGTCGTCGAAGATCCGCGCGGTGGGGACGCGCACGGTGGTGCGGTGCCGGCCGGTGATCGGGTGGCCGGCGAGGTTGACCCAGTAGCAGCAGTGTCGGAGGTCGAGCCGGTCGTGGCTGGCGCGCAGCCAGTCGTCCTGGGACCGGGGCACGAGCATCACCACCAGGATCTTGTGCACGGAGACCGGGGTCCGGGCGAGCTTGCGCAGATGGTCGTTGTCGAGGGTGAAGGAGAAGGAGCGGCCCGCCGGGTTCGGCGCGATCTGGTACGTCGCCTTGAGCTGGACCTTGATGGTGACCTCGTCGTCGACCGTGTGCCCGGGGGCGCTGTGGCTGACGTGCCAGTCGATGCCGTTGTCGGGGAACGGCTGGGACAGCGAGCAGCCGGCGGCCGCCGCGACGGCGTGCAGATAGCCCACCTGCAGTGTCTCCATGCAGGCGGTGGTGGCGAGTGTGCCGCGAGCCGGTCCCGTGCGCTCGGGCAGCAGCCCGCCCCGCTCGGGCTGCGCTATCGCCATGACCGACAGCCTTCCAGGCAAGGTGATTTCCCCGTGCGGGCCGCTGAACTGCAAAGACCCGTACTCCTGTTGTCTCCTTCCGGCGTAGTGCGCAAACAGCCCGGGTATCACCAAACGGGCAGAAGACGGTGCGTCAGCTGCCCTGGGTGACCGAGGAGTTGTGACGCGATGAAGATCTGGTACGAGGGGCCGCTGGCGGCATTCGACACGGAGACTACGGGTGTGGACGTCGAGACCGACCGGATCGTGTCGGCCGCCCTCGTCGTCCAGGACGCGCCGGGCACCCGGCCGCGCGTGACCCGCTGGCTGGTGAACCCGGGTGTGCCGGTGCCCGAGGAGGCGACGGCGGTCCACGGACTGACGGAGGATCATCTCCAGCGCAACGGCCGCTGGCCGGCGCCGGTGATGCACGAGATAGCCGCCGGCCTGCGCGAACAGGCCGGGGTGGGACGGCCGCTGGTGGTGATGAACGCGCCATTCGACCTGACCCTGCTGGACCGGGAGCTGCGCCGGCACCGCGCCTCGTCGCTGGGCCGCTGGTTCGAGTCGACGCCGCTGCTGGTGCTGGACCCGCGGGTGCTGGACAAGCATCTGGACCGCTACCGCAAGGGCCGGCGCACGCTGACCGACCTGTGCGCGCACTACGGCGTCCCGCTGGACGACGCGCACGACGCGGCCGCGGACGCGGTGGCCGCGCTGGAGGTCGTACGGGCGGTGGGGCGCAGGTTCGCCTCGCGGCTGGAGCGGCTGTCCCCCGCCGAACTGCACACGCTGCAGGCGGTGTGGCATGCGGCACAGGCACGTGGGCTGCAGACGTGGTTCGCGCGCAACGGCAGCGAGGAGGAGGTCGACCCGGCGTGGCCGCTGCGTCCGGAGCTGCCGGCCGCGGCATGAAGAAGGCCGGTCCGCGCTGGGCGGACCGGCCTTTCCCGGTGGGCGATACTGGGTTCGAACCAGTGACCTCTTCGGTGTGAACGAAGCGCTCTCCCACTGAGCTAATCGCCCGGGAACGCACTGAACAATACAGGTCCCCGCGGGGTTCGTTCAAACCGTTCGCAGGTACGCGAGGAGTCCGCGGTGCCCGGCGCGCATCATCAGCCGGTGATTGGCGCGGAAGACGGCCCGTCCCGGCAGGGCGAGCCGTCTGAGCAGCGGCTTGTTGACGTCGACGACCTGCTCGTAGCGGGCGAGGCTGCCGCTGCCGTGCGCGCGGACGGTCCAGCGGGCCCAGCCGTCGATGTCGCCGCTCATGGCGATCTCCAGCACTCCGGCGGCTGGGTCGCGGCGCACCTCACGGGCCGTGAAGGTCATGTCGTACGGCAGGACGGAGCGGATGCGGATCACGCCGGTGGTGTCGTCGAGGCGTGTGACCTCGCGGACCTGGGGCCACCAGCGCGGATAGTCCTCGGGGCGTTCGAGGACGGCGTAGACGGCGACCGGGGGCGCGGGCACGGCCCACAGGCTGCGAAAGCGGTAGTGGTGCCACTCCATGGTTCCAGTCTGCCCGGTTCTGAGTACGTCCTCTGAGTACGCGTGCTCATGCCGTACGCGGTGACGCGGGACACACTCCGAGGCATGACGCACATTCCGCCCCCGGCCGAGGAGTTGCGGCTCCTCGACGCCGAGCTGTTCCGGCTGGACGCCCGCCGGTCCCAGCTGCTGGCCCGCCGTGCCTGGCTGGTGTCCCAGCTGAGCCCGGTGCGGCCGATGCCCGCTTCCCCGCAGCCCCGCCAGGAGACGTCCGCGCCGAGTGTGCAGAACATCCTGCTGGTCCTCGGCGGGGTGCTGCTGACCATCGCGGCGACGGCGTTCACCGTGGTGAGCTGGGGTCATCTGGGCATCGCCGGGCGTGCGCTGGTGCTCGCCGTGGTGACCGCGGCCTCGCTCGCGGCGCCGCTGCCGCTGCTGCGGCGCGGTCTGCGGTCGACGGCGGAGTCGGTGGCGGGCCTCGGGCTGGCGCTGACGGTGCTGGACGCGTACGCGCTGCACCGGGTGGCGCTCGCGGACACGGACGGCGTCGGCTACGCGGCCGTCGCGTCGGCGGTCCTGGCGGTGCTCTGGGCGGCGTACGGATTCGGTGTCGCCCGCTGGTCGGACCCGGCCCTGCGGCTGCCGGTGCCCGCGGCCCTCGCGGTGGGCCAACTGCCGCTGCTGCTGTGGGCGGTGGCCGCGGACGCGGACCCGTATGTGATCACCGCGGCCCTGCTGGTGACGGCGGCCTGTGACACGGTCCTGGCGCTGCGCACGGCCGCGGGGACCGTGCGCGTAATGGCGCTGACGGGCGCGTTCGGCATGGGCGGCTGGGGTGTCCTGGCGGCCGGCTGGCTGGCGGCCACGGCCTCCACCCCGGCCATGGCCGCCCGTGCGGCCGCCCTGCTGGTGTTCGCCGCGGCGATCGCGCTGGGCGCGGCCTGGCGGTCCCCGAGGCAGGGCCTCGCGCTCGGTACGGCGGTGACGGCGGGCCTGCTGCTGGTGGCGGCGCTGGGCGCGGTGCCGCGCGTGGTGCTCCCGGCGCTGTGGACGGTCCCGGTCCATCTGGCCCTCGGCGTCGCGCTGTTGGCGGTCGTACGGGTCTCCCGGACGCCCGTGCCGGTGCGGCAGGGGGCAGTCTGGGCGTCGGGGGCCGTGCAGGCGCTGGCCGTGGTGTGGACGATGCCGGTGGTGGCGGTGACCCTGCTGGGTCCGGTGGGCCGGCTCGCCCGCGTGTGGTCGGGGGCGCCCGCGGACGCCCGGGCGGCAGTGACGGCCGATGCGCCGTGGCCCCCGGAGACGGCCCTGGTGCCACTGGTGCTGGGCGCGGTCGCCGCGGTGCTGGCACTGGCGGTGCGGGAGCCCGGCCTCGGTGCGCGGCTCTTCCGGCAGGCCGGCTTCGGGGAAGGTCTGCCGGACGGGGACGCCGTATGGCGCCCGCGGGTTCTGGACACCGCCCTGGGGCTGGTGTGGGCGGCGCTGCTCGTGCTGCCGGCGACGCTGGAGCTGCCGTACCTCGCGGGGCTGGCGCTGCCGGGCGCGCTGACGATCGCGCTGCTGCTGCGGGGCCGTCTCGTCCCGACCGTCCTGGCTCTGGTCACCTCGGCGGTCCTGGCGCTGCTGTCGCTGGCCACGGAGGCGGCCACGCTGACCGTGCTCGCGACGCTGACCGTCCTGTGCGCGGCTCTGGCCCGCCGGACCCTGCCGGCCGTGGCCGCGACGGTGTACGCGACCGCGCTGACCTGCGCGACGGGGGCGTCTCTGGGGTGGGAGCCGCGGTACATCGCCCTGCTGGTGCTGGCCGTCCCGGCCGCGGCGGCCCTGTACGCGCCGCGCGCCGAGGGTGCGACCCGGCTCGCGGTGGAGGTGGCGGGTGCGGTGTCCGGTCTGGTGGCGGTGGGCCTCGCGGTGACCCACCCGCCGATGCTGTCGCTGGTCCTGGCCCTGCTCGGAGTGATCGCCGCGGGCACGGCCGTACGTCCCGACCGGCGTTACGCCGGCTATGCGGCGGCGGGCCTGTTCGTGCTGGCCTCCTGGGTGCGGCTCGCGGCCTGGGAGGTCACCGACCCGGAGGCCTACACGCTGCCGGTCACGGTCGCCACCCTGCTCGTCGGCCGTCTCCGCCGGCGCCGTGACCCGCAGGTCTCGTCCTGGACGGCGTACGGCCCCGGCCTGGCCGTCACCCTGGTGCCCAGCCTGGTGGCGGCCTGGGCCGACCCGCACTGGCAGCGCCCCCTGCTGCTGGGCCTGGCCGCCCTCGCGGTGACGCTGCTGGGCGCGGGCAACAACCTCCAGGCACCCCTGGTCCTGGGCGGCTCGGTCCTCACCCTGGACGCCCTGCACGAACTGGCCCCCTACCTCGTCCAGGTCGCCGACGCCCTCCCCCGCTGGGTCCCGCCGGCCCTGGCAGGCCTGCTGCTGCTCGCGCTGGGGGCGACGTACGAACAGCGGCTGAGGGACGTACGCAGGATGCGGGACATGTTGCAGGGCATGCGCTGAGGTGGTCGGGGGCGCGGGGAACTGCGCGACCAGCCACACACGGGCGCGCAGTCCCCCACCGGCCGAAGCGACCGACTACGACGGCATCTTGTGCCCGAGAAGCGCGAGATTCTCGATGGCGGCGAGACCGTACAGCGCGGTGTCATTGCTCGACACCCACGCGGCCTCGCTGCCCGCCACCAGGGCGAGAGGCCCGGTGATCGGCTCGGTCTTCCAGGGCGAGGACTCCTTGTAGCCGTCGGAGTTGTAGAACTTGCTCCACGCGCGCGTGGCGAGCTTCTCGTCCCCGGTCTGCACAGCGGCGTATGCATCCAGGCGCGAGTGGCCCTGGAACAGGATCAGCGACCCGAAGTTGGAACCGTACCGCGCGGCCTGTTCCGTCTTGCTGGCGTTGAAGTAGCGGCAGTAGTCGAGGTACGCCTCCTTGAACTTCGGCATGTCGACGAGGTCGATGAGCTCGGCGCACAGTTCGTTGAGGCCGAACACGGCCGACAGGTGCGAGACGCCGACGACCGGCTGCTCGGCGACGGCGAACCGGCCCGTGTCGAGGTCGTAGAGGCCGGTGCCCTGCACGAAGCCGTTCGGCTGGGCGGCGATGGTCTCCATGGTGGACAGCACCCGCGCCTTGGCCTTCTCCCACTTCGGCCCCTTGCGCTCCCACTCGGTGAGCCACGCCGAGACCAGGCCGCTCCAGTCGGTGCCGAAGCCGATGGACAGCGCGTGCCGGTCGGGCGTGTAGGGCTCGGTGCGGATCTTGCGGATGGGGTCGAGGACGAGGAAGGTCTCGTCGGAGTCGACGTTGGCGTGCATGAGGTCGCCGACGCGCTCGTCCGCGGTGAGGAAGTAGTAGTAGCGGCGGTACGTGGTGTTGGCGATGCGCTGCTGCTTGGCGCTGTCGGCGTAGTGCTGGACGCCGTGCCGGGTGCCGAGGCCGGCCCATTTGCCGAGGTGGTAGACGTCGACCTCGCCGGTGTGGCGGGTCATGGCCTCGGCGAAGCGGAAGATGTCCGCGCGGCCGGAGCGCAGGTAGGCGAACCAGAGCCACAGGTCCGGCGAGAGCTCGGAGTTGTCCCAGGCGTAGCCGCCCACGTCGTAACGCCACTGGTGCCGGGCGTTGTCGTAGGTGTGCATGATGTCGCCGTAGTCCCAGAAGCCGTACCAACGGCGCTGCTCCACCTGGTCCTTGTAGTAGGTGAAGAGGAAGTCGAGGTGGTCCTCGATCTTGGCCTTGGCGGGGGTGGAGCGGTCGGGCTCGGAGTACAGGCCGGGGCCGAAGACGCCGGCCTTGATGAGCTGCTTGGGCGGGGCGGCGAGCTGGGGCAGGACCCGCACGGCCTCGACCTGCTGGGCGAGTTGGTCGGCCGTGGGCGTGGACGCGTTGGCCCAGAAGAGGAGTTCGGAGGTACGGGCGATGCCGTAGGGGGTGCCGAAGCCGGGCTCGTAGTCCTCGTAGGTGATGTTGAGGCCCTCGATCTGCTCGGGGTAGGTGTCCTGGCCCATGCCGTCGTGGTAGAAGCGCAGGTCCATCGGCTGGGCCTCGGGCGACCAGAGCCAGACGGTGACCTGGGCCTCGTCGGTGTGGGCGCCGCGGATGTCGAGCTGGGCGGGGAACTTCTCCCAGAAGTCGCGCAGCCCGAAGGAGAGGCCGCCGCTCGCGCCGCCGACGTAGGCGAAGCCCGAGGCGCGCCGGCCGCCGCCCGCGCCGATCCAGCCGTGGCCCTTCTTGGTGCGCTTGCGCACCGAGAAGCCGTCGGCGGAGAGCTGGGAGAGGGTGTAGTCGCCCCACTCGGGGATGTACTGCAGGCGGGTGGTGACGCGCTGGTCCCAGGTGGAGGGGTCGGGCAGCTTCCTGCCCTCGAACTGGGCGGCCTGGACGGCTGCTCCGGGGTCGCGGCGCAGGCCGGTGATGCCCTTGACGGCCTCGCGCAGCAGACCGGTGCCCTCGCCGCCGATGCGGATGTGGCGGTCGTAGGACTGGTCGCGCATCGGCACGGTGAAGCGGACGCCGATGCCGCGGATGAAGTCGCCGCTTGCCTTGCCGGGTTCCTGGGTGCCGTCGTAGGTGATGGTGTGCACCATGCGGAAGGACTCGGCGCCGGCGTAGAAGTAGAGCCGGACGGAGAAGGGCAGCCAACCGCGGTCGCCCTTGCGGTGCTTGCCGTCGATGCGGACGACCGCGCGGACGGGGCCGTCCTGTTCGACCTTGACCTCGTCGATGGCGCTGTCGAAGCGCTCGTACTTGACCGTGCCCTGGTCGCCGTCCTCGATCTCGGGCTGGCGCAGCAGGACGAGGCGGCCGTCCTTGGCTATCTCGGTGGAGCCGCGGGTGACGGACTTGACCAGGACCGAGCCGGACTTGCCGATCCTGGTGGTGACGACGCCGGTGGAGACGGTGATCGTGCCGCCGTTCTCGTCGACGGTGACCTGGTGCGCGGGGGCGGCGGGGGTTCCTGCGGCGAGGGTGAGCTTGCCGTCGCCGGAGCCGACCGCGTGGGCGGTCCACTTCAGGGAGCCGTCCGGCCAGTAGGCGATCGGCCAGGACTGCACGGGGACCGCTTTGCCGGCCTCGTCCGTGAGCGCGAAGGTCTGGTCGGCCTGGAAGGCGCCCTTGGGCCAGGGCACGCCGACCGTGGAGCCGGGTGCGGCGCCGAGGCCCCCGTCCTCCAGCCAGTTCAGGACGACCGGGTCGGCGTCGGCGGCCGCGGCGACGGGGGCCGCCTGGGCCTCCTGCCTGCCGAGGGCCCAGCTGAACTGGGCGGCGGCTCCGGCGACGGCGGCCGCCTTCAGGATGGACCTGCGGGGGATGGGGGACATGGCTTTCCTTTCCGTGCGGGTTCAAGGCTTGCCAAGGGCATGACAGAGGCAGGCGCGGCGCACGTGGCGCCGCCCTTGCTGTGGGCGGTGGTGCTTCAGCGGTGCCGGTACCGCTCCTCCACGGCGACGGCGGCCGCCGCGACGGCACCCAGGACGGGCACCGCCAGCGGGGCGATCAGCCAGCCGGAGCAGACGACGACCACCAGTCCTGCGACGATCAGGAAGGACCCGGCGGGATCGAGGACGGTGCGCCGGACCGCGGCGGCGAGCAGCGCCCGCCAGGCCGCGCCGGGTGTCCAGGTCGCCGCCGCGCGCATCCCGGCGACGGCGGCGGCGAGAAGCGCGAGCAGGCCGACCGCTCCGACCAGCGGTCCACCGGGAAGCCCGGCCCGCGCGGCCTGTACGTCCATCCATACGGCGGCCAGGGCGGCCCAGCCGGCGAGGCCCACGAGCCATGCCCCGCGCAGGGCCGCCCGGAAGTCGGCGGCGAACTCCTTGAGGCCACCGGCCTCATGGGCGATGCGGCGGCGCAGATGGCGGGCGCCCGCGGCGAACGCGGCCGGGTAGGTGACCACGCCGAGCGAGGCGACCGCGATCCACACACCGGTGAGCAGACACTCGGCGAAGACCCCGAACCGCTCGTTGAACACGGACTCCTTGCGGGCCTTCACCCGCATCTGCTGCGCCATGAGGCCGGCCTCAGCCCTTCAGTCCGGAGGTCGCCATACCGTCGATGAGGTACCGCTGGAAGGCCGCGAAGAAGGCGATGACCGGCACGAGCGCCACGAGCGACATCGCGATCATGCTGCCGTAGTTGGAGATGCCCTCCTGGTCGCGGAACATCATCAGGCCGAGCGAGACGGTGTACTTCTCAGGGGTGTTGAGGTAGATCAACGGCCCCATGAAGTCGTTCCAGGCGTTGATGAAGGTGAAGATGGCGCTGGTGATGATGGCGGGACGGCTCAGCGGCAGCACGATGGACCAGTAGGTCCGCAGATGCCCGCAGCCGTCGAGCTTGGCGGCCTCGTCCAGCTCACGCGGCAGCCCGCGCATGAACTGCACCATCAGGAAGACGAAGAACGCCTCCGTGGCCAGGAACTTGCCCGCGACGAGCGGCACCAGGGTGTCGGTGAGCTCCAGGTTCCTGAAGAGCACGTACTGCGGGATGAGCAGCACGTGGTACGGCAGCAGCAGCGTGCCGATCATCATCGTGAAGAGCAGGTTCCGCCCCGCGAACCGGATCTTGGCGAAGGCGTACGCGGTCAGCGAGCTGGACAGCACGACTCCGACGACGGCGAGGCACGCGTACATCAGCGAGTTCCCGAAGAAGGTGCTGATGGAGATGCCGGAGATACCGTCGGCCAGTCCGGAGAAGTTCTCCCAGACCGGCTCGGTGGGCAGCAGGTCGAGGCTGGCGATGATGTCCTTGCTCGGCTTGAACGAGGCACCGACCACCCAGATCACGGGGTACAGGACGACCGCGAGGACGGCGAGCGCGCCCACGTGCCAGGCGATCGATCCGGTGCGCCGCCGCTCGGCGGCGCCGCGCACGGCAGGTGTGGTGGCAGTGGTCACTTGGCGGCCTCCTCGTAGTGCACCCACTTCTTCTGCGACCAGAACAGGACCGCCGTGACGAGCGCCACCGCGACCACCAGCGTCCAGGCCATGGCGGAGGCGAAGCCCATCTGGGCCTCCTTGAAGCCCTTCTGGTAGAGGTAACAGGTGTAGACGAGCGTGGCGTCGGCCGGCCCGCACCGGGTGTCGGAGACGACGTACGCGGACCCGAACACCTGGAACGCGTGGATGGACTCCAGCAGCACGTTGAAGAACAGCACCGGGGAAATCATCGGCAGCGTGATGTTCCAGAACCGTCGCAGGGGCCCGGCCCCGTCCACCTCGGCGGCCTCGTACAGCTCCTGCGGGACCTGCTTCAGGCCGGCCAGGAAGATGACCATCGGGGCACCGAACTGCCAGATGCTCAGGGCCACCAGGGCGTAGAGGACGTAGTCGGGGTTGCCGATCCAGCCGCCGACGTCGAACCCGAAGACCTTCTGCGTACGGTCCACGACCGCGTCGTCCGAGAACAGCGCCCGCCATACGAAGCCCACGGAGACGCTGGCGCCGATCAGCGAGGGCATGTAGAACGCGGCCCGGTACAGGCCCTGGCCGCGCCGCTTCTGCGCGAGCAGCAGCGCCACGCCGAGCGCGAGCAGCAGCTTCAGCGGCGTGGCCACGACGACGTACTTCAGGGTGACCTCGACCGACTTCTGCCAGCGCGGGTCCTGGAACATCGTCGTGAAGTTGTCCAGCCCCACCCACTTCGGTGGCGTGAACAGGTTGTAGCTGGTGAACGCGTAGTACAGCGACGCGATCATCGGCCCCGCCGTGAGCAGCAGGAATCCCGCGATCCACGGCGACATGAAGAGATAGCCGGCGAGGTTCTCGCGGCGCCGCCCGCGCCGCCCCGCGGCGGGAGCGGCGGGCCGCTTCCCGGCCGGGCGCGCGGGCGCTTCCTTGACGAGCGTCATGGTGGTACGTCCCCTCAGCCCGCGAACGCGGCCTTGGCCTCGCTGAACAGCGCCTTGGCGGCGTCGGACGGCTTGGTCTTGCCCTGGGCGACCTCGCCGCCGAGACGCAGGAACGCCGACTCGATGACATCCGCTCCGGACGGGTGCGGGGTGATCTTCCCGAGCACGCCGGCCGCGGCGACCTCCTCCTCGTACGCCTTGACGCCCTTGTTGTTGTCGTCGGTGGGCGTGAACGCCTCGTACTGCTCGGTCGTGGCGAGGATGCCGCGGTCGTAGCCCATGATCTTGCCGACCTCGGGGTCGTGGACCATGAAGTCGATGAACTGGGCGACCTCCTTGGGGTGCTCGGTCCCGGAGAAGGCGCTGAGCATCAGCGAGCCGAGGTACTGGCCGGTGTCCTTGCCGTTGCTGGTGGGGATCGGCGCGAGACCGTAGTCCGACTCGCCCTCACCCTCGTAACGGATGGAGAAGTTGTCCCACGTGAACTCCGAGGCGGCGAGCCCGGCCGAGAGACCGGACTTGGGCGCGACCTGCTCGATCTTCTTGGGGTCGGCGACGAGCCCGGAGCGTACGCGCTTGTAGCCGTCCTCCCACCACTGCGTCAGATCGTCCTCGGTGAAACCGAGTTCGGTGTCGGTGAAGAAGGCCTTGCCGTTCTGACGGAGATACAGGTCGTAGAGGTACATGATGGTGAAGTAGCCGGTGTCACCGGCGATCTTCAGCTTGTCCTGGATCGTCTGCAGCGCGTCGAAGTACTCGTTCCAGGTCCAGCCGAACTTCGGCTCCACGCCTGCCTTCTGGAAAGCCTTGCGGTCGATGACGAGCGCCATGGTGTTGGCGCCGACGGGAATGCCGATCTGCTTGCCGTCGACCTGACCGTTCGCCAGAACACCGTTGCGGAAGTTCTCCAGGTTCAGATTCCCCTCGTCCGCCTGGGACTTGAGGTCCATGAGAACACCGCGCTTGTCGTACTTCCGCAGGAAGCCGACCGCATTCTGGAAAACGTCCGGCGGATTTCCACCGGAGGCCTGGGTCTGGAACTTCTCCCAGAACGCCGCGTAATCGGTGAATTCAGGCTTGATCTTGATCTTCGGGTACTTCTTCTCGAAGAGGGCGATGGTCTTCTTGATGGCGATGGTGCGCGGCTCGCCGCCCCACCACGCGTAACGGAGTGTCACCGTCCCATCGGCGGAGGCCCCTCCGCCGCCACCGCAACCGGTGGTCGCGGCCAGCCCCAGCGTCGCCGCGGAAGCCCCGGCCACCTTCAGGATCGTGCGCCTCTCAATGTTGCCCGTGCCCACAGCGAACCCCTCCCCGCAGCGTCGTTGCCGCATCATGAATCGTTTCAAGTAAGCGCTTGCCGGGACAAGTTACGGAGGGGCTCGGGGTGCGTCAATGATTCGGACAGGAATTTCTTCCTGATCGGCTCGTCGGTCGAGGGGCTCGGTGGGGTGAGGTGGTCGCGGCGAGCGTCCGTTGTTGCAGGTGAGCGGGGTGGGTTCGGGGAGTCGAACGGGGGTGGGCCTGTCGTACGGGGGTTGGTTGCGGCTGGATTTCGTCCCGGGGTGTGGACGGGGTGGGGGTGGGGTTGGGGATGTCTTGGGGGTGCGGGCGTGACGGGAAGGGCTCCTGGATGGGGTGTGGGTCTGGGGCGCCCCTCGGTTCGAGCGCGGGGGTGAGTGTGAGGTCAGGGGCGTCGACGGAGGCGTGGAAGGCGGGGCGGGGGTGCGGGATGGTTCGGGGGTGCGGTGCGCTGGTGGAGGGCGCGGGGCATGAGGCGTCCGCCTGGCCGCCTGAGCTCACGGCGGTCCCGGGGGAAGGCCTACGTGGTCGCGGGCGGGCCGGCTGGAGGGTGTGGGCTCGCCTCCAGGGGGCGGCGGGGCGGACGCACCTGCGGGCGGGCCGGCTGGAGGATGTGGGCGCGCCCCGGGGGCTGCTGGGGGGTGCGCACCCTCAGGGCGGCGAGTGCGAGGTCAGGGGGCCGTTCGGGGATACGGGTCGCCTCGGCGAGGAGGTGCGAGGTCACGCCTCGGGGGGCGGGGTTCGCCATGGCGCCGAGGCGTGCACTCCGAGGTTGCGGCGCCTCTTAGGAACGGCGCTAGGCGGTGGTGCCACGGAGGCAGACGGCCAGGTCACGGCGCCTGGGAAGGGCGTGAGCGGCTCTGCGGAAGGGCGTGGGGGCTGGGTGGGCCTGGTGAGGGCGTGAGCCACTCTGGAGATCGGCGCGGAGGCATGGCCTTGAAGGCGCTCGGGACACGGCACCTTCGGTGGGAAGGCGCGCAGCACAGCGGCCGATGGGGGCGCATCGGTCGGGCCGCGGAGGAATGTTCTGCTCAGCGCCCAGAGGGGGCTGAGGCGGCCGCCGACGCCTCAGCCGAGGGCGAGGAGCCCGGGCGCCCTCTGGAGCGGCTAGCGGGGCGTGAGCGCCCCGCTGGGGCAGCGGTACGAGGCCATGGTCTTGGGTGCGCATGGCGCCTCGGCGGGAAGGCCCAAACCACAGAGCCCTTTGGGCAGCGCGCGGCTCGTGACGCCCTGGAATTGAAAACACCCAGGTCACAGCGTCCCGGAGCAGGCAGGCGCAGCCACCAGCGCTCGCCCCGGAGCGAGAGCCCAGTCCCAGGCGCAGCGAACGGGCGCGAGCCTCTGAGACGCAGGTGCCAGGCCGGAACCTAGGCGCGCGCGGGAAGCCTCGACGGAAGAGCACGAGGCCCCAGTTCCCTGGGGGAAGCAACCCGGCCAGGCCTCGGCCGGAACGCCACAGGTCACAGTTCCTCGAAGTCAGGTGCGCCAAGCCACGGCACCCCCCTCCGCCGGAAGCACGCTCGACCAGGGCACCTCAGCCGAGGGCCGAGGTCAGAGCAACCTCCCCGAAGGCTTCAACTGCGACACGGCACCCCCGTGGGAACACACCACGTCACGGGTCCCGGAGGGACGCGCTACCTCATGGCGCCTGTCGGAAGCGCCGGGGGCGCCCCGATGGAAGTACCCCCGCTCGCCGGAAGTACCCCCGCTCGCCCAGGCCCCTCGGCCGACAACACACCCAGCCACAGGCGCCGCCTCAGCTCAAAGCACCTGTCCCGGCGAAAGTGCCCTCGCCAGGGCACCCCGACCCGAAAGACCGAGATCAGACCAGCGCCCCCGAAGCCGCACCACCTCACGGCACTCCACAGGAACGCCCGAAGCGGACCCGGGCACCTCGATCCGTACGGGCCGGCATACGCCGACGGCCCGTCTGCTCTGTGCAGACGGGCCGTCGGTCCGGGTGGGCGATACTGGGTTCGAACCAGTGACCTCTTCGGTGTGAACGAAGCGCTCTCCCACTGAGCTAATCGCCCGGGCGCAGGAAGAACATTACCCCATGTCAGGGGGTGCCTGTGACCACCCCTGGCCGGCCCTGCGCCCGCTCCCGGCTCACTGGTCCTTGATCTTCCACGGCATCACGAGGCCGAACTTCCAGAGATAGAACCCGGCCAGGGCTCCGATGATCACCAGGCCGATGCTCGTCAGGATGATGTTGCGCTTGCGGACCTTGGGGTCGAGGGCCCGCTGCGCGGCCTCGGTCACCTTCCGCTTGGTCCAGCGCAGCACCAGCTGGGCCCACACGAACTCGGTCGCCCAGATCGCCATGCCGCCGAAGATCACGACCCAGCCGGGACCGGGCAACGGCAGCATGATGATGCCGGCCGCCACCACCGCAAGGCCGACCACGAAGACGCCCACCTGCCAGCTCAGATGCAGGGCCCGGCTGGCCTTGATGAACTCCGGAGCCCTGGAGCCGAGCGCGCGCTCGAGCTTGCTCCCGTCCGCTTTCGTATCGTCCACCGTCACACCGTCCGCCGCCATGGCCACTGCCTCGCCCGGCCCGTCACTCCCCGTATTCATGGCACCAAACCTACCGGACCGATTCCGGTCACCGTAATGGCCGTACTCTCCGAAGCCCCCCTCGGCCGGAAGAGTTACGTAAAGACATGCAAAACACTCAGAGGGGTTTACAACGGCACCGTAGGTGGCATGTCGATTTCGCCGACGTGCGAATCCCCGAGCGCACACTGAGCGAAAGGCCCTGGCGCTTATGAACACCACGGTCAGCTGCGAGCTGCACCTGCGCCTCGTTGTGTCGAGCGAGTCCTCCCTGCCTGTCCCCGCAGGCCTGCGGTACGACACGGCCGACCCCTACGCCGTGCACGCCACCTTCCACACCGGAGCCGAGGAGACCGTCGAGTGGGTCTTCGCCCGCGACCTCCTCGCCGAGGGCCTGCACCGGCCCACGGGAACCGGCGACGTCCGTGTCTGGCCGTCGCGCAGTCACGGTCAGGGCGTCGTGTGCATCGCCCTGAGCTCCCCGGAGGGGGAGGCACTGCTCGAGGCCCCGGCGCGGGCCCTGGAGTCGTTCCTGAAGCGGACGGACGCCGCCGTTCCGCCCGGCACCGAGCACCGGCACTTCGACCTCGATCAGGAGCTCTCGCACATCCTGGCCGAGAGCTAGGCGAGCTCCTCACAGACCGCCCGGCGCCGTCCACTCGGGGAGACGGCTCGGGCTACGACAACCGCATACGGCACACACCGGCGTCGTCGCCGCGGTCCAGCACCGCGGGGTCGGCGCCGGTTGCTTGCGGTGACCGTGCGTGACGGGGGCCGCGGCGATGCGTCCCCTGCGCCGGGAACGTCACGGAGGCCGCGCGCGTTGTACGGGCACCGCGAGCGGTTGCGCGCGGAGGCGAGGCCCTCTCGGTGCGGCCCGGAGCCACTACCATCGGCCAGCATCGGCGGGCGCCCGCCCGACCCCCCAGGCCAGGGAGAGCGAAACGTGCTGATCACCCACGACACCCGGTGCGCCCTCGACACTGTGGTGGATCTGGTGAACACCGCACCCGAGGACGAGACCCCCGAGGGGCTCCCCGACGTGGCGGCGCTCGAGAAGTTCGTGCGCAGCCACAAGGTCAGCGACATCGGAGCGCTCTCGGAGTTCGACCTCGCCGCGGTGCGCAAGATCCGCGGGCGGTTCGCCGCGATCTTCGCGGCCTCCGACCCCCGCGCCGCCGCCGGCGCGATCAACGAGCTGGTCGCCGCCGCGGGCACCACCCCCCGCCTCACGGACCACGACGGCTACGACTGGCACGTGCACTACTTCGCCCCCGGTGCCTCCCTCTCCGACCACCTCGCGGCCGACTGCGGCATGGCGCTCGCCTTCTTCGTGGTCGCCGGTGAGCAGGAGCGGCTGCGGCGCTGCGAGGCCCCCGACTGCCGGCGCGCCTTCGTCGACCTCTCCCGCAATCGCTCCCGGCGTTACTGCGACAGCCGCACCTGCGGCAACCGGCTGCACGTCGCCGCCTACCGGGCCCGCCGCAAGGAGGCCGCCGGCTGAGCCCTGCCGACAGGTCGCCGGTCGAATGCCGTCGTCGTCCCCGGCGGGTGACGCCGGGGACCACGGGTACGGCTCACAGCAACAGCAGGTCGTGCAGCGCGGCCATGAGCAGCAGACTCCCGATCACCGCAAGGAAGATCATCAGCGGTGGCTGGGAAAGGGCGAAGAGGCATCCGCGCGGCTCGTCCTTCGGCGGCGCGGCATCGCTCTGTGTCGTGTCCAGCATCTCGCGGGCGATGATGGCGCAATCGGCACCCTTGACGCGCTCAACACGCCCGAATTGCGCGGTAGTTCGCCGGATTCCGTGAAGTGTGGGCGTGCGCGGGGTCGGCCGAAGCCCGGCGTGTCGCACATACGGTCGGCTGGTTCGATTCAGTCGACGGCGTCGACTGAATCGAACCAGCCGAGCCGAGGGTCGCCTCGGTAGGACCCGGGTGACCGCGTCACGCCGCGGCCGGGGTTCATATGCCGTGCTTCTTGAGGATCGCCTCGATGTCGCTGAAGTCCTCGGAGCCGCCTCGGGTGGTGGTCTGGGGGCGGGGCGCGGTGCGTGCGGTCGGGCCGAGGGAAGGGGCCGAGGCCTGCGGGGCGACGGCCTCACGCTGGGCGGCGGCCGCTGCCGCGCGGCGCTCCTTGCGCGTGCCGCCCCGGCGCTTCTCGACCGCGCGTGTCACGGCGAACAGCGCCCAGGCCACGCCCAGCACGCCGAAGCCGGCCCAGGCCGTCGGGCTGAAGGCGGTGTCGACGACCCAGTCGACCACGCCGGTCATCGCCAGGCCGAGCGGCACGAGGGCGTAGGCCGCAATGCGGGCTGCCGCCAGGAAGCGGCGGCGGTACGCGGTGACCGCGGCGATGCCGAGGCCGGCCGCGGCGACGGCTGAACACACGGTCTCGGCAATCATCCGGTCCTCCAGGCGACACTCGGTCGGGCAAGCGGTTCGTCCCCTCCATCGTGCACCTCCCGCCCCCGGCCCGGCCATCTTCCGGCCGGACATCAGGGACATCTCCGGGTCGGCTCCTCCGCGAGTCGGGGTCGGCGTCCGGGACGCCCCCAGCTCTCCGTCCGGGACGCGCCTCTCGTCCCTCCGGTCGCCCCCGCACGCGTCGCACGCGTCGCCCGCGTCGTCCGCGCCGTCCGCGCCGCCCCCCTCCCCTGCGGATCGCGCCCTTCCCCCACTCGACGCCCCACCGCCTACCCCCCCCCGGCCCGATTGGGTCCGCTCCCTCGCGGCTGGGAGAATGGCCCCATGAGCGACACCTCCTCCGCGGCCACGCGTCCCACGACCCTTGTTCTCGACTTCTGGTGCGATCTGCAGTGCCCGGACTGCCGTACCGCGCTGGACGACCTCCGCGCCCTTCGCGCCCGTTACGGCGACCGTCTCGAGGTGCGGCTGCGGCACTTCCCGCTGGAGAAGAACAAGCACGCCTTCGCCACCGCGCAGGCCGCCGAGGAGGCCACCGAGCAGGGGCAGGGCTGGCCGTACGTCGAGGCGGTGCTGGGCCGCGTCGAGGAACTGGGCCGCAAGGGCGAGGCCTTCCTCGTCGAGGTGGCGCGCGAACTCGGCCTGGACGCCGGGGAATTCGACACCGCGCTGATCGACGGCCGGCACATCCTGATCGTCGACGCCGACCAGGCGGAGGGCAAGGCGATCGGTGTCACCGGCACGCCGACCTACGTCATCGGCGGGGAGCGCCTCGACGGCGGCAAGAGCCAGGAGGGCCTGCGCGAGCGCATCGAGGAGATCGCGGACCGCCTCCTGGCCGAGCAGCAGGGCTGAGCGACAGCCGAGCGACACCCAAGCGAACGGCCACCCTCCGGAACCGCCCGCCAAGCCCCTGGACAGGCCCTCACCCCCGACAGCCGGCCCAACCCCGACGGACCGCCCTCACAGCAGCGGCTTGTACATCGCGTACCCCACCGTCCGGTACCCGAGGGACTCGTACAGCCGCTCCGCCGGGGTGTTGCCGGCGAACACGTTGAGGCCGACGACCCGCTTGCCCGCGGCCGCCGCCTGGGACTCGGCGAGGAGCATCAGGGAGCGGCCGTGGCCACGGCCCCGGAAGCGGGCGTCGGTCTCGACGTCGTAGACGTAGGCACGGTCGGTGTCGAGGGCCAGCCAGAGCGTGCCGACGGGGGTGCCCTCGTGTTCCAGGACGCTCAGCAGCACGCCAGGGGTGTCGGTACCGTGCGGAAGGGCGTTGGCGTGGTCGCGGCGGGCCTTGGCCCAGGCCTCTTCCTCGGGGACCCCGCGGGAGATCCACTCGCGGGCGTAGTGGGCCATGCCCTGTTCGTTCCAGGGCCCGAACTCGGCCTCGGTCATCGGCCGGGCCCGGCTGCCCTCGGGCAGGGTCGGCGGGGTGCTGCCGAGGTGTTTCTCCATGCCGCGGTTGCGGTGGACGTATCCGAGGGCCGTGACGAGCCGGAGCAGGTCCTGGGCCTCGGCGGGCACGGAGACTTCGATGCGGACGCAGCCCCAGCCGCGGGCCACCTCCTCCGCGGCGAGCGCCGCCACGGTGCCCCGGCCGCGCCCGCGGTCGGGTTCCGCGATGCGCAGGTCGCGGATCTGCGCGACGGCGGGCCCGAACACGGGGTGGGTGGTCAGGTGTATCGCGCCGACGGGACGGCTGTTCACGCACACGTTGAAGTGGCGTGACAGAGCCCCGTCGGCGGCGCGCTGAAGCGGCTCGGTCGGCCGCAGGGTCGTGGTCATCACGGGTGTTCTACCCGCCGACGCGCCCTGCGGCAGCTGGATTTCACACCAGCTCTACGGGTCGAGGTCGTCGCCCGCGCGCTCGTCGAAGATCCGCATGGCCTTGGCCGTCACCGGGCCGGGCCTGCCGGGCAGTTCGCGGTCGTCGACGCGGTGCACGGCCTGGATGTCGCGGAGGGTGGAGGTGAGGAACACCTCGTCGGCCCGCTCCAGGACGTCCAGCGGCAGGTCGGTCTCCTTGGCGCCGGTCCACTCCACGGCCAGTTCACGGGTGATGCCGGCGAGGCAGCCGGAGGCGAGCGGCGGGGTGTGGATCTCGCCGTCCAGGACGACGAACACGTTGGAGCCGGTGCCCTCGCAGAGCTGTCCGACGGTGTTGGCGAACAGCGCCTCGGAGGCGCCGTGCTCGTGGGCGCGGGCGAGGGCGACGACGTTCTCGGCGTACGAGGTGGTCTTCAGGCCGGTGAGCGCGCCGCGTTCGTTGCGGGTCCAGGGCACGGTGATCGCGGCGGTGGTGTCGGGGCGGCGGGTGGTCTCGCCGAGGGCCACGACCAGGGTGGGGCCGTGCTCGCCGCGGTCGGAGCCGAGCGGGCCGTGGCCGCCGGTGTAGGTGACGCGGAGCCGGCCGAGCGGCATCGGGTTGGCCTCGATGACGGCGGCGCAGGCGCGGCGCACCTCGTCGAGGTCGGGGTCGGGCAGGCCGAGGCCGCGGGCGGAGCGGGTGAGCCGGGCGAGGTGCCGGGTCAGGGCGAAGGTACGGCCCTCGGTCACCTTCATCGTCTCGAAGATGCCGTCGCCGACGGTCAGCCCGTGGTCGAAGACGGATACGCGGGCGGACTCGATGTCCTGCAGCCCGCCGTCCAGCCAGATCTTCACTTCCTAGAGCCCCTCTCCACTCACCTCGTACGTGCCCGACGCTATCGCGAGCAGCCGGGACGCCTTCAGTTCGGTCTCCCGCCACTCCCCCTCGGGGTCGGAGCCCCAGGTGATGCCGGCGCCGGTTCCGAAGCGCAGCATTCCGGCGGGCCGGTCGATCCAGAAGGTGCGGATGCCGACGGCCAGCTCGGCCGTGCCGCGGTCGGCGTCGACCCAGCCGATGCCGCCGCAGTAGGGGCCGCGGGGGGCGGTCTCCAGGGCGTCGATGATCCGCAGGGCGCTCGACTTGGGGGCGCCGGTGACGGAGCCGGGCGGGAAGGCTGCGGCCAGCAGCTCCGGCCAGCCGGCGTCGTCGCGCAGCTCGCCGCGCACGGTGGAGACGAGGTGGACCAGACCCGGGTGCTTCTCGACGACGCACAGGTCCGGGACGGTCACGCTGCCGGTGGCGCACACGCGCCCGATGTCGTTGCGGACCAGGTCCACGATCATGACGTTCTCGGCGTAGTCCTTCTCCAGGAGGTCCGCCTCAGTGCGTCCGGTGCCCTTGATCGGCCCGGACTCCACGGTCCGTCCCGCCCGGCGCAGGAACAGCTCCGGGGAGGCCGTGGCCGTCTCCACGCCGTGCTCCGGCAGCCGGATCGTTCCTGCGTACGGTGCCGGGTTGCCGCGGGCGAGCAGGGCGGTCAGCGCGTCCACGTCCGCGTCGGGGGCGACGGGCGCGGACAGCACGCGGCAGAGGTTGGCCTGGTAGACCTCGCCGCGCGCGATGTGCTCACGGACGCGGCGTACGCCCGCCGTGTACCCGGCCCGGTCGAGGGACGACGTCCAGTCGTCGGCCGCCGGTCCCCGCCAGGCGCCCGGCACGGGCGCGGGCACCGGCTCCTCGCGTACGTCGGCGAAGCGGGCGCAGGTCAGCCGGCCCTCGAAGTCCGCGACGACGGCCCAGAAGCCGGCGGAGTCGAGTGCCTCGGGGTCGTCGGTGACGTCGAGGAGGCCGGTGGCGACGCGGTCGCCGAAACGGGCCAGAGGAGCGAGGTCGAGCACGGTGTCGAGTCTAGGGCGGGTGTCCTGTGGGTGACCCCGGCGTGACCTGCGGGCCGGTCCGCGGGGGCTGGTGGCCGGGTGCACCGCAGCACGCTGCGCAAACGCGTTTTTGTACTGGCCGGGGAATCCGCTAGAGTTCAACACGTCGCCGGGACGCGGAAGCGCACCGAAACGACAAGCGGACGTAGCTCAGTTGGTAGAGCGCAACCTTGCCAAGGTTGAGGTCGCGAGTTCGAGCCTCGTCGTCCGCTCGAAGGAAGAAGGGGGTTTCCCGATCCCCTACACTCCTGGTGGAGTGGCCGAGAGGCGAGGCAACGGCCTGCAAAGCCGTCTACACGGGTTCAAATCCCGTCTCCACCTCCAAGGACGATTAGCTCAGCGGGAGAGCGCTTCCCTGACACGGAAGAGGTCACTGGTTCAATCCCAGTATCGTCCACTGGGTCTTCTCGAAGGCCTTATGATCTTCTCGAAAGATCACCCCGCGCGATTAGCTCAGCGGGAGAGCGCTTCCCTGACACGGAAGAGGTCACTGGTTCAATCCCAGTATCGCGCACGCAGTGCCCCTGACCTGCGGGTCCAGGGTCCCGAGGACGATTAGCTCAGCGGGAGAGCGCTTCCCTGACACGGAAGAGGTCACTGGTTCAATCCCAGTATCGTCCACACACCGAAGCCCCCCGGTCCTGCGACCGGGGGGCTTCTTCGTGGTCCGCGGTTCAGCTGGAGAAGAGCATGCGGCCGAAGCTCTTGTTGCGGTGGTGGCCGCCGTAGTGGCCGCCGCCGTGCTGGGCGCCCCAGGCGGGGGCCGGCGGGGCGGGGTAGGCCTGCGGAGCGGGGGCCGGGGCGACGGGCGGCGCGGGCGGGGCGGGCTGGGTCCACTGGGCCTCCAGGCGGGTCAGCGCCTCGAGCTCGCCGTAGTCGAGGAAGATCCCGCGGCAGTTGGAGCACTGCTCGATCTGGACACCGTTGCGGTTGTAGGTGTGCATCGCCGCGTGGCACTTCGGACACTGCATGGTCGGCTCAACTCCTCGCCGGTCGGTCCTGCTTGATGAAGATCCAGGACTTCGTCTATCTCCAGCACAGACTCCGCCGTCGCGTCGCCGGTTGCACGCTACTTCGCGAAACTCGTCGTCAACTGCGGTGATACGGAACACATGCGCGCACAGGCGTCGATCAGCGCCTGCTCCACCTCGTCCAGGTCGCGGTCCGCCGCGACGGCCTTGGTGATGGCCAGGGCCGCTGTCTGCACGGTCAGGGCGCGCGCCGGGACGTCCAGCGCGGGCCAGGGGTCGCCGTCCGCGGGTACTGCCGGGCCGCCGGCCTCGCGGTAGGCGGTGAGGAAGCGGGTCCACTCCTCGGGGGGCAGCAGTCCGCAGGCGTACCAGGCGGCGGGGCGGGCCAGGTCCCAGGCGGGAACGCCCGTGCCGAGGTCGTCGACGTCGATGAGCCGCCAGGGGCCGTCGGGGGCGGGGTGGCGCACCAGCTGGCCGAGGTGGAGGTCGCCGTGGCACAGGGTCGTGGTGTCGGGCATGGGGCCCTCGTCGCGGGCCCAGGCGGGGAGGGTGTCCCAGGCGCGCAGGACAGGGCCGGCGGCCGGGTGCTCCGGGGCGCCCTCGCAAAGGCGGGTCACGGCCCGTGCCGCCTTGGCCGGGCCCCGCATCGGCGGCAGCCCGGCCGGGGCGGGAGAGCGGTGCAGCGTGGCGAGCAGGGCCGCGGCCGCCTCCCAGGGCGCGGCGTCCGGGTCGTCGGGGTCCACGGGGTCGCCGTAGGGCCAGAAGGTCACCAGTCGGCCGTGCAGCGGGGCCGGCGTCGGGGAGAGCGGCGGCAGGAGCGGACCGGGCAGCGCGGCGGCCACGGCGACGCGAGGGGCGAGGTCGGCGGCGGTGGTGTCCGGGGCGTGGGCCTTCGCGACGGTGCCGGCATGGCGTACGACGGTGGCGTCGGGGCGGTCGGCGAGCGTGACGCTCGCCCCGCAGGCGCAGCTCTCGGCGCGGGGGTGGGCCGCGCCGCGGGCCTTCGCGGCCAGCTCGGACAACAGGTCTGCGGTCACATCTCCCCCGGGGTCGCTTCGGCCGCGAGCGTACGCGAGGGCGCTGCGGGAGGGCACTACGGCGGCGTGACCCCACGGTCATCAGGTCGTCGTCGGCGAACATCCCCAGAGAGCGCGCGGCCAGGTCGGCGGCCCGGAGGTTCGGCTCCTTCGCGGCCGTCTCGCCGACCTTCGTGGCGACGACCCGGAAGTGGTCGGCGCCGTCGAGGGACACGGGAGGGCATTGCGGGAGGGAAAAGCAATGCCGGCGCAGCTCCCCAGCTGCGCCGGCATTTTGCCGTCCGCCGCACCCCCGTCCCCACGGGGTTATGGGTGGATGTCCCCGCCCGGACCGCTCTTCCGGGCCTGGGGTCGCCGCTCAGCGCCCCAGCATCACGCCCACGGACGACGCCTGTGTGGCCACCGTCTCCCAGCCGTCGAAGACGAGCAGGAGCAGGGCCGCCAGAGGAAGGGCCATGGCCGTGGCCACCAGCGGATGGCGGCGCCCGGTACGGCGCGGGTGGAAGGCGGCGTACGCCCTGCGTCCCTGACTGCGGAGCGCTGTCCGCGGTGCCGTGAAGGCCATGGTCCCTCTCCTGACCGATCTCAGTTGTCGTTGGCAAGCGGCGGGCGTCCGACCTCGGGGGACGAGTGCTGCGCCCGCCGCTTGACCTCAAATCTAGGCGTGTGGCGGGCGGCGGGCGTCATGCCCTCGTACCGATTGCCGGGCCTCCCGGAGGATGAGCTCCTCACCGGCGTGTACTCCCCTGGGTGGAGACGCGCTCCCGGGTCTCGGGGTCTTCCCGGAGGGGACGCCCCGTCTGTCCGGATTGCCGGGACCTCCCAGCCCCGGGGGTGACGTGCCTCACTTCCGTAACCGGCGCCTGACTGGTGCTCTTCCTTTACGTCCGCACCGAGTACGTACAGGGTCGGCCGTCGCCGGCCGGGCCCCTCGCCGCCGGCTCCGCCCGCCTCGGTCCAATCCCCCTTCACCGGCGGGCCGTTGGGATCGGGGACGGCGGCCGGGCGCCCGGTGCCCGTGGTCCCTGACCGTCGCTCAAGTCTCCCGGCCGGTACCGGCAATCCGTCGAATCGAGAGGGCGCGGCCTCTGCGCGCACACGGCCGCGGAAACGTAAGCTGTGCCACGTCAGACGGACCGGGCAGCGGGGATGAACATGGCGATGATGCGCCTGAGGCGCGAGGACCCGCGCGTCGTCGGCTCGTTCAAGCTGCACCGGCGGCTCGGCGCGGGCGGTATGGGGGTCGTCTATCTGGGCTCCGACCGCAAGGGGCAGCGGGTCGCGCTGAAGGTGATCCGGCCCGATCTGGCGGAGGACCAGGAGTTCCGGTCGCGGTTCGCGCGCGAGGTCTCCGCCGCGCGGCGCATCCGGGGCGGGTGCACGGCCCGGCTGGTCGCGGCCGATCTGGAGGCCGACCGGCCGTGGTTCGCCACGCAGTACGTGCCCGGTCCCTCCCTGCACGACAAGGTCGCCGAGGAGGGCTCGCTGTGCGCGGCGGACGTCGCCGCGGTCGGGGCCGCCCTGTCCGAGGGGCTCGTCGCCGTCCATGAGGCCGGTGTGGTGCACCGGGACCTCAAGCCGTCCAACATCCTGCTGTCCCCCAAGGGGCCGCGGATCATCGACTTCGGCATCGCCTGGGCGACCGGGGCCTCCACCCTCACCCACGTCGGCACGGCCGTCGGCTCTCCCGGCTTCCTCGCGCCCGAGCAGGTGCGCGGTGCCGCGGTCACACCCGCCACCGACGTCTTCTCGCTGGGCGCCACGCTCGCCTACGCCTGCACCGGCGACTCCCCCTTCGGACACGGCAGTTCGGAGGTGATGCTGTACCGCGTGGTGCACGAGGAGCCCCAGCTGCACGGCGTCCCCGACGCGCTGGCGCCGCTCGTGCGGGCCTGCCTCGCCAAGGACCCCGAGGAGCGGCCCAGCACCCTCGACCTGTCGCTGCGGCTGAAGGAGATCGCGGCCCGCGAGGCGCAGGTCCTGCTCGACGGGCGGCCGCCCGCGCCGCGCACGCCCGAGCCGGACCGGCCCACCGGGCGGCTCGCGGACACCTACCCCGAGCAGCAGCGCGCCCAGCAGCGCCGCCCGCGGCCGCAGGGGCCCACGCCCGAGCCCCGGCCCGCCCGGGGTTCCGCCCCTGCGCGGGGGGCGACTCCGTCCCGGGGCGGCAGTGCCTCGCGCGGCGGTACGGCCCCTCGCTCCGGCCAGACCCGGCCCACGCCGGTCCCCCGCAACACCCCCGCCACCCGCGGCTCGACGCGCGGCGGCACCGGCAGCCGGCCCGCGCCGCGCGGTGGCCGTCCGGCGCCCCGGACCACGGGCACCAAGCTGCGCCCGGCCAACCCGCGCCTGCTGCGCCAGCGGCTGTTCGTGTTCGTCGTGGTCACGCTGCTGGTGGCCCTCGGTATCGCCGTGGTGCAGGGCTGCCAGGGCTCGGCGAGCGGGCTCGGCACCCCCGGCGGAGGCGGGGGGCGCGAGCGTCAGGGGCAGGCGGTGCAGCCGTCGTACACGCCGCTGGTCGAGAGCGCGATGATGTCGCAGCGGTACGAGTCGACGCTGGAGATGTCGCAGCCGGAGTAGCCGCTACGCCCCCGGGCGGCCCGTCGCCACCGCGTAGAAGGCGACCGCGGCCGCGGCGCCCACGTTGAGCGAGTCGACGCCGTGGGCCATGGGGATGCGGACCCATTCGTCCGCGGCGACCAGGGCCTGGCGGGACAGGCCGTCGCCCTCGGCACCCAGCATCAGGGCGACCCGGTCCATCTTGTGGGGCGCGGCCTCGTCGAGGCTCTTGGCCTTCTCGTCGGGCGTGAGGGCGAGCAGGTTGAAGCCCGCCTCACGGACCGAGTCCAGGCCCTTGGGCCAGGTGTCGAGACGGGCGTACGGCACGGAGAAGACGGCGCCCATGGAGACCTTGACGCTGCGGCGGTACAGCGGGTCGGCGCAGTCCGGGGACAGCAGGACCGCGTCCATGCCGAGGGCGGCCGCGGAGCGGAAGATGGCGCCGATGTTGGTGTGGTCGTTGACCGACTCCATCACGACCACGCGGCGTGCGGTGCGCAGGAGTTCGGTCGCGTCCGGGAGCGGCTTGCGCTGCATGGAGGCGAGGGCGCCGCGGTGGACGTGGTAGCCGGTGACGCGCTCGGCGAGCTCCGGGCTGACCGCGTACACGGGAGCCGGGAGCTCGTCGATGACGTCGCGCATGACGTCGACCCACTTCGCCGACAGCAGCATCGAGCGCATCTCGTACCCGGCGTCCTTGGCCCGGCGGATGACCTTCTCACCCTCGGCGATGAAGAGGCCCTCGGCGGGCTCGCGCCTGCGGCGCAGCTCGACGTCGGTCAGGCCCGTGTAGTCGCGCAGGCGCGGGTCGTCGGGGTCCTCAACGGTGATGAGATCGGCCACAGGGTGATACTGCCTTGTCGTACGTGCGGTGCCAACGGGTTGGGTTACCTCGGGTTACGCCGAGGTCGCCGGGCCGACCTTGACGACCTCGCCGATGACGATCACCGCCGGGGGCTTCACGTCCTCGGCGCGGACGGTCTCGGCGACCGTGGCGAGGGTGGCGTCGACCCGGCGCTGGGCGGCCGTCGTGCCCTCCTGGACCAGGGCGACCGGGGTGTCGGGCGACTTGCCGTGGGCGACCAGGGTCTCGGCGATCTTGCCGATCTTGTCGACGCCCATGAGGATCACGAGCGTACCCGTGAGCCCCGCGAGCGACGGCCAGTCGACCAGCGAGCGCTCGTCGTCGGGGGCCACGTGGCCGCTGACGACGGTGAACTCGTGGGCCACGCCCCGGTGGGTGACCGGGATGCCGGCCGCGCCCGGGACGGAGATCGAGCTGGAGATGCCCGGGACGACCGTGCAGGGGATGCCGGCCTCGGCGAGGGCGTGCAGCTCCTCCATGCCCCGGCCGAACACGTAGGGGTCGCCGCCCTTCAGCCGTACGACGGACTTGCCCTGCTTGGCGTGCTCGATGAGGGCGTTGTTGATGGCCTCCTGGGCCATGAAGCGGCCGTACGGGATCTTCGCGGCGTCGATGACCTCGACGTGCGGCGGGAGTTCGGCGAGCAGGTCGCGCGGGCCGAGGCGGTCGGCGATGACGACGTCGGCCTCGGCGAGCAGACGGCGGCCGCGCACGGTGATCAGGTCCGGGTCGCCGGGGCCGCCGCCGACCAGGGACACACCCGGGGTGCGGGTGCGGTGGTGCGGGGCGACCAGGGTGCCGTCGCGCAGGCCCTCGACGACCGCGTCGCGGATGGCGGCGGTGTGGCGCGGGTCGCGGGACCTGGTGTCGGTGGTGAGGATCGCGACGGTGACGCCCTCGCTGGTGCCGGTCGCCGGGGTCCAGGCCGTGGCCGCGTCGGCGTCGTCGGAGCGCACGCACCACACGCGGTGCCGCTCGGCCTCGGCGGAGGCCCGGGCGTTGGCGTCCGTGTCGCTGGTGGCGATCAGGGCGTACCAGGCGTCGGCCAGGTCGCCGTCCTCGTACGGCCGCCGCTGCCAGGTGATCTCGCCGGCGTCCGCCATGGCCTCGACCGAGGGGGTGGCCTGCGGGGACACGAGGTGGATGTCCGCGCCGGCCGCGATGAGGGCGGGGAGGCGGCGCTGGGCGACCTGGCCGCCGCCGAGGACGACGACCTTGCGGCCGGTGAGGCGGAGGCCTACCGGGTAGGCGGGGTTTTCGGCCATGAGGGGCGGCTCCTCGACGGGGCGTGCGGTGGGCGCTACGGCTTCGGAGCGGCCCTGACGTGCGGATTTTAAGCTGTGGGCGAGGCACACGGCAGGGGCGGTCCGCTGACTGAACAGCGGGCCGCCCCCGCCGGTGACGCCGGTGATGCCTACTTCTCGGTGACGCCCGCCGAGTCGAACGTCGCCACCTCGTGCATCGCGCGGGCCGTGCTCTGGACCAGCGGGAGGGCGAGGAGGGCACCGGTGCCCTCGCCGAGGCGGAGGTCGAGGTCGACCAGGGGGCGCAGGCCGAGCTTGTTGAGGGCGGCGACATGGCCGGGCTCGGCGCTGCGGTGTCCGGCGATGCAGGCGGCCAGCACCTCGGGGGCGATGGCGCGGGCCACCAGCGCGGCGGCACCGGCGCTGACGCCGTCCAGGATCACCGGCGTACGCAGCGACGCGCCGCCCAGCAGGAGGCCGACGATCGCGGCGTGCTCGAAGCCGCCGATCGCCGCGAGGACGCCGATCGGGTCGGCCGGGTCGGGCTGGTGCACCTCGATGGCCCGGCGGACGACCTCGGTCTTGCGGGCGAGGGTCTCGTCGTTGATGCCGGTGCCGCGGCCCGTCACCTCGGCCGGGTCGGTGCCCGTGAACACCGAGATCAGGGCGGCGGACGCGGTGGTGTTCGCGATGCCCATCTCGCCCGTCAGCAGGGCCTTGTTGCCGGCCGCCACCAGGTCGCGGGCCGTCTCGATGCCGACCTCGATGGCCTGCTTGGCCTCCTCGCGGGTCATCGCGGGGCCCGTGGTCATGTCGGACGTACCGGCGCGGATCTTGCGGGGCAGCAGACCCGGGGTGGCGGGCAGGTCGCCGGCCACCCCGACGTCGATGACGCAGACCTCGGCGCCGACCTGGTTGGCGAAGGCGTTGCAGACCGCTCCGCCGCCCAGGAAGTTGGCCACCATCTGGGCGGTGACCTCCTGCGGCCACGGGGTGACGCCCTGGGCGTGCACACCGTGGTCACCGGCGAAGATCGCGACGGCCGCGGGCTCCGGGATCGGCGGCGGGCACTGCCGGGACAGGCCGCTGAGCTGCGCGGAGATGATCTCCAGCATGCCGAGCGCGCCGGCCGGCTTGGTCATGCGCTTCTGCCGCTCCCAGGCCTCGCCGAGCGCCTTGGCGTCCAGCGGGCGGATCTGCGCGACGGTCTCGGCCAGCAGGTCGTGCGGCTCCTCACCGGGCAGGGCGCGACGGCCGTACGTCTCCTCGTGCACGACCCACGACAGCGGGCGGCGCTTGGACCAGCCGGCCTGCATCAGCTCGGGCTCGTCCGGGAACTCGTCGACGTACCCGACGCACAGGTAGGCGATGACCTCCAGGTGCTCGGGCAGACCGAGGGCGCGGACCATCTCGCGCTCGTCGAAGAAGCTGACCCAGCCGACGCCGAGGCCCTCGGCGCGGGCGGCGAGCCACAGGTTCTCCACCGCGAGGGCGGCGGAGTACGGCGCCATCTGCGGCTGGGTGTGCCGGCCGAGGGTGTGGCGGCCGCCGCGGGTCGGGTCGGCGGTGACGACGATGTTCACCGGGGTGTCGAGGATCGCCTCGATCTTCAGTTCCTTGAACTGCTTCGCCCGGCCCTTCGGCAGCGACTTGGCGTACGCCTCCCGCTGGCGCATCGCCAGTTCGTGCATGGCCCGGCGGGTGTCCGCGGACCGGATGACCACGAAGTCCCACGGCTGGGAGTGCCCCACGGACGGCGCGTGGTGGGCCGCCTCCAGGACGCGCAGCAGCACCTCGTGCGGGATGGGGTCGCTGCGGAAGCCGTTGCGGATGTCCCGGCGCTCGCGCATGACCTTCAGTACGGCCGCGCGCTCGGCGTCGTCGTAGGCGGGCGCGGCCGGGCCCGTGGACTGTCGTGCTTCTGCCACCGCGGACGTGCCCTCTGTTTCCTGGACCTGCTGGTCGTGCCGGTCTTCCTGTTCGGCGACCCGGGTCTCCAGGTCGTCCGCCTGCTGTACGAGTTCCACGTCGCCGTCCGTCTCCGGCGCCGCCTCCCGCTGTGCCGGTACGGCGATGGGGTGCGGTGGGGTCGGAGCGAGGTGCGGGGCCGTCGGTACGGGGGCGCCCTCCACCGGCACGAACTCGCCCAGCGGGGGCGCCCCGACCGCGCCCGCGGGCAGGGTGCCTTCGTCTCCGACGGGGTGTGCGGGGTGGACGGGCTGCGCCACGGCCGGGGCCGGGTGCGGGTCCGGGTCCGGGGTCGGTTGGGCGATCGACTGCGGGCCGGCGAGGGCCTCCGGCTGGGGGGCCGGGTGTACGTCCCCTTGGTGTACGTCCGCCGGCTGGGCCGTGTGCGGCTCGGCGGGGTGGGGGCCGTCCGGGATCTGGGCCGCGGGGTCCGGGATGTGGGCTGCGGCCTGGGCGGGGACGGGGATGGGCTCGGCTGCGGGGGTGGGCTCGGCCGCAGAGGTGGGCTCGGCCGCGAGCGCAGGCTCGGCTGCGGGGATGGCCTCGGCTACCGGGGGGACCTCGGCTGCGGGCGCGGGCGCGGACTCGGCCTCGGGCGCGGGCTCCGCCACCGGCTGCGGCGCCGGGGTGAGGTGCTCGGGCTGCGGGGGCTCGGCCGCGGCGGGCTGCTCCGGCTGGGGGGTCTGCTCCGGCTGGGCGGGCTGGTCCGGCTGCAGGGTCTGCTCCGGCTGGGCGTCCGGGGTCGGCTGTTCGGCCGTGGGGGCCGGGGCGGTCGAGGCCGGGGGCTCGCCCGGGATCGGCTGGGCGTCCGGGATGGAGTGGGCGTCCGGGATGGGGTTGCCGTCCGCGACCGGCTGGGCGACCGGGACCGGCTGGACGTCCGCGACCGGCTGGGCCTCCGGGACCGGCTGGGCCTCCGGCTGCTGCGCCTGCGGGGCCTGCTCGGGGGCGACCTCGGCCGCGGGCTGCGCGTCCGGGGCCGGTTCCTGGACGGGAGCGTTGGCAGGCTCCTGGGTCGGCTCGGCGAAGTCGGCGGGGGCCGGAGCCTCTGCCGGCTGGGGCGTCACCTGGTCAGGGGCCACGGCCACGACGTCCACGACCTGCGGCTGAGCCGCCTCGGCAAGGGCGGCGTCCACGACCTGCGGCGCCTCCTCGGCGGGGGCGAAGACAGCGGCGTCGGTGGCCTGCGGCTCCACGGGTGCGGCGGCGGGTGCGTCCGCGACCGGCGCGCCCGGCTGCTCAGGGAGCACGGCAACAGCCTCCACGACCTGCGGCTGAGGGGCAGGTGCCACGGCAACGGCCTCCGCGGCCTGCGGATCGACCGGCTCGGCGGCAGAAGCGTCCGCAACAGGCGCCACCGGCTGCTCAGGGGCCATGACGACAGGCTCCGCGGCCTGCGGCTGTGCGGGCTCGACGGCGACGGGAGCCGCGACGGCTGCAACCGCCTCCGCGGCCTCCACTGCCTGCGGCTCGACCGCCTCGGCGGCACCCTGCGCGGGCCCCTGCGCGGGCACGACCTGGACGTCCTCCTGGACCACTTCCTGCACGTCTTCCTGACCGGGCCCCGCGGGAGCCGAGTCCGCAGCGGCGGCAACCGGCTCGGCAACGACCGGCGGCACCTCCTGCACGGGCTCGCCCACAACGCCCTCTCCCGCCTCGGCGGCGCCCTGCGCAGCCGCCTCGGGCTCAGAGGCGACCGGCACCGCAGCCGGCTCCTGCGAACCCTCGGGCCCGACCGGCTCCGACACAGCCACGGCCTCACCCGCGGGCGTCGTAGCGGCCACCGCCTGGGTCGTGAGGCGGGCCATCGTGGCCTGGGCCGCGTCCACCGGCTCGGCGGCGGGATGCGGAACCGGGCCAACCGTTTCCGCAGCCGGGGCCGCCGCAGGCACGGGGGCCGGGGCGGGAGCGGCCGCAGGGGCACCCCACGGCACCGCCCCCTGGGGCATGGCGCCCTGCGGGGCGGCCTGCTGGGTCGGCATCTCGCGGGCGCGCGGCACGTCGAGGTACTCGGGGCCGGAGGTCGGCGGGCCTGGCTGGCGGACGGGCGCGCCTGCCGGGCCGCGGTCGGCCAGGGAGCGGACCGGGCTGGCGGAGGCGTCGGGGATCGGCGGGCCGAGGTGCAGCGGACGGCGCGCCGCGGACGCGGCCGGGTTCGGCAGACGGACGCCGGTCAGGTCGACGGAGCCGCTGTCACGGCCGCCCGTCTCGTGCGGGTCCGGCTCGTGCACGGCCTCGACGACCGGCTCGGGCGCGGGTGGCGCCACTTCGTTGCCCCAGGCGCTCTGGGCGCCCGGCAGCAGGAGGTCTTCGTCCTCGGCGGGGGTCTCGGAGAGGTAGGTGGTGTACGCCGCGTGCTCGGGAACGCCCGGCTGTTCCACCATGCCTGCGTTCTCCGGCAGCCCCTCGCCCGGGACCTGGCCGGTGTCGGTCATGCGTACCCCTCGCCCATCGGTTAGTGCCTCTACGTCCAGCTCACCCGGAACGGCGCACCGACCGCCCCGCAATGAAGAACGAGCGTCCGTGTCCAGCGGCACGAACGACCCGCCCGGAAAAGGCGACAAAGCCATTCGGTGGCATTGTCTCCGGCGTTCCGCCGTCGCGACACCTTGATCCGCAACGGTCCGCTGTGGACTGCGCCACGTTGCGCGTCCTCCGGTTCTGCCGTACCACACTCACCCCAAAACGGGTGTGCTTTCCGGACATTGACCGACGAAGCGCCGGGCGACCGAGTGCGGTACAACGATCGGCCAGCCTACCGCGCGCAGTACGACAACAGG
This sequence comes from Streptomyces sp. NPDC096205, assembly GCF_044763135.1. NCBI lineage: Bacteria > Bacillati > Actinomycetota > Actinomycetes > Kitasatosporales > Streptomycetaceae > Streptomyces > Streptomyces sp. NPDC096205. The sequence goes on along the minus strand of NZ_JBIWFS010000008.1, from coordinate 275,713 downwards.
ATCACGGGGAGCGATCCGGCAGGACCCCGCTGAGCAGGAACGCAACGCTCCGCTCCTTCTCCGTCCAGGCGCGGGTGTCCAGTTCCACGGACTGCAGCAGGGCGCACTCCACGTCGTACCCGTGTTCGGTCAGATCGCGGCCCAGGAGTTCGGCCTCGTCGCGGGTGGCGGCGTGGGCGACGATGCGCCGCGGGCGGCGGTCGGCGACCGCGGAGACCACGGCCGCTCCCCCGCCGCCGACCCGGACGACGTCCGGTTCCGGCAGGTCCTCCAGGACGTGCGGGGCCGTGCCCCGCACGATCTGCATCTGCACCCCGAAGCGGCGTGCGGCGGCGTCGGTGCGCGCGCAGGCCTCCATGGAACGGTCGACGGCGAGGACGGCGGCACCGGCGCGGGCGGCCTCGGTGGCGAACGCGCCAGCACCGCACCCGATGTCCCACACCAGGTCGCCGGTACGGGGTCCCAGCCGGGCGAGTTGAGCGGCGCGCAGCATGTCGGTCTCGCCCTCGCCCAGCTCACCGCCGTAGGCCTCGGCGGGCTGGATCCAGCCGCGGGGGCCGGTGCCCGGGTCGCGGCCGGCGATCCAGCCGTCCTCGGCGGCGGGGCCCGTGCGGGCGGGGCCGCCGATGACGATGACGACGTTGGGGTCGCGCCAGGTGTGGTCGGCGGCCTTGTCGGAGGTGACGACGCTGACCTGTTCGCGGTCGGTGCCCAGTTCCTCGCAGATGACGAAGGTGCGGTGGACGCCCTCCAGGAGGAGTCCGAGTTCGGCGGGTCCGGCACCGGGTGAGGTGAGGACCGCGACCTTGGTATGGGCCCGGCATACATTCACCGCGCGTCGCAGGGTACGGCTGTGTGCGACGACCACCTGGGCGTCGTCCCAGGGCATGCCGGCGCGGGCGAACGCGGCGGCGACCGAGGACACGGCGGGCACGACCTCGACCTCCAGGCCGAACTCGGGCGCGCGCAGCGTGCGTACGACGCCGAAGAAGCCGGGGTCGCCGTCGGCGAGCACGACCGCGGTGCCGCGGTGGGCGGCGATACGGCGGGCGACGAGGGCGACGCTGCCGAGCCGGATACGCTCGGCGGCGGGGGGTACCTCGGGCAGCGCCAGATGGTGGGCGGCACCGGCCACGAGGGTGGCGGCGCCCAGTGCGGCGCGTGCCGCCGCGGTCAGCGGCGAGCCGTCCCAGCCGATCACCGTGACCCGGTCGGCCATCGTCGTCAGTCTCCAGGGATCGTCGCAGCTCGTCGGGGGTCGGCCCGCTCCGGGGCGGGCTTGGTGAGCGTACCTGGTCGTGCTGTGGGAACGGCTGCGGCGTCCCGGCGCCGATCAGTTCCAGTCGGCGTACGACGTGAAACCGGCGGTGTCGGCGAGCTGCTCGGCGCTGCCCTCGATGTCCTCGGGGAGCAGGCTCCAGACGATGAAGTCGGTCCGGAAGTCCGTCCAGGTGCCGTCGTCGTCGCGGACGTGCGCTATGCAGGCGTTGCGCAGGACGCCCTCGCTGATGCAGCCGATCTTCTGGGCGACCTGCTGGGAGGCGGTGTTGTCGGCGGCGGTGCGCAGCTCGATGCGCTCGAACTTCTGGTCACCGAAGAGCCATTGGGCGGTGGCGAGCGCGGCCTCGGAGGCGTAGCCCTCGCCGCGGGCCCAGGGGGCGATGATGTACGACAGCTCGGTGGAGCGGACGTGCCAGTTGGTCTTGCCGAGCTGCACGATCCCGACGAGGCGCTGGGTGAGGAACTCGGTGACGGCGAGGTCGAGTCCGTGTCCCCCTTCCCGTTCGGTGGGGGCGTACTCGGTGATCCAGCTGCGGGCGCCCTCTTCGGTGAAGGGCTGCGGGACGTCGGTCCAGGCCGCGACCTGTTCGTCGTTCATCATCGCGGCCAGGGCGGGGACGTCGTCCTCGTCGAGGGGACGCAGCACCAACCGCTCCGTGCTGATGGAGATGTTGGGGAAGGTGCTCGTCATGCGCCGCTCCGTAGCCGTGGAAAGCCGTCGAAAAGCTGAGGTCGTGCTGAACTGCCCAGCATGCAGCATGAAAGCACTGAACCGCACCCGGGGACCCCTCGGTTCGCGCATGCGTTCGCGCAGAGGGGACACCGGGTGCGGTGAACGCCCGCTGACAGGGCGTCAGTGGGTTCAGAAGGAGGCGATGACCGAGCCGGCGTACTCGTCCTCGATGAACTTCTTGACCGCGGGCGAGGTCAGCAGCTCGGCGAGCTTCTTGACGCGCGGGTCGTCCTCGTTGCCCTTCTTGACGGCGAGGAAGTTGCCGTAGGGGTTGTTCTCGGCGGACTCCAGGACGAGGGCGTCCTTCGCGGGCTTGAGGTCGGCCTCGATGGCGTAGTTGCCGTTGACGACGGCGGCGTCGACGTCCTTCAGGGAGCGGGGGGTCTGGGCGGCCTCCAGCTCCTTGAACTTGAAGTTCTTGGGGTTCTTGGTGATGTCCGCGGGGGTCGCCTCGTTGCCCACGCCGTCCTTGAGGGTGATCAGGCCGTTGTCGGCGAGCAGCTTCAGGGCGCGCGCCTCGTTCACGGTGTCGTTGGGGACGGCGATGGTGGCACCGCTCTTGAGGGCGTCGGCGCTCTTGGCCTTCTCGGAGTAGAGGCCGAGCGGCTCCAGGTGGACCGTGACGACGGGCACGACGTGGGTGCCGTTCTTCTTGTTGAAGTCGTCGAGGTACGGCTGGTTCTGGAAGTAGTTGGCGCCGACGGAGCCGTCCTCGGTGGCCGTGTTCGGCGTGACGTAGTCCGTGAACTCCCTGACCTCCAGGTCGAGGCCCGCCTTCTTCGCCAGGTTGTCCTTGACGAAGTTGAGGATCTCGGCGTGCGGGACCGGGCTCGCGGCGACGATCAGCGGGCCGTCGGTGGAGGAGGAGTCGCTGTCGGAGGAGCCGCAGGCGGTCAGCCCGAAGGTGAGGGCTCCGGCGGCGAGGACGGCAGTGGTGATCTTGGCGGTGTTACGCACGAAAAGTGCCTTTCCTATGGGGTGGTGCGACCCCGTCATGGGTGAACGGGGAGTCTGTGGGAGCGAACGCGCTGAAGAGGCGCGCTCAGGCGGCCTTGCCGACGCCGGCCGCGTCCGGCTCCTTCGCCTTGAGCAGGCGGAGCTTCGGGCCCGGCCCGGAGCGGGCGCCACGGCGGTGCAGGGAGCGGGCGGCGTAGTCGCCGGCGAACTGGATGACCGAGATGACGACCGCGAGGATCGCCACGGTGATCCACATCAGGCCGGTCTCGAAGCGCTGGTAGCCGTAGCGGACGGCGAGGTCGCCGAGGCCGCCGCCGCCGACCGTGCCGGCCATGGCGGAGTAGCCGATCAGGGCGATGATGGTGGTCGTCGTGCTGGCGATCAGCGAGGGCAGCGACTCGGGGACGAGGACCTTGCGGACGATCGTCCAGGTGTTGCCGCCCATGGACTGCACGGCCTCCACGAGCCCGCCGTCCACTTCACGGACAGCCGTCTCGACGAGCCGCGCGAAGAACGGGATGCCGCCGATGGCGAGCGGGACGATCGCGGCCTCGCTGCCGATGGTGGTGCCGGTGATCCAGCGGGTGAAGTTCATCAGCGCGACCATCAGGATGATGAACGGCATCGAGCGGCCGACGTTCACGATCTGCCCGATGACCTTGTTCACCACGGTGTTCTGCAGCAGGCCGCCCTTGTCCGTGAGGACCAGCAGGATGCCCAGCGGCAGTCCGCCGACGACCGCGATCAGGGTGGACCAGCCGACCATGACCAGCGTCTCGGTACACGCCTGCTCCAGCAGGGGCTGCATCTCCGACCAGGTCACTGGGCACCGTCCTTCACCAGCAGGGGCGTCTCGCCCAGTACGTCGATCTGCAGGCCCTGTTCGCGCAGGAAGCCGATGGGCACCACGTTGTCCTCGTAGCGGCCGGGCAGTTCGATGCGCATGCGGCCGACCTGGAGGCCGCCGACGGTGTCGATGGCCGCGCCGAGGATGGAGATGTCGATGTTGTAGGTGCGGGCCAGCTGGGAGATGACCGGCTGGGTCGCGCTCTCGCCGTGGAAGGTGACGTCGACGACCGTGCGGTCGGCGCCGGAGGCCTCGCCGCCGACGGGGAACAGCGCGGAGGCGAGCTGGGAGCCGGGGGTGCCGAGCAGTTCGCTGACCGTGCCGGACTCCACGATGCGCCCACGCTCCATCAGGGCGGCCGAGTCGCAGATCTGCTTCACCACGTCCATCTCGTGCGTGATGAGCAGGACGGTCAGACCGAGCTGGCGGTTGAGGTCGCGCAGCAGCTGGAGGATGGAGCGGGTGGTCTCCGGGTCGAGCGCGCTGGTGGCCTCGTCGGACAGCAGCACCTTGGGGTCGCCGGCCAGGGCGCGGGCGATGCCGACGCGCTGCTTCTGGCCGCCGGAGAGCTGGGCCGGGTAGGCGTTCGCCTTGTCGGCGAGGCCGACGAGGTCGAGCAGTTCGAGCGCCTTGCGGGAGCGGTCCTTGCCCGACTTCCCGAGGATCTCCAGCGGCAGCTCGACGTTGTCCTGCACGGTCCGCGAGGACAGCAGGTTGAAGTGCTGGAAGACCATGCCGATACGGCTGCGCGCCCGCCGCAGCTCCTTGCCGGCGCGCGGGCCCCGGCCCGCGAGGGCGGTGAGGTCCTGGCCGGCGACGCTGACCGTGCCGGAGGTGGGGCGCTCCAGGAGGTTGACGCAGCGGATGAGGGAGGACTTGCCGGCGCCGGACTGGCCGATGACGCCGTACACCTCGCCTTCGCGGACGTGAAGATCGACGCCGTCGAGCGCGGTGACCTCGCGGCCGCGGGAGCGGTAGACCTTGGTGAGGCCCGTGGTGGTGATCACGTGGGTTTCCGTCACTGTCGAGTACGCGGGCGTGGATGTGCCCTGGTACGGAAGGGGGATGTGCGCGGGGCAAGCTGGTCACGTACGGCGCTGGGCGTACGGACATGCCACTGCGGGGCTCGCTTCGGGGCGCGAGGCTCAGGAGATGGTGCGGGGGCCCTCTAGAAGGCGCACATTCGACACATACAACGAGCACCGGGCGTCATGGTCGCCTCGGTCGCAAGGATGCGGCAGCTCGTCGTGGTCATGCGATCAGTAAAGCAGACGGACGCTCCTGACCGGGCACGGCTGTCCGGATAGTGGACAGCCGTGGACACATGCGTTGCCGTTCTCAGTCGCGTACGGCAATCTCCACGCCCGCGTCGGTGACCAGTACCGACAGGGCCGACAGGTCCCCGACCACGAGGTCGGCGTCGAGCTGTTCGGCGCGGTGGGTTGTGGCCAACGCCACGGTCCGCATTCCGGCCGCGCGGCCCGCGGTGAGCCCGGCGGGGGCGTCCTCGAAGACGACACAGTCGGCCGGGTCGACGCCGAGCTGCCGGGCGGCGAGCAGATAGGGCTCGGGGTCGGGCTTGCCGCGGGTGACCTCGTCGGCGGTGATCAGCGTCTTGGGCAGGATGCCGACGGCGTCCAGGCGGGCCTCGGCCAGCCGGCGGGTGGCGGAGGTGACGACCGCCCAGCGGTCGGCCGGCAGGGCGTCCAGGAAGGCGCGCGTGCCGGGCAGCAGTTCGACACCGCCGGGTACGTCGTCCACCTCCAGCTGCTCGATCCGCGCGACGGCCCGCGGCACGACATCGGCCGGGAGCAGGTCGGCGGCGATCGCGACGGCGGTACGGCCGTGCAGCGCGACCCGGGCGAACTCCTCGGGCGGGATGCCGTACTCGCCCACCCAGCGGGCCCAGCAGCGGTCCACCGAGGCGAGGGAGGACACCAGGGTGCCGTCGTTGTCGAAGAGCAGGGCGCGTGCGTGGATCGTCATGCCCCGACCCTACGCCGATGTGGTCTAGACCCTTCGACGTAATAGGGTCACGGCATGCTTGATGCCCTGACGCTGGTGACCGGAGTCGCCGCGCTGCTGCTCGCCGCCTGGTGCGGCTGGGCCGCCTACCGTGATCAGCCGACGAAGGACTGGCACTTCATCGGGATGGCCGTGGTGTCGGTGCTGGCGCTGGTCCAGCTGGTGATCGGGATCGTGCAGCTGGCGCGGGGCGAGAAGCCGGAGCAGGGCACGACGATCTTCGTGGCGTATCTGCTGGGCGCGTTCGCGTGTGTGCCGGTGACGGGGTTCATGTCGCTGGCCGAGCGCACGCGCTGGGGTTCGGTCACGGTCGCCGCGGGCGGCGTCGTCCTCGCGGTGCTGGAAGTACGGCTCTACGACATCTGGGGTGGCTGAGGTGACGGCGGTGGAGGAGAAGCCCGCGCGGCTGATCAGCGGGCCCGGGATGCTGCTGGTGTGGCTGTACGGGGTGATGGTGGTCGGCGCGGTGTCGCGGTCGGCCGTGCAGATCTCGACGGACTTCGACAAGGCGCCGCTCGCGTACTCGCTGTCGGCTCTGGCCGGGCTGGTCTACGGGTTCATCACGTACTCGCTGGTGCGGGGTGGGGAGACCGCGCGCCGGGCGGCGTTCGTGTGCTGCGGGGCGGAGCTGCTCGGGGTGCTGACGGTCGGCACGTGGACTCTGGCCGATCCGTCAGCGTTCCCCGACGCGACGGTGTGGTCGGACTACGGGATGGGGTATCTGTTCATCCCGGTTCTGCTGCCGCTTTCTGCCATGTACTGGTTGCGCAAGGCGCGGTCCCGACAGGGTGGCTGAGCTGCTTTCGCGGCTTCCCGTTGTGTGTGGCCGGTCGCGCAGTTCCCCGCGCCCCCGAGAAAGGGCCCTACGCGGTAGCCGCGTATGAAGTTGCCGCCTTCTCCAGGACGACCATCGGGACTCCGTCCTGGCCCTGTTCCGTTCCTACGGCCACGTAGCCCACGCGGCGGTACAGGCGCAGGCCGTTCTCGCTGCGGTGGCCGGCGCTGAGGCGGAAGGTCGTGGCGCCGTGCTGCTCGGCGAGGGCCGTCTCCGCCGCGCGCAGCAGTCGTGCGCCGATGCCGTGGCCCTGGAGGCGGGGGTGCACGCAGAGCTTGCCGATGGCGGCGGCGCCGTCCTCGGTGACGCGGCCGCGCACCGAGCCGACGACCTCCTCGCCGAGCCGCGCGACGAAGACGCGGTCGGCGGCGACCTCCTGGCGAACCGACTCCAGGCTCTGCACGAGCGGGTCGATGCGGTAGTTGCCGTACAGCGCGGCTTCGCTCTGGAAGCACAGGTACTGCAGCCTGAAGATCTGCTCGACGTCCTGGTCGGTCGCCTCGGAGATGATCACGCTCATGCCCATGTGTGCACGCCTCCCGCTCACCTGTCGCCTGTCGTCCCCCACTCCTATCCCCGCACTCTGCGGGCCGCAACCTCCGGTGTGAGCAAACGACGCAGACATCCCAGACATCTGGAGCGTTCCGGGCCGAGACTGCCCTGTGAGATACCCAACTCCCCCGCGATCTCCCGGTAGGTCAGGTCCCTCGGGGAGAACAGGGCGGACAGCAGCCGCGGGCAGCGTCCGGGCAGCCGGGCCACCGCGTCCCGCAGGACCCGCAGACGGGCGGCGGTGAGCACCTGCTGCTCGGGGTCCCGGGCGGCCTCGTCGGCGGGCTCGCTCTCGTACGGCCGCTCGAAGACGGTCGTACGACGGCTGCGGCGGGCCTCGGCCCGGACGGCGGCGCGCAGCCAGCGCTCGGGGTCGTGCGGGGGGCCGTCGGCGTCGAGGCGCTCCAGCAGACGCAGCCACACCGCCTGTTCGAGGTCGCCGGGCTCGGTGCCGGTGGCATGTGCCTCGGCCGAGGCTTCGGCGACGAGCAGGGGGCGCAGGGCGGTGACCATGTCGGGCGTCATATGCGGCACGACGCGGCCGCCCGGGGCAGGGGTTGCCGGGCGGCCGGTGGTTCACCTCAAACGGTTCAGCGGGCTCAGCCGTTGACGAAGGCCTCGCGGGCCAGGAGGCCGGTGTCCGGCTGGTCGGTGAAGACGCCGTCGATGCCGGTGGCGAAGTACACCTGGTAGGCGCCGAAGACGTCGCCGTACGCGTCCGCGTCGGTGCCCTTGCGGAAGTCCGCCGGCAGGAAGGGGTTCTCGTTGCGCAGCGTCCAGGGGTGCAGGATCAGGCCGACCCTGTGGGCGTCGGCGACCAGCGTGGTCGGCGTGGTGAGGCGGCCGCTCGCATCCTTCGGGACGATCAGGTCCAGGGTGGGGCCGATGCCCTGGGCGTAGGAGGCGATCTCGCGCAGCCCGGCCGGCTTGACCAGGTCGGCGACCGTGCGCGGGTCGCCGGTCTCGACGAAGTCCCAGGGGCGGGTGGTGGGGCCGGACAGCAGGACGACGAGGTTGTTGTCGACGAGCTTGTTCAGCCGCTGGATGCTGGTCGGCTCGAAGGACTGCACGATCACCGGCGAGGTACGGCGGTCCTTGCCGTGCCGGTGCAGCAGCTTGGCGACCCGCTCCTCCAGGCCGAGGCCCAGCTTCCGGAAGTAGGTGGGGTGCTTGAGCTCGGGGTAGATCCACACCTGCTTGCCCCGCTTGCGGGTCTGCTCGTCCTGCCAGCGCAGCACCTCTTCGAAGGTGGGGATCTCCCAGCGGCCGTCGTAGAGGGTGTTGTGCGGGCGGTTGGCCGGGATGCGCTCGGTCGCCCGCAGGGTCTTCAGCTCGGCGAGCGTGAAGTCCTCGGTGAACCAGCCGGTGACGGAGGCACCGTCCAGCACCTTGGTGGTCCTGCGGCCGGCGAACTCGGGGCGGCTCGCGACGTCCGTGGTCCCGCCGATCTCCGGCTCGTGCCGGCAGACGAGGTGGCCGTCCTTGGTGGGCACCAGGTCGCCGGCCTCGACGATGTCCGCGCCCATGTCGAGGGCGAGCTGGTAGGAGCCCAGGGTGTGCTCGGGGCGGTAGCCGCTGGCGCCGCGGTGGCCGATGATCGTGGGCTTGGGCAGGCCCTTCACCCCGCCCGAGTGCCCCGCCGCCCCGGCGGCTCCCGCCGTGCCGGACAGGGTCAGGACACCGGCGCCCAGCACCGCCGCGCCGAGGAGTGCCCGCCGTCCGGTGCCCTGCGGCTCGTTCGACTCCTGCGTTGCCATGCGCGGCCTCCTCGCCGTCGGTGCTCGTGGTGTGCGGGCCGATCGTAGGGGCGCGGACATGACCTGAGGGAGACATCGGCTCGAACACGCGGATGACGCTGAATGGCGTACGAGGGGACGTAGATGACGGGCCGTCGGTTTGGCCGGGTACCCCTCCGGGACACCCGGAGGACAGATGCTCGCGCGATGTCCGTCACATCATCGCCAACGTGTGACGGGTGCCCCGCGCCGGGCCGCCGCAGGTGAACGCCGGTCAATTCCGTGTAAGACCTCGGTGAACCCGATGTGCGCAACACCCGTGGCCGCGAGTATCGTCCTCACCTGCACAGACACATACAGAACCGGAGGACCCGTTGTCCCGCTTCGCGCTCATCAAGGGTGTGCTCGGTCCGGTCATGCGCCTGATGTTCCGCCCCCGGGTGGAAGGCGTGGAGAACATTCCGGGCGACGGTCCGGTCATCCTCGCCGGCAACCACGTGACCTTCATCGACTCGATGATCCTCCCGCTGGTCTGCGACCGTCAGGTGTTCTTCATCGGCAAGGACGAGTACGTCACCGGCAAGGGCCTCAAGGGCCGGCTGATGGCGTGGTTCTTCACCGGCGTCGGCATGATCCCGGTCGACCGGGACGGCGGCAAGGGCGGCGTCGCCGCGCTGATGACCGGGCGGCGGATTCTGGAGGAGGGCCGCGTCTTCGGGATCTACCCCGAGGGCACGCGGTCGCCCGACGGGCGGCTGTACCGGGGCCGTACCGGCATCGCGCGGCTGACCCTGATGACCGGGGCGCCGGTCGTGCCCTTCGCGATGATCGGCACGGACAAGATCCAGCCGGGTGGTGCGGGCATGCCGCGGCCGTCCCGGGTGACCGTGCGGTTCGGGGAGCCGCTGGAGTTCTCCCGGTACGAGGGGATGGACCGGGACCGGTATGTGCTGCGGGCCGTGACCGACTCCGTGATGGCGGAGGTCATGCGGCTGTCGGGGCAGGAGTATGTGGACATGTACGCCACGAAGGCCAAGGCTGCCTGAGGATTCGCCTTGCCGCCGTAGGGGTGCTGCCCGTACGGCGGCTGCGGGTTCGTCGTGGTTTCTCGCGCAGTTCCCCGCGCCCCTGGGTAGCTCCCCTTACATCCCTGTTTCCAGTTTCTGGTTCTTCAGCATGAACCACGCCGCCAGTGACGCGGCCAGCAGTACGGCTGCTCCGGCGCCTGCCGCCATCGCCAGGCCGTCCACGAAGGATTCCCGGGCCGCGTTCAGCAGGGTCTCCGCTGTGGAGGCCGGCAGGCCTGCCGCGACCTCGGTCGCGCTGCCGAGGGACTCGTGGGCCTCGGCCGGGGTGCCCGGCGGGGCGGGGAAGCCGCGGTAGACGCCGGTGACGATCGAGCCGAGCAGGGCGATGCCGAGGGCCGCGCCCAGTTCGTAGGCCGTCTCGGAGACCGCGGAGGCGGCGCCCGCCTGTTCCTTGGGGACGGAGCCGAGGATGACGTCCGCGGTCACCGTGAAGGAGAAGCCCGCGCCGACGCCGACGACCAGCAGGGCGACGCCCAGGACCGGGTAGCCGGTGGACTGGTCGAGGAAGGCCAGGGACGCCAGGGCCAGGCCGACGGCCGCCAGGCCGCCGGAGACCACCGTACGGACCGAGAGGCGGCGGGCCACCCGGCCCGCGACCAGGCCGGTCGCCACCGCGCCCACGGCGGCCGGGAGTTCCGCCAGGCCCGCCTCGAACGGGCGTCGGCCCTGGACGAGTTGCAGGTACTGGGACAGGAAGAACACCAGGCCGGACAGGCCGAGGATGGTCAGCAGGTCGGCCAGGACCGCGCCGCTGAAGCCGCGGTGGGCGAACAGGCGCATGTCCAGCAGCGGGGCCGGCAGGGTGAGCTGACGGCGGACGAAGGCGTACAGCGCGGCCAGGCCCAGCAGGCCCACGGCGAGGGGTTCCCAGGCCAGGCCGTGCGAGGCGGCCTCCTTCACGGCGTAGACGACGCCGATCATGCCGACCAGGGACAGCAGCACGCTGGTCAGGTCCCAGGGGCCGGGCTCGGGGTTGCGCGACTCGGGCAGCAGCTTGATGCCGACGAGGACGAGGACCGCCATCACCGGCAGGTTGATCAGGAAGACCGAGCCCCACCAGAAGTGCTCGAGCAGGAAACCGCCCGCGATCGGGCCGACCGCGGTGCCGGCGGAGGCGGTGGCGCCCCAGATGCCGACGGCGAGGCTGCGCTCGCGCGGGTCGTGGAAGAGGTTGCGGATCAGGGCGAGGGTGGCCGGCATCAGCGTGGCACCGGCGACACCGAGCAGGGCGCGGGCCGCGATCATCATCTCGGGGCTCGTGGCGTAGGCGTTGAGCACGGAGACCGCGCCGAACGCGGTCGCGCCGACGAGCAGGATGCGCTTGCGGCCGATGCGGTCGCCGAGGCTGCCCATGGAGACGAGCAGACCGGCGATGACGAAGGAGTAGACGTCGCCGATCCAGAGGAGCTGGTTGCCAGTGGGGCGCAGATCCTCACTGATGTAGGGGGTTGCGAGACCGAGGACCGTCGCGTCGACGGCCACCAGCAGCACGGCCAGCACGAGGACGGACAGCGCGAGCCAGCGGCCCGGGCGCTTCACCGCCTCGGTCGCCGTCGCCGGCTGCAGGGCGCTGGTCATGGTTCCTCTCTCCGTAGTGCTCCGCCGAGCAGCAGCTCGACGATCATGAACTGGAAGTCGTTGCGGGCGACCTTGCCGTCCATCACCGCCCACGCCCCGGCCGCGATCAGGCCGTAGAGCGCCTCGGTGAGCCAGGTGGGGCTGAGGTCGATGCGGAACTCTCCGCTGTCCTGGCCGCGCCGGAACAGGGCCGCGATCCGGGTGTCGAGCCGGGCCCAGCCCGCGTTCTGGCCCTCGCCCTCGAACAGCTGGTTCTCGCTGTAGAGGAACGACAGCAGCCCGGTCGCGTGCTCGACCTCGCGCACGAGGCGCCGTACGGCGTCGCTCGCGCTGCCCTCGTCCAGCCGGGCCGCGTCCAGCGCGGCCTCGCACTCGGCGATGCCGAGCGACTCCAGGGCCCGTACGAGGGCGTCGCGCCCGGCGAACTGACGGTGCAGGGTCGCCCGGCTGATCCCGGCGGCCTTGGCGACCTCGTCCATGGTCGCGGTGGACTTGCGGGTCAGCAGGGCCGCGGCACTGCGCAGGACGTGGTCACGATCGACAGCCATGAGACAACCATAGCCCATGTGAGACATCTCTGTCTCATCACGGGCATGCGTGTCTCAAGGGGCAGGGACCTCGGGGTGGCTCAGTGCCAGGGCAGCGCGCCGCGCTTCTCCCAGTACGCGCGCGGCTCCTCGGCCAGGGCGGCGAGGCGCGCGAGCTGGTCCTCGTCGAGGTCCACGACCGGGGCGTGCAGGTTGGAGGCGAGCTGAAGGACAGTCGCGGCGCCGGAGAGGACCACACCGGCCCAGGGCTGACGGAGCACACAGGCGAGGGCCACCGCGTCACAGCCGAGGGAGGTCTGGGCGGCCACCGCCTTCAAGGCGTCGGGCGCGTGGGTTTCCGCGAGGCGGCCGTTCGCCATGCCCTCCTTGACGATCACCGTGAGCCCGGCGTCATGGGCCTCGGCGAGGGCGGGGGCGGCCGAGGGCTCCAGGAGGTTGTAGGTCGACTGGACCGTACGGAAGAGGGGCTCGCCGTCCACCGTCACGGCGAGCGCCGCGCGGATGGCGTCGGCCTGGGCGGGACCGCTGGTGGAGAAGCCGACCGTCACCCCCTGGGCCGCCGCCTCCGCGAGCTCGGCGTGCAGGGCCTTGTCGGTGAGGGCGGGGCTGTCGGGGGTGACCGAGTGGATCTGGTAGAGGTCGAGGCGCTCGCCGAGCAGGGCGTCGGTCTCGGCGCGCTGACGCCGGTACGTGGCGAGGCTGTGGTCCTTGACCTCGTGCTGCTCGGCGTCGGTGGACCAGTCGGCGGTGTAGGTGTAGCCCCACTTGCTGCCGACGACCACGTCGTCGGCCTCCGGGTGGGCCTTCAGCCAGTCGGCGAGGAACTCCTCCGAACGGCCGTAGGAGCGGGCGGCGTCGAAGTAGCGGACGCCCTGCGCATAGGCCGCGTCGAGGAGGTCGTGCGTGCGCTGTTCGAGCGCTTCGACCGTACGGTCCTCAGGAAGGTCGTCGTCCCGGCCGAGGTTGATGTAGCCGGGGCGGCCGACGGCGGCGAGGCCCAGTCCGATGTGCGCGGTCGGGGTGGTCGCGGCGGCCAGGCGGCTGAACGGCATGAGAGCTCCCTGCACGATCGGCTGAGGCGGATCCGGCACCAATCTAACCGGCCGCGCCCCAACCGGCTCGGGGCGGCTCAGCCCGTGCTCGCGCAGCGCGGCACGAAGGCCGGGTCGGCCGGGCCGCGCCGGTCGAGGGCGTTCAGCACCCACTGCTCCACCAGCGGGGACTTGGGCGCCTGGTCGTGCTCGGTGAGGTCGAGCGGACAGCGGTCCTGCAGCAGCACATCGGTCACGTACGAGGCCGGGCCGTCGAGGAAGGCGCTGGTGTGGGGCAGCACGACCTCGTCGTACCTGGTGGCGATCGCCGTGTAGTCGGGGCCGACCGGCGCCTCGGGGTCCGCGTTGAGCTTCTGCAGGAACTCCGACCCCGCGGTCTGGTCGACGCAGGAGGGGCACAGGGTGGCTCCGGCCACCAGGGCGAGCGGGTTGGTGGTGCCGTGGTTGGAGGGCACGATGCCGACGAGGTCGTCGACCTTGGTCGCGCCGCCGAGGAACTTGACGTAGTAGCGGGGCATCATCCCGCCCTGGCTGTGCCCGACGATGTCGACCTTCTTGGCGCCGGTCGCGCCGAGCACGGCGTTCACGAAGTCGCGCAGCTCGGCCGCCGAGTCGGGGATCGGGGCCGTCTCCAGGTCGCCGTACTCGAAGGAGAAGACGCAGTGGCCGGCGGCCGCGAGCTCGGGCGACAGGGTCAGCCAGTTCTCGTACGAGGTCTTGAAGGTGCCGTTGACCAGGACCACGGGGTGCGGATGGGCCGAGTCCGGCTTGCAGGCCCAGTTGTTGGCGCCGGGCGGCGGCGTGTCCGCGGCACCCGCGGGGGCGGCGGTGAGGCCCAGCGCGGAGAGGGCGGCGACGGTGAGGGCGGCCAGGAGGCGGGTGGTGCGTCTCGTGCGGATTGCTCGCATGACGTCCCTTTCATGCTCGGCTGCTTGCCCGGCTTCATGATCGGCTCAGGCGACCGGCGTTCGGCAATGCCGACCGGGTAACCGGAATAGTTACCTCCGAGTAGGGGACCGTCAAGGTTTCGGCCAGTGGCCGATTCCCATCCGTTATCGAGTGGCCCGGGCCATGCAAAGCGGGGCGATACGGGGCAGGACGACACAAAAGGGCCCGGACATGTCGTCCGGGCCCTTCGGTGGTGCTGTCGGGGTCAGGCCTGCTTGGCCGTGGCCCACTCGTGCTGTGCCGCCACGTCGGCCTTCACCTCGGCCAGCTGCACGGCGACCGCGCTCGGGGCCGTGCCGCCCCGGCCGTCGCGGGAGGCCAGGGCGCCGGGAACGTTGAGGACCGTGCGGACCTCGGGGGTGAGGTGCTCGGAGATCTTGGCGAACTGTTCGTCGGTGAGTTCGTCCAGCTCCTTGCCCTCGGCCTCGGCGACCTTCACGCACTCGCCGGCGACCTCGTGGGCGACCCGGAACGGGACGCCCTGCTTGACCAGCCACTCGGCGATGTCGGTGGCGAGGGAGAACCCGGCCGGGGCCAGCTCCTCCATGCGCTCGCGGTGGACGGTGAGGGTGGCCATCATGCCGGTGAAGGCCGGGAGCAGGACCTCCAGCTGGTCGATGGAGTCGAAGACCGGCTCCTTGTCCTCCTGAAGGTCGCGGTTGTACGCGAGCGGGAGGGCCTTCAGGGTCGCCATCAGGCCGGTGAGGTTGCCGATCAGACGGCCCGACTTGCCGCGGGCCAGCTCGGCGATGTCCGGGTTCTTCTTCTGCGGCATGATCGAGGAGCCGGTGGAGAAGGCGTCGTGCAGGGTCACGAAGGAGAACTCCTTCGTGTTCCAGATGATGATCTCCTCGGCGATCCGGGAGATGTTCACCCCGATCATCGCCGTGATGAAGGCGAACTCGGCGACGAAGTCACGGGAGGCCGTGCCGTCGATGGAGTTGGCGGCGGAGCCGTGCTCGAAGCCGAGGTCCTTCGCCACCGCCTCCGGGTCCAGGCCGAGGCTGCTGCCGGCCAGGGCGCCCGAGCCGTACGGCGACACGGCCGTGCGCTCGTCCCACTGACGCAGCCGC
Organism: Streptomyces sp. NPDC096205; assembly: GCF_044763135.1. Lineage (NCBI taxonomy): Bacteria > Bacillati > Actinomycetota > Actinomycetes > Kitasatosporales > Streptomycetaceae > Streptomyces > Streptomyces sp. NPDC096205. The sequence goes on along the minus strand of NZ_JBIWFS010000008.1, from coordinate 260,460 downwards.
TCCGCGTCCCGGGACAGCGACTGGACGTGCGCCAGGACGTGATGGGCGAACAGCACCGGCTGGGCGTGCTGGAGGTGGGTGCGGCCGGGCATCGCCACGTCCGGGTGCGCCTCGGCGAGGCCGATCAGGGCGTCCTGGAGGTCGGCGATCAGCCCGGCGACGATGCGGGCATGGTCGCGCAGGTACATCCGGAACAGCGTGGCGACCTGGTCGTTGCGGGAGCGGCCCGCGCGCAGCTTGCCGCCGAGGTCCGGGCCGAGCCGCTCCAGCAGGCCGCGCTCCAGGGCGGTGTGGACGTCCTCGTCGGCGATGGTGCCCACGAAGTCGCCCGAGGCGACGTCCGCCTCCAGCTGGTCGAGGCCCGCGATCATCCGGGTCAGTTCGTCCTCGGTGAGGAGTCCGGCCTTGTGCAGCACGCGCGCGTGGGCGCGGGAACCGGCGATGTCGTAGGGGGCGAGCCGCCAGTCGAAGTGGACCGACGCGGACAGTTTCGCCAGGGCCTCGGCGGGGCCGTCCGCGAACCGGCCGCCCCAGAGCCGTACGTCACCGCTGTTGCTGCTCACTGCGCTGCTCCTCGGAAGACACCGTTGTTATGCATGAGTATGCAGAGCCCTGCATGATTCGTCAATCTCGCTCGTGGAAGATCCTTAGCGTGGATAATCTTTAGCCATGGGAAAGACTTACGAGCACATAGACGGCAGGCTTCGTACGTTCATCGAGGAACAGCCGGTCTTCTTCACCGCCACCGCCCCGCTGGCGGGCGACGGCACCATCAACCTCTCCCCCAAGGGTCTCAAGGGCTCCTTCGCGGTGCTGGACGAACACACCGTCGCGTACCTGGACTTCGCCGGGTCCAACGCGGAGACGGTCGCGCATCTGCGGGAGAACGGGCGGATCACCCTGATGTGGTGCGCCTTCCAGGGGCCGCCGAACATCGTGCGCGTGCACGGGCGGGGGGAGCCGGTGTTCCGTGACGACCCGCGGTTCACCGAGCTCCTCGCCCGCTTCCCCGACATCGACCCCTCGCTTCACGGGCTGCGGGCGATCGTCGTGGTGACGGCCGAGCTCGTGCGGGACACCTGCGGTTACGCCGTGCCCTTCATGTCGTACGACGAGGACCGTGACCTGCACGCCAGGCGGTTCGCGCGCGAGGACGACGCATCGCTGGGGGCGTACTTCGAGAAGAAGGAGCACATCGCCTCCAGCATGGACGGGCTGCCGGGACTGCCCCTGCCTTTGCCGCCCATGCCGTAGGCGCACCTGTCGTCCTGCGGCTGCGGGTTGTTCGTGGCTGGTCGCGCAGTTCCCCGCGCCCCTGGGGGGCACTGTCCTCAGGGCGTTGAACAGGTTCCGTCCCTTGTCCGTACCTCTGGGCCCAGGAAGACAGCAGTCCCGGAGGCATCGTGACCACCACGCTCGCAGGCGGTCGGGCCGCTCGTCGGCAGACCATGCGTCGGATACGACCGCGCCGCTCACCGGCCGTGCCGTTGCTGCTGGCGCTGTGGGCCGGTGCGGCCGGGGTGCTGTGGTTGTGGTGGGACAACACCCCGGCCGTCGCCGATCGGGCGGGGTGGGTCCTGGGCGCCGGGCGGATCACCGGGCTCGTGGCCGGGTATCTCATGGCGCTCGTCGTGCTGCAGATGGCACGCGTGCCCGCGCTGGAGCGGCGGGTGGGGTCGGACCGGGTCGCGCGCTGGCACGCCATGTCCGGCCGGTACACGCTGAGCCTGGTCCTCGCCCATGTCGTGCTGACCATGTGGGGGTACGCCCTCCAGGCCGGCAAGGGCCTCGGGGACGTCGTCCAGCAGACGGTCGACTCCGTCACCGGGCTGCCGGACATGGGCAAGGCGGCCGTCGGCACAGGTCTGCTGCTGGTCATCGGCCTGATCTCGGCCGGCCCGGTCCGCCGCCGGCTGCCGTACGACCTCTGGTACCACGTGCATCTGCTGACGTACGCGGCGGTGTTCCTGACGTTCTGGCACCAGATCGCCACCGGCAACGACTTCGCGGTGCAGCCGCTCGCGAAGACCGCGTGGACCGCGCTGTACGCAGCCGTCACCGGGCTGCTTCTGTGGTACCGCGTGCTGACGCCGGTGCGGCTCAATCTGCGGCACCGCATGCGGGTGGAGGCGGTGATCGAGGAGACGCCGGGGATCGTGTCGGTGCTGATCGGCGGGCACAAGCTGCACCGGATGGGCGCCGAGGCGGGGCAGTTCTTCCGGTGGCGGTTCCTGGCGCCGGGCATGCGGTTCAGCTCGCATCCGTACTCGCTGTCGGCGGCGCCCCGGCCGGGCATGCTGCGCATCACCGTCAAGGCGATCGGCGACCACAGCTCCCGGCTGCGCGACCTCGAACCCGGCACCCGCGTGTGGGCCGAGGGGCCGTACGGCGCGCTGACCGCGCAGCGGCGCAGCCGGGGCAAGGTGCTGCTGGTCGCGGGCGGGGTCGGGATCACGCCGATGCGGGCGCTGTTCGAGACGCTGCCCGGCGCGGCCGGTGACATCACCCTGCTCTACCGGGCCAACAGCACGCAGGAGCTGGCCCTGTGGGACGAGCTGGCGGCCATCGCCGACGAGCGGGGCGCCCGGCTGATGTACGCGGTCAACAGCCCGGACGGCGAACGCCCGGACATCTCCCCCGAGTCGCTGCAGCGCAAGATCCCGGAGATCGAGCGCCATGACGTGTTCCTGTGCGGGCCGCCCGGTTTCGCGCAGTCGGTGTACGAGGCGCTGCGCGGCGCGGGTGTGCCGGCCCGGCGCATCCACCACGAGTCCTTCGAGATGTGAGCCGTGGAGTTGCTGACCTCATGAAGAAGAGCCATCCCGTACGGCGTGCCCTGCTCGCCACCGTCGCCACCGTGTCCGGCGTCGTGCTGCTGCTGTCCCTGAAGCCGGCCTCCGACCCGGCCGCCGCGGCGCCCCCTCCCCCGCCGGCGTCCGCCGCCGGGCGACCCGCCCCGGGCGCCGGCACGGTCACCGGTGCGGTCGCCGCGACCCAGTACGGCCCCGTCCAGGTCCGGATCACCCTCGCCGGCGGCAGGATCACCCGGGCCGAGGCCGTCCAGGCGCCGAGCGGCGGCCGCAGCAGCGAGATCACCGGCAACGCCGTGCCCCGTCTGAACCAGGCCGCCCTCACCGCGCAGAGCGCGCGGATCGACGCCGTGTCCGGGGCCACGTACACCAGCGAGGGCTATCGGCGGTCCCTGCAGTCGGCGCTGGACCAGGCCGGTGGCTGACCCCGGGGTGCGGCGCACCGAGGAGGTCATGGGGACGGTGTTCTCCTTCGACGTCCGCGACGGCGACCCCGAGGCGCTCGACATGGCGGTCGCCGAACTGCACCGGCTGGACGCTCTGTTCAGCACCTACCGCGAGGACAGCCAGCTCTCCCGGCTGGCCCGGTCGGAGCTGGGCCTCGCCGACTGCGACCCGGTGGTGGCCGAGGTGCTGGAGCTGGCGGCCGAGGCGGAGCGGCTCAGCGACGGCTGGTTCAGCCCCCGTTACGCGGGCCGCCTCGACCCCACCGGCATCGTCAAGGGCTGGGCCACCGAACGCGTGGCGCGCCTGCTGCGGGACGCCGGCGCGACCGGGGTCGGCGTCAACGGCGGCGGAGACGTCCAGCTCCTGGGGTCCCCGGGCGGCGAACAGCCCTGGCAGGTCGGCGTGGCCGACCCCCTGCGGCCGGGCGAGCTCGCAGCGGTGATCTCGTCGGCGGAGGCGACCGAACTGGCGGTGGCCACCTCCGGCACGGCCGAGCGCGGCGCACACATCATGGATCCGCGCACCGGAAGCCCGGCGACCACAGACCTCCTGGCAGTGACCGTGGTGGGCCCGTCCCTGACCTGGGCCGACTGCTGGGCGACAGCGGCCTTCGCCATGGGCTCGAAACGGGCTCGGAGGTGGCTGGAGTCCCTACCGGACGTGGAAGCGATCCTGATGACAGACGCCCCTAGGGCCGTGGGGCTGTGTTGAATCTGCGGCTACCGCCGCGTGGGCGCGAGAACCCCGCACAACCCGCACCCGGCAACGGCGACCAAGAACCCCGTTCAGTGCCCGTTCTGAGCCAACCGCAGCAAATGATCGGCCAGCGCCTGCCCACCCGTAGGGTTCCGGCTGATCAGCAGCAACGTGTCGTCACCCGCGATGGTCCCCAGAATGTCGTGCAGCTCGGCCTGATCGATGGCCGAGGCGAGAAACTGCGCAGCCCCCGGAGGGGTACGCAGGACCACGAGATTCGCCGAGGCCTCCGCGGAGATCAGCAGCTCCTGCGAGAGCCGCCGCATCCGCTCCTCCTTGGCGGACTCCCCGAGCGGAGCGCGAGGCGTGCGGAACCCCCCTTCGCTGGGCACGGCGTAGATCAGCTCACCGTCGGTGTTGCGGATCTTCACCGCGTTCAGCTCGTCGAGGTCCCGGGACAGCGTCGCCTGTGTGACGGTCAGCCCGTCGTCCGCGAGCAGCTTCGCCAGCTGGCTCTGCGACCGCACCGGCTGCCGGTTGAGGATGTCCACGATCCGGCGGTGACGTGCGGTGCGGGTCTGCGGCACGGCCGGCCCGGAGGTCTGGTCGTGATCCTGCGCCTGGCTCATCGTCGTCTCATTCTCCGGCTCGTCCGTCCCCGTCGACTGCGTCAAGGATGCCGGGCAGCGCCTGAAGAAGCGCTTCCACTTCCTCCCGGCCGATGTTCAGCGGCGGCATGAGCCGTACGACATCGGGGGCAGGCGCGTTCAGCAGGAAACCGGCGTCCTGAGCCGCCTGCTGCACCTTTGTCGAGAGCGGCTCGGTGAGCACGATACCCAGGAGCAGGCCGGCGCCCCGGACATGGGAGACCAGCGGGTGACCGAGGGACTCGATTCCCTCGCGCAGCGCCTCGCCCTGCTGCTTGACGTTCTCCAGCAGGCCTTCGTTCTCGATGGTGTCCAGCACGGCCAGGCCCGCCGCGCAGGCGACCGGGTTGCCGCCGAAGGTGGTGCCGTGGTGGCCGGGCTGGAGCAGCTCCGCGGCCCGGCCGAAGGCGACGGTCGCGCCGAGGGGCAGTCCGCCGCCGAGCTGCTTGGCGAGGGTGACGATGTCGGGCAGGACGCCCTCGTGGGCCTGGTACTCGAACCAGTTGCCGGTCCGGCCGATGCCGGTCTGCACCTCGTCGAGGACGAGCAGCGCGCCGGTGGCGGCGGTGATGGCGCGGGCGGCCTTGAGGTAGCCGGGCGGCGGGACGACGACGCCGAGCTCGCCCTGGATCGGCTCGATGATCACCATCGCGGTGTCCTCGGTGACGGCGGCGGCCAGCGCCTGGGCGTCGCCGAAGGGCACATGGGTGACGTCGCCGGGCAGCGGCAGGAACGGCTGCTGCTTGGCGGGCTGTCCGGTGAGGGCGAGGGCGCCCATGGTCCGGCCGTGGAAGCCGCCCTGGGTGGCGACCATGTGGGTCCGCCCGGTGAGCCGGCCGATCTTGAAGGCGGCCTCGTTGGCCTCGGCGCCGGAGTTGCAGAAGAAGACCTTGCCCTCGCGGCCGAAGTGCCGGATCAGCCGCTCGGCGAGCGTCACGGTCGGCTCGGCCATGAAGAAGTTGGAAATGTGGCCGAGGGAGCCGATCTGCCTGCTGACAGCCTCGACGATCGCCGGGTGGGCGTGGCCGAGCGCGTTGGTGGCGATGCCGCCGACGAAGTCGAGGTACGGCCGGCCGTCGGCGTCCCAGACCGTGGTGCCCTCACCGCGGACGAGGGGCAGCCGCGGGGTGCCGTAGTTGTTCATGAGCGCGCCCTGCCACCGCGCGGTCATCTCCTGGTTGCTCATGACTCCCCCTCTTTTTTCGGGCCCTCGGTGTTCTGGTCGGGCACGACCATGGTGCCGATGCCCTCGTCGGTGAAGATCTCCAGCAGGATGGAGTGCTGGACCCGGCCGTCGATGACACGGGCGGTCGTCACGCCGTTGCGGACGGCGTGCAGACAGCCCTCCATCTTCGGGACCATGCCGGAGGACAGCTCCGGCAGCAGTTTCTCCAGCTGGGAGGCGGTGAGGCGGCTGATCACCTCGTCGCTGTTCGGCCAGTCCTCGTAGAGGCCCTCGACGTCGGTGAGGACCATGAGGGTCTCGGCGCCCAGTGCCGCAGCGAGAGCCGCAGCCGCCGTATCAGCATTGACGTTGTAGACATGTCCGTCGTCCTGGCTTCGTGCGATCGACGAGACGACCGGGATACGGCCGTCCGCGAGCAGGGCCTCGATGGCGCCCGTGTCGATGGCGGTGATCTCGCCGACGCGGCCGATGTCGACGCTCTCGCCGTCGATCTCGGGCTGGTGCTTGGTGGCGGTGATGGTGTGCGCGTCCTCGCCGGTCAGGCCGACGGCGAGCGGCCCGTGCTGGTTGAGCAGGCCGACCAGTTCGCGCTGCACCTGGCCGGCGAGCACCATGCGTACGACGTCCATGGCGTCCTCGGTGGTGACGCGCAGGCCCGCCTTGAACTCGCTGACGATGCCGTGCTTGTCGAGGGCGGCGCTGATCTGGGGACCGCCGCCGTGCACGACGACCGGCCTGAGGCCGGCGTGGTGCAGGAAGACGACGTCCTGGGCGAAGGCGGCCTTCAGATCCTCGTCGATCATGGCGTTGCCGCCGAACTTGATGACGACGGTCTTGCCGTTGTGGCGGACCAGCCAGGGCAGCGCTTCGATGAGGATCTGGGCCTTGGGGAGGGCGGTGTGCTTCCGCGTGGTGCTCATGAGGAGTAGGCGCTGTTCTCGTGGACGTAGTCGGCGGTGAGGTCGTTGGTCCAGATGGTGGCGGTCTCGGACCCGGCCGCGAGGTCGGCGACGATGTGCACCTCGCGGTAGCGCATGTCGACCTTGTCGCGGTCCTCGCCGACCGAGCCGTTCTTGCAGACCCATACGCCGTTGATGGCGACATTGAGCCGGTCCGGCTCGAAGGCGGCTGAGGTGGTGCCGATCGCGGAGAGGACGCGGCCCCAGTTGGGGTCCTCGCCGTGGATGGCGCACTTGAGGAGGTTGTTGCGGGCGATGGACCGGCCGACCTCGACGGCGTCGGCCTCGGTCGCGGCGTTGATCACCTCGACCTTGATGTCCTTGCTGGCGCCCTCGGCGTCGCGGATCAGCTGCTGGCCGAGGTCGTCGCAGACGGTCCGTACGGCCTCGGCGAACTCGGCGTACTCGGGGGTGACGCCGGAGGCGCCGGAGGCGAGCAGCAGGACGGTGTCGTTGGTGGACATGCAGCCGTCGGAGTCGACCCGGTCGAAGGTGGTGCGGGTCGCGGCGCGCAGGGCCTGGTCGAGGGCGGCGCTGTCCAGGTCTACGTCCGTGGTGATCACCACCAGCATGGTGGCGAGGCCCGGGGCGAGCATGCCGGCGCCCTTGGCCATGCCTCCGACGGTCCAGCCGTCCTTGGTGACGACGGACGTCTTGTGGACGGTGTCGGTGGTCTTGATGGCGATGGCCGCCTTCTCGCCGCCGTGCTCGGAGAGCTGGGCGGCGGCGGTCTCGACGCCGGGGAGCAGCTTGTCCATGGGCAGCAGAACGCCGATCAGGCCGGTGGAGCAGACCGCGACCTCACCCGCGCCGATGTTCAGCACCTCCGCCGCCTTCTCGGCGGTGGCGTGGGTGTCCTGGAAGCCCTTGGGGCCGGTGCAGGCGTTGGCGCCGCCGGAGTTGAGGACGACGGCGGTCAGCTCGCCGGTCCTGAGGACCTGCTCGGACCACAGGACGGGGGCGGCCTTGACGCGGTTGGAGGTGAAGACGCCCGCGGCGGCACGGCGCGGACCGTTGTTGACCACGAGGGCCAGGTCCGGGTTGCCGTTCTCCTTGATCCCGGCGGCGATGCCCGCTGCCGTGAATCCCTTCGCTGCCGTCACGCTCACGGCGCAACTCCGATCGTCGTCAGTCCCGTGGTCTCGGCGAGACCGAGGGCGATGTTCATGCTCTGGACGGCACCGCCTGCGGTGCCCTTGGTGAGGTTGTCGATGGCGCTGATCGCGATGATCCGGTGCGCGGCGGCGTCGTACGCGACCTGGACCTGAACGGCGTTGGAACCGTAGACGGACGCCGTGGCGGGCCACTGGCCCTCGGGGAGCAGGTGGACGAACGGCTCGTCGGCGAAGGCCTTGGTGTAGGCGGCGCGGACGGAGTCGGCGGTGACGCCGGGCCTGGCCTTGGCGGTGCAGGTGGCGAGGATGCCGCGGGGCATGGGGGCGAGGGTGGGCGTGAAGGAGACGGAGATGCGCTCGTCCGCCACGCCGCTGAGGTTCTGGATCATCTCGGGGGTGTGCCGGTGGCCGCCGCCGACGCCGTAGGGGGTCATGGAGCCCATGACCTCGCTGCCCAGCAGATGCGGCTTGGGTGCCTTGCCGGCGCCGGAGGTGCCGGACGCGGCGACGACGACGGCCTCGGGCTCGGCGAGGTCGGCGGCATAGGCCGGGAACAGGGCGAGGGAGACCGCGGTGGGGTAGCAACCGGGCACCGCGACGCGCTTGGACCCCTCCAGCGCGGCGCGGGCACCCGGAAGTTCGGGAAGGCCGTAGGGCCAGGTGCCGGCGTGCGGGGACCCGTAGAACGTCTCCCAGTCCGCGGCGTCCTTCAGCCGGAAGTCGGCGCCCATGTCGACGACCAGTACGTCCGGGCCGAGCTGCTCGGCCACCGCGGCGGACTGCCCGTGCGGCAGGGCGAGGAACACGACATCGTGCCCGGCGAGCACCTCGGCGGTCGTCTCCTGGAGCACCCGGTCGGCCAGCGGCAGCAGATGCGGCTGCAGCGCGCCCAGCCGCTGCCCGGCGTTGGAGTTCCCGGTCAGCGCGCCGATCTCCACCTCGGGGTGCCCCAGGAGCAGGCGCAGCACCTCGCCGCCCGCGTACCCGCTCGCTCCGGCCACTGCCGCTCGTACCGTCATGGAACCCTCCTCCTGGATGGCATGACTATACGTTTCGCTGCACGTTTATGCAATCGCTTCACGGAGGAGTGCCCAGGCGCGCTCACCGGGTCGCCCACGCCCTGGCCTGACCGCATGGCGAACGACTTCGGGGCCGCGGGCGACGAGCTGGACCTCTCCAACAGTGCCACCCAGGTCTTCGTGGAGGTGCTGACGCTCGCCGTGTCGGCGCTGGCCGGACGGGAGTGGGAGTACCGGTTCGCCGCCCTGCTGGCGCTCCAGGACCAGAACGTGATGGGCCGGGGCGCGGTCGGCTTCGACCTCGCGGAACTCGACTGGGGGGACTCGGCCGAGGAGCGCGGCGCGGCGAAGGACTTCGTGCTGCGGGTCGTCGGCCTGGCCGCGCGGCGCCACCGGTGGGACGACCTCGGCTACGCCCCTCCGTACGCCGAGGCGTGTCTGCGTCGGTTCCACGAGATCGTCGAGCGCTTCGACCCGGCCGGCGCGCGCCCGGCGGGCGACGTGCTGCCGGTGGAGGGGTGCGGCGCCTGCTGCGTACGGCACCGGGTGCTGAGCGCGCTGCCGTTCTGGGACGGGTGCGTGTTCTGTCACCGGTGACAGAATCGGGGTCCGCCGAAGATCATCCGGAGGATGCGCGTGTGCCCGAGCCTGACCGACTACACCGAGATCTACGCCGCCCAGCCGCCGGAACCCGTGGCTGTGGACTGGGAGGTCGTCGAGGAGTGGCTCGGGGTGCGGTTGCCCGGTGACTACCGGCGGCTGGCCGGGGAGTGCGGCCCTGTGGAGGTGGGCGGGTTCCTCAATGTGCATGTGCCCTGCGGGGACGGGGACGCGTACGACTGGAGCAGGTGGCTGCGGCGGGTGCTGCGGGACGCGCGGGGCGAGGCCGGGTGTCCGGTGCTGTACCCGGAGCCCGGTGGGCTGCTGCCGTGGGGCGACAGCGAGGACGGCGATCTGTTCTTCTGGGACACCTCCCGGTCGGAGGACCCCGACGCATGGCCCGTCGTCGTGCTGCATCGGGGGGCCATACCCGGCAGCGGGCTGCTGCCCTGGCATCGGTACGAGGTGGGGCTCGGCGCGTATCTGCGGTACACCGTGCGGGAGGGGTGGGAGACGCCCACGCCGCCCGGGCCGGTGATCGGGCCGCTGTACGGGAGCCGGGCCCGGCCCGACTTCCTGGCGGACTCTCCCGTGCCGTGGGTCCCACCGGTGCCGGTGCCCCCGCGGCTCGGCGAGGAGGAGCGGCGGCTCGCCCTGGAGACCGGCACCGGGCTCGACGCGCTTCGGCTGCTCGCGCCCCCACCCGTCGAGCCGTATCTCGGGGGCGGCGACTGGGACGGGCTGTTCGCGGAACTGGGCACGCGGCTGCCCACCGAGTACATGGCGATGATGGACCTGTACGGCGCCGGGATCTGGAGCGAGTGGCTGCGCTTCCACACCCCGCTGCGGACCGGTGAGCGGCGGTTCGTCACGCACGTCGAGGAGACGCTGGAGGGCTACCGGAGCCTGCGGGAGAGCCACCCGGACGACTTTCCGCTGCCGGCGTGGCCCGAGCCGGGCGGTTTCCTGCCGTTCGCCAACTCCATCGACGCCGACTATCTGGGCTGGCTCACCAAAGGGCCGGACCCCGACGCCTGGCCCCTGGTCCTCTGGCCCCGGCATGCCCAGCAGGGACCGCCGCTGGAGGGCGGGCTGCTGGACACGCTGCTCGCCTGGCAGCGCGGGGCGCTCGTCACGCCGGGGCTGGTCCGGCTGGACGAGGAGGACGACGACCCGCTGGAGTTCGCCGGGTTCCGGTCCTGGGACGACCGGGCCTACTGGTGACAGGGCGGGCCACCGCCGAAACGATGGCCCGCGCCGTGTCGCTCGTCAGCCCTGCCTGATCCGCAGGAACGTGACCGAGTGCGCCGGGAAGGTGTACGAGAACTTCTCGGCGACGCCCGAGAAGGTGGACGTCACCGGGGTGACCGGCGTGTCCGACTCGGTGTTCACATCACCGGGGTCGGCGGCCAGGGTGGTCACCCGGGCCCGCGAGGAGACGTCGTCGCGGCCGAGGTCGATCGCCGTACGGGCCGCCGTCGGCTGGGCGTTGACGACCTTGACGATCAGGTCGCCGGTGCGCTCGTCCTCGGTGACGACCTGGCGGAACGGCTCGGCCTGCTTGTTGTCGGTGAAGCTGTCCCAGAGCGTGCCGTCGAGGTAGAGGCTCACCTGGCGGCCGCGGACCTTGACCTGAAGGTCGTAGGTGCGGCCGGTCTCGATGGAGCCGGCCTTGGAGAGCAGGGTCGACTTGCCGCCGTTCACGGCCTGCTCGACGGCGGACTGGGTGTTGTTCCAGCCGCCGAGGTTCCACCAGTAGTAGTTGCCGGTGTCCTTGACGCCGAAGGCGACGAGGAAGCCCTCCTTGCCGGACTTCTTGGTGGCCTTCACCTTCAGGTCGTAGTCGTGCCAGGCCGGGTCACCGGCGGTGACCAGGGTGTTCTCGGCGGCCTCGTCGGTCTGGACGTAGGCCCCGTCCTGGATGCTCCAGCTGCCGGCGCCGCTGTGGGTCCACTTCGAGGCGTCACCGGAGAAGTCGTCGCTCAGCAGGGTGGTGCCGTCGGCGGCCGTGACCTTCACGTCGTCGTACGCCGCGCTCGTCGCCCACGTCGACAGGCCGACCGCGCCGGTGATCGGGGCGCTGACGTCCGGGGTGCCGGTCGCGGTGGAGGGCACGACCCGGTCGCCGACGTTGGTCATGAACAGCTTCTGGACCTCGTAGTTGGCGGAGTTCCAGGAGGCGTGGTTGTTGAACCAGATCAGGTCCGGGCGCCACTGCACATAGTCCTCGTTGGCGAGCAGCGGAGCGTAGGAGGCGAGCTTGACGACGTCGGCGTTGCGCTCCAGGCCGGTCATGAACGCGGCTTCGGAGAGGGCGTTCTCGAACGCGTTGCCCTGGGAGGCGTACTCGCCGAGGAAGACCTTGGGGCCGTTCCTGTCGTAGCTGTCGTAGCGGTCGTTGTTCTGCAGGAACCACTGGGGGCTGTTGTAGTAGTGCTCGTCGACCATGCCGACGCCCGCCTCGCGGTTGAGCTTCCAGGCGGTGTCGAAGATGGCGCCGGTGTCGTCGGGGCCGGAGTTGGAGATGACGGTGATCTCCGGGTGCCGCGCCTCGATGGCGGTGCGGAACTGCTGGAAGCGGGCGAAAAACTCCTGGGGGAGGTTCTCCTCGTTGCCGACCTCGATGTGGGTGAGGTGGAACGGCTTGGGGTGGCCCATCTCGGCGCGCTTGCGGCCCCAGGTCGAGGTGGCCGGGCCGTTGGCGAACTCGATCAGGTCCAGGGTGTCCTGGATGTGCCGCTTGAGCAGGGCGTCGTCGGTCACGGCCCGGTTCTGGCCGCAGCCGGTCACCAGCGCGGGCACGACGGGCAGCGGCATCGCGCCGATGTCCTCGGAGAGGCGGAAGTACTCGTAGTAGCCGAGGCCGTAGGACTGGTTGTAGCCCCAGAAGTTGGCGTTGGTGGCGCGCTGCTCGACGGGGCCGATGGTGTCCTTCCACTGGTAGCTGCGCTTGCGCTGCCAGCCGGAGGCCTCGCTGTAGTCCTGCATCGAGCCGGTGTTGACCAGGCAGCCGCCCGGGAAGCGGACGAAGCCCGGGTGCAGGGCCTCGATCTTCTCGGCGAGGTCCTTGCGCAGGCCGTTCGCCTGGCCTTTGTACGTGTCGCGCGGGAAGAGCGAGACCATGTCGAGGGCGGCGGCGCCGGAGGAGGTCACGGCGAGGCGGCCGCGGGAGCTGGTGCGGGTCGCGGTGAAGGTGGCGGTGTACTTCCGCCAGCCGCCCGACACCGCCACCTGGCGGGCTGTCGCGAGGGTGCCGGCCGCGTCCCGCAGGGCGACCGTGAGGGTGCTGCCGGCCTCGGCGCGGGCCCACACCGAGAAGTCGTAGCGCTTGCCCTGCTCGATACGGACGCCGGTGTTGTAGCCGGAGTTCGTGACGGTCGAACCGGCGCTCAGGGAGAGGTAGTTGCGGTTGCGGTCGTTCAGGCGGCCGGTGTCGTTCAGGACCTGGGCCGTGCCGTCCACCGCCCAGGAGGTCAGGGGCGTGTAGGAGCCGTTGTCGGCGGTGGAGTACTCGAAGGACCGGTTCTGTACGAGTTCGGCGTACAGACCGCCGTCGGCGGCGCGGTTGATGTCCTCGAAGAAGACGCCGTACATCGTGTCGTCGATCGCCGCGCCCCGGGCGCCGGGGTCGAGGGTGATCGCGTAGTCCGTGACCGCCTCGGCGTGGGCGGGGGCGGGGACGACGACGGCCGTGGCCGCCAGGACGGCACCGGCGGTGAGGCCGACTCTCCGGCGGACCCGGCGTGTGCGGGTGGTGCGTGACATGGATACTCCGCGGCTCTGCCCCTGCTCGGGGCGCATCATGGTTCGAAATATCGGACGTTGGTCAGCACTTCGAACGGCAAGATAGGGAGGGGGCGTTGACGCGTCAATGGGTCGCGCAGCGACGGCTGGGAAAGGACTGCGGGACGAGATGGGCGAGTTCTGGCCAGTGCCCGAGGCGCTGAGTTATCTGGCGGGCGGGTGGCGGGTCGAACGGGTCGTCCGAGATCTGGGGGACGGCTCGGAGGGCGCCTTCCGTGGGGCCACCGCTTTCACGCCACTTTCCGGCGGCGGCCTGCTGCACCGGGAGACCGGCGATTTCACCTGGCACGGGGTCACCCGGCCCGCCGAGCGGACGCTGCGCTTTGTGCCGGGGCCACAGGCCGGCACGGCGGACGTCCGCTTCGCCGACGGGCGGCCCTTCCACTCGCTCGACCTGAGGACCGGCCGGCACATCGCCGACCACCCCTGCTCCGCGGACCTCTACCGCGGGGAGTTCACCGTCGCCGACGCCGACCACTGGCGCACGGTATGGCGGGTGGGCGGACCGGCGAAGGACCTGCTGCTGGTCACGGACTACACGCGCGAAACCGCCTAGGGCCTGTCGTCCGGATCAGGCCCGCGACGCCGGCATGATCCGGAAGACAGGTCCTAGGCCGCGGCGGCCATGTCGAGGCGCAGGTTCCAGCGGCCCCGCTGACCGGCCAGAGTGGTGGCCGACAAGGGGCGCACGTCGAGGTTCCAGTACGTCGAGGGCGGGGCCTTCAGGGCGTACACCAGGGCGGCCCGGATCACCGAGGGCTCGGCCACCGCGACGATACGGCAGCCGTCCTCCACGGGCCGGGTGTCCAGCCAGCCGCCGACCCGGGAGATGAACGCCAGCAGCGACTCGCCGCCGTGCGGAGTGGCGCGCGGGTCGGCGAGCCAGGCGTCCACCGCGCCCGGCTCACGGGCCATCGCCTCGCCCAGCGTCAGCCCGTTCCAGCGGCCCATGTCGCAGTCGCGCAGGGCGAGCTGCACCAGCGGCGCGTAGCCGAGGGCGTCACCGGTCGCGCGACTGCGCGGGGTGGGCGAGCAGTAGCGCAGGTCGGCCGCCGCGAGCGGCAGCAGGCCGCCGGCGACGTGCTGGACCTCGTCCCAGCCCGCCTGGTCCAGCGGCCGGTCGTCCTGGAAGCGCTCGGCGAGCACCGCGGAGCTGCGCGCGGCGGCGACGAAGGTGACCCGAAGTGCCATGCGGGGATGGTGGGCCTGAAGAGTGCGCTGGTCAAGAGCCGTTACTGAGGGGTTACGCAGAGTGGGCCGGGTCTCACTGGCCGAAAAGGAGCGCCATCCACTGGTCCGGGTTCTCCAGCGGGGCGAACCCGGCCTTCTCGTACACCCCGTGGGCGTCGTGCGTGGCGAGGAGCATGCGCCGCAGCCCGTACGGCCGCAGCTCCTCGCGCACCGCCACGGCGAGCGCCGTACCGACCCCCTTGCCGCGCACCGACCGGTCCACATAGACGTCGCACAGCCAGGCGAAGGTCGCCCGGTCGGTGATGACCCGGGCGTACGCCACCTGCTCCCCCGACACCGTGTCGTACACCCCGAAGTTGAGCGACCCCTCGATCGCCCGGTCCTGCTTCTCGCGGGTCCGGCCCGTCGCCCAGTACGCGTCGGTGGACAGCCAGCGGTGCACCCGCTCGGCGTCGATGCGGTCGGGGTCGGTGGAGAGCTCGTAGCCGTCGGGGAGGGCGGTGGTGTCTGTCATGCGGGGATGCTCGCAGCCCGGCGCGGGGCCGGTCGACCAGGTTTCACGAGCCGCGCAGCTCCTCGCAGGCCGCCCCCAGGCGTCGTACGCCCTCGGCGATCTCGGTCGTACCGGCCGCCGCGGCGAAGCTGAGGCGGAGGTGGCCGGCGGGCGACTCGGCGCAGAAGTAGGGGCGGCCGGGGGTGAGGGAGACACCGGCGCGGGCGCCGGCGGAGGGCAGGAGGGTCTCGTCGAGGTCGTCGGGGAGGCGGACCCAGAGCTGGTAGCCGCCGGAGGGGACGTGCGGCAGGTCGAGTTCGGGCAGGTGCAGCCTGAGGGCGGAGACCATCGCGTCGCGGCGGGCGCGCAACTGGGTGCCGAGGGCGCGCAGATGGCGGGGCCAGGCCGGGGAGCCGACCAGTTCCAGGGCGGCCTCCTGCAGGGGGCGGGGGACGAAGAAGGTGTCGACGACCTGGATCGCCCGCAGCCGCTCCAGGACGGGCCCGCGGGCGACGAGCGCGCTCACCCGGAAGCTCGGTGAGGTCGCCTTGGTCAGCGAGCCGACGTGGACGACGACGCCGTCGGGGTCGTCGGCGACCAGCGGGCGCGGCAGCGCACCGGCGTCCTCGTGGGCGAGGCGTCGTACGAAGTCGTCCTCGACGACGAAGGCGCCGGCCGCGCGGGCGATCCGCAGCACCTCACCGCGCCGCTCGGGGGCGAGCACGGCGCCGGTGGGGTTCTGGAACAGCGGCTGGCAGACGAACACCCGGGCGCCGGTGGCCTTGAAGGCGTCGGCCAGCAGCTCCGGGCGCACCCCGTCGGCGTCCACCGGGACCGGCACCGGGCGCAGGCCCGCGGCCCGTGCGATGGCCAGCATGCCCGGGTAGGTGGGCGACTCGACGAGGACGGGCGCGCCGGGTGGGGCCAGTGCCCGGAAGGCGGTGGTGAGCGCCGACTGGCCGCCCGCGGTGACCAGCACATCGGCGGCGCTGACGGTGTCGCCGAGACCGCGCGCGAACCACTCCCGCAGCTCCGGCAGCCCCTCCAGCGGCGGCCGGCCCCACGCGCCGGGACGCCGGCCGGCCCGGGACAGGGCGGCGGCCATCGCCTTCTCGGGCTGGAGGGAGGGGTGCAGATAGCCGCCGCTGAACTCGATCACCCCGGCCGCCGGGGCGGCGAGCGACACGGTCACCCCGGAGGCGTCCACCGTGCGCGGCACCAGGTCGGCGGCGCCGTCGGCGCTGAGCGCGACCTCCTGCCAGGAGGTGTCCCCGGTCGCGGCGGGCGTCTCGCGGGGCCGCGCCCGGAAGGCCCCGGCACCGGGGCGCGTGACCACCAGCCCCTCGGCGGCCAGCTGGGCCAGCGCCCGCGACACGGTCACCGGGCTCACCCGGAACCGCTCGACGAGGGCCCGGCTCGACGGCAGCTTCTCACCCGGAGAGTAGCGGTTGAGCTCGCTCCGCAGGGTGTTCGCCAGTTCACCGACACTGCTACGCTCATGCATGAGAGCACAGAGTAGCGCTATCGCCCCGAGTCGGATAGCAGTCGACGCCCCGCAGCAGCGGTCATCCTCCTTCGGCGTCGTCCAGGCCGCACTGGGCGTCACCGCCTTCTCGCTGACCTTCCCCGCGACGGCCTGGGGCCTGGAGGGCTTCGGCCCCTGGTCGCTGGTGGCCGTGCGCAGCGTGCTCGCCGCGCTGATCGCGGGCGGCTGTCTGCTGGCGCTGCGGGTGCCGCTGCCCGCGCGGGCGCACTGGCCGGGGCTCGCGGTGGTCGGCGCCGGAGTCGTCGTCGGGTTCCCGCTGCTCACCACCCTCGCGCTGCAGACGTCCACCACCGCGCACGCGGCCGTCGTCGTCGGACTGCTCCCGCTGACCACCGCCGCCCTGTCCGCGCTGCGCATGGGCAACCGTCCCTCGCGGACCTTCTGGACGGCGGCGCTGGCCGGCGCGGCTGCGGTCGTGGCGTTCACCGTGCAGCAGAGCGGCGGCGCCCTCACCGGCGCCGACCTCTATCTCTTCGCCGCGCTGCTGGTGTGCGCGGCCGGCTACACCGAGGGCGGCCGCCTGGCCCGGGTGATGCCCGGCTGGCAGGTCATCGGCTGGGCCCTGGTGCTGTGCGCGCCGCTCGGCGTGATCGGGTCGGCGGTCGCGCTGTCGTACGAGCCCGTGCACCTGACCGGGCACAGCCTGGCCGGGCTGCTGTGGGTGGCGGCGGGCTCGCAGTTCCTGGGTCTGGTCGTCTGGTACCGGGGCATGGCGCTCATCGGCATTCCCAAGGCCAGCCAGTTGCAGTTGGCCCAGCCGCTGCTCACACTGGTGTGGTCGGTGCTGCTGCTGGGCGAGCACCTGACAGTGGCCGCCCCGCTGACGGCCGCGGCGGTGCTGGTGTGCATCGCCGTGACCCAACGGGCGCGCGGCTGACACACCTTGAGGAGGCCCGATGCGTGCAACCGTGGGCGACCAGCTTGTCCAGCACGGCAGGGTGGTCGGACAGCACGACAAGGTCGGCGAGATCGTCGAAGTGATGGGGCAGGAGGGCACCCCGCCGTACCGTGTCCGCTTCGAGGACGGCCATGAGGGCGTCTGCTCCCCGGGGCCGGACACCGAGATCCGGCACAAGAAGTCGATGACCGGCCAGGAAATGACCGGACAGCCGATGTCCGGGCAGCCGATGCCCGAGCGGCCGGTCACCGGCCGGCCCATGACCGGGCAGCAGATGCCGTCCGAGCAGCCGATGCCCGGCCGGTCGATGCCGCCGGGACGGCAGATGCCCTGACAGTGAAGTGAGTCAGCGCGGGGGCAGCGCCGGCGCGCCGTAGTGGTCGGCGACCACCCGCGCCATCGCCCCGTCGGGGTCGGTGGCCACCCCGGTCGCCGCGAAGAAGACGTGCCCGCGCACCTCCGCATGGCCCCCGGCCAGCGTGAGGTGCCGGGACAGCTCCGCCGGGTTCTGCCAGGCCGCCGGCTCCCCCGGGAGGCCCGCCTTGTACAGGGCCTCCCCCACGTAGAGCTGTGTGCCGGTGCCCCGGGCGACCTCGGCCCACCAGGGCACCAGCTTGGCGTAGTCGGCGGTCTCGTGGCCGATGTGCCAGTACAGCTGCGGGCAGATGTAGTCGATCCAGTTCTGCCGCACCCATTTACGGGAGTCCGCGTACAGCTCGTCGTAGGACTGGAACGCGTCCGTGTCCGAGCCGAGCGGGTCGGTGCTCGCGTTGCGCCACACCCCGAACGGGCTGACGCCGAACCGGGTGCCGGGCCGGACCTGCTCGATCCGGGTCCCCATGTCGCGCACCAGCCGGTCGATGTTGTCGCGCCGCCAGGCGGCCCGGTCACTGAAGGAGCCGCCGTAGGAGTCGTAGGCCTCGTCGTCGTCGAAGGTCTGGCCGGGGACGGGATACGGGTAGAAGTAGTCGTCGAAGTGCACCCCGTCCACCGGATACTTGCGTACGGCGTCCAGCATCGCGTCGTGCACGAAGTCCCGGACCTCGGGCAGGCCCGGGTTGTAGTACAGCCGGCCTCCGTAGGCGACGACCCAGTCGCGGTGGCGGCGGGCCGGGTGGGAGGAGACGAGCTGCGTGAGGTCGGAGTGGTTGGCCACCCGCAGCGGGTTGAACCACGCGTGCAGCTCCAGCCCGCGCGCGTGCGCCTCCTGTACGGCCGTGCCGAGCGGGTCCCAGCCGGGGTGGCGGCCCTGCACCCCGGTCAGATACTGCGACCAGGGCTCGTACGGCGAGGGCCACAGCGCGTCGGCCGTGGGCCGCACCTGGAACATCACCGTGTTGAGCCGCCGCTCGACGGCCCGGTCGAGGTGGGCGAGCAGCTCGGCGCGCTGCCGGGCCGCGGACAGCCCGGGGACCGAGGGCCAGTCCCGGTTGGCGACGGTCGCCAGCCACATGCCGCGCATCTCCCTGACGGCCCGCGGCCATCCCGGCCGAGGGCCCTTCACTCCCTGTGCGACCGCCTCGCCGCCCGTCACGAGGGTCGCCAGAGTCGCCACCGCGAACGCCCGCCGTGACATCCGTCCCACGAAACACATCCCATACGCTCCGGATCCGCACGGTCACGGATCGTCTCCGCGCCCAGGATGCCCGACCCCGGCGATCGATCATCGATACTTGGAGGTAACGTGCACGAACGGAGCAGGGGCGGAACCCCGCCGGCCTGCCACAGCCGTACACAAGCAGCGAAAGGGACGATGTGACAGACATCGAGCGCGTCGGAGTGGTGGGCTGCGGTCAGATGGGCGCGGGCATCGCCGAGGTGTGCGCCCGTGCCGGACTCGACGTCAAGGTCGCCGAGACCACCGGCGAGGCCCTGGAGATCGGCCGCACCCGGCTGTTCAACTCCCTGGCGAAGGCGGCCGAGCGCGGCAAGATCTCGGACGAGGAGCGCGACGCCACGCTGGCGCGGCTGAGCTTCACCACCGACCTGGGCGAGTTCGCCGACCGCGATCTGGTGATCGAGGCCGTCGTGGAGAACGAGCAGGTCAAGACCGAGATCTTCCAGGTCCTCGACCAGGTGGTGACCCGCCCGGACGCGATCCTGGCCTCCAACACCTCCTCCATCCCCCTGGTGAAGCTGGCCGTGGCGACCTCGCGCCCCGACCATGTGATCGGCATCCACTTCTTCAACCCGGCCCCGGTGCAGAAGCTCGTCGAGCTGATCCCGGCCCTGACCACCTCCGAGGGCACGCTCAGCCGCGCCCAGGTGTTCGCCGAGAAGGCGCTGGGCAAGCACGCGATCCGCGCCCAGGACCGCTCGGGCTTCGTGGTCAACGCGCTGCTGGTGCCGTACCTGCTCTCCGCGATCCGGATGTTCGAGTCGGGCATCGCCAGCCGCGAGGACATCGACAACGGCATGGAGTTCGGCTGCGCCCACCCGATGGGCCCGCTGAAGCTCTCCGACCTCATCGGTCTGGACACGATCGCCTCGATCGCCGACTCGATGTATACGGAATACAAGGAGCCGCTGTACGCCGCTCCCCCGCTGCTCCAGCGCATGGTCGACGCGGGCCGCCTCGGCCGTAAGACCGGCTCGGGGTTCTACACCTACAGCTGAGCACACACAGTCACCGCCGCGGGCCCGGCACTCTTCCGAGTGCCGGGCCCGCGGCATTCACACACCGTGTGCGCGGCGGGCACGCATATGCCCTTCGCACACTCTCCCCACGCGCCCACCAGGCGAGTTGACTCATGACGCGCATGCAAGGGATGTGAATCCACTACGGAAAGGAGCGGACCCGTGACCGCCGATCCCGAGCATCCCGTGATCCAAGGGGAACTCGCAGAGTTACGACGCCGCCTCGATGTGGCGTACGCCAGGGTCGAGGGCGGACTGACTCTGCTCACCCATCGCACCGAGGAGACCGCCAAGGAGGTGGACGAGCTGGAGACCCGGCTCACCTCCCTGGAGCACACCCGCTGGCCCCTGCCCTCGATCGCGGCCGTCACGGCCGTGGGCGCGCTCGTCGTGACGGTCTGGCAGGCGCTGGGGCGTTAGCCGTGCGTGTCCTGGCCGAGCCTGAGGTGATGCAGTAACAGCAGTGCGGCCGCCATGTTGGCGGCCGGGACCTCGCCACGGGCGACCATGTCGGGGACGAGCTTGAGGGGGACCCACTCCCTGCGGTCCGACTCGAAGTCGTCCACGGGATGACCGATGTACTCGCCTTCGTCGGCCCAGTAGATGTGGTGCCGGGCGTCGGTGAGCCCGTTGGACGGCTCCACGCTCATCAGGTGGCGCAGGGGTCCCGGCCGCCAGCCTGTCTCCTCCTCCAGTTCCCTGGCGGCCGCCCGGACGATGTCCTCGCCGTCCTCGACGACGCCGGCCGCGAGTTCCCACCCCCAGCTGTCGGTGATGAAGCGGTGGCGCCACAGGAGGAGGACCTCATTGGCCTCGTTGACCACCGTGGCCACGGCGACGGGCCGCAGCCGTATCAGGAAGTGGTCGAGATGCCGGCCGTCCGGCAGCTCGACATCCGCCAGGTTGACGCTGAACCAGCGGTTTGAGTACACAGTTTGTTCGTTCTGTTTCGTCCACTGCACGGTTCTGCCACCTTCCGCCGAGTAAGTGGCAATATCGCAGCAGGAGCGGTCCGGCAGCAGGCACAGGGACGAGCGTTGGCAGCGCGGCGGGCGCACAGAGGCGGGCCGGAGCAGGGGGTCACAGCGGTACGCGCAGTGCCCCGTCGATGAGTTCGGCGGCCTCCGCCGTGCCCGAACAGCCGCTGCCCACCAGGTGCTCGCGCACCGCGCGGAGTCTGTCGCGCAGCCGCTGCGACTCCATGCCCCGCGCCTGCTCGGCCATCTGCACCGCGGTGGCCACGGCCTTGTCGGCGTTGCCCTGACGCAGCTCGATCGTGGAGAGCATCGCCAGCCGGTGCACCCGGCCCCGGTCGTGCGCCGGGTTGTCCACCGCGGCCGCCGCGTGCTCGGCCGCCGCCTGGAGCTCGCCCAGACTGAGCAGCGCCTCCGCCACCTGGACGTTGACCAGACCGGGCTGGACATAGCCGGTCTCGTCGGGCTCGATCCCGCGCCGGATGCGTTCGGCGGCCGCCTCGGCCCGCCGGATGCAGGACAGCGCGCTGGTGCCGTCGCCGAGGTGCGCGTACGCCTTCGCCTGCATCGCGTACAGGTCGGAGGCGAGCGCGGGCGTGATGTGCTTGCCCGCGGCCCGCAGCGCGGCCTCCGCGAAGGCGACCGCCTGACGGTGCTCACGCATGAACAGCGACTGGTTCACCAGCAGCGCGATCACATACGCGCCCAGGCCCCGGTCCCCGCTGGCCTTGGCGAGCCTGAGCGCCTGGTGGAAGTAGCGCTGGGCGAGGCCGTGCGCGTCCGAGTCGTACGCGCAGATCCCGGCGATCGCCACCAACCCGCCCGTCGCCCGGTGCAGTTGGCGGCCCGTCGCGTCGGTGTAGCTGCCGCGCAGCAGCGGGGCCGCCTCGGCGTTGAGGAAGCCGACGATCCGGCTTCGGGTCGCCACGCCACCGGCCTTGCGGTACATCTGCTCGTAGTGCGTACGGGCCGCCCGCAGCATCTCCAGATCGGCCGAGGTCACCCGGTGCCGGCCGCCGCGCGAGACGTCCACGTCCTCCGGCGGGTTCTCCCACTCCCACACCGGCATCACCGCGGGCGTGCCGGTGACCGCGGGCGCGCCCAGGATGTGCGGCCGCTGCTGCTCGTCGGAGCGCCACAGGGCGGTGGCCCGCTCCACGAACCCGGACAGCGTGCCGGCGTGCGTGACGGTCGGCTCGCCGGGGACGCCGAGGCCGATGTCGTCGAGCGTGACCGGCCGGTGCAGCCGGGCCGCGAGGACCTCGCAGATCAGGTCGGGCACCTGGCCGCGCGGGCGCTGGCCCTTCAGCCAGCGGGCCACGGCGGTGTGTTCGTATCGCAGCGCCAGGCCGCGGGCGCGCCCGGCCTGGTTGACGTGTGCGGCCAGCCCGGCGTGCGAGATCCCGGCCTCGTCCAGGATCGCGTCGAGCAGTGTGTTGGGCTGCATGGGTGCCCCCCGGTGGCTCGGTGCCCGACAGCGTAGTGGGTTCGCCTTCACACGGGGTGTGAACGGAGTACGCGAATCCGCAGCGTGCGCGCGCTGTTGCGGAGAGTTTCCGGCCGGTTGACTGGGATGCCTCGCAAGAGGCCGGCCGGGCCGCCGGCTCCCCCTCGTACAGTGCGGCGGCCCGCTTCGCGCCGTCCGCCCGGCTGCCTGCCCGACACTCCGTGGCTCGGCGGACGGCGACGCCGGCCTGTGGGGCTAGCGGTGGTTCGTCGGCTGCGGGTGTGTGGTCGCTTCTCGCGCAGTTCCCCGCGCCCCTGAGGGCATGCACCGGGCGCCCGTTCGGTCGTTCTGTAGGACCAGTAAAGCAATGTCGTCCGTCGTCCAGTCGCCGCTGTGGCTCAGCAAGGCCTTGAGAACCGTCCGCAGGATGACCTGGGGAGAGCCACCTGCCAGCTCCTCCAGCGCTCCCCTCAGGTCGAAGAAGCGGCCCCTGCTGTCGCGGGCGTCCTCCGCGCCGTCCGTGTAGAGGACCAGGGACTGGCCCGGGAGGAGGGCGTCGCAGGTCAGGGCCGGGAGGTCGGCCGGGAGGGGGAAGGGGCCGAGGGGAGGCAGCGGGTCGGCCCCGGACAGGGGCGTCACCGTGGGGCCGGCCAGGCGGTACGGCCATGGGTGGCCGCAGTTGAGGGCGAGGATCTCGCCGTCGCGGTGGATCTCCAGGAGGAGCAGGGTCACGAACTCCTCGGCGACGGGGCTGTCGGCGGGAGCCACGCCGGACGACGGGTGCTCCCAGCGGGCCCGTTCTCGCAGGTGCCGGGCCATGGCGCGGTCGAGGCGGCGCAGCACGCGGCCGAGGTCGGGTTCGTCGTGCGCGGCCTCGCGGAAGCTGCCGAGGAGAGCCGCGACGGTGCCGAGGGCGGCGAGCCCGTGCCCGCGTACGTCGCCCATCACGACCCGGACGCCGTGCTCGGTGCCGACCACCTCGTACAGATCGCCGCCGACACAGGCGGCGCGGTCGGCGGAGAGCTGGGCGGCGGCGGTGTTCAGCCCGTCGACCCGTGGCGGCAGCGGCCGCAGCAGGACGCTCTGCGCGGCCCGGGCGACCCGCCGCACCTGGCGCAGCTCGTGCAGCAGGGTCCGCCGGACGTGGAGTATCAGCCCGGTGCCGACGGCGAAGAACACGGCGCTGGTGAGAATCCGCGCGCCGAGCCCGCCCTGCTGTTCCATCGGGCAGAGGAGCTTGTAGGTGATCGCCACGGCGCCCCACGCCGTGGGCGGTCCCAGCACAAGGGCCCTGCGCAGCGGCCGCCTGATGCGAATCATGTCGATGGCCCCCCATCCAGGCCCTGACAGCACAGATCGACCGGCCCCGAAAGGCCGGTCCGATTCTGTCGAGTCATGGCCGAGGGGGGCCACTACGCCCGGTTTTGTCACCCGTATGAGTGACTTGGGTGCATGTCCCCAGGGGCGCGGGGAACTGCGCGAGAAGCGACCACGGCCTGCAGCCGGACGACTCGCGCAGCCCCACCGCGCTCAGCCGCGCAGGACGGCCCCGGTCCGCTCACCGGCAAGGGCAACAGCCGCGTCCCTGGCCGCAGACGCCTCGTCCACGGTCAGCGTCCGGTCACCGGCCCGGAACCGCAGCGCGTACGCGAGGGACTTGCGCCCGTCACCGAGCTGCTCGGCGTTCTCGTAGACGTCGAACAGCCGGATGCCCTCCAGCAGTTCACCGGCCCCTTCGCGCAGCGCCGCCTCGACCTCGGCCGCCGGCACCGGCTTGTCCACGACGAGCGCGACATCCTGCGTGGCGACCGGGAAGGTGGAGATGCTCGGCGCTTGCGGCACACCGTCGCCGGAGCGCTCCAGGGCGTCCAGGTCCAGCTCCATCGCGCAGGTGCGCGCGGGCAGACCGAACGCCTTCACGGCGCGGGGGTGCAGCTCACCGGCGTGGCCGATGACGACCTCCGCCCCGTCGACGACGACCGCGAACTCGGCGCAGCGGCCGGGGTGCCACGGCCCGTACGCGCCCTTGCGGACGACGAGCTCGGCACCGGCCTCACGGGCGACGGCGCGCCCGGCCTCGATCGCGTCGGCCCAGTCGGCCGGGCGGCCCTTGCTCCACCAGCCGGCCTGCTCGCGGGCGCCCGCGAGGACGACGGCGACATGGCGCGGCTGCTCGGGCAGCACGGCGTTCAGCGCGGCGAGCTCCTCGTCGGTGGGCCGGCGGTCGACGGGCAGATGGCCGGCGACGCCCTGCTCCTCGCGCGGCTGGAACACCAGCCCCGTCTCGAAGAGAGCCAGGTCGTGCGAGCCACGGCCGTCGTTGCGCCGCAGGGCAGCCAGCAGGCCCGGCAGCAGCGACGTACGGAGGGCGGGCTCCTCGTCGTTGAGCGGGTTGACCAGCTTCACGACGCGGCGGGCCGGGTCGTCGGCCTCAAGGCCCAGCTGGTCGAAGACCTGCTCGCTGACGAACGGGTAGTTCGGCGCCTCGACGTAGCCGGCGCCGGCGAGGGCGCGGCCGACGCGGCGGTGCAGCCGCTGGCGGTGGGTGAGGCCACGGCCGGACGGCGGCTTGGGCAGCGTGGAGGGCAGGTTCTCGTAGCCCTCCAGGCGGATGACCTCCTCGGCGAGGTCGTTGACCTCGAGGAGGTCGGGCCGCCAGGACGGGACGGTGACGATCAGCTCGTCCTGACCGTAGACGTCGCAGCCGATCTCCTGGAGGCGGCGGACGACGGTCTCCCGGCCGTAGTGCACGCCCGCGACCTTGTCGGGGTGGTCGGCCGGGACGCTGATGGTGTGCGGCCCGGACGGCGCGACGACCTCGGTGACGCCCGCGTCGGCGGTGCCGCCGGCGAGGAGGACCAGCAGGTCGACGGTGCGCTGGGCGGCGGCCGCGGCGGCGGCCGGGTCGACGCCCCGCTCGAAGCGGCGGGAGGCCTCGGAGGACAGCTTGTGGCGGCGGGCCGTGCGCGCGATGGCGACCGCGTCGAAGTGTGCGGCCTCGATCACGACGTCGGTGGTCGCGTTCTCGGTGTCGTCGTGGTCGGCGATCTCCGTGTTGGCGCCGCCCATGACGCCCGCGAGGCCGATGGGCCCGCGGTCGTCGGTGATGACGAGGTCCTCGGCGTGCAGCTTGCGCTCGACACCGTCGAGGGTGACGATCTCCTCGCCCTCGGCCGCGCGGCGGACGCCGATGGTGCCCTGGACCAGCCCACGGTCGTAGGCGTGCAGCGGCTGGCCGAGCTCCATCATCACGTAGTTGGTGACGTCGACCGCGAGCGAGATCGGGCGCATGCCGACTTTCTGCAGGCGGCGCTGGAGCCAGAGCGGGGAGCGCGCCTCGGGGCTCAGACCGGAGACGGTCCGGGCGGTGAAGCGGTCGCAGCCGGCCGGGTCGGTGACCTGGACGGGGTAGCCGTACGCGTTCGGCGCCGGTACGTCGAGCAGGGCCGGGTCGCTCAGCGGCAGGCCGTAGGCGATGGCGGTCTCGCGGGCGACGCCGCGGATGGACAGACAGTCGCCGCGGTTGGCGGTGACGGCGATGTCCAGCACCTCGTCGACCAGCTCGAGCAGCTCGACGGCGTCGCGGCCGATCTCGGTCTCCGGCGGCAGGACGATGATGCCCTTGGTGCCGTCGTCGCCCATGTTCAGCTCGTCGCTGGAGCAGATCATGCCGCGGGAGACCCGGCCGTACGTCTTGCGCTCGGCGATCTGGAAGTCGCCGGGCAGCACGGCGCCGGGGAGGGCCACGACGACCTTGTCGCCGACCTGGAAGTTGCGGGCGCCGCAGATGATCTCCTGGGGCTCGCCGGTGCCGTTGGCCTGGCCGACGTCGACGGTGCAGAAGCGGATGGGCTTCTTGAACTCCGTCAGCTCCTCGATCGTCAGCACCTGGCCGACGGCCAGGGGGCCCTTGAGGTCGTGGCCGAGCTGTTCGACCGTCTCGACCTCCAGACCGGCCGAAATGAGCTTGGCCTGGACGTCACGGCCGGTCTCGGTGGCCGGCAGGTCGACGTACTCCCGCAGCCAAGAAAGCGGGACCCGCATCAGATCTCCATCCCGAAGGGCCGGGTGAACCGGATGTCACCCTCGACCATGTCTCGCATGTCTTCGACGTTGTGGCGGAACATCAGCATCCGCTCGATGCCGAACCCGAAGGCGAAGCCGCTGTACTTCTCCGGGTCGACACCGCAGGCGGCCAGCACCCGCGGGTTGACCATGCCGCAGCCGCCGAGCTCGATCCAGCCCTCGGAGGAGCAGGTGCGGCAGGGGCGGTCGGGGTTGCCGACGGACTCGCCGCGGCAGACGTAGCACACCATGTCCATCTCGGCGGACGGCTCGGTGAACGGGAAGAAGTTCGGCCGCAGCCGGGTCTTCATGCCCTCGCCGAACAGCGACTGGACCATGTGGTCCAGGGTGCCCTTGAGGTCCGCCATGGTCAGGCCCTCGTCCACGGCGAGCAGCTCGACCTGGTGGAAGACGGGGGTGTGCGTGGCGTCCAGCTCGTCGGTGCGGTACACCCGGCCGGGGCAGATCACGTACACCGGCAGCTCACGGTCGAGCAGGGAGCGGATCTGCACCGGGGAGGTGTGGGTCCGCAGCACCACGCCCGACTCGGTGCCGCCGTCCGGGCCCTGCACGAAGAAGGTGTCCGCCTCGCCGCGGGCCGGGTGGTCCGGGCCGATGTTGAGGGCGTCGAAGTTGAACCACTCGGCCTCGACCTGGGGGCCCTCGGCGACCTCGTAGCCCATGGCCACGAAGATGTCCTCGATGCGCTCCGAGAGCGTGGTGAGCGGGTGGCGGGCGCCGGCCGGGACGCGGTCGTACGGCAGCGTGACGTCGACGTCCTCCTCGACGAGGACGCGTGCGTCGCGCTCGGCCTCCAGCTCCGCCTGGCGGGCGGCGAGGCCCTTGTTCACCGCGCCGCGGGCCTGACCGACCAGCTTTCCGGCGGCGGCCTTGGCGTGCGGGGGCAGGGCGCCGATCTCGCGGTTGGCGAGGGCCAGCGGGGAGGTGCCGCCGGTGTGGGCGACCTTCGCGTCCTGGAGCGCGTCGAGGGAGTCCGCGGCGGCGAAGGCGGCGAGCGCCTCGTCCCGCATGCGCTCGATCTCTTCCGGTTTCAACGCCTCGACCTCTACAGGGTCGTACGACTTATTCGGTGCCGACATCTCTTCCCGTGCTTCCGATTGGCTGGCGGATGGTCCCCGTGACCGGCCGGTGAGCTGGCTCGTCTGGGCCGTGTGCAGGACACAAAGGTGCCAAAGGCCGAGTCTAACGGGGTGAGGGTGTACGGATGCGCCCGTGGGTCACTGGGCGAGATACGCCGGTGCCGCCACGGGCAACGTAAATCGGAACTCGGCGCCGCCGGCGGGGGCGCGGCCGACCGTGATGGTGCCGCCGTGGGCCTCGACGATGCCCTTGACGATGTAGAGGCCGAGCCCGGTGCCGCCGCGCTTGCTGCCCCGCCAGAAGCGGGTGAAGACGCGGTTCATGGACTCCTCCGGGATGCCGGGGCCTTCGTCGCTCACGGTGACCGACGTGGCTGCGTTCTCGTGGCCTTCCCCCTCGCGGGGGGACGGGGCGGGCCTGACGTCGATCGTGACAGTTCCCTCACCGTGCCGCACGGCATTTTCGAGGAGGTTGCCGAGCACCTGGTCGATCTTGTCGGGGTCGGCCCACAGGTCGGGCAGCGGCTGCTCGACGCGCAGCAGGAACCGGTCGGCGGGCTGTCCGGCGGCGACGTACGCCTGGATGTGCCGGCCGACGGCGGCGCCGATGTCGACGGGCTGCCGGCGCACCTCCAGGCGGCCGGAGTCGATCCGGGAGATGTCGAGGAGCTCGGCGATGAGCCGGGTGACGCGGTCGGCGTCGGCGTCGACGGTCTCCAGCATCAGCCGCTTCTGGTCGTCGGTGAACCGCTCCCACTTGGCCAGCAGGGTGGCGGTGAACCCCTTCACGGAGGTGAGCGGCGAGCGCAGCTCATGGGCGACGGTGGCGATCAGCTCGGCGTGGCTGCGCTCGGTGCGGCGCCGGGCCTCGGTGTCGCGCAGACACACGACGACCCGCCGTACGGGTCCGGTGGGCTCGTCGCGCACATAGCGGGCGGAGACCAGCACCTCGCGGGCGCCGGGCAGCAGCAGGTTGCGCTCCGGCTGCCCGATCCGTATGGCGAGCCCGCCGTAGGGGTCGGTCACCTGCCACCAGCGCCGCCCTTCGAGGTCCTCCAGCGGCAGGGCCTTGTCCAGCCGCTGCCCGAGGGCGTCCGCGGCGCAGACGGCGGTGATGCGCTCGGCGGCGGCGTTGAAGCAGATCACCCGCCCCTGCTCGTCCGCGACGACGAGCCCCTCGGGCAGGTCGTCGGGGTCCACCCCGAGCCCGGCAGGGGCGTCCAGGCGCAGCTCGGGCGGGCGGCTCGCGTCTTCCGCCCCCGCTGCGCTGCCCGTGCCGACGCTCATATCCCCGTGTCCCACCTCTCAGACGGCATGGAGGTGCCTCCCCGCTCGACGAGCGCAGCCGAGAGCTTGGGGAGGGCCCCAGGGCAGGTCACCCTACTAGCCTTCGGTGACGGAGCGGCAGCCTGTGGCGGCGCGCTGTGCACGGGCCGAGGCGTAGAGGCATACGGCTGCGGCGGTCGCGAGGTTCAGCGACTCGGCCCGGCCGTGGATCGGCACGCGCACCACGGCGTCGGCGAGGGCGCGGGTCTCCTCCGGCAGGCCCCAGGCCTCGTTGCCGAACACCCAGGCGGTGGGGCCGCCCATGGTGCCCTTGTCCAGCTCCTCGTCGAGGTCGCGGTCCCCGGCCCCGTCGGCGGCGAGGATGCGTACGCCCGCCTCCTGGAGCCCGGCGACAGCCCGCTCGACCGGGACGCCGACGGCGACCGGCAGATGGAACAGGGAGCCCACGGAGGCCCGTACGGCCTTGGGGTTGTACAGGTCGACGGACGCGTCGGTGAGGACGACCGCCTCCGCTCCGGCGGCGTCGGCGCAGCGCAGCACGGTGCCCGCGTTGCCGGGGTCGCGCACGTGCGCCAGCACGGCGACCAGCTTCGGCCGGGCGCGCAGGATGTCCTCGAAGGGCGTGTCGAGGAAGCGGCAGACGCCGACCAGGCCCTGCGGGGTCACGGTGGTGGAGATGTCGGCGATCACCTCCTCGGAGGCGAGGTGGATCCGGGCGCCCGCGTCACGCGCCTCCCCCACGATGTCCGCGTACCGCTCCGCGGCCTCGAGGGTCGCGAACAGCTCCACGAGGTTGTCCCCGTGCGCCGCCGCCTCCCGCACGGCCTGCGGCCCCTCCGCGAGGAACAGCCGCTCCTTCCCCCGGAAGTTCCGCTTGGCGAGCCGCCGTGCGGCGGACACGCGGGGCGAACGGGGGGAGATCAGCTCGGGGCTGGCAGGGGACATACGGTTCACCTTCACCTCTTTCAACAACAACGGACCCGCGGGCGTTGAGCCCGCGGGTCCGTCCAGTCACGTCGGCTCAAGGCCGGCGCGGCGTCACGCAGCCTTGGGAGCGTTGACGTCGCTCGGCAGCGCCTTCTGGGCCACCTCGACCAGCGCGGCGAACGCGCCCGCGTCGTTGACCGCCAGCTCGGCGAGGATCTTGCGGTCGACCTCGACGTTGGCGGCCTTCAGACCCTGGATGAAGCGGTTGTAGGTGATGCCGTTGGCGCGGGCAGCGGCGTTGATGCGCTGGATCCACAGCTGACGGAAGTCGCCCTTGCGCTTCTTGCGGTCGTTGTAGTTGTAGACCAGCGAGTGGGTGACCTGCTCCTTGGCCTTGCGGTACAGCCGCGAACGCTGACCGCGGTAGCCGGAAGCCTGCTCGAGGATCGCCCGGCGCTTCTTGTGGGCGTTGACTGCCCGCTTGACGCGTGCCACTTGTTAACTCCTTGTAGCGGGGCCGTGGTTGGACTCACACGGCCCGGAAACGATTGGGTCCCGGTCTAGAGGGGGATCAGGCGCTGCGCGCCCGGCCTCACTTGCCGAGAAGCTTCTTGATCTTCGCGGCGTCGCCCGGGGCCATCTCGGCGTTGCCGGTGAGGCGACGCGTCACGCGGGACGACTTGTGCTCGAGCAGGTGGCGCTTGCCGGCGCGCTCGCGGAGCACCTTGCCGGAGCCGGTGATCTTGAAGCGCTTGCTGGCACCGCTGTGCGACTTGTTCTTCGGCATAGCGCCGTTCTCTCCTCGTCGGTGGCGCTCCGGTGCCCGGTCGCGAAAACCGGGCACGGTGGAGCGTCGCTCTTGTATCGGTTACGTCCTGGGGACTGACGTCCCCCGGGGTCACGCCTCGGCGGATGCCTCGGACGGAGCCTCGGCCGGGGCCTCGGCCGGGGCCTCGGCGTTCGCGGCGTCGGGGTCCGCGGCGTTCATCGAACGGCCGGGGTTGGCCTTCGCCTCCGCCTTGCGGGCTTCCTGCGCCTGGCGGGCCTCGGCCATCGCCTCGGTCTTCTTCTTGTGCGGACCGAGAACCATGATCATGTTTCGGCCGTCCTGCTTCGGGTTCGACTCGACGAAACCGAGGTCCTGGACGTCCTCCGCGAGACGCTGCAGCAGTCGGTAGCCCAGCTCGGGCCGGGACTGCTCGCGACCACGGAACATGATCGTGATCTTGACCTTGTCGCCCTGCTTGAGGAACCGGACGACGTGACCCTTCTTGGTGTCATAGTCGTGCGGGTCGATCTTCGGCCGGAGCTTCATCTCCTTGATGACCGTGTGCGCCTGGTTCTTGCGCGCCTCACGGGCCTTCATGGCCGACTCGTACTTGAACTTCCCGTAGTCCATGAGCTTGCACACGGGCGGACGGGCGTTCGCCGCGACCTCGACCAGGTCCAGGTCGTACTCCTGCGCAAGCTCCAGTGCCTTGGCCAGCGGGACGATGCCCACCTGCTCGCCACTGGGACCGACAAGTCGCACCTCGGGAACGCGAATCCGGTCGTTGATGCGGGGCTCGGCGCTGATGGATCCTCCTCGGTTAGCACCACACGGCGGTCTGGCGGACAGCCGCGTATGTCTTCTTTCGTAAGACCTAACCGCGCCGAAGCACAAAAAATGCCCCGGACGATCACAGGCGGGGCTCCAAACACAACCGGAGCACCGCCGCGATGATCGCGGGGCGCGCTTTCGGGCGACTCCATCGTCCGTACGGAACGATGGTGGCCGCCTGACCGGGTGACCCGCCGTCCCGGAGGACGGTCAGGTGGGAGATCGGAGCCTCCACTTGTGGGCTGCACACGTCAGTGTCCAGCCGGTCGTTACACAAGGTTAGCAGCAACCCGGGGGCGGTGCGAACCGGGCTCGGCCGGGGCCTATCGTGAGAGGCATGAGTGAGACCTCCCCAGACACGCCCGCCTACGACGACATGACCCGCGACATCGCGGAGGTGCCGGCCGTCGAGGTGATCGTGACGGTCGCCGTCAACCTGATGAGCGCCGCCGCGGTGAAGCTCGGCCTCACCGAGGAGGGCGACAAGTACAAGGACCTGGACGAGGCCCGCAAGCTGGTCACCGCCCTCGCCGGCCTGCTCGACGCGAGCACGACCGAGATCAGCTCCTTCCACGCCGCCCCGCTGCGCGACGGCCTGAAGTCGCTCCAGCTCGCCTTCCGCGAGGCGTCCCTGGTCCCGGACGAGCCGGGCCAGGGCCCGGGCGAGAAGTACACCGGCCCGGTGTACGGCTAGATCACGCGCGTACGAAGAGGGGCTCGCCGGGTGGCGTGGCCTCGGCCGGCAGCACTGCCAGGTCGAGACCACGCACCAGGCGGGCCCTCAGTGTTTCGTCGGCGGCGAGACGCCGAGCCACCGCGCGGGCGGTGTCGGCGGGGGCCGCGGCCGGGTCGAGGACCAGGGCGAGGGTGCCGTCGGCCTGCCCGGGGCCGAGGTGGGCGCGCAGCACGGCCGGTTCGCCCGCGACGGCGGCGCGTACGGCCTCCACGACCGCCGGATCGGTCAGCGGGTCGGCGCTGGTGCG
Organism: Streptomyces sp. NPDC096205; assembly: GCF_044763135.1. Taxonomy (NCBI): domain Bacteria; kingdom Bacillati; phylum Actinomycetota; class Actinomycetes; order Kitasatosporales; family Streptomycetaceae; genus Streptomyces; species Streptomyces sp. NPDC096205. The sequence goes on along the minus strand of NZ_JBIWFS010000008.1, from coordinate 228,029 downwards.
TCCCTCCGCGAGGGCCAGCAGCAGCGGCCGGGTCAGCTCGAACGGCACCGGCCCCGCCAGGTCCAGCACCACCGTGTCGGCCTTCTCGTGCGCGGCCGCCTGCAGCGCCTGGTGCAGCGGTACGGCGACGGGGCGGGCCTCGGGGTCCCAGCGGGTCAGCGACTCGGTCGAGGTGAAAGCGGGCAGCGCGGTGCGGGAGCCGGCCTTCAGGGTGGGGACGGCCATGTCGCTGGTCTTCTCGCGGCGCAGGCCGTTCTCGTCCTCCTCGACCTCGCCGAGCACGGCGACGACGGGCACGAGGAGCCTGGCGCCCTTGAGGGCCTCCAGCACGGGGGCGACGGCCGTGCGGTCCTCGGCCCAGGTCGCGAGGGCCGCGCTCAGCCGGGGGTCGGCCGAGCCGTCGTCGTCGCGGAAGCCGGGGTCGGGGATGTTCTTGTTCACGTGTCCGACCCTATCGGGGGCAGGAGCCTGCTGAAGCCCGCCTGCCAGGCGTGGAGGGTGAGCGTGGCCCCGCCGAGGTACTCGGCCTTCTCGCGGAGCGCGTCCACGACAGCCGGGTCCGGGCTGCCGTAGACGTCCATGGAGCGCATGCGGACGAGTGCGCCGAACGCCCGGAACCTCGGTCCGCCGACGCGCAGGTGGAGGTCCAGCGACGCCGAGTCGGGGTGGACGGCCAGCACGCTCATGGTGGACTCGGTCTCGTCGACGAAGAGGTGGTAGGCGATCAGCCGCGGCTCGCGCGCCCGGACGAAGCCGGCCAGCTCGCGCATCCCGTCGCGGACCTCGGCGAGCCTGCCGTCGAGGATGTCCGAGCGGTCGAGGTAGAAGAGGGGTTCCGCCATGGCGACGGAAGGTAGCGCCGCCCCTCCCGCGGCGGGCGGAGCGACGCGCGGGTCAGTGGGTTTCCCTGCGGCCCCGCCACAGGACCACGGCCATCACCAGCAGGACTCCGCCCACGCTGCCCGCCAAGGGGCCCGCCCAGTCCGCGGGGCCGTCGTCGGGCTCGGGGTCGTCGGGGCCGTCGCCGAAGTACTTCTCGCCGTACGCCGTCGAGCGCAGGCCCCCCGCCTTCAGGTGGTCGGCGGCCCTGATGGCGGCGGCCGGGTCGATGAAGCCGTAGCCGCGGGAGTCGTCGCGGCCGCTGTCCGGGGCGTTGCGGGCGGTGTCCTCCAGGAGCTTCTTGATCTGGGCCGGGGTGAGGCCGGGGTGGGCCGACCTGACCAGCGCGACGGCTCCGGAGACGAAGGCGGCGGCGGCGCTGGTGCCCCAGCCCTGGTAGTACTTCCGGTCGGGGTCGGCGATGACGACGTCGACGCCGGGGGCGCTGACCGTGGCGTACCAGCGGCGGGTGGAGAAGGACGCGCGCGTGCCGAACTTGTCGACGGCCGTGGCGGCGATGACGCCCGGGTAGGCGGCCGGGTAGGAGATGTGGTCGCCCTTCTCGCCGCCGTTGCCCGCGGAGGCGACGACGACCGCGCCCTTGCCGAGCGCGTACTGGACGGCCTCGTCCTCGGCGGGCTCGGGGTGGGCGGACTTGGAGTCGTCGCCGAGGGAGAGGTTGATGACGTCGGCGCCGTGGTCGGCGGCCCAGCGGATGCCGTCGGCGAGGGCGTTGCCGCGGGTCTTGCGGGCCTTGCCGCGGGCGGGGTCGCCGTCCTCCAGGATCACCCGGACCGGGAGGATCTTGGCGCCGGGGGCGACGCCCAGGACGCCGTCGCCGCCGCCGGGGCCGTGTCCGTGGCCCGCGATGATGCCGGCCATCGCGGTGCCGTGCCGGGCCCAGGCGCGGTCGCCCTTGCCTGCGCCGAAGCCGACCATGTCCTTGGCCTCGAGGATGCTGCCGACGAGGTCGGGGTGGCTCGCGTCGACGCCGGTGTCCAGGACGGCGACGGTGACGCCCTCGCCCTTGGTGGTCTGCCAGACCTCGTCGGTGTGCAGGGCTTCGAGGGCCCACTGCTGGGCGCGTATGGCGTCGGCGTGCGCGACGGTGGGCGGCACGAGGGCGAGCGAGGCGGCGAGGAGGCTGCCGAGGAGCGCGGTCCTGGCGGTCGTACGGCGGGTCATGACGGCTGCTCCGTGGCCGTGGCGGCGTGTCTGCGCAGGGCGCGCTCGATGCGGTCGGCGAGGCCCTGGGCCTCGTGGCCGAGGCCGGCCTGCGCGGGGTCGGCGGTGGCGTCGGCGCGGGTGGCGTCGGCGGCGGGCTGGGGCTCGTCGACCGTGCGGGCGTCGGCCCAGCCGGAGACGGCGTAGACGACGACGGGGGCGTCGGTGAGCACCGAGACGGTCCAGGAGGCGCGCTGTCGCGGGCCGAAGTCCTCGGCGAGGGTGCCCTTCGCCGCGTAGGGGCGGGGCATCAGGTCGGCGCGCTCGGCCAGGCCCTCGCTGTCGAACTGCCGGTCCAGGGAGCGCATGGCCGGCGGGTCGGCCTTGGTGAACAGCAGGCCGACGGTGGTGACGTGGCTGCGGGTGGCGTCGGTGTAGGTGGCGCGCAGCAGGCGTTCGCAGCCGACCGGGGCGAGGGCCTTGCGCAGCAGCGGGTCGAAGGCGTCGGCGCAGCCGGTGTCCGGGGCGACGGCGATCCGGGTCCAGGTGCGGTCGGCTCCGCCGGGGCCTGCGCCGGTGCCCTGCACGGTGGGCGGGAAGAGCTGGTCGACCGGCACGTTGTGCCACAGCTCGCCTGCGGCGGTGAAGGCGCTGCGTTCGCGTTCCTCGGCGGACTCGCCGACGAGCCAACTCCCCGTCACCGCGCCGCCGATGAGTCCGACTCCGAGGACGACACAGGCGGCCGCCGCGGCGGTGCGCGCCCGGCTGCGACGGGCCCGGGCCCGCTCCTCGTACGACTCCGGCATCTCCGGCTGTCCGAAGGACACGACGGGCCGTCCGACGGGGTCGCCCCAGGCGAAGGGCGCGTCGGGGTCGGGGCCGGGGTCGTGGGGGTGTGCGGTGGGGGTCATCGGTGGCGGGAGGTCGGGGGCCTGGCGCGGCTGCGCCGCATCGGCGGCAGCCGGTTCGGCCGGGACGGGGCGCAGACGGGTGGTGGTCTCCTCGGGCGTCTCCCCCGGGCTGCCATGACCCGGCGGAGGCACGTCGGGGAAGCGGGCCGAGGCGGGGGGCGGGGGCGGGGCGACCCGCGTCCGCCCGGCCGATATGCCCCCCAGACTGGGAAACCGCGCCGACCGCGACCCCTCGGCGACGCGTTCCGCGGCAGGCGCCGCCATGGCACCCTCACGGCTCTGGCGGTGCCCGGCGGAGGCATCCCCGGCCGGGGCACCCGGCGCCGTCCAGCCGCGGTTCGCGGCGGGGACACCGGATTCCGCGCGGGCGCGGTTCACCGGGGGGCGGCCGGGGGGCGGGGCGCTGCCGCGGTCCGCGACGGAGGATGCGGGGGCCGCCCCGCCCTGGCGGGGGCCGCCGAAGACGCCGTCCCCGGTTCGGTCCATGGGCGGGGCGGGGGGCGTCGCCGTGCTGCGGTCCGCGGCAGAGGGTGCGGGAACCGCCGTGCCCAGCCGGGGGCCGCCGGAGGTGGTGTCCGCGGGCGGGGCCGACGGTGTCGGGTGTGGGTGTTCGCGTTCGCCACGGGTGGGGGGTGTGGGTGGAGCGGGGGGTTCCGGGGGTGGGGGCGGGGTGGTGGGTTTCGGAGGGGCCGTGGGACGTGGGGGAACCGGGGCGCGCTGCGCTTCGGTGCTCATGCACCCCCCGTTCCCTCGTGCCGTGCCGGCGTTTCCTCGTGCGTACCGGTGCCCGTACGTGCGCGTCACTCTACGGCTTGCCGGGGCCCGAGGGGGAACCGGTCCACGAGCCGGAGGCATCTGCCCGGATCGTCCCCCTACCCTGCGGTAATCCTGTCTGGCAGGCTGCGTTCATGACTGCGCGCGCCGCCGACCGGGCCCGTTACGACCGGGCCACCGCCCACCTCGACGCCCCCGTCGCGATCGTGGATCTGGAGGCCTTCGACGCCAACGCGGACGACCTCGTCCGCCGCGCGGCCGGCAAGCCGATCCGGGTCGCCAGCAAGTCCGTGCGCTGCCGGGCCCTCCTGGAACGGGTCCTGGCCAGGGACGGCTTCGCGGGGATCATGTCGTACACGCTCGCCGAGTCGCTGTGGCTGGCCCGCTCCGGGTTCGACGACGTGCTGCTGGCCTACCCGTCGGCCGACCGGGCCGGTTTCGCCGAGCTGGCCGCCGACCCGAAGCTGGCGGCCGCGGTGACCGTCATGGTCGACGATCCGGCGCAGCTCGACCTGATCGACGCGGCGCGCGGCGACGGACGCGAAGTCGTGCGGGTCTGCCTGGAGTTGGACACCTCGCTGCGCCTGCTCGGCGGGCGCGTGCGCGTCGGCGCGCTGCGCTCCCCGTGCCACTCCCCCGCCCAACTCGCCGACCTGGCCCGCGCGGTGACCCGGCGCCCCGGTTTCGAGGTCGTCGGGATCATGGCGTACGAGGGTCATGTCGCGGGCGTCGGCGACGCGGTGGCCGGCCGGCCGCTGAGGTCGCGGGCGATCCGGCTGATGCAGGCCACCGCGCGCCGCGAGCTGGCCGAGCGGCGGGCCGCCGCGGTGCGGGCGGTGCGCGCGGTGGTGCCGGGTCTGGAGTTCGTCAACGGCGGCGGCACCGGCAGTGTGCAGCACACCGCCGCGGAGGAAGCAGTCACCGAGATCGCGGCCGGGTCGGGCCTGTACGTGCCGCGGCTGTTCGACAACTACACGTCCTTCAGCGGGCGTCCGGCCGCCCTGTTCGCCCAGCCGGTCGTGCGCCGGCCGGGGGTGGGGGTCGTGACGGTCCTCGGGGGCGGCTACCCGGCCTCTGGTGCGGCGGGGCCGGACCGGCTCCCCGTGCCGTATCTGCCGGAGGGGCTGCGCTACGACCCTCAGGAGGGGCCGGGCGAGGTGCAGACGCCGCTGCTGGGCTCACCGGCCGACGATCTGCTGATCGGCGACAAGGTGTGGTTCCGGCACGCGAAGGCGGGCGAGCTGTGCGAGCGGTTCGAGACGCTGCACCTGGTGGAGGGCGACCGGGTGACGGCGACCGTGCCGACGTACCGGGGTGAGGGGCGCACCTTCCTCTAGCGCGTCTGAGTCGGTGGGCCGACAGCGCCTCTCAGTCGGATAGCGCGTCTCAGTCGGTGGGGCCCACGCTCGTGCCCACGCCCCCGCCCGTGTCCGCGTCGCCGACGGGCCGGATGCCGTCGGTGATCAGGTCCATGTCGCCGAGGGGCGGGCCGTCGTCGCCGGCGTCGAAGGCGAAGCGGACGACGACCGGGGAGCCGATGCCGACGGTGGAGGGGAAGGCCAGCGACTGCACGTATCCGCCGGGCCCCTCGGCCGTCTGTACGCGCCAGCGGACGTAGTACCCGGCGCGGCCGGCCACCGCGACCGGCCCGGCCGCGATCTGCCGGTGCGAGGTGATGCCGCCGAACGGCCGCTGGTCCAGCCGGTTGCGGCCGTAGACCTCCTCGGCGGCGTCGGCTATGTCGGCCTTGGCGAGGGCCTCGGGGGTCTCGCCGTCCGAGGGGACCGTGCGTGAGCGGACCTGGCCGTGCCAGCACCTGCCCCAGTCGCCGGGGCAGTCGTAGGTGCCGCCGTCCGTCGTCATGACGACCGAGTGGTCGGTGACGTACTCCGGCAGGACCCAGCCCTCGGGCAGCGGGAAGGTGATGCCGTTGAGCTCGTCCACGACGACGGACGGGTCCTCCTCCTCGACCGGGTCGGGCTCCTCGGTCGTCGGAGAGGGCGGAGCGGCCGTGTAGTACGTGGTCGGTGAGGGGTCTGCCGGGGTGGCGTCGCCGTCGCTGCCGCTGCCGCCGCTGAGCACGATCGCGCCGGTGGTGATCGCGGCGACCAGGACCGCCCCGGCCACGGTCAGCGCGACCGCCTTGGCGCGCCCCGAGCCACCGCCGGCGGGCACGGGGACGGACACCGGCGGCCCCGCCGTCTCGGGGGCGCGCCGGTGCTCGGTCCAGGCCGTGCCGTCCCACCAGCGCTCCAGATGCGGGGCGTGCGGGTCGGGGTACCAGCCGGGCGGTGGTGTCATGCTCACAGCGGCACTCTAGGCGCAGACCTAGAGGGGCGTGACGTACGCCCCGGAGATACCGCCGTCGACCAGGAAGTCGGTGGCGTTGACGAAGGAGGAGTCGTCGCTGGCCAGGAAGGCGACCGCGGCGGCGATCTCCTCGGCCTCGGCGAACCGGCCGAGCGGGATGTGCACCAGGCGGCGCGCGGCCCGCTCGGGGTCCTTGGCGAACAGTTCCTGCAGGAGGGGCGTGTTGACCGGGCCGGGGCACAGGGCGTTCACGCGGATGCCTTCGCGGGCGAACTGCACGCCCAGTTCGCGGGACATGGCGAGCACGCCGCCCTTGGAGGCGGTGTAGGAGATCTGCGAGGTGGCCGCGCCCATCCGCGCGACGAAGGACGCCGTGTTGATGATGGAGCCCTTGCCCTGGCGCCGCATATAGGGCAGCGCGGCCTTGCAGCACAGGTAGACGGAGGTGAGGTTGACCTCCTGGACGCGCTTCCAGGCCTCCAGGCCGGTCTCCAGGATGGAGTCGTCGTCGGGCGGGGAGATGCCGGCGTTGTTGAAGGCGATGTCGACGCTGCCGTAGGTGTCGTACGCCGCCTTGAACAGCGCCTCGACCTGCTCGGGGTCGGTGACGTCGACCTTCACGAACAGCCCGCCGACCTCCTCGGCGGCCGCCTTGCCGCGGGCCTCGTCGACGTCGCCGCAGACGACGTGGGCGCCCTCGGAGGCGAGGCGGCGGGCGGTGGCGAGTCCGATGCCGCTGCCGGCTCCGGTGATGACGGCGGTACGGCCGACCAGGCGGCGGCAAACAGGGGTGTCGGTCACTGTGCGGGGCCCTCCGTGCTGATGAAGACGTTCTTGGTCTCGGTGAAGGCGGTCAGGGCGTCCGGGCCCAGCTCGCGTCCGACGCCGGACTGCTTGAAGCCGCCGAACGGGGTCCAGTAGCGGACGCTGGAGTGGGAGTTGACGGACAGGTTGCCGGCCCGGACGGCGCCGGCGACCCGCAGGGCGCGGCCGATGTCCCGGGTCCACAAAGATCCGGAGAGGCCGTACGGGGTGTCGTTGGCGAGGCGGATCGCGTCCTCCTCGTCGGTGAACGGCAGCAGGACGGCGACGGGGCCGAAGATCTCCTCGCGGGCGGCCCGGGAGTCGGGGCGCTCGCCGGTGAGCACGGTCGGCGGGAACCAGAACCCGGGCCCGTCGGGCGCGCTGCCGCGCAGACCGGGAGCGTCGTCGGGCACGAACGACCGTACGCGGTCGAGCTGTTGCCGGGAGATCAGCGGGCCCATCTGCGTCTTCTCGTCGGCCGGATCGCCTACGACGACGGCGGCGAGGGCATCGGCGAGCAGCTCACGCACCTCGTCGTGGACGGACTCCTGGACGAGGATGCGGGTGCGGGCGCAGCAGTCCTGGCCGGAGTTGTCGAGGAAGGAGAAGGGGTCGACGGCGGCCTTCAGGTCGGCGTCGGCGAAGACGATGTTGGGGCTCTTGCCGCCGAGTTCGAGCGTGACGCGCTTGAGCTGGGCCGCGCCCTTCGCCCACACCTGTTTGCCCACGGCCGTCGACCCCGTGAAGACGATCTTCGCGACGCCGGGGTGCTCGACGAGGGCGCTGCCCGCAACGGGTCCGTGGCCGGGCAGCACCTGGAACAGGCCCTCCGGCAGTCCGGCGTCCAGGGCCAGTTCGGCAAGGCGCAGGGCGGTCAGCGGGGTCGTCTCGGCGGGTTTGAGGAGCACCGCGTTGCCGGCCGCCAGGGCGGGGGCGGTCCCCCAGGCGGCGATCGGCATCGGGAAGTTCCAGGGCGCGATGACGCCCACCACGCCGAGCGGTTCGAGGATCGTCACGTCCAGGCCGCCCGCGACCGGGATCTGCCGGCCCGTCAGCCGCTCCACTCCCCCGGCCGCGTACTCCAGCAGGTCACGGACGTTGCCCGCCTCCCAGCGGGCATTGCCGAGGGTGTGCCCGGCCTCCCGGACCTCCAACCGGGCCAGTTCCTCGATGTGTTCGTCGACGACCGCAGCGAACCGGCGCAGCAGCCGGGCCCGGTCGCGGGGGGCGAGCGCGGCCCACGCCGACTGTGCGCGCGTGGCCCGTACGACGGCCCGGTCCACGTCGGCCGCGTCGGCGGCGGGCAGGGTCGCGAGGACCTCTTCGGTGGCCGGGTTCAGTACCTGGAGCTGCTCGGACAAGTCGGTGCCTCACATGCGTTCGAAGGAGCGGCGCAGCTCCCAGTCGGTGACCGCGGCGTCGAAGGCCTCCAGCTCGACGCGCGCCATGTTGCGGTAGTGCGCGACGACCTCGTCGCCGAAGGCGGCCCGGGCGATGGGGCTGTTCTCCCAGAGCTCGGCGGCCTCGCGCAGGGTGGTGGGGACGTGCTCGTAGCCGGCGGTGTAGGCGTTGCCCGCGCAGGGCTCGGGCAGCTCCAGCTTGTGCTCGACTCCGTACAGCCCGGCCGCTACCAGTCCGGCGACGGCGAGGTGGGGGTTGACGTCGCCGCCGGGCAGGCGGTTCTCGAAGCGCAGGGAGCGGCCGTGGCCGACGACCCTGAGCGCGCAGGTGCGGTTGTCATGGCCCCAGGCGACGGCGGTGGGGGCGAAGGAGCCGGGCTGGAAGCGCTTGTAGGAGTTGATGTTGGGCGCGTAGAGGAGGGAGAAGTCTCGCAGGGCCGCGAGCTGTCCGGCGAGGAAGTGGCGCATGACGTCGGACATGCCGTTCTCGTCGGCCATGACGTTGGTGCCGTCGGCGTCCGTGAGCGAGAGGTGGATGTGGCAGGAGTTGCCCTCGCGCTCGTTGTACTTGGCCATGAAGGTGATCGACACGCCCTCCTGCGCGGCGATCTCCTTGGCGCCGGTCTTGTAGAGGGCGTGTTGGTCGCAGGTGACGAGGGCCTCGGCGTAGCGGAAGGCGATCTCGTGCTGGCCGGGGTTGCACTCGCCCTTGGCGGACTCGACGGTGAGGCCGGCGCCCGCCATGTCGTTGCGCAGCCGGCGCAGCAGGGGCTCGATGCGGCCGGTGCCGAGGATGGAGTAGTCGACGTTGTACTGGTTGGCCGGGGTCAGGCCGCGGTAGTTCGCGTCCCAGGCCTGTTCGTAGGTGTCCTTGAAGACGATGAACTCCAGCTCGGTGCCGACCTGGGCGGTCCAGCCGTGCTCGGCGAGCCGCTCCAGCTGGCGGCGCAGGATCTGCCGTGGCGCGGCGGCCACCGGGGTGCCGTCCTCCCAGGCGAGGTCGGCGATCAGCAGGGCCGTGCCGGGGTGCCAGGGGATGCGGCGCAAGGTGGCGAGGTCGGGGCGGAAGGCGAAGTCTCCGTAGCCGCGCTCCCAGGAGGACATGGCGTAGCCGTCGACGGTGTTCATGTCGGTGTCCACGGCGAGGAGGTAGTTGCACCCCTCGGTGCCGTGGTGGAGCACCTCGTCGAGGAAGAAACGCGCGGCGAACCGCTTGCCCTGGAGCCGTCCTTGCATGTCGGGGAAGGCCAGGACGACGGTGTCGATCTCACCGCCGGCGACGAGGGCGTGCAGTTCCTCGATGCCGAGCGGCGGTGTGCGGTCTGCCACGGGAAAGCCTCCTTAAGGCTTCTTCGGTCAGCCGGGAGCCATAAGGTATTGCTGAGAACCATTGCTTGGGAAGGGGGCACGGCGAGATGGCGGAGGAGGCGGCCGACGCGGGTGACCGGCTGACGCCGGTGCTGCGCCCCGTCCGGGCGGGCAACGGCTTCGAGGAGGCCCTGGAGCAGATCCTCCAGGTCGTCCGGCTGGGCCTGGTGCCCGGCGGGGGGCGGCTGCCGGCCGAGCGGGAGCTGGCGGAGCGGCTGGGGATCAGCCGGGTGACGCTGCGGGAGGTCCTCAAGGTGCTTCAGGAGCAGGGGCTGGTGGAGTCGCGTCGGGGGCGCTACGGCGGAACGTTCGTGCTGTCGCGCACGGCGAGCCCGGGCGAGGACGAGCTGCGCAGGCGGGTGGCCGGGGTCGATGTGGAGGACGTGCTGCGTTTCCGGGAGGTGCTGGAGGTGGGCGCGGCCGGGCTGTGCGCGGCGCACGGGCTGACCAAGGAGCAGGGCGGGCGGCTGCGCGAGGCGCTGTCCCGCACACAGGACGCGCCGCTGACGGACTACCGGCGGGCGGACACCCTGCTGCACCTGACCCTGGCCGAGCTGTCCGGTTCCGCCACGCTCACCGCCCAGTACGCGGCTGTACGGGCCACGGTGAACGACCTGCTCGACTGCATCCCGCTGCTGGTGCGCAACCTGGAGCACTCCCAGCATCAGCACACCGCGCTGGTGGAGGCGGTCCTCGACGGGGACGCGGACGGGGCACGGGAGATCATGCGGGAGCACTGCGCGGGCACGGCGGCGCTGCTGCGGGGTTTTCTGACCTGACGGCCCCGGGATAAAGGTATGCGGACGGTCCATTGAGGCGCGGGAGGGCACATGGCGGACAGGCCGCTCATCGGGATCAGCACGTATCTGGAGTCCAGTGCGCGCTGGGGCGTGTGGGATCTGGCGGCGGCGCTGGTCCCGGCCGGGTATCCCCGGATGGTCCAGCAGGCGGGCGGGCTCGCCGCGATGCTGCCCCCGGACGTGCCGGAGCATGCACCCGATGCCGTCGCCCGCCTCGACGGGCTGGTGATCGCGGGCGGGCCGGACGTCGACCCGGCCCGCTACGGGGCCGAGCGCGACCCGCGCACGGGCCCGCCCGCGCACGCCCGTGACACCTGGGAACTCGCCCTGATCGACGCCGCCCTGGCCGCCGGCACTCCCCTGCTGGGCATCTGCCGCGGCATGCAGCTGCTGAACATCGCCGTCGGCGGCACCCTCGTCCAGCACCTCGACGGCCACACCGAGGCCCCCGGGGTCTTCGGCCGGCACCCTGTCAAGCCGGTCCCGGGCACGCGGTACGCCGCGATCGTCGCCGAGGAGACCGCCGTACCGACGTATCACCACCAGGCGCTGGACCGCCTCGGCAGCGGTCTGGTCCCCTGCGCGCATGCCGCCGACGGCACTGTGGAGGCGGTCGAGCTGCCGGGGCCGCACTGGGTGCTCGGGGTGCAGTGGCATCCGGAGATGGGCGAGGACCCGCGGGTGATGCGGGCCCTGGTCACAGCGGCAGCCGCGTCCTGAGCCACTCCAGGGCGGCCTCGCCCTGCGCCCGCTGGAAGGCGCGCAGGGTGGGGATGCCGGGCGGCGCGGGCAGCAGGGAGTGGCGCAGGAAGTAGCCGGCGAGGGCCGCGAGCGCGGCGGTGACGGCGTCCGGGTCGGCGCCCGCGCCCAGCTCGTGCCGGGTGAACACCTCCTGCGGGTCCGGGCCTCCTTGCGCGCGCACGCACGGCAGCATGACCAGCAGGTCGAACCAGGGCGCGGCGCGCACCACGTGCGGCCAGTCGACGAAGACGACCCGGCCGTCCTCGGTCAGCAGCATGTTGTCGGCGCGCAGATCGCCATGGGCGAGCGTGTCACCGGCGACGGCCTGCGCCCAGGGTCCGGCCAGCTCGGCCAGGCGGTCCAGTCGGGCGGCGGTCCAGGCGCCCAGCCGGTCCGCGACCTCACCCTCGGCGCCGTCGCGCAGCTCGCGCCAGCCGTCGAAGTTCCGGGCGAGGGCCTCGGCGGCAGGCGGGGCGGCGGGCGGGGACGGGGTGAGCGCGCGGGCCAGCCGGGCCACGGCGTCCAGCACCCCGCGCAACTCCGCCGCCCGCCAGGGCACGTGCGGCTGCCGCCCGGCCACGTCCTCGAAGACCAGCGCGACCCAGGTCCCGTCGTCGTACGTCCCCAGCAGCCGGGGCGCGGGCACCTGCGGCGGGAGCGCGGCGGCGTTGCGGGCCTCGGCGCGGTGCAGGGCCGGGCTGTGCGGGTTGGACTCGGAGCTGACGGCCTTCACGAAGGCCCGCCGCCCACCGGCCGTCCGCACCCGTGCGGCCACGCCGGGCGAGAATCCGCCGGACTGAGTGACGGCCTCGACGACCGGCCCGCCGGTCATCTCCGCGACGGCGTCCCGCACGACGTCGGGAAGCGCCTGCCACGGGAGCCGGGAGCCGGAGGCGGGTGGGGCGGTGGTGGTCATGGGGGCCATGGTGCCGGGCCCCCGCCCGGGGAAGCCAAGCGTTTTCGCGCGAAGGGGCCCTACCCGCGCGTCAGCGACAGCAGGTCCCGCGCCGGCCCCGTGGGCCGGTGTCCCGTCGGCCACACCGCGCGCAGGGAGCGTTCCAGGGTGACGCCGTCCAGGGGGACGCGGACGAGGCGGCGCATGGCGAGTTCCTCGCCGACGGCGAGCTCGGAGAGGACGGCGGGGCCCGCGCCGCCCACCGCGGCCGCCTTCACGGCGGTGGTGGAGGACAGCTCGATCAGGGGGCGGGCGAGACCGCCGAGGGCGGCGTCGAGGACCTGCCGGGTACCGGAGCCCTCCTCGCGCAGGATCAGGGGTGTGGCGGCGAGTTCGTCCGCCGCGAGGGGGCGTCGGCGGCGGGCCCAGGGGTGACCGGGTGCGGTGACGACGATCAGGTGGTCGTGGGCTATGACGGTGGCGTCCAGGCCCGCGGGGACCGTCAGGCCCTCGACGAAGCCGAGGTCGGCCTCGTCGGCGAGCAGCCGTTCGGCGACCGCGGCGGAGTTGCCCGCGAGCAGGGACACGGCCGTGTCCGGCCGCTGGGCGCGCAGCGCGAGCAGCCAGCCCGGCAGCAGGTACTCGGCGATGGTCATGCTGGCAGCGACCCGCAGCCGGGAGTCGCGCCGGTCCCGCAGCGCCTGCGTGCCCGCGTCGAAGGCCTCCGCCGCCTCCACCACCCGGCGCGCCCAGTCGGTCACCAGCGCGCCCGCGTCCGTGAGCCGGGAGCCGCGCGGTGAACGGTCGACCAGAGCCACGCCCAACTGACGTTCCATGGAGCGGACGCGGCTGCTCGCGGCGGGCTGGGTGATGCCGACCTCGCGGGCGGCCGCACCCAGGCTGCCCAGCCGGGCGACGGCCAGCAGCAGCTCCAGCGCCCCCAGATCCGGCACCCGGTGCGCGAGCGAACCGCCGCCCGGCCGTGTGTCCCCGTCCCGCCCATCCATGCTGCTCATAACCCCACCTTATGTCCTCATAGAGACATAGTCCCTGGTGGTGGCCCCGGGACCGGGAGACCCTGGGGATCATGGTCACCGCCGCCCAGCCGCTCTCCGCCCCGCCCGCCGTCCCCCGCCGGCCCCGCGCCGCCGCCGTCCGCCACCTCGGGCCCAACTGGTACGCCACCGTCATGGGCACCGCCATCGTCGCCACCGCCGGCACCGCGCTGCCGGCCCATGTCCCCGGCCTGCGCCCGCTGTGCGCGGCCGTCTGGGCGCTCTCCCTCGCGATGCTGCTGGTGCTGCTCACGGGGCGTGCCCTGCACTGGCGCCACCACCGCGACCAGGCCCGCGCGCATCTGCTGGACCCGGCGACGGCTCCGTTCTACGGCTGTGTGGCGATGGCCCTGCTGTCGGTCGGTGGCGGCGCGCTGGCGGTCGGGCGGGACTGGATCGGGCCGCGGGCGGCACTCGCGCTGGACGTCGTGCTGTTCACCGCCGGTACGGCCACCGCGCTGGCCGCGGCCGTGACCGTCCCCTACCTGATGGCCGTACGGCATCGGGTGACGCCGGAGCAGGCCACGCCCGTGTGGCTGCTGCCGCTGGTCGCGCCGATGGTGTCCGCGGCGCAGGGGCCGCTGCTGGTGCCGCATCTGCCGCCGGGGCAGGCCCGGGCGACGCTGCTGCTCGGCTGTTTCGCGCTGTTCGGGCTGAGCCTGCTGGCCACGCTGGTGATGCTGCCGCTGGTGTTCACCCGGCTGATCACCCGCGGCCCGCTGCCGCTCGCGCTGACCCCGACGCTGTTCCTGGTGCTCGGCCCGCTGGGCCAGTCGACCACCGCCGCGGGCAACTTCGCCGACGTCGCCCCGGGCGTGCTGCCCGCCCCCTACGCCGACGGGTTCGGCATCCTCGCCGTCCTGCACGGCGTCCCGGTGATGGGCTTCGCGCTGCTGTGGCTGGGGCTCGCCACGGTGCACGTGGTGCGGGCCCGGCGGCACGGCATGGGCTTCGCGATGACCTGGTGGGCGTTCACCTTCCCGGTGGGCACCTGCGTCACCGGCACCGCGTCCCTGGCCCGGCACACGGGACTGCTCGCCTACGACGCCCTGGCGGTCGCCCTGTACGCCGTGCTGCTGACCGCTGTCGCGCTCGCGGCCTTCGGGACCGTACGGGGGCTGGTCAGCGGAGCGCTGCTCGCAGGGCCGCGCCCAGCACCCGCGGCGCCTCGGCCAGCGACGGCCCGTACCAGGTGAGGTGCCGGCCGTCGACGAGCGCGCAGGGCAGCCCGGGGAACGCCTCGGGGCCGTCGTCGGCGGTGAAGCGGTAGGGCTCGTCGGGCAGGACGACGAGGCCGGGCGCGGCGGCCGTCAGCTCCTCCAGCGGGATGCGCGGGTAGCGCTCGGCGTGCCCGGCGTACAGGTGGTCGACGCCGAGGCGGGCCAGCACGTCTCCGGCGAAGGTGTCGCGGCCCAGCACCATCCAGGGCCGCCGCCAGATCGGCACGACGGCGGTCGTACGACGGGACAGGCCGACCGGTGCCGCCCAGGCGGCCTCCGCCTCGTCCAGCCAGCGTGGCCGGGCCGAGGCCCCGCAGGCGTACAGCACCCGCTCCAGCTCGGCGAACGCCTGCGGCACGTCCCGCACCTCGGTGACCAGCACCTCCACGCCCGCCTCGCGCAGGGCGTCCAGGTCGGGCGCGCGGTTCTCCTCCTCGTTGGCGACCACCAGGTCGGGGGCGAGGGCGAGGATCTTGTCGATCTTCGGGTTCTTGGTGCCCCCGACCCGGGCGACCTCCAGGCCCGCCGGACGCACGCACCAGTCGGTCGCGCCGACGAGCGCACCGGGCAGCGACACAGCCACGGCCTCCGTCAGCGACGGCACCAGGGAGACGACCCTCACCTGGGGCCTTGCCGGTCCTCGAAGGCGTCGATGTGCTCAGCGACGGCGACCACGAGGACGCGGGTCTCCGGCACGGTGGCGCGCCAGCGGTGGCGGACCCCGCCGGTCAGGTAGAGGGTGTCGCCGCGGCCCAGGCGGTAGGCGCGGCCCTCCGCCTCGATCTCGACGCCGCCGTCGGCGACGTACATCAACTGGTCGTTGCGGTACTGGAACTCACGGCCCGTCTCATGGCCGCCGGTGAACTCCGAGGCGTGCATCTGATGGTGGCCGCGCACCAGGGAGCGCATCAGCGGCTCGGGCCCCGGATCGGGGTCCTCGGCCCGCACGACGTCGACGCTGCACGCCGGATCGGCGGCGGCGAGCAGCTCGACGGCCGTGGTGCGCAGGGCATCGGCGACCTTCTCCAGGGAGCTGGTGCTGGGCCGCGCCCGGTCGTTCTCGATCTGGCTCAGGAAGGGCACCGACAGGCCGCTGCGCTCGGCCACGACGGCGAGGGTGAGCTCCAGCGCTCGGCGGCGGCGCCGCACGGCCGCGCCCACGCGCAGTGGCTGCTCTTTGTGGTCGCCCATCGCTCCGGCTCCCTCCTTCGCTCGTCGGTCGGGTCAGGGACGCGCTGCTTGCGGTGCATTCTCTTGGGTTCTCTGCACCCTACGCATGTTCGGCAAACCGTTTCAGGCGGCCGTCACATCGACGACACATTGTCTGAGGTCCGACCTCATACTTCGCGCCATCCCACAGGGATCGTTCCGGGTTCAATGCACCGGCGTCTCCGTCTGTTCCCGAGTTCCCGAAGGAGGCCCGTCTCGAACTCCGGGCGGCTCGGGAGCCGTTCACAGGCCCGTGCGTGGCTCTGCGTGGTTGGCCGGATTCTTACGGTGGCCGTCGCGGGGCGAAGAGGAGGGGCGGGCCGCCGTACGAAGGGGAAGTCGTACGGTGGCCCGCCCCTCTGTCCGGCGGCCGGGTCCGTCAGGTCACCCGGCCGCCCGTCCATGGGGGGTCAGGACGCCCTCATCGGGTCGTCGGGACGCCCGTCAGTGCGTCAGCCCGACGCCCGGCCGGCGTCTCCGGCGACCGGTGCCCACTGGTCCACCAGTGCGGGGTTGTCCTGCAGCCAGTCGCGCACGGCCTGCTGCTCCTGGCCCTTGCCGGCCTTCTGGATCTGCGACTCCAGATCCGTGAGCTGCCGCTCGGTCATCGAGAAGTCCTTCAGCCAGCGGCCGACCTCGGGGTTGTCGGCGGCGAAGCCGTCGCGGGCCAGCGTGTGCACGCCGTCGCCCGCGCCCCAGGCGCCCTTGGGGTCCTTCAGCTTCTTCAGGTCGTAGTCGCTGTACGCCCAGTGCGGCGACCACAGCGTGACGACGACCGGCTCCTTCTTGGCGTACGCCCGCTTCAGCTGGGCCAGCATCGCCGGGGTGGAGCCGTCGACGACGTCGTAGGAGCCCTCGAGACCGTACTCCTTGAGCACCTTGTCCTTGAGCAGGCCCATCATTCCGGCGCTCGGCTCGATGCCGACGATCTTGCCGTCGAAGTCGGCGGCGTGCCGCTTCAGGTCGGCGAGCGTGTTGACGTCCTTCATGTACGACGGGACGCTCAGCTCCAGGGAGGTGGGGCCGTACCACTTGCCGAGGTCGTCGAGCTGCTTGCCGTACTTCTTCCAGTACTCGGCGTGGGTGACCGGCAGCCAGGAGTCGGTCTGGAAGTCGATCTGGCCGGTGGCCAGGCCCGTGTACAGCGGCCCGGCGGCGTACTGGGTGGTGGTGACCTCGAAGCCGCGGCGCTCCAGCAGCTCCTTCCACAGGTAGGTGGAGGCGATGCCCTCGTCCCACGGGATGTAGCCGATCTTGACCTCGCGGCCCTTGCCGACGTCCGTGGCGGAGGCCTCGGCGGTGCCGGCGTTCGACCCGAAGACGTTCATGCCGCCCGCCACCAGGGCGAGGACGACGACGCCGATCACCGCGACGGTGGGGCGCAGGCGGTAGGTCAGGGGGGTGCGGCGGACCTTCGCGGCGGCGCGGCGGCCCAGCGGGGACAGCTGCGTGCCCAGCGCGCCGGTGACGCGGTCCAGGTAGATCGCGAGGACGACGATGCCGAGGCCCGCCTCGAAGCCGAGGCCGATGTCGAGCTGGCCGATGGCCTCGTTGACGGCGCCGCCGAGGCCGCCGGTGCCGACCATGCCGGCGATGACGACCATCGACAGGCCCAGCATGATCACCTGGTTGACGCCCGCCATGATGGTCGGCAGGGCGAGCGGCAGCTGGACCCGCAGGAGCGTGTCGCGGGGTGTGGTGCCGAAGGCCTCGGCGGCCTCCACCAGTTCCGCGTCGACCTGGCGGATGCCGAGCTCGGTCATCCGCACGCCCGGCGCGAGCGCGAAGATCAGGGTGGCGACGACACCGGCGGGCACGCCCATGCCGAAGAACAGGATCGCCGGGATCAGCAGCACCATCGACGGCATCGTCTGGAGCAGGTCCAGGACGGGCCGAACGGCCGCGCTGACGGCCTTGGAGCGGGCCGCCCAGATGCCCAGCGGGATGGAGATCACCAGGGCGATCACGGTGGCGACCAGCACCAGGGACAGCGTCGACATCGCCTTGTCCCACAGGTCGAGCGAGTCGATCAGCGCGAACCCCGCGAAGGACAGCACCCCCGCGGCCAGGCCCCGCAGCCACCAGGCGAGCACCGCGAGGATGCCCGCAAGGAGCAGCGGCTGGGGCGCGGTCAGGACGGCGTCGATACCGTCGTACATGCCCTCGACGACCGTCTTGACGGCGTCGAAGAGCCAGGACAGATGCGTGACGAGCCAGTCGACACCGGAGTCGACCCAGTCACCGAGCTGAAGCCTAGGCACGGGCGGCCACCTTCCCGTCCGGGTTGTCACAGGGCGCGGGGTCGGCGCTCTCGTCGCCGAGGAAGGCGAGCAGCCGCTGCCGCGGCACCACGCCGATGACGTGGTTCGCCTCGTCCACCACCGACACGCGGTGCGACAGGCGGGCGCTGATCGCGCAGAGCTCCGCGAACGGCGTCTCGCGGGTGGCGGTCTCACAGCCGCACGCGGGGGCCTCGCCGGTCACCGAGGTGTCCATCACCGCGCCCGCGGTCAGCACGCGGGAGCGGTCGACGTCCTTGATGAAGGAGGCGACGTAGTCGTTCGCCGGGCGCAGCAGGATGTCCTCGGCGGTGCCGTTCTGCACGATGCGGCCGTCGCGCATGACGGCGATACGGTCGCCCAGGCGCATGGCCTCGTTGAGGTCGTGGGTGATGAAGACGATGGTCTTCTTCAGGGTGCGCTGGAGGGTGAGCAGCTGGTCCTGCATGTCACGGCGGATCAGCGGGTCCAGCGCGCTGAAGGATTCGTCCATCAGCAGCAGGTCGGCGTCGGTGGCCAGCGCACGGGCCAGGCCCACCCGCTGCTGCATGCCGCCGGACAGCTCGTCCGGCCAGGACTTCTCCCAGCCGGCGAGGCCGCACAGTTCGAGGGCCTCGGCGGCGCGCTTCTCGCGCTCCGCGCGCGGCACCCCCTGCACGGCGAGGCCGTAGGCGGCGTTGTCCAGGACGCTGCGGTGCGGGAACAGCGCGAAGTGCTGGAAGACCATGCTGATCTTCTTCGAGCGGACCTCGCGCAGCTCGCGTGCGCCGAGCGCGGTCAGGTCCTGTCCGTCGAAGCGGACCTGCCCGGCGGTCGGCTCCAGCAGGCCGTTGAGCATCCGCAGCAGGGTGGACTTGCCGGAGCCGGACAGGCCCATGACGACGAAGATCCGGCCCTCGTCCACCGTGAAGGAGGCGTCGATCACGGCGGCGGTGGTGCCGTCGGCGCGCAGTTCCTCCCGGTCGGCTCCCTTGCGGAGCCGGTCGACCGCCTCGTCCTGTCGTCTGCCGAACACCTTGTAGAGATGATCGGCCTCTAGCCTGGCTGACACGCGAACCTCTTGTCTCGGGGGCAATGGAAACGGAGCGAGCGGCCGCCTGAGGGGGTCGACGGCCGACGTCGCTCCGTGGCGGCGCCTGCCCGCAGCCGCAGACCACAAACGCACAAGTGGGGCAGGTCACGGCACAGGCGCAGGGCGCAACACGTTCCGGCGCGTGGTTGTCAGTGGTGTGCGGCATGACGCGTGGTTGTCAGTGGTGTGCGGTATGACGCGTGGTTGTCAGTGGTGTGCGGTATGACGCGTGGTTGTCAGTGGTGTGCGGCATGATGCGAGGCGTGACCGGACGACTGATGCTCCTCGACACCGCCTCGCTCTACTTCCGCGCCTACTTCGGCGTCCCGGAGTCCGTGAAGGCCCCGGACGGCACGCCGGTGAACGCCGTGCGCGGGCTGCTGGAGTTCATCGACCGCCTGGTGCGCGACCACCGCCCGGACGAGCTGGTGGCCTGCATGGACGCCGACTGGCGGCCGCAGTGGCGGGTCGACCTGATCCCCTCCTACAAGGCGCACCGGGTCGCCGAGGAGCACGCGGTCGGGCCGGACGAGGAGGTGGTGCCGGACACCCTGTCGCCGCAGGTGCCGGTGATCGAGGAGGTCCTGGACGCGATCGGCATCGCCCGGGTGGGTGTCGCGGGCTACGAGGCGGACGACGTGATCGGTACGTTCACCGCGCACGCCAAGGGTCCGGTCGACATCGTCACCGGCGACCGCGACCTCTACCAGCTGGTCGACGACACGCGCGGGGTGCGGGTGCTGTATCCGCTCAAGGGCGTCGGCATGCTCCAGCTCACCGACGAGGCGGTGCTGCGCGAGAAGTACGGCGTCGACGGCCCCGGCTACGCGGACCTGGCCCTGCTGCGCGGCGACCCGAGCGACGGACTGCCCGGGGTGCCCGGCATCGGCGAGAAGACGGCCGCGAAGCTGCTGGCCGAGTTCGGTGACCTGGCCGGGATCATGGCCGCGGTGGACGACCCGAGGGCGAAGCTCACGCCCTCGCAGCGCAAGCGGCTGACCGAGGCGCGGCCGTATGTCGCCGTCGCCCCGAAGGTGGTGAAGGTCGCGCACGACGTGCCGCTGCCGGACGTGGACACGCTCCTGCCGCGCACCCCGCGCGACCCCGCGGCGGTGGCCGAGCTGGGGGCGCGCTGGGGCCTGGGCAACTCCCTGCACCGGCTGCTGCTGACCTTGGGCGCGTAATCGCCTGTGGTGCTCATGTGGGCACTCGTTCCGCGCACATGCTCTGAGGGTAGTGCTAACTTAGGTATGCCTAAGCATGGATCGCAGGGAGGCCGCCATGGCAGAACGTCCGGCCCGCACGGCGCGGAAGCCCCACACCGCGCAGGTCGTCCGCACCGAGCGGCTCACCCCGCACATGCAGCGCGTGGTGCTCGGCGGCGACGGCCTGGCCGACTTCACGGTGGGGGCCCACACCGACCACTACGTCAAGCTGCTGTTCCCGCCGTCCGACGGCGTGAGCTATCCCGAGCCGTTCGACCTGGAGCGCATCCGCGCCGAGTTCCCGCGCGACCAGTGGCCGGTGACCCGGACGTACACCGTGCGCATCTGGGACCCGCAGACGCACGAGCTGACGCTGGACTTCGTGGTCCACGGCGACGAGGGCCTGGCCGGCCCCTGGGCGACCCGTGTCCAGCCGGGCGAGACCGTCCGTTTCATGGGCCCCGGCGGCGCCTACGCCCCCGACCCGCAGGCCGACTGGCATCTGCTCGCCGGTGACGAGAGCGCCCTGCCCGCGATCGCGGCCGCCCTGGAGGCGCTGCCCGACGACGCCGACGTGCGCTGCTTCGTCGAGGTCTCCGGCCCCGAGGAGGAAGTGAAGATCGACTGCGCCGCGGAGGTCGTCTGGCTGCACCGCGGCGACCGGCGCGTCGGGGAGGCCCTGGTCGAGGCGGTGCGCGCGCTTCAGTGGCCCGAGGGCCGGGTGCACGCCTTCGTGCACGGCGAGGCGAGCTGCGTGAAGGAGCTGCGGCGTCTGCTGCGGGTCGAGCGCGGTATCCCCCGCGAGGACCTGTCGATCTCCGGCTACTGGCGCCTCGGCCACAACGAGGACGGCTGGCAGGCCTCCAAGCGCGAGTGGAACGCCCGCATCGAGCAGGAGCAGGAGGGCAGGGCCCCGGCGGCGTGAGCCTCCCGCCGCAGGTGGCGTGAGCCCCCCGGCGCAGGCGGCTTGAGTCTCCCGCCGCGCCCTCAGTCGCCCTGCACGCGCGCGTGCAGATGCACGTCCTGCCAGCCGTCGGTGTAGAGCACCGCCCCACGCTTGGTGCCCTCCAGCGCGAACCCGCACTTGGCGGCGACCCGGCAGGAAGCCTCGTTCCCCAGGGCGTGGGTGAGCTCCAGGCGGTGGAAGCCGGCCTCCTGCAGCGCCCAGCGGGCGAGGGCCGAGGTCGCCCGGGCGGCGACCCCTTGGCCCCGGGCCGCGGCGACCGTCCAGTAGCCGACCTCGCCCTGACCGTCGACCTGGTCGATGTGGTGCAGCGCCACCCGCCCGAGCAGCCGGTCGTCCCCGGCGTCCACGACGGCCCACTGGGCGCTGCGCTCGGTCGCCCACTCCCCCTGCCACTCCTCGATCCAGCCGCGCACCTCGTCCTCGGAGTCGGCCGCGCGCAGATGCCAGCGGTGCATCAACGGGTCCTGGAAGGCGGCGTACACCGCGGGCGCGTCCGACGCCCGCCAAGGGCGCAGCAGCAGACCGTCGCCGCTGGGGATCACGGGCTGCGGGACGCCCGCGAAGGTGCCGTCGGGCAGGACAGGACCGGTCAGATAGGGCATGGCCCGCATCCTGCCAAGGCGCCTCGGCGGGCCCAACAGGTTTTACGGCGCCGAAGGCCGGTCGCGGCCGCGACGTACCCTTGCCTGCGATGAGACGCCGCACCCCTCCCCCGCCCTCCCCGCTGCCCCAGCGCGACGGGATCGACCCGGTGCGCGTGCGCCTGCCGGGCGAGGGCACCTGGGCCACGGTCGGCGAGCATCTGGTGGAGCGGCTGTCCGGTGCGGGCGCCGGGGTCGTCGAGCGGATGCTGGACGCGGGGCTGATCGTCGGCGCGGACGGACGCCCGGTGGCCGCGGACACGGCGTACGTGCCCGGCCTGTACGTGTGGTTCCACCGCGAGCTGCCGCACGAGGTGCCGGTGCCGTTCCCGGTGGAGGTCGTCTACCGCGACGAGCACATCGTCGTCGCCGACAAGCCGCACTTCCTGGCCACCACCCCGCGCGGCTCCCACATCACCGAGACCGCGCTCGCCCGGCTCCGGCGCGACCTGGGCATCCCCGCGCTGAGCGCCGCACACCGGCTGGACCGGCTCACGGCCGGGCTGGTGCTGTTCACCGTACGGCCCGAGGAGCGCGGCGCCTACCAGACGCTGTTCGGCGAACGCCGGGTGCACAAGGAGTACGAGGCGGTGGCGCCGTACGATCCCGGGCTCGATCTCCCGCGCACCGTGCGCAGCCGGATCGTGAAGGAGCGCGGGGTGCTCGCCGCGTACGAGGTCGAGGGCGAGCCGAACGCCGTCACCCGGATCGAGACACCCGAGCACCGGCCCGACGGGACCGCCCGGTACCGGCTGACTCCCACCACCGGGCAGACCCACCAGCTCCGCGTGCACATGAACGCGCTGGGCCTGCCGATCCTCGGCGACCCCCTCTACCCCGCACCCCTGCCGCCCGTACCGGCCGACGACTTCCGCCGCCCGCTGCAACTCCTCGCCCGCGTCCTGGAGTTCACCGACCCGATCACGGGGACGGCCCACCGCTTCAGAAGCGGGCGGGAGCTTGAGGCGTGGACGTCGTACGACGACTGGGCGGGCGAGTGGACGCCCAGTCGTACGAAGGCTCAGTAGCCCCGCCACCACCGCAGGAACCGCTGCCACGCCCCGGGGCGTCCGGCCGGTGCCGGAACGGGGGCCTCGGCGGGGGCCGGCGGCTGCGGCTCGGGCTGCACGGGCGGGGCCGGCTGCGGAGCCGGCTGCGGGGCCGGGGTGCCGATCTGCCAGGCGGGCCGCTGCTGCGGGACCGGCCGGATCGACGGCTTCTCCTTCACGTCCTGCTGGGCCCGCGGAGCGAACTGCACCGGCAGCGACACCAGATGCCGGGAGGCGATGGACTCGGTCCAGCGCAACTCGTCCTCGTCGCAGTCGAGTTCCACGTCCGGCAGGCGCATCAGCAGCGCGTCGACGCCGACGTCGGCGATGGCACGGCCGATGTCCTGACCCGGGCACTCGTGCGGGCCGCCGCCGAAGGAGAGGTGCGAGCGGTTGCCCTGCATGTTGACCGCCAGGTCGGGCCGGACCCGTGGGTCGACATTGCCGGGGGCCGGTGCGAACAGCAGTCCGTCGCCGCGCCGGATGCGCTGGCCGCCCAACTCGGTGTCCTGCTTGGCGAAGTAGGCGAAGACCGTGCTGAACGGCGGCTCGTCCCACAGCGACTGCTCGACCGCCTCGGGCACCGTCATCTGCCCGCCGTTGAGCTGGGCGCGGAAGCGCGGGTCGAGCAGCACCATGCGCAGCGCGTTGGAGAGCAGGTTGACGGTGGCCTCGTAGGCGGCGTAGAGGACCACACGCAGGTGTTCGCGGACCTCGTCGTCGGTCAGTCGCGCCGGGTGCATGATGAGGTGGCTGGTGAAGTCCTCCTCGGGGTGCGCGCGGCGGCGGGTGGTGAGCCGGCCGAGCGCGTCCATGACGTAGGCGTTGCTGGCGATCGCCGTCTCGGTGCCCTTGAGGGCGTCCCGGGCGGACTGCACGATCCGGTCGTTGTACTCCTCCGGCATGCCGAGGACCTCGCACATCACGGCCATCGGCAGATGCTCGGCGAACTGGCCGACGAGATCGGCGCTGCCCTGCTCGCAGAAGCGGTTGACCAGCCGCTGGGTGTAGCGGTTGATGTGCCGGCGCAGGCCCCGGTGGTCGATGGTCGACATGGCGCCGGTGACCGCGGCGCGCAGCCGCAAGTGCTCGTCGCCCTCGGCGTGGGAGCAGATCGGCTGCCAGGCGATGTGCGGCATCAGCGGGTGGTCGGGCTTGACCCGGCCCTCGATCAGCGGGGTCCAGATGCGGCTGTCACGGGTGAACTGCGAGGGGGTGCGCACCATGTGCAGGTTCTCGGTATGACCGAGGACCACCCAGATCGGCACGTCGTCATGGAGCAGCGCGGGCGCCACGGGCCCGTGCTCGGCCCGCAGCTTCTCGTACAGGTCGCCCAGGTCCACCGCCTCGGGGCCGTACAGCCGGTGCCGGCCTCCGGGGCCGGTGCCGTGCGCGGGGCAGCCGGGGGGCGGGGCGAGGGTCGGGTCGTCCGTTCCGGTCGATGAGAAGGGTTCAGGCGTCACTGTGGAGGCTCCGAGGCTGGTGGATCAGATCCGGTGTGGGGGTTTTCAGGTGAGCGCGCGGCTCAGGGCGATGGAGTGCAGGAAGCGCACCAGGGTCATCAGGGCGTCCCGGCTGGAGGCACGACGCCGTGCGTCGATCTCCATGATCGGGATCTCGTCGGTCAGGTCGAGGGCGGTGCGCAGGTCCTCGAGGGGGTAACGGGGCGCGTCCGGGAAGGAGTTGACGGCCACCACGAAGGGCACGCCGCGCTCCTCCAGCCGCCCCATGACGTCGAAGCTGACCTCCAGCCTGCGGGTGTCGACCAGCACGACCGCGCCCAGCGCCCCTTCGAACAGGCCGTTCCACAGGAACCAGAAGCGCTCCTGGCCCGGGGTGCCGAAGAGGTAGAGGACCAGTTGGTCGGTGATGCTGATCCGGCCGAAGTCCATGGCCACGGTGGTGGCGGTCTTGGTCTCGGAGCCGTAGTTGTCGTCGACGCCGACACCGGCCTGCGTCATGGTCTCCTCGGTGGTCAGCGGTCTGATCTCGCTGACCGAGCCGACCATGGTCGTCTTGCCGACTCCGAAGCCGCCCACGATCACGATCTTCGCCGCGGCCTGGGCCGTGTGCGGCAGATGGTCCTCGGTGCGTGGACCGGGGATGGTGTCAGAGCTTTTGAAGTCCATGCATCACCGCTTCGAGGAGGGAACGGTCGGGGAGCGCCTGACGGGTGATCGGGGCGCGCGCCGTGACCAGTTCGGCCGCCAGCATCTCCGTGAGCAGGACGGTCATCGCGCTGAACGGCAGACTGAGATAGGCCGACAGCTCGGCCACGGACAGCGGGGCGGAACACAGCCGCAGTACCGCCGCCTGTTCCGGGGTCGTCGACGGCGACGGCTCGGTACGCGCCACGATCAGCGTGACGAGGTCCATCTCCGCGCGTGAGCCGTCGACGCCGCCGATGACGAAGAGCCGTTCGGGGTTGGGGCGTTCGCCCTCCTGCCCGGCCGCCTGCGGGGGCGGGCCAGGGGGCTGGACGGGGGTGCGCCTCTGGCGTTGCGGAGGCGTCATACGGTCTGCCCGTTACGCCGGGGCGGACTCGTCAGATGGGCGCCGATGCGGACGACGAGGTCACGCATGCGGGCGCTCATCATGCCGGGTTCGCAGATCATGTCGGCGAGGACGGCGAGGTAGGCGTTGGCGCCGGCGGCCATCATGTAGAAGTAGCCGCGGTCCATCTCGATGAGGACCATGTTCATCTCGCCCTCGCTGGTGGGGATCTCCTGGGCGACCGCGTTCGCCAGGCTCTGCAGTCCCGCGCACGCCGCGGCGACCCGGTCGGCGGTGTCGGGGTCGCCGCCGTGCCGGGCGATGCGCAGTCCGTCGGCGGAGAGCACCACGATCATGGCGATGCCGGGAACGCCGTCGGCGAGCTCCTTGAGCATCCAGTCGAAGTTCGCTCGCTGCTGGATCACTTGAGGTCCCCCTCGTCGTCGGCCTCGCTGCGGGCCGAGTCCTCGATCAGATGGGTGTATGCGGTGGGGTTGCGCGTGAACGCGGTGGGGTGTTCACCGGGCGGGGCGACCTTCTTCAGGCCCTCCCAGAAGGCCTCGAAGGCCAGGCCGGGTGCGGGTTTGTCTTCTCTCTTGGCCGGTGCCTGCCGCTCCAGCTCGGCCTTCAGGTCGGCCCACTGCGGACCGGGGTCGCGCCCTTCGCGGATGGCGGCCTCGGCGGCGTACTGCTCGGCGATCCGCTGGCTGATCGGGACCTTGACCCGGCTGCGGCGCTGCGGCAGACCGCCCGCGGTCCACTCGGTGACCTCCGGGATCTCGTCCTCCATGGAGACCGTGGCCGGGATGCGCGGGCTGGTGGGGCGGCGCTTCTTGGGCGGGCGCTTGGGCCCTTCGAGCGCGTCGACCGTCTGCGGCAGGGCGGTGGCGCCGATGCCGTGGGCGAGTCCGACGCCGGGCTCGGTGGTCATCATGTCGCTGGGCACGATCAGCACGGCCCGGACGCCGCCGTACGCCGAATTGCGCAGCGATACCTGCATGTTGAACTGGGTGCACAGGCGGCCGACGACGGCGAGGCCCAGGCGCGGGCTGTCACCGAGCTCCTGGAGGTCGACACCGGCCTTGGCGCGCTCCAGCATGCCCTCGGCGCGGGCGCGGGCCTCCTCGCTGAGGCTGACACCGCCGTCCTCGATCTCGATGGCGACACCGGTCTGCACCTCGAAGGCGGTGACGTGGACCTTGGTCTGCGGCGGTGAGTAGCGGGTGGCGTTGTCGAGCAGCTCGGCGCAGGCGTGGATGACCGGCTCGACGGCGGTGCCCCTGATGTTGACCTTGGCGATGTTGTCCAGGGAGATCCGCCGGTACTCCAGGATCCGGGACATGGCGCCGCGCAGCACGCTGTAGAGGGCGACGGGCTTGGGCCACTGACGGCTCGGGCGGCCGCCGCCGAGGACGCCGATGGAGTCGGCGAGCCGGCCGATCAGGGCGTTGCCGTGGTCGATGCGCAGCAGGTCGTCGAAGACCTCGGGGTTGCGGCCGTGGTCCTCCTCCATCTCCCGCAGTTCCGCGGCCTGTTGGTGGATGATCGCCTGGACGCGGCGGGCGATGCTCACGAAGGACCGCTGGGCGGAGTCGCGCAGGGCTTCCTCGTGGTCGACGATCCGCAGGAGGTAGTGGACCAGCTGGCGCTCGGCCTCGGCCAGGTCCCGGTAGGAGGGATCGATGAGGCCCAGGTCGCGCATCACCTCTCCGGGCGAGTGGCCGGTGCTCATCCGGCTCAGCGCGGCGGGCACGACCTCCTGGCCGAGGCGGATCATCCGCTCGTCGTGGGCGGCGATCCGCCGCTCCAGATACGCGGTGTGACGGGCGTGCTCGGCGCGCAGGTCGCGCAGCACACGGCCGCGGCGCGCGGCCTCGGCGCCGGTGAGGATCACCAGCAGGGTGGCGACGCCACCGCACACGGCCACCGCGTTCTGCGCCGGCTGCGCGACGAGTGCCACAGCGGCGCCGGTCGCCGCGGCCATGACTATCGCGGGGAGCAACAGCACGCGAGTGAAGGGGAGTTCGCGGCGTACGGGAGGGGATTGGACACTCACCATGTGGGCCCTCGTCAGGGAACTGTCGGGATCTAAGGCATATAGGGGAACAAGCGCGCGATTCATCTCAACTCGGCGCGCTGCGGGCGAGCTTAGTCCGACCGGATCATCGCCGTGTCATATTCGGCAAGCACCTGAAATGCCTCCCGCAACAGGAGTACGCTCGGCCCCATTTACACGCTGAGACCACGCTCGCACACGGAGAGTAGCGGAGGATAGGCATGCGAAAGTGACTCACCGTAACGAGTGAACTAGGTCGCCGATGAGGAACCCAAGGGCGCGGGGCTGTATCGATATGCGGCTCCGCCGCGCGGGCGCGAGGAGCACAGATCCCCGCACCCGCCGACGAAAGATCAGCCCACGGACGAGTAGGCGACAACCCCCCGCAACAACGCGTCAACAGCCTTACGAGCAGCCCTGGGCACGGTGGACCCCTCGGGAGAGGCGGCCGCCTGGATCTGCCCCAGCACATCGATGACCTGCTTGCACCACCGCACAAAGTCACCGGCCGGCATCTCCGCCTCGCGCAGCACCTCGTCGAGCCCCTTGTCGGAGGCCCACATGTACGCGGCCCAGGCAAAGCCGAGGTCCGGCTCCCGCTGTCCGACCCCCTCGGTCTGCGTGATGCGGAAGTCCTCCTCCAGCGCGTCCAGGCGCCCCCAGATGCGCACCATCTCCCCCAGCGCGGCCTTGGCCTTGCCGGACGGCAGCTTGGGCGCGAGCGCGTCGTCACTGACCCGGGCCTCGTACACCAGCGCCGACACACAGGCCGCCAGCTCCGCGGGGCTCAGGCCCTCCCAGACGCCGGCCCGCAGGCATTCGCTGGCCAGCAGGTCGAGTTCGCCGTACAGCCGGGCGAGCCGCCGCCCGTGCTCGGTGACCTCGTCGTCGCGCAGGTAGTCCAGCTCGGTCAGCAGCGCCACGATCCGGTCGAAAGTTCGGGCGATGGTGTTCGTACGGCCCTCGATGCGCCGCTCCAGCTGCGAGGTGTCCCGCAGCAGCCGGTGGTAGCGCTCGGCCCAACGCGCGTGGTCCTCACGGTCGTTGCAGCCATGGCAGGGGTGGGCGCGCAGCGCGGCGCGCAGCCGGGCGATCTCGCGGTCGTCGGCCGCCTGCGAACGCCCTCTGCGGTGCCGGTCCGGCACGATGTGCCCGGCCTTGCTGCGCAGCGCGCTAGCCAGGTCCCGGCGCGACTGCGGGGAGCGCGGGTTGAAGGACTTGGGGATCCGCATCCGCTCCAGCGCCTCCACCGGCACCGGGAAGTCGATCGACGCCAGCCGCTTGACCTGCCGCTCGGCGGTCAGCACCAGCGGGCGCGGGCCGTCATGGTGGTCGAAGCCGCGATGGCCGTTGGACCGCCCGGCCGGCAGCCCCGGGTCGAGGACCAGCGCAAGCCCCGCGTACTTGCCGGTCGGCACATGGATCACGTCACCCGGCTTGAGCCGCTCCAGCGCCACGGCCGCCTCCGCGCGCCGCTGCGAGGCGCCCTGCCGGGCCAGCTCGGTCTCGCGGTCCTTCAGCTCACGCCTGAGGCGCGCGTACTCCTCGAAGTCGCCGAGGTGGCAGGTCATGGAGGCCTTGTAGCCCTCCAGGCCCTCTTCGTTGCGCTGCACCTGCCGGGAGATCCCGACGACCGACTTGTCGGCCTGGAACTGCGCGAAGGACGTCTCCAGCAGCTCACGCGAGCGGTGCCGCCCGAACTGCTCGACGAGGTTGACCGCCATGTTGTACGACGGCTTGAAGCTGGAGCGCAGCGGATAGGTGCGGGTGCCCGCGAGTCCCGCGAGCTGCTCCGGGTTCATGCCGCGCTGCCACAGCACCACCGCATGGCCCTCGACGTCGATGCCGCGCCGGCCCGCCCGGCCGGTGAGCTGGGTGTACTCGCCGGGGGTGATGTCGGCGTGCTGCTCGCCGTTCCACTTGACGAGCTTCTCCAGGACCACGGACCGCGCGGGCATGTTGATGCCCAGCGCGAGGGTCTCGGTGGCGAAGACGGCCTTGACCAGGCCGCGCACGAACAGTTCCTCGACGACCTCCTTGAAGGTCGGCAGCATGCCCGCGTGATGGGCGGCGATACCGCGCTCCAGGCCCTCCAGCCACTCGTAGTAGCCGAGGACGTGCAGGTCCTCGGTCGGGATGGAGGCGGTGCGCTCCTCGACCAGGGCCCGCACCTTGACCCGCGCCTCGTCGTCGTTCAGCCGCAGCCCGGCGTACAGGCACTGCTGTACGGCGGCCTCGCACGCGGCGCGGCTGAAGATGAAGGTGATCGCGGGCAGCAGTCCCTCGGCGTCGAGGCGCTCGATGACCTCGGGGCGGCTCGGCGTCCAGATCCGGGACCGCTGGCGCCGCTCGCGCTCCCGGTCGGCCTCGCGCATGGCGCGGCCGCGCCGGCGGTCCGGGTAGGAGGGCCGGCTGGCCTCCATCCTGGCCATGCGGGTGAGGTCGGGGTTGACGGCTCTGCGCTGGCCCTCGCCCTCCTCGAACAGGTCGTACATCCGGCGCCCGGCGAGCACGTGCTGGAACAGTGGCACGGGCCGGTGCTCGGAGACGATCACCTCGGTGTCGCCGCGGACGGTGTCGAGCCAGTCGCCGAACTCCTCGGCGTTGGACACGGTCGCGGACAGTGACACCAGGGTCACGGACTCGGGCAGGTGGATGATCACCTCTTCCCAGACGGCTCCGCGGAAGCGGTCGGAGAGGTAGTGCACCTCGTCCATGACCACGTAGCCGAGGCCGAGGAGGGTCTGCGAGCCGGCGTACAGCATGTTCCGCAGGACCTCGGTGGTCATGACGACCACCGGGGCGTCGGAGTTCACGCTGTTGTCGCCGGTGAGCAGGCCGACCTTGTCGGTGCCGTAGCGGCGGCACAGGTCGGAGTACTTCTGGTTCGACAGCGCCTTGATGGGTGTCGTGTAGAAGCACTTCTTGCCCTGGAGCAGGGCGAGGTGGACGGCGAACTCGCCCACGATCGTCTTGCCCGAGCCGGTCGGCGCGGCCACCAGGACACCCTTGCCCGCTTCGAGTGCCTGGCAGGCCTCTATCTGGAAGGGATCGAGGCCGAAGTCGTACATCTCGCGGAAGGACGCGAGCGCGGTGGCCTGCTCGGCAGCGCGCTTGCGGGCTGCCGCGTACCGCTGGGCCGGTGAGAGGTCCTCTGTCATCGTGCTTTCGAGCGTACCGTTCCGCACTGACAACAGGACGATCATTATCCCGATCTGCTTCCCGCAGGCCCGGGATCCGTGCAGCTCACGGCCGTAGGGCCGGTGAAGGCCCGCAACGGCGAGCGGCCGGCGGCGCCGGGTGGGCGCCCCGGCCGCGGCCCGCGGTGGGGTGAGGCGGAGGAGGCGCTCAGGCGGCCCCTGGGTCGTCAGGTCACGTCGTCGTAGCCGTTGACCCGGTCCGTGCTCGTCTGCTCGGGCAGGGCCCGGCTCGCGGTGACGGGCTCGATGTCGCCGATGTCATCGGGCGTGAGGTCCAGCTCGGAGGCCTCGTCGTCGGCGGGGCCGAGAGCCTCGCGGCGGAGCCGGCGCCGGTCGTTGACGAGCGCGACGATCACAGCGGCGAAGTAGAGCACCCAGATCGGCCCGGCGAGCGCCAGCATGGACAGCGGGTCGGTGCTCGGCGTGGCGATGGCCGCGAAGACCGTGATGCCGAGGATCATGCCGCGCCACCAGCCGAGCATGCGCTTGCCGGTGATCGCCCCGGTGAAGTTCAGCATGACCAGCAGCAGCGGCAGCTCGAAGGACAGACCGAAGACGATCACCATGCGGGTGACGAGGTCGAGCAGGTCGTCCAGCGGCAGCAGGTTGTCCACGCCGAACGGCGTGAACTCGATCAGGACGTTCGCGGTGGTGGGCAGCACCGAGTAGGCGAAGTAGGCGCCGGCGAAGAACAGCGGGACGCCGGTGGCGACGAACGCGTACGCGTACTTCTTCTCGTGCCGGTGCAGACCGGGCGCGACGAAAGCCCACAGCTGGTAGAGCCACACCGGCGAGGCGAGGACCACGCCGGCCATGAGCGACACCTTCAGCGCGAGGGTGAAGGGCGCGAGCAGGCCGTTGATCGTGATCTGGGCGCAGGGGCTGTCGCCCTTCTGCTTCGCCAGCTCCGAGAACGAGTCCGGGCAGCCGACGGAGTCCAGGACCGGCTTGGTGAAGAAGTCGATGATGTCGTTGTAGAAGAAGGCGGCCACGACGGTGACGACAATGATGGCCAGCACGGCCTTCGCGAGCCGGTTGCGGAGCTCACGCAGGTGTTCCGCGAGGGGCATCCGCCCCTCGGGATCCTTCTCCTTGTTGCGGGCAGGCTTCAGCAACCCACGTTCCCATCTCCTACGGCGGGCCGGAGGTCACCGGCCCTGCGTCAGCGCTTGGTGGTGTCCGTCGGCTCGTTGACCGGCCGGGAGCTGGTCACATCGCCGGGAGAAGCCTGGATGACGCGCTGAGCGGGGGCCTGGTCGTCGCCCGGGTTCGGCGGGTCGGCCGGGGCGGCGGCCTTGCCGTCCTCCTTCATCGCCTTCGCCTCACTCTTGAGGATGCGCGCGGACTTGCCGAGCGAGCGAGCCATGTCCGGCAGCTTCTTGGCGCCGAACAGCAGCAGGATGATGACGAGGATCAGGGTGATCTCGAGCGGGCCGATCTTTCCGCCGAACATATGTTTTACCTTCTCACCGAGGCGAATTGATGGGACACTGTCCGACCGGTCGGACGGGTGTCCGAACGATCGTGCCGCCAGCGATCGTAACGCCCGGGGGTGAACCTCAGGCAATCCCCGTGCGTACTCCCGGTTCGCGGTCCGGGCCTCGTTCAGCGGGCCGCGATCAGCAGCGTACCTGTCGCTCCCGGCAAGTTGACAGGGCGATACCGCCCGAAACACGCCGAGAGCGCACAGTCAGCGGCGCTGTCCGGCGCCTCTCACAGCGAGTCCACGGCACGGGCCGTGCTGACCGCCGCGCGCTCCAGATCCTCGGCCGCTCTGTTGATGCGCCGGGCGGCCTCCGCGACCTGCCTGCCGAGGCGCTGCGCCTCCAGGAACACCCGCACGGCGAACACGCCGAGGACGGCGAGACCCAGAAAACCCACGGCAACCGCGAACATCGGCCAGAACATGACGCCGAGCCTAGACGGTCCCGCGGCCAGGAAGGCAGCCGACCTACACCGTGGCTTGCAGCCGACCTACACCGTGGAATGCAGCCGCAGGGTCCGTACGCCGCCGCCGGTGAGCAGCTCCACGATCCGCTCCCCCGCGGGCTTGCGCACCGACGCGCCGCAGTCGGGGCAGGTGAAGGAGTAGAAGGTGGTGCGGCTGGAGGCGCCGATGGCCAGGCGCAGGGCACCGGCGGCGAGCTCGAAGCGGCCCCGGCAGTCCGGGCAGCCCGCCCGGAACACCACGGGCGCCACCCCTCTCATCCCCGCGAATGCGGAGGCCACCGACATGCCCCGTCCCCCGGACGGCATCGACTCGCTCAAAGCCCCTGCTCCTGCCTGTCGCCCTGCCCACCGCAGCCCTCGACGCACGCACCGACCGGTCCGCCCGGGGCCGCGCCCCGGCCCGCACCGGGCACACCGGTCCCCTGCGCCTCCAGGCCGTCGTACGCCGCGAGCGCGTCACGGGCCGCCCGGCGGGCGGTGTCGGCCAGGTCGCTCGGGGCGACGATGCGGCCGTCGGCGCCCAGCCGCAGCGCCAGGCGCTTGAGGGAGGCCGGTTCGGGCGTGCGCAGGGTGATGCGCAGGCCGCCGTCGGGCAGTTCCTCGGCGCTGTCGTGCGGGTAGTACTCGGCGACCCAGCGCCCGCCGGGCCCCACCTCGATCACGACCTCCGGGTCCTCGGCGGCGGGCTGCACCAGCGCCTCGGACAAGTCGCGCAGCTCGATCTCCGGCGGCGCGGACGGCTCGTCGAGAATCCTGATCTCGGCGACCCGGTCGAGCCGGAAGGTGCGGCGCGCCTCGGAGCGGCGGCACCACGCCTCGACATAGGTGTGGCCGACGCTGACCAGCCGGATGGGGTCGATCTCCCGCTCGGTGACCTCGTCGCGCGCCGGGGAGTAGTAGCGGATCCACAGCCGACGCCGCTCGGAGATGGCCCGGTCGACGTCCGCGAAGACACCGCCCTCGGACTCGAAGGTGACCGAGAGGCGCGAGCTCGCCCCGGCGGCCTCCCCCGCGGCCGTCTCCACCTTGGCGGTGGCCCGCAGCAGCGCCTGCCGGTCGCTCTCCCGCAGCCCCGGCAGCGTCGCCACGGCCCGCGCGGCCACCAGCAGCGCGGTCGCCTCGTCCGCGGCCAGCCGCAGCGGCTCGGCCGCCTCGGCGCCGAGCGCGGCCGGGTTGTGCCACCAGATGCGCTCGCCGTCGGTGTCGATGTCGAGCAGATCGCCGCCGCGGAAGCTGGTCCCGCACATCGGCAGCACGTCGAGGTCGGAGACCAGCTCGTCCTCGGTGATGCCGAAGGCACGGGCGACGTCTTCCACGCGCGCGCCGGGGCGCTCGCGCAGATAGGTCACCAGCGACAGCATCCGCCGGGTCTGATCGATGGCGTTCGTGGGCCTGACCGGTTTGCCTGCCACGTTGTTGCCCGCTCCCCCTCAGCCCTTGGCCACGGCACGCAGCCGGTCCACGACATCGGCCCGCAGTTCGGCGGGCTCCAGCACCACCACGTCCGGCCCGAACTCCACCAGCCAGGCATCCAGCCCATGGCCGTACGGAATCTCCAACTCGTCCCAGCCGTCGCCGAGTTCCCGCACCGCGGTGGCCTTCGCCCGAAGGGGGTAACCGGCACCGGCCCGCAACCGGATCCGCGCGCTGCGGTCGGCGGTCTCGCCCGCCCAGCTCGCGACGGTCTCCCGGACCGTGACGACGTCCGGTACGGGCGCGGTGAAGGCGCCGCTGCGGCTGCGCACCTTGCCGGTGATCCGCGACAGCCGGAACACGCGCTCGGCGCCCCGGTCGCGGTCGAAGCCGGCGAGGTACCAGTGCCCGCGCCAGCACTCCAGCGCCCACGGCTCGACCTGCCGGGTCTCGGGATGCGCGGCGGTCGCCTTGCGGTAGTCGAAGACGACCGGCCGGCGGTCGCGGCACGCCAGCATCAGCGGCTCGAAGGCGGCCTCGTGCACCGGGATACGCGGCTCCAGCGCGCCATGCGCCTCGTACGGGTCGACGTCCTCGGGCAGCCCCGCGGCCCGCAGCTTCTGCAGGGCCCCGCTGGCCGCACCGGCCAGCCGCGCCTGCTGCCACACCTTGGCGGCGAGCCCCAGAGCCGCGGCCTCCTCGGCGTCCAGGGTGATCGGCGGCAGCCGGTTGGAGTCACGGCGGGCCATGTACCCGACCTCGCCGTCCAGGTTCTCGACCGTCTCGATGACCAGGCCCAGCTCGCGCAGATCGTCCTTGTCCCGCTCGAACATGCGGTTGAAGGAGTCGTCGCTCCCCGCCGCTGCGCTCTCGGGCCGGAAGGCCGCACCCTGGCCGGGCCCGAAGGCCTCGACGTAGGCCTCGATGGATTCCCTCAGCTCACGCTTGCTGAGCGGCCGCCGCGTCCCGAGCAGACACAACGCCAGGTTCATCAGCCGCTCGGCCTTGGCAATGGCCATCGATGCCCTTCGCCTTCCCTATGGTGCTTCCGACCGATGACCGTACCGCTCCGCGGTCCCCTGGCAAAAGCCGAGGGCCCATGCCCGGACAGGCATGGACCCCAGGTGATCGGGTCCGGTCGTACGACGATCGGACCCCAAGTGATCAGACCCTGTGCGATCAGACCCCGAGAAGGTCGACCACGAAGATCAGCGTCTCACCGGGCTTGATGGCCGGAGTCGGGCTCTGGTCGCCGTAGGCGAGGTGGGCCGGAATCGTCAGCTGACGACGCCCGCCGACCTTCATGCCCTGCACGCCCAGGTCCCAGCCCTTGATGACACGACCGCCACCCAGCGGGAAGCGGAACGGCGCACCGCGGTTCCAGCTGGCGTCGAACTCCTCGCCCGTGCTGAAAGAGACACCGACGTAGTGCACGGTGACGGTCTGACCCGCCTTCGCGACCTCGCCGTCACCCTCCCAGATGTCCTTGATCTCGAGGTCCGCCGGCGGCTCGCCCTCAGGGAAGTCGATCTCGGGCTTGTCGATGTTCACGTCACTAGCTCCTGCATGTGTACGAAAAGGCAACGCGCACAGTCTTTCATCCCCAGGGACGCGCCGCCCGCGACCCGGGCGGCAAGGCGTCACATCTTGGCGAGGAGATCCACCGTGAACACCAGCGTGGCACCCTTCTCGATACCGCTGCCCTGCGGCGGATTGTCGCCGTACCCCAGCTCCGGCGGGATCACGACGAGCACCCGGCTGCCGACCTTCTTGCCCGTCAGCCCCTGCGACCAGCCCTTGACGACCTGCTGGAGCGAGAACGACGTCAGCGACTTGCGGCTGTACGTCGAGTCGAACTCCTTGCCGCCGTTCCACTGCACGCCCTTGTACTGCACCAGCACCGTGCTGTCCGCGGCGACCTCCTCGCCGTCCCCCTCGATGACGTAGTTCGCCACGAGCTTCTTCGGCGGGTCGGCCTTGGGGATCTCGATGGACGGCGCCTTGCCGTCGGTGTTCGTCCCCACCTTCGGCAGGTCCTTGTTCTCCTGCGCGACCTCGGTGCCCTTGGCGGAGCTCGTGCCGTTGAACGTCGCCTTCAGGTCGACCACGAACACCAGCGTGTCCGTGCCCTTGATACCTGCCTGCGCGTTGCCCTGCGAGCCGTAGCCCTGGGCCGGAGGCACTGCCATCTCGACGCGGCTGCCGACCTTCTTGCCGGCCAGGCCGTAACGCCAGCCGTCGATGATGCTGCCCTGCGCCAGCTGGATGATCAGCGGCGTCTTGCGGTCGTAGGAGTTGTCGAACACCTTCGCGGTGTCCCAGACCTGGCCGAGGTAGTGGGCCTGCACATAGTCGTTCTCCGCGACCGTACGGCCGCCGCCCGCGATGAGCGTCTTCACCGCCAGGTCCTTCGACGGCTGCCCACTGCCCTTGGCGACCGTCGGCTTCTCGCCGAACTTCACACCCGCCGTGATCGCCGGCAGCGGACCCTCCACGATCTTCGGCGACGGCGTGGAGTACTGGCTCTTGTCCGTCGGCGACGCACTGTCGCTGGCCTTGCCGGAGTCTGCCTTGTCGTCGCCGCAGCCGGCGAGCGTGACCAGTCCAGCGGGAACTGCGGCAAGGATGAGGGAGCGTCGGCGCACGGTGGGGGCCTCGTAATCGGTCGATCTTGGTCGGATGGACGTGCGCGCAACTCTACGGCGTGAGAAGGGCGCCGTACGAGGAACGTACGGCGCCCGTGTTGCGTTCCGGCACAGACCCGGAACACCTCGCTCACATTCCGGCGATCAGCTTCTCCACCCGGTCGTCCACCGAACGGAACGGGTCCTTGCACAACACCGTGCGCTGCGCCTGGTCGTTCAGCTTCAAGTGCACCCAGTCGACCGTGAAATCACGGCGCTGCTCCTGCGCCCGGCGGATGAAGTCGCCGCGCAGCCGCGCCCGAGTGGTCTGCGGCGGAACCGACTTGCCCTCGAAGATCTTCAAGTCGTTGCAGATCCGGGCCGCTTGACCCTTCTTCTCCAGCAGGTAGTACAGGCCACGACGGCGGTGGATGTCGTGGTAGGCGAGGTCTATCTGCGCCACGCGCGGATGCGACATCGTCATGTTGTGCTTGGCCCGGTAGCGCTCGATGAGCTTGTACTTCATCACCCAGTCGATCTCGGTGCCGATCCGGTCGAGGTCCTCGGTCTCGATCGCGTCCAGGGTGCGGCCCCACAGCTCCAGCACCTGCTCCACCGTGCCGGTACGGATGCCGCGCCGCTCACAGAAGTCCACGGCCTTCTCGTAGTACTCGCGCTGCACCTCCAGCGCGGACGCCTCCCGGCCACTGGCCAGGCGCACCTTGCGCCGCCCGGTGATGTCATGGCTGACCTCGCGGATCGCCCGGATCGGGTTCTCCAGGGTCAGATCCCGCATCACCGTGCCCGCCTCGATCATGCGCAGCACCAGGTCGGTCGCGCCGACCTTCAGCAGCATGGTCGTCTCGGACATGTTCGAGTCGCCGACGATGACATGCAGCCGGCGATAGCGCTCCGCGTCCGCGTGCGGCTCGTCACGCGTGTTGATGATCGGCCTCGAACGGGTCGTCGCCGAGGACACACCCTCCCAGATGTGCTCCGCGCGCTGGCTGACGCAGTACACCGCACCGCGCGGCGTCTGCAGCACCTTGCCCGCACCGCACAGCAACTGCCTCGTCACCAGGAACGGGATGAGAATGTCCGCGAGCCGGGAGAACTCCCCGTGCCGGGCCACCAGATAGTTCTCATGGCACCCGTAGGAGTTACCGGCCGAGTCGGTGTTGTTCTTGAACAGGTAGACGTCGCCTGCGATTCCCTCCTCGTGCAGGCGTCGTTCCGCGTCCACCAGGAGTCCCTCGAGAATGCGCTCGCCGGCCTTGTCGTGCGTGACCAGCTCGGTCACGTTGTCACATTCGGGTGTCGCGTATTCCGGATGTGACCCGACATCGAGATAGAGGCGGGCGCCGTTCCGCAGAAAGACATTGCTGCTGCGGCCCCATGACACGACACGGCGGAAGAGGTACCGCGCCACCTCGTCAGGCGACAGACGGCGCTGTCCCCTGAACGTGCACGTGACGCCGTACTCGTTCTCCAGCCCGAAAATGCGGCGGTCCATGACTGAACATTACGCCCGATCCCCCGAGCTGAAACGGGGTTCGACGGCACGATTTGGATCATTTTCCGATGAAGCCGCAACGACCGCCCCCCGGACGGGAGCTGCGAGGACCCGCCCGGTGGCCGCCAGCACCAGCCACGACACCGCACCCGCCGCACCCGGCACCACGAAACCCCACAGCGCCCCACCCGCCTCGACGACCGGCCCGGCCAGGCCCGTTCCCACCGACGCGCCGACCGTGAACGTCGTCACCAGCCAGGAGAACGCCTCCGTCACCGTGCCGCTCGGCGCATGCCGGTCGACGATGACGAAGGCACACGCGATGGCCGGCGCCAGGAACACACCCGCCAGCGCGGTCAGCGCCACCATCGCGACGGCACCGGGCATCAGCATCAGCGGCAGATAACACACCGCCAGAAACGCCACCAGCACCCGCAGTCGCCGCTCGGGCGCGCCCGCCCACTGCCGCGCCCCGTACACCGTGCCGCCCACCAGCGCGCCCAGCCCCAGCGCCGCCATCATCCAGCCGTACACCGCATCCCCGCCGTGATCGTCGGCGTACGGCACCGCGGCCACCGTGATCGACCCCAGCGCCATCCCGATGAACAGGAACGCCGCGAGCAGCGCCACCAGGCCCGGCGAGCGCAGGGCGCCCAGCCAGTGCGCCTCCCGCGGGGCCGAGCGCCACGCGCGCGAGGGCGCCGACACCACCACCGACAGCGCGCCGAGCACCCCGAGGACACTCAGCACCACCACCGCGGCCTGCGCCGACCACAACGACACACACAGGGTCACCAGCAGCGGGCCGACGGTGAACATCACCTCCTGCGCCACCGCGTCCATCGCGTACGCCGTGTGCACCTGCTCCTCGCGCCGCAGCACCGACGGCCACAGGGCCCGCAACCCGCCCTCCAGCGGCGGCGTGAACAGGCCCGCGAGGGCCACAGCGGCGTACGACAGGCCCAGCAGGCCCGTGCCGGTGAACGCGAACGCGGTCATCGCGAGCGCCGACGCCAGCGCCGCGGGCAGCTGCACACGCGGCTGCCCGTGCAGGTCGACCAGGCGGCCGAGCACCGGCTGGCCCACGGCGTTCGCCACGCCGTAGACCGCCGCCAGCGCGCCCGCGAGGCTGTAGGTGCCGCCCTCGGCACGCACGAACAGCACGATCGCGATCGCCGCCGTGGCGTTGGGCAGCCGGCCCACCAGCGTGCCCACCAGCAGCCGGGTGGCGTGCCTCGCCCTGAGGATCTCCAGGTATCCCGCGGCCATGATCCGCCCTTCCGGCTGGGGTTTTACGTATAACGTCGTCTGTCATACGTACCATGTGCGCTGTTCACGAGTCCAGACGAAAGAGAAGGCTCACGGTGGCACACGGCCGTACACGCCCCACCAGCCGGGACGTCGCCCAGGCCGCCGGCGTCTCCCAGGCGGCCGTCTCACTCGTCCTCGGCGACAAATGGCGCGGCCGCGTCTCCGAAACCACCGCCGCACGCGTACGCCAAGCCGCCCAGGAACTCGGCTACCGGCCCAACCTCGCCGCCCGCAACCTCCGCCTCGGTCACACCCGCACCGTCCTGCTCGTCGTCCCCGCCCTCACCACCGAATTCTTCGCCGGCGTCTACACCGGCGCCGCGCGCGTGGCCGCCGAGAACGGCTTCGGCGTCGTCCTCTACCCCTCCCCCGAAGGCATCGGCCCCGCCCGCGACCCCTTCGCCTCCGCCCAGGCCGCCCTCGACGGCGTCATCGCCTCCTCCATGGCCGCCGACGCCCTCACCCCCATCCGCGGCGACCAGCTCCCCCTCGTCATGCTCGACAGCGACCCCGAAGGCAGCCACGGCGCCGCGACCGTCAACCTCGACATCGCCGACGGCATCCGCCAGGCCACCGACCACCTCCTCGACCTCGGCCACCACCACTTCCTGCACCTCGCCGCCGACGTCCCCTCCTGGACCTTCGAGATCCGAGCCCAGGAACTCGCCGCACACCTCGTCGACCGGCCCGGAACGACCGTACGGACCGCCCGCGCCCCCCTCGCCATCGACAGCGCCGTCACCGCCGCCGAGACCGCCCTCACCGGACCCGCCCCCCGCCCCACCGCCGTCCTGTGCGACGACGACCTCCTCGCCGCCGGCACCTACAAAGCCGCCCGCCGCCTCGGCCTGCGCATCCCCGACGACCTCTCCGTCACCGGCATCGACGACCTCGGCCTCGCCACCGCCATCGACCCCGAACTCACCACCGTCCGCCTCGACGCCGAGCTCTTCGGCGAACGCGGCATGCAGGCCCTCCTGGCCGTCCTGGAAGGCCGCACACCGGACGCGGGCGACATCCCCGTCCAACTCGTCGTACGGGGCTCCACAGCGCCTCCACCGGCCTCCTGAAACGCCGCCCAGACGCTACTCAAGACGCCGAAAGCCCCGCGCCGGGAACGAGGCGCGGGGCTTCCACAGAGCATTTCGGCGGGGCCGGGCTCAGTCCTCCTCGGACGAACCCTCCTCGGCCGCGTCCGCCGCCGCGCCCTCCTGCTGGGCCAGCAGACGCTCCAGCTGACGGCCCTGGATCCGCCTGAACTTCCGCTTCTGCGGCCGCGTACGGTCCAGCACCGCCACCTCCAGCCGCTCCGCCGGGATCTCCCGCTGCGTGCCGTTCGACTCCCGCGACAGAGCCTGCACCGCCAGCCTCAGGGCCTCCGCGAGGGTCATGCCATCACGATGGCGCTGATCCAGGTAGTTGCTGATCAGCTCGGCATTGCCGCCCACCGCCACCGAGCCGTGCTCGTCCACGATCGAACCGTCGTGCGGCAGCCGGTAGATCTGGTCCGACTCCGGCGTCTCGCCGACCTCGGCCACCACCAGCTCCACCTCGTACGGCTTCTCCCCCACACTGGAGAAGATCGTGCCCAGCGTCTGCGCGTACACATTGGCCAGGCCACGCGCGGTCACGTCACCCCGGTCATAGGTGTAACCCCGCAGATCCGCGTACCGCACACCGCCGATGCGCAGGTTCTCGTACTCGTTGTACTTACCGGCGGCCGCAAAGCCGATCCGGTCATAGATCTCGCTGAACTTGTGCAGCGCACGGGACGGGTTCTCGCCGACGAACACGATGCCGTCGGCAAACTGCAGCACGACCAGGCTGCGGCCCCGCGCGATGCCCTTGCGGGCGTACTCCGCCCGGTCGGCCATGGCCTGCTGAGGTGAGACATAGAACGGCGTCGACACCGGTTATCCGTCCCTTTCTGTCGAAATCACTGGATCACCTTGCAACAAGCAGCGGCCCGCTACAGCAACGCGGCCCGCGGACCGTCCGGCTGCTCCAGCCGGCGCTCCAGCACGGCGCGTGCGATCTGCGAGGCCTCGTCCTCGGTGAGCCGGCGGAAGCCGTCCTCGGTGATCACGGTGATGATCGGGTAGATCCGGCGCGCGACATCGGGACCACCGGTCGCCGAGTCGTCGTCAGCCGCGTCGTACAGCGCCTGCACGACCAGCGTGGTCGCCTGCTCCTCACTCAGGTCGTCCCGGAAGAGCTTCTTCATCGCACCACGCGCGAAGATCGAGCCCGAACCGGTGGCGGCGTAGCCCTGCTCCTCGGAACGGCCGCCGGTCACGTCGTAGGAGAAGATCCGACCCTTGGCACGGTCCAGGTCGTACCCCGCGAAGAGCGGCACGACCGCCAGCCCCTGCATCGCCATGCCCAGGTTCGACCTGATCATCGTCGACAGCCGGTTCGCCTTGCCCTCCAGCGACAGCTGAGCGCCCTCGACCTTCTCGAAGTGCTCCAGCTCCAGCTGGAACAGCTTCACCATCTCCACGGCGAGACCGGCCGTGCCGGCGATACCGACGGCCGAGTACTCGTCCGCCGGGAACACCTTCTCGATGTCCCGCTGAGCGATCACATTCCCCATGGTCGCTCGCCGGTCACCGGCCAGCACGACGCCTCCGGGGAAGGCCACGGCGACGATCGTCGTCCCGTGCGGCGCCTCGATCACGCCCTGCGTCGGCGGCAGTTGCCGCTTCCCCGGCAGCAGCTCCGGCTGGTGCTCGGAGAGGAAGTCCATGAATGAGGAGGATCCTGGCGTCAGGAAGGCAGCTGGTAGACGCCCGGTGCTACGAGTGTTGGCTTCCACGCGATTCCTTCCAGATAGGCAGCGGCTCGACGGACTGCGTCGGGATCGTCTCCCAACTTGCCGATGGCCGAATTGCAGTTGAAGCACAGTACGCCACGGACCTTACCCGTCTTGTGGCAGTGATCCACATGTCCGGCCGGGACCTTCAGGCAGATCACGCAAAGACCCATCTGGGAGGCGATCATCTCGTCCCGCTCGGCTTCGGTGAGGCCGTAGTGGCGCTTCAGGTGGCCTGCGCGCGCCTTGACCGCACGGCAAGACTTGCAACTCGTCGACAACCCATCGGACGCCGTGGCATGGCGGTGCCACTCGCTGTGCGGCTTGATCGTCCCGCAGCTGCGGCAGCACTTGTGCCCCTCTGGCACCTCTACCCGCGGCCGAACGTTCTTCCCTTTCGCTAGCTGCCGGGCCTGGTGGTAAGCGGCCCAGCACTCCTGGCAGTAGGCCTGCAACCCGTCACGAGCCGCCCTATTGCCTGCGAAGGCTGCTCGCGGCTTGTACTGCTTGCACCGCGAGCAGCGCTTCGCATCCTCGCTCTCGAACACTCCCACCCCTGTCGCTCACCTTCGATT
Organism: Streptomyces sp. NPDC096205; assembly: GCF_044763135.1. NCBI lineage: Bacteria > Bacillati > Actinomycetota > Actinomycetes > Kitasatosporales > Streptomycetaceae > Streptomyces > Streptomyces sp. NPDC096205. The sequence goes on along the minus strand of NZ_JBIWFS010000008.1, from coordinate 185,339 downwards.
CGAAGGAAAAAGCGTCTTACTGCCCACCCTTCTGAACGAAGGAGCGCACGAAGTCCTCTGCATTCTCCTCGAGGACATCATCGATTTCGTCCAGAACCGAGTCCACGTCGTCGCTCAGCTTCTCGTGGCGCTCCTTGAGGTCCTCCGAAGCCTGGGCTTCCGCCGCCTGCTCCTCGACTTCCTCGGTGGAGCGCGTGGCCTTCTGCTGGCCGCCGCCGGTGTCCTTGGTTGCCATAACCTTCACCCCGCTCAGTTGCCCGACATGGTCGACAGGTCGGCTTTCCTGCCGATCGGTGATGATCAGACCCTACTAGCCGGGTCTGACATCGGCCCTGTAGTTCGAAGAACGTACGAGGGCCACCTCGATGATTCCCGGACGGCGGGTTTTCCACCCTCGCGCCCGGGACGGTCCGAGTACCCGTTCAGCCGCCCGAGAGCACCCTGACCAGGTCTTCCGCGGTGCGGCAGCGGTCCAGGAGCTCCTTGACGTGATTTCGCGTTCCGCGTAGCGGTTCCAGGGTTGGGACGCGCTGCAGGGAGTCGCGGCCGGGGAGGTCGAAGATGACCGAGTCCCAGGAGGCGGCGGCGACGTCGTCGGCGTACTGCTCGAGGCAGCGGCCGCGGAAGTAGGCGCGGGTGTCCTCGGGGGGCGTGGACTTGGCCCGCTCGACGTCCTGCTCGTCCAGGAGCCGCTTCATGCGGCCGCGGGCGACGAGGCGGTTGTAGAGGCCCTTCTCGGCGCGTACGTCGGCGTACTGGAGGTCGACGAGGTGCAGGCGGGCGGCGTCCCAGTCGAGGTTGTCGCGGCGCCGGTAGCCCTCCATGACCTCGCGCTTGGCGACCCAGTCGAGTTCGCCGGCGAGGCTCATGGGGTCGTTCTCCAGGCGGGTGAGGGTGTCCTCCCAGCGGGCCAGGACGTCCTTGGTCTGCTCGTCGGCGTCGGCGCCGTAGCGTTCCTCGATGTATTTGCGCGCGAGCTCGTAGTACTCCATCTGAAGTTGTACGGCGGTCAGGGTGCGGCCGCTGCGCAGGGTGACGAGCCGCTTCAGGGAGGGGTCGTGGCTGACCTGGTGGAGGGTGCGTACGGGCTGGTCGACGGCGAGGTCGACGGCGATGAAGCCGTCTTCGATCATGGACAGGACGAGGGCGGTCGTGCCCAGTTTGAGGTAGGTCGAGATCTCGGAGAGGTTGGCGTCGCCGATGATCACGTGGAGGCGGCGGTATTTCTCGGCGTCGGCGTGGGGTTCGTCGCGGGTGTTGATGATGGGGCGCTTGAGGGTCGTCTCCAGGCCGACTTCGACTTCGAAGTAGTCGGCGCGCTGGCTGAGCTGGAAGCCGTGTTCGTGGCCGTCCTGGCCGATGCCGACGCGGCCGGCTCCGGCGAAGACCTGGCGGGAGACGAAGAAGGGGGTGAGGTGGCGCACGATGTCCGAGAAGGGGGTTTCCCGCTTCATCAGGTAGTTCTCGTGCGTGCCGTAGGAGGCGCCTTTGTTGTCGGTGTTGTTCTTGTAGAGGTGGATGGGCTGGGCGCCGGGGAGCTGGGCTGCGCGTTCGGCGGCTTCGGCCATGATGCGTTCGCCGGCTTTGTCCCACAGGACGGCGTCGCGGGGGTTGGTTACTTCGGGGGCGCTGTATTCGGGGTGGGCGTGGTCGACGTAGAGCCGTGCGCCGTTGGTGAGGATGACGTTGGCCAGGCCGATGTCCTCGTCGGTGAGCTGGCTGGAGTCGGCGGCCTCGCGGGCGAGGTCGAAGCCCCGCGCGTCGCGGAGCGGGTTCTCCTCCTCGAAGTCCCAGCGGGCCCGGCGGGCCCGGTGCATCGCCGCCGCGTAGGCGTTGACGATCTGGGACGAGGTGAGCATGGCATTGGCGTTGGGGTGGCCGGGGACGGAGATGCCGTACTCCGTCTCGATGCCCATTACTCGCCGTACGGTCATGCGGCCCTCCTTGCCCGGCGGCGTCCTCGGTCGTGGGCGCCGCTCAGATACCGCTGGCGCTGGGTTGCGTGTGCGGTGCCCGTCCCCGCACTGCGCGACTCGGCGGTACCGAAGAGCCTAGAACGGCTCTGCGCTGGTGTGGAGATCATTTGCGTCATTGCCTTGGTCCGGCCGTGCCCAAAATTCAGCCCGGAAAACAGTCGGCTGCGGGTACCCGGTGGAGGGCACCCGCAGCCGCCCTGCTTTTTACAGGTACTGTCCGGTGTTGGCCACCGTGTCGATGGACCGTCCGGTGTCGGCGCCCTGCTTTCCGGTGATGAGGGTGCGGATGTAGACGATCCGCTCGCCCTTCTTTCCGGAGATGCGGGCCCAGTCGTCGGGGTTGGTGGTGTTGGGCAGGTCCTCGTTCTCCTTGAACTCGTCCACGCAGGCCTGGAGGAGGTGGGAGACGCGGAGGCCCTTCTGGTTGTTGTCGAGGAATTCCTTGATCGCCATCTTCTTGGCGCGGCCCACGATGTTCTCGATCATGGCGCCGGAGTTGAAGTCCTTGAAGTAGAGGACTTCCTTGTCGCCGTTGGCGTAGGTGACCTCGAGGAAGCGGTTTTCCTCGGATTCGGCGTACATGTGTTCCACTGCCGTCTGGATCATGCTCTGGACGGTCGTGGTCTTGTCGCCGCCGTGTTCGCCGAGGTCGTCGGCGTGCAGCGGGAGGCGCTCGGTGAGGTACTTGCCGAAGATGTCCTTGGCGGCTTCGGCGTCGGGGCGCTCGATCTTGATCTTCACGTCGAGTCGGCCGGGCCGCAGGATGGCGGGGTCGATCATGTCCTCGCGGTTGGAGGCACCGATGACGACCACGTTCTGCAGGCCTTCCACGCCGTCGATCTCGGCGAGGAGCTGCGGGACGATGGTGTTCTCCACGTCCGAGCTGACGCCGGAGCCGCGGGTGCGGAAGAGGGACTCCATCTCGTCGAAGAAGACGATGACGGGGGTGCCTTCGGATGCCTTCTCGCGGGCTCGCTGGAAGACGAGCCGGATCTGGCGCTCGGTTTCTCCGACGTACTTGTTGAGGAGCTCGGGGCCCTTGATGTTGAGGAAGAAGCTCTTGCCGGCGGCCTGGCCGGTGACCTCGGCGACCTTTTTGGCCAGCGAGTTGGCGACGGCCTTGGCGATGAGCGTCTTTCCGCATCCGGGGGGCCCGTACAGCAGGACGCCCTTGGGCGGCCGCAGTTCGTGCTCCTTGAAGAGGTCGGGGTAGAGGTAGGGCAGTTCGACCGCGTCGCGGATGGCCTCGATCTGGTTGCCGAGGCCGCCGATCTGCTCGTAGCCGATGTCGGGGACTTCTTCGAGGACGAGTTCTTCGACCTCGCTCTTGGGGACGATCTCGTAGACGTAGCCGGAGCGGGGTTCGAGCAGCAGGGCGTCGCCGGGGCGGATGGTGACGTCCAGCAGCGGCTCGGCGAGCCGTACCACCCGTTCCTCGTCGGTGTGCCCGAGCACCAGGGCGCGTTCGCCGTCCTCGAGGATCTCCTTGAGGGTGACGATGTCCCCGACGCGCTCGAACTCCATGGCTTCGACCACGTTGAGTGCTTCGTTGAGCATGACTTCCTGGCCGCGCCGGAGGTCGTCGAGTTCGACGCTCGGGCTGACGTTGACCCGGAGTTTGCGGCCGCCGGTGAAGATGTCGGCGGTGCCGTCCTCGTTGGCCTCCAGGAAGACTCCGAAGCCGGCCGGCGGCTGGGCGAGCCGGTCGACTTCTTCCTTGAGGGCCACGATCTGGTCGCGGGCCTCGCGCAGGGTGTTCGCGAGTCGCTCGTTCTGGGCGGACACGCCGGCCAGGTTGGTCTGCAGCTCGACGATCCGCTCTTCGAGAATCCTCGTGTGTCGCGGAGAGTCGGCGAGCTTGCGTCGCAGGACGGCGATCTCCTGCTCAAGGTAGGCGATCTGCCCGGCCGGGTCTTCGGACCCTCGTCCCGGGCGGATGCCGCGGTTCATGTCGTCGTCGTGGGCTGCCACGGTCCTCACCTCCTCCAAGGGGAGCTGGACGCTTCCAGACCCTACCTGGGCGGGTGTCGATTGAAACCCCTAGATCACAAAGACTGTCGGGGTGTGTCCGATCTTCACCCTTGCGCTCTCCCTCACGCCAGGGGGATACCCACGGAAGCGGGTGGGGAAGCGGGCGGAGGTAGGGTCAAGGTGTTCAACACCCGTCAGGGCCTGGAAGGTTCCCGAAAGGTCCGGCGAATGAGAATGGCAGGAGAGATGACCGTGCAGCAGGACGCCGCAGTCGCCGGCGAGGCGCTGGAGGTCTGGATCGACCAGGACCTGTGCACCGGCGACGGCATCTGTGTGCAGTACGCGCCCGAGGTGTTCGAGCTGGACATCGACGGTCTGGCGTATGTGAAGAGCGCGCAGGACGAGCTGTTGCAGGAGCAGGGGGCGACCACGCCGGTGCCGTTGCCGCTGCTGGCGGACGTGGTGGACTCGGCGAAGGAGTGTCCGGGCGAGTGCATCCATGTGCGGCGCGTTTCGGACAGGGTCGAGGTGTTCGGTCCGGACGCGGGGTGACCGCGCCTTCACGGCTTGTTACTAATGTCTGATTTCTCACATCTGCCGGTGGCCGGTGTCAGACGCTGCGTGCCTCGGAGGGTGTCGAGCGGACGAACGCTCCGTTCTTCCACTGCCACTTCGCGTTGTCGGTGACGTCGGGGCAGCAGGTGGGCACGTCGGGCGTGGAGTAGCCGAGCAGGCTCGCGCGGACCGTGCCGGAGCGTACGGCGAGGTCGGTGACCTTTGTGCGGTCCTTGGGGTCGACGAGTGTGGCGACCACGCGCGCGTGGGGGGCGCCGACGCCCTGGGTGAGGACGTAGACGCCGTCGGGCGGGGTGCTCATGCCGGCGTCGCAGTGGACGACGGCGACCGTCTCGGGCCGGCCGTCCCCGTCGAGGTCTCCGGTCGCCTTCTTGGCGACGACGAGCTTCACCGGGCCGCAGTCCAGGGGGAAGTCGACGCCGGTGGTGGCGGGGGGCGCGGCGGCGGCCGGGGCGGACTGCGGTGCGGTGCCGGGTGCCTGGGCGGCGGTCGCCGACTCGGGCTGGAGCACGGAGGAGAGGGCCACGACTCCGGCGACGGCGGTCGCGGTGGCGAGCCAGTGGATCGGGTGGGTGTGCGTGTGTGCCAGTTCCGGGACGGCGGATTGCTGCACTAGGAGTGTCTCCCGTGAGGGCTGTGCCGGTGGGGGGGGTGGCCTGCATGGTGCCACACGTCACAGCGAGGGGGAACGGCGGGGGTGCCGGTTGTCACGCGGGATCGGTGGGGGCCCCTGGCGCGGTGTCAATGCCCGGTGTCAACGACGAAGCGCCGTGGTGGAGTTCTCGCTGGTGTGCGGGAACTCCACCACGGCGCGGCGGCGTTGGACGGTGTGGCGGGCCGCGTCAGCGGCCGATGCCTCCGTCGGCGTTGGGGCCGGAGTAGTCCTCGCCGTAGGCGCCCTTGGCGGGGCGGCGCCGGCGCATGGGCGGCTCGACGCCGTCGGCGAGGCGGCGGGCGGTGAGGAGGAAGCCGGTGTGGCCGATCATCCGGTGGTCCGGGCGGACGGCGAGGCCCTCGATGTGCCAGTTGCGGATCATCGTCTCCCAGGCGGTCGGCTCGTTGAAGCAGCCGATCTCGCGGATGGACTCGACGGTCCGGGCGAGCTGGGTGGTGGTCGCGACGTAGCAGCACAGGATGCCGCCGGGGACGAGCGCCTTGGAGACGGCCTCCAGGCACTCCCAGGGGGCGAGCATGTCGAGGATGACGCGGTCGACGTCGGTGTCGGACAGGTTGTCCTGGAGGTCGCCGACGGTGAGCTGCCAGGCGGGGTGCGGGCCGCCGAAGTAGCGCTCGACGTTCTGCTTGGCGATCTCGGCGAAGTCCTCGCGGCGCTCGTAGGAGTGCAGCATGCCCTCGTCGCCGATGGCGCGCAGCAGGAAGCTGCTGAGCGAGCCGGAGCCGACGCCGGCCTCGACGACGCGCGCGCCGGTGAAGATGTCGGCGAAGGCGAGGATCTGCCCCGCGTCCTTCGGGTAGACGACGGCTGCCCCGCGGGGCATGGACAGGACGTAGTCGGGGAGCAGGGGGCGCAGCGCGAGGTAGGCGACGTTTCCGGTGGTGCGGACAACGCTGCCCTCGGGAGCGCCGATCAGTTCGTCGTGCGGGAAGCTGCCCTTGTGGGTGTGGAAGTTCTTCCCGGCTTCGAGCGTGAACGTGTAGTGGCGGCCCTTGGGGTCGGTCAGCTGTACCTGGTCCCCGACCTTGAAGGGCCCGCGCCTGCGGGCGGCACCGGTCGGTTCGGACATGTGACCAGCGTACCGGGGTTTGTGGGGGTCGCCGACCACTAGGGCTTGTCTTCCGGATCAGGCCGGCTGCGGGGCGCTTACGCCTCCTGGCCGGGTCGAGCGGGGTCTGGTGCGTGCAGCTGCAAGGCGGAGGAGGGCGGCGACGCGATGGGGGTCCCCCACGCCTTTAAGGCAGTGGGGGAGTGCGTGCCAGACGCCGCGACGCCGGCATGATCCGGAAGACAGGCCCTAGGAGGGGCGGGCCATGGCCTTGACGAAGGCGCGCTCGACGTCGGCGGCGGACAGGACGCCGTAGATCTCGCCGGTGTCCTCGACGACGAGGTACTCGGTGGCGGGGGTGGCCCGCAGCACCTCCAGGAGTTCCTCCCCCGCGAGCTCGGCGGAGACGCGCATGCCGTCGGTGAGGTCCTGGGCGAGTCCGCTGACCGGGACCCAGGGGCGGCGGTGTTCGGGTACGCCGACGATGGCGGCCTCGCGGACGAGGGAGAGGGGGTGGCCGTCGGCGTCGACGACGACCAGGGCGCGGGCGCCGGCGGCGTTGGCCTGGCGCAGCGCCTCGGACAGGGGGGTGTCGGTCTGCACGGGTACGGCGCGCCGGGTGAGGGTACGGGCGCGCAGTTCGGGCAGGTGCTCGCGCAGGCGGGCGACACGCAGGCTGTTGCCGGCGCCGGTCCAGATGATCGCGGCGAGGATGGCGGCGAGCAGGGCGTCCATGACGGTGTCCATGCCGACGTTGTCGACGGCGTCGGAGCCGAGGGCGCCGGACTGGGTGAGCAGCGGCAGGCCGATCAGTACGGCGACGGCGAGGGCGCGGCCGAACCAGGCGGCGGCGATGGTGCCGCTCATGGGTTTGCCGGTGAGCTTCCAGACGACGGCGCGCAGCATGCGGCCGCCGTCGAGGGGGAGGCCGGGCAGGAGGTTGAACGCGGCCACGATGAGGTTGGAGATCATCAGGCCTGCGAGCAGGACGCCGGGGACGGTACCGGGTTCGACGGTCTGCATGGCGGCGTAGAAGAGGCCGGCCAGGACGAGGGAGAGCAGCGGGCCGACGAACGCGAGGACGAACTCCCGTCCGGGGGTCTCGGCCTCCTTCTCGATCTCGGAGACGCCGCCGAAGAACTGGAGCTGGATGCGGCGGACCGGGAGCTTGAAGCGGATCGCGGCGACGGTGTGGGCGAGTTCGTGGACGAGGACGGAGGCGTAGAAGGCGACCGCGAAGAAGAGGGACACCAGGTAGCGGGCGGCCCCGAGTTCGGGCAGGACCCGGTCGAGCTGGCCGCCGAACACCCAGGTGATCAGCGCGGCGACGAGGAACCAGCTGGGCGCGACGTACACGGGCACGCCGAAGGGCCGGCCCATGAGGATGCCCCCACCGGGCTCCCGCTGCGCGGGGCGCCCCTTGCCGGGGGCGGGGTCGTGGTGGCTGTGTGCCTCCGTGCGGGGGCCGTGGCCGGGGGTAGGGGATGCAGCGCCGTTGCCGGAGGCGCCGGACGCGGTCTCGTCGCCGGGCGTGGAAGGCGCGGCGGGCGCAGTGCCGTCACCGGAGGCGGGAGGCGCGGTGCTGTTGCCGGAGGCGCCGGACGCGGTCTCGCCACCGGGCGCGGAGGGGGGAGCGGGCTCGGTGTCACCGCCAGGCGCAGCGGGTGCGGCGTTGCCGCCGCGCGCTGACGGGACAGCGGACGCAGTGCCGTCGCCGGGGGCGGAAGGCTCGGTCTCGCCATCAGTGGCGGCAGGTGCGGTGTGCTCGCCGGGGCCCGCCCCGTTCTGTGGGTCGGCCGTCGGCGGGGGCGCGTTCTTCGAGGTGTCGGGTTCGCCCGGGGTGCGGGGGGCGTCGGGGCTGGGCGTGCCGGTCGCCGCCGGGGGCTCTTCGGGGGCTGGGTCGGCCGAGGGCGGGGTCCTGTGGGCTGGCTGGTGCTCGGCCGGGTCCTTGTCGTCCGGCCGCGGCTGGCCGCTCCCGCCGCTCTGGTCCACGGTGTCCCCTCGTTCGAAGCGTCCTCCGCGCCTGCCGGGCGGAAGGGTCTCGGGTCGATGGTATGCGGCCTGCCCGTCGCGTTCCGCCCCGGCACCCCTGCGGCTGGGTGACTGTCAGTGGTGGGCCGTAAGGTCTTGGGGCATGGAGACCAGCACCGAGAGCGCAGCGCAGGCCGTGACCACACCGTCCGGGGAGTCCGTGGACTCCGTCCCGGCCGGGACGGCCATAGCGCCGGTCTCGCTGTCGCCCTCGCGGGCCAGTGACTTCATGCAGTGCCCGCTGCTGTACCGGTTCCGGGTGATCGACCGGCTGCCGGAGAAGCCGAGCGAGGCGGCGACCAGGGGGACCTTGGTGCATGCGGTGCTGGAGCGGCTGTTCGACGCCCCGGCGGGTGAGCGGACACCGCCGCGCGCCAAGTCGTTGATCCCCGGGCAGTGGGACCGGCTGCGGGAGTCGCGTCCGGAGGTCGTGGAGCTGTTCGCGGACGACCCGGAGGGCGAGCGGCTCGCGCGCTGGCTTGGTGAGGCGGAGCGGCTCGTGGAGCGGTGGTTCACGCTGGAGGACCCGACGCGGCTGGAGCCCGCCGAGCGTGAGCTGTTCGTCGAGGCCGAGCTGGAGTCGGGGCTGCGGTTGCGCGGGATCATCGACCGGGTGGACGTGGCGCCGACGGGCGAGGTGCGGATCGTCGACTACAAGACGGGCAAGGCGCCCCGGCCGGAGTACGCCGAGGGTGCGCTGTTCCAGATGAAGTTCTACGCGCTGGTCGTCTGGCGGCTGAAGCAGGTGGTCCCGCGCCGGCTGCAGCTGGTGTATCTCGGCAGCGGTGACGTGCTGACGTACGACCCGGTGCCGGCGGATCTGGAGCGCGTCGAGCGCAAGCTGCTGGCGCTGTGGGAGGCGATCCGGCAGGCGACGGAGACGGGTGACTGGCGGCCGCGGCCCACGAAGCTGTGCGGTTGGTGCGACCACCAGGCGCACTGTCCGGAGTTCGGCGGCACTCCCCCGCCCTATCCGCTGGCGGTGGCGGTGACAGTTCCGGTCGAACCGCCGGTGAGGGCGCCCGAGTCGGCGGTGGGCGAGCAGGGCAGAATGGGGCCGGACTAGCGAAGGAGACTCACGTGGCCATCCGCGTCCTACTGGTCGACGACCAGCCCCTGCTGCGTACGGGCTTCCGGATGATCCTGGAGGCGGAGCAGGACATCGCGGTCGTCGGTGAGGCCGGTGACGGTCTGCAGGCGCTCGATCAGGTGCGGGCCCTGCAGCCCGATGTGGTTCTGATGGACATCCGCATGCCGCGGATGGACGGGGTGGAGGCGACGCGGCAGATCACCGGTCCCGGGCGGGACGGCCCGGCGAAGGTGCTGGTGCTGACGACGTTCGATCTCGACGAGTACGTGGTGGAGGCGCTGCGGGCGGGCGCCAGCGGGTTCCTGCTGAAGGACGCCCCGGCCAATGAGCTGGTGCAGGCCATTCGCGTGGTGGCGGCCGGTGAGGCGATGCTCGCGCCGAGCATCACGCGCCGGCTGCTCGACAAGTACGCCACGCATCTGCCCTCGGGCGACGAGCCGGTTCCGGACACGCTGCACACGCTGACCGAGCGTGAGGTGGAGGTGCTGAAGCTGGTGGCGCGCGGGCTGTCGAACGCGGAGATCGCCGCGGATCTGTTCGTGAGCGAGACGACGGTCAAGACGCATGTGGGTCATGTGCTGACCAAGCTGGGGCTGCGCGACCGGGTGCAGGCGGCTGTGTACGCGTACGAGAGCGGGCTGGTGCGCCCCGGCGCGCAGCAGTAGCACCCGCCGCCGAACGGCACATGCGCGAAGGGCGCCTTCCCCGCGGGGAGGGCGCCCTTCGCGCGTGCCTAGACGGTGCGCCGGTCAGTCCTTGCTCTTGCTGATCTCCCAGAAGCGGAAGACGGTCGAGGCGTCGAGGCAGTACTCCAGGCCGTAGACGCCGTCGGCGACGACGGCGTACTGCTTGGCCTGCCAGACGGGCAGGACGGGGATCTCGTCGGCGACGATCTGCTGGAGTGCGTCGAAGTCGTTGTCGGTGGCGGCGCGGTTGCTCTCCCCCGCGGTGCGCGGGATGAGCGTGCCGGTGATGGTCTTGTTGGTGTAGTTGTTGCCGAGGACGTTGCCCTTGCCGAAGAACGGGGCGGTGAAGTTGTCGGCGTCGGGGTAGTCGGGAACCCAGCCCTTGACGTAGACGCCGTACTTGCCGGCGGCGATGTCCTTCTCGTACTGCTCGAACGGCACGGACTTGACGTCGGCGTCGAACAGGCCGCTGTCGTTGAGCTGTCCGGCGATCGCCTTGAGTTCCTGGTCGGTGGCGGGGCCGTAGCGGGACGGCGTGGACCAGAGGGTGAGCTGCACCTTGTCGGTGATGCCGGCCTCGCGCAGGACGGACTTGGCCTGTTCCTCGGAGGGGCGGCCGCCGTAGGTGTCGAAGAAGGCGGTGTTGTGGCCGTCGATGCCCGCCGGGATGATCGAGTAGAGCGGGGTGGCGGTGCCCTCGTAGACGTTGCTGATGAGGGCGTCGCGGTCGAGGAGGTGGGCGATGGCCTTGCGGACGGGGAGCTGTCCGGCGACGGGGTCGTCCATGTTGAAGACGAGGTGCTGGACCTCGGCGCTGCTGCCCTCGACGACCTCGGTGCCGGTGCCGTCGGACTTGGCCTCGATGTCGGCGATGTCGGCGGCGCTCAGGCCTCGGTAGGCGATGTCGACGTCGCCCTTCTGCAGGGCCTGCTTGAGGGCGGTCTGGTCGCCGTGGAAGAACTTGAGGGTGACGCCGGAGTTCTGGATCTCGGCGGTGCCCTTGTAGTTCTCGTTGACGGAGAAGACGGCCTCGTCGTCGCTGAAGGAGTCCAGCTGGTAGGGGCCGGAGCCGCTCGCCTCGCCGTCCTCGCGCAGGCCGTCGGCGTCGTAGTCGCGGTGGTTGACGATGGAGCCGGCGCCGGAGGCGATCTTGCTGGGGAAGGTGGCGTCGGGGACCTTCAGCTTGAAGACGACGGTCTTGTCGTCCGGGGTCTCGACCTTGTCCAGCATGGGGAACATGATCGCGGGGCCGGCGTCGTCGTTGATCTTCAGCATGCGGTCGAAGGAGAACTTGACGTCCTCCGACGTGAGCGGGTCGCCGTTGCTGAACTTCAGGCCGTCCTTGAGGGTGCACTCGTAGACCGTGGCCTGGGTGTCGGAGAAGCCGCACTGTTCGGCGGCCTCCGGCTCGGGCACGGTGCCGCCCTTGGGGAAGCTGAGCAGGGACTGGAAGACGTTGTTGAACAGCAGCCACGAGCCGGGGTCGTAGCCCGATGCCGGGTCGGTGGCGAGGACGTCGTCGGACATCCCCATGACCACGCTGGAGCCGGTTCCGCCGGAGTCGCCGGTCTCCGTGCCGCAGCCGGTCAGCAGGCCGGAGGCCAGTCCCGCCACGATGGGCAGGACCGGCCACTGGTTGCGCATGTTCACGTGCGTGTGCCTTGTCGTCGTTCTCGAGAAGAAGCCCGGGGTGCGCCGTCCCGGGCCCCCCGGAGGACGCGGAAGCGTCAGCCGCTCACACCGCGGCCGAGTTCCCAGAGCTGAAGAGTGGAGGAGGAGTTGAGGACGTACGCGGTGCCGGTGATGTCGTCACGGGCGGCGACGTACTGCTTGCCCTGCCACAGCGGCAGGACGGGGACGTCCTCGGCGACGATGTCCTGGATCTCGGTCAGGCTCGTCGCGGCCGAGCCCCGGTCGGGCTCGCGGCGGGATGCGGGGATGAGGGTGTTGCGGATGACGCTGTTGGCGTACGGCGACTTGAGGAAGTTGTCGTCGTCGAGGAACGGCGCGAGGTAGTTGTCGGCGTCGGGGAAGTCGGGGAACCAGCCCATGCCCCAGACCTCGTAGGAGCCCTTGCGCTGGGCGGGGACGAAGCTGTCCCAGGGGGTGCCCTTGATGGTGACGTCGAACAGGCCGCTGGCGTTGAGCTGCTTCTGCAGTACCTCGAACTCCTGCTTGGTGGCGGCACCGTAGTGGTCGGTGGTGTAGTGCAGCGTCAGCTTCACCGGGGTGGTGACGTCCGCCTTGGCCAGCAGGGACTCGGCCTTGTCGGTGCTGGGATCGCCGTACTCGTTGAAGAACGAGTTGGAGTGGCCGGTGATGGTGGCCGGGACCAGCGAGTAGAGGGGCTCGGCCTGGGAGCCGTAGACCTTGGAGACCAGTTCGCTGCGGTTGACGACCTGGGCCATGGCCTGGCGTACGGCCTTGTCCTTGACGCCGGGGGCGTCGGTGTTGAAGGCGAGGTAGCGGATCTCCAGTCCGGGCATGTCGATGAGTTCGACGTTCTCGCCCGGGTCGATGGAGAGCTTCTTGATCTGCTCGGGCGTCAGGGTGCGGCTCATGACGTCGATGTCGCCGTTCTGCAGGGCGGCATCCATGGCGTCGGCGTCCTTGAAGGAGCGGATCTCGGCCTTGTCGTTGTTCACCGTCAGAGCGCCCTTGTAGTCGGCGTTCTTGGTGAACACGGCGGAGACCATCTCGTCGTTCTCGACCTTGGCCTCGAGCTTGTACGGGCCGGAGCCGCTGACCTCGAAGCCGTCGCGCAGCTTGCCCTTGTCGTAGTCGGCGGGGTTGACGATGCCCGCGACGGGGGTCGACAGCTTGTAGGGGAAGGTGGCGTCGGCGGTCTTCAGGTGGAAGACGACCTCGCGCTCGCCCTGCGCCTCGACGGTGTCGATGGTGGACAGCAGGGCGGAGACGCCGGAGTCGGCCTTGATGGCCAGGGCGCGGTCGATGGAGTACTTGACGTCCTTGGCGGTGACCGGGTTGCCGTCGGCGAACTTCAGGCCCTCGCGCAGCTTGCAGACGTAGCGCTCGTTGCCGGTGTCCGTGAAGGTGCAGCTCTCGGCGGCCTCGGGGACGGGCTCGCCCTCGCCGCGGGGCTGGATCATCAGGGTCTGCACGGTCTGGCGCAGGATGTTCCAGCTGCCGACGTCGTAGGCGTAGGCCGGGTCCAGGGGTGCGGGGGCGTCCGCGGTGGCGATGAACCGGTCCGTGGTGCCGACGGCGATCGCGCCGCCGCCGTCGCTCCCGCCGTCGGTCCCGCCGCAGGCGGCGAGTACCGGCGCGAGCAGGCCGATGACGGCCGGCAGCACCAAAGTCTTGCGGTTCATGCTCGGGTTTCTCCACTGCTGTCAGGTCCGTGTATCACGCAAGCAGGGGTGGCGCCGCGAGACCACGGGGAGGGGGGTGATGTTCTCGCGACGAGATTAATGGGCGCCCGCTGCGGGGTTCACAGCCACCGGAGTTGAGGTTCCATCACGCTCTGAAACCGGGCGTGGACACACCGAAAACCCGACAGTGGAAGGTTTGGGTACAGCGTCCCCCCAATCCGGACACAAGGGCACGCCCATGCTTCGGAAAAAGGGGCAGATGGCACACGTCGTCGCTCGTGTCGAGGCCCTGCGGCGTGGGGAACCTCACATCGCCAACCTCGTTCACACCCGGCGGAATTCGACCCCGCCCGGCCCGTCTCCGGTTTAATCCGCGCTCGCGTGCGACTGGGAAAGAAAACGCGTGCGAATGCTCCCCGCACGTCTGGTGAACGCTCAGATCATTTGTGTCATCAGGCCGCGCAGAAATGCCAGGTCGACCTCTTCGAGAGAGGTCACGACGGTCCGTCGGGCGGCCGGGGCGATGGGCGCCACGGAGGGCACGGCCACCACCTGGCAGCCGGCTGCCTCGGCGGCGGCGACACCGGTCGCGGTGTCCTCGACGACGGCGCATCTGGCCGGATCGACGCCGAGTCCGGCGGCCGCGAACAGATACGGGTCGGGGTGCGGCTTGGTGCGCGGCACCTCGTCGCCGGCGACGGTGAGCCGGAAGTGCTGGGGGCCGAGCGAGGTGAGCACACGGTCGATGATGCGCCGGTGGGAGGCGGAGACCAGGGCCGTCGGGACCTCGTGCGCGGCCAGTTCGGCCAGCAGCCGGGCGGCGCCGGGCATCAGCGGCAGGGCGCGCTCGATGCGGTCCTCGAAGCCCTCGTTGAGCAGGACGGTCAGTTCGGCGAGGGTGATGTTCGCGCCGGTGGCCTCGATGAGGAACCCCGCGCTGCGGCTCATGGGGCCGCCGACCACGACATGCCGCCAGGAGTCGTCGAGGGTGTGGCCGAGAGCGGCGAACACCTCCACCTCGACGTCCCACCAGAAACCCTCGGTGTCCACGAGAGTGCCGTCCATGTCGAGGAGTACCGCCTGCAGGGCGGAGCCCTCGGCCGTACGGGTGCCGAGTGCGGGGACCGTGGTGGTCATCCGGCGTACCTCCTTCAGGGCCCAGCAGGCCGGTTCCCGTGCGGGGAACCGGCCTGCAGTGGACCGACCAGTGTACGTCGCCTGCGGCGCGAGCGCCTCGTTTAAAAGACGTGCGCCAGGGCATGCGGCCCGGCGACGTGCGCCGCAGCCGCCTCAGCGGGCGTTGAAGTACTTCGCCTCCGGGTGGTGGATCACGATCGCGTCCGTGGACTGCTCCGGGTGCAGCTGGAACTCCTCGGACAGCTGCACACCGATGCGCTCGGGCTCCAGCAGGCCGGCGATCTTCGCGCGGTCCTCCAGGTCCGGGCAGGCTCCGTAGCCGAGGGAGAAGCGGGCGCCGCGGTACTTCAGCTCGAACATGCCCTCGATCTCGGCGGGGTCCTCCCCCGCGAAGCCGAGCTCGGAACGCACGCGCGCGTGCCAGTACTCGGCGAGTGCCTCGGCCAACTGCACGGACAGGCCGTGCAGTTCGAGGTAGTCGCGGTAGGAGTTGGACTCGAAGAGGCGGGCGGTCTCCTCGCCGATGCGGGAGCCGACGGTGACGACCTGGAGCCCGACGACGTCCGTCTCGCCGGACTCCTCCGGGCGGAAGAAGTCGGCCAGACACAGACGCCGGCCGCGCCGCTGGCGGGGGAAGGTGAAGCGGGTGCGCTCGTTGCCCTGCTCGTCCAGGATGATCAGGTCGTCGTCCTTGGACACGCACGGGAAGTAGCCGTAGACGACGGCCGCTTCGAGGAGGTTCTCGGTCTGCAGCCGGTCCAGCAGGCCGCGCAGCCGCGGACGTCCCTCGGTCTCGACGAGCTCCTCGTACGTCGGTCCCTCGCCGGTGCGGGCCTGCTTCAGGCCCCACTGGCCCTTGAACAGGGCGCCCTCGTCGAGCCAGGAGGCGTACTCCTTGAGCTGGATGCCCTTGACGACGCGGGTGCCGAAGAACGGCGGGGTCGGGACCGGGTTGTCGGTGGCCACGTCGGAGCGGACGTGCCCCTCCTCCGGGCGCTCCTCGACCACGGCGCCGGCCGCCGCCCGCACCCGGCGCTGCTTGAGCTCGGGCAGCTTGGCGCCGGGCACGCCCCGCTTGACGCCGATCAGGGCGTCCATCAGGCGCAGGCCCTCGAACGCGTCGCGGGCGTAGCGGACTTCGCCCTCGTAGATCTCGTGCAGGTCCTGCTCGACGTAGGCGCGGGTCAGCGCGGCGCCGCCGAGGATGACGGGGTAGTTCGCCGCGAGGCCGCGGGCGTTGAGCTCCTGCAGGTTCTCCTTCATGATCACGGTGGACTTCACCAGGAGACCGGACATGCCGATGACGTCGGCCCGGTGCTCCTCGGCGGCGTCCAGGATCGCGGAGACCGGCTGCTTGATGCCGAGGTTGACGACGTTGTAGCCGTTGTTGGACAGGATGATGTCGACGAGGTTCTTGCCGATGTCGTGCACGTCGCCGCGGACGGTGGCGAGGACGATGGTGCCCTTGCCGGCCTCGTCGGTCTTCTCCATGTGCGGTTCGAGGTGGGCGACGGCCGTCTTCATCACCTCGGCGGACTGGAGCACGAACGGCAGCTGCATCTGGCCGGAGCCGAACAGCTCGCCGACGACCTTCATGCCGTCGAGGAGGGTCTCGTTGACGATGTCCAGGGCCGGGCGGGTTTCGAGGGCGGCGTCGAGGTCGGCCTCCAGGCCGTTCTTCTCGCCGTCGATGATGCGCCGCTTGAGGCGCTCGTCCAGCGGCAGCGCGGCCAGTTCCTCTGCCTTGCCGGCCTTCAGGGACTTGGCGGTGGCGCCCTCGAAGAGCTGCATCAGCTTCTGCAGCGGGTCGTAGCCCTCGCTGCGGCGGTCGTAGATGAGGTCGAGGGCGGTTTGCACCTGCTCCTCGTCGAAGCGGGCGATGGGCAGGATCTTGGAGGCGTGCACGATCGCCGAGTCCAGGCCCGCCTTGACGCACTCGTCGAGGAAGACGGAGTTCAGCAGGATGCGGGCGGCAGGGTTGAGGCCGAAGGAGATGTTGGACAGGCCGAGGGTGGTCTGCACGTCCGGGTGGCGACGCTTGAGCTCGCGGATGCCCTCGATGGTGGCGATGCCGTCGCGCCGGGACTCCTCCTGGCCGGTGCAGATGGTGAAGGTGAGGCAGTCGACGAGGATGTCCTCCTCGCGGATGCCCCAGTTGCCGGTCAGGTCGTCGATGAGCCGCTCGGCGATCTCGACCTTCTTCTCGGCGGTGCGGGCCTGGCCCTCCTCGTCGATGGTCAGCGCGATCAGTGCGGCGCCGTGCTCCTGGGCGAGGCGGGTGACGCGGGCGAAGCGGGACTCGGGGCCGTCGCCGTCCTCGTAGTTCACCGAGTTGATCACCGCGCGGCCGCCGAGCTTCTGCAGGCCCGCCTCGATGACGTCGACCTCGGTGGAGTCCAGCACGATCGGCAGGGTGGAGGCGGTGGCGAAGCGGCCGGCCAGCTCTTCCATGTCGGCGACGCCGTCGCGGCCGACGTAGTCCACGCACAGGTCGAGCATGTGCGCGCCCTCGCGGATCTGCTCGCGCGCCATCTCCACGCAGTCGTCCCAGCGGGCCTCGAGCATGGCGTCGCGGAACTTCTTGGAGCCGTTGGCGTTGGTGCGCTCGCCGATGGCCAGGTAGGAGGTGTCCTGGCGGAAGGGCACGGTCTGGTACAGCGAGGCGGCGCCGGGCTCGGGGCGGGGGCTGCGCTCGGCGGGGGCCAGCTCGCGGACCCGCTCCACCACCTGGCGCAGATGCTCGGGCGTGGTGCCGCAGCAGCCGCCGATCAGGGACAGGCCGTAGTCGCGGACGAAGTTCTCCTGCGCGTCGGCGAGCTCCGGCGCGGTCAGCGGGTAGTGGGCGCCGTCGGCGGTGAGCACGGGCAGGCCGGCGTTGGGCATGCAGGACAGCGGGATGCGGGCGGTCCGGGCGAGGTAGCGCAGGTGCTCGCTCATCTCGGCGGGGCCGGTGGCGCAGTTCAGGCCGATCATGTCGATGCCGAGCGGCTCCAGGGCCGTCAGGGCGGCGCCGATCTCGGAGCCGAGCAGCATGGTGCCGGTGGTCTCGACGGTGACGGAGACGATGAGCGGCACGTCGTAGCCGGCCGTCTCCATCGCGCGGCGGGCGGCGATGACGGAGGCCTTGGTCTGGAGCAGGTCCTGGGTGGTCTCCACCAGCAGGGCGTCGGCGCCGCCGGCGAGGAGTCCCTCGGCGTTGCGCTGGTAGGAGTCGCGGATGGCGGTGAAGGTGGTGTGGCCCAGGGTGGGCAGCTTGGTGCCCGGGCCCATGGAGCCCAGCACCCAGCGCTGCCGGCCGTCGCGGGCGGCGTAGGCGTCGGCGGTCTCGCGGGCGATGCGGGCGCCGGCCTCGGACAGCTCGGCGTCCCGGTCGGCGATGTCGTACTCGCCGAGGGCGGTGAGGTTGGCGCCGAAGGTGTTGGTCTCCACGCAGTCCACGCCGGCGTCGAAGTACGCCTCGTGCACGGACGCCACGATGTCGGGCCGGGTGACGTTGAGGACCTCGTTGCAGCCTTCCAGCTGCTGGAAGTCCTCCATGGACGGGTCCTGGGCCTGGAGCATCGTGCCCATGGCTCCGTCGGCCACCACCACACGGGTGGCGAGCGCCTGGCGGAGCGCGGACGCGCGGGTCCGGCTGTCGGCGGAAGGGGTCGGCGGCACAGAGGCCATGAAGGGCTCCCTCGGATGCGACGGCTGTCGGCTTTGCGCCCCTAGGACCAGGCCTTGCAGGTCTTAGCGGTGAAGCCCGTGGGGGCTTCCCCGAGAGGGCGCACGCCGTCAGGGTAGCCGGGACCCCCGGCCTGTGGTCAGGGGCGTCCACCACCCGGACGAGCAGGCGGCGGGGTCCGTGCCGGTGGGCACGTGACCCATGATGTGGCGAACGAGCGGTGACCGAAAGGCGACCGCCATCGGACGACCATTAGCGCGGGGTCGGCATGGACCGGTAGTGTTCGACATTGCCGAACAGTGGATCGTGTCGAACAGCGGCATGGTGCCACGGCTCGACGGTCGAAGGGGACGGAGGCAGGACGGCGATGGCACGGAACATCCAGTCGCTGGAGCGGGCGGCGGCGATGCTGCGCCTGCTCGGGGGCGGCGAGCGACGGCTGGGCCTGTCGGACATCGCCTCCTCGCTGGGTCTCGCCAAGGGCACCGCGCACGGCATCCTGCGCACCCTGCAGCAGGAGGGGTTCGTCGAGCAGGACGAGGCCTCGGGCCGCTATCAGCTGGGCGCGGAGCTGCTGCGCCTGGGCACCACCTACCTGGATGTGCACGAGCTGCGCGCGCGGGCCCTCGTGTGGACGGACGACCTGGCCCGCTCCAGCGGCGAGAGCGTGTATCTGGGCGTGCTGCACCAGCAGGGCGTGCTGATCGTGCACCACGTCTTCCGTCCGGACGACAGCCGTCAAGTGCTGGAGATCGGGGCCATGCAGCCCTTGCACTCCACGGCGCTGGGCAAGGTGCTGTCGGCGTACGACCCGGTCGCGCACAGCGAGGCGATGGAGGCGGACCGCAAGGCCTTCACGGACCGCACGGTGTGCGACCTGGAGGCCTTCGAGCACATCCTCGACATCACACGCGCGCGTGGCTACGCGGCGGACGTGGAGGAGACCTGGGAGGGCGTGGCGTCCGTCGCCGCGCCGATCCACGACCGCCGGCGCATGCCGGTGGGCGCGGTGGGCATCACGGGTGCCGTGGAGCGGCTGGGCCGCGACGGCGAGGTGCGCCCCGAGCTGATCGCGGCCGTGCGCGACTGTGCCCGTGCTGTGTCGCGGGATCTGGGCGCCGGACGCTTCTGAGCAACTGCCTCACCCGGCCGGGACGCCACGACGGCGTTCCGGCCTTCGGCCTACCCTGAAACCCGGTGCAAGGTGGGCATAAAGCCCGAAGCTGTACAGGCACGGACGCACCGGCGACAAGCCGAGTCGATCAATAACGATCGTGCTTTCGATAACAGAACTCTTGACGTGCGCGTTACGCCGAAGCAAGACTCCCGTCCATCGGTCGGCATTGTCGAACACCTACCGGCAATACGCGCTAGAGTGTGACAACGCCAAGGGACCGGCAAGCTCTCACCCCCGAGGGCGCAGCACCCCCGAAGGGACTCGGGGTCTGCTTCCCCTGGACGAAGGACAAAGGAGTCGCGGGTGTCCAGCTCCGACATCTTCATCGGCGAGACCATCGGTACCGCCATACTCATCCTGCTCGGCGGTGGCGTCTGCGCCGCCGTGACGCTGAAGGCCTCCAAGGCCCGCAACGCCGGCTGGCTCGCCATCACCTTCGGGTGGGGTTTCGCCGTGCTGACGGCGGTCTACACCTCGGCGCCGCTGTCCGGCGCACACCTCAATCCGGCGGTCACGCTCGCACTCGCGATCAAGGACAACGACTGGAGCAACGTCGCCACCTACTGGGGCGGCCAGGTGCTCGGTGCCATGATCGGCGCGGCTCTGGTCTGGGTCGCGTACTACGGCCAGTTCCAGGCGCACCTGACCGACAAGGAGATCGTCGGCGGTCCGGGTGCGCAGGAAACCGCCACCAAGGCCGTCGAGGCCCAGGAGACGGGCGCCGGCCCGGTCCTGGGTGTCTTCTCCACCGGTCCGGAGATCCGGAACGCGGTGCAGAACCTCGCCACCGAGATCATCGGCACGATCGTGCTGGTGCTCGCCGTCCTCACGCAGGGCCTGAACGACAACGGCAACGGCCTGGGCATCCTGGGCGCACTGATCACCGCCCTGGTGGTCGTCTCCATCGGTCTGTCGCTCGGCGGTCCGACCGGCTACGCGATCAACCCGGCCCGTGACCTCGGCCCGCGTATCGTGCACGCCCTTCTGCCCCTGCCCAACAAGGGCGGCTCCGACTGGGGCTACGCCTGGATCCCCGTCGTCGGTCCGCTGATCGGCGCGGCGATCGCCGCGGGTATCTACAAGGTCGCTTTCGTTTAACCAGACCTAGGCATACGCGCCGTACGTACAGCCCCGTAACCCAAGGACCTCCAGGAGCACACAGTGACCGACGCCCACGCCGGCCCCTTCATCGCCGCCATCGACCAGGGCACGACCTCCAGCCGCTGCATCGTCTTCGACCGGGACGGCCGTATCGTCTCCGTCGACCAGAAGGAGCACGAGCAGATCTTCCCGAAGCCGGGCTGGGTCGAGCACGACGCCAACGAGATCTGGACCAACGTCCAGGAGGTCGTCGCCGGAGCCGTCCAGAAGGCCGGCATCACCCGCGACGACATCAAGGCCATCGGCATCACCAACCAGCGCGAGACCACCGTGCTGTGGGACAAGAACACCGGTGAGCCCGTCCACAACGCCATCGTGTGGCAGGACACCCGCACCGACGCCCTGTGCAGGGAGCTCGGCCGCAACGTCGGCCAGGACCGCTTCCGCCGCGAGACCGGTCTGCCGCTGGCGTCGTACTTCGCCGGCCCCAAGGCCCGCTGGCTGCTGGACAACGTCGAGGGCCTGCGCGAGCGCGCCGAAGCCGGGGACATCCTCTTCGGCACCATGGACACCTGGGTCATCTGGAACCTGACCGGCGGTGTCAACGGCGGCAAGCACTACACCGACGTCACCAACGCCTCCCGCACCATGCTGATGAACCTCCACACGCTGGAGTGGGACGACAAGATCGCCGAGTCCATCGGCGTGCCGCTGGCGATGCTGCCCGAGATCCGCTCCTCCGCCGAGGTCTACGGCGAGGTCACCGGCGGCAAGCTCGGCGACCTGCTCGGCGGCATCCCGGTCGCCTCCGCGCTCGGCGACCAGCAGGCGGCCCTGTTCGGCCAGACCTGCTTCTCCGAGGGCGAGGCGAAGTCCACGTACGGCACCGGCACGTTCATGCTGATGAACACCGGCGAGAAGATCATCAACTCCTACTCGGGCCTGCTGACCACGGTCGGCTACCGGATCGGCGACCAGCAGCCGGTCTACGCCCTGGAGGGCTCGATCGCCGTCACCGGTTCGCTGGTGCAGTGGATGCGCGACCAGATGGGCCTGATCTCCACCGCGGCCGAGATCGAGACGCTCGCGCTCACGGTCGAGGACAACGGCGGCGCCTACTTCGTGCCGGCCTTCTCCGGCCTGTTCGCTCCGCACTGGCGCTCCGACGCCCGCGGTGTCATCGCCGGCCTGACCCGGTACGTCACCAAGGCGCACCTCGCGCGTGCCGTCCTGGAGGCCACGGCCTGGCAGACCCGTGAGATCACCGACGCCATGACGAAGGACTCCGGCGTCGAGCTGTCGGCCCTGAAGGTCGACGGCGGCATGACCTCCAACAACCTGCTGATGCAGACGCTCTCGGACTTCCTGGACGCCCCCGTGGTGCGCCCGATGGTCGCCGAGACCACCTGCCTCGGCGCCGCCTACGCCGCCGGTCTGGCCGTCGGCTTCTGGACCAGCACCGACGACCTGCGCGCCAACTGGCGCCGGGCCGCCGAGTGGACCCCCCGCATGGACGCGGAGACCCGCGACCGTGAGTACAAGACCTGGCTCAAGGCCGTCGAGCGGACCATGGGCTGGATCGAGGACGAGGAGTAAGAAACCCCATGACCACGCAGTCCACCCTGCAGTCCGTACCTGCCCTGGGCACGCACCCGGCGTCCGGCTCGAACCCGAGCCGCGCCGAGACCCGGGAGCAGCTCTCCAAGGCGTCGTACGACCTTCTCGTCATCGGCGGCGGCATCCTGGGCATCTCCACGGCCTGGCACGCCGCGCAGTCCGGTCTCAGGGTGGCTCTGGTCGACGCCGGCGACTGGGCCGGCGCCACCTCCTCCGCCTCCTCCAAGCTGCTCCACGGGGGCTTGCGCTACCTGCAGACCGGCGCAGTGAAGCTGGTGGCGGAGAACCACTTCGAGCGCCGTGCGGTCTCCCGTCAGGTGGCCCCCCACCTGGCGAACCCGCTCACGTTCTACCTCCCCGTGTACAAGGGCGGGCCGCACGGCGCGGCGAAGCTCGGGGCGGGCGTCTTCGCCTACTCCGCGCTCTCCGCGTTCGGTGACGGCGTGGGCCACCTGCTGTCGCCGGCGAAGGCGGCGCAGGACGTGCCCGAGCTGCGCACCGACAACCTCAAGGCCGTGGCCGTGTACGGCGACGACCAGATGAACGACGCGCGCATGGCGCTGATGACGGTCCGCGCGGCCGTCGAGGCGGGCGCGGTCGTCCTCAACCACGCCGAGGTCACCGGCCTGCGCTTCACCAAGGGCCGGGTCACCGGTGCCGAGCTGCGCGACCGGCTGTCCGGTGACGAGTTCGGCGTCAGCGCCCGGCTGGTGCTCAACGCGACCGGCCCCTGGGTGGACCACCTGCGCAAGATGGAGGACCCGAACGCGGCGCCCTCCATCCGCCTGTCCAAGGGCGCGCATCTGGTCCTGAAGCGCACCTCCCCGTGGAAGGCCGCGCTGGCCACCCCGATCGACAAGTACCGCATCACCTTCGCCCTCCCCTGGGAGGACATGCTGCTGCTCGGCACGACCGACGAGGAGTACGAGGGCGACCCGGCGGACGTCGCGGTCACCGAGAAGGACACGGCCCAGATACTCGACGAGGCCGCGTTCTCCATCCGCGACCAGCAGCTCGACCGTGACCTGATCACGTACGCGTTCGCCGGTCTGCGGGTGCTGCCGGGCGGCCCCGGCGACACCGCGAAGGCCAAGCGCGAGACCGTGGTGACCGAGGGCAAGGGCGGCATGCTGTCCGTCGCGGGCGGCAAGTGGACGACCTTCCGCCACATCGGCCGTACGGTGATGCAGAAGCTCGAGGCGCTGCCGGGTCACCCGCTGGGCGAGGACTTCGAGCCGATCTCCTCGCTGCCGAAGAAGCTGCCGCTGCCGGGTGTCGCCAACCCGCGCGCGGTCGCCCACCGCCTGCTGACCGACGGCCCCGCGCCCGGCCCGCGCATGGCGGCGGACACCGCCCGGCACCTGGCGACGCACTACGGCTCGCTGGCCTTCGACATCGCCCGGCTGGCCAACGACAACCCCGAGCTGGCCGAGCGCGTCCACCCGGACGCGCCGGAGATCTGGGCGCAGGTCGCCTGGGCCCGTGACAACGAGTGGGCCGAGACCCCGGACGACGTGCTGCGCCGCCGCACCACCCTGACGATCCGCGGCCTGGCCACGGACGAGGTGCGGGCGAAGGTCCAGGACCTGCTCGACAAGAAGTAGGTCGGGGCTCGCTCGGCGAGAAGTAGGGCCGACAGGAACGACGGCCGGACGGTCCTACGCCCGTGAGAGGGGCGGCTCCCCGCACAGGAGCCGCCCCTTTCGCGTGCCGCCTCAACCGTCGAGCAGGACCTCGCCGAGCCGCCTCCAGGACGGCATCGAGGACTCGCCGGGCGCGGTGCCGACGACCTGGACGGCGACATGGTCGGCGCCCGCCTCCAAGTGGCCGCGCAGCCGGGCGGCGACGCTCTCCGGCTCGCCCCACAGGACGAGGTCGTCGACGAGTCGGTCGCTTCCGCCGTGGGCGAGTTCCTCCTCGGTGTAGCCGAGGCGGCGGAACTTGGCGAGGTTGTACGGGGTGTTGAGGTACGGCACCAGGTGCTCGCGGGCGATCGCGCGGGCCCGGCCGGCGTCGGTCTCCAGCAGCACGGCGTGCTCGACGCCGAGGAAGGCGTCGGGGCCGAGGATCTCGCGGGCCTCGGCGGTGTGGGCCACGTTGACGTGGTAGGTGTGGGCGCCTGCCGTGCGGTCGCGGGCGAGGCCGAGCATCTTGGGGCCGTACGCGGCCAGCAGCCGGCGTACCGGGGACTTCAGGGGCGCGGTGGCGGGCGGCTGGAGGGCGTCCATGTCGTCGAGGTAGGCGCCCATCGCGGCCAGCGGCCTGACGCCGGCGTGGGGCGTGCCGCCGAAGCCGAGACCGAGGACGTGCCGGTCCGGGAAGGCGTCGGCCAGCAGCAGCGCCCCGCCCTGGGCGGTGCGGGCGTCGCGGGCCCAGATCTGCGCGATGCCGTTGATCACGGTCAGGCGCTCGGTGGCGGCGAGGAGCCGGTCGGCGAGGGAGAGCGCCTCACGGCCGCCCACTTCGGGGAACCACAGGGCGCGCCAGCCCAGTTGCTCCAGTTCCCGCGCCGACTCGCCGATGCGCGCGGCCGGTTGGTGTTCGAAGTCGAAGGTGTAGATGCCGAAGGTGCCGGGGTTCAGTCCGTCGATCGTCGCCATGCGTCCAAATATCGCAGGACCGTGCCGGCGTACCGGCCCCCTGTGATCGTTCGGGGTGTTCCGGGGTGGCGAACGGGGCAGTGATCCGTTCACTCCCCCGCGCAAGGGGGCTGCGGGCGCCCCCGCCGAACGCCGTAAGGTTGGGACGTCAAGCGAGGGCACGTCGGAAGGAGGCACTGGGTGATCGAGCTCGAGGGGGTTCCCGAGCTGATCGACCCGGTCATGGTGGCCGCGTTCGAGGGCTGGAACGATGCCGGCGACGCCGCCTCCACCGCGGTCGCGCATCTGGAGAGGGAGTGGAAGGGTGAGGTGTTCGCGGCGCTGGACGCCGAGGACTACTACG
Source organism: Streptomyces sp. NPDC096205 (assembly GCF_044763135.1). Classification (NCBI taxonomy): domain Bacteria; kingdom Bacillati; phylum Actinomycetota; class Actinomycetes; order Kitasatosporales; family Streptomycetaceae; genus Streptomyces; species Streptomyces sp. NPDC096205. The sequence goes on along the minus strand of NZ_JBIWFS010000008.1, from coordinate 160,311 downwards.
ACTTCCAGGTGAACCGCCCCACGGTGTTCATGGACAACGGCGTACGCAAGATCACCTGGCCCACGACGAGACTGTCGGTCGTCCGGGTCGGCGGGGACAAGCCGCGCGATCTGGTGCTGGTGCGTGGCATCGAACCGTCGATGCGCTGGCGGTCGTTCTGCAACGAACTGCTCGGGTTCGCGCACGAGCTGGGTGTGGAGCTGGTGGTCGTCCTGGGCGCCCTGCTCGGCGACACCCCGCACACCCGCCCGGTCCCGATCAGCGGGACCACGTCCGACCCTGACCTGGCCCGCCGGATGAACCTGGAGGAGACCAAGTACGAGGGCCCGACGGGCATCGTCGGCGTCCTTCAGGAGGCGTGCACGCACGCGGGCGTCCCGGCGGTGTCGCTGTGGGCGGCCGTACCGCACTATGTGTCGCAGCCGCCGAACCCGAAGGCGACACTGGCGCTGCTCAACCGCCTGGAGGACCTGATCGACGTGCGTATCCCGCTGGGCGAGCTGCCCGAGGACGCGCGCGCCTGGCAGGTCGGCGTGGACCAGCTGGCCGCCGAGGACACCGAGGTCGCGGAGTACGTGCAGACGCTGGAGGAGGCGCGGGACACCGCGGAGCTGCCGGAGGCGTCGGGCGAGGCCATCGCCCGGGAGTTCGAGCGCTATCTGCGGCGCAGGGACGGCGGCGGCACGGCGGGCGGGCACGCCACGGACGGCGAGGGCTCGCCGTACCGGCGGGACAGCTCCGGCGGGGACCGCAACCGGCCGCCGAAGCCGCCCAAGCCGGGCGCGGACGACGGGGACGGTTCCGAGGACTGAGGGCATGACCGAAGAGGGGCGGTGCGCCACGCACCGCCCCTCTTTCGTGTCACACCCGGTCCACCGCCACGACGTCGTAGTCGGTGTCGGGGGTGGGCTCCTCGACGTCGAAGCGGGCGTTGGGCAGGTAGATGCGGTCGCCCCAGGCCGCGGCCGTCGTCGGGATGCGGAAGCGGGCCGGGTCCTGGATGCGGGTGATCAGCGAGCCCCGGGTACCGGCGGAGTTCAGGCGGAAGACGTCGATGGCGTTCTGCCACTGCTGGACGACGTAGAGGGTGCGGCCGAGCAGCAGCAGGCCGTCGCCGTTGGGCAGGAGCGCGCCGCCGAGGTCGACCGCGCGGGCCACTCCGGTGCGCGGGTCGACGCGCATCAGGGTGCCGCCGCCGGCGAAGGCGTTCACCACGAGCAGGGCGCTGCCGTCGGGAGTGCGCTCGATGCCGTTGGCGGTGAAGTCGTCGCCCTGTACCCAGTCCCCGCCGAGCCGTACGGTACGGGCCTCGCCGGGCTCGTTGCGTGCGCCCAGTTCGAGCCGGTACAGCACGTCGGTGAAGGAGTCGGTGAACCAGGCGGCGCCCGGGGTGAGGATGACGTCGTTGACGAAGGTGCCGCCCACCGGGACGATCCGCTCCACCTCGCCGGTGCGGGCGTCGACCGTGCGCAGTTCGCCGCTGGGGCCGCCCGCCAGGAAGAGCCGGCCGTAGCGGTCGGACTTGAGTCCGACGGTGGGGTGCGTCTCGTCGAGGCCGGTGCGCACGCGGGTGCCGCGGCCGGTGGGGAGATGGACCCGGTAGAGGTCGGCGTGCCCGAGGGAGCCGAAGCAGGCGTACGGGCCGGGGCCGATGGCGATGCCTTCGGGCTGCCAGCCGTTGGGCAGCGGGAACTGCTCGGGCCAGGGGTGCCGGGGTGCCGCGGCCGCGTGGGCGGTGCCGCCGGCGAGGGCGGTGGCCGAGAGGGCCGCGGTGGCGGTGAGTAAGTGTCTGCGGGAGGGGTGCGCAAAGGCCACTGCGCGTCCTTGTGCCGGGGGCCGGTCGGGGACCGGCCGCGTGATCGTCTGGGGTTGTCACCCCATCACAGGACCGCCGTCCGCACAGCCCTGTGGGCCATGACCGTTCGTCAGCGCAGCTATGACGAAGGGCGCTTGCTCCCCTGACCTGCGGGAGGAAGCGCCCTTCGGGACACCGAACTACAGGGCCACGCCCAGCAGCGCGTCCACCGCGCGCGAGGCGACACCGGGCGCGCCGATGTCGGTGCCGCCCTCGGACTCCTGGCGGGCGACCCAGCGGTCGACGGCGGCGAGCGCGGCCGGGGCGTCGAGGTCGTTCGCGAGGGCCTCGCGGATCTCGTCGACGAGCGCCTCGGCGGCCGGGCCGTCGGGCCGGGAGACGGCGGCGCGCCAGCGGCCGAGCCGGTCCAGGGCGTCCCTGAGGACCTGGTCGGTCCACTCCCAGTCGGCGCGGTAGTGGTGGGCGAGCAGGGCGAGGCGGATGGCGGCGGGGTCGACGCCCTCGCGGCGCAGCGCCGAGACGAAGACCAGGTTGCCCTTGGACTTCGACATCTTCTCGCCGTGCAGGGCGACCATGCCGGCGTGGACGTACGCCTTGGCCATGGGGAACTCGCCGGTGAGCACCTGGGCGTGCGAGGCGCCCATCTCGTGGTGCGGGAAGGCGAGGTCGGAGCCGCCGCCCTGGACGTCGAAGCCCATGCCGAAGTGGTCGAGGGCGATGGCGACGCACTCGATGTGCCAGCCGGGCCGGCCGGGGCCGAGGGTGGCGCCGTCCCAGCTGGGCTCGCCCTCGCGGGCGGCCATCCACAGCATCGGGTCGAGCGGGTTCTTCTTGCCGGGCCGGTCCGGGTCGCCGCCCCGCTCGGCGGAGAGCAGCCGCATGGCGGCGGCGTCGAGGTTCGAGACCTGCCCGAAGTGGGGGTCGGCCTCGACGGAGAAGTAGATGTCGCCTTCGAGCTCGTAGGCGGCGCCCATGTCCCGCAGCCGCTCGACGAGCGGCACGATGCCGGGTATGGCCTCGACGGCGCCTATGTAGTGCTGCGGCGGGAGCATCCGCAGCGCGGTCATGTCCTCGCGGAAGAGGGCGGTCTCCTTCTCCGCCAGGGCGACCCAGTCGATGTCGTCACGCTTGGCCCGCTCCAGGAGCGGGTCGTCGACGTCGGTCACGTTCTGGACGTAGTGAACCTGCCGCTTGGTGTCCAGCCAGACGCGCTGGACGAGGTCGAACGCGTTGTAGGTCGCCGCGTGCCCCATGTGGGTGGCGTCGTACGGCGTGATGCCGCAGACGTAGAGGCGGGCGACGGGACCGGGCTCGAGGGTGACGAGCCCACCGGTCGCGGTGTCGTGGATCCTCAGGTCGCGGCCCTGACCAGGCAGGGCGGGGACCTCGGAAGCGGGCCAGGCATGCATGTGTCGAGCCTAACCGGACTGGAGTTCCGGATACGAACCGGAGGACGCCGGTTGGCCGGGAAGGCACTCTTGTGTTCTGCCGCCCGGTGTGCTCACACGGGTGGCCAGGGGATCGCGGGCCACTCCCCACTGGGTTCGGGGTGTTTTCCGGAGGCCAGCAGCGCCTCGACCCGCGCGCGTGTGGCGTCGGTCTCGGCGGGGGTGATCAGCGGGGCGAGACGCTCGGCGAGGGGCCCGCCGGGCAGCAGGGACTCCTTGAGGCCCTTCAGGACGGCGACCGCCTCCTCGGGCAGCGGCTCGCCCGCCCAGCCCCACAGCAGGGTGCGCAGCTTGTTCTCGGCGTGGAAGGAGACGCCGTGGTCGATGCCGTAGAGGCGGCCGTCGGCTGCGGGCAGCAGATGGCCGCCCTTGCGGTCGGCGTTGTTGATCACCGCGTCGAGTACGGCGAGCCGCCGCAGCCGCTCGTCGTCGGCGTGCACGAGCAGCGCGGTCTGCCCCTCCCCCACCTCGGCGAACCCGATGGCCTTCCAGCCGGGCTCGGGCTCCTCGCCGTCGACCAGGGCGAGCAGCTCGGCGTCGGCCGTCGCCTCGATCCACAGCTGGACCATGCCCTCGCCGTAGGGGCCGTCGCGCAGCACGGTGGGCGGGACCAGCTGCCAGCCGGTCGCCTCGGAGACCTCGTAGGCGGCCAGCTCGCGCTGGGCGAGGGTGCCGTCGGGGAAGTCCCACAGGGGGCGTTCCCCGGCGACGGGTTTGTAGATGCAGGTGATTTCCTGACCTTCGTGGGCCAAGGTGCAGTACAGCGCCGCGTTGGAGGCCTCGCGCAGGCGTCCGCGTACGGTCAGCTCGCCCTCGGCGAGCAGGTCCGCCGGTGTCATGCTCCGCGGCGGTATCCGTTCTGGCGCGGACATACGTGTCCCTCCGGGTCGAGCGGCAGGCTGCACAGCGGGCAGGGCGGCCGGCCGGCGTTGACGACGTCCAGGGCGCGCTTGGCGAAGGCGCGGGCCTGCGCCCCGGTGAGGCGGACCCGCAGCATCGGGGGTCCGTTCTCCTCGTCCTGCAGAAGTCTCTCCTCCGCCTCGGCGAGGTCCTCCTCGGAGTCGGCGTCGAGCTCCACGAGGGCCTGTGCCTCGACGATCATGCGCTGTTCCTCGCCGTCCCAGGCGAGGGCCATGGTGCCGACCCGGAACTCCTCCTCGACGGGGGTGTCCAGGGGGGCGGTGTCGGAGATCTCGGTGGGGGCGACGGCGGGGACGGCCGCGCTGCCTCCGGTGCGGCGTACGACCTCGTCCAGCAGCTCGTCCATCCGTTCGGCGAGCGCGGCGACCTGGGTCTTCTCCAGGGCCACGCTGGTCACCCGGGAGCCGGCGGTGGCCTGGAGGAAGAACGTACGGCGCCCGGGCAGTCCGACCGTACCGGCCACGAAGCGGTCCGGGGGGTCGTAGAGGAACACCTGACGGGACACGTCCAGCTCCAAGAATCGTGAAGAGGGGCAATCGCGGCGCAGTTGCGGTGGATTCACCCTACTGCGGCCGACGATCACGGTGCGCCCGCACCGCCCCCGACGGTCGCCTGGTCGTTCGGGGGCTCCTCGCGCGGCACCAGGGAGGCGAAGTCGCCGGTGTCCCCGAGGCGGACGAGAAACGGCCGCAGCCGGGTGTAGCGGATCGCGGTGATGGAACACGGTTCGACGGAGATCCGCTGGAAGAGGTCGAGATGAAGTCCGAGTGCTTCCGCCACGAGCGACTTGATGATGTCGCCGTGCGAACACATGAGATAGACGGCGTCGTCGCCGTGGTCGCGCTCCACGCGCGCGTTCCATTCCCGTACGGCTTCGGCGGCGCGGGTCTGCATGGCGCGCATGGACTCGCCGCCGGGGAAGGCGGCGGCGGAGGGGTGGGCCTGGACGACCTGCATGAGGGGGTCGTCCATGAGTTCGGCGAGCTTACGGCCCGACCAGTCGCCGTAGTGGGCCTCGCCGATGCGCTCGTCCTCGTGGACGGTGAGGTCGGGGCGGGCGTCGAGCAGCGGCTGGATCGTCTCCCGGCAGCGTTGCAGGGGGCTGGTGACGATCTCGCGGATCGGGAGGTCGGCGAGCCGTCCGGGCAGCGCGGCGGCCTGTGCGAGGCCGCGCTCGTCGAGGGCGACGCCGGGCGTCCAGCCGGCGAGCAGTCCCGCGGTGTTGGCGGTGGAGCGTCCGTGCCGGACCAGAAGCAGCGTGGGCATGCGGACCAGGGTAGGCATATGAACGGGTGCGGTGGCGGCCGTCCGAGGGGAGAATTCGCTCCGTGATCGTCGACTGCGCCGTCTATCACGACGGGAGGCGGACCGAGGGACCGTCGGACCTGTCCGACGCGCTGGATACGGCGCGCGCGGCCGGCGGGTTCGTGTGGATCGGTCTGCACGAGCCGTCACCGGACGAGTTCGACCTGGTCAGCGAGGAGTTCGCGCTGCATCCGCTGGCGGTCGAGGACGCTTTGAAGGCTCACCAGCGGCCGAAACTGGAGGTGTACGAGGACTCGCTGTTCATGGTGCTGAAACCGGTCGTCTACGAGCCGGAGGGCGACACCGTCTCCTCGGGCGAGGTGATGATCTTCCTCGGTGACTCCTTCGTGGTCACGGTCCGTCATGGCGAGGGCGCCCCGCTTGCGGCGGTTCGACGACGTCTCGAGAACGAGCCGGAGATGCTGGCCAAGGGTCCCACGGCGGTGCTGTACGCGATCACCGACGCGACCGTCGACCACTATCTGGAGGTCGCGGACGAGCTGCAGACCGACCTGGAGGAGCTGGAGGCGGAGGTGTTCTCGCCGGAGCGCGGCGGGTCGCGGCACACGGCGTCGCGGATCTACACCTTCAAGCGGCAGGTGCTGGAGTTCCGCCGGGCGACGGGCCCGCTGACGCTGCCGGTGGCCAGGCTCGCGGGCACCGGCGCCTTCGGGATGGCGGTGCCGTTCGTGGACGCCAAGGCGCGGCCGTACTTCCAGGACGTGAGCGACCATCTGACGCGCGTGAACGAGTCGGTGGAGGGCCTGGACCGGCTCGTGTCGGACATTCTGTCGGCGCATCTGGCGCAGACGAGCGTCCGGCAGAACGACGACATGCGGAAGATCTCGGCGTGGGCTGCCATGGCCGCGGTCCCGACGATGCTGGCGGGGATCTACGGCATGAACTTCGACCACATGCCCGAGCTGCACTGGGTGGGGTCGTATCCGACGCTGATCGTGCTCATGGCCGCCTTGGAGGTGCTGCTGTACCGGCTGTTCAAGAGCCGGGACTGGCTCTGACTCGCGCGCACTCTCACGCGAACTCGGGCGCGGGGGTGGCCGGTCCGCCGAGCGCGTCGCGGCGTTCGGGGGTCTTCAGACAGACCATGCGGCGCCAGCCCGCGAACCGCTCCCAGGCGTACAGGGCGTGGATACCGGCCGCGAGGACGGCCGACCTGGCCCGGGACCAGCCGAGGAGGCGGCCCATGTGGGCCATGACGGCGAGGCTGACGTCGCGGTAGATGCGGATCTCGGCGAGCGCGCTCTCGCGCAGGGTGCGCTGGATGGCGCGGCCGTGGCCGGCGCGGGCGAAGCGCAGGAGTTCCTCGTGGCAGTAGGCGAGGTGGTTGTCCTCGTCGCCCGAGATCATCTTCACCGCGCGGCCGATGTCGGGGTGGTCGGCGAAGTGTCTGCGCAGCAGTTCCATCTGCTCGGAGGCGCGCTGCTCGGTGACCCGGCTGTGGGCGAGGTAGGTGACGATGTCCTGCACGGTGAGCGGTTCGTCGCCCTTGAGCTTGTCGTGGGCGAGGCCGATGCCGTGCCGCTCCAGGAGCATCGTGTAGTCCGTCTCGGGCGGCACGGGGACGGGTTCGAGGCCGCGCTTCTTCAGCAGGGCGTTGAAGATCCGGCCGTGTTTGTCCTCGTCGGCGCCGTGCCGGGTGATCTTGGGGGCGAGGCCGCGTTCGCTCGCGGGGACCAGCGCGGCGATCCGGGCGTTCTCCCAGCCTCCTTGCGACTCCCCGCTCGCGGCGATGGAGCAGAACAGCCGGAAGGACTCGTCGTTGTCGAGGATCTCCTGGAAAAGACTCTTGGCCGAAAGCATCTGAGGCACCTCTCGCTCTCCGCGGGATGCGCGGGTTCCGCAGGGTCCGCGAAGAACGAGTCAAGTGCCGTGCCGCAGGGGCCGCAACAGTTGTGTCGGGCGACTCCGCCAAAAGGAGGACGTGCCCGGGGCGTAACCCGCGCCCGGTCCGGCGCGTTGTGCTGGACGACGGCCGTGGCGGGGAAGACCCCCGAGCCCCCACCACGGCCGCTGAAACTCCCCTTCCCGCCGATGCCGGTGACTCACGCCAGCCCGGCGCGCTCCATGGCCTCGACGCCGGCGCGCAGTGCGGCCAGGCGGTCGTCCAGGGTGAAGCCCGCGGGGGTCACGGTGAGGGTGGTGACACCGGCGGCGGCGTAGGCCTTCATCCGGTCGGCGATGCGGTCGACGGAGCCCAGCAGGGTGGTGCGGTCGATCAGTTCGTGCGGTACGGCGGCCGCGGCGCCCTGCTTGTCGCCGGCGAGGTACTTGTCCTGGATCTCGGTGGCGGCCTGCTCGTAGCCCATGCGCCGGGCGAGCTGGTTGTAGAAGTTCTGCTTGCGGCTGCCCATGCCGCCGACGTAGAGCGCGGTGTAGGGGCGGAAGAAGTCGGCCAGCAGCGGGACGTCCTTGTCCTCGCCGAGGGCGAGGGGCAGGGTCGGGCAGATGTCGAAGCCGTCGAGGGTCTTGCCGGCCTCCTCGCGGCCCGCGCGCAGGTGCTTGATCGCGGTCTCCTCCAGGTGCTCGGCGGAGGGGAAGATCAGCAGGGCGCCGTCGGCGATCTCGCCGGTCTGCTCCAGGTTCTTCGGGCCGATCGCGGCGATGTACAGCGGGATGTGCTCGCGCTGCGGGTGCACGGTCAGCTTGATCGGCTTGCCGGGGCCGTCGGGCAGCGGCAGGGTCCAGTGCTCGCCCTCGTAGGACAGGCGCTCGCGGGTCATGGCCTTGCGGACGATCTCGACGTACTCACGCGTGCGTGCCAGCGGCTTGTCGAACTTGACGCCGTACCAGCCCTCGGAGACCTGCGGTCCGGAGACGCCGAGGCCGAGGCGGAAGCGGCCGCCGGAGAGCGAGTCGAGGGTGGCGGCGGTCATCGCGGTCATCGCGGGCTGGCGGGCCGGGATCTGGAAGATGGCCGAGCCGACGTCGATGCGCTCGGTCTGGGCGGCGACCCAGGTGAGCACGGTCGCGGCGTCCGAGCCGTAGGCCTCGGCGGCCCAGCAGACGGCGTAGCCGAGCCGGTCTGCCTCCTTGGCGACGGCGAGGTTGTCGGAGTCCATTCCGGCACCCCAGTAGCCGAGGTTGATCCCGAGCTGCATGCCAGATCCCCTTACTGATCAGTAACGTCTCTGTTCCGCAGACAGTAGCCCACGGGACGCGGCGCGGGGCAGGGGTGTCGCGGGCCCTTCGAAGGCAGTGTTGCGATCATCGGAAACGGTTGTCCACAGGCCCCCACACGGCGGGTTCCGGCCAGTACTCTCGGCGTCCATGGAGCAGAGGCATCTCGGCCGCACCGGCCTGCGTGTGTCCCGTATCGGTCTCGGCACCCTGACCTGGGGCCGGGACACCGACGAGCATGACGCGGCGGACCTCTTGAAGACGTTCTGGGAGGCGGGCGGGACCCTCGTCGACACCGCGGACGTCTACGGCGACGGAGAGGCCGAATACGTCCTCGGGCGGCTCATAGAAGGGCTGATCCCGCGGCGGGATCTGGTCATCTCCACCAAGGCCGGCAGCGTGCCGGACCCCGACCGGCGCTTCGACGGCTCACGCGGCCATCTGCTCGCCGCGCTGGACGCCTCGCTGACCCGGCTCGGCACCGACCACGTCGACATCTGGCACGTGCACGCCTTCGACCCCTCGACCCCGCTGGAGGAGACCCTCCAGGCGCTCGACCTGGCGGTCAGCAGCGGTCGGGCGCGGTACGCGGGCGTGTCCAACTTCTGCGGCTGGCAGCTCGCCAAGGCGGCGACCTGGCAGCTGGCGGCGCCGGGGGTGCGGACCCGGCTGGCCAGTACGCAGATGGAGTACTCCCTGCTCCAGCGCGGCGTGGAGCGCGAGGTGCTGCCGGCCGCGCTGGACCTCGGCATCGGGCTGCTGCCCTCCTCGCCGCTGGGGCGCGGGGTGCTGACCGGGAAGTACCGGGGCGAGGCGATGCCGCCGGACTCCCGGGGCGCCTCGGAGCACTTCGCGCCCTTTGTGGAGCCGTACCTCGACGACACCGCGAGCCGGATCGTGGACGCGGTGAGCACGGCCGCGGACGGCCTCGCGGTGACCCCGCTCCAGGTGGCCCTCGCGTGGGTGCGCGACCGGCCCGGGGTGGCCGCGCCGATCGTCGGCGCGCGCAACGCGCAGCAGCTCACGGCGGCATTGTCAGTGGAGGCGCTTAGTCTTCCTGACGAGATCTGCCGGGCGCTCGACGATGTGTCGGCGCCCGTGCACCGCTATCCCGATCACGACTGGAGCACGCTGTGAGCACGGAGCCGGAGACCACCGAGAACGCCGGGCCGCAGACACCGCCCGCCGCGGTGGAGGGGGCCGACGGGGCCACGGAGGCCCCGGACGCCACGGAGGCTGCCGAGGACGGCTCCAAAGAGGCCGCCGAGGGCGCCGGTGAGCTGTCCGAGGCCGAGGCCGAGTTGGTCGCGCAGCGGCTGGAGCGGGAGCGGATCGAGCGGCGCAAGGCCGAGAAGCAGGGTCCCGTCGACAGCGGGGCGAAGCTGAGCGGGAAGGCCGCCGAACTGCTCGCCGCCGTGCGCGCGGTGGAGGGCGGGGCCAAGCCCCCGGCGACCGTGTTCGGCACGCCCGAGCCCCCGCGCCGCCCGGCGACTCCCGACCCGGTACGACGTCCCCAGCCAATGCCGGCCGTACCCGAGCCCGGCTCCGCGGCCCCCGCCCCGGAGGCCGTCGCGGCCGTGCAGGGCGTGCTGCGCGAGGGCGGTGCGCCGGAGGCCCTCGCCGCGCAGGTGGCGGCCGCGCTGGGCGAGGGCGCGGAGGAGCGGCTGCGCGAGGACCCCTGGCAGCTGCTGCGGGTCGCCGGGGTGCGCCCCGAGCAGGCCGACGGGTTCGCGCGCGCACTGCTGGGCGCGGAGTGCGGGCCGGACGACGAGCGGCGCGGCCGGGCCCTGACGGGCTGGCTGCTGGAGCAGGCCGCGCTCGCCGGGCACACCGCCCTGGAGCTGCCCACGCTCGTCGCGGCCCTGGAGCAGCGGGGCGTGCCCGACCCGGACGCGGCCGTGCAGGGCGCTCTCGCGGAGGGCGAGGCGCTGGTCTTCCAGGACGCCCTGGACGAGCCGGGCACGGCTGCGGCCGCGGACGAGGAGGAGGCCGGGGAGAGCCGCCCGGTGCGGGTCCTGGTCGGTCTCGAGCGGTACGCGCTCGCGGAGGAGAGCCTCGCCGACGGCCTGGCCCGGCTGATCAACTCGACGCCCGAGCAGGGCGGTTCGGCCGAGGGCTGGGAGAGCGCCGCCGTCTCCGCACAAGGGTCCGCAGCCGAGCTGATCCGCGCGGTCGCGGCGCACGGCCTGGTCCTGCACACCGGCGCCGACGCCTCCCTCGCCGAACCGGCGGCCCTGCTGCACACCGCGCACACCCTGGGCCTGCGCGCCTGGGCGGCCACCCACAGCCCCGTCGGCCGGGCCCGCTTCGCCGCTCTGCTGGACGCCCCGGAGGGGCCGGGCACCGCCACCGTCGCCGGGCTGCTGTCCGGCGTCGAGGGGCCGGGCCGGGACTCCGACGGGGCGCTGGACCTGGACCTGCTGGTCGTGCTCGACGCGCCGCAGCTGGACGTGGAGACGGCGGCGCTGCTCGTCGAGTCGCTGCCGGACGGGGCCCGGCTGGTGCTGGCCGGGGACCCGGCCGTGCTGTGGTCCGCGGGGCCGGGCCGGGTGTTCGCCGATCTGCTCGCCGCCCGTATCTGCCCGCAGGTCGCCTCGCGCCGGCCCGACCCGGGCCCGCTGGGCGAGCTGGTCTCCGGCATCGGCATCGGCGAGCTGGGGCAGGTGGACGCGCCCGGCAAGGAGATCGTCATCGTGCCCGTGCGGGACGCGGGCGAGGCCGTGCACCGGACCGTGCAGCTCGTCGCGGACTCGGTGCCCCGGGCGATCGGTGTGCCCGCCGAGCAGACCGTGGTGATCACGCCGGGCCACGGCGGTGCCGCGGGCACGCGCGTGCTCAACGCCGCGCTCAAGGAGCGGCTCAACCCCGGGCCCGGCCGGTTCGGCGGCTTCGACCCCGGCGACCGGGTCGCCTACTCCCCCGCCCCGGGCCGGACGCTGCCCGGCCAGGTGGTCAAGGCCGACGCCGACGGGCTGCACCTGTCGTGCGCGGGTGAGGCCGTCGTCGTACCGAAGGAGCGGGTGGAGCAGACCGTACGGCACGGATGGGCGCTGACCGCGCACCAGGCGGTCGGCGGCCGCTGGCCCGCGGCGGTCGTGGTGCTGCCCGGGGACGCGGCGCAGGCGCTGAACCGGCCGTGGGTGTACACGGCGTTCGGCCGGGCCGAGCGGCATCTGTCCGTGGTCCACGGGGTGGAGCAGGCACTGCCGCGGGCGGTCGCGGAGGTGCCGGCGAAGCCGCGCACGACCCGGCTGCCGGTGCTGCTGACTCCGCAGACGGCGCAGGACTGAGCCCGCGCGGACCGAGCACGACAGCGGCGGCGGCCGCGGGGGATGTCCCCGCGACCGCCGCCGCCCTTGTCTCGTCTGTCCGAGCTGTCTCAGCGGTCCGCTTCCAGCCGCTCCAGCTCGTCGTCGGGCTCGGAGTCGTACCCGTAGTCGTCGGCCTCGTCCACGTCTTCGTCGGAGTCGACGTCGACGTCGGAGTCGGCCTCGTCGATGTCCTCGTCGTCGGCCTCCTCCGGCTCGTCGACCTCGTCCACGACCTCCAGGTCGTCGTCCAGGTCGTCGTCGGTCTCGTCGTCGAAGACCGCGCTGACGTCGAAGCGGCAGACCACCCGCTGGGGGTCGACGTGGTCGAACGGCGTCTCCAGCCACTCGCCGGGCTCGGCCGGTTCGTCGGCGGCGATCACCCACAGCGTGGAGTCGCCCTCCTCCAGGCCGAACTCCTTGTGCCGGCTGGCGATCTCGTCCGGCTCGTACTCGCCGAACAGGATGCCCAGCGCGCCGTGCACCGTACCGGCCGCGTCCGCGTCGTCGTACTCGGCCGCCTCGACCCGCTCGGCCTGGGCCAGCAACCGCTGCGGCTCCACCACGGCGTAGTCGCGGCGGATCAGCACGCTGAGCGCGTTCGGCTCCTCCGGGCCCGTGTAGGGCGGGGTGGAGTCGGCGCCGGGGATCTCGAAGGGCGTGACCTCGTCGTAGCGGTCGTAGAGCAGTTCGTCGTACGCCTCTGCGGCCGCGGCAAGCTGGTTGAACGCCTCGTAGACGGCCGGGTCCTCGTCCCCCGACCGGCGTTCGACCGCGGCCAGGTGGCGGTCGAGCGCGGTCTTGACCGCCTCGGCGGCGGCGCGTACCTCGGCAGCGGTGGGCTGCGCAGCATCAGACATAGTGCAGACGCTATCCGTACCGGGCCCCAGCCCGCACAATAGATGCGATGCCGGAATACGAATTTGTCGACGTGTACGTACCGCGCGGGGTCTCCCGCAAGGAGGCGACACGTCTGCTGACGGACCATGCCGAGTACGGACACTGGGAGTTGTACCGCCTGAGCCTGATGCGGGACGGCAGCCGCAGGGTGCGGTTGCGGCGCAGGATCATCCGCCAGGTGCGCGCCACCTGGTGAGCGCCGGAAGACGGCGGAAACGGAGCGGGCCCCGCAGCTGCGGGGCCCGCTCCGTCGTGAGGGATGTGACGTGCGTTACGCCGACCTGCGCGCCCTGCGGTACAGGACGGCGCCGCCGAGCACGGCCCCGGCCCCGAGCGCTCCGGCCGCACCGACGGGCAGGTCGATGCCGGTGGAGGCGAGTTCCGTGCCGCCGGTGTGCGCCGCCGGGTGCGACACGGACCGGTCGGCGCCCGGTGCCCGGTGGCCGTGGACGGACGAGTCGTCGTGGGGGGCGGCCGGCGGGCGGTGGTCCGGCGACGGCGGGGCCGGCGGGATGTTCCGGTCCTCCGGGACGCCGGGCTTGCCGGGTCCCGGCGGCGTTCCGTAGCCGTCGTCGTCGTCCGGCGGGCCGGGCCGCGATCCGTGGTCGGAGCCGCAGTCGTTGCCCATGGCCGGGTTGAGGGCGCCGACGACGTCGACGGTGTTGCCGCAGACGTTCACCGGGGCCTCGACGGGCGCCTGGACGTGGTTGCCGGACGCGACGCCCGGGGAGTCGCTGGTGCTGCCGGTGGCTCCCGTGTCACCGGAGCCACTCGAGTCGCCGTAGCCGCCGGAGTCACCCGAGTCGCCATAGCCACCGGAGTCGCCGGACGTACCGCTGTTGTTGGTGCACGAGTTGCCCATGGCCGGGTTGAGCGCGCCGACGACGTCGACGGTGTTGCCGCAGACGTTCACCGGCGCGGACACCGGCGCCTGCACCGAGTTGCCGGAGAGCACGCCGGGCGAGTTGGAGGCGGAGCCGCTCGCGCCGGAGGCGGCGTGCGCGGCGCCGCCCGCGGCGGCGATCACGCCGGTGGCCGCCGCCATGGTCAGGAGGCCTTTACGGGTGGCCTGTCGCATGTATTGATCCCTGCCTTTCGTGAAAGACGCTTTCGTGAAAAAACGCGGCAAAGACCGGTCGGCCCCGGAGCGCATGGCGCGCGCTCCGGGGCCGACGGGGTGGGGACGCCCCTCAGTTGGTGGACGTCAGTCGTTGACGCAGGTGTTGCCGAAGGCGGGGTTCAGCAGACCGATCACCGAGACCGTGTTGCCGCAGACGTTCACGGGGATGTGCACCGGAACCTGGATGACGTTGCCGGACGCGACACCCGGGGAGTGCACCGCGGCACCCTGGGCACCCGAGTCGGCGACGGCCAGGCCCGCACCCGCGAGAACCAGCCCACCAGTGGCAGCCGCAGCAGCGACGACCTTCTTGATCATTATTCCTCCTTGTTGGCAAAGCGACCCAAGCCGCGGATCGCAACACCAGTAACGAGGAGCGCCGATTAGGGCTACGACCTGATGAGCGCATTCACTCTTCTCGGTCAACTCCGCACGTGCGTACGAGGGTTGAAGTGTCGTTTCAGTGGGCGATTTCAGGAGGCGTCGAGGAACCGGTCGAGCACCCGTACGCCGAACTTCAGGCCCTCCACCGGCACCCGCTCGTCCACGCCGTGGAACATGCCGGCGAAGTCCAGCTCCGGGGGCAGCTGGAGCGGCGCGAAGCCGAAGCAGCGGATGCCGAGGTCGTCGAAGGACTTGGCGTCGGTGCCGCCGGAGAGCATGTAGGGCACGGCCCGGGCGATCGGGTCCTCGGCGCCGAGGGCGGTCTGCATGGCGTCGACGAGCTTGCCGTCGAAGTCGGTCTCCAGCGCCTTGTCGCCGTGCACGTCCTCGCGCTTGACCCGGGGGCCGAGGATGCGGTCCAGGTCGGCGAGGAACTCCTCCTCGTAGCCGGGCAGGAAGCGGCCGTCGACGTGCGCGGTGGCCTGGCCGGGGATGACGTTGACCTTGTAGCCGGCGCCGAGCATGGTCGGGGCGGCCGAGTTCCTGAGCGTGGCGCCGACCATCTTGGCGATGCCGCCGAGCTTGGCGAGGGTCTCGTCCATGTTCTCGGGGTCGAGCTCGGTGCCGAGCGCGTCGGAGAGCTCGTCGAGGAAGGACCGTACGGTCTTGGTGACCCGCACCGGCCAGGTGTGCCGGCCGAGCCGGCCGACGGCCTCGCACAGCTCGGTGATGGCGTTGTCGTCGTTGGTCATCGAGCCGTGTCCGGCGGTGCCGTCCACGGTGAGCCGCATCCAGTGCATGCCCTTCTGGGCGGTCTCGACGAGGTAGAGGCGAAGCTTCTCGTTGACAGTGAAGGAGAAGCCGCCGACCTCGCCGATCGCCTCGGTGACGCCTTCGAACAGGCCGGGGTGCTTGTCGACGAGGTAGCGGGCGCCGTAGGTGCCGCCCGCCTCTTCGTCGGCGAGGAAGGCGAGGACGATGTCGCGCGGGGGCTTGCGGCCGCTGCGCAGCCGGTCGCGGACGACCGCGAGGGTCATCGCGTCCATGTCCTTCATGTCGACGGCACCGCGGCCCCACACGCAGCCGTCGGCGACCTCGCCGGAGAAGGGGTGGTGGGTCCAGTCGTCGGCGTTGGCCGGGACGACGTCGGTGTGGCCGTGGATGAGCAGGGCCGGCCGGGACGGGTCCTCGCCCTCGATCCGGGCGACCGTGGAGGCGCGCCCCTTGTGGGACTCGATGATCTGCGGTTCGAGGCCCACCTCCGCGAGCTTCTCGGCGACGTACTCGGCCGCCTTGCGCTCGCCGGGGCCGGAGTGGTCGCCGTAGTTGCTGGTGTCGATCCGGATCAGCTCGCGGCAGAGGTCGACGACCTCGTCCTGGCCGGTGACGCCGCCGGCCGTGCCCGTCTGGCTCACGCTGGTTCCTCCCGCTGTCACTGCTCGTGGTCCACTGCTGGTGGTCTCCCTCATCCTCCACCCCGCCGGGCCGCGTCCCAAGACCGGTCCCGGCCCGACACACGCCGTTCACGCGGCACGGGCCGGCGCGGGCCGTGAGGGCGCTCACGGCCGGCTGTGATCGGACACCCTCGAAAGCCTGGTAATGTTTACGACGTCGCCGCGGGGGAAACCCCGCACGACAGACACCTTGTCCGGGTGGCGGAATGGCAGACGCGCTAGCTTGAGGTGCTAGTGCCCTTTATCGGGCGTGGGGGTTCAAGTCCCCCCTCGGACACCAGCTGAGACCCCTGTTGACCAGGGGTCTTCTGCTTTTGCGGATGCTTTTGCGGAGGACTTCGGCGATGACCACGCGTGCGTGCCCGTGCGGGCTGCCCGAGTCGTACGACGCCTGCTGCGGGCGTTTCCACTCGGGTGCGGCGGCCGCGCCGACCGCCGAGGCCCTGATGCGGTCGCGCTACAGCGCCTTCGTGCGGCAGGACGCGGGCTATCTGCTGCGGACCTGGCATCCGCGCACGCGCCCGGCGCGCCTCGACCTCGACCCGGCCATGCGGTGGACCGGGCTGGAGATCCTGGAGGCATCCGCGGGCTCGGCCTTCCACACCACCGGCACGGTCACCTTCCGGGCGTCGTACCGGGGCGGCTCGCTGCATGAGCGCAGCCGGTTCGAGCGGGTCGACGGGGCGTGGGTGTACGTCGACGGGGACTTCCTGGAGTAGCCCGCGGACGTGCGGTCCTACGGCGCCAGGATGTCCAGTTCCTGGAGGGCGCCGACCGTGATCTGGCGGGTGAGTTCCTCGGCGCGGGCCGCGTCGCGGGCGCGGACGGCCTCGGCGACCCGGACGTGCAGGGTGACGGCCGCGGGGTCGGGGTCCTCGAACATCACGTCGTGATGGGTGCGGCCGGCCAGGACCTCGGCGACGACATCGCCGAGCCGGGCGAACATCTCGTTGCCGGAGGCCGTGAGGATCGCGCGGTGGAAGGCGATGTCGTGGAACAGATAGCCCTCCAGCTTGTGGCCGCGTGAGTGGGCGACCATGCCGAGGGCGCACTCGGTGAGCTCGGCGCACTGTTGTGCGGTGGCGTGGCGGGCGGCCAGCCCGGCGGCCACGGGTTCCACGGCGGAGCGCAGGACCGTGAGCGAGCGCAGTTGGCGCGGGCGGTCGGCGCCGGCCAGGCGCCAGCGGATGACCTGCGGGTCGTAGACGTTCCACTCGCACTCGGGGAGCACGGTCACGCCCACCCTTCGGCGGGACTCCACCAGGTGCATCGACTCCAGGACGCGCACCGCCTCGCGCATCACCGAGCGGGAGACGTCGAAGCGCTGGGCCAGTTCGTCGGTGCGCAGCACGCTGCCCGGCGGGTAGTCGCCCGCGGTGATCTCGGGGCCGAGGGTGTCCAGTACACGGCCGTGCAGCCCGCGGCCCGGTGTGGTCATGCACTCAGGGTACGGGGGCCGCTACGGACATAAAAAGTCAGACTTATTCATCACAGCTTCTTGAATTCGTCGTACCTAATAGGTTTCAGTAGGGCGACGTCAGACGTCGGAGGTCGACGTCGCATGTCGAAGAAGACAGCGAGGCAGTGATGCGTACCCCCCACGTCGTCGTGGTGATGGGCGTCGCCGGAACGGGCAAGACCACGATCGGTCCTCTGCTCGCCGCCCGGCTCGGCGTCCCCTATGCCGAGGGCGACGACTTCCATCCGCAGGCCAACATCGCCAAGATGTCGGCCGGTGTCCCGCTGGACGACGACGACAGGTGGCCGTGGCTCGACGCCATCGGCACCTGGGCGCACGGCCGGGCCGGGCTCGGCGGTGTCGTCAGCAGCTCCGCGCTGAAGCGGTCGTACCGCGACCGGCTGCGGGCGGCCGCCCCGGACATCGTGTTCGTCCACCTCACGGGCGACCGCGCGCTGATCCTGGACCGCATGTCGCACCGGCAGGGGCACTTCATGCCGACCGCGCTGCTCGACTCGCAGTTCGCCACGCTCCAGCCGCTCGAGGCGGACGAGGCCGGCGTGGCCGTCGACGTCTCCGGATCCCCGGAGGAGATCACCGAGCGTGCCGTGCACGCGCTGAGCGCCCTCCCCGATCCGGCGCTGTAACTCCCGCACCACCCCTCCCCCGTCCCCCGTACCTGCAAGGGAATCCCCGTGACCAGACTCAGCGTCGAGATGCTGGCAGCGGACACCGTCGAGCCCATCACCTCGGCCGGGCACGCCCAGCTGGGCGTCGCCGTGCTGGCGGGCATCGCCGTCATCGTCCTGCTCATCACCAAGTTCAAGCTTCATGCCTTCCTGGCGCTGACCGTCGGGTCGCTGGCGCTGGGCGCGTTCGCCGGGGCGCCGCTCGACAAGGCGATCGCCAGCTTCACCACCGGGCTCGGCTCCACCGTGGCCGGTGTGGGCGTGCTGATCGCGCTGGGCGCGATCCTCGGCAAGCTGCTCGCCGATTCCGGCGGCGCCGACCAGATCGTCGACACGATCCTCGCCAAGGCGGGGGGCCGGTCGATGCCGTGGGCGATGGTGCTGATCGCCTCCGTGATCGGTCTGCCGTTGTTCTTCGAGGTCGGCGTCGTGCTGCTGATCCCGGTCGTGCTGATGGTCGCCAAGCGCGGCAACTACTCGCTGATGCGGATCGGCATCCCGGCGCTGGCCGGTCTGTCGGTGATGCACGGTCTGGTGCCGCCGCACCCCGGTCCGCTGGTCGCGATCGACGCCGTGCAGGCCAACCTCGGCGTGACGCTGGCGCTCGGTGTGCTCGTGGCGATCCCGACCGTGATCATCGCCGGTCCGCTGTTCTCCAAGGTCGCCGCGCGCTGGGTGGACGTGCCCGCGCCGGACCGGATGATCCCCCAGCGTGCCTCGGAGGAGCTGGAGCGGCGTCCGGGCTTCGGTGCCACGCTGGCGACGATCCTGCTGCCGGTCGTGCTGATGCTGTCCAAGGCGCTGGTCGACATCGTGGTGGACGACCCGGACAAGACCGTGCAGCGCGTCTTCGACGTGATCGGCTCGCCGCTGATCGCGCTGCTGGCGGCGGTGCTGCTCGGGTTCTTCACGCTGGGCCGGCCCGCCGGGTTCACCAAGGAGCGCCTGTCGGGGACCGTCGAGAAGGGCCTCGCGCCGATCGCGGGCATCCTGCTGATCGTCGGCGCGGGCGGTGGCTTCAAGCAGACGCTGATCGACTCCGGTGTCGGGCAGATGGTCCTGGAGATCTCCGAGGACTGGTCGATCCCGGCCCTGCTGCTGGCCTGGCTGATCGCCGTGGCGATCCGGCTCGCGACCGGCTCGGCGACCGTGGCGACCGTCTCTGCGGCCGGTCTGGTGGCCCCGCTCGCGGCCGACATGTCGACGACGCACACGGCCCTGCTGGTCCTGGCCATCGGCGCCGGCTCGCTCTTCTTCAGCCATGTCAACGACGCCGGCTTCTGGCTGGTGAAGGAGTACTTCGGCCTGAAGGTCGGGCAGACCATCAAGACCTGGTCGCTGATGGAGACGATCATCTCCGTGGTCGCCGGTGGTGTGGTGCTGCTGCTGTCGCTGGTCATATAGCCGGCTCGGGCCGTACGACCGTACGAAGGCCGCCGGACTCCTCGATCGGGGTCCGGCGGCCTCCGTGTGTTCTGGTCAGGGGCGCCACAGCGGGTGTTCGCGGTCCGCCCACTCCCGGCTCACCCGGCCCGTGCGCAGGCCGCGGCGGGCCTCCGGGTCGGCGAGGGCCATGCCGATGTGGCCGGCGAGGACGACGCCGACCGTCAGGGCGAGCCAGTCGTGGACGAAGGTGGCGCTGGTGCGCCAGCGCAGCGGGGTGAGGTGGGTGAACCACATCAGCAGGCCGGTGCCCAGCATCACCAGGGTGGCTCCGGCGATCCAGGCGGCGTAGACCTTCTGGCCGGCGTTGAACTTGCCCGCGGGGCGGGACACGGGCCGCTTGTCGCGGCGCAGGGCGGCACGCAGCCAGACGCGGTCGTGCGGGCCGAAGCGGTTGAGGAAGCGCAGGTCGGCGCGGAAGGCCCGGGAGGCGAGACCGGCCAGGACGGGCAGGGGCAGGGCGAGGCCGGCCCACTCGTGGATCCGGACCACCAGTTCGCGGCGGCCCACGAGCTGGGCGAGCTCCGGGATGTAGAGACAGGCCGCCGTGAGCACGCAGATGCCCATCAGCGCGGCCGTGGTGCGGTGGACCCAGCGTTCGGCCGGGGTGAAGCGCCGCAGCCGGGTGTCCGGGGTGCGTGTGCCGGGGCTCAGGGGGTCCGGTCGAAGGGGGTCCGGTCGGAGGGGGTCAGGTCGTCGGGTCATCGTCGCGTCCGTTCGAGCGGCCGACCCATGCGTCGACGTCGTAGCCGCGTTCCTCCCAGTAGCCGGGGCGGACGCGGTCGGTGAGCGTAATACCCGAGAGCCACTTGGCGGACTTGTAGAAGTACATGGGCGCCACATAGAGGCGGACGGGGCCGCCGTGCGCGTGGCCGAGGTCCTCGTCCTGCATGCGCAGGGCGAGCAGGACGTCGGAGCGGCGGGCCTGGTCGAGGGTGAGGCTCTCGGAGTACGCCCCGTCGAAGCAGGTGAAGCGCACGGCCCGGGCCTGATCGCGTACCCCGACCGCGTCCAGCAGCCGCGACAGGCGGACCCCTTCGAACGGCGTACCCGGGACCCGCCAGCCGGTGACGCACTGTACGTCCCGTACGAGGCGGGTCTGGGGCATGGCTCTGAGGTCGGACAGGGTGTAGGTGGCGGGGCGGTCGACCAGGCCGTCGACCTTGAGTCGGTAGTCCCCGGGGGACTTGCGGGGGACGGAGGAGACGACCGAGTAGTAGCGGAAGCCGCCGCCGTTGGGCAGCAGGCGGCTCAGGCCGGTCGGGTCCTTGTCGGCCGCGCTGCCGAGGAAGGACTCCAGGCCGCGCTGGAGCGGAGGCGCGGCGACGACGCCGAGGGCCCCCAGGCCGAGCGTGCCGAGCAGGACACGACGCCCGATGGGCCTGCCGACCGGCTCCTCGGGTTCGGGGCGTTCTGGGCGTTCTGGGTTCACACCCTCATTCGAGCACCCGCGCTGTGGCGGGACCAGGGGGTTGGGGCGCCCGTCAGGGTTCCGTAATCAGCCGGCCGGGGGCGGGTGGGGCTGAGGTGCCGGCGCTGCGGGCTCCGGCGGAAGCGGGGCCGGCCCGAGCGGGTGCCGGCGAGCCCCGGGCTCAGGGTCCCGCCCCGGGGAGGCCCGCCTCCCGGCCGGAGCCCCCTGCGCCCCGTAGAAGAAGGAGCGCGAGGGCGTTCCGGCCAGGCAGGCCCGTGTGCACGGCGGGTCAGTCGGTGGAGCCGGCTGCCTTCTCCAGTTGGAAGGCCTCGTTGCCCAGGCCGATGCGGGCGTGGGCCTCGGGGGCGCGGGAGCGCAGGAGGAGGCCGTGGGTGAGGCCGGCGAGGAGGGCGAGGACGATGATGCCGGGCAGGATCCAGCTCAGGGAGGAGCTGGGGCCGGCGCCGATCAGGACGTCGATGTCCTTGACGGTGTAGACGGCGATCACCAGCAGGGCCAGGCCGGCCACGGTCGAGGCGGCCAGGCGCCAGGCCTGGGCGGCCGCGGCGCCGCGGCGGACGAAGAAGGCGACGACGGAGAAGGAGGCCGTCGCCATCAGCAGGATCACGCCGAGCGCGCCCATGTTGCCGCCCCAGGTGAACAGGTGCAGGACGGGCGCGGTCGGGTCGCCGACCGGAGCGTCGTCGGCGAGCGCGAAGCCGGCCACGACCAGCAGGGAGATCACCGTCTGGAGCAGGGAGCCGGTGCCGGGCGCGCCGCTGCTGCCGGTGGTGCGGCCGAAGGCGGCCGGAAGCAGGCCTTCGCGGCCCATGGCGAAGGCGTAGCGGGCGACGACGTTGTGGAAGCTGAGCAGCGCGGCGAACATGCCGGTCACGAACAGCACGTGCATGACGTCGGTGAAGGTGCCGCCGAGCCGGGACTCGCTGAGGAAGAACAGCAGTCCGGCGCTCTGCTTCTGAGCCGTGGGGACGATCTGCGACGGGCCGGCGGCGACCGTCAGCGCCCAGGAGCTGAGGGCGAAGAAGACGGCGACGAAGCCGACGGCGAGGAACATCACCCGCGGCACGAGGACGTGCGGGCGGCTGGTCTCCTCGGCGTAGACGGGCGCCTGCTCGAAGCCGGTGAACGCGGCGATGCAGAAGCAGAGCGCGGTGCCCACGCCCGCCCCGGTGAGGGTGTCGGGGTTGAAGGCGTGCAGGGACAGGCCCTCGGCGCCCGGGTCACCGACCGCGGCGATGTCGAAGATGACCACGAGGGCCAGCTCGATCAGCAGCAGGACACCGAGCAGGCGGGCGTTGACGTCGATCTTCAGCCAGCCGAGCGCGCCGACGACCGCGACCGCGAGCAGCGCCGGTATCCACCAGGCCACCTCGACCTCGGCGTAGGTGGCGAGCAGGCCGGAGACCTCGAAGCCGAAGATGCCGTAGATGCCGACCTGGAGGGCGCTGTAGGAGACGAGGGCGACGAAGGAGGCGCCCGCGCCGGCGGTGCCGCCGAGGCCGCGGGAGATGTAGGCGTAGAAGGCGCCGGCGTTGTGGACGTGCCGGCTCATCTCGGCGTAGCCGACGCTGAACAGCACCAGCGTCACGCCGAGGACGACGAAGAGCAGCGGCTGGCCGACGATGCCCATCACCGCGAATGCCGTGGGCATGACACCCGCGACGACCATGAGGGGCGCGGTCGCGGCGAGGACGGACAGCAGCAGTCCGCCCGTGCCGAGGCGGTCGGCGCGCAGGGCGCGTTCCTGCCCCTTGAAGGTGTTGATGCCGTCGGCGCTGCCGGGGGCGGTGGTTCTCGAACTGCCCGTTGTCATCGGGGACGTCCTTTCGGGGACCATGGGGACTGTTCGGGGGACCGGTCCGTGGGGGTGTCCGGGGTGGTTCAGCCCGTGCCGAGCGTGCTGGCGCGCGCGGCGCGGAAGGCGGCGTACGGGTCGCGATCCGGGTAGGACCACGGCTGCGGGGTGATGTGCTCGCCGATGCGGTGGAACAGCGCGGCCGCCTCGGCGCCCCGGCCCTCGCAGGACTTGGCGTGGGCCAGGAAGTTGAGGTCGATCAGCCGGCGCGGGTGGTCCTCGTGCTCCCACTCCAGCCACCAGTCGAAGGCGGCCTTCATCACCTGCCGGGCACGCCGGCCGACCCAGTGGCCGGAGGCGACCGGGTCGGCGCTCTCGTGGCCGGCGGCGGCGAGCACGCGGTAGCGCTCGGCGTGCGCGACGACCGGGAGCATGGCGAGCGGGGAGTCGGCGGGTGCCTGTTCGGCGGCCCAGTTGGCGAAGTCGTAGACCTCGTGCAGCGGGTCCGGGCCGTCCTCCGCGCGGACCTCGGCGAGCAGGGCGACCATCAGGTGATGGGCGTGGTGGTGCTCGGGGTGCCGGTGGCGGACCTCGTCGAAGACGCGCCCCGCCTCCTGGTCGCCGCCCTGGTCGCGCTCCAGCATCAGCAGCCCGAGCCAGGGGGTCGGGTCGGCCGGCACGAGCCCGGCGGCGGCCCGGCAGGCCTCGCGGGCGCGGTCGGGCTTCTCCTTGTCGTGCAGCACGCGGTGCACCAGGGACAGGGCGAGCAGGACGGAGGCGTCCGCGGACTCGGGTTCGGCGAGCCGCCACTCGCGCGCCCAGGCGGCGCTGTACTTCTCCATCGCCAGCACGGTGACGCGGTGGCCCCGGCGGTCCCAGTCGTCGCCCGTGTGGGTGAGCAGCGAGCGCGCGGCCTGCCAGCGGCCCTGGGCGAGCGCGGCCCGCGCGGCCACGAGGTCGGTGTCGTCGAGTGCCGCGTCGAAGGTCTGTGCCGAGCGCTTGCGACCGCGGCCCAGAGGAGGCGGGGGTGGTGACACCGAGGGGGAACTTCCTGAAGACGGTGGTGCGACGACAATGCGGAATGTCCGACTATGTGGAATGTCGGACATTGGTGCGATATGTCGATTTATGGAGCACTACGTCAGTGCCGTCATCGACCGATCACGCACAGCCAACCTGGAGCCAATACTCATCGTCAAGTGGCGCCAGCAGGGTGACACCTGTCAACTCCTGAAACGGAAGGGACAGTTGTGGCATGTGGGGCCACACAGTAGGTCGAATCCCGACGGATTCCATCGAAGCCCGCCGTGTGACGTACGCCATAGCGCACCTGGGTTCGGCGACGGACCATGGGCTGTCCGGGAGCACACCGTCTCCCGGGTTTTCTACCGAGGTACGGCAGCGTGTCGGTTCTGGTTCTGCTTCTCGCCGTCGGTGCCGCCTGCTGTCTGGGCTTCGGGTTCGTCCTCCAGCAGCAGGCCGCCCAGCGGGCGCCGCTCGGCGACTTCCTCTCCCCCAGGCTCCTGCTCGACCTGATGCGGATGCCGCGCTGGCTGGGCGGGATCGGGCTGATGGTCGTCGGCATGGCGCTCGGCGCGGTCGCCCTCGGCCAGGGCGAGATCTCCTTCGTGGAGCCGCTGCTGGCGACCAACCTGCTCTTCGCCCTCGCCCTGTCCCGGCGCAGCTCCCGGCAGCCGCTCGGGCGCCAGGGGTGGGCGGGCCTCGCGCTGCTCGCGGGCGGGGTGACCGCGTTCATCGTGGCCGGCGAACCCCGCGGCGGCACCGCCGTCGCCGACCCGATGCGGCCCTGGCTGATCATCGGCGCGATGGTCGGCCTCGCCCTGCTGCTCACGGCGTACGCCAGGCGCACCCGGCTGTGTTCCACGCCGATGCTGCTGGCCCTGGCGGCCGGACTGCTCTACGGCGTCCAGGACGCCCTCACCCGGGTCAGCGGGGAGCGCTTCTCGGCCGGCGGCTTCGCCGAGCTGCTGACCGGCTGGCAGCCGTACGCCGTCCTGCTGCTCGGCGTCACCGGGCTGCTGCTGGTCCAGAGCGCCTTCGAGACGGCCTCGCTGCGCGCCTCCCTGCCCGCCCTGACCGCCGCCCAGCCCCTGGCCGGCATCATCTGCGGCGTCGGCTTCCTCGGCGACCGCCTGCGCACCGACACGGGCGCCCTGGCCTGGGAGGCCGCGGGCCTCGCCGCCGTGGTCACGGGCATCGTCCTGCTGGGGATGCATCCGGCGATGCCGAAGGGTGCCGCCGTGCCGCGTGAGGCCGCGCTGCAGCGGGCCTGACAGCGGGCAGCGCCGCCGTGCCGGTCCGCCTGCAGCGGGCCTGACAGCGGGACCGGGCCGCTGTCCTGATTGGATGCCGCCATGAGCGCAGACGAAATCCTCGACGTGGTGGACGAGCACGACCAGGTCATCGGGCAGCTCCCCCGCGGCGAGGTCTACACCCGAGGCCTTCGGCACCGCTGCGTGTTCATCCAGGCCACAGACGCCGAGGGCCGGATCTTCGTCCACCGGCGGACGGCGACGAAGCTGGTCTTCCCCTCGCTGTACGACATGTTCGTCGGCGGAGTCGTGGGCGCGGGCGAGACCTACGACGCCGCGGCCCTGCGTGAGGCGGAGGAGGAGCTGGGCGTGAGCGGACTGCCGAAGCCCGACTTCCTCTTCAAGTTCCTCTACGACGACGGCGCCGGAAACAGCTGGTGGTCGGCCGTCTACGAGGTCCGCTGCGCGCTCCCGGTGCAGCCGCAGGCCGAGGAGGTCGCCTGGCACGCGTTCGTCACGGAGGACGAGCTGCGGACCCGGCTGCCCGAGTGGGAGTGGGTCCCGGACGGCCTGGTGGCGTACGAGCGGCTCGTGGCGCACCGCGCCGGATAGGGTCACTCACGTGAGTGAACTCGTACGGAACGTCCGGATATGGTTCGCGCCCGACCGCATCCGGGCGGAGGGCGACACCCCCGACTACCGCTTCTCACTGGCCAACGAGCGCACCTTCCTGGCGTGGCTGCGCACCGCGCTCGCGCTGATCGGCGGCGGCTTCGCGGTGGACCAGTTCCTGCCGGACCTCAGATGGGGCTGGCGCGTCGGCCTCGCACTCGCGTTGCTCGCGGCGGGCGTGCTGTCCTCCCTGCGGGCGGTGAACCACTGGGTGCGCTGTGAGCGGGCCATGCGGCGGGGCGAGGACCTGCCCACGTCCCGCTTCCCGGCGCTGCTGAGCCTGGTCGTCGCGGTGGTGGCCCTCGCGATGGGGGTCGTGGTGTTCATCGGGTGGGAGGGGTGAGCGGACCGGCCGACGAACGCGATCCGGGACTCCAGCCCGAACGCACCCGACTGGCCTGGCGGCGCACGACGCTGGCCTGCACGGTCGCCGCCGTGCTCGCCGTACGCAGCACCCTTCGCGGCGGCCTCTCCACCGAATCGGCCCTCACCTGCGCCCTGTGCTGCCTGCTGTGGCTGGGCTTCCTCCTGGTCGCCCACCACCGCATCCGCGCCCTGAGCACCCCCGGCCGCCCCCACACCCTCACCGCCGGCCAGGCCACGGCGGCGACACTGTGCACCATGGCGCTGGCGGTGTGCGCGACGACGCTGGTGTTCTGAGAAGCGGCCGTGGCGGGGGCGCCCGCGGGGTGCGGCGGCAGTGGCGGGCGTGGCCGGCGCGGCGGAGCGCGGCGGCAGTGGCGGGTGCGTCGGCAGTGGCCGGCGCGTCGGATGCGCCGGAGCGCGGCGGCCATGGCGGAGCGCGGCGGGCCGTGGCGGCCGTGGCGGAGCGCGCAGGCCGTGGCGGCCATGGTGGGGGCGACGGTCGTGGCGGGTGCGCCGGAGCACGGCGGCCATGGCGGCCATGGCAGGCGCGTCGGAGCGCGGCGGCCGTGGCAGGCGCGTCGGAGCGCGGCGTGAAACACCCCCTCAAGGCCCGCCGCACTACTCCCCCGCCGTCCCTCGGCCTATCGTGGCTCCGATCACGTTGGCCCGCCCCACTGGACGACATACCGACCGGTCGGCATCATGAGTCGCATCCTGTTCACACGCACGTAGGAGCGACGATGGCATCCGACCACCCGCCAGGGCTCGACCTCGACCGGCTGCGCGGACTGCTCGACCGCGAGCGGCCCGGGCTCGTGCAGGGGCCGCTGACCGGCCGGCTGATCGAGGGCGGGCGGTCGAACCTGACGTACGAGGTGTCCGACGGCTCGGCGAAGTGGGTCGTACGCCGGCCCCCGCTCGGGCATGTGCTGGCCACCGCGCACGACATGAAGCGCGAGCACCGGGTGATCAGCGCCCTGCACCCGACGAACGTGCCGGTGCCTGCGCCGGTGCTGCTGTGCGAGGACGACGAGGTGCTGGGGGCCTCGTTCTACGTCATGGAGTTCGTGGCCGGGACCCCGTACCGCACGGCCGACCAGCTCGCGCCGCTGGGCCCCGAGCGGACCCGGGGCGCGGTGCTGTCGCTGGTGGACACGCTGGTCGAGCTGCACGCCGTCGACCCGGAGGCGGTGGGGCTCGGCGACTTCGGGCGGCCCGAGGGGTTCCTGGACCGGCAGCTGCGCCGCTGGGGCAAGCAGCTGGACGCCTCCCGCAACCGCGACCTCGCCGGCATCGACGAGCTGCACGCCGCGCTCGGCCGGGAGCTGCCGGGCTCCCCCGCGCCGACCGTGGTGCATGGCGACTACCGGCTGGACAACGTCCTGATCGGCGAGGACGACTCGATCAAGGCGATCCTCGACTGGGAGATGTCGACCCTGGGCGATCCGCTGACCGACCTCGGGCTGCTGGTGATGTACAGCGAGCCGCTGAACCTTCCCGACTCGCCCGTGAGCACCACCGCCGCGGCCGCGGGGCATCCCTCCCCCGCCGAGCTGATCGAGCGGTACGCCGCCCGCTCGGGCCGGGACGTCTCGGCCGTCGCCTGGTACACGGCGTTCGCCTGGTTCAAGCTCGCCGTAATCCTGGAGGGCATCCACTACCGCTACACCCTGGGCCAGACGGTCGGCCGCGGCTTCGACCGCATCGGCGATCTGGTGCCGGTCTTCATCGAGCACGGTCTGACCACTCTTCAGGAAGGCTGACGGACATGGACTTCGCGTTCGACGCGCGCACGGAGGAGCTGCGCGCCAGGCTGCTGGCCTTCATGGACGAGTACGTCTACCCGGCCGAGGCGGTCGCCGAGGAGCAGCGCGCCGCGCTCGCCTCGCCGTGGGACACCCCGGCCGTGGTGGAGGAGCTGAAGGCCGAGGCGCGCAGGCAGGGGCTGTGGAACCTGTTCCTGCCGGACACCGAGTACGGGGCCGGGCTGACGAACCTGCAGTACGCGCCGCTGGCCGAGATCACGGGGCGCTCCCCGCAGCTCGCGCCGGTCGCGCTGAACTGCTCCGCCCCGGACACCGGCAACATGGAGGTGCTCCACCAGTTCGGTGACGACCGGCAGAAGAAGCAGTGGCTGGAGCCGCTGCTGGCCGGTGAGATCCGCTCGGCGTTCGCGATGACCGAGCCGGAGGTGGCCTCCTCGGACGCCACCAACATCACCACCCACATCGAGCGGGACGGCGACGAGTACGTCATCACCGGCCGTAAGTGGTACATCTCCGGGGCGATGGACCCGAACTGCAAGATCTTCATCGTGATGGGCAAGACGGACCCGGACAGCGAGGACATCCGCCGCCAGCAGTCCATGGTGCTCGTCCCGCGCGACACCCCCGGTGTCACCGTCAAGCGGGCCATGCAGGTCTTCGGCTACGAGGACCACTCCCACGGCGGTCACGCCGAGCTGATCTTCGACCACGCGCGTGTGCCGGTGTCGAACCTGATCGGCGAGGAGGGCGGCGGCTTCGCCATCGCGCAGGCCCGCCTCGGTCCGGGCCGCATCCACCACTGCATGCGGCTGATCGGCATGGCGGAGCGCGCGATCGAGCTGATGTGCCGCCGCGCCGTGTCGCGTACGGCGTTCGGCAAGGCGCTGGCGCAGCAGGGCGTGGTGCACAACTGGATCGCCGACGCGCGCGTGACGGTCGAGCAGCTGCGGCTGCTGGTGCTGAAGACGGCCTGGCTGATGGACACGGTCGGCAACCGGGGCGCCCACACCGAGATCCAGTCCATCAAGATCGCCACCCCGCGCGCGGTGGTGGACATCCTCGACCGGGCGATCCAGCTGCACGGCGCGGGCGGCGTGAGCCAGGACTTCCCGCTGGCCGAGCTGTACGCGGCCGCGCGGACGCTGATGATCGCCGACGGCCCTGACGAGGTGCACCAGCGGTCGCTGGCGCGGCGGGAGCTGAAGAAGTACCTGTAAAGGGATACGCGTAAGGGGCGGCCACCCATGGTGGCCGCCCCTTACGGATTCACGGGCGCAGTGCGCGCAGCAGCAGGTCGGCCAGGTGGTCGGCGACCTCCTGCGGGGTCATCGGGCCGTCCGGGCGGTACCACGTGGACAGGTGGTGGACGGAGCCGAAGTGGTAGTCGACCACCAGGTCGGCCGGGGTGGCCTTGGAGAAGACGCCCGCCTGCTGGCCCTCCTCGATCAGGGCGCGGAAGCGTTCGTGGTAGCGCCGGCGCTCGGAGCGCACCTGCTTGTTCTTCTCCGGGCTGAGGTGGTGCATCGACCGGAAGAAGATCGACGCGTCGTCGAGGTTCTCGATCGTCGTGACGACGACGTCGGCCGCCGCGCCCCGCAGGCGCTTGTCGACCGGCTCGTCGGCGTTGGCGAAGAAGTCGAGGCGTTCCTGCTGGAGGCGCAGCACGCGCGCGTACACCTCGTGCAGGAGGTCGTCCTTGGAGCCGAAGTAGTGGTAGAGCGCGCCCTTGGTGACGCCGGCCGCCTCCACGATCTCCTGCACGGAGGTGCGGTCGTACCCCTGCTCGGCGAAGAGGCGGGTGGCGGCGGCCAGGAGCCGCTGCGGCACAGGCGTGCCGTCCCCGTCCGTCGTCCTGGCCACTGCGCCACCTGCCCTTCCGTTCGTTGCTTCCCGGTCTGCGTGGGGCGGGAAGCGGTTCCTGACGGGAGATCTTCCCACGGACCGCTCAGGAGCCGGACTCCCATGCGCGCTGGACCTTGTTCATCCCGCCCAGCCAGCGGTCCGGGTCAGCGGCCCGGGCCTGGTAGTAACCCGCCGCCTCGGGGTGCGGCAGGATCAGGAAGCGGTTGTCCGCCATGCCCTTGAACAGGGCCTCGGCCACGTCGTCCGGTTCGATCGCGGTCGGCACGAGCACCAGGTCGCCGGCGCTGCCGGTGGCGTCGAGCATGTCGGTGCGCACGCCCTGGGGGCAGATGGCGTGGACCTTCAGACCTCGGTGGCGGTAGGTCAGCGAGAGCCACTCGGCGAAGGCGTAGGCGCCGTGCTTGGTGACGCTGTAGGGGGCGGCGCCGATCATGGTGAGGAGGCCCGCGGCGGAGACGGTGGAGACGAAACGGCCCTCGCCGCGCTCGAGCCAGTCCGGGAGCAGGGCGCGGGCCGCGCGGACGTGGGCCATGACGTTGACGTCCCAGGCGAGCGCCCAGACGTCCTCGCCGGCGGCCTCGGAACCGCCCGAGCCGACTCCGGCGTTGGCGCAGTAGACGTCGACGGTGCCGCCGAGCGCGTCGCGGGCGTCCTCGACGATCGCGGAGGCGTCGCCGGGCACCGCGATGCCGCCGATCTCCGCGGCGACGGCCCCGGCCTTGGCGGCGTCGAGGTCGTTGACGACGACCCGGGCACCCTCGGCGGCGAAGCGGCGGGCGAGCGCGGCACCGATGCCTCCTCCCGCCCCGGTGACGACCACTCGGGCATCCTGTACGGCTTCCACCATCGGTCTCCTTATGCACACGGCGTCGACATGGCGACCCCCGACTGCGGCACGCGGCTCTGCGCAGCGACAGACTAACCAGTCGGTATGTCGTGGCGAAAGGGTGGCTTCCGAGGGACGCCTGCGGTCGGCCTCGTTCCCCGCGGCCCGGGCCCGCGCTAGCGTGCGTGGGCATGACACCCGCTGGGATCACGGAGGTCGCCGCATGAAGCCGTCCCGACGAAGCCTGCTCGCCACGACGGCCGCCCTCGCGGCGACGACCACCCCGGCTGCGGCGACGACCACCCCCGCCGCGACGGCTCCGCCCGGCGGCGGACGGCGGCTGCGGACCGGGTTCGAGCGGCTGGCCGCGGACGGCTACGCCCTGCTGGACGGGCAGAAGGTCGGCGTCGTCACCAACCCGACCGGGATCACCCGAGACGCCCGCCACATCGTCGACGTCATGCACGCCGACACGCGCGTGAACGTCACGGCCGTCTTCGGCCCCGAGCACGGCTTCCGCGGCACCGCCCAGGCCGGCGGCTCCGAGGGCCGCTACGACGACCCCGCGACCGGGCTGCCGGTCTACGACACCTACCTCAAGAGCGGACAGCCGCTGGCCGACGTCTTCACCGCCTCCGGCGTGGACACGGTCGTCTTCGACATCCAGGACGTGGGCGCGCGCTTCTACACGTACATCTGGACGCTCTACGACTGCATGGACGCGGCCCGGCTCGCGGGGAAACGGTTCGTCGTGCTGGACCGGCCCAATCCGGTGAGCGGGCGGTCCGCCGAAGGGCCCGTGCTGCACAAGGAGTTCGCGACGTTCGTCGGACGGCAGCCGATCTCGCAGGCGCACGGGATGACGGTGGCGGAGCTGGCGCTGCTGTTCAACGGCGAGTTCCTGACCGCCCCCGTGCCGCTGGAGACGGTGCGGACGACCGGCTGGCGGCGCACGGAGTTCCACGACGACTCCGGGCTGCCCTGGGTGCCGCCGAGCCCCAACATGCCGACGCCCGACACCGCGCTGGTGTACTCGGGGACGTGCCTGTTCGAGGGCACCAACCTCTCCGAGGGGCGCGGCACGACCCGGCCGTTCGAACTGCTCGGCGCGGAGGGCCTGGACGGGCGCTGGGCCGCCGCCGCGAACGAACTCGCCCTGCCGGGCGTGCGGTTCCGGGAGGCGTACTTCGCGCCCACCTTCTCCAAGTTCCAGGGCAGGACCGTCGGCGGCGTGCAGATCCACGTCCACGACCGGGCGGCCTACGACCCCGTCCGCACCGGGATCGCGCTGCTGGTGACCGCCAAGCGGGCCTGGAGCGGCTTCGCCTGGCGCGCCGACAACTGGATCGACAAGCTCACCGGGTCCACCTGGGTGCGCACCGCGATCGACTCGGGCGCGGGCGTCGACGACGTCGTGGCGGGCTGGCAGGAGGAACTCGCGGCGTTCCGGCGGGTGCGGCAGGAGTATCTGCTGTACCGCTGACGTGACGTATGGCCATGCGGCCCCGTTGGCAGGACGATGCGCGACACCGCGCGCGTCGGCCTGGACGACGGGGGGTGTCGTGGATGCTGTGGCGCGCCACGCCTGATCACTCACGCGGCACGCGGCCAGGCGCGGGCTGCACCCGATGACCCGGGCGGGACGTGACGGGGCCGGCGGGCCTCACCCCGATCACCCGCGCAGCACGTGGCCAGGCGCGTCGCATCCGATGACCCGCGCGGGCGTGGCCGGGGAGCGGGCCGCATCCGGCAACCCATGCAGCACGTGGCCGGCCGGCAGGCCACACCTGATCACCCACCCGGCACGCCGCCAAGCGGCGGGCCGCGGCCGGTGGCGGCCCGCCGTCGTGCGTTCAGGGGTGTTCGGGCGGGGTCAGCGATGGGACGTGAACTCGACGACCTGCTGGTACGTCGGGCGGTTCTGCCAGCCGGTCTTGCCGTGCCTGATGCCGCCGAGCGTGCGGTGGACGATTGCGTCGGCGCACCACTGGTCGCCGGCAGCGCACTGGTCGTCGCCGGGGTAGACCTGGGCCGCCGTACGGCCCGCCGCTTCCTTGAGGGTGGTCAGGAGCGCGTCCCGGCAGGCGCCGAGGCTGCCGCCGCCGCAGTACTCGTGTGCCAGGGGTCCCTTGACCGGCTTGTCCAGGACCGCGCGGATGTCCTTGTCGACATAGCTCCACCAGCCGTACTGGAAGGAGCTTCCCGCGTG
Organism: Streptomyces sp. NPDC096205; assembly: GCF_044763135.1. Classification (NCBI taxonomy): domain Bacteria; kingdom Bacillati; phylum Actinomycetota; class Actinomycetes; order Kitasatosporales; family Streptomycetaceae; genus Streptomyces; species Streptomyces sp. NPDC096205. Next base: position 127,724 of record NZ_JBIWFS010000008.1, on the reverse strand, counting down.
GGCGCCGGTGGGCCCATGGGCGGCGGAGGGTGACTCGTCGACGGGCAGGTTGGCGGTCATGGCGGTGTACAGCTCGGCGCCCAGGCCGGGTGCGAACTCGGCCTTCACCAGCAGCGGCCACCAGGCGTCGAGGATGCGGATCGCGTCGGCGTGCGCGTACGTCTTCGAGCCCGCCGAGGTCTCCGTGCGCCGGCCGCCCGCCGACAGCCACGCCTGGAGCTTGGTGACGGCCGCGGCGGCCGCCGGGTCGGACACCGGCGTGCTCGTGATCACTTCGAGCAGACCGGGCAGGACGTCCTCGGCGCGCAGGTCGGTGAGTGCGGCCTCGGCCATCGCCTTCACCAGTGCGGTACGGGTCACCCCGCCCGCGGCGACCAGCCGCCGGACCCGGTCGTCGAGGAGGTCGCCGCGGTGCACGGAGCCCTCGCCCCAGGGCGCGGCCGCGTAGTCCTCGGCCTGCTTGTTGTTCCAGGAAATGTAGTAGTCCTGGTCGACCGAGTGGGGGTGGGCGGAGGCCGGGGTGTAGGTGGCGGTGTTGGCCGTCGGGTCCCAGCCCTGCCACTCGTAGGCCTGCCGCGCCCAGACGGGGAACTCGGCGTCCACGTCCGTGGCCCGCAGGGGGTTGTCGCCGCTGTTGTAGTACGCGGTGTGCTCGGAGTCGGCGTAGAACCAGTTGAACGTGTAGTTGATGTGCTGCACCGCGCTTTGGAACGAGGCGGGATCTTTCACGCGGTCCGGATCGTTCAGCATCTGGAAGCCGATGATGGAGTCGGCCTCGTGCAGGAAGGAGGTGCGCAGGGTGGTGTAGGCGACTTTCTTGCCGCCCACGGTCGCGCGGTACTCGACAGGGCCGTACTTCGTGCGCCAGACCCGCATGGTGTACGAACCGGCCGGGGTGCTGTCGGCGGTGGTGGGCTGCCAGGCGTTCTTGCGCTCGACCTTCTCCATCGGGGTGCAGGTACCGCGGTAGAGGTAGTGGTGGTCGTCCTGGCACAGCTCGACGGCGTAGGTGTCGATGATGTCCTGGCCCGAGGTGGTGGCGCTCCAGGCGTAGTCCTGGCCGCGGCCCAGTTCGACGTACATGCTCAGGCCCGCGAAGGAGGCGCCGCGGGCGCTCAGGCCCGGGCCCTGGATCTCCTGGAGCATCAGCAGCTGGGGTGCGAAGTAGCCGGTCTGGGGGCCGAACACGGCGATGGGGTGGCCGCTCGCGGTGTGCTCGCCGCTGACGACAAGGGCGTTGGACATGCCGCGCCGGGCCGAGCTGACGGCCTCCCGTGCGGCGGCCGTGGAGGCGTTCGCGGCGCTGCTGCCTGACGCGCTGCCGGTGCGGTCGTACACGAGCGGCTCGCGGACCACGGAGCCGGCGTCGGGCAGTGCGCGGCCCTGCGGGGTGGCGGGCCGGCCGGCGTAGGGGAAGCTGCCGTCGTGGACGGTGAGCACGGCCTCGGGGTCGTTGCGCATCCGGAACGACTCCCACACCTCGGTGCCCTCGGCGACGCCGTAGCGCTGCTGGGCGGCGAGCAGGGACAGGGCGTTGTTCACCTCGCCGCCGCCCCCCGAGCCGAACAGGGCGCCGATGACGGAGGCCAGGGCGACCATGTCGGTGGGCTTGAAGTGCTCGATGGTGCCGGCGTTGGTGACCGAGTCCTTGTGGCCGGTCAGGACGTACTCGCCGGGGAAGTAGCGGCCGCTGTCGGAGGCGTCGATATAGGCGTTGACGCCGTCGATGTAGGCGGTCACATCGGCCATGGCCTGCCGGCCGCGCTCGCCGTTGCGGGCGACGGCGTTGTCGATCTGGGCCTGGAGTTCGGCCTCGGTGTAGGGCGCATTGCGCCAGAACTCCTGCTCCAGGCCCTGGTTGGCGGGGGCGCCGCCGGCGAAGGAGGTCAACTGGCCGCGTCCGACGTGCCGGAAGACGTCCATCAGCCAAAGCCGGTCCTCGGCGGCCGCGTACCCGGCGCCGAACTCGGTGCCGTAGCGGGTGGTGCCGGTGATGTGCGGGACGCCGGTCTTCTTGTCGCGGACGATCGTGACGTCGGTGCGTCCGGCGGGGCGGACGGTGGAGGCGACCTGGTCGGCGGGGACGCCGAAGGAGGCGTCGTTGAAGAAGGTGCTGAGGGTCGCCTCGGTGAGGGCGGGGTAGCCGGTGGCGAGCTTCGCGTAGGGGCCGAGCTGGTCGGAGGCGTGCGCGGGCATGCTGCCGAAGGCCTGGTTGAGCAGGATCTGGGCGAGGGTGGCGTTGCCGTTCTGGCCGGGCGGCAGGATGTCCGAGCAGTGTCCGCCGCAGTGGTCGGCGACGGCGGCCTGAGCCGTGGGGGCGGCGGCCGCCGGGGCGAGCGGAGACAAAAGACCGGCAATGAGCGTGCATACGGATGCCGTCTTCAGGAACCCGGGGAGGGCGCCGGGAGTTCTCATTCTGTCGAGCAGGTTGCGTGGGGTGAGCCGTGGCATGGCTGCTCCTACCGACGGGACGGGGGCCGGACGTTACCGGCGGTATCCCCGGGTTCGAAGATGAACATGCGTCAGATTTACGAGCCGGGTGGAGCCGGACGGGGGTCGTGATTGCGACAAGGCGGAGTCGGAGCGGGTTTCGAAGGGAGCCGAACGGGGTGTGCACACGTCTATTCGGAGACGTTCGTACGACGGCCCGTACGGCGGCCCGTACGACGACGCCGAAGTGACCGAAGTACAGGTGCAGGTGTGACGGAGGTGCAGGGCGATGGCCGGATTCCGGAGTCTCGCGAGACAGGTGCGCGATCCGCGGTGCGATCTGGCGCTACGGCGCTACTCGCTGCGTAAGTGCCTTGAGCGGTTCGCACCCTACGGACACAGGGCGACCTGGAACCATCTGTGCCTCCGGGCCGGTTTCGGTCCGGAGGACAGGTCCCCCGACCCGGCGCGGCTCGTGGCCGCGCTGGAAGAGCTGGAGGAGGCGCGGTCGGTGTGGCTGGCCTATGAGGTCGACTTCGCCGAGCGCCGTAAGAAGGAGAAGCACGACGGGCTGCGCCGGCCGGGCAGCGTGGACGACTGGCACCGGCTGACCTGGGGCGGTTTCGGTGTCGCCTGGTGCGACGCCCCGCGCGTCCACCCGCGCGAGCCGCTCGCCGAGGTGCTCCGGCGGCTGATCGCCGCGCTGGAGCGCGAGCCGGGGGTCTCGTGCCCGGTGTGCGACGGCGAGCGACTGGTGTGGAAGGACGGCCTGTCCCACGAGCCGTCCTCGGGTCCGGTCTGCGTGGAGTGCGGCATCCTCGTCCCTCGCCCCGTGCTGACGCCGGAGGCGCTGGCCGGCGCGATGCGGGGACGCCTGCTGGTGTCGGCCTGACCCAGCCGGGCCGACCGAGGCCGGGCACGGCTACGGGGGCAACGGGGGCGGGCCCGCGTGGCGCGACCGGGGGTCGAGAGCACGGTCACCGCGACCACGGGGTGGCGACGGGGGAGCTGAGGGTGCGGCCAAGGGCCTACGGGGGGTGCCCGGGCTCAGGCGGTTGCTCCTTCGACTGAGGGGTGCTGGCGCGGTCACGTCGCGGGGACTTGGGCACGGTCGCCGCGGCTACGGGGGCGATGGATGAGCTGAGGGTGCGGCCAAAGGCCCACGGGGGGCGCCCGCGCTCAGACCGTCGCTCGGGCGGTCGCTCAACCGGCCGAGGGGCGTTCGTGCTCAGTCCGGGACCGGGGCGGTCTCCCAGTACGGGTGGGCCCAGCGCTCGTCGTACGGCAGGACGAGTAGTTCGGCGCGGATGGCGAGGTCGGGCTCGCTCTGGGCGCGCAGGCGGGCGGCGCCGGGGCCGGACAGCCAGGCACGCAGATCGGTGAGACCGCGCTCGGCGGTGTCGTCGTACCACCAGGAGAAGGGGGAGCAGTCGGAGAGGAGTTCGTAGAGCCAGAGGGCGGCGCAGCGCGCCAAGTGCGCGTCGGGGACCGGGCCGTGGGGCCAGGGGTCCAGGAAGGGCGTGACGGTGCGGGCGATCGTGACGCAGGTGTCGAAGACGTCCTCGATGCCGTACGGCGGTTCGGGCGTGGTCACGGAGTCCTGCCACCAGGCGTGCAGGAACGCGTCCACGGCGGCCACCTGCTCGGCCGGCCAGAAGCGCCACCGCACGCGGGTCATTCCGTGAGCACCCAGGGCGAGGACGGAGAGACTGCCCTCGGCCATCGCCCGTGCGCCCTGCGGAAGAAGTCTGCGCATCGCCGTCGCGTGGTCGTCGAAGTGGTCGGGCACCTCGAAGAGGAACATGCCCAGCGAGTCCAGGGGCAGCGGCACGGAGGGCGTGCGCAGGTACGCGATCTCGGTCTCGCCGTGGCAGTAGCCGCAGCCGCTCTCCTGGGGGTTGGCGAAGCCGTGGAAGACCGCATCGATGTCGGCGAGGGCCCTGGCGAGGGCGGCTGAGGTCATCGGGGTTCGTCCCGTCAGGACTCCGTGCGCGACCCGGGGCCGGCCGAAGATCGCGACGCTACCAGCCGGTCGGGTGCGTCGCCAGCGGTGGGGCCTCCGGGGCTCAGCCCATGGCTACCCGAGAGGCGCGCCCCGCCGCGGTCGATGCCGGGCGGGGCGATTCCGGGCGAGCCGGGCTCCTAGCAGCACTGGTCCTGCTGTGCGGTCGTGCGCGCCGGCTCGGAGCGGCGGGGGCGGGGGCCGCCGGGGCGTTCGGTCATCAGGCGGGAGCCGGTGAGGCGGTCGCCGAAGGCGTCGTCGGGGTTGGACAGGGCGCAGGTGTCCAGGGAGAGACAGCCGCAGCCGATGCAGTCGGTGAGGTGGTCGCGCAGCCGGTTGAGCTGCGTGATCCGCTCGTCCAGCTCGGAGCGCCAGGCCTCGGACAGCCGCGCCCAGTCCTCGCGGGTGGGGGTGCGTTCCTCGGGGAGTTCGGCGAGGGCGTCCCTGATCGTGGCCAGCGGGATGCCGACCCGCTGGGCGGCCCGGACGAAGGCGACGCGGCGCAGCGCGTCACGGGTGTAACGGCGTTGGTTGCCCGCGGTGCGGCGGCTGCTGATCAGGCCCTTGGACTCGTAGAAGTGCAGGGCGGAGACGGCGGCGCCGCTGCGCGCGGCGAGCTGGCCGACCGTGAGCTCGTGGATCTTCTCGGGAATCTGGGGCACCCCTCGAACCCTATCGAACCCTACAGAGCCCAGGACGCGGACAGTCCGTTGACAGGGGGCCTCGGCGCTAGCATGCTAAGCAGTTGCTTAGACATGGTGACCGTGTGATGCACAGGGAAGGCCGGGACGACATGGCAGAGCCGAGGATCTTCACGTCCGTCGAGGAGCTCAAGGCGGCGGTGGGCGAACAGCTCGGGTACACCGACTGGGTCGAGATCGACCAGAAGCGGATCGATCAGTTCGCCGAGGCCACCGGTGACCACCAGTGGATCCACGTCGATCCGGAGAAGGCCGCCGCGGGCCCGTTCGGCACGACCATCGCGCACGGCTACCTCACGCTGTCGCTGCTGCCGCTGTTCGGGCCGCAGCTGATCGGCGTCGAGGGCGTGAAGATGGGCGTCAACTACGGCACCAACAAGGTCCGTTTCCCCGCGCCCGTGCCCGTGGGCTCCCGGCTGCGCGCCACCGCGACGATCAGCGGTGTCGAGGACGTCGCGGGCGGCGTGCAGGTGACCACCGCCTTCGTCGTGGAGCGCGAGGGCGGCGACAAGCCGGTGTGCGTGGCCGAGTCGGTGGCCCGCTACTACCTCTGAGCCGAGGGGGCCGGGCGGACTGCCCTGGGCCCGACCGGGCGGACCACCTCCGACCCGGTCGAGCCGAGCGGACCACCTCCGGCCCCCGCCGCTACCTCCGAGCCGAGAGGGCCGGGCGGACTGCTTTCGGCCCGACCGGGCCGAGCGGACCACCTCCGGCCCCCCGCTACTACCTCCGAGCCGAGGGGGCCAGGCGGACTGCTTTCGGCTCGGCCGGGCGGACCACCTCCGACCCGGGCACGGCCGGACCCAACCGGGCGGACCACCTCCCGCCCCACCGAGCCAGGCGGCTCACTTGCCCGCGCCCACCATCCGCAGCACGAGGTCGGCATACAGCGCGCCGACCTCGTCCGGGGTGCGCGGGCCGTCCACGTTGAACCAGCGGGCCACGTCGATGCAGAGGGAGAGCACGGCGAGGGTGGTGCCGTGGACGTCGAGCACGTCGAACTCGCCGGACTCCACACCGTCCTGGATGATGCCGCGCACCTCGCCGTCGACCTGGCGGCGCAGGGCGAGGATCTCGGCGCGGGCGTCGGGGCCGAGCGAGTCCAGTTCGTACTGCACGACCCGGGCGGTCGTACGGCCGCCCGCGTGCCAGCGGACGAAGGAGCTGACGGCGTCGGCGAGCCGCTCGGTGGCGCTGCCCTCACGGGCGGACGCCGTACGCAGGATCTCCAGGGCCTTCTCGTGGCCGATCCGGCTGATCCGGTGGAGCAGCTCTTCCTTGGTCTTGTAGTGGATGTAGAGCGCGGCCGGGCTCATGCCCGCGCGGCCGGCGATGTCGCGGGTGGTCGTGGCGTGATAACCGCGCTCGGCGAAGGCCTCCACCGCGGCCACGAGCAGTCGCCGGGCCGCGTCGGGCGTGACCTCGTCCCACGCCTGCGGCTCGCCGCCGGTCGTCTCCTCCGCCGTACTCATCGCTGGTTCGCCCCTCTCGCTGACAGGGACACCACCATACCCCTGTGGGTGAGCGGGCGCTTAGAGCAGCCGGTCGACGCTGCGCCGAACGGATTCAGAGCCGCTCGAGCGGATGGTAGGAGCGTCGCTCGGCATCCTGCCGGTCCCGGATCACCTTGGCCAGGGTGAAGGCGGAGGTGACGAGGTACAGCACGGCGATCGCCAGGAAGGCCCGCACCCAGGCGTCGGCCTCCAGCTTGAAGATGCCGACGGCGGTGGCGGCCATGGCGACGGCGAAGGAGGCGACGGCCTGGCCGTAGAAGGCGGCTGTGTTCTGCGGCTTGTCCGCTGTGTCACTCATGGGCACGAGCATCGGCCACCCTGACCCGCGCCACATCCGCTCAGCTACTCAGCCCGGTACTCAGAACGCCTCAGAACGCCGAAACCCCCGTCAGCGCACGGCCGATGAGCAGCTTCTGGATCTGGCTGGTGCCTTCGTAGAGGGTCATCACCCGTGCGTCGCGCAGGAGTTTGCCGGCCGGGTACTCGTCGATGTAGCCGTAGCCGCCGAAGACCTGCAGGGCGTTGTTGGCCGCGCGCACGGCGGCCTCGGAGGCGAACAGCTTGGCCTTGGAGGACTCCACGGCGAAGGGCTGCCCCCGGTCGATCAGGTCGGCGACCCGCCAGGTCAGCAGCCGGGCCGCGTCGACATCGAGGGCGATGTCGCTGATCAGCTCCTGCACCAGCTGATGCCGGGCGATGGGCTTGCCGAACTGCTCGCGCTCCTGGGCGTAGCGCACGGCCGCGTCCAGGGCGGCCTGGGCGATGCCGACGCAGCCGGCCGCCACCGACATCCGGCCCTTGGCGAGCGCCGACATGGCGACGGAGAAGCCCTTGCCCTCCTCGCCGAGCATCGCGGAGGCGGGCACGCGGACGTCCTCAAGGACGATTTCGGCGGTGGCCTGGCCGCGCAGACCGAGCTTGCCGTGGATCGTACGGCGGGTCAGGCCGGGGGTGTCGGTGGGGACGAGGAAGGCGGTCACGCCCTTGTGGCCGGGGGCGTCGGTGGAGCGGGCGAACAGCACGACGACGTCGGCCCAGGTGCCGTTGGTGATGAACATCTTGGTGCCGTTGATGACGTAGTCGTCGCCGTCGCGGACCGCGCGGGTGGTGAGGTTGCCGGCGTCGGAGCCGGTGCCCGGTTCGGTGAGGCCGAAGCAGCCGACGTACTCGCCGGAGGTCAGCCCGGGCAGCCAGTGACGTTTCTGCTCCTCGGTCCCCCACGCGGCGATCGTCTTGGCAGCCAGGCCCAGGGAGACGGAGACGATGCCGCGCACGGAGGAGTCGCCGCGGCCCAGCTCCTCGGTGACCAGGCAGTACGCGAGGTGGTCGCCGCCGGAGCCGCCGTACTCCTCGTCGATGGTCAGGCCCAGGAAGCCGACCTCGCCGAGCTTCTTCACGATGCCGCGGTCGACCTCCTCGGCGCGGTCCCAGGCGACCACGTGCGGGGCGATCTCGCGCTCCACGAAGTCCCGGGCCAGCTGCCTGACGGCGGTCTGCTCCTCGCTGAGCGCCAGGTTCACCACGCGATCACCCCACAGAGAAAGGACCTTGAAAGCTGCACATTTAAATTAGCACCGCTAGTTTCCTGGTGCAGCCCTACTATGTGCGCCATGGCCCGACCGCGCAAGCCCCTGCTGAGCACCGACCGCATCGTCGACGCGGCGCGGGAACTCGTCGACACGGAGGGCCTGGCGGCCGTCTCCACGCGTCGGCTGGCCGGGGAGCTGGGGGTGAGCGGGCCCTCGCTCTACAACCACTTCAGGACCAAGGACGAGATCCTGGAGGCCGTCGCCGACTCGGTGAGCGCCCAGGTCGACCTGTCGATGTTCGACGACGGCCGGAACTGGCGGACCGCGCTGCACGACTGGGCCGTCTCCTACCGGGCCGCCCTGCGCGACCATCCCAACATCGTCCCGGTCCTCGCCCGCGGCCCCGGCCGCCGCCCGGCCGCGCTGCGGCTCGCCGACGCGGTCTACGGCGCGATGGTCGAGGCGGGCTGGCCGCCGCCGCAGGCCACCTCCATCGGGGCGCTGATGCGGTACTTCATCATGGGCTCCGCGCTCGGCTCCTTCGCGGGCGGCTTCGTGGACGACGAGAGCGCCTACGACCCCGCCGACTACCCCCACCTCGGGCAGGCCCATCTGCTCTCCGAGCTCCAGGAGAAGATCGACGAGCGGGCTTTCGAGACGGGACTGACCGCGCTGCTCGACGGGCTGGAGCGGCAGTACGAGCAGGTGGCGGGGGCCGTCTGATATTTCGGTGGGGGCCGAAGCGTTCCTGTCGCATGCTGGGCCCATGAGCATGAAAGATCCGCAGGCGGCCGGGCTCGCCGCGTTCGCCGCGCTGATCGCCGACGAGACCCGGGCCGCGTGTCTGCTGGCGCTGCTGGACGGGCGGGCCTGGACGGCGGGCGAGCTGGCTCGGCATGCGGGCGTCGCCGCGTCCACGGTGAGTGAGCATCTGGGCAAGCTGGTCGCCGGCGGGCTGCTGACGGAGGAGCGGCAGGGGCGGCATCGGTATGTACGGCTGGCCTCGACCGAGGTCGCGCAGCTGGTGGAGGATCTCGCCGCTCGGGTGGGCGCCGGGGCGCAGGCACGGCCCCGTGGTCTGCGGGAGGCCGGCGCAGGCTCGGCCATGGCGCGCGGCCGTACCTGCTACGACCACTTCGCCGGGCGGCTCGGCATCGCGCTCACCGACGCGTTCACCTCCCGTGGACTGCTGCGCCAGGACGCCGGGTTCGCGCTCACCGACGCCGGGCTCGCGTGGTTCGACGCGGCCGGCATCGCCCTGGACCGGGGCGGGCGGCGGCCGCTGGCGCGGGGGTGCCTCGACTGGACCGAGCGCCGGCCCCACCTCGCCGGGGTGGCCGGGGCGGCACTGTGCCGGCACGCGCTGGCGGCGGGGTGGTGCGTGCGGATCGGGTCCGCGCGCGCCGTGAAAGTGACCGACGAGGGTGAGCGGGCGTTCTGCGACCTGCTCGGAGTGGAAAGCGGGATTCTTCGGTGAAGCGACTGCGTCGCAGCGAACTTCTGGCGGCCGCGGCCGCGTGTGTCACCGTCGTGCTGTGGGCGTCGGCCTTCGTGTCCATCCGCAGTGCGGGGGCGGCCTACTCCCCCGGCGCGCTCGCGCTGGGGCGGCTGCTCTCCGGGGTGCTCGTCCTCGGCGTCCTGTGGGCCGTACGGCGGGAGGGGCTGCCGCCCCGGAGTGCCTGGCGGGGCATCGCCCTGTCCGGGGTGCTGTGGTTCGGGTTCTACATGGTCGCCCTCAACTGGGCCGAGCAGCAGGTGGACGCCGGGACGGCCGCGCTGGTGGTGAACATCGGGCCGATCCTCATCGCCCTGCTGGCCTCCAGGGTGCTCGGGGACGCGATGCCGCCGCGGCTGGTGGCGGGGATGGCGGTGTCGTTCGCCGGGGCGGTGGCCGTCGGTCTTTCGATGTCGGGGAGCGGTGGGTCCTCGGTCCTCGGGGTGGTGCTGTGTCTGCTCGCCGCGGTCGGGTACGCGGCCGGCGTGGTCGCGCAGAAGCCGGCGCTGGGGCGGGCGAGCGCGCTGCAGGTGACGACGTTCGGGTGTGCCGTCGGGGCGGTGATGTGCCTGCCGTTCGCGGGGCAGCTGGTGCGGGAGGCGGGCGAGGCGCCGCTGCGGGCCACCCTCAACATGGTCTATCTGGGCGTGTTCCCGACCGCGCTCGCCTTCACCACCTGGGCCTACGCCCTCGCCCGGACGAGCGCCGGACGGATGGGGGCGACCACGTACGCGGTGCCCGCGCTGGTCGTCGTGATGTCGTGGGCGGCGCTCGGCGAGGTGCCGGGGACGCTCACGCTTGCGGGCGGTGCACTGTGTCTGGCGGGCGTGGCGGTGTCGCGCTCCCGGCCCCGGGCCGCGGCGCCGGAGCCTCGGCCCCAGGGCGCCGACGCCTCGGTGTGACCAAGGGTCCCGGGTGCCCGGTGTGACGGGTCCCGGGATACGCCCGACACCCCGGCGTCGTTACGAGGCCGGGGTGCGGGGCGTCGGGGATCAGAAGACGACCAGGGCGCGGCCGCCCTTGCCCGCGAGCATGTTGTCGAAGGCCGCCGGGATGCCGTCGAGGGTGATCCGCTCGGTCACCAGCGACGACAGGTCCAGGCGCCCCTCGCGGACGTGCTCGGCGAGGACCGGGAGGTCGCGGGCCGGGTCGGTGTTGCCGTAGACGCAGCCGGAGAGGGTGCGGCCCCAGTGGAAGATCTCCAGGGCGTTGAAGGTGACCTGCTGGTCCTTGCCGCCGATGCCGACGACGGTGGTGCGGCCGCCGCGGCGGGTGGACTCCCAGGCGGCGCGGATGGTGACCGCGCGGCCGACGCACTCGACGGCCACGTCCACGCCCTGCTTGGCGGTGAGGGCGCGGACGGCGCGGGGGGTGTCCTCGGAGGCGACGACGTAGTCGGTGGCGCCCGCGGCGCGGGCCAGTTCCTCCTTGGCCGGGGACACGTCGACCGCGATGATCTTCGACGCGCCTGCGATCCGGGCGGCCTGGAGGGCGGCCAGGCCCACTCCCCCGACGCCGAAGACCGCGACCGTCTCGCCCTCGCGCACCTGGGCGGAGTGGCGGACCGCGCCGTAGCCGGTGAGGACCGCGCAGCCGAGGAGGGCCGCGTCGGTGAGCGGGATGCCGGCGGGTGCGGGCAGGGCGCAGGCGGCGCGGACGACGGTCTCCTCGGCGAACGCGGCGACGTTCAGGCCGGGGTGCAGGTCGGTGCCGTCGGCGGTGCGGGCGTAGACGTCGGCGACGCCGCCCAGGGCGTTGGCGCACAGCCAGACCTCGCCGAGCGTGCAGGCGTGGCAGGCGCCGCAGGACGGGGCCCAGTTGAGGACGACGCCGTCGCCGGGGGCGACATGGGTGACGCCCTCGCCGACGGCGACGACCGTGCCGGCACCCTCGTGGCCGAGGACGGCCGGGACGGGGACGCGCATGGTGCCGTTGGTCAGGGACAGGTCGGAGTGACAGACACCGGCGGCGGCGAGGCGGACACGGACCTGGCCGGGACCGGGGTCCGGGAGGTCGATGTCGGTGATCTCCAGCGGAGCACCGACGGCGGGCAGTACGGCGGCACGGACGGCCATGACGGGCAACTCTCCTAGAACTGCAGTGACTTGGTCTGGAGGTACTCGGCGAGGCCATGTGCGCCGAGCTCACGGCCGACGCCGGACTGCTTGTAGCCGCCGAAGGGGGCGAGCGGGTTGAAGCGGCCGCCGTTGATGTCGACCTGGCCGGTGTCCATGCGGCGGGCGAAGGCGACCGCCTCGGCCTCGTCACCGGCCCAGACGGCGCCGGCCAGGCCGTAGATCGTGCCGTTGGCGATGCGCAGGGCGTCCGCCTCGTCCTCGTAGCGGATGATCGACAGGACCGGGCCGAAGATCTCCTCCTGGGCGATGGTCATGTCCTCGGTGACGTCCGCGAAGACGGTCGGGCTGACGAAGAAGCCCTGCTCGCGCGGGGGTTCGGAGCCGCCCGCGACCAGGCGCGCGCCCTCGGCGACGCCCTTGTCGATGTAACCGCGCACCCGCTCCTGCTGCTTGGCGTTGACGAGCGGGCCGATGCGGTCGCCGTACTTGGCGGCGGCGGCCGCGGCCAGCTCGACGGCCTCCTCGTAGCGGGAGGTGTGGACGAGCATGCGGGTCCAGGCGCTGCACGTCTGGCCGGAGTTGGCCATGACGTTGGCGACGCCGACGCTGACGGCCTTGGCGAGGTCGGCGCTGGGCAGGATCACGTTGGCGGACTTGCCGCCCAGCTCCAGGGCGACCCGCTTCACGGCGCCGCCCGCGAGGGCGCCGATGCGCCGGCCGACGGCCGTGGAGCCGGTGAAGGAGACCAGGTCGACGTCCGGGTGCTCGGCGAGGGCCTGGCCGGCGACCGGGCCGAGGCCGGTGACGAGGTTGAACACGCCCGCGGGGACGCCTGCTTCATGGACGGCCTCGGCGAAGAGCTGGGCGGTCAGCGGGGTGTCCTCGGCGGGCTTGAGGACGACCGTGCAGCCGGCCGCGAGGGCGGGGGCGACCTTGGCGACGATCTGGTGCAGCGGGTAGTTCCAGGGCGTGATCGCGGCGACCACACCGACCGGCTCCTGGAAGACGGTGGAGTTGCCGACCTTCTCCTCGAAGGCGTACGTCGCCGCCAGTTCGGCGTAGGAGCTGGCGACGGCGATCGGGGCGCCGACGTGGACGTTCTGCGAGAAGGCGAGCGGCGAGCCCAGTTCGGCGGTGATGGTCTCGGCGATCTCGTCCTTGCGGGCGATCAGTATGTCCCGCAGCGCGGCGAGCCGTTCGGCGCGGGCGGCCGGGGGCGTGGCCGCCCAGCCGCGCAGGGCCGCGCGGGCCGCCCGTACGGCGGCGTCCACGTCCTCGGCGTCTCCCGCGGGAACCCGGGCGACGACCTGCTCGTCCGCCGGGTTCACCACGTCGATCACGCCCTGGCCCGCGGCGGGGCGCCAGGCGCCGTCGATGTACATGCCGTCCTGGGCCTTCATCGGCCTACCTCCCGAGATCGCGGCGACATCCGGGAAGCCAAACTAGCGGCGATAGTTTTCCCGCGCCAGAGGCATCCGGCGGTGAGGCCACGCCCGCGCCGGAGGCATCCCGGCGAGAGGCTACGCCACCTGGGGCGCCGCGCCGATGTGAGATGGGCCCGGTCGGCCGCGAGTCCGCCTCACTCCTCCAGGCCCGCCAGACGGGCCGGGGCCGGGCAGATGCGCTCGCCGTCCTGGTCGAAGACGAACAGGTGGGCCAGGTCGACCAGGAGCGGCACCTGCATGCCGTACCGCAGGTGAAGGTCGGGGGTGGTGCGGACGATGAGGTCGCCGGGGATGCGGCCCTGGGGAGCCGCGAAGGGCTCGCCGGACTCGGGCCGCCGGTGCGCGGGCTCGTCCAGCACCACGACCGGGCCCGCCCGCAGCGCGCCCGCCCGCTCCCGGAGCCGGTCCACGACCGTGCCGCCCTCGCGGCGCAGCCGGTCCACCACCGTGGCGCCCTCGCGGCGGCGCCGGGTACGGCGGACCGGGCGCGGGGCCTCCAGGTCCGGTACGACGGCGGGGCTGGAGCCGGTGTTGACGTGCACGAGCACCTCGTGGCCCTGGAACTCCACATGCTCGACCAGGCCGACCAGCGGCACCTCGCCGGGCCGGGCGGCCGAGGCCTCGGCGAAGCGGAGGGCCTCCGAGCGCAGGCCCACGATGACCTCGCGGCCCTGCTGCACGCGCAGCATCTGGTGGTCCAGGGACAGGGGTTCGGGCAGCCGCAGGTACTGCTTGCCGAGGCTGATGGTCATCGCCCCGCCGATCGGGGCCCGCACCAGGCCGCGCAGGAGGTTGATGCGGGGCGTGCCGATGAAGGCGGCGACGAACACGTTGCGGGGCAGGGCGTAGACCTCGCGGGGCGTCCCCACCTGCTGCAGGACGCCGCCGCGCATCACGGCGACCCGGTCGCCGAGCGACATGGCCTCGGCCTGGTCGTGGGTGACGTAGATGGTGGTGGCGCCCAGCTCCCGGGTGAGCCGGGCGATCTCCGCGCGCAGGTGGTTGCGGAGCTTGGCGTCCAGGTTGGACAGCGGCTCGTCCATCAGGAAGGCGGAGGGGTGACGGGCGACCGCGCGGCCCATGGCGACCCGTTGCCGTTCGCCGCCCGAGAGCTGGCGGGGGAAGCGGTCGAGGAGGTCCTCGATGCCCAGCATGCGGGCGGTGGCGTCCACGCGCGGGCGGTGGTCCGCGCCGGGGGACTCGATACGCAGCGGGAAGCCGATGTTGTCGCGGCTGGTCATGTTCGGGTACAGCGCGAAGTTCTGGAAGACCATCGCCATGTCCCGGCCGGCCGGCGGCAGATCGTTGGCCTGCTCGCCGTCCAGCAGCAGGCGCCCCTCGTCGATCTCCTCCAGACCGGCGATCATGCGCAGGACCGTCGACTTGCCGCAGCCGGAGGGGCCGAGCAGGACGAGGAACTCGCCGGAGGCGATGTCCAGTGTCAGCCGGTCCACCACACGGGTGCCCTTGGTGTAGCTCTTGCTGACGTCGTGCAGGGAGATGGCGCGTGTCATGAGGGGTGCCCCCGGGGGCTCATTCGGGCGCTGGTGCTCCGCGGTCGGACGCCCCGTGCGGGTCGTACGGGGCCTGTGGGTCCCGGAAGTTAACGGAACCGGCGCGGCCGGGGGAAGAGATCGGGCAGGATCGGACGCGATGGTCCACCAGGTGAGAAAGCGGACGTCCGAATTCAGCATTCAGCGCCGGGCGGCGGCGGCGCGCGGCCCGCGGGTCTCGACGAGGTGGGCGAAGACGACGACATTGCCCGAGTAGCCGTTCCTGCGGTCGTAGTTGCCGCCGCAGGTGATCAGCCGCAGTTCGGGGCGGCCCCGGGCGCCGTACACCTCCCGGTTGGGGAACCGGTCCTTCTCGTACGACCGGATGGCGTCGACCGAGTAGACGGCGGTACGGCCGTCGGCGCGCTTCACCTCGATCAGGCGGCCGCGCTTCAGTTCGGTGAGGCCGGCGAAGACCGCGGGGCCGGTGTCGGTGTCGAGGTGGCCGACGGCCACGGCGGTGCCCTGCTCCCCGGGGGACGGGCCGTCCGCGTACCAGCCGACCAGGTTGGCCTCGTCCTCGGGCGGCGCGGGCAGCTGCCGCCGGCTGTCCAGGTGGAGGCTCATGACCGGGGCGTCCACGCCGATGTAGTCGATGGTGAGGCGGGTCGCGCGGGAGCGCGGCAGGGGGCGCAGCGTGGGCACGGCAGGCGAGGCCTTCCGCGGCCGCGAGGGGCGCGGGGACGGCTTCGGGTCCTGCTGCGCCGAGCGGTGCGGGTTGGGGTTGCGGGCGTCGCGCGTGTGCGGGTTTCCGGTGGTGCGCGTGTGCGGGTTTTCCGTGTCGCGCGTGTGCGGGTTTCCGGTGGTGCGGGCATGCGGGTTTCCGGCACCATGCGTATTCGGCTTACCGGCACCACGCGCATCCGGCTTTCCGACACCACACGGATCGGGCTTCCGGGGGTCATGCGTGTCCGACGTCAGGGCGCCACGCGGGTCCGACTTCCGGGCGGCACGCGGGTCCAGCTTCCCGGCGCCACGCGCATCGGCCTTGCGGGCACCGCGCGTGTCCGACGTCAGGGCGCCACGCGGGTCCGGCTTCCCGGCACCACGCACATCGGCCTTCCGGCCGGCACGCGCATCAGCCTTCCGGGCGGCACGCGGGTCCGACATCCCGGCACCACGCACATCGGCCTTCCGGCCGGCACGCGCATCAGCCTTCCGGGCGGCACGCGGGTCCGGCTTCCCGGCACCACGCACATCGGCCTTCCCGACACCACGCGCATCAGCCTTCCGGGCACCACGCGCGTCCGACGCCAGGGCGCCACGCGCAGCCGACTTCCCGACACCACGCGCATCGGCCTTCCGGGCACCACGTGCATCCGGCGCCAGGGCGCCACGCGCATCAGCCTTCCCTGCGCCACGCGCGTCCGACTTCCCGACGCAACGCGCATCCAGCCTCCGTGCGCCGCGCGCATCGCGCTTCCCGGTGCCCCGTGCGTCGCGGGTTCCGGCGCCACGCGCATCCCGCTTTCCGGCGCCCGGTGCACCTCGTGCACCCCGCTCCCCGGCCCCCCTCTCCCGCTCACCCCCGCGGTGCGGGTCCCGCTTCCCGGCCTCGCGTGCGTGCGGGGTCCGGCGGTCCCGGGCCTGGTCCTCGGGGTCCCGGGCGCCGTCGCGCGGTGCCCCGCGTGCGTCGGTGCGGTCGCCGGTGGCGGACAGGGCCGGGGAGCCCGGCTGGGCGGTGTCGACCGCCCCGCCGGGCTCCTCGCCCTGGGCCCACCAGACGCCGCCCGCCACCAGCGAGACGGTCATCACGACCGTCCTCGTCAGGCGGTAGGCGCGCGTCCGGTACCAGGGCCTGCGGATGCGCCTACGCGCCATGCGGGCGACGACGGAGCCGGAACCACATCACCCCGCCGACCGCGGCGAGGCCCACGGTGGCGGCACCGGCGACCGGAGCGAAGGCGGCGTCACGGGCGAGCCCGCCACCGCCAGCGGGCGGACCGCCGTGCGGCGGGACGCCGGGGCCGGTCGGGGGCGCGGTGGGCTTGGACACCGGGCACGAGACCTTGAACACCTTGAACTTGCCCGCTCCATTGCCCTCGCTGGTCGTCCAGGTGAGCTTGTACTGCCCGTTGGGCAGGCCGAGCGGGATGCTCTGGGCCATGCCGCTCGCGTCGATGGTGATCGTGTTGTCGGGGTAGACCGCGTTGGGCAGCTCCGCACCGCCCGGGATCGGAGGCTGGGTCTTGATGGTCCAGGTGACCCTCTCGCCCGGGTCGAAGTTGAAGGCCGCGAGGTAGAAGTCGCAGACCTTCGGCTCGTTGCGCTGGTCGACGAAGGGCGTGCCCACCGCGTGGATCTTGACGTCCCCGTTGTCGCCGGGCTGGGCGAAGGCGGGGATCGCTCCGGCGAGGCCGCTCCCGGCGAGGGTCAGGGCCGCGAGGGCGGCGGTGCGCGCTCGGGCGCGGCGTGGCAGACACGTGGTGGGCAGGGTGGGCATGCGAAATCCTCCGAGTCAGACTGATTGTCGTACGAATCACTCGTGTTCTGACTCTTTGTCACATATCCGCCGCGAAGAGCGGGACCCGCGCCCTACGCCCCGTCAGTTGTCGCTCTTCCGGCCCAAGGACGCCCCGGTCCGACGGGGTTCGGCGAACTCGCCGGAGGCCTCCTCGGCGGGCTTGGCCGGTGCGCGCAGGGCGACGCCCGAGGAGAGCAGCAGCAACACGCCGAGCATCACGAACGGCGCGGCCACCCCCGCGACCCCGGCGATCAGGCCCGCCGCGGCGGGCGCGGCGACCTGGCCGAGGCGGTTGCCGGTCAGGCGCAGGGCGAGGGCGGTGGAGCGGGCGCCGTCCGGAGCGGCCTGCACGACCGTCGTCATGGACAGCGGCTGGCCGACGCCGAGGCAGAAGCCCAGCGCGGCCAGCATCACGGCCAGCGCCCACACCGGCACCGGAAGGGCCACGCCCGCGCACAGCGCCGCCGCCAGCAGGCACGTCACCATCAGCAGCGCGCGACGGCCCAGCAGCCGCAGCAGGGGCGTCAGCACCAGCCGGCAGGCGATCGTGGCGGCCGCGCGCAGGCTGAGCAGCAGGCCGATCACCGAGGGGGCGATGCCCCGGTGCTCGCCGACCACCGGAAGGTAGGCGGTGAGGATGTCGGTCGCGGACAGCACGGAGAGGCTGATGAGGATGCCGGCCGGCACCCCCCTGGCGCGCAGGATGCGGTGCACGGGGACGCCTTGCCCGGCACCGGACTTGGGCGTCGTACGGCGGTGCTCGATGCGCCACAGCGAGGTGAACGCGGCGGCGCCGCCCGCACCCGCGACCAACAGCGCGAGCGCGCTGCTGCCCGCCATGTCGGGGCCGCCGATCAGCGCGCCGGCCGCGACCGGGCCGATCAGCTGGCCGAGGGAGGCGCCGATGGTGAAGTGGCCGAAGTTGCGGTCCTGTTCGTGCGGGGCGGACTGGCGGGCGACCAGCGACTGGGCGCCGATGACGAACGAGAGATGGCCGAGGCCCATCACCCCGCTCCACACCGCCATCGTCCACAGCGATCCGGCCAGGCCGCTGAGCGCGCAGCCGCCGGAGATCAGCACCACGCCGACCGGCAGCAGGGGCGCGCAGCGGCCGTGGTCGGTGCGGCGGCCCAGCGGGACGGCGGCGAACAGCGGCAGCAGGGCGTAGACGCCCGCGATCACACCGACCGCGGTCTCGTCCGCGCCCAGCGCCAGGGCCCGGTAGGACACGGCGGGCCGGGCCATCGACACCGCCCCCTGGGCGAAGCCGAAGGCGATGACGAGGCGGAGCAGCCAGCCGCGGTCCTTCCCGGGCCTCATGGTCGGATCCCTCCCCAGGATGTGTCAGACGATGCCGAAGAGCAGACCGGCGGCGAGGATCACCAGGCAGGTCACGGCCGCCCACTTGACCACGAACCGGGTGTGGTCGCCGAACTCGACCTTCGCCATGCCGACCAGGACGTACACGGCCGGGACGAGCGGGCTGGACATGTGCAGCGGCTGGCCGACCAGCGAGGCGCGGGCCATCTCCAGCGGGGTCACGCCGTGCGCCGCGCCCGCCTCGGCGAGGACCGGCAGGACACCGAAGTAGAAGCCGTCGTTGGACATGAAGTACGTCAGCGGCAGGCTCAGGAAGCCGGTGACAAGGGCCATGTGCGGGCCCATGCCGGCCGGGATGATGTCGACCAGCCACTTGGCCATGTGGTCGACCATGCCGGTGCCCTGCAGGACGCCGGTGAAGACGGCGGCGGCGAAGACCATGCCGGAGACGTTGAGGACGTTGTCGGCGTGGGCGGCCAGCCGGGCCTTCTGCTCGGGGATGCGCGGGAAGTTGACGGTGAGCGCGAGCGCGGCGCCGAGCAGGAACAGCACCGGGATCGGCAGCCACTCCATGATCATGGCGGTGAGCAGGGTGACCGTCAGCAGCGCGTTGAACCACAGCAGCTTGGGGCGCAGGGTGGGGCGGTTGGGGTCCAGGCCCTTGAAGTCGTCGTCATCGTCGGAGGCGTCGGCACCAAGGACGCCGGAGCCCGCGCCGCCGGTGCGTGCCTTGTCGGCAGCGCCCGAGCCCGCGCCCACCAGCACTGTCTCCTCCTCCAGCACCTCGTCCAGCGTCAGCACGCCGAGCCGCTTGCGCTCGCGCAGGCCGAGGACGTACGAGAGGACGATCACGAAGAGCAGGCCGACGGCGAGCGCCGGGATCATGGGCACGAAGATGTCGCTGGCGTCGACCTTCAGGGCGGTGGCCGCGCGGGCGGTGGGGCCGCCCCAGGGCAGGGTGTTCATCACGCCGTTGGCCATCGCGGCGACACCGGTCATCACGACCAGGCTCATCTTCAGGCGCTTGTACAGCGGGTACATCGCCGAGACGGTGATCATGAAGGTGGTGGAGCCGTCGCCGTCGAGCGAGACGATCGCCGCGAGCAGGGCCGTACCGACGACGATGCGCATCGGGTCGGCCTTCGCGAACTTGAGGATGGCCCGCACGATCGGGTCGAAGAGGCCGACGTCGATCATCACACCGAAGTAGACGATCGCGAACATGAGCATCGCGGCGGTGGGCGCGAGGCTGGAGACGCCGTCGATGACGTAGTCGCCCAGCTCGGCGCCCTTGCCGACGAACACGCAGAAGAGCGCTGGGATCAGCACGAGCGCCGCGATGGGCGACATCTTCTTCAGCATGATCAGGACCAGGAAGGTCGCGATCATGGCGAAGCCGAGGATGGTCAGCATGAGTGGATACCTAACGTTCGCCCTTGAACATCCCACCAGGGCCGGCGGTGCGAGCGACGTTAGGTGCCGTCGAGTGGCGTTAACAAGACGTTGACGTGCGAGCAATAAGCGCAAAACTGCTGGTCACAGCTTTGCGCTGCTCACAGGGACGCCGAGGCCGACACCTGAACCGGCACTCCGTTGAGGACGGCGTTGCCCGACAGCGGGTCCAGCAGGCGGCCGTCGAGGAGCTGGTTGACGTTGACGCCGGGGTCCTTCGCGGCGTGGCCGAGGCGGGTGCCGGGGCGGTCGTGGCCCCAGCCGTGCGGAAGGCTCACCACGCCCCGGCGCACGGCGTCGGTGACCTCGACGGGCACGGTCACCTCGCCCCCGGCGCCCTTGACGCGTACGGCCGTGCCGTCGCGGACGCCGAGCCGTTCGGCGTCCTCGGGGTGCAGGTGGAGGGTGCAGCGGTTGGTGCCTCCGGTGAGGGCGGGGACGTTGTGCATCCAGCTGTTGTTGGAGCGCAGATGGCGGCGGCCGACCAGGAGCAGGCCCGCGGGGCGTTCGGCCATGGCCTGCTTCAGACGGGGCAGGTCGGCGGCGATCGGGCCGGGCAGCAGCTCGACCTTGCCGCTGACGGTCTTCAGCGGCTGCGGCAGGCGCGGCCGGAGCGGGCCGAGGTCGATGCCGTGCGGGTGGTCGAGCAGCCTGGCCAGGGTCAGACCGTCCGGTCGTACGCCGAAGCCGTCGCCGTAGGGGCCGAGGCGGAGCATCAGGTCGAGCCGGCGCTCGGGGCCGGTGTCGCCGGTGAGCTGGGCGGCCAGCTCCTGCGGGTCACGGCCGTGGACGGGCGAGTGGGGCTCGCGGACCGCCTTGGCGAGGGTCTGGTCGATGACCATGGCGTCCACGGCGGCCGGGTCGGCGCCGTGCATGCCGGTCGCGGCGAGGGTCAGCCGGGCGAGGATCTCGGTCTCGGCCATGCGGCCGTCCTCCAGCGGGACGGCGGGGCGGGTGTAGCGGACCTGGTTGCGCACGGCGAGGGTGTTGAAGGCGAAGTCGTGGTGCGGGCTCTGGGCGGGCGGGGGCGGCGGCAGGACGACGTGGGCGTGCCGGGACGTCTCGTTGAGGTAGGGGTCGACGCTGACCATGAAGTCCAGGGAGTCCAGGGCCTTGTCGAGGCGGTCGCCGTCGGGCGCGGACAGCACCGGGTTGGCGGCGACGGCGATCAGGGCGCGGACCGGCTCGCCGTCCTCGGTCGCGGTGTCGATCTCCTCGGCGAGCGCGGACAGCGGCAACTCGCCCTTCGCCTCGGGGTGTCCGCTCACGCGGGAGTGCCAGCGGCCGAGCGCGAAGCCGCGGCCCGGTCCGGCGGGCCGGGGCGTCCTGTCCGTCGCGGCCTGCGGGAAGAGGGCGCCGCCGGGGCGGTCGAGGTTGCCGGTGAGGATGTTGAGGACGTCGACGAGCCAGCTGGCCAGGGTGCCGTGGGCGACGGTGCAGCTGCCGATGCGGGCGTAGACGGCGGCAGTGGGCGCGGCGGCGAGTTCGCGGGCGAGGGTGCGGATGACCGGGGCCTCGATGTCACAGGCCTCGGCGACCGCCTCGGGGGTGAAGTCGCGTACGGCGTCCCGGAGTTCGCCGAGGCCCTGCACATGCTGTTCGAGTGCGCCCAGGTCGGTGAGGTCTTCCTCGAAGAGGACGTAGGTCATCGCCGCGAGCAGCAGCGCGTCCGTGCCGGGCCGGATCGCGAGGTGCCGGTCGGCCAGCCTGGCCGTGCGGGTGGTGCGCGGGTCGACGACGGTGAAAGTGCCGCCGCGCGCCTTGAGGGCCTTGAGCTTGCCGGGGAAGTCGGGGGCGGTGCACAGACTGCCGTTGGACTCCAGGGGGTTGGCGCCGATCAGCAGGAGGTGGTCGGTGTGGTCCAGGTCGGGGACGGGGATGGCGTTCGCGTCGCCGAAGAGCAGGCCGCTGGAGACGTGCTTGGGCATCTGGTCGACCGTGGAGGCGGTGAACAGACTGCGGGTGCCGAGGGCGGCGAGCAGGACGGGCGGGTAGAGGGCGCCGGCCATGGTGTGGACGTTGGGGTTGCCGAGCACGACGCCGACCGCGTGCGGGCCGTGGCGTTCGACGACCGGGCGCAGTCCGGCGGCGACGGCGTCGAAGGCCTCCTCCCAGGTGGCCTCGACGAGTTCGCCGTCCTGGCGCACGAGCGGGCCGCGCAGCCGGTCGGGGTCGCCGTCCACGGCGCCGAAGGAGGCGCCCTTGGGGCAGATGAAGCCACGGCTGAAGACGTCCTCGCGGTCGCCCCGGGCCCCGGTGACCCGGGTTCCGTCGATCGTGAGGGTCAGCCCGCAGGTGGCCTCGCACAGGGGGCAGATTCGCAGGGCGGTGCGGGACACGGGTCCTCCCGGAAGGGTCGCGGCAGCGGTGGCGCACAGGCAGGACGCCGAGCATACCGACCGGTAGGCATGGAGGGGAGGGGTGTGGCGGCGGGGCTCGGTCCGGCCGGGTCGGTCCAGCAGCGGGGCCGGGAGCCGCGCAGGTCGGTCCAGCAGCGGGGCCAGGTACCCGCGCAAGTCAGTCCAGCAGCCGGGCCAGATAGCCGCGCAGCAGCTGCCGCATCTCCGCGATGATCCGCTCGTCGCCCTCGGAGTCCACCCGGAAGGCCAGGTGGACGAGGGTGTCGGCGGTCTCCACGGCGATCAGGAAGCTGCGCCGCATGTCCTCGTCGGGCTCCCGGGACAGGAAGACGGCGAGCAGCTCTGTGAGCCGCTCGGCGACCCGGTGGTTGGGTTCGGCGTCACGGGAGCCGACCGGGATCTGGTTGCCGAAGTCGACGAGCGAGAAGCCGGGCGCGGAGCGCTTCATGGCCAGGTACTCGTCGAGCACGGCGTCCACGGCCGCGCGCCAGTCGCCGCCGCCCGCGATGCCCTGAAGGCGCTCGCGGACGCGTTCGGTGAACCGCTCCAGGTTGCGCTGGGCGAGGGCGTCGGCCATCGCCCGCTTGTTGCCGAAGAAGCGGTAGACCGAGCCGATGGGGACGCCCGCGCGCAGCGCCACCGCGCGGGTGCTCAGGGCGTCGTAGCCGACCTCGTCGAGGAGGTCGGCGCAGGCGTCCAGGATCCGGGTCAGCCGTTCGGCACTGCGCCGCTGCACGGGGGCACGGCGGAGCGAGGTCGCGTGGGACACGGACTTCATGATGCCCTTCCGCCGGGGTCGGATGAACCACGCCCCTTCATACGGAGGGAGACCTGGGGTGTACTCACGCCGGGGGACGGCGTCGCCCGCGAGGGGGTGCCCCACGGGGAGGACGCCGCCGGTGCCGACTCCTGCCCCGACGCCGTGATGTCCGCCGTGCACTCCACCGGCTGCCCGTCCACGGCCCACACCGTGCCGTCGTCGGCGTAGAGGCGTGCGGTGACCTGGTGGGTGCCGCGCGTCACCAGGCGGGCGGCGAGGCGGTGGTCGGGGTCGCGCAGCTCGGCGAGGGGCCGGCCGTCCAGGTAGAGGCGGACGTAACCGCGGCCGGCGGCCGCCTGCTCGGGGGCTCCGGGCGGCGAGAAGCGGAAGTTGCTCAGGGCCAGGCGGACGTCCCAGCTGCCGCCGCTGTCCGGCTGCACCTCGATGCCGACGTCGGGGGCGTCCTCCTCGTCCACCTGGCGATAGGGGCGCCCCTGCTCGTCCTGGCTCTCGAGCACCTGGCCCACCGGCGGGGGCGAGTCACCGTTCTTGCCCTCCTCGGCGTCACTGGTGCCACAGCCCGCGGATCCGGTCAGCAGCAGGACACAGACCGCGAGCGCGGCAAAGGGTCTGCGCGTCCACGACATGGCCGTGAGCGTAGAACACCGGTCCGACACCTCGAATCCCCCTCAAGTCTGGTTCTCGTCGTCCCCACAGAGGAGGACCCGACGAGATCACGCGGCCCTCTTGCGCCCACCCGGAGCGAATCCTACGGTGAACCATAGGAATGAGTACCCACGCATACGGACGGCAGGGAGAAGCGAGCATGAGCGCGGACGCGCGGAAGACCGCCGAGGGGCTGTCGTATCTCTCGGGTTTCGGCAACGAGCACAGCTCCGAGGCCGTCCCGGGCGCACTGCCACAGGGGCGCAATTCACCGCAGCGGGCACCGCTCGGCCTCTACGCGGAGCAGCTCAGCGGGACGGCGTTCACCGAGCCGCGGGCGCACAACCGCCGCTCGTGGCTGTACCGGATCCACCCGTCGGCCGCGCACCCGGCCTTCACCCGCACCGGCAACGGCACCCTGCGCACCGGCCCGTTCACCCAGACCGTCCCGGACCCCAACCGGCTGCGCTGGAACCCGCTGCCGGAGCCCCCGCAGGGCACCGACTTCCTGGCGGGCCTGTGGACGCTCGGCGGCAACGGCGATGTGACGCAGCGCGCCGGCATGGCCGTGCACCTGTACCACGCCAACGCCTCGATGGACCGGGTGTTCAGCGACGCCGACGGCGAGCTGCTGATCGTCCCCGAGCACGGCGGGCTGCTGCTGCGCACGGAGTTCGGCCTGCTGCACGCCGAGCCGGGCCATGTCGCCCTGATCCCGCGCGGCGTCCGCTTCCGCGTGGAACTGCTCGACGAGTCGGCCCGCGGCTATGTCTGCGAGAACTACGGCGCCGCCTTCCGGCTGCCCGACCTCGGCCCGATCGGCGCCAACGGCCTGGCGAACGCCCGGGACTTCCACGCGCCCGTCGCCGCCTACGAGGACGTCGAGGGCCCGGTGGAGGTGGTGAACAAGTTCTGCGGCAACCTCTGGAAGGCGACCTACGACCACTCGCCGCTGGACGTCGTCGCCTGGCACGGCACCTACGTGCCGTACGTCTACGACCTGCGCCGCTTCAACGTCATCGGCACGATCTCCTACGACCACCCGGACCCGTCGATCTTCACGGTGCTGACCTCGCCGTCGGACACCCCGGGCCTCGCGGGCGTCGACTTCGTGGTGTTCGCGCCGCGCTGGCTGGTGGGCGAGGACACGTTCCGGCCGCCGTACTTCCACCGCAATGTGATGAGCGAGTACATGGGCCTGATCGAGGGCGCGTACGACGCCAAGGCGGAAGGTTTCGTGCCGGGCGGCGGCTCGCTGCACAACATGATGTCGGCGCACGGACCGGACCGGGAGACGTTCGACAAGGCGAGTGCGGCGGAGCTGAGGCCGCAGAAGATCGACGACGGTCTGGCGTTCATGTTCGAGACCCGCTGGCCGGTCATCCTCACCCCGCACGCGGCCCGCGCCGAGCACCTCCAGGAGCGCTACGACGACGTGTGGCAGGGCCTGGAGCGGCACTTCCGTCCGCTCTGAGCACTCCGCCGGCGCCGAGCACTTCCCGGCGCTCCGAGCGGTCAACCGGTTGCACGGAAGATTCCCGAAAGGGTACGGATGGCCCCGTGACCTCCTTCGCCCCGGACTCCATCGTCCTGAACCGCAAGCTGCCGCTGTGGTACCAGGTGTCGCAGTCGCTGCGCGCCTCGATACTCGGCCGCTCGCCGCAGGACCCGCTGCGGCTGCCCACCGAGGAGCAGTTGGCCGGGCACTACGGCGTGAGCGTGCTGACCATGCGGCAGGCGCTGAAGGAGCTGGAGGACGAGGGCCTGATCAGCCGGCACCGCCGCCGGGGCACGTTCATCGAGCCGGGCGTCAAGCGGGGCGCCCCGGTGCGGCTGCTGGGCTCGGTCGACGCGATCGTGGCCCAGCAGTCCGGCATGGCCGCCGAGCTGCTGGACCACGGCCGCGCGGCCCCGCCGGCCGAACTCGCCGAGCACTTCCCGGATCTGGCCGAGGTGGCGACGTACCACCGGCTGCGCAGCGACGAGAAGACCGGTGAGCCGACCAACCACGCCCGCAACTACGTCCGTCCCGAGCTGGCGGACCGTATCGATCCGGCCGATCTGGCGCGCTGGCCGATGACCAAGGTGCTGCGGGACGTGGTCAAGGCGGACATCAGCCGGATCACCGACACGGTGGAGGCCCGCCTCGCGGACCCGGAGACGGCCCGGCTGCTCAACGTCCCGCTGCTCAGCCCGATCCTGCACTACACGGGCATCACCTACGACACCGCGGGCCGGGTGCTGGACGTGGCGGTGATCCACTACCGAGGCGACCGCTTCTCCTTCACGGTCACGCTGGAAGCGCACTGAGTCACACATGAGGCGCACCGAGCGCGTCGTACCATGCCGGGCGTGACGCACGACGACGCTCCGCCGCTCGCGGACCTCATGCCGTGGTCCGTCGCACCGCCGCGGCCGGGCCGCACCTGGCCGGTGGCGCCGGACCCGGCCGCGCTGAGGTGCCGCTGGGCGACGCTGCTCAAGGCCGAGGGCCCGGACCGCGAGGCCCTGTTCGCCCCGACCCGCTCCCGCTCGCTGCACACGGCCGTCGGGCAGCTGCCGGGCCGGCGCGGCGGCACGGAGAAGCTGGCGCGCGCGTCCGGGCCCTGCCCCGAGCCGGTCCGTGTCCTGCACGCCCCCTTCGACGAGCAGTGGCTGATCCCCGACCACCGGCTGCTCGACGCGGCCCGCCCGGAGCTGTGGCGGGTCGCGGACGAACGCCAGATCTTCGTCGTGGAGACAGCCGACACCCCCGGCCTGCCCCTGCTGGCCACCTCCCTGCTGCCCTTCACGCGCCGCGGCCGCATCCGCCCGCTGTACCGCCGCCCCGGCGCCGAGGAACCGAACCTCGCCCCGGGCCTGACGGCTCATCTGGCGGCCCGCCTGGGGGTGCCGGTCCCGCCGGAGGACATGCTCGCCTGGATCATGGCCGCGGCCCGCCCCGACCTCACCGTCCCCCTGCCGGACGACCCCGACACCTGGGAGCGGGGCGTGCGCACGGGCCGCCGCCTGCTCTGGCTGATGCGCCGCGACGGGGAACGCCCCAAACTGCCGGGCGGCCGCCGCCCGTACGTCCGCGCGCCGCTGCCGTCCCGCCCGCTGTCCCTCGCCTACGACCGTGACGACGAGGCCCTGGCTCTCGACGAGGGCCGCATCTCGCCGGTGCCGCCCGAGGCGTGGGACTTCGAGGCGGAGGGGGTGCGCGTCCTGGAGTCCTGGTTCGCGTCCCGGACCGCGGAGCCGACGCCCGCCACCCTGGACGCCGTCCGCCCCTCCACCTGGCCCCAGTCCTGGACATCGGAACTCCTGGAGCTGATCACCGTACTGGCGCTGCTGGCGGAGATTCAGCGCCCCGAGCCCAAGTCCGCGCTCACCACGAAGGACCTGCGAGAGGCAGGCGTACTCCCGCCCCCGCCCGCAGCCCGCATACCGGCCTCGGTCCTGGACCACGAGGAGGAGGGTCCGGGGGGTCAGTTCACCTTGGTGTAGGCAACCCAGGGGCGCGGGGAACGGCGCGAGCAACCACCCACTACGGCAAGCCGCGACCGAACCTCACCCCCGCGGCGCGTAGGCGTCCAACACCCTCCCCACCACCCGCTCGAAGACAGCCTCCAGATCCACGTCCCCCGCGCCGCCCTCAGCAACGGCCGCCGCCAGCCGAGGAAACTCCCCACTCGCAAGCTGCCCGCCGACATAAGCGGAGCGCACCGCGTTCTCCTGCTCCTCCGACCAGGGCAGTGTCCGCGCCCGCTCGGCGACGGCCAGCTCGTTGGCGACCGACGTCGCCACGACCCCGTTCACCATGGCGATCAGCTCGACCTTGGTGCCGTAGGGCGCGTCCAGCGGGTCCAGGCAGGTCAGGCACCACTCCAGAAAGCGCAGCGAGTTCGGCGAGAACCCGTAGACGCCCGAGATCAGCCGCACCATCCACGGATGCCGGTGCACCAACGCGCGCCCCTGCCGCGCCATGCGCAGCATGTCAGCCCGCCAGTCCCCCGTCGGCTCCAGCAGCGCGTGCTCACCCGCCGCCGTGTCCATCATCAGCTCGAACAGGTCTTCCTTGCGCGGCACGTAGTTGTACAGCGACATCGTCCCGCAGCCCAGCTCGGCGGCGACCCGTCGCATGGACACCGCGTCGAGCCCCTCGGCGTCGGCGATCCGCACCGCCGCCGCGGCGATGTCGGCGCGGGTGTACGCGGGCTTCGGCCCCCGGCCCGTGCGTTCGGGCCGGGTCCAGATCACATGCGGTTCGGCCGCTCGGCCCGCCATCGGTCATCACCTCGCCCACCATCGTAGTTACGTACGCCGTACGTAGTGCGCTATGGTGCGGGCATGACTTCTACGTACGCTGTACTTAGTGAAGGTCTGGAGAAGCGCTTCGGCGCGGTCCACGCCCTGCGCGGGCTCGATCTGGCCGTCGCGCAGGGCACGGTCTGCGGGGTCCTCGGCCCCAACGGCGCGGGCAAGACGACGGCCGTACGGCTGCTGACGACGCTGCTGCGCCCGGACGCCGGCTCGGCCCGGGTCGCCGGGCACGACCTGGTGCGGGAGGCGGCCGAGGTACGGGCCCGCATCGGCGTCACCGGGCAGTACGCCTCGGTCGACGGCGATCTCACCGGCCGCGAGAACCTCCGTCTGTTCGCCCGGCTGCACCGGGTGCGCGGCCCGAACGCGGTGGCCGACGAGCTGCTGGAGCGGTTCGGCCTGGCCGAGGCCGCCGACCGGGCGGCGAGCACGTACTCGGGCGGCATGCGCCGCAGGCTCGACCTCGCGGCGAGTCTCGTACGGCGTCCCGAGGTGCTGTTCCTCGACGAGCCGACGACCGGCCTCGACCCGGCGAGCCGCGGCCGGATCTGGGAGGAGGTGCGCGAGCTGGCGGCCCAGGGCACGACCGTGCTGCTGACCACGCAGTACCTGGAGGAGGCCGACCGGCTCGCCGACGACATCGTGCTGATCGAGCGGGGGCGGGTCGCGCACACCGGGTCGCCCGAGGAGCTGAAGTCCATGGTCGGGGCGTACGCCGAGGCCGTGGTGACCGGCCCTGAGGCGATGGCGGAGGCCGCCGCGGTGCTGGACCGGCTCACCGGCGGCGAGCCGACGCTGGACCACGACCGGCGGGCCGTCGGCGCGGTCACCCGCGACACCACCCTCACGCTGCCGCGTCTGGTGCGTGAACTCGACGCGGCGGGCGTGCCGTTGCTGGACGCGAGCATCCGGCCGCCCACCCTCGACGACGTCTTCCTCCGGCTGACGGGCGACCCTGTGGACCTCAAGGAGCGTGCGGCATGAGCGCGTTGGCGTACGACGGCACGGCGATGCTGGGCAGGCAGCTGCGGCGGATCCGCAACAACCCGGGCCTGGTGGTGCTCACCCAGACCGCCCCGATCACGATGCTGCTGTTCTTCGGGTACGTCTTCGGCAGCGCGGTCGCGATGCCCGGCGAGGCCTACCGCTCCTTCCTGGTGCCGGGCCTGCTGGTCGCGACGGCCGCGGGCGGCATCACCACCGGCATGCTCCAGGCGGCGCAGGACACGCACCGGGGCGTGATGGACCGCTTCCGCACCATGCCGGTGAGCCGGGCGGCGGTGCCGCTGGGGCAGGCGGTGGCCGACCTGGTGGTCACCGCGGCCGGCACGGTGCCGCTGCTGCTTGTCGGGCTCGCGGTGGGCTGGCGGATCGAGGGCTCGGCCGTGGAGGCGGCCGGGGCACTGGGGCTGCTGCTGCTCTTCCGGTTCGCCTCCACCTGGGTGGGCATCCTGCTGGGCATGCTGACCCGGGACGAGGAGACCGGCGGGCAGCTGGCCAGCATGACCTTCGTGCTGCCGCTGCTGTCCAGCGCGTACATCCCCGTCGACGGCATGCCGGGCTGGCTGCGCACCGTCGCCGAGTGGAACCCGATCAGCGCGGTGACCACCGCCCTGCGCGACCTGTTCGGCAACGCGGCCGTGCCCGAGGGGGCGGCCTGGCCGGTGGCGCACCCGGTCGCCGGGTCGCTGGCCTGGTGCGCGGTGCTGATCGCGGTGTGCGCGCCGCTCGCGGTGCGCCGGTTCTCACACTGACCGGTGCTGACAGGGCCGTCCGTCGCGGGTGATGATCCACACCATGGACCGACTCCCCCTCCCCCTGGACGGCATCACCGTCGTCGCCGTCGAACAGGCCGTCGCGGCCCCCTTCGCCACCCGTCAGCTCGCCGACCTCGGCGCCCGGGTGATCAAGGTGGAGCGGGTCGACGGCGGCGACTTCGCCCGCGGCTACGACACCGCGGCGCGGGGCCTCGCCTCGCACTTCGTGTGGTGCAACCGGGGCAAGGAGTCGGTCGCGCTGGACCTGAAGGACCCGCGCGGCCTGGACGTCGTACGGCGACTGGTCGCGGACGCGGACGTGTTCGTGCAGAACCTCGCGCAGGGCGCGGCGGCCCGGCTGGGTCTGGACGCGGCCACGCTGTGCGCCGCGCACCCGCGGCTGATCGCCGTGGACATCTCCGGTTACGGGCCGTCGGGGCCGTACGCCGAGAAGCGGGCGTACGACATGCTCGTGCAGTGCGAGGCGGGGCTGGTGTCGGTGACCGGGACGCCGGAGCAGCCGGTGAAGGCGGGCATCCCGGCGGCCGACATCGCGGCGGCCATGTACGCCTTCTCCGGGGTGCTCGCGGCGCTGGTGCGGCGTGGCACGACCGGACGGGGCGGGCCGGTGGAGGTGTCCATGCTGGACGCGCTGGCGGAGTGGATGGGCCATCCGCTGCACCATGCGATGCACGACGGCACTCCCCCGGCGCGCACCGGCCTCGCGCACGCCGTCATCGCCCCGTACGACGCCTACGCGACGGCCGACGGCGGGCGGGTGCTGCTGTCGGTGCAGAACGACCGGGAGTGGCAGCGGCTGGCCGAACAGGTTCTCGGGCGGCCGGAGTTGGGCACGGACCCGGACTTCGCGACCAACGCGGCGCGGGTGGCCCACCGGGAGCGCACCGACGCGGCCGTGGCGGAGGCGCTGGGGGCGCTGTCCGGCGACGAGGCGATGGCCCGCCTGGAGGCGGCGGGCATCGCCTGCGCGCGATTGAGGGATGTCTCCGAGGTCGCGGAGCATCCGCAGCTGGCGGCGCGGGGGCGGTGGCGTCAGGTGGGTTCGCCGGTGGGCCCGCTGCGGGCGTTGCTGCCGCCGATCACGCTGCCGGGTGGAGGCGAGGCGCGCATGGGGGACGTACCCGCGCTCGGGCAGCACACCGGGGCAGTGCTGCGCGCCGTGGGGATGACGGACGACGAGATCGCAGCGCTGCGCCGGGACGGTGTCGCGGCCTGAGCGTGAGCCCCGGGGATCACCCCGGGGTGGGACGGCTCAGTGACCGCCGAACAGCGTGCGGCGCAGTCGGCGCAGCGGCGCGAACAGCGAGACGCGGCTCACCCGCGACAGGCGGCTGCTGCGGTGGCGGTCGGGCTCACGGGCGGTCAGCTCGCGCATCAGCAGGGTCGCCTCGGCCGTCTTCTGCTGCGGTACGGCAGGGCCGCCCAGCACCGAGAGATGGCGGTCGAGACGCGAGCTGGTCGCGCTGCTCCCGCAGGTGATCGCAGGGACCCTCGCCCTGCGCACAGTTATCTGTTCCATGTCACTCCCCACCCGTACGAGTCCACCCGGCCCACGGGCAGGGTAACCCTATCGCCCTCACGGGGCATGCGTGTATCGCGGTCACAGGATTCACCTTCCCCGTAAGGGGGTTGACGACGCCTCGGCGGTCACTCTCCGAATCCAACCGATTCCAGGGCGAGTTGGACAACCGGCTGTCCAGTGGGCTGTGGTGAGCCTCCGTCCGGTTCGACGGTTACAGCGAGTGAGGTCGAGGAGCGCTGGAGGCCGTCCGCGACCAAGGGCGTGTCGCGCTCGAACAGGCCCAGGGAGCGGGGCCGCGCACCGGGGCGCATGAGCCAGAGCTGGTGCACGCGGTCGCCCGGCGGCTCGCCGTATCCGCTCAGCGTCACCACCGCACGCCCCTCGGATGCGGAAGCGATCACTCCGATACTGCGGCCGCCGGCGTCCCTCGTGACGGCCGTCCGCACGTCGGGAGCGGCCAGAACGTGGGCGATCTCACGTGCCCGGTCGCGCTCGGCGGCCAGCCGGTCCTGACTGCGGCCGGCCTGGACGCCGAACAGCGCGGCCACGACGAGCGCGGCGGCGGCCGTCACGGTGGCGAACGGCACCAGCAGCGGGCGCGTCCGGGGCGCACGGGAGCGTCGCGGCAGCGGCTGAGTGCCCCAGACATGAGCGGGCAGCCGCCCGTTCCGCCGCGCCGGGGACTTCCCCGCCGACCGCCCACGCTCCGGACTCCCGCCGTACCCCGCCGCCTCCTGCGCGGTCGTCCGTACGGCGGCCAGGACCCGGTCGCGCAGCGCGGCGGGCGGCGCGGCAGCGGTGGACCAGGCGAGCCGGACCGCGTCCTCGGTGAGGTCCCGCACCTCGGCCGTGCAGCGGTCGCAGCCCGCCAGATGCCTCTCGAACCGCCGCCGCTCCTCGGCATCGAGGGCGTCGAGCGCGTAGGGGGCCGCGAGCGAGTGCGGGTCCTCACGACGGAA
Organism: Streptomyces sp. NPDC096205; assembly: GCF_044763135.1. Classification (NCBI taxonomy): domain Bacteria; kingdom Bacillati; phylum Actinomycetota; class Actinomycetes; order Kitasatosporales; family Streptomycetaceae; genus Streptomyces; species Streptomyces sp. NPDC096205. Next base: position 95,391 of record NZ_JBIWFS010000008.1, on the reverse strand, counting down.
CAGGCTCATGCCGCGCCTCCCAGGCAGTCGCGCAGGCGGGTCAGGCCGTCACGCATGCGCGTCTTGACCGTACCGAGGGGCAGTCCGAGGCGCTCGGCGACCTCGCGGTAGGTGTAGCCGTCGTAGTAGGCGAGGGTCACGGACTGGCGTTGCAGCGCGGTCAGCCGGTCCAGGCAGCGGCGCACCCACTCGCGCTCCAGGCCCGCCTCCACCTCCTCGGCGACCTGGTCGAATGCGGGCCCGCCGGAGCGCAGGGCCTCGCGCTGCTCGCGCTCACCGGCCGCGCGGGCGCTGCGCACCCGGTCCACGGCGCGGCGGTGGGCGAGGGTGAGCACCCACGCCAGGGCGCTGCCCCGCCCGGGGTCGAACCGGGCTGCGGAGCGCCAGAGTTCGAGCAGCACCTCCTGCGCCACCTCCTCCGACTGCGCCGGGTCCCGCACCACCCGCCGGACCAGCCCGAACACCGGCCCGGCCACCACCGCGTACAACTCCTCGAAGGCCCGCTGATCGCCTCTCGCGACGCTCAGCAGCAGTTCCTCCGCCCGCATCCGGTCCCCCTCTCGCCGCCGGCACCCGCCCCGACCCGCCACACCAGGCATCCGCACCGCACACACCTCCGGAGGGGATACGGATCACGGCGGCGAAAACGCGGGTCGCGCGGCCCCCGAAAGAAGTTGGCACGGTCCCGGAAGAAGTTCTCGGGATCCACCAATCCGCCCCGCACACCGCTCCGAATCCCCCGGCGTCAGAGAAGTCGGCACGGAGGACGGACGGCATGACAGCTATCTCCAGGAACGGGTCCGGGCGCAAGGGCCTGACGACCCTCATATGTGGCGCGCTGGCCGCCGGGGGGCTCGCGGCCGCCGGTGCGACCGCGCTGGAACCTCGGGCGGCCTCCGCCTCCAGCCACCGCGAGGCTCCGCTGATCTCGGGGCAGCCGCAGTACGACAACACGGACGTGTACGCGTTCGTCAGCCCGGACAAACCGGACACGACCACCATCATCGCCAACTGGATCCCGTTCGAGGAGCCCGCCGGCGGACCGAACTTCTTCCCCTTCGCCGACGACGCCCAGTACGACATCCACATCGACAACGACGGCGACGCCCAGGGCGATCTGCTCTACCGCTTCACCTTCGCCACCCATGTGAAGAACAAGCGGACCTTCCTCTACAACACCGGCCCCGTGGACAGCCTCCACGACCCGGACCTCAACATCACGCAGACCTACGACATCGAGCTGCTGCGGCTGAAGAACCAGCACGCGATGTCCCGCACGAAGATCGCCGACGACGTGCCCGTCGCCCCGTCGAACGTCGGTAAGGCGTCCATGCCCGACTACGCCAAGCTGCGCACCCAGGCCGTGCACCAACTCGCGGGCGGCTCCACGTCGTTCGCCGGGCAGGCCGACGACCCGTTCTTCCTGGACCTGCGCGTCTTCGACCTGCTCTACGGCGGGAACCTCTCCGAGGTCGGCAACGACACCCTCAAGGGCTACAACGTCAACTCCATCGCCCTTCAGGTGCCGAACCACATGATCCGGCAGTCCGCGCACCAGCCGGTCGTCGGCATCTGGTCCACGACCCAGCGCAAGAACGCCCAGGGCCACTTCATGCAGGTCTCCCGGCTGGGCAACCCGCTCGTCAACGAGGTCGTCAATCCCGTCGGGGACAAGGACACGTTCAACGCGAGCGCGCCCTGGGACGACGCGCGGTTCCTGAAGAACGTCACCAACCCCGAACTCCCCAAGCTCATCGAGGCGATCTACAAGATCAAGGCCCCTGCCGAGCCGCGCAACGACCTCGTCGACGTCTTCCTCAAGGGAGTCGACGGGCTCAACCAGCCGCCGTACGTGCGGCCCGCCGAGGAGCTGCGCCTCAACACGTCGATCCCGCCCGCCCACAGCCCCAAGCGGCTGGGCGTCCTCGACGGCGACAAGGCCGGGTTCCCCAACGGGCGCCGGCTCACCGACGACGTGATCGACGCCTCGCTGCAGGTCGTCGAGGGTGAACTGCTCGGGCAGAAGAACGACTTGGGGGACGCGGTCGACAAGAACGACAAGGCGTTCGAGAAGGAGTTCCCGTATGTGGCGCTGCCGACCGAGGGGTCTCGGGGGCCGCTGGCCAAGGGGGTGTCGGGCGGGGCCGATGTCCGGAACCAGATCGGTGATGCGCTTCAGCCCGCGGGTGCCTCCGGCGGCTCGGCCGACACCACCCTCATCGCCGCGTCCGCCGGTGCCGGGGCTGTGGGGATTCTGCTGATCGGGGGCGGGCTCATGTGGTGGCGGCGGGTGAGGGGGCGGGCGTACTGAGCGCCGTGGGGCTTGTGGTCGTACTTCCGCTGCGGGCCGTGGGGGGCTGGTCGCGCAGTTCCCCGCGCCCCTGAGATACCTCGACCCATCTCACAGAGGAGAGGCGTTGTCCTCGAACACCAACAAGGTTCAGCTCGGGCTCTCTGCCGTTCTGCTGGCCATCGGCCTCACCGCCGGGTCCGTCGCTCTCGGCTCCGTGCGGGAGTCGCCGGAAGTCGATGTCGCCGTGGCACCACGGGCGGCGGGGGTCGGCGCGCTGCAGGCTCATCTGCGGTCGCAGCCACGGGACTTCGGCGGCTGGGCCACCCTCGGCCTGACCTACGTCGAGCAGGCCAGGGTCGGGGGCGACCCGTCGCTCTACCCGAAGGCCGGGGACGCGCTGGAGCGGTCGCTGAAGCTGGCGCCCGGCAACGACCAGGCCCTCGCCGGGCGGGCCGCGCTCGCCGCCGCGCGGCACGACTTCACGGGGGCGCTCGCCGACGCGGACCGGGCGCTGAAGCGGAACCCGTACAGCGAGCGGGCCCTGTGCACGCGTATCGACGCGCTCGTCGAGCTCGGCCGGTACGCCGAGGCCGCCCGGGCCGCCGACACGGCCGATGAACGGCGGCCCGGAATCCCGGTGTTCACGCGGTACGCCTATGTGCGGGAGCTGCGCGGCGATGTGCGCACGGCGCGCCGGGTGCTGGAGCAGGCCCTGCGCGGGGCGACCTCGCCGGGGGACGTCGCGTACGTCGCCACGCAGTTGGGACAACTTGCGTGGAACCAGGGGCAGTACGACAGCGCCCTACGGCATTACGGGCGGGCCCTGGCCGCCGACGACGGCTACCTCCCGGCGCTGGAGGGGCGGGCCCGTGCCCAGGCCGCGAAGGGCGAGGGGGCTGCCGCGGTGCGGGGGCTGGAGCAGGTCGTCGCCAGGGCCCCGCTGCCGGGTCCGCTCGTCGCGCTGGGCGAGCTGTACGAGGCGCGGGGCGACCGGGCCCGGGCGCGGGAGCAGTACGCCCTGGTGGATGTCTGGACGGCCCTCGCGCGGGCGGGCGGGGTCGACGTCGACCTCGACACCGCCCTCGCCGAGGCCGACCACGGGGACCGGGCCGCCGCCCTGCGCGCGGCCCGCGCCGAGTGGGCCCGCCGCCACACCGTGCACACGGCGGACGCCCTCGCCTGGGCGCTGCACGTCAACGGCCGCGACACCGAGGCCCTGCCGTACACCCGCCGCGCCACGGCCACCGGCTACCGCAACGCCGCCTTCCTCCACCACCGGGGCGTGATCGAACTGGCCACGGGTCATGCGCGGGAGGGCCGCGCCCACCTGACAGCGGCCCTGAAGCTGAACCCCGCCTTCTCACCGCTCGCCGCCCGCGAGGCCCGCGAGGCACTGGAGGCGTCCCGATGACCATCCGCCGCTTTCCCCACGACCACCACCCCTGCTTCAGCCCGGGCACGGAAGCCACCCCGGAAGCCTCCCGCCGCAGGACCAGCCCACTCCCCCGCGCCCTCGCCACCGCCGTCGCCATCCTCACCGCGGCCTGCGGGCTGGCGCTGGGGCCCACCGGCACGGCGAGCGCGCATCCGCTCGGGAACTTCACCGTGAACCGCTACGACGGACTCGTGGCGGCCCCCGGCGAGCTGCGGGTCGGCCATGTCGAGGATCTGGCGGAGATTCCGGCGACCCAGGCCCGGCCGGAGATGGCGAGGGCGGGCGGTCTGGCGGGGTGGGCCCGGGCCCGGTGTGCGCGGGCCGCGCGGGACAGTGAGGTCGAGGTGGACGGCCGTAGGGTCGCCCTGGCCGTGGCGGGGAGTGACGCGCGGGTGCTGCCCGGGCAGGCGGGGCTGAACACGCTTCGGGTGGAGTGCCGGCTCAGGGCGCCGCTGCCGGAGGGCACGAGCGTCGCGGTCGGCTTCCGGGCGGCGGGGGCCTCGTCCGGGCCGGGGTGGCGGGAGGTGACCGCGCGGGGCGACCGGATGACCCTCACGGCCTCGGACGTACCGCGTGAGTCGGTCTCCGGCGAACTGGCCGATTATCCCGATGAGTTGCTGTCCTCCCCCGCCGACACCTCCACCGCCTCCCTGTCCGTCCGGCCGGGCGGTCCGGCCCTGACGCAGGAGGGGCCGCCTCCGGCCGCCTCCGTGCTGCCGCGCGGCGCCGACCGGTTCACCCGTGCGCTGGACTCCCTGGTCGCGCGGCAGGACCTCACGTTCGGCTTCGGGGTGCTCGCCCTGTTCGTCGCCGTCGGTCTCGGCGCGCTGCACGCGCTCGCGCCGGGCCACGGCAAGACGCTGATGGCCGCGTCGGCGGCGGCCCGGGGCGGCGGGGCCCGGCTGCGGGACGTCCTGCCCCTCGCCGCGTCCGTGACCGTCACCCACACCCTCGGCGTGATCGCCCTCGGCCTCCTCGTCACGGCCGGCTCCGCGGCCACGCCGTCGGTGATCACCTGGCTGGGCCTGGCGAGCGGCGCACTGGTGACAGGGGCGGGACTGAGCCTCGTACGCAAGGCGTGGCGGGCCCGGCGGCCCCTGCGTCAGGCTCAGGCAGCGCCCGAGCGCGTCCCGGTTCTGGTGGGTGCCCACGAGCATCAGCACGACCATCGGCATCATCATCACCACGGCCATCAGCACCATCACCATCACCACGGACACGACCACACCCACACCGCCCCCACCCTCCGCGGCACCCTCCTCCTCGGCTTCGCGGGCGGGCTCGTGCCCAGTCCGTCGGCGGTCGTCGTGCTGGTCGGCGCGGCCGCGCTCGGGCACGCGTGGTTCGGGCTGCTGCTGGTCGTCGCCTACGGGGCGGGGCTCGCGCTGACGCTCACGGCGGCCGGGTTCGCCGTCGTACGGCTCGGCGGGCGGGCCGTACGGGCGCTGGAGCGGCGGCCGCGATGGACCGCGCGGCCGCTCGTGGTGGCGGCCCGCGGGGCGCTGCCGCTGGTGTCGGCCGGGGTGGTGGTGCTGCTCGGGGCCGGATTGCTGCTCAAGGGGGCGGCATCCGCATTCGGCTGAGCTACTTTTGGGGAGAAACCAGACGGGACCGGATCGGACGGGGCATGGCGCCCGCGGCTGCGACGAGGAGGTGCCCGTGTCTGGATCACCGGGCGGTGAGCGCGTGATCGCGGGTCGCTACCGGCTGCTGTCCCCGCTCGGCGAGGGCGGGATGGGGACGGTGTGGCGGGCCCTCGACGAGGTGCTGCGCCGGGAGGTCGCGGTCAAGGAGGTGCGCGCGCCCGCCGGACTGCCGGCCGCCGACGTGGAGCGGCTGTACGCGCGGCTGGAGCGTGAGGCGTGGGCGGCGGCCAGGGTGGCCAACCGCAATGTGGTGACGGTGTACGACGTGGTGACGCAGGAGGGCCGCCCCTGGATCGTGATGGAGCTGATCCGGGGCATCACCCTCGGCGAACTCCTCGACGCCGAGGGCCCGTTGCCGCCGCAGCGGGCGGCACGGATCGGGGCGGAGGTGCTGTCCGCGCTGCACGCCGCGCACGAGGTGGGGGTGCTGCACCGGGACGTGAAGCCGGGCAACGTGCTGCTGGCGAACGACGGCCGGGCGGTGCTGACCGACTTCGGGATCGCCATGGTCGAGGGCAGTTCCGCGCTGACCATGACCGGTGAGGTCGTCGGGTCGCCGGAGTTCCTGGCACCGGAGCGGGCGCTGGGCCGCACGCCGGGCCCGGCGTCCGATCTGTGGTCGCTGGGGGTGCTGCTGTACGCGGCGGTCGAGGGGCACTCTCCGTTCCGTCAGGACACGCCGCTGAGCACGCTGCGCGCGATCGTGGACGACGAACTGCCACCGCCGCACCGAGCCGGGGCACTCGCACCGGTGATCGCGGGGCTGCTGCGCAAGGACCCGGCTCAGCGGCTGTCGGCCGAGGATGCGGAGCGGGAGCTGCGGCTCGTGGGCGCCGGGGGTGCCCCGCGCGCGGGCGTCGTAGGGGCGGATCCCTTCGCCCCTACCGTCGTGGGGCATCCGCAGGACGAGCGGCCGACGCCGGTGTACCCCGTCGCGGCGGGTACGGCGACGACGGCCGTGCGGGAGGAGGAGTCCCGGCGCGGCAACCGGCGGGCCGTCCTGGCGCTGGTCGCGGGCCTGGTCGTGCTGGCGCTGGCGCTCGCGGGGCTGACGTACGCCCTGCTGAACCGGGAGGACGACGGCGGCGGGACCGCCGGGGGCGGTACGCGGAGCCGGACGGCCGCCACCCCGACCCCGACCCCGACCCCGACCCCGACGCCGACGCCGAGCGAGACGCGCGAGCCGTCGCACACCGACGAGCCGTCGCCCACGCCGAGCACGAGCAGCGCGAGCCCGTCGAGCACGCCGCCGCCGCAGTCGGTGCAGGTGAACGTGGTGGGCACCCGGACGGACTACTCGGGCACCTGCCCGCCCGCGCAGGCGGAGGCGCCCTCGTTCACGGCGACGTTCACGGTGGGGCGGCTGCCGGCGCAGGTGGACTACCGCTGGGTGACGGTGAAGGGGGAGGTCCTGGGCGACGGCTGGAAGACGCTGTCGCTGCCCGAGGGCGGCCCGCGCTCCGGGCGGGACACGGTGGTCCTGACGACGTACGCGGAGGAGGGCACGTACCGTGACGCGCTCGGTGTCGAGGTGCGCGGGCCGGTGGAGGCCTCGTCCAACTCCGTGCCGTTCTCGGTGACCTGTGTGCGGGAGACCCCGACGGGCGGGGCCTCCCCTACTGCGACACCTTCCTGATGACGGATCAGTCGTTGCTGTTCAGGACCGGCAGGTAGCCGCCCGACTGGCCGCTCACCGTCGGGTGGTAGGACTCGCCGATGTTCAGCCAGTTGACGCTGTTCAGCCAGGCGCTGCCGGAGCAGAGCTCATGGCCGGTGAAGGTGGTGCGGACGTCGCCGAAGACGAAGCCGTGTGCGGCGGCGCGGGTGGCGATGGCGCTGTTCAGATGGTCGGAGGCGGCGTTGATGGCGGAACGCTTGGTCTCCGACAGGCCGAGGCAGGTGGTGCCCAGCTTGTAGAAGCGCGGGTAGCCGAGCACGACGACCCGTGCAGAGGGGGCACGGGTGCGGATCGCCGAGTACACGCCGTCGAGCTTGCCGGGCAGCGTGGAGTCGACGTACGCCCTCGCGGTGTTGATGCGGTCGAGACAGGTGCTGTCGGACGAGAGCACACACGTCGTCATCACGTCGGCGAATCCGGCGTCGTTGCCGCCGACGCTGATCGAGACCAGGCCGGTGCCGGTGTTCAGCGAGCCGAGCTGGCCGGAGAGGACGTCGTCCGTGCGAGCGCCCGAGCAGGCGTTGAAGCTGAAGGACGAGGGCGAGTTGGCGGCGGCCCACAGGTACGGGTACGCCTTGGTGCTGCGCTTGCAGTCGCCACTGGAGCTGATGTAGCTGCCGGTGCCGACGCCGGAGGAGTAGGAGTCGCCGAGCGCCACGTACGAGGTGGCGGCGGTCTCGGCCGCCTGCGCCGCGGCGGCCCCGGTGAGGGCGGTGCCGACGGCGAGGAGTACCGAGCTGACGAAGACGACAATTCGGGAACGTCTCATGCAACCTCCCTTTAGCAGGATCTCTGCCATGACTGTCGTAGCAACTACGCGTGTTGACGGGAAGTGTCCATGCCAAGAAAGGTGATGACTTTTCAGTAGTTCGAGGAGACTTCGTCACCTGTTCGATTGCGTGCTCATGTCAGATTCGTTGACATGCCGTCAACTCCCTTGTCCACACTGGGTTGTTGGCCGACGCTTCTGAGTGAGCGACAACACGCCCCCCACGCAGGAGGACTCCCTCGTCATGGCACGACTGCGGAGCAACAAGGTCCGGCTCGCCGCCCTCACCGGTCTGGCGACAGCCGCGCTCGTCGGCGCGTCGACCGCCCTCCCCGCCCAGGCCGCCCCGGCCGAGGGCAGAGTCCTGGCGGCCGGCTCGCCCGACGCCGTCAAGGACAGCTACATCGTCACGCTCAAGAAGGACGCCGGCTTCACGGCGTCCTCGGCCTCCGGCAAGGGCCTGATCAAGAAGTACGGCGGCACGGTGAAGCGGACGTACCGCGCCGCGCTCGACGGCTACGCCGCCACCCTCTCCGCCGCCGAGGCACGGCGGCTCGCGGCCGACCCGTCGGTGGCCTCGGTGGAGCAGGACCGGGTCGTGCGCGCCGCCGACACCACGCAGACCGGCGCCCCCTGGGGCCTGGACCGGATCGACCAGACGTCCCTGCCGCTGTCCGGCACCTACACCTACCCGGACTCCGCCGGCAGCGGCGTGACGGCGTACGTCATCGACACCGGCGTGCGCATCACCCACGCCCAGATCAGCGGCCGGGCCTCCTACGGCTACGACGCCGTCGACGGCGACACCACCGCCTCCGACGGCAACGGCCACGGCACGCACGTGGCCACCACCATCGCGGGGTCGACGTACGGCGTCGCCAAACGGGCGCGGATCGTGGCGGTCCGGGTGCTGAACAACAGCGGCTCGGGCACCACCGCGGGCGTCGTCGCCGGCATCGACTGGGTGACCGCGAACCACAGCGGCCCCTCCGTCGCCAACCTGTCGCTGGGCGGCGGCGTGTCCACCGCGCTCGACACGGCCGTACGCAACTCCATAGCCGGCGGCGTGACCTACGCGGTCGCGGCGGGCAACAGCAACTCCAACGCCTCCTCCTTCTCCCCGGCCCGGGTCACGGAGGCCCTCACCGTCGGCGCCACCACCAACACCGACGCCCGCGCGAGCTACTCCAACTACGGCTCGGTGCTGGACGTGTTCGCGCCCGGCTCCTCCATCACGGCCGGCTGGAACACCTCCGACACCGCCACGAACACCATCTCCGGCACCTCGATGGCGACCCCGCACGTCGCGGGCGCGGCGGCCGTGTACCTCGCGAACCACACCTCGGCCACCCCGGCCCAGGTCGCCACGGCGCTGGTGAACGGCGCCACCACCGGCAAGGTCACCAGCCCCGGGAGCGGTTCGCCCAACCGGCTGCTGAAGATCGTCCCGTGACACCCGCGAGACGGCTGTGACCTGCGTGTTCCCCGGGGCCCCCACTGCCTTCGGGGAACACGCGCAGGTCCGGGAGCGCAACCGGGCCGACGGGACCCGCGCGTCTTGACGCCCGGCTCCGGGCTGCGCGACATTGAAGCCCGGCATCCGACGCTTCGGGGGGAACGTCGCCCATGCAGCCCCTTTCTGACAAGCAGAACCGCACGTGGTCGTCGTCGTCCGACGCCGAGCGGTCGGGACCAGGGCCAGGACCAGGACCGGGGAGCGATCTGCTCGTGCTGCTCGTGGGCGCCGCCACGGCCGCCGCGGGGACCGGGACGCTGCTCGCGCTCGCCGACTCCACCTCGCCGCTGCGCGGCCCCTTCACCCTGTTCTTCCTGCTCGCCGCACCGGCCCTGGCCCTCGCCCGGCTGCTGCGCGCGCTCGACCCGCTGGGCCGTGCGATCGCCGCCCTCGGCGGTGCGATCGTCCTCGACGTGCTGGTGGCCCAGACGTTGCTGGCCCTGCACCAGTGGTCGGTGCGCGGCGGGATCGTGGCCGTCGCCGCGATCAGCGCCCTGCTGCTCCTGCCGGTCCCGCTGTGGCGGCTGCGCGGGCGCGGCGCGCGCCGACGGGGCATATGACGTGGTCACCCGCCGTGCAGGCGGAGTTCCGGTAGTCGAAGGCATCCCGTACGTGCCGTACGTCCGTGCGGCACGGTGCGGCGCCCTCGCCACGCCCCGCATTCCGCCCCGTGTCACCCCGTCGAGGGTTAGGCCGACAGCGCACCCACCAGGTGGAAACCGGGTGCACACCGGGCAGTTGTGGCAGATCATGGCGGCATGTCAGCTCACCCGCAGGACGCCCTGCCGATCCGGCTCAACGTCGACGACTCCGACTCCCCGTCCGACGTCGTCGACGCGCTGTTCCTCGGCCGTTTCGCGACGGGCGAGCAGCCGTTCGCGCATGCCGCGAACATCGACCGCGTACGGTCCGGCGCGACCCTGCTGCCCGCCGGCGCCCGGGTGCTGCGCGTGGCCCGCGACGACGACCGCAGCGCGACCCTCGCCGAGGGCGACGGCTGGACGCTGCTGATCTCCCGCTGGAACCGCGGCGCCGACGTCACCGTCACCGCGACCAGCGCCGAACTGGCCGCCGAGATCCTGGACAAGGCCACCGACGGCGCGGAGGACGAGCCCGAACCGCAGCCGGAGAACGTGACGATGGGGTTCTGGTACGTCTCCCCCCGGCGCGGTCCGCACCGCACCACCCGGCAGATCTCCGCGGGCACCTGGGACGAGGTCCGCCCCAACTACACCGCGCCGGTGGCGGACGCGATGGACCGGCTGATGAAGACGACCCCGGAGGACATCGCGGGCCGGCTCCTGCTGCTGCACGGCCCGCCCGGCACCGGCAAGACCTCCGCGCTGCGCACCCTCGCCCGGTCCTGGCGCGACTGGTGCCAGGTCGACTGCGTCCTCGACCCCGAGCGGCTGTTCTCCGACGTCGGCTACCTCATGGACATCGCGATCGGCGAGGACGACTCCACCGGCAAGGGCCGCTGGCGGCTGCTGCTCCTGGAGGACTGCGACGAACTGATCCGCGGCGAGGCCAAGCACACCGCGGGCCAGGCCCTGTCCCGGCTGCTGAACCTCACCGACGGGCTGCTCGGCCAGGGCCGCAACGTCCTGGTCGGCGTCACCACCAACGAGGACCTGGAGCGACTGCACCCCGCCGTCGTCCGGCCCGGCCGCTGTCTGGCCCGCATCGAGGTCGGCCGGCTCACCCGCGAGGAGGCGGTGACCTGGCTGGGCACCGAGGAGGGCGTCGGCCGCGAGGGGGCGACCCTGGCCGAGCTGTACGCGCTGCGCCGGGGCACGTCGCCGACCTCACTGCCGGAGCCGCGGGAGGGCGCGGACGCGGGCCTGTACCTGTGAGTGCTTTCATGGAGACATGACCTGGTACGTCGGCACATCGGGCTGGCAGTACAAGGACTGGCGCGGCCTCCTGTACCCGGCCGACGTGCCCGTGCGGCGGTGGCTGGAGGAGTACACGGCCCATTTCGCCACCGTCGAGATCAACAACGCCTTCTACCGGCTGCCGTCCCGGGAGACCTTCGAGGCCTGGCACGACCGCGTCCCACCGGACTTCGTCGTCGCGGTGAAGGCCAGCCGCTATCTCACCCACATCAAGCGGCTGAAGGAGCCCGCGGAGCCGGTCGACCGGCTGCTGACCCACGCGGCCGGACTGGGCGACCGGCTGGGCCCCGTCCTGCTGCAACTGCCGCCGACCCTGAAGGCCGACCCCGCCCTGCTCGACGCCTGCCTGGCCTGCTTCCCGGCCTCGGTCCGCGTCGCGGTCGAACCCCGCCACGACTCCTGGTGGACGCCCGAGGTGCGCGAGATCCTCCAGGACCGGTGCGCCGCCCTGTGCTGGGCCGACGTCCGCGCCCGTCCGGTCGCCCCGCTGTGGCGCACGGCGGACTGGGGGTACATGCGCTTCCATCAGGGGCGCGCGAAGGACTGGCCGCGCTACGGCAGACAGTCGCTGCAGACCTGGGCCGACCGGATCGCGCACACCTGGCCGGACGCCGAGGACGTGTACGTGTACTTCAACAACGACCCCAACGGGGCCGCGGTGGAGGACGCGAAGGTGTTCGCGAGGACGGCGAGACGACTGGACCGCACGGTGACCCGCACCCCATGACCGCCGGGCTCTACCCCCCGCCGCGCCGGGCTCTACTTCCCGTAGGCCACCGCCAGGCTCTACTCCCCGTAGGCCACCGCCAGGCTCTACTCCCCGTAGGCCGCCCGCAGAGCGTCGCGTACCGCGGACAGCGCCTCCTCCTCCGGTACGCCGAGCCGCCGTGCCCTCTCCGCGTACGCCCGGCCCTCCGAGGCCAGTTCCCTGGACGCGGCCGACTCCGCCGCGGCGACGAACGTGCCGTTGCGCCCCCGCGTCTCGATCACCCCGTCGCCCTCCAGCACCCGGTACGCCTTGGCGACGGTGTTCGCGGCGAGGCCCAGCGACTCGGCGAGCCCCCGCACGGTCGGCAGCCGGTACCCCACCGGCAGCACCCCGGACCGCGCCTGCTCGGAGATCTGCGCCCGCACCTGCTCGTACGGCGGTACGGCGCTGTCATCGATGTGGATCTTCAAGGTCACAGGCCGATTGTCCCGCACGGGGCGGCCCTCCCGCACCGGCCGGACAGCGCTCGCGGCCCGGAAAATGAGCGGCACACAGGCGCGCCGCGCACGTAACGTGCGGCCCCATGACAGTCATCGTGCGCGAGATCCGGCCCGGCGTCCGTGCCGACCTGGAGGGCTTCGCGGCCGTCCGGTACCACGCCCTGCCGTTCCACCTCATCACCGCGGACTCCCTCGCCTACGACCTGGCCCACTTCCATCCGGACGCCCGCTACCGGCCGCTCGTCGCCGAGGACACCGACGGCGAGATCATCGGCTCGGCGCAGGTCGGGCTCATCCACGAGGCCCCCGAGCCGGGCCAGGCCTTCGTCAACGTCTACGTGCACCCGGAGCACACCCACCGCGGCGCGGGCACGCTGCTGGTCCGCGCCGCCGAGGAGTACCTGGCGGCGCAGGGCGCGACCCGGCTGCTGTCCTGGGTCCTGGACGCGCCCGGCAACCGCGCCTTCGCCGAGGCGCACGGCTACCGCGCGAGCCGCTCCGCGCACTTCCAGCGCCTGGACCTCGCGCACGGCACCCTGCCGCCGCTGCAGGACCCGCCGCCCGGCGTCGAGCTGCGCACGGGCGCCGACTTCGCGGCCGACCCGCGCCCCCTGTTCGCGCTGGACGCGGAGACGACCGCGGACGAACCGAGCGACGCGGGAGCGGAGTTGACGGACTACGAGGCCTGGCTCGAGGAGACGTGGCGGCACCCGCTCACCGACCTGGAGCTGACCGTCGTGGCGCTCGTCGACGGCCGTCCGGCGGCGTTCACCGCGGCCCGCACGGACGGCTCCCGCCACTACGGCAGCGGCATGACGGGCACGGCCCGCGCCCACCGCGGCCGGGGCCTGGCCAAGCTCGCCAAGAACCACTCCCTGCATCGCGCCCGCGCCGCCGGGTACACGGAGGCGTTCACCGGCAACGACACCGGCAACGGGCCGATGCTGGCGATCAACAAGTGGTTCGGGTACGAGGTCTGTGCGACGGAGGTGCGCTATGTCCGTGAACTCGGCTGAACCGGCACGCGAGGTGGACGTGGTCCTCCTCAAGGCCGGCCGCACGAAGATCCGCTACGCGGCGACGCTGCTGTCCGACGACGGCACCCGTGTCTCCGTCAGCGCGGCCTGGGCGGGTGGGGGCGTGCGCGACTTCGGCTTCGTACGCTTCGAGCCCGGCGATGTGTTCACCGAGCACTACTGGCGCGACCGCTGGTACTCGGTCAAGGAGGTCCGTGACGCGCAGGGCGCCCTGAAGGGCTGGTACTGCGACATCACCCGCCCGGCCACGCTGTCCGGCGACGAGTTGGTCGTCGAGGACCTCGACCTGGACCTGTGGCGCTCGGCCGACGGCACGGACGTACGCCGCCTGGACGAGGACGAGTTCGCCGAGAGCGGTCTGGCCGAGCGGGACCCGGAGGCTGCGGCCGCGGCGGTGGCCGCCCTCGACGAGCTGGAGGCGTTCGCCACCGTCGAGGGCGGACTGGAGTCGCTGCTGGCCTGAGCAGCTCAGGGCGTCGCTGCCGACCTGAAGCCGCTCAGGCCGTCGCTGATGCCCTGAAACCGCTCAGGCCGTCGCTGCTGCCCCTGAGGCCGCTCAGGCCGTCGCTGCCGGTCTGAGGCCGTCTCGGACCGTCGCTGCCGGCCTGAGGCCGCTCAGGCCGTCGCCACCACCGCGTACCGCTCGTCCGTCACCGCCCTCCCCCACAGCACCGCGTCCTGCGACAGCCGCTCCACACGGACCTGTGCGGCGAGCGGCGCGAGGAGGGCGGTAAGGGTGTCGGCGGATATGCCGACCGGCGTGAGGGTCCCCCACACGCCCTCGACCAGCACCAGCCGGCCTCCCGGCCGCAGCAGCCCCTGCCAGTGGCGCAGCGCGCGGTCGGGGTCGGGCAGGGCCCACAGCACATGCCGTACGAGCACGACGTCGTAGCGCCGCTCCCCGACCGGTGGTGCGGCAGCGTCACCGACCAGGAACACCGCGTCACGTCCGGCGAGTTTTGCGCGGGCGCGGCCGACCATGGCCGGGGAGCTGTCGACGCCGGTCACCCGGTGTCCCTGCTCGGCGGCGAGCAGCGACAGGCTGCCGGTGCCGCAGCCGAGGTCGAGCAGCTCGCCGGGCTCCTCGGGCAGCCAGCCGCGCAGCCGGCCCGCCCAGGCCCGGCGCACCTCCGGGTCCCGCAGGCCGTGGTCGGGTTCGTCGTCGAAGGACGCGGCCTCGGCGTCCCAGTCCACACGCGGCGCGTTCGCGCGGTCACAGTCGTCGTTCATGGCCCCAGGATGTCAGCCGCCACTGACAGTCCGGATGGTGACGGGCGCCACTGACAGACCGGCCGCGATGAGGAACTCTCACCGAAAGCGTCTACCTCCGTGAGAACGCGGAACACGGTAGGCACTCAAGGAGGCAGCCATGCGCCGAGCGACCGTGCAGAAGCCCCTCAAGAAGCCGAACTCCCGCCGGATCCGCGAGGAGGCCGAGAGCCTGCCCGCGGAGCGGCCCGAGGTCCGAAAAGACATCGCACGCATCTGGTGGCCGGAGGCGTCATGAGACCCGGTCAGTCCAGACGCCTGCGGTAGTGGATCCGGTCGTAGGGGCCGTCCACCCGCCGCTCGACGACTTCGTACCCGTACTTCGGGTAGATCTTCTGGTTCTCCCACATCATCGCGTTCGTGTAGAGCCTGATCTCGGGCAGACCCAGCGCACGCGCGCGTGCGTCGACGAACCGCAGCAGCCGTCCCCCCACGCCCTGTCCGGCGGCGTCGGGGTGGACGGCGATGCTGTCGAGGAACAGATGGTCGTCGTACGCGTCCAGCACGACGAGCCCGACGACCGGCTCGCCGGTGACGAACACCCGCCCCGCGGCCACGTCCGCCGCGTGGTCCGCCTCCATGGGCTGCGGCACCACGCCGATGCGTGCGATGTAGTGGTGGTAGGCGGCGTCGGTGACGGCCTTCACGGCCGCGGCGTCGGCGGCCGCGGCGGGCCGGATCTCGTCGTGCGTCATGGCGCGAACGCTACCGACCTGATCGCAGCCTGAGCACTCCCTTAAAGGCACCATAAGGATCTCCAAGAGCGCCCCTCAGCAGGCGATTTCGGGGTGCGGTGGGGCTAGCTTCGGATCGCCGCCCCCACCTTGGAGGAGATCCGCGATGCCCGTATCCGCGAAGCCCGTGTCCGCGAAGCCCGTATCCGCGAAGCTCGTGTCCGCGAAGCCCGTGTCCGCGATGCCCGCACGCCTGAAGGCCAAGGCCGCAGCCACCGTCACCGCCCTCGGTGTCGCCCCGCTCGCCCTGACCGCGCTGGCCGCCGTGCCCGCGGTCGCGCACGGCTCGATGGGCGACCCGGTCAGCCGGGTGTCGCAGTGTTACGCGGAGGGGCCGGAGAGCCCGAGGTCCGCGGCGTGCAAGGCGGCTGTCGCCGCGGGCGGCACCCAGGCGCTGTACGACTGGAACGGCATCCGCATCGGCGACGCGGCCGGCCGGCACCAGGAGCTGATACCCGACGGCAAGCTGTGCAGCGCGAACAGCGAGGAGTTCAAGGGCCTGGACCTGCCCCGCGCGGACTGGCCGGCGACAAGCGTCGGCAAGGGGTCGTACACGTTCAAGTACCGGGTGACGGCCCCGCACCGGGGCACCTTCAAGGTGTATCTGACGAAGGCGGGTCACGACCCGGCGAAGCCGCTGGCCTGGGGCGACCTGGACCTGGCGAACCCGGTGGCGACGGCCACGAACCCGGCCGCGCAGGGCGGCTTCTACACCTTCTCCGGCACGCTGCCGGAGCGTTCGGGCCGCCATGTGCTGTACGCGGTGTGGCAGCGCTCGGACAGCCCGGAGGCGTTCTACTCCTGCTCGGACGTCGACTTCGGCGGCACCACACAGGAAACCCCGGCAGACCCGAACGACTCGGCCACCCCCACCGCCCCCGCGCCGAGCGCCTCCGCCCCCTCCGAGGAGCAGATCGAGGACGGCGCCGGGAAGTCGACGGTGGAGAACCACGGCCACGGCGACGCGGACGCGCACACCTCGGCCGAGCCCGCCGCCGCGGAGAACCCCGCCACCGAGAACTCCGGCGCCAACCGGCCCAAGGCCGCCGCGGCCGGACAGAACCTCGCCGAGACCGGCGGCGACGCCCGCACGGCCTACCTCGCGATGGGCGGCGCGGCCACCCTCGCCCTCGGCTCGGCGGTGCTGTTCGCCACGGCCCGCCGGCGCTCGGCGAGCGGCACACGGCACGGTCGCTGACGCAACCCTCTTCCGGGGCCCCACCGGCGGCTCAGGCCGGTCGGGCCCCGGCGCACGTCAACTGAACACGGACGCGCAGGTGGACGGGGTGGCGTGGCCCGGGTCAAGCGCGTTGGCCACCTCGTGGAAGGTGATGCGGTCGAACAGCCCGATGGCCAGGTGCTCGGACAGGTCCAGCGGGCACAGGTCCTGCAGCAGCACATTGCGTACGTTCGGGCCTTCCAGCCGGCCGCTGGTGTACGGCGTGACCACCTCGTCGTACTTGGTGGCGATGACGGTGTAGCGGACGCCGGGCACGGTGTCGCCGCCCTGGTTGAGCTTGGTCAGGAAGGCGGAGCCCGCGACCTGGTCGGCGAGGCCGGGGGTGGCCATGGACAACAGGTCCTCGGCGCCCGGGAAGTAGGGCAGCAGCTTGGTCAGGCCGTTCAGGGTGGTGCCGTGGTTGTCGGGCGCGATGCCGACCAGGGCGTTCACCTCGGCGGCCCCGCCGAGGAACTTGAGGTAGTAGCGGGGCATCATGCCGCCCTGCGAGTGCCCGACGAGGTCGGCCTCGGCGGCGCCGGTGGTGTCGAGCACCCGGTCGACGAACGCGTCGAGCTGCGCGGCGGACTTGTCGATCGGGCCGAGCCCGTGGAAGAGCGGGACGCCGGGCAACTGGCCGTAGTCGAGGGAGAAGACGCAGTAGCCGCGCGCGGTCAGATAGGGCGCGAGGCCGAGCCAGTTGTCGACGGAGTTGCCGAACGTGCCGTGGACCAGCACGACGGGGCGGGGGTGGGCGGCGGACGGCTTGCAGGTCCAGTCGTTCCAGCCGCTGCTGGTGGTGGCGCTCTCGGCATGAGCGGCGGTCGCGGCGGGAACGGTGGCGACGGCTGCGGTCAGCAGCACGGCTGAGAGGGATCTGAGCAGGCGTTTGAAGGGCAGCATCGGGTGATCTCCTCGCGGCTCAAGGGAATGGCGACTGCCTTACGCCCTGTGATCCGGATCACGGGATGCTGTTCACTCGTCAAGTTACGGACGAGTAGTCAAAGATGGAAGTTACGCGTCAGTAAAAACTTCCAGCGCTAACCGACCCGCCGTCACCAGGCGGGCCGAATGGGCCCATGAGGCGCGATTCGCGCCAGCCGGCCGTACAGCCCTCGCAGTTCCTCCTCGCCGAGCACCCCGGCCCAGGCCCGCACCACCTCGGCGGCGGACTCCTCGGCGGCGCGCGTGCACGCCCACCCCCGCTCGGTGAGCACGACGAGGCGCGCCCGCGCATCCCCGGGATGCGGCCGCCGCTCGGCGTACCCCTTGCGCACGATCTCGTCGACCAGCTGGCTCGCGGCCTGCTTGGTCACCCCGAGATGAGCGGCGAGGTCGGTGACCGTCGCCCCGTCGGGCGCGAGCCGGGCGAACGCGAACCCGTGCGCGGGCCGCATCCCCTCGAAGCCGCGCGCCACGACCCCGTCGTTGATGCGCTGGGTCAGCTCACCGGCGACGGCGAGCAGGGCGACGGACAGGGCCATGGCGTCGGAGTTCTGCACGTCGTCATTGAAACACCCTTGACGAATTGGTCAACCTCCTTGACCATCATCCATATGGTCAAGCTGCTTGACCATCCTTGCGCCATCCTTGCCGCATCCGACCGGAGGTTTCCCCTTGCCCGTCATCCGTTCGTCCGACGCCGTCACCCACGAGATCCACGGCGCCCGTTTCGTCTCGTACGCCACCCCGCTCAGCGGCAGCAAGGAGCTGTGCGCCTGGCGCGGCGAGATCCCCGCGGGGACGAAGGCCCCCGCCCACACCGTCAACCGCGAGGAGATCTTCCATCTGCTGATCGGCGACCTGCTGATCACCCTCGACGGCGTCACCGAGCGCGTCACCGCGGGCGACACCGTGATCATCAACCCGGGGGCGACGCTGGCCGTGGAGAACCCGACGGCCCACACGGCGATCACCTGGGTCACGACGTCCATCGGCCTGGAGGCGACGATGACCGACGGCACGGTCATCACGCCCCCTTGGGCCAACTAGGCTTTTTCGGGGGCGCGGGGAACTGCGCGAGAAACCACGACGGCGCGGCACCCGCAGGACAACAGGAGCCACCCACGGCGAACGGCGAAGCGCTACGCCGCCAGCGACCCCGGCATCACGGCCCGCGGCCCGAACTTCGCCCGCGCCCGGTCCGCGACCTCCTCGATCCGCCGGACCTTCTCGTCCACGGGATCGAAGGTGAGCTGATGCGAGGCCTGTTCGGCGGGCGCGAGCCCCTCCGCGCGCAGCACGACCGCCCGCACCCGGGCCCGCTGCAGCCCGAGCGCCTCGTACATGCCGTACGCCGCCTTCACCAGGGCCGCCGAATGCGCGGTCGGCTCCTTCAGGGTGCGGCTGCGCGTGGTGGCCGACCGGTCGGCGTACCGCACGGTGAGGGTCAGCGTGCGGCACACCTTGCCGACGGCCCGCAGCCGGGCGCCCAGCTCCTCCGCGGCCGCCAGCAGTGCACGCCGATGCCGGTCGGGGTCCAACTCGTCGCGGGAGAAGGGGCGTTCGGCGGCGAGGGAACGTGAGACGGCGTTCGGGACGACCCGCCCACGGTCGACCCCGTTCGCCTTCTCGTGCAGCTCACGCCCCACCCGGGCACCGACCAGGCGCTGCAGCGTGGACAGCGGCGCGCCGGCGACCCGGCCGAGGGTGTCGAGGCCGTACTCGTCCAGGGTGCGGGCGGTGGCCGGGCCCACGCCGGGCAGCGCGGCGACCGGCTGGTCGGCGAGGAACTCCCGCACCTGGTCCTCGGTCACCGCGCACGTCACCCCGGGCCGGGCCGCGCGCAGCGCCATCCGGGCGAGCATCGGGCTCGGCCCGGCGCCGATCACACAGTCGACGCCGTGCAGCGCGAGCGCCCGCACCCGGATCACCGAGGCCAGTTCGACGGCGCTGCGCCCGAAGTAGCGCTCGGCGCCGCCCAGATCGGCCAGTGCCCCGTCCGGTGGGAGCGCCTCGACGACCGGTGTGAACTCCTCCAGCAGTCCGAGCAGCCCCGGCAGGGCCGCCTCGTACATCGGCGGCAGCCGGAAACGTACGCAGAGGATGGTCATCCCGCACTCCCAGGGCTCTGGTGCCACAACTTCCTTGCCGCAGCAGGCCCTTGTGAGGCCTCCTGCCCCGCGGGCCGCAGATCGGCCCATGGATGCATCTCGTAACCGGTCGGCAGATGGATACGCCGCCCACCGGTCGGGTCCCCCTCCCTCGTCTCGGCACCCGCCTCGGGCACCGGCTCGGCCAGCCGGGCCGCGACCTCGTCGAGGCCGCCCTCGGCGCGCAGTTCGACCAGCTCGGCGAGGTTCCAGGCGGCGGAGCCCACCACGCTGAGGCTGCGCGGCCCGCGCCGCTGCACCACCCCCCGCACCAGCAACAGCCACGAGTGGAAGACGGTGTGGGCGCAGGCGTCGTGGGAGTCGTCGAAGAAGGCCAGGTCGACCAGGCCCGTGCCGTCGTCCAGGGTGGAGAAGATGACCCGCTTGCCGGACCGGATCGGCGGCGTCTGGGTGGCCGCCTTGGCGCCCGCGACCAGCACGGTCTCGCCGTGCCGGGCCTCGCGCAGCCGGCGTGCGGAGACCACGCCCAGCTCGTCGAGGAAGGCGCGGTGGTCGTCCATGAGGTTGCGCGAGGCGTCCATGGAGAGCACACCGAGCTCGGCGCTGAGCTTCTCGGCGTCGGACAGGTCGGGCAGCCCGGCGGGCGCGGTCCTGCGGCCCCCGGCCAGCGGGAGTTGGCCCCCGCCGCCGCCCGTCCCCCGGGCACCCCGGTGCAGCTCGGTCAAGTGCAGTTGCAGATCACGCCGGTTGGCACCGAAGGCGTCCAGCGCGCCGACCTGGGCGAGCCGTCCGGCCACCGGTCGGCTCGGGCGGGCCCGCTCCCAGAAGTCCAGCAGGGAGGCGTAGGGCTGCCCGTCGGCGATCCGGGCCGCCTCGGCCTCGCTGATGCCGTGCACATCGGACAGGGCGAGCCGCAGACCCCAGCCATCGGACACCAGTTCGATACGGTGGGCGACGCCCGACTTGTTCACATCCAGCGGCAGCACCGGCACCCCGCGCCGCCGCGCGTCCGCCAGCAGCAGCCGCTTGGGGTACATCCCGGGGTCGTGGGTGAGCAGCCCGGCGTAGAAGGCGGCCGGGTGATGGGCCTTCAGCCAGGCCGACTGATAGGTCGGCACGGCGAAGGCGACCGCGTGCGCCTTGCAGAAGCCGTAGGAGCCGAAGGCCTCGATGATCTCCCAGGTCCGCTGAATCGTTTCCGCGTCATAGCCGCGCGCCGCCGCGTGCTGGGCGAACCACACCTTGATCCGCCCCTGCGACTCCGGGTCCGACAGCCCGCGCCGCACCCGGTCGGCCTCGCCGCGCCCGCAGCCGGTCATGATCGCCACGATGTCGATGATCTGCTCGTGGAAGACCACGACCCCGTAGGTGTCGCGCAGCGGCTCCTCGAGATCCGGGTGCGGACAGCGCACCGGCGCCCGTCCGTGCCGGGCCGCGATGAACGGCCGCACCATGTCGGCGGCGACCGGGCCGGGACGGAAGAGCGAGATATCGACCACAAGGTCATGGAAAGTCGAAGGCTGCAGGCGCCCCACCAGATCGCGCTGGCCCGGCGACTCGATCTGGAAGCAGCCCAGCGTCTCGGTGGACCGGATCAGCCGGTACGTCGCCGGATCGCCCGGCGGCACCGCGTCCAGGTCGACCCTGCTGCCCGTGGCCCGCTCCACCTCGGCGACCGCGTGCGCCATCGCCGACTGCATCCGCACGCCCAGCACATCCAGTTTGAGCAGCCCGAGGTCCTCCACGTCGTCCTTGTCGAACTGGGACATGGGGAAGCCCTCGCCGCTGGTCGGCATGACCGGCGTACGGGTCAGCAGGGAGGCGTCGGACAGCAGCACCCCGCACGGGTGCATGGCGACCCCACGCGGCAGGGCGTCGAGCGCCTCGACCAGCTCCCACAGCCTGCCGTACTTCTCCCGCTCCCCCGCCAGTTGCTTCAGCTCGGGCAGTTCGTCGAGGGCCGCGCGGGCGTCGCGGGCGCGGATGTGCGGGAAGGACTTGGCGATCCGGTCGATCTCGGCGGGATCCATGGACAGGGCCGCGCCGACGTCCCGTACGGCGTGCCGCACCCGGTAGGTCTCGGGCATGGCGACGGTGGCGACCCGCTCGGTGCCGAAACGGCCGATGATCGCCCGGTAGACCTCCAGGCGGCGCGCGGACTCCACGTCGATGTCGATGTCGGGCAGCACCAGCCGCTCCTTGGACAGGAAGCGCTCCATGAGCAGCCCGTGCTCGACGGGGTCGGCGTGCGCGATGCCGAGGAGGTGGTTGACGAGGGACCCGGCGCCGGAGCCGCGCGCGGCGACCCGGATGCCCATGTCCCTTACGTCGTCCACGACCTGAGCCACCGTCAAAAAATAAGAAGCGAAGCCGTGGTGGGCGATGATGTCCAGCTCGTGGTGCATCCGCTCCCAGTACTCCCGGCGGCCGGAGTAGCCGCGCAGCACCATGCCGGCCGCCGCCCGGGAGGCGAGCGCCCGCTGGGCGGTGCGGCGGCCCGCGCCGACGAGGTGCGGCTCGGGGAAGTGGACGCTGCCCATGCCGAGGTGGTCCTCGGGGTCGACGAGGCACTCGGCGGCCGTGGCCGCGGTCTGCTCCAGCAGCCGGTGGGCCGTGTCCCGGCGGAAGCCCGCGGCCTCCACGATCCGCTCGGCCGCGTGCAGCATGGCCCCGGCGTCCTTCAGCCAGGCCTCGCCGGAGTCCAGCTCCTTGGCCGGGTCGATGGGCACCAGCCGGCGGGCGGCGTCCAGCACATCGGCGACCGGGCCCAGGCCGGGGTCGGCGTACCGCACGGCGTTGCTGAGGACCGGCCGCACCCCCTGCTCGGCGGCGAGGCCCACGGTACGCGCGGCCAGCCGCAGGGAGCCGGGCCCGGTGCCCTCGCGGCCGTGCCAGACGGCCTCCAGGCGCAGGGCGTCGCCGTACACCTCGCGCCAGGGGCCGAGCAGCACGGCCGCGCGGTCGGGGCGGCCCGCGGCGAGGGCGCGGCCGACGTCGGAGTCGGGGCCGAGCAGCACGGTCAGGCCGTCGGCGTGGTTGTCGGCCCAGGTCAGCAGGGGTGTGTCCGGGGCGGTGTGGGCGGCGCTGACGAGCCGGCACAGGTCGGCCCAGCCGCGGGCGCCGTCTCGGGCGAGGAAGGTGACGCGCGGGGCGGACTCGTCGACGAAGGCGCCGCCGCGCACGGGGGTGCGCCGCCGCTCCCGTCGTACGGAGTCGTCGTGCGCGGCCGTCTCGGGCCGGGCGACCGCCAGGTCGGCCCCGAACAGGGGGCGGATGCCGGCCCTGGCGCAGGCCTTGGCGAACCGGACCGTACCGGCGAGGGTGTCGCGGTCGGTGAGGGCGAGGGCGTCCATGCCCCGCTCGGAGGCACGCTCGGCCAGCCGCTCCGGGTGGGAGGCGCCGTAGCGCAGGGAGAACCCGGAGACGGTGTGCAGATGCGTGAACCCCGGCATCCGCACCTCCCGCTGTCGACCACTGTCGAACATTCGTTCCCAACCTGCTCACCCCCACCATAGACCAAAACCCGAACGTATGTACGACAGCCGTTCGGGCGCCTCCCACCTGCGCAAACGGCCGTCACCCGGGAGCGTTGGGGACATGACACAGAGCACCCTGTCCGAGGTGAGGGACGCCGTCACGCCGCGGGCCACGCTGCTGGTGATCGGCGTGATCGCCCTCCAGCTGCTGTTCATCGCCTCCTATGTGGGGGCGCTGCACGATCCGAAGCCCAAGGACGTGCCCTTCGGGGTGGTGGCGCCACGGGCGGCGGCCGGTCAGGCGGTGGCCCGGCTGGAGCAGCTGCCCGGCTCGCCGCTGGACCCGCGTGCGGTGGCGGACGAGGCGACGGCGCGGAAGCAGATCATGCACCGGGACATCGACGGCGCCCTGGTGGTGAACCCGGCCGGCATCACCGACACCCTCCTGGTCGCCTCGGGCGGTGGCACGGTGCTCGCCACCGCGCTGGAGAACCTCACCACCGCCCTGGAGAAGTCCCAGAGCCGCGCGGTCCGCACGATCGACGTGGCCCCGGCCTCACCGCAGGACTTCGACGGCCTGTCCTCCTTCTATCTGGTGGTCGGCTGGTGCGTGGGCGGCTATCTCTGTGCCTCGATCCTGGCCATCAGCACCGGCGCCCGCCCGGCCAACCCCACCAGAGCGGCGATCAGGCTCGGGGTGATGGCCCTGGTCTCGATCGTGGGCGGCCTCGGCGGCGCGGTCGTCGTCGGGCCGATCCTCGACGCCCTGCCCGGCAGCGTGGTCGCCCTGTGGTGGCTCGGCGCCCTGATCACCTTCGCCGTCGGCGCCGCCACCCTCGCCCTCCAGGGCGTCTTCGGCGTCGTCGGCATCGGTCTGGCGATCCTCCTCGTGGTCGTCGCGGGCAACCCGAGCGCGGGCGGCGCCTTCCCGCTGCCGATGCTCCCGCCCTTCTGGAACGCCATCGGCCCGGCCCTGCCCCCGGGCGCGGGCACCTGGGCCGCCCGCTCGATCGCCTACTTCCGCGGCAACGACACCACCACGTCCCTGCTGGTCCTGGGCGCCTGGGCGCTCGGCGGCATCGTCGTCACGATGCTCGCGGCCACCCTCCGCCGACGCCGCCCGACCGAACCGGGCCCCGCGGGGGCGGACCCGGACGACACGATGGCCCGCGCGAACGGGCCGGCGTGACGGGCCCTGCAGCGCCCTGCAGCCGGGTGGGCCAACCGCCTTGTGCGGATCAGTCCTTGAGCTCCGGCGGAGAGATCCGTGACTTGGTGATGGCCGAGCCCGTCGTGCCCCACTTCTTCAGGATCCTGGCGTAGGTGCCGTCCTCGATCAGCTTGTTCACCGCCGCTTGGAAGGCGGGCGCCAGCTTCGAGCCCTTCTTGAAGGCGAAGCCGACGTCCAGGCGGTGGAACTCGTTGAGGAACTTCAGGCCCTCCTGGTGGGCCACGGCGTAGCGCAGGCCGTTGATGGTGGACATCACCACGTCGCTGCGCCCCTGCTGGAGGGAGGACCAGATGGCGCCGGCCTCGTTGTAGGTCTGGATCTTGTACGGCTTCTCGCCGGCGTCCGTGCAGAGGTGTCTGTTCTCCTCCAGCGTGGCCTCGAAGGTGGTGCCGGCGCCGGTGGCCACGTTCAGGCCGCACAGCTGCTCGAGACCGGTGACCTTCGACAGGTCGCTGTCCTCACGCGTGGCGAAGCCCTGGCCGTCGTTGATGTAGGTGACGAAGTCGATGGTCTTGCGCCGCTCGTCGGTCACCCCGAAGTTGCTGGCGCCGAAGTCGTACTTGCCGCTGTCCAGGGCGGGCAGGATCGCCTCGAAGCCGGCCTGTTCGGTCTTCAGTTCGATGCCGAGAACACGGGCGACGGCCTTGGTGAAGTCGACGTCCTGGCCGGTGAGGGTCTTTCCGTCGTCCAGGTAGGTGGTGCCGGGCGGGGTGCCGCCGACGCTGACGGCCACCGTGAGGCTCTTGACGTCCGGTGGGAGGAGTTTCGCGGCGGCCGGGTCCACCGCGAGGTCCGAGACGACGTCCCCGGCGGGAACGTGCTCCTGGCCCTGGTCCGGGGTGTCCGCACCGCATGCGGTGAGCAGCAGGGCGGCCGAGGTGATCAGGGCGAAGGGGGCGAAATGGCGTGCGCGGGCGCGCACGGACGTACGACGCATGGTGTGCGGTCTCCTACAGGAGCAGAAAAGGCGGAAGAAGCGCAGGGTGAGGGGAGGGTGCGCGTGTGAAGGCGGGGATGCGGGGCCCTGGTTCAGGCAGGGCGGGCAGGGGGTCGGCTCAACAAGAACAGGACCACACGCGACCGAAGTCGATGTGGGAGCGCGTGACCAGCCACTGCTGCGAATGCATGGGCCAAGTGGAACAGGTCGCCGATGCCGCGTCAACCAGGGTGAGACGTACCGCTCACACTCTGGACACCCTTGACAGGAAAGGGAATCGGGACCGTAATCTCGACGAACGGCCCTGCTGAGGGGCTCGGCCGTGCGGCGCGGGGCTGACCCGCGCCCGCCGTGTGAAGGCATCCATCCATCGCGCCATGGAGCCTTCCCATGTCTTCCGACACCCTCGCCAAAGCCCCTGACATACCCCGGGACACCGACCTACCGCGGATCGTGCCGCAGCGCCGGTACGGGCAGTGGGCCGCGGCCGTCGTCGTCCTCGCCCTGCTGGGGCTCGCCGTCAACTCCGTTCTGCGCAACGACGCGTTCCACTGGGACGTCGTCGCCCGCTACTTCACCTCCGCCTCGGTGCTGCGCGGACTGTGGCTCACCCTCTGGCTGACCGCGGTCGTCATGATGCTGGGCTTCGCCCTCGGCACCCTGCTCGCCGCGTTCCGGCTGTCCGCCAACCCCGTGCTGAGAGCGGTGAGTTGGGGTTACGTCTGGCTGTTCCGGTCGATCCCGATCCTGGTGCAGCTGCTGCTGTGGTTCAACATCGGGGCGCTGTATCCGCAAGTCCTCGGCGTGCGGACCGTCGACCTGCTCGGCCCGGTCACCGTCGCGGTCGTCGGACTGACCCTGCACGAGGCCGCGTACGCCGCCGAGGTGGTGCGCGGCGGCATCCTCTCCGTCGACCGCGGCCAGATCGAGGCCGCCCAGGCACTGGGGCTGAGCCGGTGGCGGCGGTGGCGGCGGATCGTACTGCCGCAGGCGATGCGCTCCATCGTCCCGCCGGCCGGGAACATGCTGATCGGCACCCTGAAGGGCACCTCCATCGTCAGCGTCATCGCGGTCAGCGACCTGCTGTTCTCGGTGCAGCTGATCTACCACCGCACCTACCAGGTCATCCCGCTGCTGATGGTCGCCACCCTCTGGTACACGGTCGTCACCTCGGTGCTGACCATCGGCCAGTACTACGTCGAGAAGCACTACGCGCGCGGCTCGGAGACCTCCCGATGAGGCCGTCGCTGGTGATCGTCGGGGCCGGTCCGCGGGGGACCGGTCTGCTGGAGCGCATCGCCGCCAACGCCCCCGAGCTGTACGCCGCCCAGGATCTGGACATCCATCTCGTCGATCCGCATCCGCCGGGTGCCGGGCGCATCTGGCGCGAGGCCCAGTCGCCGCTGCTGTGGATGAACTCGCACGCCGAGGACGTCACCCTGTTCACCGACGACACGGTGCCCATGGCCGGGCCCGTGCACGAGGGGCCCACCCTGCACGAGTGGGCCGGCGTCGAGGGCCACACCTTCACCGGCCGGCGGCTCCAGGGAGCCTATCTGCGCTGGGTGTACGACCGTACGGTGGAGCGACTGCCCCCGCGGATACGGGTCCATCACCATCCGCGGCGCGCCCTGCGGGTGACCGGCTCGCACGCGGGACGCCAGCAGGTGTGGCTGGAGGGCCGTCCACGGCCTCTCCCGGCCGACCTCGTCGTCCTGACGCTCGGCCACCTGGACGCCGAACTCGACGACGAGCAGCGCGAGTTGGCCGCGTACGCGCAGGCCCATGGGCTGGTGCACCTTCCGCCCGACTTCACCGCCGACAGCGACCTGTCCGCGCTGAAAGCCGGTGAGCCCGTCCTGGTGCGCGGCTTCGGGCTGGCCTTCGTCGACCTGATGGTGCTGCTCACCGAGGGCCGCGGCGGACGCCACGAGGGCGACACCTATGTGCCGTCGGGGCAGGAGCCCGTCCTGTACGTCGGGTCGCGGCGCGGAGTGCCGTACCACGCGAAGATCGGCTACGACTGGACGGGCGAACGCCCGCCGCTGCCGCGTTTCCTGGGCCCGGCCGAGATCGACGGACTGCTCGCCCGGCCGGGTGGGTTCGCCCGCGGCGAAGCCGCTGTCAGATACGGCCGGCGGGACGTGTGGCCGCTGGTGGAGAAGGAGCTGGGCTTCGCGCACTACCACCGGCTGTTCACCGCCCACCCCGATCGCACCGCCCTGCCCTGGCCCGACTTCGAGGCGAAGTACGCGGTCGCCGACCCGGCCGAGCGGGCGGCGCTGGTGGCGTCCGCCGTGCCGGACCCGGCCGACCGGCTGGACCTGGCGGCCCTCGACCGGCCGCTGGACGGGGTGCGGTACGCCTCGCAGGAGGCGCTCCAGGAGGGGGTGCGGGACCACATCGAGCGGGACCTGACCAGACGTCACGACCCGCAGCACAGCCCCGACTTAGCCGTCTTCCTCGCCCTGCTCTCCGTCTACGGGCAGCTCGTGCGGCTCGGTGACATCGGCGGCTGGTGGCACGGGTTCTTCAGCTACCTCGCCTCCGGGCCGCCCGGGCCCCGGCTGCGGCAGATGCTCGCGCTGTCGCGGGCCGGGGTGCTGCGGTTCGTCGGCGCGGACATGGCCGTGGCCGCCGAGGACGGGGTGTTCCGCGCGTCCAGCCCGACCGCGCCCGGGGTGCGGACCGATGCCCGTGCGCTGGTCGAGGCGCGGCTGCCGCAGCCGACCGTGGAGCGGGCCCGGGACCCGCTGCTGCGGCAGCTGTACGCCGACGGGGCCGCCGCCACCCCGGACGGGCTGTTGGCCGTCGACCCCGCCGACGGGCGGGTCCTGGACCGCGCCGGGCGCCCGCACCCGCGCCGGTTCGCGCTCGGGCCGCACACCGACGCCCGCGGCTCGGGCGCCTTCACCCGGCCGCGCACCGGCGGCCCCGCCTTCCGGCAGAACGACGCCACCGCGCGAGCGGCGTTGGCCTTCCTCGCGGACCTCGCGGGCCGGGCCGCCGCGTAGCCGGCTCACCTTCCCCTCACGTCCCCCTCACGCCGATCAAGGGATGCATGCGATGACCGTCATGGTCGACATCAGATCCGTCCACAAGAGCTTCGGCTCCCTGGAGGTCCTCAAGGGCATCGACCTCGCGGTGGGCGCCGGGCAGGTCACGGTGATCCTCGGCCCCTCCGGCTCGGGCAAGTCCACGCTGCTGCGCACGATCAACCACCTGGAGAAGGTGGACCGGGGCGCGATCAGCGTCGACGGGGCGCTGATCGGCTACCGCCGCGCGGGGAACCGGCTGCACGAACTGCCCGAGCGCGAGGTGCTGAGGCAGCGCACCCGGATCGGGTTCGTCTTCCAGAACTTCCATCTCTTCCCGCACCTCACCGCGCTGGAGAACGTCGTCGAGGCGCCGGTGTCGGTGCTGAAGCGGTCCCGCAAGGACGCCGCCCTGGCCGGGCGCGGGCTGCTGGAGCGGGTGGGCCTCGCCGACAAGGCCGACGTCTATCCGCGGCAGTTGTCCGGCGGACAGCAGCAGCGGGTGGCCATCGCCCGGGCGCTCGCCCTTGAGCCGAAGCTGCTGCTGTTCGACGAGCCGACCTCGGCGCTCGACCCCGAGCTCGTCGGTGAGGTCCTCGACGTCATCAAGGAGCTGGCCCGGCAGGGCACCACCATGATCGTCGTCACGCACGAGATCGGGTTCGCCCGGGAGGTCGCCGACACGGTGGTGTTCATGGACGCCGGGCGGATCGTCGAACAGGGTCCGCCCGGTGAGGTGCTCGACGCGCCGCGGCACGAACGCACCCGGGCCTTCCTGTCGAAGGTGCTGTGACCATGGGGCTGTTGCATCTGGCCGCCGGTCTCGACGGCGACCCCGGCCCGGACGCCGTCCTGCTCGCCGAACGCGGCGGGCTCGACTTCGTGACGCTCACCGGCGACGACCCGCTCGGCCTGCTCGCGCTCACCACCCGGATCGGGCTGGTCAGCGACGCCGCCCCGGGGCCGGCGCACGGCCGGGCGGGCGTACGGATCGAGGAACCGGGCCTGTCCGGCCGTACGGCGGACGCGGCCGTGCGGGTCACCGAAGTCGCCTTCGACCAGGGGGACTTACAGCTCGCCGCCCGGTACGCCGACGTGGTGCTGGTGCGGGCCGCCGGGCGGGCGCAGGCAGGGGCCGTACGCGAGGAGCTGCGCCGGGAGGCGGCCGCGGCCGGGCGTGACCCCGACGCCCTGCGCGTGCTGGCGAGCCTGCGGATCGACCTGGGCGGCGGCGAGCACGCGGCCGAGCCCGGCCACGGCGGGGGCGGCCCCCGGCACACCGCGCACGGGCCCCTCTACCGCGGCGGCCCCGTCGACCTGGCCGAGCTGATCGCACGCTGGCACGCCGAGGGCGTCACCGACGGCTTCCATGTCACCCCGGTCGAACCGCGCCGCGATCTGGAGCGGTTCGTCAACGGCACGGTCGCCCTGCTCCAGCACCGCGGCCTGTTCCGCACCTTCTACCCGGGCGGCACGCTCCGCGAGCACCTGGGGCTGCCGTACCCCGCGCCCACCGTGTCGCACTTCATGGAAAGGTTGATCACATGACGACGACGGACGCATTCGACGAGTGGAAGCAGTGGCACGAGCGCCGCGTGGAGACGGTGTCGGCGCCTTACGGGCCGCTCGCCCTGACCGGCACGCACTGGCTGGAGGACTATCCGGACGGTCGACTTCCGGCCATTCCCGGGCTCTGGCACGTCGACGGGGACGCGGTGGTCCTGACCGCCGCCGCCGAGGACGGGCTGACCCTGGACGGGGCGCCCTTCACCGGCGAGGCGCACCTCACGGCCGACTCCGGCCCGGCGGCCGCGTCCCGGGTGGCCCTCGGCGAGCGGCGCCTGGTGGTGCTGGTGCGCGAAGGCGTCTGGGGCATACGGGACTTCGACCCTGGCTCCGAGGCGCGGCGCGCCTTCCAGGGCATCGAGGCCACGCCGTACGACCCGCGCTGGACGGTGCCCGGGCGTTTCACGCCGTACGGCGCCGACCGGACGGTGCGGGTGGCGAACGCGGACGGGCGCGAGCGCGGGCTCGGGCTCGGCGGTGAGCTGTCGTTCGCCCTGGACGGGCGGGAGTTCAGGCTCCAGGTGAGCGTCGAGGCGGACGGCTCGCTGTGGGCGGTGTTCGCCGACGCCACCAGCGGGGTGAGCAGCTACCGCTTCCGGTTCCTGCGGCCCGCCGCGCCGGACGCCGAGGGCCGTACGACGGTCGACCTCAACCGCGCGCTGCTGCCGCCGTGCGCCTTCGCCGACCACTTCATCTGCCCCTTCCCGCCCCCGGGCAACACCCTGGACGTGGCCGTGGAGGCGGGGGAGCGCAACCTGGCCTGAGCTCCGCTTCTCGCACGACACGCGCGCCGGCGGCCGTACCGTCGGCGCGCGTCGCGTGTGTACGGCGAACGGGTTCGTCTGCCGCACACCTCCGCGGGTGGTCTTGTGCGCGAGCCGGTCGGCGGGCATTCTCCCCTGCGGCGCATGTCAGGAGCCACGCCACCCCCACAGCGTCTCACGGGCCCCCGACCCTGCCGGGGCCTTCCGCTCCCACGAGGAGGACCAGTGAGAACCCAGCGCATCCGACTGCTCGCCGTCGCCGCAGGACTCGTCGCCGCCACCCTGGCCGGACTGCCCAGCGCGGGCGCGTCCGCTCCGGCCGACGACGCGGCCGAACTCGCCCGGGCCGCGAGCGCCGTGGCCGCGGCCGCACCGGGCGGCACCGCCTGGTACACCGACCGGGCGTCCGGACAGGTCGTCGTCACCGCGGACAGCACGGTCTCCGCGGCCGAGATCGCCCGTATCGAGAAGGCCGCCGACGCGGTCGAGGTCAGGCGCACCCCCGGTGTCATCCGCCCGCTGCTGTCCGCCGGAGACGCCATCTACGGCGGCGGCTACCGCTGTTCGCTCGGCTTCAACGTGGTCAGCGGCAGCACGTACTACTTCCTCACCGCAGGTCACTGCGGCAAGTCGGTCAAGACCTGGTACACCGACTCCGCCCACCGCACCCTGATCGGCCCGACCGTCGGCGCCGACTTCCCCGGCAACGACTACGCCCTGGTCCGCTACGACAACACCGGCCTCAGCCACTCCGGCGGGTACAGCGCCGCCAACGCGTACGTCGGCGAGAGCGTCAAGCGCACCGGCTCCACCACCGGCACCCACGGCGGGACCGTCACCGCCCTCAATGTGACCGTGCGCTACCAGGGCGGCGGCACCGTGCACGGCATGATCCAGACCACGGTCTGCGCCGAGCCCGGCGACTCCGGCGGTCCGCTCTACGACGGCACCAAGGCGCTCGGCATCACCTCCGGCGGCAGCGGCGACTGCCGGACCGGCGGCACGACCTTCTACCAGCCGGTGCCGGAGGCACTGAGCGCGTACGGCGTCAGCATCTACTGACCCCGCCCCGGGGCGTTCTGATCGACCTGAGTCCCGGTCGACCGCACTCCCGCTCCACCGCACTCCCGCTCCACCGCACTCCCGCTCCACGGCAATCCCGCTCCACCGAACGTCCGGTTCGTCCGCGTCGAAGCTGATGGACGCGCGTGGATCGGCGGACAGTTGAAAGCCGCACGGCCGAAAGGCGCCCTTGCGCCGCTCGGTCGTGCGGCCGAATACTCCCCCACAGCGCTTGTCAGGAGCACGGCATACCCGGGATCCGGGACCTGCCCCCGACTGCGCCTCACGGGCCCCGACCCCACGCGGGCCCCCGACTTCCTTTGTGGAGGAACGAAAAGTGAGGATCAAGCGCACCACCCCCCGCAGCGGTATCTCGAGACGGACCCGGCTGACCGCCGTGACGACCGGTCTCGTGGCCGCGGCCGCGATCGCGATCCCCAGCGCGAACGCCTCCGACGTCACCACGTACAGCGCCGCACAGCTCAACCAGGCGGGCAACGCCGTGCTCAAGGCCGATGTGCCGGGCACCGCGTGGGCCGTCGACGCCAAGAACCACAAGCTGCTGCTGACCGTCGACAGCACGGTCTCCCAGGCCGAGCTCGCGAAGATCAAGCGGCAGGCCGGTGCCAACGCCGGCGCGATCAGCGTCAAGCGCACGCCCGGCACGTTCAACAAGCTGATCTCCGGCGGCGACGCCATCTACGCGAGCAGCTGGCGCTGCTCCCTGGGCTTCAACGTCCGCAGCGGCAGCACCTACTACTTCCTGACCGCGGGCCACTGCACCGACGGCGCGGGCACCTGGTACTCCAACTCCTCGCGCACCACGGTGCTCGGCTCCACGGCCGGCTCCAGCTTCCCGACCAACGACTACGGGCTCGTGCGCTACACGAACACGTCCGTGACCAAGTCGGGCACGGTCGGCAGCGTGGACATCACCAGCGCCGCGACGCCGAGCGTGGGCACCACGGTCTACCGCCGCGGCTCCACCACGGGCACGCACAGCGGCCGGGTCACCGCCCTCAACGCGACCGTCAACTACGGCGGCGGCGACATCGTCTACGGCATGATCCAGACCACGGTCTGCGCCGAGCCGGGCGACTCCGGCGGCCCGCTGTACTCCAACAGCGGCATCGCCTACGGCCTGACCTCCGGCGGCAGCGGTGACTGCAGCTCCGGCGGCACGACGTTCTTCCAGCCGGTCACGGAGGCGCTGAGCGCGTACGGCGTGAGCGTCTTCTAAGGCGAACACCCGCACCCGCACCTCTTCCTGTGAGCCCCCGCACGCAACCCGCGTGCGGGGGCTCGCTCTTGTCCGCTTCCGACTGCTCGCGACTGCGGGGGGCGTCGAATTCCAGCCACGGCCGGATGTCACGCTCCGCCTAGCAGTTACTCGCTCGTAGTATTTGCAGTGCGAATTCCCAAGGGTGCGAGCGAACGGTTGTGTGCGCGGGAGCGTTCGACACCGCTGTACGCGCGTCCTGAAGTCGACCTTGTGTGCTCCCTGTGAGGTTCGGAAGAGTAGGCGCCCGTCAACCAAGCCTTCCGGTCCGTCAGGTCCCCACAACCTGCGGAACCGACCCCCCACAGGAGGACACGAGTTGAAGCACCGACGCATACCCAGGCGGCGGGCCGCCGCGGCAGGTGCGGGTATCGCCGCACTGGTGGCCGCGGGCGTCACTTTCCAGAGTGCGAACGCGAGCGAAACCCCCGACACCGCCCAGCCGAAGACCCTCTCGGCGCCCGCGGCCGGAAAGCTCGCCTCACTGCTCGGCCAGGACCTCGGCGCCGACGCGGCAGGCACGTACTACGACGCACAGGCGAAGAACCTGGTCGTGAACGTCCTCGACGCGGCCGCCGCCCAGACGGTCGAGGAGGCCGGGGCCAAGGCGCGGATCGTCGAGAACTCCCTCGCCGAGCTGAGAAGCGCCCGCACCACGCTCACGCAGGACGCCACGATCCCGGGCACGGCCTGGGTCACCGACCCGACCACCAACAAGATCGTCGTCACCGCCGACCGCACCGTCTCCGACGCCGAGTGGGCGAAGCTCACCGAGGTCGTGAAGGGGCTCGGGCAGACGGCCGAACTCCAGCGTTCGAAGGGTGAGTTCAAGCCCTTCGTCGCCGGCGGCGACGCCATCACCGGAGGCAGCGGCCGCTGCTCGCTCGGCTTCAACGTGGTCAAGGGCGGCGAGCCGTACTTCCTGACCGCGGGGCACTGCACCGAGTCCATCACCACCTGGTCGGACTCGTCCGGCAACGAGATCGGCACGAACGAGACGTCCAAGTTCCCGGGCGACGACTACGGCCTGGTCAAGTACACCGCCGAGGTGGACCACCCGAGCGAGGTGAACCTCTACAACGGCTCCGCGCAGGCGATCACCGGCGCCGCCGAGGCCACCGTCGGCATGGAGGTCACCCGCAGCGGCTCGACCACCCAGGTCCACTCCGGCAAGGTCACCGGCCTGGACGCCACCGTCAACTACGGCAACGGCGACATCGTCAACGGCCTCATCCAGACCGACGTGTGCGCCGAGCCCGGCGACAGCGGCGGTTCGCTCTTCTCCGGCGACAAGGCCGTCGGCCTCACCTCCGGCGGCAGCGGTGACTGCACCTCCGGCGGGGAGACCTTCTTCCAGCCGGTGACCGAGGCCCTCTCGGCGACCGGCACCGAGATCGGCTGACCCTCCCGCACGACCCGAGTCCGAGGTCCCGCCCCGCGCGCGAGGGGCGGAACTTCGGCGTTCCACGGCCCGCGCACCGGCACGCCGGTCCTCAGCAGCCGCAGTCGCACCCGCAGTCGCAGCCGTCGCAGCAGCCGCCGTCCTCGCCGCAGCAGCTGCAGCAGTTGCAGCAGTCCCCGCACCCGGAGCAGTCGCAGTTGCTGCACAGCGCCTCGCGCCGCTCCCGCGACCAGGGGTCCTCGTACGTCCCGCAGCACATCTGGCACGTGCAGGCGAGCCCCATCCACACCGCGCACCCGGCGAGCAGCCCGCGCCGGTCACGGTGAGGCGGCTGGGGCGGCAGCGGCGCACCGGGGCCGCCGGGCGGCCCGTACGGCCCCGACGGCGGCGGGCCGTACAGCGAGGGGCCGTGGGCGCAGGAGGCCGTACCGAAGGCGCGGTCGACGGAGGCGGGCAGCTCGTGCACCAGCAGCCGGTGCGCCAGCTTGCCGTCGGTGAACTCCACCTCGCGCAGGGCCAGACGTATGCCGTGCACGGCGTCGTCGGCGAGGCGCCGGGCCTCGGCCGGCGGGGTCCCGGTCGCGGTGAGCGGGTTCCAGGCCCCCGACTGCGCGTCGGCGGCCTGGTCCTCCACGGCGTCCAGCAGATGCGCGAGCCGTCCGAAGAGCCGGCCCGCCTCGGCGAGCGGCACGGCGTTGCCGGGCCGGCCGGCGAGGACGGCGGTGTGGGCGAAGGCGGCCGCGGTGGCGGTCTCGGTGGGCTCGGTGACGGTGAGGATCGGTGTGCCGGGCCCGGCGAGGGCCTCCAGGCCGAGCTGCCGGTCCACGGCCTCGACCAGGACGCCGGTGTCGAAGCCGACGGCGGAACCGCTGCGCGCTCCGGCGCGGCCCCAGCTGTCGGCGACCCGGCGTGCGGCGACGGCGACCGGGGCGCGGGCGAGCAGTCCGTCCCCGTCGGCCATGTGGTCACGGACCTTGGCTGAGGCGAGCACCAGCGAGACGGCGGCCGCGAGCCGGGCGCCCTCGCCCCGGGCCACCGACGCCGTGCGCATACCGCGCAACGGGCAGGGTCCGGCCGTACGGCGCCAGCCCTCGGCCTGCTCGCGCGGCGCCTGAGCCTCCGTCAGGACAGAGATGAGCAAACCGTCATAATTGGTGACGATCCGGGCGAACTGCCCATGGTCCCGGCGCAGTGCCAGGCAGAGGCCGCACAAGTGGGCCATCCACTGGGTCTTCAGCCGCTCACCGAGACGATGGCGGCACGGCCTGACGATTCCGAACACGACGATCCCCCGTGATGCGTGCGACCTTTGACGCGGCGTCGACAACGAGCCGAGTGGCTCGATCGTATCGGCCGATCGTCATGTCGTAGGCCCCTCCCCCGGGGCGGTCGTTTTCACCCGTACGCACCGTCTGTCACTCGTGTGCCGTGAAGAATCATATTTCACTCACAGTCAGCAGCCATACGCGTCACGACCCTTGGGACACCAGGGCTCTCGACGGATCGGCTGTGCACCAGTACCGTCACAAACCCCCCGCGCGGCGTCTATCCACTTGGCGCGCTGTCCGCATCATGGATGACCATAGGGATGGCAGGACAGAAGAAGAAGACCGCTGTGAGAGGAGGCGTCCATGGGATCGGTGCGCAAGGCGAGTGCGTGGCTCGGCCTCGTCGACGACAACGATGACGAGCGCTATTACGACGACGACACCTACGAGGGGAACGACTCCGCAGACGCCTGGGTCACGGACCCGCGGGTGAAGGTGGCCACGGACACGGCCGAGGAGAAGGGCCGCCGGATCGGCACGGTCACCCCGGACAGCTTCCGGGACGCCCGCGCCATCGGCGAGCTGTTCCGGGACGGCGTCCCGGTGATCATGAACCTCACGGCCATGGAGCCGGCCGACGCCAAGCGCGTCGTCGACTTCGCGGCCGGCCTGATCTTCGGGCTGCGCGGCTCCATCGAGCGCGTGTCCACCCGGGTGTTCCTGCTGACCCCCGCGAACACGGAGATCATCAACGGCGAGCCGGCGGCGCACCGCACCGACGGCTTCTTCAACCAGAGCTGAGGCAGGGCCGCTCCACCGGCCCTGCCCCCGCTCGGGGTTCAGCGCGTCACCGGCTCACCGGAAGGCGTCCAGCCCGGTGAGCGCCTTGCCCAGCACGAGCTGGTGCATCTCGACGGTGCCCTCGTAGGTGAGCACCGACTCGAGGTTGGTCGCGTGCCGCATGACGGGGTATTCGAGGGAGATCCCGTTGGCACCGAGAATCGTCCGTGCCGTACGGCAGATATCGATCGCTTCTCGTACGTTGTTGAGCTTGCCGAAGCTGACCTGCTCGGGACGCAGGCGGCCGGCGTCCATGCGTCGCCCCAGGTGGTGGGCGAGCAGAATCCCCTTGTGCAGTTCGACCGCCATGTCGGCGAGCTTGGCCTGGGTGAGCTGGAACCCGCCGATGGGCCGACCGAACTGCTCACGTGACTTCGCGTAGTCGACCGCGGTCTCGAAGCAGGACCGCGCGGCTCCCATCGCGCCCCAGACGATGCCGTAGCGCGCGTGGGACAGGCAGCTCAGCGGCCCGCGCAGGCCGGTGACCTCCGGAAGCACGGCGTCGGCGGGCAGCCGCACCTCGTCCATGACCAGTTCGCTGGTCACGGACGCCCGTAGCGACCACTTGTGCTTGATCTCGGGCGCGGAGAAGCCGGGGGTGTCGGTGGGCACGACGAACCCGCGGATCCCGTCCTCGGTCTGCGCCCACACCACCGCGACCCCGGCGACGGAGCCGTTGGTGATCCACATCTTGCGCCCGGTGAGCACCCAGTCGCCGCCGTCGCGCTTGGCGTACGTGCGCATGGCGGCGGGGTCGGAGCCGATGTCGGGCTCGGTGAGCCCGAAGCAGCCGATCACCTCACCGACGGCCATGCGCGGCAGCCAGGCCTGCTTCTGTTCCTCGCTGCCGAACCGGTGGATGGCGTACATGGCGAGGGAGCCCTGCACCGACACCAGCGACCGGATGCCGGAGTCGGCGGCCTCCAGCTCCAGACAGGCCAGCCCGTACTGCACGGCCGAGGCCCCGGCACAGCCGTAGCCCTCCAGCGACATCCCGAGCGCCCCGATGCCGCCCAGCTCCCGGGCGAGCTCCCGGATCTGCGGCAGCTCCCCCTTCTCGTACCACTCGGCGACATACGGCAGCACCCGCTCCCCCGCCCACCGCCGCACGGTCTCCCGCACCGCGACGTCCTCGGGCTCCAGCAGATCGTCGATCCCCAGCGGATCGGCGGGGTCAAAGGGGGGCAACTTCGCAGACACGGTTCACCTTCCGACACAGGAAACTAGCACCGCTAACAAACTCGACGCCCAGACGCTACGACGCCCCACAGACGACGTCCACCCTGCCCGGACGGCGAAAAGAACCACAGCACCACGACGGAACGGCCAGGGGCCGGACACCGAAAGGACCAAGGGAGGGAGAGGTCAGCCCCACAGGCGGCAAGGCCCGGGGCGGGGACCGACGGCGGCAGAACCCGCGGGAGGCAGCCCACGGCGCGGCAGCCGCCGACGGTGGGTGCGCCCCACGGGGGGGTCCGGCCTCCTGGCCGACTGGTGACGGGCGGTGCGTGGGTGGGTGAAGGTCAGGCAGACACCCTGGACTCCGCGACGCCGCGAGGTGCGGGCAACTCCACGTCCACGTCCACGGACTCGCACTGCATGACGCGCGGCAAGCGCAGCGCCATCGCGGCGCCCATCAGCAGCAGAGCCGCGCTGACCAGCAGGGTCAC
The DNA here is from genome assembly GCF_044763135.1 of Streptomyces sp. NPDC096205. Lineage (NCBI taxonomy): Bacteria > Bacillati > Actinomycetota > Actinomycetes > Kitasatosporales > Streptomycetaceae > Streptomyces > Streptomyces sp. NPDC096205. Next base: position 57,108 of record NZ_JBIWFS010000008.1, on the reverse strand, counting down.
ATGCAGCCCGTGCACGAAGGAGTCCCGGGCCACCCGGCGCAGAGCGACACCCGCTTCCCCGCCCAGCCGCCCCGCCACCGCGTACGCCTCCCCCAGCGAATGCCCCGCCGACACCGACGCCGACGCCGGCACACCGGGAACGGAGGCCACTCCAGGAGCGTAGGCGGCGTTCATCACGGTCCCGAGCAGGGCGATCCCGATGCCCGCCCCGAGCTGGTACGAGGTCTCCCCGATGGCCGCGGCCCCGCCGGCCTGCTCCACCGGCGCCTCGCTCAGCATCGACTCGTACGCCCCGAACAGGGTCGTCTCCAGCCCGAACCCGAGCAGCACGAACCCGGCGAGCAGCAGCCCGGTGTCGTCCTGGCTCCCCATCGCCGTCAGCAGCACCACGGCCGCCGCGGTCAGACAGAACCCGGCACACACCATCCGCCGCGGCCCGAACCTGCGCAGCATCCGCGCCCCGAAGAGCCCCGCCGCCATCGCCGCGATGGTCAGCGGCAGCAGCCGCAGCCCGGTCTCCAGCGGCGAGAGCCCCAGCACCAGCTGGAGGTACTGCGCCGCGATCAGTTCCAGACCGACCAGCGCGAGCATCGCAAGCACGATGCACCCCACGGACGTACTGAACGCCGGCCGCGCGAACATCCGCAGGTCCACCAGAGGGTGCGCCCGCCGCCGCTGCCGCCGTACGAAGAGCACCAGCAGCCCCGCGCCCACCACCAGCGGCACGAGGGTGAACACGCTGCCCGCGGACTCGCCGCCGCCGAGCCGCTTCACGCCGAGCACCGTGCCGAACAGGCCGGCGGCCGCCATCAGCGCGCCCACGACGTCCCAGGGCCCCTTCCCGTCGCCCGTCGACTCGGGCAGCAGCATCCGCCCGACCGGCAGGCTGACCAGCATCAGGGGGATGTTCACCAGGAACACCGAACCCCACCAGAAGTGCTCCAGCAGGAAGCCGCCGAGCAGCGGTCCGACCGCCGCGCCGACCGCGGCCACGGCGCTCCAGATGCCGATGGCCAGCGCCCGCTCGCGCCGGTCGGGGAAGACCTGCCGCAGGATGGACAGCGTGGCCGGCATGATCATCGCGCCGCCGACCCCGAGCAGCGCCCGCGCGAAGATCAGCACCTGCGGCCCCTGTGCGAAGGCGGCGAGCGCGGAGGCGACGCCGAAGAGGGCGTAGCCGAGAAGAAGGATGCGTCTGCGGCCGACGCGGTCACCGAGCGTGCCGAAGAGGATCAGCAGCGAGGCGCAGACGAGCGGGTAGGTGTCGACGATCCAGAGCAGTTCTATCGCGCCGGGCTGAAGGTCCTCGGTGACGGCGGGCACCGCCACGTGCAGCACGGTCGCGTCGACGGCGACGAGCAGCAGGCTGACGCAGAGGACCACCAGGACGACCCAGCGGTTGGCACCGGCCCCGGCCACCCGACGGCGCGCGCGTTGGGCAGCCGTGGTCGTCCCGGACATGTACGTACCTCCCAGATGTCCCCTCGCGTTCGGCGGGCTCTCAGGGTGGGGACTCCCCGTGCCGACGGCCGGAGCTTGAGCGGCGGCTCCGGCCCGCGCAACGGATACGCGAGTGAGCCGTCAGCGTACGCGAGTTCGCGCGTCGGTCGCGTGGCGGAACTCTCACCGTGTCCCGGAACCCCTGTGGCGTACGCCACTCCGCACGCCCCGTTCCACGTCAGCGCGGTCGGGACAGTCGCGGACACACCGGATAATCGAGCCCGTGACCGATCTTGAGACGCGTGTGGCACCGGCCTCCTCGGCCCTCGGCCGCGCCTCCTCGGCCCTGCGCCGGGCGGCCCCGGCCCTCCTCGGGTACGCCGCCGTGCGTGCCCTGGGCCTGGTCGCGCTGGTCCTGTGGAGCGCCGCGCGCGACAAGAGCGCGCACACCCTGCTGACCGCCCGCTGGGACTCGCTCTGGTACACCCGCGTGGCCGAGCTGGGCTACGGCTACGAGGTGCGGCTGCCGAACGGCGACGTCCACTCCAACCTGGCGTTCTTCCCGCTGCTGCCCTGGCTGGAGCGGGGCCTGCACGCGGTGAGCCCGCTGTCGTACGCCGACGCGGGGCTGGTGGTGTCCCTGCTCGGCTCGCTCGCCGCGGCCTGGGGGATCTTCGCGGTCGCCGACCGGGTGTACGGCCGCCGGGCCGGGGTGTGCGCGGTGCTGGTGTGGGCGGTGCTGCCGGTCGGGATCGTGCAGTCGATGGCGTACAGCGAGTCGCTGTTCACCGCGCTGGCCGCCTGGTCGCTGTACGCGGTGCTGACCGGCCGCTGGGTGACGGCGGGCACGCTGGCCGGTCTGGCCGGTCTGACCCGTCCGGTCGGCCTCGCGGTGGTCGCGGCGGTGTGGGCGGCCGGCATCGCGGGCTTCGTACGAGAGCGCCGTGGCTCCTCTTTCGAGGGCACCGGAAGCGGGAGTGCGACGCCCCGCGCTCATGCCGGGCGGCGCGCCCTCGGTCTGCTCCTCGCGCCCCTGGGCGCCGCCGGTTACGTGCTGTGGGTCGGCCGTCACACCGGCAAGGGCGTGTTCGGTTATCTCGACGTCCAGGCGGGCTGGCGCAACGGCTTCGACGGCGGCTACGCCTTCGCCCGTTTCGTCGCCGACAAGTTCACGTCGGTTCCGGGTGCCCTCGCGGGCCTCGCCCTGATCGCCGGGGTGGGCCTGGTGCTCTGGCTGTACGCCGTCTGCGTACGGCAGGGCCAGCCGCTGCCGCTGCTGGTGTACGCCGGGGTGGTCACGGCCCTCGCACTGTGCGCGTCGAGTTACTTCGGCTCGAAACCGCGCCTGCTGATGCCCGCGTTCCCGCTGCTGCTGCCGCTCGCCCTGGCCCTCGCACGGGCGCGCCCGCGCAGGTCGGCGGCGGTGCTGATGGCGGTCGCGGCGGCCTCGGCGGTGTACGGGGCGTTCTGGCTGAACGGCTCCGGTCCACCCTGACGGCCCCGCACTCCCGGTGAATTCCGCGCCATGCCCCGGTGAACGAATTCGGACGCACCGCAAAACCGGTTACCGGAATGATCAAAGGAATTGAAGGGAAGCGGCCCACGCGATTAGGGAATCCGTGGAAATAAACCGCCTCCTGAGAGGAATCCCACATCACATCGTCATTACGAAGCCTGCGCTTCCGCGAGATGAGTCCCTCACTCGCTGTAACGTCGATTGAGTGCGTACCGAACCAAAGCCGACCCGGCTCGACCGGATCTTCGCCAGACTGGACCGCGAGCCCGAACGGCCCGTCCTCGACGTGCCGCGGATGACGCGGCACCGTGTGGTGCTCTTCGGCGCGACCCTGGCCTTCTACGCAGCGATCGTGCTCGCCGTCGCGGCCACGACCTGGCTGGTCCGGATCGACTGGCAGGCCATGCTCTTCCGGCCGTACCAGCAGTGGCCGGAGATCCACGCGTTCCTGGACTACTGGGTGGTCCTCGGCCAGCGCGGCCCGACGGCCGTGATGGTCTCGGCCTGGCTCGGCTGGCGCTCCTGGCGGCAGCGCACCCTGCGCCCGCTGCTCGCCTTCGGCATGGCCGTACTGCTGCTGAACATCACGGTGGGCGCCGTGAAGTACGGCCTCGGCCGCTCGGGTCCGCACTACGCGACCGAGGTCGGCTCCAACGAGATGTGGCACTGGCTCGAAGCCGGAAGCGACATATTTCCCTCGGGTCACACCGCGAACGCGGTCGTCACCTGGGGCATCCTCGCCTATCTGGCCTCCACGCCCTGGACCCGGCGCTGGCTGTCGGCGCTGTCGGCCGTGCTGTCCCTCAGCGTCGGCCTGACCACCGTCTACCTCGGTACGCACTGGCTCAGCGACGTCCTGCTGGGCTGGGCCGCGGGTCTGCTGGTCCTGCTGGCCCTGCCGTGGTTCGAGCCGCTGATCTCGCGCGCCGAGTCGTTCCTGCTGGACCTGCGCGACCGCTGGACCGCCCGCCGGGCCGGCCCGGTCCCCGTCCCCACGCCCGCCCCGGTGCTCGCCTCGGTCCGGTCCGGCGAGGACGACGGCGACGCGACGCCGGTGCGCGAGACGATCCCGTCGGCGACCGCCCACACCCCGCGCAACCCCGTGTACCTGGCCCCCGGCCCGCACACGGTCCGCTCGGAGCGCACGCCGGTCACCCCGACCGGCAGCCGCCGCCCGCCGCACTCCGACCGCGTCCCGCGCGGCGCCGGCTCTCCGGCCCGCCCGCTGACCGGCGGCTGACGGCCCCAGGACTGCGGGGCGCACGGTACGCACACCGCGCCCCGCATCGCGAAGGCCCCGGTTGTCCCTGACGGGAACCGGGGCCTTCGGCGTTCTCCGTGCCGGTCAGCCCTTCCAGGCGCGGGCCACCCGGCCGCCGCGGACCTCGAAGTTGAGCCGCCCCTGGCGGTACTCCATCGTGATGATCGCCCCCGGCGGCAGCGAGCGGACGGTCGACCAGCCCCGCTCGCGCGCGAGGCGCTCCGCACCGGCGGCGTCGAGGCCGACGTAGGCGTCCGGGTCGTCGTGAGGTTCGGCGGCGGGTTTCGGTATCGGTGCCATGCCGCCACGCTAGGCGCAAAGCCCCGGCCACGAAAGGCGGAAGCGGACACGCCGGGTAGCCGGTCCCTCCTCGGTCACGCTTCTGTCACAAGATCACTACAAGGGTTTGGTTCGAACTCCGTCACACGGACGGGGGGTTCCGTACGCCTTCCGCAGGTATTCGAACGCAATTCCCGCGTGTCTTCGCACCCCTCGGAATTACCCGGCGGAAAGTGCCCCAAGTGCCCGGAGGACCGTCCCGCGGGCGGGCCCCATTCCATTCCGTTTTCGGCAGGGAGTACGTACGCCCCCTGTCGGAGCCCGCACCGGAGCGAGCATCATGACGGGCGGGCCCGGGGCGCGACGAGGCGAAGGGGCGAGCGAGTCATGGGGACGCAGACCGTGCAGGCGACGGCGGAATCCGTACGGCGCAGGCGGCGCGGTCGGCTGATCGTCGACTGGCTGACCACGACCGACCACAAGAAGATCGGCCATCTGTATCTGATCACGTCGTTCCTGTTCTTCCTGGCCGGCGGGGTGATGGCGCTGCTGATGCGCGCCGAACTGGCCCGGCCGGGTCTTCAGCTGATGACGAACCAGGAGTTCAACCAGCTGTTCACCCTGCACGGCACGATCATGCTGCTGCTGTTCGCGACGCCGAGCTTCGCCGGGTTCGCCAACGAGCTGATGCCGCTGCAGATCGGCGCCCCGGACGTGGCGTTCCCGCGGCTGAACATGTTCTCGTACTGGCTGTTCCTGTTCGGCGGCCTGATCGTGCTCGGGTCGCTGCTGACGCCCGACGGCCCGGCGGCGTTCGGCTGGTTCGCCTACGCGCCGCTCAACAGCTGGGAGCGCTCGCCGGGTGTCGGCCCCGACCTGTGGATCATGGGCCTCGCGCTGGCCGGCTTCGGCACGATCCTCGGCGCGGTGAACTTCCTCGCCACCATCATCGGGATGCGCGCGCCCGGCATGACGATGTTCCGGATGCCGATCTTCACCTGGAACACGCTGTTCACGTCGATCCTGATCCTGATGGCGTTCCCGGTGCTGGCGGCCGCGCTGCTGTGTCTGGAGGCCGACCGGCGGTTCGGCAGCCATGTCTTCGACGCCGCCAACGGCGGATCGCTGCTGTGGCAGCACCTGTTCTGGTTCTTCGGGCATCCCGAGGTCTACATCATCGCGCTGCCGTTCTTCGGCATCATCACCGAGATCATCCCGGTCTTCAGCCGCAAGCCGATCTTCGGCTACACGGCCCTGGTCGGCGCGACGATGACGATCACCGGTCTCTCGGTGGTGGTGTGGGCCCACCACATGTTCGCCACGGGCGCGGTGCTGCTGCCGTTCTTCTCCTTCATGAGCTTCCTGATCGCCGTGCCGACGGGCGTGAAGTTCTTCAACTGGACCGGCACCATGCTGCGCGGCTCGCTGTCCTTCGAGACCCCGATGCTGTGGGCGACCGGCTTCCTGGTGACGTTCCTGTTCGGCGGGCTGACCGGGGTGATCCTGGCGTCGCCGCCGATGGACTTCCATGTCACCGACTCGTACTTCGTGGTCGCGCACTTCCACTACGTCGTCTTCGGCACGGTCGTCTTCGCGATCTTCGGCGGCTTCTACTTCTGGTGGCCCAAGTTCACCGGGAAGATGCTCGACGAGCGGCTCGGCAAGATCCAGTTCTGGACGCTGTTCGTGGGCTTCCACACCACGTTCCTGGTGCAGCACTGGCTGGGCGCGGAGGGCATGCCACGCCGCTACCCGGACTATCTCGCCGCGGACGGCTTCACCGCGCTGAACACCGTCTCCACCATCGGCTCGCTGCTGCTGGGCCTGTCGACGCTGCCGTTCCTCTACAACGTATGGAAGACCGCGAAGTACGGCGAGAAGGTCGAGGTCGACGACCCCTGGGGGTACGGCCGTTCCCTGGAGTGGGCGACGTCCTGCCCGCCGCCGCGGCACAACTTCACGACGCTGCCCCGGGTCCGCTCGGACTCGCCGGCGTTCGATCTGCATCACCCGGAGTACGCGGCGCTGGAGCAGCGTCACCCCGTTCAAGAGCACGGCTCAAAAGGTCCCTTCCCCTCCTGATCGCGTCGGTGAGACCGGCCGGCTCCAGCACCTCGAACTCCACGCCCAGCATCATCACGTGGACCACCATCACGTCGAGGCTCCCGGCGCCCGCACGCAGGATGCAGGTGGTCTCCGTCTCCGCCTCCAGCGTCCCGGCCGAGGGCGAGACGTGCTGGGCCGCCTCCTCGAGGGGCACCAGCAGCCGGACCGCCGCCTGCGCGGCGTAGACGCGCGTGGAGACGCCCCGGGAGACGTACGCGGCGAGGTCGTCGGCGGGCGGCTCGCGCGGGGTGAAGCGGGGCCCGTGCGGCGGCCTGGGCGTGATGCGGTCGACGCGGAAGGTGCGCCAGTCCGCCCGGTCCAGGTCCCAGGCGACCAGGTACCAGCGCCGCTCGGAGCACACCAGCCGGTGCGGCTCGACCGTACGGCGGGTGGCGGCGCCCTCGTGGTCCTCGTACGCGAAGCGCAGCCGCTCGGCGTCCCGGCACAGGCCCGCCAGCTCGGTCAGCAGCGCGGGGTCGACGGCGTCGGGGCGGGTGTCCCTGAACATCGGCACGGTGAAGGTGTTCAGGGCGCTCACCCGGCGGCGCAGCCGGTGCGGCAGCACCTGCTCCAGCTTGGCCAGCGCGCGCACCGAGGACTCGCCGATGCCCTCGACGCCCTGCCCGGCGGCGGTGCGCAGGCCGACCGCCACGGCGACGGCCTCGTCGTCGTCCAGGAGCAGCGGCGGCAGTTCGGCGCCCACGCCGAGCTGGTAGCCGCCTCCGGTGCCGGGGCTGGCGTGCACCGGGTAGCCCAGCTCGCGCAGCCGGTCCACGTCCCGGCGCACGGTCCGCGGCGTGACACCGAGCCGTTCGGCCAGCTCGGGCCCGGACCACTCGCGGTGGGCCTGGAGGAGCGAGAGCAGACGCAGCAGTCGGGCGGAGGTCTCCAGCATGGTCAACAGTGTCCATCAGGGCTCGTACGGCAGTTGCGGCACCCGGAAGCAGGTGCGGTCCATGTCCCCTTGGGACACCCAGCCCTCGCCGTCCCGCCAGCGCGCGACCGACAGACAGGTCCGCCGCGTCCTCGGCGGCTCGGTGAGACGCTCGTACGACACGGGCAGGAGCAGCCCGTCGGCCGTGTAGCCGCTGCTGCGCTGCATGAAGCCGTCCACGCACGCGCGCGTGATGCCCTTCTCCGCGCAGGCGCGGGCCGCGTCCGTGAACCACTTGGCGGCGGCCCAGCCCTCCAACTGCCACTGGGAATGCGTGTCGAGGCCTTCCGTGGCCTCGCGGAACTCCCGTACGGCTCGCTGGGAGGTGTCCTCGAAGTTGCGGCTGGCCCCGGTCGCCCACAGGGCGTTGCGGCAGCGGGGCGCGTCCTTGTAGTCCTCGGCGACGGTGGACGTCCAGTTCTGCACGTTGGTGACCTTGGCGGTCACGCGGGCGCCGACGTCGTCGAGGGCCGCGCACAGCCGGGCGTTGCCGTGGCTGTCGATGGCGTCGAAGACGAGGTCGGCACCCTGTTCCTTCAGATCGGCGGCGACGGCGCGGAAGTTGGGCAGCGCGAAGTCGACCTGCTCGGTGACGACCCGGTAGCCCTCGGCCTTCAGGCCCCGCTCGATCAGCCGGGCGTATGCGGCGGAGGATGCCTGGTTGTACGACACGACGGCGGCGGTGCGCGCGCCGTGCTCGCGCTTGAAGTAGCGGTAGACCTCGGTGCCGCCGTACAGCCGCCCGTCCCAGCCCGGGGTGCCGTCGCGGGGCGCGAGGCTGCCGTAGATGCCGTACAGGTGCGGCCAGGTGTCGTAGGCGGCGCCGATGGGCTGGCCGCCGATGTCGGGCACGCGCGCGTGGGAGACGCGGGAGGCGCCCGCGTAGTCGAGGGCGGTGGTGGCGACCAGGGCGACGACGCGGTCCTCGTCGATCAGCCGGTGCACGCATTCGTTGTTGCCGACGCCGCTGCCTCCGTCGTCGCACTCGCGCACCTCGACCCGGCGGCCGTCGATGCCGCCGCGCGCGTTCAGCCGGTCGAAGAAAGCCTTGGCGCCGTCGCGCGGGCCGGTGAAGGCGGTGCCGCCGACGGGGCTGGTGGCGCTGGTGATGATGCCGACCCGGATCGGCGCCGCGGCCGGGGTGGACGTGCCCCGGTCGCGGTGCTCGAAGTCGCTCTCCGGGAGCCTGCTGCCGCAGGCCGCGACAAGGAGCGTCAGCAGCGCCGCGGCGGCGGCCTCAGCAGCCCGGGATCGGCGACTGGGAGGCACTGCCGGTCCGACTCAGCTGCACCAGCGCGCACAGGGTGTTGACGGAGACCTTCCAGGTGCCGTCCTGCTCGACCGCGGTCCCGGAGGCGTTCGGCAGCGCGGTCTGCCCCGACAGGGTGAGGGTGTACGTCACGTTCGCGCCGGTCGGCGACGTGAAGACGACCTTCTCGACCTGCGCGCCGACCTGTCCGCCGCGTTCGTCGCCGTTGAACGCCTGGAGGACCGGGGCCATCTGCTCGCCGTTCTCCAGGACGGCCTGCTTGTCCTTCAGCGGGGTCTTCGGGTCGAAGAACTTCTGCCAGTTGGCCCTGATCTCGGCCTCGGCCGCCTTGGGGTCGGACGGCCGCGGCTGGGCCTCGGGCTCGCTGACCGTGGGGATCACGGTGGGGGTGTCGAGTGTCGGCACGGGGGTCGCGCTCTGGCTGCCGCCGCCCTCGTCGTCGCTGCACGCCGCGAGGGCCGGGCCCAGGAACAGCAGCAGCGCGGCCGCCAGCGCGGTGCCTCGCCGCCGTGGCCTGCCCCACCTGATGAGGTCGCTCCCGAGAACCATCTGGCTCACCACCGGGTGTCGGTCCGGGCGTGCGCGCCCGGTTCTTTCAGGGTCAGCTGACACAAGGCATAGTGCAAGCCATTGGCCGCCTTGGACAGATCGCCGACGCAGGACGTGTGGAGGCCGAGGATGAGGACGTCACGAGCGGGCACCCCGCACCCCGTCCTGTGGGCCGGCTGGGCCGCCCTCGCGGCCGGGGCGGTGCTGTGCGTCATCGGCTGGTACGGCGTCTCCGGCGAGCGGTTCGCCGAACGCCAGCTGCCGTATCTCGCCTCCTGCACGATCCCCGGGGCCGCCCTGATCGTCGCGGCCGCCGTGCTGCTGGCCCACGGCCGGGACGCGATCGCGGCCGCGCGTGTGGAGGAGCTGTACGCGCTGCTGGTGACGGACGAGCCCGCCGAGGAAGAGCCGGTGGCGGAGGCCCGCCCGGTCGCGCCGGAGCTGGTGACGGTCCCGGGCGGCACCCTGCTGCACCGCGCGGACTGCCCGCTGGTGGCGGGCAAGGCAGGGGCCGTGCCGGTGGACGAGCGCGGACGCGGCGAACTGGCCCCGTGCCCGGTGTGCGAGCCGGACACCTGATGTCCTCGCTCACCTACGACCTCACCCTGGCGGGTCTGTCCGTCGGCGGCGCGGCCGCGCTCACCGGCATCGGGCTGGTGGTGACGTACCGCGCGACGGGCGTGCTGAACCTCGCGCACGGCGCCATCGCGATGGTGTGCGCGTACGCGCTGCGGCAGACAGTGGTCGGCTGGCAGTGGCCGCTGTGGCTGGGGGCTCTGGTGACGCTGCTGGTGCTGGCGCCGGGCATCGGGGTGGTCCTTCAGCGGTTCGTGTTCCGGCCGCTGTCGGTCCTCGACAGCGGTCCGGCGCAGACGCTGGTGGCGTCCCTCGGGGTGTTCGTGCTGCTGGTGGGCGGGGCGGCGCTGCTGTGGGGGCAGGGCGCACGGGACGACGCGCCCGAGCTGGTGTCGGCGGACCCGTGGGGGCAGCTCGCGGTGGTGGCCGTGCTCGCGGCCGGGGTGGGGGCGGTGACCCGCTGGACGCGGTTCGGACGGGAGCTGCGCGCGGTCGTGGACGACCGGGGGCTCGCCGTCCTTGCCGGCATCGACGCCGACCGGGTCGCGGCGGCGGGCTGGGCGTTCGGGTCGTTCACCGCGGGCCTGACAGGTGTCCTGCTGGCCCCGTACGTCCGCCTCGACCCGTACGGCCTGCCGCTGCTGGTGATGGAGGTGATGGCGGTCGCGGTCGCCGCGCGCATGCGGAGCCTGCCGGTGGCGGTCGTGGTGGCGCTGGGCATCGGGGTGGCGCAGAGCCAGCTGACCCGGCTGCACCCGTCCGGGTGGGGCGAGCCGCTGCTCCAGGCGGTCGGCGCCAACCTGTTCGTGGTGGCGCTGCTGGTCGCCGCCCTGGTCCTGCCCGGGATCGGCTCGCGGGACGCGCTGCCGCGCACGGCGACGGCCCGGGTCCCGACCCCGCCGGGCGCCTGGCCGGTGGCCGTCGTGCTGTTCCTGCTGCCGCTGGGCTTCGCGGGCTCGGACCTGCACACCTCGGTGCAGGTGCCGGCGCTCGCGGTGGTGCTGCTGTCGCTGGTGGTGGTGACCGGCCGCGGCGGCCAGATCTCCCTGGGCCAGGCGGCGTACGCCGGTCTGGGCGCCCTGTTCACCGCGCTGCTCGCGGCAGGGCGCTTCCCCGGCCTGCCGCGGCTGCCGGAGGCGGCGGCGCTGGCGACGGCCGTGCTCCTGGTCGCGCCGCTGGGCCTGCTCACGGGTTGGCCCGCGATCCGCCGCCACGGCCTCGCGCTCGCGCTGGCCACCTTCGCGGTGGGCGTCGGGGTGAGCCGCTTCGTCTTCGCCCAGCCGTACGCCACGCACGGGCTGTCCCTGGGCCGCCCGGCCGGCTTCGAGGGGGACCGCGCGTACTACGTCCTGGAGCTGCTGCTCCTCGCGGCCGCCCTGCTGTCGGTGCACGCCCTGCGCAGGGGCCGCACCGGGCGCGCCCTCGCGGCCATGCGGGACCACGAGGCGGGGGCCCAGGCCGCGGGCGTGCCCGTCCCGTCCCTGAAGCTGCTCGCCTTCGTCGCGGGCGCCGCCCTGGCCGCCCTGGGCGGCGGCCTGCTCGGCATGGGCCTGCGCGCCTTCGACCCCAGCGCCTACGACCCCGTCCGCGGCCTCCTGTGGTTCGCCGCGGTCGTCGTCCTCGGCGCCGACAGCACCCTCGGCGCCCTCGCCGCCGCGGCCCTCCTCGTCGGCCTCGACGCAGGCGCCCGCGGCGGCGTGGCAGCAGCTGTGATCGGCGTCCTCGCGGTGCTGGTGGGCCGCTTCCCCGGGGGCGTGTTCGAGGCGCTGCGCGCGGCGTCGGAGGGCTTGCGGCTGAGGCACGCACCGAGGCTCACACCGCTGGGGCGGGTGCTGCGCGACAGACTCCGGGGGGCGGCGGGGGCGACGAGAGGCCCTGCACGCGGCGTGCACGGGGAGGCCTCTGCGTCGGCCAGGGCACCCGCACGCCGGAGGCCCGCGGAAGCCGCACCACCCATCGGCCCGGTCCCCGGGGCACCTCCGCCAGCCGCCACACCACCCACGGGCCCCACACCCGGGACACCCCCGACAACCGCCACACCACCCACGGGCCCGACACCCGGGACACCCCCGACAACCGCCACACCACCCACGGGCCCGGCGCCCACCACACCCCGCAGACCCACCGCGCCCACCCGGCTCCACGCCCAAGCCACCCCGCCACGACCACCCACAGCCGCCGAGGGCGCTCCGCCCCCGCAAGGGCCACCCGCACCCGGCCGCGAAAGCCGCACGGGTGGTGCCGGGGGTACGGGTGGGAACACCGCCCTCAGCACCCGCGACCTGCACGCGCACTACGGCCGCTTCACCGCGCTCGACGGCGTCAGCCTGACCGCGGCCGCCGGGCAGGTCACCGCCGTCGTCGGCCCCAATGGCGCAGGCAAGAGCACCCTGTTCGACTGTCTCGCCGGCACGCTGCGGCCCAGCCAGGGCCGTGTCCTGCTGGACGGCCGGGACATCACCGCCCTCCCCTCGCACACACGCACCCGTCTCGGCGTGGCCCGCAGCTTCCAGCAGCTCGCGGTGTTCCCCTCGATGACGGTCCGCGAGAACGTCCAGGTCGGCGCCGAGCAGGGCCGTGCCGGCGCGGGCGCGACCGACCGGGCCCTGTCCCTCTTCGGGCTCAGCCCCCTGGGCGACCTCCCCGCCGCCGACCTGCCCACCGGCACCCTCAGGCGCGTAGAACTCGCCCGTGCCCTCGCGGGCGACCCCCGGGTGCTGCTGCTCGACGAACCCGCCGCCGGCCTCGACTCCGCAGAGGTCGCCTCGTTGAGCCGCATCCTCGCGGCCCTGGCCGCCGACGGCACCGCGCTGCTCGTCGTGGAGCACGACCTCGACCTGGTCGCGGGGCTGGCGGACGTCGTCCATGTGATGGCGGCGGGCCGGATCGTCGCGACGGGCCCGCCGGGAAGCGTCCTGCACGCGCGCGAGGTGGGCGCATGACCCTCGCCCTGCGCCACGCGCGCGTGCGCTACGGCCCGCTGGAGGCTCTGCACGGCGTCACCCTGACCGCCCCCTCCCCCGGCCTGACCGTGCTGCTCGGCCGCAACGGCTCCGGCCGTACGACGGTGCTGCGGGCGCTGGCCGGAACCGTGCCGCTGTCGGGCGGGGCGGTCGTGTGGGACGGCGTCGACGTGACCCGGCTGCCCGCGCACCGGCGGGCACGCAGCGGACTGCGGCTCGTCCCCGAACGGCAGGCGGTGTTCGGCTCGCTGACGGTCCGCGAGAACCTGGAGCTCGCCGCCCGCGCCCACGGACCCGCCCTGGAGGCCTACCCGCAGCTCGCCCCGCTCCTCGACCGGCGCGCGGGCACGCTGTCCGGCGGTGAGCAGCGGATGCTCGCGGTCGCCCGCGCCCTGCTGTCCCGCGCGCGCGTGCTGCTGCTCGACGAGCCCGCGCAGGGCATGGCGCCGCAGGTCGCGGCCCGTACGTACGAGCTGCTGGCGGGGCTCGACGCGTGCGTGGTCGTCGCCGAGCAGCGGCTGCCGTCCGCGTTGCACGCCAGGACGGTGTTCGTGCACGAACTGCGCCGGGGCGCGGTCGTGTTCAGCGGAGAGGCCTCCGAGTGGGAAGCGGGGGAAGCGGCGGCCCGAACACCGCCGGAGCGTGGTCGGCCAGGTCCGGCGTCCGGGTCGAGCCCTTCGGGATGACCAGCAGCATGCCGATGCGCAGCAGGTCCGGACGGCCGCCCAGCGTCTTCTCGTTGGCCGCGTACATGCCTCGCCAGCCGTCCTTGACGCCGTACGTGCGGGCGATCGAGGAGAGCGTGTCGCCGCGTTCCACGGTGTGCATCCGGCCCGCCAGCCCGTAGCGCCGGGAACACACCGGCCAGGCCTCCCAGCCCTGCAGCGCCAGCACCTTGCGGGCCACCGCGATCTGCTCCGCACGGGTGGCGAGATCCGCGCGGGGCGCGTACTTCAGGCCGCCGTAGTCCTCCCAGGTGGGCTGCCAGAACTGCAGTCCGCCGTAGAAGCCGTTGCCGGTGTTGATGTGCCAGCGCCCGCTGCTCTCGCACTCGGCGATGCATCCCCAGGGCCACTCGTCCTGGGCGCAGGCGTACGGCACACGCGTGGTGGCGACCCCGGGCGGGGGCGGCGGGGGCGCGGCGTGCGCGCCCGCGGGAGCGACGGCGGTCAGGAGTGCCGCGGCGAGGGCGGCGAGGGCGGCGAGGGCGGCGAGCGGGACACGGCGTAGGTCGGGCATCGGGCCACGCTAAGGAGCGGGCCCCGCCCCGCCGGGCGGGCCGCGCCGGACACGGGCGGGGCCCCACCCGGTCGGCGGACCGGGCGGGGCCTCGTAGGCGAGAGAAGGCCGGGCGGGCCGGGATCAGACGTCGAGCCGCAGGCCCGGCACGATCAGGTCGGGGTCACCGCCGATGACGGCCTTGTTGGCGGCGTACAGCGCCTGCCAGCTGGTGCCGTTGCGGGTGGCGATGGCGCTGAGCGTGTCGCCCTGGCGGACGGTGTAGTCCCCGCGCGAGGAGTTGCGGTCGGTGTGGCCGGAGGTGCGGGCCGGCGCCTGGGCGGGCGCGGCGGGGGCCGCCTCGGGGGTGCTCGGGCCGCTCCGAGTGCTGGAGCTGCTCTGGCTGCCGGAGCTGCTCTGCGTGTTCGACGTCCCGCCGCTCGCGGGGGCCGCCGGTGCGCCGCCGTACGCGCCGGCGCGGGCCGAACAGGTCGGCCAGGCGCCCCAGCCCTGCGACTGCTGGACCTTGGTGGCCACGGCGATCTGCTGCTCGCGGCTGGCCCCGTCCGCGGTCGCGGCGTAGGCGGTGCCGCCGTACGCGCGCCAGGTGCCGGCGGAGAACTGGAGCCCGCCGTAGTAGCCGTTCCCGGTGTTGATGTGCCAGTTTCCGCCGCTCTCGCACTGGGCGATGCGGTCCCACACGCCACCGTCCGCCGCATGGGCGTCGCCGGTCGCGGCCAGCAGGCCGAGCGGGGCGAGCAGGGCCGCCCCGGCGAGAGCCGCCGTCGTACGCGCCTTACGGGAGGAGGAGGTGGCGTGCGTGGTGGTATCGGCACATTCGGACATGAGCATCCCTCTCTACGGACCCGGGGTCCCCCAGAGCGGGGCACGCTCCCGCGCATCGGCGCGTTCCGCGTGCTCCGCCCCGTCCGCCGAGGGGTCGTACGCAAAAGCTGGTCCTGTGCGGTCGGCGGACGTACCCGAGCGGTGCTCGTTGCACACGGCCGATGAATGTACGGAGCGTGGCGAGTTCACATCAACCAACTGCCCGTCGGTCCAGGCCAGTTCAGGGTTACCGCCGGTATCAACTTCTTGGCATGACCGGCTTGATTCGCGGATATCCCGATTTGTCGACCGACCGCACCTGACCGTCTGTGACCCACCTCACCCGATCAAGTTCCTTTGACTTCCGATTACTTGACATTGAGTGGCCGATTCCGTGCGGCAGGTGACCCTGCGCGTCGGACGGTGCGATTCCGTTCGTGGAGCAGCGTGACTCCCGCCACAGCTGGCCCGTTGTGTCCTTCATGAGGCCGCCCGGCCTCACCACACCGCATCTCTAGGGAGCCACCCGTGCCGCGCATGCTCGACCTCAGCGACGAGGTACGCGCCGAGATCGGCGACGAAGAAGCAGACCGGCTGCTCGCCGGAGACAACGCCCCCGGCAGTTACGACTGCACGTCCTGCCGCACCCCGGGCGACTCCGAGCACGAGCGCACCAGCACCGTCCTGTTCGTCGGGGACGAGACCGCCGTCCTCGCCTTCGCCCACGCCAGCTGCCTGCCCTCGCAGGTCGTCCAGGTCACCGAGGAGCAACTGCGCGGTGCCGTGCGGTCGATCAGCGGTGACACCGTCGACCTGGACCCGGAGAAGGTCGTGCCCGAGCAGGCCGTGCTCGGGGTGACCAGCGGACTCGTGCTGATCGCCGGGGAGTTGCACCCCGCGCTGGTCGTCGAGCCGACCGGTCCGATCGTACGGCCCGGCTCGACCGCGGTCGGTGACGACTTCCTGCCGCTGCTCATCGAGCAGGGGTTCATGCCGCTCACCGAGCTGACCACGGCGCCGCCGGTGCAGCACGGCTGGTCGGTGCTGCTGGCGATGGGTCAGCTGCACGCGGTGCTCCAGCCGGGGCCGAACGGCGGGCAGCCGGTGGCCTGGTGGCAGGCGCATCAGCCGTTGCAGGTGACGGAGGGGTGGCGGACCGCGGCCAACAAGCACCAGCAGGTGCTCATGTTCGCCGCGCCGGTGGGGTCCATCGGGCGTCAGCCCCGTGAGGACCTGCTGCGGGACGCGCTGGACAAGGCCGCGGCGAACGGGAAGCTGGTCGCTGCCGCGTTGCCCCTGGCCGGGACGTGAGGCTCGCCTACTGAGGTGATGCTTCCTGTTGTTCGGCGGCTGCGGGTTGCCTGTGGCTGATCGCGCCCACGCGGCGGAGCCGCATATCGACACAGTCCCGCGCCCCCCATGAGGCGCATCCCTTCAGGGTGTCCAGTCGTTGGACCTACGTGCACTCATACGACGTCCCCCGCCGCCAGGTCCCCCCGCCCATCCCTTCTGCACGAGCGAACCATGAGCCGCAGGGTGGCCCCTCGGCCACGCCGATCTACGACAAGCTGTACGCCGAGTACGTCAAGACGTTCCGCTCGCTGCCGGGTGACCGCAGCGGGGAGGAGGAGCTGGGGTTCACGGCGTTCGGCACGCGGCACCCGGGGGCGTACAGCGGGTCGTACGGCAGCTCGTACAGCGCCTACAGCGCGGGGGCGAGCAGCGCACGCGGCGGCACGGGGCAGCAGCAGTCCCAGTGGCAGCGGATCGGGCAGCTGGGGCAGCACGGCACGATGACGCATGTGCCGGCCGGGCTGCCGCCGGGGGCGCGCGGGAACTGACGGAAACGAAAAGGGGCGGCCCCTTCAGGGGCCGCCCCTTTCGTCAGCTGTCTACTTCTTCTTCTGGCCGCGCTTCTCGCGCACCCGCACCGAGATGTGGATCGGGGTGCCCTCGAAGGCGAACTCCTCGCGCAGGCGGCGCTCGATGAAGCGGCGGTAGCCGGCCTCGATGAAGCCGGAGGCGAAGAGGACGAACCGCGGCGGCTTGGTGCCGGCCTGGGTGCCGAAGAGGATGCGCGGCTGCTTGCCGCCCCGGACCGGGTGCGGGTGGGCCGCGACCAGCTCACCGAGGAAGGCGTTCAGCCGACCGGTCGGCACGCGCGTCTCCCAGCCCGCGAGGGCCGTCTCGATCGCCGGGACCAGCTTCTCCATGTGCCGGCCGGTGCGCGCCGAGACGTTCACCCGGGGCGCCCAGGCGATCTGGCCGAGCTCGGTCTCGATCTCCCGCTCCAGGTAGTAGCGGCGCTCCTCGTCGAGGGTGTCCCACTTGTTGAAGGCCAGCACGATCGCGCGCCCGGCCTCCACGGCCATGGTCACGATGCGCTGGTCCTGCACCGAGATGGACTCCGAGGCGTCGATCAGGATGACCGCCACCTCGGCCTTCTCGACGGCGGCCGCGGTGCGCAGCGAGGCGTAGTAGTCGGCGCCCTGCTGGAGGTGGACGCGCTTGCGGATACCGGCCGTGTCGACGAACTTCCAGGTCACGCCGCCGAGTTCGATCAGCTCGTCGACCGGGTCACGGGTGGTGCCCGCGAGTTCGTTGACGACGACGCGCTCCTCGCCCGCCACCTTGTTCAGCAGCGAGGACTTGCCGACGTTCGGGCGGCCGATCAGGGCGATACGGCGCGGGCCGCCGAGCCCGGCGCCGCCGAAGCTCGTCTCGGGCGCCTCGGGCAGCGCCTCCAGGACGGCGTCCAGCATGTCGCCGGTGCCGCGGCCGTGCAGCGCGGAGACGGGGTGCGGCTCGCCGAGGCCCAGGGACCACAGGTAGGAGGCGTCGGCCTCGCCGCTCGGGCCGTCGACCTTGTTGGCGCACAGCACCACGGGCTTGCCGGCCTTGCGCAGCAGCCGTACGACCGCCTCGTCGGTGTCGGTGGCGCCGACCTTGGCGTCGACGACGAAGACGACCGCGTCGGCCGCCTCGATCGCGAACTCGGCCTGCGCGGCCACCGAGGCGTCGATGCCGGCGACGTCCTGCTCCCAGCCGCCGGTGTCGACGACCTTGAAGCGGCGGCCCGCCCACTCGGCCTCGTAGGTGACGCGGTCGCGGGTGACACCGGGCTTGTCCTCGACGACGGCCTCGCGGCGGCCGATGATGCGGTTCACCAGGGTCGACTTGCCGACATTGGGGCGGCCGACGACGGCGAGCACCGGCAGCGGGCCGTGCCCGGCCGCCTCGATGGCACCCTCGACGTCCTCGAGGTCGAAGCCCTCTTCCACGGCGAGCTCCATGAACTCCGCGTACTCGGCGTCGCCGAGCGCCCCGTGGTCGTGCTCGAAGTGGTCCGAGCCGCCGGGCTGGATCTGGTCGTTCATGAAGTCCGTACCTCGTCGTTCATCGTGGTGATCGGTGGATTGCCCCGCTTCGGGGTGATCCACTACTCAGTGTCGCTCAGCGCCCGGTCAGGCGCCTGGCGTTTTCCAGGTGGAGGGTGAGCTGCTTCTGGATGCGTTCGGTCGCCTCGTCCAGCGCCGTGCGCGTCCGCCGCCCCGAACCGTCGCCCGCCTCGAACGGGTCGCCGAAGACGACGTCGATGCGGCTGCGCAGCGGGGGCAGCCCCTTTATCAACCGTCCGCGCCGCTCGGAGCTTCCCAGGACCGCGACCGGGACGATCGGCGCCCCGCTGCGGACCGCGAAGTAGGCGAGCCCGGCGCGCAGCGAGGCGAAGTCGCCCTCGCCGCGGGTGCCCTCGGGGAAGATCCCGAGGACGCCGCCGCCGTCCAGCACGCCCAGCGCCCGGCTGATCGCCTTGCGGTCGGCGCCCGAGCGGTCCACCTTCAGCTGGCCGATCCCGGTCAGGAACGGGTCCAGCGGGCCGACGAACGCCTCCTTCTTGATCAGGAAGTGCGTCGGCCGGGGCGCCACGCCCATGACCATCGGGCCGTCGACGTTGTGGGAGTGGTTGATCGCGAAGATCACCGGCCCGGTCGCGGGCACCTTCCAGGAGCCCAGCACCCGCGGCCTGAACAGCCCGTACATCAGGCCGACGCCGATCCGGCGCCCGACCTCGGCGCCCCGCTCCGACGGCAGGCCCTCCTGCGAAGGGAGACTCACTCGCCGGCCCGCTTCTCCTCGACGAGGGTGACGACACACTCGATGACCTGCTGCAGGGTGAGGTCGGTGGTGTCCACCTCGACCGCGTCGTCCGCCTTGGCCAGCGGCGAGGTCTTGCGGCTGGAGTCGGCCGCGTCCCGCTTGAGCAGCGCCTCGCGGGTGGAGTGCACGTCGGCGCCCTTCAGCTCACCGCTGCGGCGGGCGGCGCGGGCCTCCGGCGAGGCGGTCAGGAAGATCTTGAGGTCGGCGTCGGGCAGCACGGTCGTGCCGATGTCCCGGCCCTCGACGACGATGCCGTTCTCCGCCGAGGCCGCGATGGAGCGCTGCAGCTCGGTGATCCGGGCGCGCACCTCGGGGACCGCGCTGACCGCGCTGACCTTGGAGGTGACCTCCTGGGTGCGGATCGGCCCGGAGACGTCGTAGCCGTCGACGGTGATCGTCGGCTTGTCGGGGTCCGTGCCGGAGACGATCTCCGCCTTGCCCGCGACCGCGGCGATCGCCGTGGGGTCCTCGATGTCGATCCCGTTGTTCACCATCCACCAGGTGATCGCCCGGTACTGGGCGCCGGTGTCCAGGTAGCTCAGGCCGAGCTGCGCGGCGACGGCCTTCGACGTGCTCGACTTGCCCGTGCCGGAGGGACCGTCGATGGCGACGATCACGGGCGACACAGTCTGGGCGGCGCCGTTTTCCACGGAGGGACACCTTCCTGGTGCGGTGTGGCGAGTGGGGTGCGGGACGCGAGGGCGCCCCGCACAAGGTTACCGGCCCGCAGGAGGGGTCCTTACTGCCGGAGGGACCAGCCCCGCTCGCGCAGCGCCGCGGTGAGCACAGGCGCGGCCTTCGGCTCGACCATGAGCTGCACCAGACCGGCCTGCTGCCCGGTGGCGTGCTCGATGCGCACGTCCTCGATGTTGACCCCGGCCCGCCCTGCGTCGGCGAAGATCCGGGCCAGCTGTCCGGGCTGGTCGTCGATGAGCACGGCGACGGTCTCGTAGACCCGCGGCGCCGAGCCGTGCTTGCCGGGGACCCGGACCTGCCCGGCGTTGCCGCGCCGCAGTACGTCCTCGATGCCGGCGGCTCCCTCGCGCCGCTTGTCCTCGTCGGAGGACTGCAGGGCGCGCAGGGCCTGGACCGTCTCGTCGAGGTCGGCGGAGACGTCCGCGAGCAGGTCGGCGACCGGCCCGGGGTTCGCGGAGAGGATGTCGATCCACATCCGCGGGTCGGAGGCGGCGATCCGCGTCACATCGCGGATGCCCTGCCCGCACAGCCGTACGGCGGCCTCCTCGGCGTTCTCCAGCCGGGCGGCGACCATGCTGGAGACCAGGTGGGGCATGTGGGAGACGAGGGCCACGGCACGGTCGTGGGCGTCGGCGTCCATGACGACCGGGACGGCCCGGCAGTGCGAGACCAGCTCCAGGGCGAGGTTGAGCACCTCGGTGTCGGTGTCCCGGGTCGGGGTGAGCACCCAGGGGCGGCCCTCGAAGAGGTCGCCGGTGGCGGCGAGCGGGCCGGACTTCTCGCGGCCGGACATCGGGTGCGTGCCGATGTACGGCGTGAGGTCCAGGCCGAGCGCCTCCAGCTCCCGGCGCGGGCCGCCCTTGACGCTGGCCACGTCCAGGTAGCCGCGGGCCACGCCCCGCTGGATGGCGTCCGCGAGGACCCCGGCGACATGGGCGGGCGGGGCGGCGACGATCGCGAGGTCGACGGGCCCCTCGGGCTCCTCGTCCGTCCCGGCGCCGAGCGCGGCGGCGGTGCGGGCCTGCTCGGGGTCGTGGTCGGCGAGGTGCACGACGACACCGCGCTGGGCGAGGGCCAGGGCGGCCGAGGTGCCGATCAGCCCGGTTCCGATGACGAGTGCGGTCCTCACTGGGCGATGTCCTTGCGCAGGGCGGCCGCCGCACCGAGGTAGACGTGTGCGATGTCGGCGCGGGGCTGGTCGGATTCGATGTGCGCGAGCACCCGGACGACGCGGGGCATGGCGCCCTCGATGTCGAGCTCCTGGGCGCAGATCAGCGGCACGTCGACGATGCCGAGCTTGCGGGCGGCGACCGCCGGGAAGTCGCTGTGCAGGTCGGGCGTGGCCGTGAACCAGATGCTGATCAGGTCCTCGGCGGTCAGGCCGTTGCGCTCCAGGACGGCCGTGAGCAGGGCCGAGACCTGCTCCTCCATGTGGCCGGCCTCGTCCCGCTCCAACTGCACGGCCCCCCGGACCGCTCGTACCGCCACGGCACTGCTCCTTGCTGCTGTACGGCTGTTGCGCCGCTGCACGGCTTTTCGCCGCGGTACGGCTGTTGCGCCGCTGTACGGCTCTCTCGCCCGACCAGCCTAGTCAGCCCACGGACGCCCGGTGACCGCCGCCCGCCCCCTGAGACGGCTGGGACGGCGTCACAGCGACTGCTGCCGGATCAGCTCCTCCAGCGAGGCCGCCTGCGGCACCCGGCCCTCGGGGGTGAGCCTGTCGACCACCGGGGGCAGCGCCTGGGCCAGGTCGACCGCCGCCTGGTCCCGGGTGACACCGGCCTCACGGGCGACGCTGCCGAGGGTGTCGTCGCCGAGGGCCTGCCGCAGCTGGTCGCCGGTCACGGACAGGTTGTCACCGTTGCCGACCCAGGACCGCGCCTGCTCGCCCAGCCCCGCGTCCTGGAGCTTCTCCAGCAGCCCGCCGAGGGGGTTGCCTCCCTTGCCGCCGAGCGCCGACAGCAGGGCGCCGACCAGCAACCCTCCGCTGCCGGTGCCTCCCCGTCCGCCGAGGATGCCGCCGAGCAGATCACCGACACCGCCGAAGTCGCTGTCCTTGCCGGTCATAGAGCCGCCTTTCCACACAACGTCCCGGCCAGCGTCACCCGTGTACCCGCCCTGCGCCACTGGACGGCTACGCGTCCCACAGCGCGCCCAGCGCCACCAGCTCCCCGTGGTACTCGATCCGGTCCGCCCACGCGTCGGGCCACGCCCCCGCCCCGTGGTACGCCCCCGCGAAGGCGCCCGCCAGGCAGGCGATGGAGTCGGAGTCGCCGGAGGAGCAGGCGGCCCGGCGCAGTGCGGTGAGCGGCTCGTCGACGAAGAGCAGGAAGCACAGCAGCCCGCTCGCCAGTGCCTCCTCGGCGATCCAGCCCTCCCCGGTGGCCAGGCACGGGTCGGTCTCCGGCGAGGGATGACGCAGCGCGTCCTGGAGCCGCTCCAGTACGGCGAGGCAGTCGTCCCAGCCGCGCGCGACGAAGTGCTCGGGGCTCGGGTCCTGGGACCGGGTCCACAGGTCGCCGAGCCAGGTGTGGTGGTACCGGGTGCGGTTGTCCAGCGCGTACGACCGCAGCAGCCCGACCAGCCCGGTCGGCTCGGCGCCCTGCGCGAGGAGTCGTACGGCGTGCGCGGTGAGGTCGGACGCGGCGAGCGCGGTGGGATGCCCGTGGGTGAGGGCCGCCTGGAGCTGGGCGGCGCCCGCGCGCTGCTCGTCGCTCAGGCCGGGGGCGAGCCCGATCGGCGCGACGCGCATGTTGGCGCCGCAGCCCTTGGAGTGGATCTGGCTGGCGTCCTGCCAGAGCCGGCCCTCGGCCTTGAGCAGGTCGCAGGCGACCAGGCAGGTGTTGCCGGGCGCCCGGTTGTTCTCGGGCGACTGGTACCAGTCCACGAACTCCTCGCGCACCGGCCGCTCCAGCCGCTTGGGCGCGAGGTACCCGCGGTCCATGGCGGTGCGCAGCCCGCGGCCGAGGGCGAGGGTCATCTGGGTGTCGTCGGTGACGAGCGCGTTCTGCGGCAGCTCCAGCTCCCGCCACGGCCCGAACCGGAAGAGGATCGACTCGACCGTGCTGAACTCCGTCGGGCGCCCGAGCGCGTCCCCGAGCGCGAGCCCCAGCAGGGCCCCCGTGGCGGCGTGCTTCCTCTCGTACGTGGTCATGCGGGACGTCCTTCCCGGGACGGTCGGAGCAGAGGCGGATGCAGCGCGGTCGCGGCGCCCGCGCGGTAGAGGGCAGCCGGCTTCCCCCGCCCTCCGGTCAGCCGGGCCGCGCCCGGTACCGGCTCGACGAAGCCGGGGGCGGCGAGCACCTTGCGGCGGAAGTTGGGCCGGTCCAGCGGGGTGCCCCAGACGGTCTCGTAGACCTGCTGGAGCTCGCCGAGGGTGAACTCGGGCGGGCAGAACGCGGTCGCGACGGACCCGTGCTCCAGCTGGGCGCCGACCCGGTCGTGGGCGTCGGCCAGGATGCGGTCGTGGTCGAAGGCGAGCGGCCCGGCCGTGCCGTACGGCACCCAGCGGGCTCGCGCCGCGTCCCCGCCGCCGCGCGGCTCGGGCGCGTCGGGCAGCAGCGCGGTGAAAGCGACCGACACGACCCGCATACGGGGATCACGGCCGGGTTCGCTGTAGGTGCGCAGTTGCTCCAGGTGCAGCCCGGACACGTCCGCGAGCCCGGTCTCCTCGGCCAGCTCCCGCCGGGCCGCGGACTCCGCCGACTCCTCGGGCAGCAGAAAGCCGCCGGGCAGCGCCCAGCGGCCGGCGTACGGCTCCTGGCCGCGCTCGACGAGCAGGACGTGCAGGGCGCCGTCGCGAATCGTCAGGACCGCGAGGTCGACGGTCACGGCGAACGGCTCGAACGCGTACTTGTCGTAGCCCTCCACGACGACCACCCCCTTTAATAGTCATCACGACTATAAAAGGGGGTGGTGGCCGAGGGCAAACGACTTAGAGGTCGACTTCCTTCATCAGCATTCCGACCTCGGTGTTGGACAGCCGCCGCAGCCAGCCCGACTTCTGGTCGCCCAGGGTGATCGGGCCGAAGGAGACCCGCACCAGCTTGTCGACCGGGAAACCGGCCTCGGCGAGCATGCGGCGCACGATGTGCTTGCGGCCCTCGTGCAGGGTCACCTCGACCAGGTAGTTCTTGCCGGTCTGCTCCACGACCCGGAAGTGGTCCGCGCGGGCGTAGCCGTCCTCCAGCTGGATGCCGTCCTTGAGCTGCTTGCCCAGGTCGCGCGGGATCGGGCCGACGATGTGCGCGAGGTAGGTCTTCTTCACGCCGTACTTCGGGTGGGTCAGCCGGTGGGCCAGCTCGCCGTGGTTGGTGAGCAGGATGACGCCCTCGGTCTCGGTGTCCAGCCGGCCGACGTGGAAGAGCCGCGTCTCACGGTTGGTGACGTAGTCACCGAGGCACTGGCGGCCCTCGGGGTCCTCCATCGTGGAGACGACACCGGCGGGCTTGTTCAGCGAGAAGAACTGGTACGACTGCGTCGCGACCGTGAGGCCGTCGACCTTGATCTCGTCCTTCTCCGGGTCGACCCTGAGGCCCTGCTCGGTGACGATCTGCCCGTTGACCTCGACGCGGGCCTCGTCGATCAGCTCCTCACAGGCACGCCGGGAGCCGTAGCCCGCGCGCGCGAGGACCTTCTGCAGCCGCTCGCCCTCCTGCTCGGCGCCGGGGAAGGTCTTGGGCAGCTTGACGTCCTTCTTGCCCGCGTACCGCTCGCGGTTGCGCTCCTCGGCCCGCGTCTCGTACTCGCGGGACGTGGCCGGCACGCTGCGGCCCCGCTGCTGGGGCCGCTTCGGACCGCCCTTGGCGCCACCGCGGGCCGCGGGGCCGCGGCCCGACTTCGGGCCGTCCTGGGTGGCGCCGGGGCCCACGTCGTAGCGCCGCTCCTCCGGGCGCGGCTTCTTCGGACGGCCGCCCTGCTTGTCGTCGCGGTTGCCACCGGCGCCGCGGTAGTTACCGCGGCCACCGCTGCTCCCGCCGCGGCCGCCGCTGTTGCCACCACGGCTCCCGCCGTTGTTTCCGCTGCTGTTCCTGCCGCTGCTGCTTCGCATCAAAGTTCCGTCTTGTCGTCTGCGTCCTCGGAATCCGGGGCGTCCGGATCGAACGACGGGACCCCTTCCAGCGTCTCGGCCTCGATCGCCTCCGCCTCGGGGAGGAAGGGCGCGAGCTCCGGGAGCTCGTCCAGACCACGCAGGCCCATCCGCTCCAGGAAGTAGTTCGTCGTCACGTACAGGATCGCACCTGTTTCGGGTTCCGTGCCCGCCTCCTCGACCAGACCGCGCTGCAGGAGGGTGCGCATCACGCCGTCGCAGTTGACTCCGCGCACCGCGGAGACCCTGCTGCGGCTGACCGGCTGCCGGTACGCCACGACGGCGAGGGTCTCCAGCGCCGCCTGGGTGAGCCGGGCGGTCTGCCCCTCCAGGACCAGCTTCTCCACGGCCGCGGCGTACTCGGGCCGGGTGTAGAACCGCCAGCCGCCCGCCACGTACCGCAGTTCGAAGCCGCGGCCCTGCCGGGCGTACTCGTCGGCCAGCTCACGCAGCGCGTCGGCGATCTGCCGCCGGGGCCGTTCGAGGATCTTCGCGAGGTGCTCCTCGCTCGCGGGCTCGTCCACGACCATCAGGACGGCCTCCAGGGCCGGTCTGAGGTCGAGGCCGGCGACGGTGTGCG
The DNA here is from genome assembly GCF_044763135.1 of Streptomyces sp. NPDC096205. Classification (NCBI taxonomy): domain Bacteria; kingdom Bacillati; phylum Actinomycetota; class Actinomycetes; order Kitasatosporales; family Streptomycetaceae; genus Streptomyces; species Streptomyces sp. NPDC096205. The sequence goes on along the minus strand of NZ_JBIWFS010000008.1, from coordinate 31,648 downwards.
GCCCCGTCGAGACCTCCCCGGTCGGCTCGCTCACGGCTTGCTCTCCTCCTTCGGCTCCTCGGGCGGCCGGTCGAACTCGTCGGTCACCCGCGGCGTCTCGTCCCCGTCCCCGCCGGTCCAGCGCACCAGCAGCTCCCCGAGCGCCGCCTCCTGCTCCAGCGCGACGGCCTTCTCCCGGTACAGCTCCAGCAGCGCCAGAAATCGCGCTACGACGGTCAGGGTGTCGTCGGTGTCGTCCACCAGCGCCCGGAAGCTGGCCTCGCCCAGCTCCCTGAGCCGCGCGACGACGATCCCCGCCTGCTCCTGCACGCTCACCAGCGGCGCGTGGATGTGGTCGACGTACACCTGCGGCCTGGGCTTGGGCTGCATCGCCCTCACGGCGAGTTTGGCGAACCCTTCCGCGCCGATGCTGATGACGACCTCGGGCAGCAGGTCGGCGAGCTGCGGCTCCAGGCCGACGGTCCGCGGGTAGCGCCGGGCCTCCTCGGCGTGCCGCTGCTCGAAGATCTGCGCGATCTGTTTGTACGCCCGGTACTGCAACAGCCGCGCGAACAGCAGGTCCCGCGCCTCCAGGAGCGCCAGGTCGGCCTCGTCCTCCACCTCGGCGGCGGGCAGCAGCCGGGCCGCCTTGAGGTCGAGCAGGGTGGCGGCGACGACGAGGAACTCGGTCGTGCGGTCCAGGTCCCAGTCCGGGCCCATCGCCCGGATGTGCGCCATGAACTCGTCGGTGACCTTGGACAGCGCGACCTCGGTGACGTCCAGCTTGTGCCGGGAGATCAGCTGGAGCAGCAGATCGAAGGGCCCCTCGAAGTTGGCGAGCCGCACCTTGAAGACGCCGTCGTCCTCGGACGCGGTGTCCTCGACGGCAGCGGCGGGCTCCTCGACGGCAGCCGCGAGCTCCTCGACGGCAGCGGTGGGCTCCTCCGGTCCGGGCTCGGGCGCCGCGCCCGGCCCGCGCCCCAGCGCACGCCGACGGCCGCGGGGAACGTCGTTCGAGGTCATAGCCCTCGCAGGCTACCCCTACCGTCCCCGCAGCCGGCGTACGAGGATGCTGGCGTCCCCGCGGGTCTCCAGATCGGCGAGCACCACGGCGACGGCCTCGCGGACGATCCGCCCGCGGTCGACGGCCAGCCCGTGCTCACCGCGCAGCACCAGACGCGCGTGCTCCAGATCCATGAGTTCCTCGGCGGACACGTAGACGGTGATCTTCTCGTCGTGCCGCTCGCGGCCGCTGGGCCGCCGGGTGCCCGACCGCCCCCGCTTGCGCGGAGCGGCGGCGTCACCGGCGGCAGCCGCGACAGAACCTTCCTGCGTCGCCTGCCGCCGCGCCGAGCGCTCGGCCCGGCTGCGGGACTCCCCGGCGTCCGCCGGCTCCGCGTCGGCCGCGACATGCTCCGCCCCGTCGCCGTCGCCGCCCTGTACGGGCACCGACTGCGGCGCGTCCTCCGCGGCGGCGGCAGCGGGGTCGCTCTCCCCCGCGGGAGCCGGCACCCGGGCCTCGCCGTTCGCGGGCCGCCGTGGAGTGGACGGCTGGAGCGCCATCCCGCCTGTCGTACGGAAGAGTTCGTCGGCCCCCGGCAGACTCACTCGGCGTGACACCGGGCGAGCACCTCCCTGGCGAGCTGGCGGTAGGCGGCGGCGCCGACGGAGTTGGACGCGTACGTGGTGATCGGCTCACCGGCGACCGTGGTCTCCGGGAAGCGGACCGTGCGCCCGATGACCGTGTGGTAGACGTGGTCGTCGAACGCCTCGACGACCCGCGCGAGCACCTCACGGCTGTGCACGGTGCGCGAGTCGTACATCGTGGCGAGGATCCCGTCGAGCTCCAGCTCCGGGTTGAGCCGCTCCTGGACCTTCTCGATGGTCTCGGTCAGCAGCGCGACACCGCGCAGCGCGAAGAACTCGCACTCCAGCGGGACGATCACCTTGTGGGCGGCCGTCAGCGCGTTGACCGTGAGCAGGCCCAGCGAGGGCTGACAGTCGATCACGATGTAGTCGTAGTCGTCCAGCAGCGGCTTGAGCGCCCGCTGCAGCGTGGACTCGCGCGCGACCTCGGAGACCAGCTGGACCTCGGCGGCCGACAGGTCGATGTTGGAGGGCAGCAGGTCCATGTTGGGGACCGCCGTCTTCAGGAGCACCTCGTCGGCCGACATGCCCCGCTCCATGAGCAGGTTGTAGACCGTGAGGTCGAGCTCCATCGGGTTGACACCGAGACCCACCGACAGCGCGCCCTGCGGGTCGAAGTCCACGAGCAGCACGCGGCGGCCGTACTCCGCGAGCGCGGCACCCAGGTTGATGGTCGACGTGGTCTTGCCGACGCCGCCCTTCTGGTTGCACATCGCGATGATCTTGGCGGGTCCGTGATCGGTCAGCGGGCCCGGGATCGGGAAGTACGGCAGCGGGCGTCCGGTCGGGCCGATGCGCTCCCGGCGCTGACGGGCAGCGTCGGGTGCGAGCGTGGCCGCGTACTCCGGGTCCGGCTCGTATTCGGCGTCGGGGTCGTAGAAGTGCCCCTCGGGCAGTTCGTCGTAGTCGGCGAAGTGGTTGTGGGGCGCGCCACTTCCGTCGCCGGCCATGGCGTTCACGTGATGGCCATCCATGCTCTGGTGTGCTGACAGAGCCGTGTGGGGGCTGGTCTGGCTCTGGTGGGCTGCGAAGGTTCGGACAGCGACGGAGCCGACAGCCTCGAGCCCCGTGGAGCCCTGGCCCCGCGTAGGCATTCCTGGTTGACCACCCCCGGGAGAAAATGTCGACTCATTCACAAGTCGTCTTACCTCCTTGGTGACCAGGAAACTTCTAGACAAGGTCAGCGTGGCACCATGCCGACGGTTGGCGACTCTATGGCGTGTCGGTGGTCCGCAGCAACACAATCCGCCGGACCCGGCAGGATGTGTCGGCAATGAAACATCCCTCTGTCAAGGGCGTACGGCCGTCGCACAGCAGGTTTCACCGGTGTGCGAATCGGTTCAAGGGTTACGTTCGAGGCGAGTTGACCTAGAGTCGCAAAGTGACCATACACACATCCGGCCGGACCTTGTCGGGCAAGGTCCGGCCGGGTGCGTGTGGTTGACGCGTCTTGTTGACGTATCGCCTTTACGAAAAGGTGACTTAGCCGAGCGCGTCGGCCGGCAGGTCAGCCGAGCAGGGTCTCCAGCTCGACGTGCTCCAGGCCGTGCGCCTCGGCGACCTCCTTGTAAACGACCTTGCCGTCATGGGTGTTCAGACCCTTGGCGAGCGCGGCGTCGCGGCGCAGCGCCTCGACCCAGCCGTTGTTGGCCAGCGACACGATGTACGGCAGCGTGGCGTTGGTGAGCGCGTAGGTGGAGGTGTTGGGCACCGCGCCCGGCATGTTGGCGACGCAGTAGAAGACCGAGTTGTGGACCTGGAAGGTCGGCTCGGCGTGGGTCGTCGGACGCGAGTCCTCGAAGCAGCCGCCCTGGTCGATCGCGATGTCGACAAGGACACTTCCCGGCTTCATGCGGGACACGAGCTCGTTGGTGACGAGCTTCGGGGCCTTGGCGCCCGGGATGAGGACGGCACCGATGACGAGGTCGGCGTCCAGGACGGCCTTCTCCAGCTCGAAGGCGTTGGACATGACGGCCTTGACCTTCGTGCCGAAGATCTTGTCGGCCTCGCGCAGCTTGTTGATGTCGCGGTCGAGCAGGGTCACGTCGAAGCCCATGCCGATGGCGATCTGCGCGGCGTTCCAGCCGGAGACGCCACCGCCGATGACAACGGCCTTGGCCGGGACGACACCCGGGACACCGCCGGGCAGCACGCCGCGGCCGCCGGCCGAGCGCATCAGGTGGTAGGCGCCGACCTGCGGGGCGAGGCGGCCCGCGACCTCGGACATCGGGGCCAGCAGCGGCAGCGCGCGGCTGGGCAGCTCGACCGTCTCGTAGGCGATGGCCGTGGTGCCGGACTCCAGCAGGGCGTCCGTGCACTCCTTGGAGGCGGCCAGGTGCAGGTAGGTGAAGAGCGTCTGGTCCTTGCGGAGGCGGTGGTACTCCTCCGCAATGGGCTCCTTGACCTTCAGCAGCAGGTCGGCGGTGGCCCACACCTCGTCGGCGGTGTCCAGGATCCCGGCGCCGGCGGCGATGTACTCGCTGTCCGGGATCGAGGAGCCGAGGCCGGCGCCCCGCTCGATGACGACCTGGTGACCGTTGCGCACCAGCTCGTGCACACCGGCGGGGGTGATGGCCACCCGGAACTCGTTGTTCTTGACCTCGCGGGGGATGCCGACCTTCACGTCGATCACGGTCCTTGGCTCAGAGGGGGTATTAACACGACATACCGGCTACCCACGGGCACACCGGGAGACACCGCAGGAGAACGTGCGGCAGAGCCAGTCTAATGAAGGTGTTCCCGCTGTCTAGCCTTTCATTGCATCAATCTTCAGCGGATGCACTGCGGATTTCGCAGGCGTTAGCGTCTTGTTCCGAAAGGATCTCTGGGGTATCGCCCTCCTGGAGCTCCTCCCCCAGCATGCGCTCGGCCGTACTGCGGTGCAGTGCGGCGGCCACCGGGTCCCCGAGGTGCTCCAGGGTGTCGGCCGTCCGCAGATGCAGCGCGGCCTGCAGCCGTACGTCCTCCGCGCGCCGCGCCCACTCCACCGCCTCCTGGCAGGTGCGCAGGCTCTCCTCGGGCCGCCCGGCGTACTCCTGCACCCGGGCCAGCTCGCTCAACGCCCGTGCCTGGGCGGCGACATCGCCCTCCTTGCGGTACCCGGCGATCGCCGCCCGCCAGCTCCTGAGCGCCTCGCCGTAGCGGCCCGCGTAGGTGTGCGCCGTGGCGATACGGCCGTACAGCCGGGCCGCGTCCGCGCGCTCCTCGCGAGCCAGCCGCTGGGCCAGCGCCCGCCCGAACCAGTCGGCTGCCCGGTCGTAGTCCCCCAGCTCCAGGTGGGCACCACCTACGGATTCCATTGCGCGAGCGGTGGCGTACGGGTCATTTGCTCTGCGTCCGGCATCCAAAGCTGTCCGATATCGCACCAGAGCCTCGGTTGTCCGCCCGGTCCGCGCGTCCAGGTCGGCCAGGTTCAGCAGCGCGGCGGCCCGCTCGCGGTGCAGCCCGCGCCGCTCGGCCACGTCCAGCACCAGGCCGTGGACGCCGTACAGGTCGGCGGCCGCCGCCTGGGTGCCCCAGTGCGCGACCATGGCCCGCACCAGCTGGGACAGCAGCCGGCGGGCGAGGGTGTCCAGCTCTCCGTCGGCGACCACGAGGCGCGCCGAGGCCAGCAGGGCGGGCCTGCGCAGGCGCAGCCACTCGGCGGCCGCCCGGGGGCTGGGGAAGCGCAGCGAGCGGGGCATGCCGAGCAGCTTCTCGCGGGCCTGCGGGCTGTCGGTCTCGGTGATCGCCCGGCAGGACTGCAGCAGCCGTACGGTCCGCTCCAGCATCCGGGCGCGGGCCAGCTGGATCTCGGCGGGGCGGTCCTGCGACTCGGCGAGCGCCTTCAGCATCGGATGCAGACAGGCCGGCACCTCGTACTGCGGCAGCGGCGAGTCCACGGCGTGCAGCAGACCGAGCGCGACGAAGTCGTCCAGCGTGGTCCGGGCGCCGCTGACCGAGCAGCCGGCCAGCGCGGAGGCGGTGTGCGGGTCGACCAGTCCGGCCGGGGCGAGGGAGAGCAGTCGCAGTATCCGGGCGGCCGGGGCGGGCAGCGAGGTGTAGGCGAGCCGGAACACCCGGGCGAGCGGGGTGGCGGCGTCATCGCCCTCGGCGTGCAGATGCTTGGCGAGATCCGCGACAGCGGCCTTCGGCCGGGCGGCGAGCCAGCCTCCGGCCAGCCGCAGCGCGGCCGGCTGCGCCTGACACTCCTCGACCAGCCCCTCGGCGGCCCGCGGATCGACGGTGATCCGCACCGAGCCGGTGTACCGGGACAGCAGCTCCACGGCCGACTTGGTGTCCAGCCCGCCCAGCGTGCAGGGCCGCACGTCCGAGATGCCGGTCAGCGGCCCCCCGGACACCGCGACGACCAGACACTGCGGGGCCTCCGGCAGCAGCGCGTCGACCTGCCCGGCATCGGCGGCGTCGTCGAGCAGCATCAGCATCCTGCGGTCGGCGAGGGCCTCCCGCAGGACCTGGGCCACCTCGTCCACGTCGGCCCCCGGCGGCACCGGCACCTCGAGGGTGGTGAGCAGGTCCCGCGCCACCCTCTCGACCGGAACGGGCGTGCCGTCGGGCTCGCTCAGCCGGGCCCGCAGCACCCCGTCCTCGTAACGGTCCGCGACCTGCCGCACCAGTTCCTCGGCGAGAGCGGTCCGCCCCGACCCGGGCCGCCCGGCGATCAACAGCACCCGCGCGCGGGGGGCCTTGCGCCCCGAGAGCGTGTCCAGACCGGCCCGCCCGATGTCGGCGCACAGGTCCTTCAACTCCCGGGTGCGTCCGAGGAACCGGCCCTCCTCGACGAGGACAGACGCGTCCGTGTCCACCACCTGATCCGTCACGGGCCACACTCCCGTCCCACCACGCGCCCAGGCCCGCCGGGACTCCGGTCAGGGCGTTTCCAGAGCCTAGTTCACGCTCTGCAACATCCCGGGCAGGAGTGGCCTGGTGCCGGACAGGACTGCCCGATCGGATCAACGGACCTTAGGACAGTTTTCTCAGGGGCGCGGGGCTGTATCGATATGCGGCTCCGCCGCGTGGGCGCGACAAGCCACGATGGCGGGTCAGCCGCAAGACGACAGGCGAAGGCAGACGCTAGGACCTGTCGTTTGGATCATGCCGGCGTCGCGGGGCCTGGCACGCACATCTGCCGCGTTGTCGTCGGTTGCCGACGCTCCGCGTCGACGCCCTCCTCCGCCTTGCAGCTGCACGCACCAGACCCCGCTCGACCCGGCCAAGAAGCGAAAGCCCTCATAGCCGGCCTGATCCAAACGACAGGCCCTAGGCCTCGAACGGCCGAGCAGGCCAAGGCGCATCCGCAGGACGCAGCGCATCCAAGCCCTCACCCTGCCGAGCAGCGACCAGCGACAGCACCCCCACCACCAGGCAGTTGTTGTGCAGCTCCCCCGCCAGCACCCCCCTCACCAGCTCGGCCAAGGGCACCCGATCCAGCTCCAGGTCGATCTCCTCGTGCTCCGCCTCGAACCGCTCCCCCTCGGCCTCGGAAAGATCACGCGCGAGGAAGATTCGGACAGCCTCGTCACACCCCCCGGGCGTGGTGTACACATCGGCCAGCACCCGCCAGGTCTCCGCCTTGACGTGCGCCTCCTCGTACAGCTCACGCTGAGCCGCGTGCAGCGGGTTCTCCCCGGGCACGTCCAGCAGCCCGGCCGGGATCTCCCACAGCTTCTGCCGTACGGGATGCCGGTACTGACGCAGCACGACCACCCGGTCCTGCTCGTCGAGCGCGAGCACGGCCACGGACCCCGGATGCACCTGGTAGTCCCGCCGCACCACGGTCCCGTCGGGCATGACCACCTCATCCGTGCGCACGGAGGTCTTGTTGCCCCGGAAGGGCGTCTCCGAGCCCCGGATCTCCCACTCCGCGGGGGTGTCCTTGATCGTCATGCCAGACCTTTCAACTGCGGAAACGAAACCGGGGTGCGTCCCGTTGAAGGAACGCACCCCGGCAACCGTACAACCGGTGTGTCACTCGGCGGTCTTGCGCACGTCCTACGCTCGCTGGCGCTCGACGGCTGCCTTCACCAGCCCGGCGAACAGCGGGTGCGGCCGCGTCGGACGCGAGCGCAGCTCCGGGTGCGCCTGCGTGGCGACCAGGTAGGGGTGGACCTCACGCGGGTACTCGACGTACTCGACCAGCTTGCCGTCCGGGGAGGTGCCCGAGAACTGGATGCCCGCCTTCTTCTCCAGCTCCGCGCGGTAGGCGTTGTTGACCTCGTAGCGGTGGCGGTGCCGTTCCTCGACGTACTCCTTGCCGTCGTAGACCTCGCGCACGATCGAGCCCTCGGCCAGCTTGGCCGGGTACATGCCGAGCCGCATGGTGCCGCCCATGTCGCCCTCACCGGCGACGATGTCCATCTGCTCGGCCATGGTGGAGATGACCGGGTGGGCGGTGGCCGGGTCGAACTCGGTGGAGTTGGCGTCCGGGATGTCGGCCAGGTGACGCGCGGCCTCGATCACGATGCACTGCAGGCCGAGGCAGAGGCCGAGCAGCGGGATCTTGTTCTCGCGGGCGTAGCGGATCGCGCCGACCTTGCCCTGCACACCGCGGTCGCCGAAGCCGCCGGGGATGCAGATGCCGTCGACGTCGGAGAGCTGCGCCTGGGCGCCGGCCGGGGTCTTGCAGTCGTCGGAGGTGACCCACTTGATCTTGACGCGGGTGCGGTTGGCGAAGCCGCCGGCACGCAGCGCCTCGGTCACCGACAGATAGGCGTCGGGCAGGTCGATGTACTTGCCGACCAGGGCGAGGGTGACCTCGTGGTCGGGGTTGTGGACGCGGTCGAGCAGGTCGTCCCAGGTCGTCCAGTCCACGTCACGGAACGGCAGGTCCAGCTTGCGGACGGCGTAGGCGTCCAGGCCCTCGCCGTGGACCGTCTTCGGGATGTCGTAGATGGAGCGCGCGTCGGGGCAGGCCACCACGGCGTCCTCGTCGACGTCGCACATCAGCGAGATCTTCCGCTTGATCGCGGTCGGCACCTCGCGGTCGCAGCGCAGCACGATCGCGTCGGGCTGGATGCCGATGTTGCGCAGGGCGGCGACCGAGTGCTGGGTCGGCTTGGTCTTCAGCTCGCCGGAGGGGCCGATGTAGGGCAGCAGCGAGATGTGCACCACGAAGACGTTGTCGCGGCCGACCTCGTGGCGGACCTGGCGGACGGTCTCCAGGAACGGCAGCGACTCGATGTCGCCGACGGTGCCGCCGACCTCGGTGATGACGACGTCGACCTCGTCGGTCGCCATGCGGCGGATGCGGTGCTTGATCTCGTTGGTGATGTGCGGGATGACCTGGACGGTGTCGCCCAGGTACTCGCCGCGCCGCTCCTTGGCGATCACCGTGTTGTAGACCTGACCGGTGGTGACGTTGGCGGAACCGTCCAGGTCGCGGTCGAGGAAGCGCTCGTAGTGGCCGATGTCCAGGTCGGTCTCGGCGCCGTCGTTGGTGACGAAGACCTCACCGTGCTGGAACGGGTTCATCGTGCCCGGGTCGACGTTCAGGTACGGGTCGAGCTTCTGCATCACGACGCGCAGGCCCCGGGCCTTGAGCAGCATGCCCAGGCTGGAGGCCGTCAGACCCTTGCCGAGAGAGGAGGCGACACCCCCGGTGACGAAGATGTGCTTGGTCGTCGTGGATTTGGGCGTCATGGCCAAGAGGGGGCTCCCGTGGTCGCTGTCTGGAGGTGCGGTGCGGCTGCCGGGCCGGAGGTCTCCGGGGGCGCCGTCGCTGCGGTTCGGGGGTGCGTTGTCCTGGGAAAGGACGCCCACCGGTCCACGGGCTACCAGCGTATCAGCGCCTCGACCCAATGGCTTCCGGCCACGCTCCGCGCACGTCCGGACACCCGTCCGGACTGGGACGACGCCGCTCGCGCGGGGCTCACTCGTTCGGCCCAGTCCGGTTGCCCGGAGGCGCACGCAGATCATCCGGGCGCGTCGTATCCTGCTCGGACATTGGCTGTCGAGCCGGCCGGAAAAACGGCACCACCCCCGCCCGTACCCCCCGGAACAACAAGAGCTCGTCAGTTCGTTGAGCAGAGAATCGTCGGCCGTTTCCCTGGCGGGTAGACGGTCCTGCCTCACGGCTCAACGACGCATTACAACGACCCCTTGACCGCACCAGCGACCGCCCCTACATGGGGTGACGTGGCCGTTCGACTGGAGTTGCACGTGGCCGGGCGCATCGAAGACTACGCACTCATCGGAGACATGCAGACCGCCGCCCTGGTCTGCCGGGACGGCACAGTGGACTGGCTGTGCCTGCCCCGCTTCGACTCGCACGCCATCTTCGCCGGTCTGCTGGGCACCGAGGAGCACGGCTTCTGGCGCATCGGACCGGCGCACGCCCCCGACACCGCGCCACCCGTCGCGGACCGGCGCACCTATCGCGGTGACTCGCTCATCCTGGAGTCGGAGTGGGACACCGTGCGCGGCACCGTCCGGGTGACCGATTTCATGCCCCCGCGTGACGGCGCCCCGCAGCTGATCCGGATCGTCGAGGGCGTCTCCGGCCGGGTGCCGATGCAGTCGGCCCTGCGGATGCGCTTCAGCTACGGCCGGGTGGTGCCCTGGGTGCACAAGCACGACGACGAGCGCACGGTCGCCGTCGCGGGCCCGGACTCCGTGTGGTTCGACACAGAGGCCGAGACCTACGGCCACTCGCTGACCACGTACTCCGACTTCACGGTGGCGCCCGGTGACCGGATCGCGTTCACGATCTCCTGGCAGCCCTCGCACAAGGAGGCGCCGCCGCTGCCGGAGCCGGAGCAGTCGCTGACGGCGACCGAGGACTTCTGGCGCGACTGGGTCGAGCACTGTACGTACCACGGCCCCTACCGCGAGCCCGTGGTGCGCTCCCTGATCACGCTGAAGGCGCTGACGTACGCCCCCACCGGCGGCATCGTCGCCGCGCCGACGACCTCCCTGCCGGAGGACATCGGCGGCGTGCGCAACTGGGACTACCGCTACACCTGGCTCAGGGACGCGGCGATCACCCTGTCCTCGCTGCTGCGCACCGGCTACCGCGACGAGGCCCGCGCCTGGCGCGAGTGGCTGCTGCGCGCGGTGGCCGGCGACCCGGAGAACCTGCAGATCATGTACGGCATCGCCGGTGAGCGCGAGCTGGGCGAGGCCGAGCTGGACTGGCTGCCGGGCTACGAGAACTCCGCCCCGGTCCGCGTCGGCAACGGCGCCGCGCACCAGCTCCAGCTGGATGTGTACGGCGAGGTCACCGAGGCCCTGCACCTGGCCCACATGACGGGCCTGGCGCGCAACGACTACGCCTCGCTGCTCCAGCTGAAGCTGATCAGCTACCTGGAGAAGCACTGGCAGGAGCCGGACGAGGGCATCTGGGAGGTGCGCGGTCCGCGCCGGCACTTCGTGCACTCCAAGGTGATGGCGTGGGTCGCCGTCGACCGCACGATCAAGCTGATCGAGTCCGGTGACGCCGACGGCCCGCTGGAGCGCTGGAAGGAACTGCGCGACGACATCCACCGCGAGGTGTGCGAGAAGGGCTACGACAAGGAGCGCAACACCTTCACGCAGTCCTACGGCTCCAAGGAGCTGGACGCGAGTCTGCTGCTGATCCCGCAGATGGGCTTCCTGCCCCCGGACGACAAGCGCGTCATCGGCACGATCGAGGCGATCCAGCGCGAGCTGTCCACCCCGGACGGCTTCATCCTGCGCTACCCCACCGAGGGCGAGTCCGAGGGCGTCGACGGCCTGCCCGGCGACGAGGGCGCGTTCCTCGCGTGCTCGTTCTGGATGGCGGACGACCTGGCGATGATCGGCCGGGTCGACGAGGCCCGCCAGCTGTTCGAGAAGCTGCTGGAGCTGCGCAACGACCTCGGTCTGCTGGCCGAGGAGTGGGACCCGCGCCTGCAGCGCCAGGTCGGCAACTTCCCGCAGGCCTTCAGCCATGTCCCGCTGATCGACACCGCGCTGCGGCTGACCGCCTCGGGCGCGTACGGCGGCTGAACAAACCCCCCTCACCGGCCGCGCCCGGCAGGCCGCGCACGCCTAGGCTGGAAAAGCATCAATCCCCCTTCCTGGAAAGGGGGCGGCCATGGCTTCCCTCTCGAAGGCGGGCGCGGCCCTGACCGCGCTGCGCGAGGATCTGTCGGGCGATGTGTTCGCCCCCGGCGACGCGGGCTACGACGAGGCCCGGGTCGTGTTCAACTCGATGGTCGACAAACGGCCGGCCGTGATCGCGCAGTGCGTGGACGAGGACGACGTCGTGCGGGCCGTCCGCTTCGGTCGGGAGCTGGACCTGAACATCGCCGTGCGCGGCGGCGGCCACAGCGTGGCGGGCTCGGCGCTCAACGACAACGGCCTGGTGGTGGACCTGCGCCATATGCGGGCGGTCACCGTCCATCCCGGCGCGGAGGCGGTACGGGTCGCGGGCGGGGCCACGATGAGCGACCTGGACCGCGCCACCGAGCCCTACCACCTGGCCACCACCGGCGGCAGGGCCTCCACCACCGGAGTCGGCGGGTTCGTGCTGGGCGGCGGCAGCGGCTGGCTGGACCGCTGGTGCGGGCTCGCGGTCGACAACCTGCTGGGCGTGGAGCTGGTCACCGCCGACGGCGAGCGGGTCCGGGCGAGCGCCGACGAGAACCCGGAGCTGTTCTGGGGCCTGCACGGTGGCGGCGGCAACTTCGGCGTGGCCACCGCCCTCACGCTGAGGCTGCACGAACTGCCCGACTTCTCCATCGCCCTGCTGCTGTACCTGCCGGAGAACGGCCCCGAGGCGGCACGCACCTACCGCGATGTGATCGCCGCCGGCCCGAACGAGGCGAGCGGCGCCCTGATCTACTTCACCGGCCCGCCCGAGGAGTTCGTCCCCCCGCACCTGGTCGGCACGCTGCTCTGCGGTGTCCTGCTGACGTACGCCGGGCCCGAGGCCGAGATGCGCAAGATCGCCGAGCCGCTGCTGGCGCTGCCGCACGAGTCGGAGATCGTCGGGGCGATGCCGTACGCCGATGTCCAGTGCATGATCGACGACCCGCCGGGGTTCCGTAACTACTGGTCGGCGGAGTACCTGACCGGCGCTCCGGACGCCTACCTGGACCTCTACTGCGCCCGGGCCGCCTCCATGCCCGTGCCGACCGGCAGCATGCACGCGCTGTTCCCGCTGGGCGGCGCGATCGCCGAGGGGCCGCACGAGTATCCGGTGCCCTACCGGGACGCGCCCTGGGGCGTGCATCCCTTCGGGCTGTGGGAGGACCCGGCGGACGACGAACGGGCCGTGCAGTGGGTGCACGACGTACGCGCCGACGCCCGCCCCTGGAGCACCGGGGCGGTGTATCTCAACTTCATCGGCGACGAGGGCGCCGACCGGGTGGTGGCCGGGGTCGGCGCCGACAACGCCCGGCGGCTGGGCGAGCTGAAGCGGAAGTACGACCCGGACAACGTCTTCCGCTTCAACCACAACATCAAGCCGGCGTAGAGCCCGTCAGACGGCGGCGATCACCTCCCGCGCGGCACGCTCGCCCTCGGTGGCGCCGCCTTCCATGAAGCCCTGGAAGTCGTAGGAGCAGTGCTCGCCGCCGATGTGGATGTTGCCCTGCGGGGTGCCCTCGTAGCCGGCGTAGCGGTGGAGGTAGCCCACCGGCCAGTAGGAGTAGGCGCCCTGGGCGTACGGGTTGAGGTGCCAGGCCGACAGCTGGGCGCGGCCGGTGAAGGCGGCCGAGGTGCCGGGGAAGAAGGCGTCGATGTCCTTGGTGTAGGCCGACGCCAGCTTCGCCACGTAGGGATCGCTCTCGAAGCTGAACGGCCCTGCCGGGGCGAGGGACTTGGCGAGGGTGCCGCCGTGGTACTGGATGAGGATGCCGCCGGTGCCGGGCTGGACCTTGGTGGTGTCCCAGGTCTGCTGGACGCGGCGGTCGGTGAAGCAGTCGCCCGCCGAGACGCCCGGCCAGGTACCGGTGCCGCGCCAGGGTCGGCTGGAGAACTGCATGTTGAGCTTGGTGCAGTACCCCATCCGGGCGTCGCGGATCAGGTTGGTCATCCGGGGGTCGAACCCGGCCCGGCTCAGGTCGAGTTGCTTCAGGATCGGCAGCGGCACGCACAGGATCGTGTGATCGGCGGTCACCGTACGGGTGACGCCCGATTCGGTGAAGGTGAGCGTCTGGGTGCCGTCGCTGTTGGCCCGCACCGCGTTCAGCGACCAGCCGTGGCGGACGGTGCCGTCGGGCAGGAAGTCGGCGATGGCGTGCGGGAGCCGGTCGTTGCCGCCGACGACGTGGTAGCGCTCGTTGGACAGACCCCAGATGTTGAAGTTGCCGGGATTGGTCTGGTAGCCCATCAGCAGCACCAGGGCCAGCGAGGACTGGTCGGTGGTGTCGGCGCCGTACTCGACGTTGTAGGCGACGTCGAACCACCGGCCGAGCGGCGAGGCGTGGCCGCCCGGCACGCGTGACTCGATCCAGTCGTACAGGGACATGTTGTCGAGTGCGGTGCCGGTGGGTGTGGTCCGGTTCCACTTGACCTCGCCGGCCTCCTGCAGGTCGCGGTGCAGGGCCTGGTAGACGGCGTTGAAGTCCTCGTCGGCCTGCTCGCGCGGGTAGTACGAGCCGTTGAACCACAGGACTTCCTCGGCCCCGTTGGGCCCGCCGCCGAGGAAGTCCTCGACGGGCAGGGAGAAGCGGCGGCACAGTTCCAGCATCTTCTTGTGGCTGGTGTCGATCAGCTCGCCGCCGATCTCGGAGGTCTGGCCCCAGGCCCAGTGGTCACGCTGGCTGTACATACGGCCGCCGACCCGGTCGGGGTGGGCCTCGTACAGGGTGCAGGCGTAACCGGCGTCGTGCAGGGTCAGGGCGGCGGTCAGTCCGGCGATGCCGGCGCCGACGACCGCGATACGGGGTGCGCCCGCGGCGGCGGCGCGCGGGGCGGCGCTCACCGTGGCGGTGGCGGCCAGTGCGGCGGCGCCCTTCAGGACCGACCGGCGGCGCATACGGGCCTCGGCGACGGGCACGCCGAGCCGGTGGGCGGCCGCGTGGTCGGCGGCGAGGGAACGCAGGAGGTGCATGGAGTGCGTACGGGACACAGGACTGCTCCTCGGACGTCGGGCGTGGGCTTCCTCTGGGGATTCCTCTCGGGATTCCTCGACGGCGTCACGCGTTGGCGTGGGCTTCGGTGACGTCGTCGTCCGTGCGTTCGGCCGCGTCCTCCAGGACGATCCGGCCGATGATCTCGTAGCGCTCCGGCCGCCGGGCCCGCAGATACAGGCCGAGGCCGAGGCCGCCGAAGAAGACAAGGCCGACGATCCAGGGGATGGCCTTGAAGAAGAAGGAGTCGGCCGCCGCACCGGCCGCGGTGTCCATGTTGATCACCAGCAGCACCACCACCGCGGTCATGCCGATCCCGCCGAGCAGCGGGGCGGTGAAGGTGCGGAACCAGTGCCGGTCCTCGGGGTGGTTGCGGCGGAAGTAGCCGATGACGGCGAAGGAGCACAGGGTCTGCACGATGAGGATCGCCATCGTGCCGAGGATCGCCAGCAGCGTGTACAGGTGGATGTAGGGGTCCTGGCCGCTCAGCCAGAAGCCCACGACGAGCGCGACCGCGATGCACGACTGCACGAAGGAGGCGATGTACGGCGACCCGTGCTTGGGGTGGGTGCGGCCGAGGGCGGGGTGCAGGAAGCCCTCGCGGCCGATGGCGTACAGATAGCGGGCCGCGCACTGGTGGAAGGCCATCCCGCAGGCGAACGAGCCGGTGATCAGCAGCCACTGGAAGGCGTCGACGGCCCAGGCGCCGATGAAGGTGTGCGCCGGGTCGAAGAACAGGTCGAGGGGGCTCGTGCCCGAGGAGACCTTGACCGCGCCGTCGAGGCCGTTGCCGGCGATGGTCATCCAGGAGACGTAGATGTAGAAGAGGCCGACGCCGACCACCGAGATGAGAGTGGCGCGCGGGATGACCCGCTTGGGGTCGCGGGACTCCTCGCCGTACATCGCGGTCGACTCGAAGCCGACCCACGACCAGAAGGCGAAGAACAGCCCGAGTCCGGCGGAGGCGCCGGTGAAGGCGTTCTTGGGGTTGATCGGCTCGACGGGGATGCCGTCGGGGCCGCCTCCTTGCAGCAGTACGGCGGTGGCGACGGCGAAGAGCACGGCGATCTCGGCGATCAGCATCACGCCGAGGGCCTTGGCGGTGAGGTTGATGTCGAAGAACGCCAGCACCGCGGTGACCAGCAGCATCGCGGCCGCGTAGAGCACCCAGGGCAGGTCGACGCCGAGCTGGTCGTGCACCGTGGTCTTGGTGAAGTAGGCGAAGACGCCCACGATGGACGCCTCGAACACGATGTACGCCAGCACGGCGAGCATCCCCGACGCCATGCCGGCGATGCGGCCGAGGCCGTGCGAGATGTAGCCGTAGAAGGCGCCCGCGGCGGTGATGCGGCGGGCCATGGCGACATAGCCGACGGAGAACACCGTCAGCACGAGCGTGGCGAAGAGATAGCCGGCCGGGGCGCCCGTGCCGTTGCCGAAGCCGACCGCGATGGGCAGGTTGCCGGTCATGGCGGTGATCGGCGCGGCGGTCGCCACCGCCATGAAGACGACACCCACCAGGCCCACGGAATTCGCCTTGAGCCGATGGACCTCTCGCGTGGGAGTTTCTGCCATTCCCGCCCCTCTCCTCATTTTCGGAGTGCAGTCACAACGAAATCCGAAGATCACACAGGGATCCCCCTGCGGATGCGACAGTGTTTCGCCCTAGTGACGCACGCCACAACAGACACGCGGTCGTGCAATTGGGCGCCGGGGGCGACGCATTGCCGACCGGCGGGGCGCGGTGATCGTCGCCGTAACCGCGCGGAGATGTCGCCGGAACCTGCGCGCGGGTAGCGTCCGCTGCATGGAAAGCCGCACGGACCACCGATTCGACACCCAGGGCGCGGGCATCACCGTCCAGCGGGCGCTGGAGCTGCCCGGGCTGCGCAGCGGTCTGCCCGAGGTCCTCGCGGGCGCCGACCGGCTGCAGCGGACCGTGCGGTGGGTACACGCGGGCGAGGTGCCGAACATCGCCTCCCTCCTCAAGGGCGGCGAACTGCTGCTGACCACCGGCTACGGCCTCGGCACCCGCCCCGCCGAACAGCGCGCGTTCGTGCGGACGCTGGCCGAGCGGGGCATCGCCGCGCTCGTCGTCGAACTCGGGCCGCGTTTCAGCCGATTGCCCGCCGCCCTGATCGAGACGGCCCGCGCGGCAGGGCTTCCGCTGGTCCAACTGCACCGCGAGGTGCCCTTCGTGACCGTCACGGAGGAGGTCCACACCGAGATCGTCAACGGCCACTACGCCCTGCTGCAACGCGCCGAGGAGGTGCACCGCCGCTGCACCCAGGCCCTCCTCGGCGGCGGCGGAGTGCCTCAAGTCCTCGGCATCCTGGCCGACTTCGGCGACAACCCGGTCTTCCTGGAGACCTACGACGGCCGTCTGCTGTACGCCGCCGGGGCCGGGCCCGAGGGCACCGATCCGCTCCAGGTGTGGGAGGGGCTGCGCGGCCAGCGGGGGGACGTGCCCCCGCCCGCCGGTTCGGTGCTGGTGGACGTGCCCGGCGGCGGCCCCGGCACCGGGTCCGTACGCGCCCGGCTGGTCCTGCTGCCGGTGCGCGCCCCGCTCGCGCCGGTGCACCGGATCGCCGCCGAACGGGCCGCCGGAATACTGGCCGTGGTGCTGATGCAGGCCCGCCAGGAGGAGGAGCTGGCCGCGCGCGGACGCGGCGACTTCCTCACCGACCTCGCCGAGGGGCGGATCGCCGCCGACGACGCCCCCGCGCAGGCCCGCGTCCTCGGCTTCAAGCCCGGCACCGGACCGCTGCTCCCCGTGGTGATGCGGCTCGGCGACACCCTCTCCCCCGGCGGCGGCTGGGCCGTACTGGCCCGCGCGGTCGCCGAGGAGCTGGCCTCGGTGGGGGTGCCGGTGCTGCTGGGCGTGCGTCCGGTGGAGGGCCGGGTGCCGCTGCTGCTGGGGCTGCGCACCGAGTCGGAGCGGGCCGCGGTCGCCGACCGGGTGGCGGCCGCGCTGCGGGCGGGCGCGGAGCGGGCCGGGATGCAACGCCCCGGTGCCCGGCCTCCGGTGGTCGTCGTCGGAGTCGCCGGCGGCTGGGCAGCGGCCTCCGCGGGGCTGCGGCACGCGGCGGAGACCGCCGCCGCCGCGCAGGGCCTCGCCGACCGGCCCTGGTACGACGCCCGCCGCCTCGACATCGACCTGCTGCTGTGGCGGCTGCGCGACCATCCCGACCTGGCCGCCTTCGTGGAGCGGGCCATCGGCCCCCTCCACGACCACGACCGCCGCTCCAAGCCTCCGCTGCTGCCCACCCTGGAGACCTACCTCGCCCACGCGGGCCGCAAGGCGGAGACGGCCCGCGAGCTGCACCTCAACCGGCAGACCCTCTACAACCGCCTCGCCCGCATCGGCGAGCTGCTGGGCACCGACCTCGACGACCCGCAGACGGTGCTGGCGCTGAGCCTGGCGCTGAGGGCAAGGCGGCATGTGGGCTAGGGCCTGTCCTCCGACACCGGCATGATCCGGAGGACAGGCCCTAGATCAGAGGCCGGGCCTGCGTCAACTCGTCGTACACGCTGAGCACTTGCGCCACCGTCTCGTCCTCCGTCGGCCAGGTCGCCGCCTGCCGTACGCCCCGCTCCCGCAGCTCCTCGCGGCGCTCGGGGTCGGCGAGGAGGCCGGTGACGGCCCGGGCGAGTGCGTCCGCGTCGCCGTAGGGCACGAGTTCGGCCGCGTCACCGACGAGGTCGGGGACGCCGCCGACGTCGGTGGCGACGAGCGGCACACGCGCGTGCAGGGCCTCCTCGGCGAACACCGAGCGCGACTCCCAACTGCTCGGCAGCAGCGCCACATCGGCGGCCGCGAGCAGTTCGGGCACGTCGTCGCGGCGGCCCAGCAGCCGCACCGCGAGCCCCTCGCCCTCGATCCGCCCCTGCAGCAGCGGCCGCAGCGGGCCCTCGCCGGCGATCACCACCAGCGGCACCGGGTCCAGCGTGCGCCAGGCGCGGGCCGCGTCCAGCAGCACCTCGTAACCGCGGTGCCGGTCCAGGGAGCCGACCGCGAGCAGCAACGGCCGCCCGGTTGCGCCGAGTTCGGCCCGCAGCTTGGGCCGGTGCGACTCGTCACGGTCGACCACCGTACGCCGCCCGGCCAGCGCGACCGCGGCCAGGCGTGCGTCCCGGGCGCCGGTCGAACGGGCCCGGTCCACCAGGTCGGAGGTCGTGCCGAGCACCACCGAGGCGGTCTTCACCACCCGCCGCTCCAGCAGACGCAGGAAGTGAGCGCGCGCCCCCTCGGCCTGCGCCCGCCCGTGCCAGGTCACCACCAGCGGGGTGCGCCGCCCGCTGAGCGCGAGCACCGCCCGGAACGAGGCGTGCAGCCCGTGCGCGTGCACCAGGTCGGCATCCGCGCAGGCCGCCCGCAGCGCGGCCACGGACGCCGGGTCGCTGCTGCGCGGGATGTGCACATGGTCGGCGCCGGCCCCGGCGAAGTCGTAGGTGTGAGCGGCCTCGAAGGGGGCGCACACCGTGACACGCACGCCCCTCGCGACGAGCCCGGACGCCAGGGACCGCACATGCGCGCTGCTGCGGGCGTTGCCGCCACCGAGCACCTGCACGGTGCGAAGCGGCGACTGTCCGGGCGCTGACTGGCTGCTCACGTGGCTCACGTGGCCGGGGCTCCTGATTCGGGGACGGACAGACACGGCCAAGGATGCCAGGACGTACGGGTGTTCCGGGGACGGCGACGTCAGGAACCCAGGCCGAGACCCCCCGGAACCTCACCCACACGGGTGAACGACCGGGGTCTACCCGGCATCCGCCCGAGCCGTGGCCAGAAGCTCCTCGGCATGCGCCCGGGCCGTCTCCGAGTCCTCCTGCCCGGCCAGCATCCGCGACAGCTCCCGGACCCGGTCCTCGCCCTCCAGCACCTTCACACCGGACCGGGTCACCGACCCGTCGTTGGTCTTCTCGACCAGCAGCTGCCGGTCGGCGAACGCGGCCACCTGCGGCAGATGGGTGACGACCACGACCTGCGCGGTCCGGGCCAGCTTCGCCAGCCGCCGCCCGATCTCCACGGCCGCCTTGCCGCCGACACCGGCGTCCACTTCGTCGAAAAGATACGTCGGCACCGGGTCCGTCCCCGCGAACACGACCTCCACGGCCAGCATCACGCGCGACAGCTCACCGCCCGACGCGCCCTTGGCGATGGGCCGCGCCGGCGCCCCCGGGTGCGGGGCCAGCAGCAGCTCGACCTCGTCGGCACCGGCCGGCCCGTAGGCGACGGTACGCCCGCCGACCTCCACCCCGTCCGGGTCCTCGGTCTGCCGGATGTCGAAGGACACCCGCGCGTGCGGCATGGCCAGCGAGGCCAGCTCCGCCGTCACCGCGGCCGCGAACCGCTCCGCGGCCTCCGTGCGCGCGTCCGTCAACGCCTGCGCAAGCCCGCCCAGTTCGGCGCGCAGCGCGTCCCGCTCGGCGGTCAGCTCCCCGATCCGCTCGTCGTCGCCGTCCAGCTCGGTCAGCCGCGCGGCACTCTGCTCGGCCCACGCCAGCACGGCAGTGATGTCCTCGCCGTACTTCCGGGTCAGCCCGGTCAGCGCGGCCCGCCGCTCCTCCACCGCGGCCAGCCGCAGCGGATCGGCGTCCAGATCGTCGGCATACCCGGCCAGCTCCCCGGCCACATCGCCCAGCAGAATGCCGATCTCCCCGATCCGCTCGGCGAGCGCCGCCAGCGCCGGGTCGTGCGACCGTACGGCCTCCAGCGCCCGGTACGCGCCCGCCACCAGCGTGCCGGCGTCGACGCCCTCCGGGTCCTCCGGGTTGCCCGCCAGCGCGGCGTGCGCGGCCGTAGCTGCGGACGCCAGGGCCTCTGCGTGCCCCAGCCGCTCCGCCTCCTCGGCCAGCTCCGTGTCCTCACCGGCCCGCGGCTCCACGCCCGCGATCTCGTCGAGGCCGTAGCGCAGCAGGTCGGCCTCCTGGGCCCGCTCACGCGCGCGCGTGACGATCTCCTCCAGCTCGGCGGAGACGGCCCGCAGCCTGCGGTAGGCCTCGGCGTACTTGGCGAGCGGCACAGCGACCGCGTCCCCCGCGTACCGGTCGAGCGCCTGCCGCTGCCGGGACAGCTTCAGCAGCCCCTGCTGATCGGTCTGCCCGTGCACGGCCACCAGCTCGTCGGCCAGCTCGGCCAGCAGGCCCACAGGCACGCTGCGCCCGCCCAGATGCGCCCGCGAGCGCCCCTCGGCCGAAACGGTACGGCTGATCAGCAGCGCCCCGTCGTCGAGCTCGGCCCCGGCCTCCTCGGCCCGCACGGCCACGGCGGCGTCCGCGTCCAGCGCGATCCGCCCCTCCACGACCGCCTTCTCGGCCCCGATCCGCACCAGCGCCGGATCCGCCCGCCCGCCCAGCAACAGCCCCAGGCTCGTGACCACCATGGTCTTGCCCGCACCCGTCTCACCGGTGACGGCAGTGAACCCGGGCGACAGCTCGACAACCGCGTCGTCGATGACGCCGAGCGACCGTATCCGCATCTCTTCCAGCACGGTGAAGACCTTACGAGGTAAGCGGCACGGAGTGCGAGGCGCCCTTGTCACCCGCCGGAGTGTATGCCCCAGGGGCGCGGGGAACTGCGCGAGCAACCACGACGAATCCGCAGCCGCCGACGAGAGAGCGACCACCCCCACAGACGGCTAGTGCGGCGCCCCCCGCCACCCGGAGACGGGCAGCGCGAACTTGGCCACCAGCCGGTCCGTGAACGAAGCGTGGTGCAGCCGAGCCAGCCGCACCGGCACGGCCCCCCGCCGCACCTCCACCCGAGCGCCGGGCGGCAGCTCCACGGTCCGCCGCCCGTCACACCACAGAACCCCCGGCGGGATGTGCGGCAGAACCTCCACAGCAAGCACAGAATCCGGCGAGGTCACCAACGGCTTCGCGAACAGCGCGTGCGCGGAGATCGGCACCATCAGCAGCGCCTCCACCTCGGGCCACACCACAGGCCCCCCGGCGGAGAAGGCATAAGCGGTCGACCCGGTCGGCGTGGACAGCACAATCCCGTCGCACCCGAACCCCGTCACCGGCCGCCCGTCGATCTCCAGCACGACCTCGAGCAGCTTCTCCGCGCCCGCCTTCTGCACGGCCGCCTCGTTCAGCGCCCAGTCGGTGTGCACGATGTCGCCGTTGCTGTGCACGACGACATCGACGGTCATCCGCTCCTCGACCTCGTACGACCGCGACACCACCCGGTCGACGACCTTGTCGAGGTCGTCCCGCTCGGCCTCCGCCAGGAAGCCGACCCGCCCGAGGTTGACGCCCAGCATCGGCACGCCGGACGCCCGCGCGAACTCCGCCCCGCGCAGCAGGGTGCCGTCACCGCCGAGGACGATCAGCAGCTCGCACCCATCGAGGCACTGCGGTGTCGCCTCCTTGACCAGCTGCACCTCGTCCGGCAGCGGCAGATCGCGCGCCTCGTACTCCAGTACCCGTACGCCGATCCCGGACCGCAGCAGCCCCTTGACCACGAGCTCGGCGCTGCGGATGGCAGCCGGCCGCCCGGTGTGGGCCAGCAGGAAAACAGTACGAGCTCGATTCGGTGTCAACGCGGCCCCTCCGCCACTGCACGGTCAACATCGGCCGGGTCCAGTTCGGGGGCACCGGCCCGCAGCCACAGAAAGTACTCGACGTTCCCCGAAGGCCCGGGCAGCGGACTGGCGGTCACGCCCTTCACCCCGAGCCCCAGCTCCCACGCCTTCTCGGCCACGCCCCGCACGGCCTCCGCCCGCAGCTGCGGACTCCGTACGACACCCCCGCTGCCCAGCCGCTCCTTCCCCACCTCGAACTGCGGCTTGACCATCATCACCAGATCGGCGTCCGCCCGCACGCACTTCACGAGGGCGGGCAGCACCAGTCCGAGCGGAATGAAGGACAGGTCTCCCACGACAAGGTCCACCGGCTCTCCGTCGATCGCCTCGAGCGTCAACTCGCGTACGTTCGTACGGTCCTTGACGGTGACGCGTTCATCGCTCTGCAGAGACCAGGCGAGCTGCCCGTAGCCGACGTCGACAGCGACGACGTGCGCGGCACCGGCGCGCAGCAGCACATCGGTGAAGCCGCCGGTGGAGGCGCCCGCGTCCAGGGCCCGGCGGCCCTCGACGACCAGGCCCTGCGGCACGAAGGCCGCCAGCGCCCCGGCGAGCTTGTGCCCACCCCGGGACACGTACTCGGGATCGCTGTCGTCGCTCTGCACGACGATCGCCGCCGCCGTCTCCACCTGGGTGGCCGGCTTGGTCGCGACGGTCTTGCCGACGGTCACCCGCCCCGCGGCGATCAGCTGGCTGGCGTGCTCGCGCGAGCGCGCCAGCTTCCGGCGGACCAGCTCGGCGTCGAGACGGCGGCGTGCGACTCCTGCCACGTTCGGTTCAGCTCCTGTTGTTCCCGTGCAGCGATGGGGGCGCCGGAGGTCCCGGGCGGGCGTCGAGCGCGGTGAGCGCGTCACGCAGCCCCCGGTGTACATCCTCGTACACCTCCAGATGTCCGTCCGTGGCGAGGTGGTCGGCGTCGGCCAGCCGCTGGAGCTGGGCGTCGACCTCGGCGTGGCCGGTGGGGGTGCGCGGGACGTCGAGGGGGGCCGGGGCGGAGGGGTCCTCGTCGGGGAGGTCCGGCTCCGCCAGGGGGAGATCCGGCTCCGCCCGGGGAAGGTCCGGCTCCGTCTTGGGGAGGTCCGGCTCCGGAACAGCGTCGCTCATGCCCCGACGCTACCCCGAATCGCTGCGGTACCGTCGGTGACGATGGCGACGATCGAGGAGTGCCGTGCCGCACTCGAGAAGCTCTCGGAGCACATGGGCAGCGCCGAGGGCGACGTCCGTGCGGCCGCCGCGCTGGACCGCTCGGTGAGCTGCCACATCACCGACCTGGACACCACCTTCGTGGGACGGATGTCGGAGGGCCGTATCCATGTCCGGGACACCCTCCAGGGCCCGCCCGCGGACAAGGCCCAGATCCGGCTGGCCATGACCGGCGACGACCTGGTCGCCCTGGTCGACGGCGAGCTGCACTTCGCCAAGGCCTGGGGCTCCGGCCGGGTGAAGCTGCACGCGGGCCTGCGCGACCTGATGGTCCTCAGGAAGCTTCTTTAGCCGCTGTCCCCGCCGCTGTGGCCGCCGTTGTCGCCGCCACGCGTGCGCGTGCCTTGCGCGCGGCCGGCACCACCAGCGGTGTGCCCGTCTCCGGGTCGTCGATGACCTGGCAGCGCAGGGAGAAGACCTCCTCGACCAGCTCGGCGGTGACGACGTCGTTCGGGGCGCCCTGCGCGATGACCTCGCCGCCCTTCAGGGCGATCAGATGCGTGGCGTACCGGGCCGCGTGGTTGAGGTCGTGCAGTACGGCGACCAGGGTGCGGCCCTGTGTCTCGTGCAGCTCGGCGCACAGGTCGAGGACGTCGATCTGGTGCTGGATGTCGAGGTAGGTCGTCGGCTCGTCGAGCAGCAGCAGCGGCGTCTGCTGGGCGAGCGCCATGGCGATCCACACGCGCTGTCGCTGGCCGCCGGACAGCTCGTCGACGTACCGGTCGGCCAGCTCGGCGACCCCGGTGTGCGCCATGGACTCCTGGACGATCCGCTCGTCCTCGGCCGACCACTGCCGCAGGATGCCCTGGTGCGGGTAGCGGCCCCGGCCCACCAGGTCGGCGACCGTGATGCCGTCGGGCGCCACGGACGACTGGGGCAGCAGGCCGAGGGTGCGCGCGACCTTCTTCGCCGGCATCGACTGGATGACCTGCCCGTCCAGCAGCACCCGGCCCTGGCTCGGCTTGAGCATCCGCGACAGCGCCCGCAGCAGCGTCGACTTGCCACACGCGTTCGGGCCGACGATCACCGTGAAGGAGTTGTCGGGGATCTCCACCGACAGCTGCTCGGCGATGACGCGCTGGTCGTAGGCGAGGGTGACGTTCTCGGCGGACAGGCGGTTCACAGTGCTCCTCGAAGTGTTCTCGTACGCGGCCTTGCGCATGCCCGGCGTCATATCCGCCCCGCCCGGCGCTCGGTGACCAGCAGCCACAGCAGGTACACGCCGCCGAGCACACCGGTGACCACGCCCACCGGCAGCTGGTCGGCGCCGAACAGCCGCTGCGAGCCCCAGTCGGCGGTGACCAGCAGGGCGGCTCCCATGCACAGGGACGCCAGCAGGTTCGGGCCCGGGGAGCGGGTCAGGCGCCGGGCGAGCTGCGGCGCGGTCAGCGCGACGAAGCTGACCGGTCCGGCCGCGGCGGTGGCGGACGCGCTGAGCAGCACGGCGGCCACCATCAGCAGCATCCGCACCCGCTCGACACGCACCCCGAGCGCGTTGGACACGTCGTCGCCCATCTCCATCATCCTGAGCCCGCGCGCATTGGCGAGAACGAGCGGGACGAGTACGGCGCACAGCCACAGCAGCGGCTTCACCTGCTCCCAGTCGCGGCCGCTGAGCGATCCGGTCATCCAGAAGATCGCCCGGGAGGCGTCGACGAGGTCGGCCTTGGTGAGCAGATAGCCGTTGACGGCGGTGGCGATGGCCGAGACGCCGATGCCGACCAGGACCAGCCGGTAGCCGTGCACGCCCCGCTTCCAGGCGAGCAGATAGATGGCGAGGCCCGTGACCAGGCCGCCGACGAGCGCGCCGGCCGCGACCTGTCCGGCGCTGCCGGACATCAGGACGATCACCACGAGCGCGCCGGCCGTCGCGCCCTGGCCGAGCCCGAGCACGTCCGGGCTGCCCAGCGGGTTGCGGGACACGGCCTGGAACAGCGCCCCGCCGAGCCCGAGCGAGGCGCCGACCAGCAGGCCGACCAGGACCCGCGGCAGCCTCAGCTGGTTGACGATGAACTCCTGGCCCGCGTTGCCGTTCCCGGCCAGCGTCTTGACGACGTCCCCGGCGGAGATGGGGAAGTCGCCCGTGCCGATCAGCAGGACGCTCGCGGTCAGCGCGGCCACCAGCAGCAGTGCCACGACGACGAACGCGCGCACATCGAGGCGGACGGACAGCCCGCCGGGGGTGCGCAGGGCCCGGGTGGTGCCGCGCGGGTTCTTCACTGCGGTGCTCACAGCTGGGCCGTCCTCCGCCGTCGTACGAGAAAGATGAAGACCGGGCCGCCGACGATCGCGGTGACGATGCCGACCTGGAGCTCGGCGGGACGGGCCACGAGACGGCCGACGACATCGGCGCCGAGCAGCAGCACGGGCGACAGGACAGCCGCGTACGGCAGGATCCAGCGCAGGTCGGGGCCGGTGAAGGAGCGCACGACGTGCGGCACCATCAGGCCGACGAACACGATCGGCCCGCAGGCGGCCGTCGCGGCCCCGCACAGCACGGTCGCGGCGAGCATCGACAGCGCCCGGGTGCGGCCCAGGTGGGCACCGAGGGCCTTGGCGGTGTCGTCGCCCATGGCCATGGCGTTCAGCGGGCGGGCCAGCCCGAGGGCGAGCAGCACGCCGGCGGCGATGAAAGGCAGCACCTGGGTGATGGTCTCGTCGGTCGCCGAGCTCAGCGAACCGACCGTCCAGAAGCGCATCTTGCCCAGCGCCGCCTCGTCGACGATCATCACGGCCTGCAGATAGCCGTACAGGGCGGCGCTGAGCGCGGTGCCGGCGAGCGCGAGCCGCACGGGAGTGGCGCCCCGGCTGCCGCCGAGGAACCAGACCAGCGCCCCGACCGCCGCCGCCCCGAAGAACGCGAACCACACATAGCCCTGCAGGCTCGTCACCCCGAGGAAGGTGATCGCGGTGACCACCGCCGCGGACGCACCGGCGTTGATGCCGAGCAGTCCGGGGTCGGCCAGCGGATTGCGGGTGAGCGCCTGCAGCACGGCCCCGGCCAGTCCCAGCGCGGCCCCGGCGAGCAGCCCGAGCAGCGTCCGCGCCAGCCTCTCGTCGACAACGACGTCACCGTAGGTCCCGGACGCCTGGAACAGGCCGTGCCAGACCTGACCCAGGGACAGCTCCTTGGCCCCGATCGCGAGGCTCGCCACCGCGACGCACGCCAGGATCAGGACGGAGACGAGAAGCCCGGCGGCGCGTATCGCACGGCGGTCGGGAGGCGCGGAGGCGGTTTCCGCGCGCGGTTCTGGAGGACTGTCGACCAACACGGAGGTTAGGTTAGCCTACCCTCCCATCCTGGACGATGCCCGTCCGCACCCACGGGCGCACCGACGGACGCTCGGCACACGTCCTCCGACCGCATCGAAGACCGCCCGGCACACGTCCTCCGACCGCATCGAAGACCGCCCGGCACACGTCCTCCGACCGCATCGAAGACCGCCCGGCACACGTCCTCCGACCGCACCGATGACCACTCGGCACACGTCCTCTGACCGCTCCTCAGAGCCCCAGCCGCGCCAGCGCCTTGCCCCCGTCCAGCTCGCAGGAGCCATCCCCGGCCGCCGTCCACGCCGCCGCGCACAACGCCCGCAGCCCGTCCAACGCCTCCCCGTCACCCTCCAGCTCCAGCGCGGCACCCGCCGTCGCGGTCCACCCCCCGCACCGGAAGCCGCCGCCCGCCTCGACGACCTCCGGCTGCCCGGTCAGCAGCCCGCGCAAGTCGGCGTCGACGTACGTCGGCCGGTGCTGCGGCGGCGCCGCCAGCAGCTGGGCCCCGTCCGTCACGCCGGTCAGCACCAGCAGCGAGTCCACCTCGCCGTTGAACGCGCCCTCGATGTCGGTGTCCAGCCGGTCCCCGACGACCAGCGGCCGCTCGGCACCCGTACGCAGAATGGTCTCCCGGTGCATCGGAGGCAGCGGCTTGCCCGCCACCTGCGGCTCGGCCCCGGTCGCTATCCGCACGACCTCCACCGCCGCCCCGTTGCCCGGCGCGATCCCCCGCCCGCTGGGAATCGTCAGGTCGGTGTTCGACGCGAACCACGGCACCCCGCGCGCCACCGCGTACGACGCCTCCGCGAACCGCCCCCACGGCAGGTCCGGCCCGCCGTACCCCTGCACCACGGCCGCCGGATCGTCGTCGGCGCTCTCCACGGGCACCAGCCCCCGCTCCCGCAGCGCGACCCGCAGCCCCTCGCCGCCGATCACCAGCACACGCGCCCCCGCCGGCACCTGCTCACTGATCAGCCGCGCGACCGCCTGCGCCGAGGTGATGACGTCCTCCGCGCCGGTCGGTATCCCCAGCTCGGTCAGGTGCCCGGCCACGGTGTCCGGCGTCCGCAGCGCGTTGTTGGTGACGTACGCCAGACGCATCCCGCCCTCCCGGGCGACCGCCAGCGACTCCACGGCGTGCACGATCGCGCTCCCGCCCGCGTACACCACCCCGTCCAGGTCGAGCAGCGCCGTGTCGTACGCCTCGCTCAGGGTCTGCCCACTGCCCTCGGGCCTCGTCCTGACACTCCGGCTCATTCCGCATCGCTCCTCGTCCGCTCGCCTTTCCCCCGATCATCCCCCATGCCACTGACACCCGTCCGACACGTACGATGCCCTGATGAACACTGCAGGTCACTCGGAAGCAACGGCGCCCCGAGGCCTGGAACTCACCCCGTTCCGAGGCCTGCGCTACGACCCCGACCGGGTCGGCAGTCTGGCCGCCGTCACGTCCCCGCCGTACGACGTCGTCGTACGCCCCGACGGAGTGCACCACCTCCAGGACGCGGACCCGTACAACATCGTCCGGCTGATCCTCCCGCAGGCCGGCACCGTCGGCGCCCGTACCGAGCAGGCCGCCGACACCCTGCGCCGCTGGCTCGCCGAGGGCGTCCTGACCGCCGATCCCGACCCCGCCCTGTACGTGTACGAGCAGCGCCACGCCGACGGCATGCTCCAGCGCGGCCTGATCGGCAACCTGCGCGTCTCCGACCCGTCCGAGGGCATCGTGCTGCCCCACGAGGACGTCATGCCGCACGTCGTCGCCGACCGCGCCGCGCTGATGCGCGCCACCTGGGCCAACCTCGAACCCCTGCTGCTGACTTACCGCGGCAACGGTTCGGCGGCCGAGGTCATCGAGCGCACCGCCGAGCAGCCCCCACTGCTGTCGACCACCACCGAGGACGGCTACTGCCACCGCCTGTGGTCGGTCACCGATCCGGCCGACCTGGCCCTCGTCCAGCACGACCTGGCCCACCACCAGGCCCTCATCGCCGACGGCCACCACCGCTGGGCCACCTACCGCCGGCTGCGCGCCGAGCACCCCTCCCCCAGCCCCTGGGACCTCGGCCTGGTCCTCCTGGTCGACACCGCCCGCTACCCCCTACGGGTCCGCGCCATCCACCGCCTCCTGCACGGCCTGCCGGTGTCCGACGCCCTGACCGCGCTCGACGGCCATTTCCGCGTACGCCGCCTCGACCTGCCCCTGCCCGGGGCCCTGGAGACCCTGGCGGACGCGGCCTGCGAGGGCAACGCCTTCCTGCTCGCCGGCGACGGCGCCTTCCACCTGATCGACCGCCCGGACCCGGCGCTGCTGGACCGCACGGTCCCCGCCGACCGCCCCGCCGCCTGGCGCACGCTCGACGCGACGGTCCTGCACTCCACGCTCCTCGCCCACCTCTGGCACATCCCCGAGGACGACCCGGCCCGCATCGCCTACATTCACGACACTGCCGCCACGGTCGCCAAGGCCGAACGCGCCGGCAGCACGGCCGTCCTCATGCACCCCGTCCGCGAGGACGTCGTCCGCGCCCTGGCCCGCCAGGGCGTCACGATGCCCCGCAAGTCGACGTCCTTCGGCCCGAAGCCCGCCTCGGGCCTGGTCCTGCGGGCACTCGACATCTGACGTCGTACGAAGCACACAGAGGGCAAAAGAAAAGGGCGGGACCCCGATCTCGGGACCCCGCCCTTCGTGTACGACGCTCAGCCGAGGTCAGTCCTCGTCGCGGGCCTCGTCGCGGGCCTCGTCGCCGATCTCGTCATCGCCCTCGACGACGGGCTTGTTCTCCTCGGCCTCGGCCGGCTTCTCCTCGGCCTCGGGGGCGGCGCTGCTCAGGGCCTCGTCCGCACCACTCTCGTCGAGCGCGTCGACGAACTCGACACCGTCCAGCTCCGCCAGCCGGTCCGACGCGTCCGTGCTGCCGTCGCGGTCGGCCTCCACAGCCTTCGCGAACCACTCCCGTGCCTCGCCCTCACGACCGGCCGCGAGCAGCGCGTCGGCGTAGGCGTACCGCAGCCGCGCGGTCCAGGGCTGGACGGAGTTGGAGGCCAGCTCCGGGCTCTGCAGCGTCACGATCGCCGCGTCGATCTGGTCCATGTCCCGCCGTGCACCGGCCGCGACGAGGCGCATCTCCACCTGGCCGGCCTTGTCGAGCTTGTTCACCTCGGGGGCACCGGCCATGTCCAGCGCCTTCTCCGGCCGGCCGAGCCCGCGCTCGCAGTCGGCCATGACCGGCCACAGCTCCACGGTGCCGGTCATCCGCCGCGCGGCCCGGAACTCGCCGAGGGCCTCGCTGTACTTCTGGTTGGCGTACGCCGCGAAGCCGGCGGCCTCACGCACGGCCGCGACCCTCGACGCCAGCCGCAGCGCCACACGGGAGTACCCGTACGCGCCCTCGGGGTCCTCGTCGATGAGCCGCGCCACCATCACCAGGTTCCTGGCGACGTCATCCGCGAGCGTCTTGGGCAGGCTCTGGAGCTCCTGCTTGACGTCCTTGTCGATCTCCTCGCCGGTGACGTCCTCGGGGATCGGCAGCCGCTTGATCGGCTCACGGTCGCGATCGCGGTCCCGCTCGTCGCGGAAGCGGCCCCCGCCACGCCGGTCGTCGCCACCGCGTCGGTCGTCGCCGCCACGCCCGCGGAAGCCACCGCGGTCACCGCCGGGCCGCCCACCACGGTCGTCCCGACCCCGGAAGCCACCACGGCCCCCACGGTCGTCTCCACCGCGGCCACGGAACCCACCACGGTCGCCGTCGCGACGGTCGTCACGGCGCTCGTCCCGACGGTCGTCACGCCCACGGAACCCACCACGGTCGCCATCACGCCGATCGTCGCGGCGGTCATCGCGGCGGTCGTCGCGGCGGTCATCGCGGCGGAAGGGGGGACGCTCGTCGCGGCGGTCGTCCCGACGGAAGGCGGGACGGTCCCCGCGATCGTCACGGCGGAAGGGAGGACGCTCATCGCGCCGCTCGTCCCGACGGTCGTCGCGCCGGTCGTCACGGCGGAAAGCGGGACGCTCACCACGGTCGTCACGCCGCTGGAAACCACCACGGTCACGGTCGTCACGACGGCCGTAGCCGCCGCCACGGTTGTCACCACGGCTGTCGTCCCGACGGAACCCACCGCGGTCGCCACGGTCGTCACGACGGCCGTAACCACCGCCACCGCGGTTGTCACCACGGCTGTCGTCCCGACGGTCGTCACGGCGGTCGTCGCGCCGGTCATCACGACGGAAGCCAGGACGCTCGTCGCGGCGGTCGTCCCGACGGAAAGCGGGGCGGTCCCCGCGGTCGTCACGCCGCTGGAAGCCACCACGGTCCCGGTCGCGATCGTCACGACGCGGCCCACGGTCCCGGTCCCGGTCGTCACGCTGGTACGACGGGCGGAACCCACCCCGGTCCCCGTCTCGACGGTCGTCCCGGCGGTCGTCGCGCCGGCCGTAGCCCCCGCCACGGTTGTCCCCGCGGTTGTCCCCGCGGTTGTCGTCCCGACGGAAGCCACCACGGTCGCCACGGTCGTCACGACGGCCGTACCCGCCGCCACGGTTGTCTCCGCGATTGTCACCACGGCTGTCACCACGGCTGTCGTCGCGCCGGAACCCACCACGGTCGCCACGGTCGTCACGGCGGAACCCGCCGCGGTCACCACGGTCACCGCGGTAGCCCCCGCGGTCACCTCGATCCGCACCCTCCCGGCGCCGCTGGTCGCGCTCCGGTCGGTCGTCGGGAGAGTTGGTGGACATGGTGACTCCTGTCTTAGGTACTGCAAGCATTGTAAAAACAAAAGGACCCCTGGTCCCAGCTGAACGCTGGTGACCAGGGGTCCTTCCAAAGATTGTTCGGCGGCGTCCTACTCTCCCACAGGGTCCCCCCTGCAGTACCATCGGCGCTGTAAGGCTTAGCTTCCGGGTTCGAAATGTAACCGGGC